>JAVJQA010000009.1:0-83493 GCA_040218045.1 Marinoscillum sp.
GGCTTCCGTGGCAGTGGTGGTAACCTCAGGTTCCGACTCTAGGTCTGTTGCACCTTCACCATTGACAAAACCATCATAACTGTAGGTCAATTCGGGATTTTCAGCTCCGTATGTGCGCACCTGGTCATCCACCAAAACAGATAACTGAGCTTTTGTTATGGACAAAGTTCCTGAAACCAGGGTAATCTCATAACGAGCATCGCTAGCATCACTCATTAATATTTCGTGGTTTCCCACCTGATTAGACTCGTCCGCAATGTAGAATGTTGGTGGGTTTTCAATACCAAGTATGCGATCTGAAAATAGAAAGCCCTCATACGTTGCTTCGAATTCCGGAAGTATTTCTCCATAAATGGTGCTGTAGCTTTTGGCAGTAATAGTCAATGGGGCTTTGTTGATTCTTACTGTAATATTCACCAGGTCACCGCCTTTGCCACTATGATACGCACTTACTGAGGCCCGAACTTCGAATGAAACATCCTTACCGGCCCGTGCTAAAAAAACCAGACCTTCTTCTTGGTAGTCGTTGTAAGGCATGACCATTCCATTGTAAACTCGGGTCACACTATCAGCCAGATATAATGTACCACCCTTAACATTCCAAAAAATCAAATGGGTAACTTCCTCTCCATCCACTCCGGATCGCTGCAAAAAATCTGATATTTTAGTCAAATGACCATAAGGAACTTCCACTTCTGTACCCACTGGCGTATCAGCTACAGGGTTGATCGTGATTTGTACTGGAATCTGCAATTCGGAGTCCTCACTATCCCTGGCAGACAAGATTACTTCAGCCACTCCAAATGCATCAGGTATCAGGTCGAAATGAAAGGCTGTGTCTGATAAACTAACATTGATCAGGGTTTGGTTGCTATTGCTAACCAGTCCATATATTAGATTGGCGGGATTGTCATGATCATCATAAAAGTTGTTATTAAACGGAATAGTAAATCCTGGCCCATCTTCTAGTGCCTCAAATGAGGAAGTTCCAAGATAATTTGGTTTTGAGTTTCCCTCGGCCTGAAGAGAAAAATTATAGCGCTGATAATTCGCTTTCAGGTCCGTTATTTTTGTAAATCCAGTACCATCAGCATTGATTGTAAAAATCACCCCCCTATCGTAATCGCCTCCTTCAGAAGTGGTTCCGTACAAACGGTGATCATTTCTCAACAAAAGTGTGCCCCTGGGCTTTGAACCATTCGTTTCATCAAAATGATGCAACACACTGTAATTTGACATGTCCTCATTGATACTGAAAACAACACCCTTTCCATTTTTACCACCTAAAGAGGTAACACCATACCATTTGTTATCGGATCCACTGATAAGGCTCCCATATGGATAATTTCCAGTATGGCTGGCAAAATCATAAACAATATCGAATTCGGATCCATCTTTACTCGTTTTAAAAATACAGCCATCCGTACACCCAAGGCCATCAAAGCCCATTCCGTACAAATAACCATCCGAACCTTCGGCGAATGCTCCATGGATGTCTTTTGGCCCAATATTGAATGACGTTCTGAGATTGCTCAATTCCTCATATGTCCCCTCTACCAGGTCGTACCTGAAAGTTTTATAAGTAGTAAATCCATAAATGTTTTGATCTGTCGATATTAGGAGTTGACCCATGCAATTCTGGTTGTCGAAGTGGTGCAAGACACTAAATGTGGAATCTTCAGGATCAAAGGAATAGAGTACCCCAAGACTATTGGAGCCACCACCTGCAAGTCCGTAGCATCTTCCCTCAGGACCTGAAATAAAACCATTCGGCCATCTACCCTCAATACCAGAAAAGCTGTGCAGTACCTCGTTACTATCCTCTGAAAGTGCATAGATAGTACCCAAATTGTTGTCTCCACCCACTTCAGAAGTTCCGAAATAGTTTGATCCGGATTTCAGAAAATTACCCTTCGGACTTCTTGGTAATCCTGTACTAAAATCGTGTAATATCTCTAGTTCTGTACCATCAGTTCTCATGGATACAACCGTTCCATATCCAGCCAGACCTCCACTGGAAGTTGCCAGGCAAAGTTTTCCTGATTCATCAAATGCTGGGGTGCCAACGGGCCATTTATTATGCTTATCAAAGTCGCGTATCTTTTCAAAAGTGTAGTTTTCTTCATGAATCCTGAATACATATCCCGCATCATTGGTGCCGCCGTTATTTGCTTGCCCGTAGAGATAGCCATCGTCATGTGGAACCAACGCTCCATCGGGATACTCATCACCCTTAAACTCATACAATGAAACGTATCCGGTACCATCAGTCTCTATCCTGAATATGGTTCCTGATTTGAATGGGCCCCCACCTGTTGTCATCCCATACAGGCTTCCGTTTTCGTGTAATACCAGAGACCCACGCGGATAGGATGTTGGTGGAAACTGATGTATCACCAGGTATTCGTCTGTCAGAGGATCATATTTGAACAGCACACCCGTTTCATGATCTCCGCCCAATCTTGTCATGCCTGCAAAACTCCCATCAGCCAATTGGGTCAAATTACCCATGGGTTGTGTGCCGGTTTCTGGCTTCATGTCATATAAGAGCTCGAAGTTTCCTCCATCGGTATCGATCCTGAAAATGATACCTTCAGCATCGACATAGTTTGGCGTGTTGTAACCACCCAACTGTGTCATGCCGTAAAGCTTGCCGTCGGTTCCTTCTATTAGGTCACCTAAAGGTTCTCTTCCATCAAATCTACTGCCACTAAACTCATGGATGACTTCAAACTGTGAGCCGTCTGTTTTAATCTTATAGATAACCCCATAAGTTCCATAGACATTCTTTGGCCCGCCACGCTGCGTCATTCCGTATAAAAAACCATCTGCTGCCTGGATGACTCCATTGGGCCATTGCCCTTCTCCAGCTTCAAAGTCATGGAGCTTTAAGAACTCTTCACCATCAGTAGAAACTTTAAAGATTGTTCCATCCCCATAATTACCCCCTTGATGAGTGGTTCCATAGAGATATCCATCAATTTGCAAAAGAGAAGACTGTGGACTGGTCCCTACAGACTGAAAGTGATGCAGGGAAACCTCCTGGCCCGTTTCAGCATCAAACGACGAAAAACTACCACTCCCATAATCTATTTCGGCGCTCAGCCCCGGAGCAATTAATTTTAGGCCTTGTGAATAACTCTGGAAACTGGTAATGAGAAAACAGGTAATTATAAAAAATCGCATTTCGAATTGCCGCTAGGTTGACACCTAAAACTAAATTCATTCCATTACATATCAAACATTAATCAATGAAAAAGGAAATGTATAACTGTGATTATTCTGTTGGCAACAACACCAACAGGGCGGGACTTTGCCCCTTGCCATAGGCATCCCTATGGGAAAATCCCCTAAAGGGTACTTTCGATCAGCCTGGATAATGGATGTAGTTTAATAGCTTTTGACAATAAAAAAGTCGACCTGTTTTTACAAGTCGACTTTTATTTACCTGGTTTTCAGGAAATTACCTTCTTCTTCTGGCACCTTTGCGGTGGCTTGTCGGACGGTCAGCTCTCCTTTTGTTATCGGACTTGAATTTCTTCTTTTTAGACCTGCCGAAATCGCTTTTCGGCCCACCGTCATCGTCTTTGTTCATACGGATGCTACGGCCATCGATCTCCACTCCTTCGAATTTCAAATTGATCGCTTTGTCCTGTGAGCTATCCACATCCACATAAGACCTGTTCTTCTGCATGGTGATGTCGCCAAAATACTTTCTGTCGATTTCAGAAGCATCAGACAGGAAGTGGATCAGGTCTGACTTGGTCATGCCATCTATGGAACCAATATTAACGAAGTAACGGTTGAAAGCACCCCGATCTCTTTTCTCAGGAGATCCACCATAAGTTTCATTGAGGTTATCATCCTCTTTACCACCTGAAGTCAGGTGATCCAACTGCGTAGTAATCAACCGCTTAAGAATGTCTTCTTTGCTCAGGTGAGCAAATTTCTCTGCCGTATGCGCCAGAATGCCATCGGCCTGCTCATCTACCTTGGTGTTGATAATCAGGTTGGCCCAGTTGTGGATCCGGCTGGACTTCAACTCTTCAATACTCGGTATCTCTACCCGCTCGAAAGTGACCTTAATCCTTTTCTCCAGTTCCTTGATCTTGTTGCTCTCCCTTGGGTTGATAAACGCCAGGGAAATACCTTTCTTACCAGCTCTACCTGTTCGTCCGCTTCGGTGCGTGTAGCTCTCCAGTTGGTCAGGCAGCATGTGATGAAAAACATGCGTCAGGTCATTCACATCTATACCCCTAGCCGCCACATCAGTAGCCACCAATAGCTGCATAGAGCGCGTCTTGAACCGCTTCATTACCGCATCGCGCTGACTTTGCGAGAGATCACCATGAAGTGCCTCTACCCCGTAACCGAGATTTCCCAGGTCATCGGCAATCTGCTGGGTTTCACGCTTGGTTCGGCAAAACAAAATGGCCCGCATCTCTGGCTGAAGGTCCATAAACCTTCTCAATGCAGGTACTTTGTTGCCAGCCTTGGTGATCACAAACTTGTGCGAAATGTCTTCGTTGCTCTTTTGAGCACTATTCACCGCCACTTCAAGTGGATTGGTCATGTACTTAGTGACAATCCTGCGAATGTCCGATGGCATGGTAGCTGAAAATAGCCAAGTCACCCGGTCGTCATTGGTATGCGACAGGATCTCGTCGATATCTTCTTTGAAGCCCATGTTGAGCATTTCATCTGCTTCATCAAGGACCACATATTTTACTGCATCGAGCTTTACTGCTTTTCTTTTGATCAGGTCCAACAATCTACCTGGTGTAGCCACAATGATTTGTGTTGGCCTTTTGAGTGCCTTTATCTGGTTGGTGATGGGCGCACCACCATACACCACCTCTACATTGACTGACTTGATGTTTCGGGAAAAATCAAACAACTGCTTGGCTGTCTGCTGCCCCAGTTCACGGGTTGGAGCCATGACCAAAGCCTGAGTGTCATTGTTATCTTCTATCAGATCAATCAGCGGGAGCCCAAATGCAGCTGTTTTACCGGTTCCCGTTTGTGCAAGTCCGATAAAGTCTGTTGGGTTTTTACTTAAAAGAAGTGGGATAGATTGTTCTTGTACTGGTGTTGGGTCCTTAAACCCGAGTTGATCAAGGACCTCTACGATTGATGCCGAAAGTCCGAGTTTGCTGAAATTATTCAAAAATAGTTTGTTATATGAGCTGCAAAGGTAGGCAGATCATGTGTATAACTAAGGATTTTGCAATATTTAGTTTCACTGGCAGATTAGAAATCTTTTTGAAAGAAAATATTCTACTGTTGTCCATTTTGAAGGAGTGTGCCCGTCAATAGGAAAACTAAAAACATTACATCATGAAAAAGCAAATATCTACCCTATTGACACTAGTCGCACTGTTTACCACTTTGCTGGCCACCGCACAGCTCTCTGGTGAGGAACGAAAAAAGGCCATAACTGAGTTCAAGAACTCCCAAAAAAACCTAGTGAGCACCCTCAAGGGACTTTCCCCAACACAGCTGAACTACAAACCAGCAGACACCGTCTGGTCTATTGCCGAGTGTTTGGAGCATATAGCCATCTCGGAAAGGAACCTTTACGGAATAGTAGAAATGTCCCTGTCACAGGCCAAAGATGAGACTGCAGAATCGGTGTTTAGCGACGAAAAACTCATTGCGATTATCACCAGCAGACAGCAAAAGGTTAAAACAAGAAAAGAGTTTGAACCTACCAACCAATTTGGTTCAACTGACGGCTCGCTGGAAGCTTTCAAGGCCCAAAGAGCTGCCAACATGGAGTTTGTGAAAACAACCGACAAAGACCTGAGAAACTATTTCTTTGACTTCCCATTTGGCCCGACCGATACCTATCAGGTACTGTTATTTATCGCAGCACATAGCCAGCGACACATTGACCAGATCAAAGCACTCAAAGGATCAGCAGGTTTTCCCGAAGTTTAGAATAATTCACCCCCTTAACATTTAGGATCCTTTAATTCACGGTTTTGGCGTGGGAGCTGGTAAAACCAGCTTCCATTTATTGGATTCAGCAAAGTCCTTAATTGTTTCATTACGCTTAATCAGAAGCTTAGTCATATACCTCTCCAAAACAATGACGCCAAACAGTTGGCCCAGAATTCCGAATGGTGATTGATAGTCGAAGATGTCCGTCATCAATGTGCCGTTTTCGACAACTTCAAAATGATGCTCATGCCTAAATCTATTAAAAGCTCCCCTGACCATTTCATCGACAAAGAACCTTGGACTGTTAAACCCAGTGATTTTGGTGGTTAGCTTTTGATAAATCCCAAAATGCTTTGCTCTCCAGGTCACAGACTCATTAAGACTGATCAGACCGGACGTAACACCAGCAATGGCTTCTTCATTCGTGTGCTCTGTGGAGATCTTATGAAGATCAATACTCCTCGATAGATCAAAGCACCGATCAATTGGTGCATTTATTTCCGTTTTTAAAATGATCACTGGCATGTCTTTGTCGCTCCTGTGCTCGATTGGTGATCTTGATTTGCGATCTTTTGTGATTTAGGTTAGATAAATGAGGGGTTGAGACCAACTATTCATTTTATTAAGCCGGAACTTTTATTTTATTTAGAGCTTTGTTCCCTAAAAAAGCCTTTGGAGTCAAGTCATAAAGCTTTTTATCTCCAATAAACATACAATTGCATGCATATATTAGGTTAGATAAAGTGAACGGAATTTTAAGGTTTCTCAAGACAAGTTCTTTTAAGAAAATATCTCGATCTATTCTATAGAGTTTCTTAGCTAGATTATTGTCTTTATTAAGTAACTCGGCAATTTGAGTATCCAAACTCCCACCGTCTAAACGTAATCTGAATTTTGTTCTTAACATCGCTTGCCAAGATTTACTCTTGTAGTGTCTATGTGATAACTTTTCAAAAATCATTAAAGTTGACCAATCACTTGTTTCCAAACCTGCGAAAACACCATTAAAAGTTCGTTCCAAATCTTTGTGTTCATGCCAATCCTCTTGACATTTGTATCTCAAGTCGTGATCAACTTCATGCCAACCTTCCGACAAGACCGTTCTGAGCTGTATTTCAAAAGTATTATCAATAAAGGGGTAAGTTGCTTTAGCTGTATCATTGATTTCATTTGTATGATATTCTCCAAATCTAAATATCAAATTAATTCTGGTAGGTTTAAACTCAGTAGTTAGAGATATATCCACAGTCTCATCTACGAATTCAAACTTTCTTTTAAGCGTTTCCCTTACGATTTCCACGTCATCAGCGAAATACAATGCCACTCTAATCCCCACCAAATCTTGCATTTTTTTATCTTTAATTGAGGCGGAGTATTTCTTGATTTCCTGCTTCTTCTCGATTGAATGAGTAGATTTAGCTCTATAAAACAGTCTGTAGAGAAGACCCATCTTAATTAGTTCTTCCTCCACCAAATTGCTGATTTCTGCCGCTAATCTTTCAAGATTATAATTCATAGTCAGCCAAACTTATTAATCCTTTTTTCAACTTCTTTTATTCTATTTATTTCGATAAATATATTGAGTCCTCTTACTTTCAAAATTCCTTGAGACTCTAACTCTTGAAGAATTTTAGAAATATATTTGTGCTCTGACTTCTCAAAATTAGACATCAATTTCATATACTTCTGAGATTTATATTTAGTATCATTTGCCCAAATAATAGCAAGTATTTCATCTTCTATGTCTTTGAGATTTATATCATTCTCCTCATGCCCATAGCCATTTACTAGTATTGTAGATTCTTCTTGAGTGCAGTTAACTGTAATTATTTCATTTGATCTATCAAGATATTCGTCATTTTGGACTGTACATCTTTCGAATTTGCATTCGATAAAACTGGTATTCTTAAAAGCTTCAATATCAAAGATGCAATCTTTGAACTTGCAGTTAATAAAAACGCAAGACTCGAAAATATTATCAGAAGCAAAAGCAATTTTAAATGCTGTAATTGATTGGAATATTGATTCTTTAAAACCTCTCAGAATTTTCCCTTTGAGCGTAATATCAAAATTCAAGATTGATCGATTTTCAAACTTGTCCCTCAGTAACTCAATTTTATTCCATAATGCTTCCTTATTTGTTTTATTTTGAACTCTATATGCTGTGGCACCTATCTCAACCATATATGCTGTAAAATCATCCTCAATCTTCTTAGCTGAGCTTTCACTCATTAATTCTCCTATAAAAGTACCAAAGACAAAATCATTAATAAAACCTATCATATCCTCACCATTTCCTTTCCTATCGAGCAAAGCATGATTCGCAAGTTTATCAACTAGGTTATCAATGGTTGGTTTGTTCGATGAAGGATATAGATCAATCGCCGATCTTAACCTATCTTGATTCTGTTCAAAAATGATTTCTTTCATAAAGGATCTGGATTCGGCTGAAGAATCAAACTCCACCATTAAAAGCACAACATTTTTAAATATTTGATATTGATCTTCGGGCTTAATAATTAAGTCTTGTCTTTCCATCTCTCGTTCAAGAAGAGAATAGAAATACTTTTGGACGAATGATTCAGGTTCCTCACAATGCTGATCAAATTCATTTTGAATTAGGTTTCTCAGGTATGTCAAAAGAACCGGGTTAGCTATGTATTCTACTGGGATATTGGAGTTTTTTATTACACTTAATTTCTCTTTACCTAACCAGTCCTTTATTCTTGGCTCGCGAATTGAAAATCTTGTTACTTCAAATTTATTTTTCCATTTTTGTAACCAAGCCTCAAACTCTGCTCCAGCAAAAATTGCTGTTTTTCTTGTTGTTAAAATGATTTTTGCTTGTCCCAACAGTAAATTTCCAATGGTTTCAAGCATTGTCTCAACTTCTCCGAAGACTTCATTTTTGTCAGATTTTACTATATCAGATTTATCCAATAACTCATCAAATCCGTCAATGATTAAAGGTATTCTTCCAGTCTGTATTTCATGTTTTACAAGGTCTGAATTAAGCGATGGATATTCTCTATCTATTTCATCCAGAAGTATATATCTAAATATTTTCGCTACCCTATTTCTAGATAATTCAGTCAGTAGTGGGTTTTCACAATCCTTACTATCTATAAGAAATTTTAGTATCTCATATGCAGTACAAGTTTTACCATAGCCTGCAGCAGCTTCAATAATTATTAGTTGAGGATTCTGTTGATTTAATGCCCTATTAATATTAGAGATAATATTACCATCTATGGGAGGCTTATTATTAATCTCAAAAGGGCTGTTAATATATTCATATTTTGACCCTCCATTTAGTTTCATTTGATTTTCAGCGAACTTAGAGTATCGTTGAAATATTCTCTTTCTAGTCGTGTCGTAAGAAAAGAAACTCTTATAAAGCTCTAGCTCAGCATCCCGCAGTTTTTCATAATTTCTTACTTGTGTGGCATAGCTTATTTCAGAATACTCTTTTTTGATATCTAGTGCTAAGTCTTTAGCTTCAGCATCACTGTTCAGAGGAACTATATCAGCCCCAAAGTATCTGCCTTTTTCAAACAAGTACACTCTTACTTTATCACTATCCTTTCTAATAGTAAATCCATATTTTGTGTACAACCTATCTAGTTCTTCTTTTACAATACTCATAACTGAAGAGCAATTAATTTTAAAATTCCATTCTTTCCCTGTTTAGATTCACCCATATATACATCAATTTATCACAGTGATTTGGAGAGTTTTATCTGATATTTATTTTTTGATATTATACGCCCTAGTAATCGATTAACATCTCATCTTCATTCTTTTCAAATAGTTAGCTCCCCACTAATTGCTAATTGGGAAACTGTTCACCTTTTCGAATTTACTTAGAGTTGGCGGATCAATGACCACAGCAACTTTTTTAATCGGAATTCTTTTCTGTCATAATTATGTCAATATTCTCCAAATGTCGAGATAATTAACATTGAGAATGGTTTTGGCCAATATTTAACTTAAAATAACGCATTAAACTGTTTGTCAAAAAGAAATGTAAATATTTATCCATGCCCACATTTTCCATTTTTCACAACCTTCCTTCTGCCCTACTTCCCTTGTCGCCTTTATGAGCGCATGGGTAATTGCTCCCTAAAGAGAATTGGCAAAAGACCTTCCATGCAGCAGTACATAACACATTGACCGCCATTTGATCAGTATGTAGTAAAACTCTCCAAGGAGCCCTGGCTTATTGATAGCTGACCGGTACTTCGTTCAATTTTTTTTTGTAATAGGTTAGAAACTTTTCATGTGCCATATCTCTTCTTTTACCGAACACATCATGTGGTATCATGCAGGTTTCCTCTAGGAAAATGCGTGACACAAACATCTGAAAGAAGTTGAGGATAATTTCGCCCTTGGCCCTTCATAGTATTTGTCCTGAACGCACCCCTTTAAGTCGTTGATGGAGCTAAATAATGACTCATCTTGCTCGTTAATGTCCTTAATGCCTGTTTCGTATTTACCGTCCCAAATGACCATGGCTGATTGCTATTTGTGATTGAGGTGACAAGAACTAATCTTTGCATTGATCGCACACATGACATTAATCATGCGCTCAGCCCATTATCTCATTTGTGAATTGGGTGGGATGCCTCTAATTCGTGATCAATCAGGATAATAGCAAAACTTGTCAGCTTTACTTGGTGATTCCCTTTGACGGGAAGTTAGGACAAAGTGTCATTCTAGTCAAGAAATGCAAAAGATACTACTTGTTATTGATCTCGGCTATTTACCAATTCAATATATTTTTCCTTATTGATTAATGTGGAGTCGATTTCATAGACTTTCTTATCAACGCTATACTTAATATTTAACCCATCTACTAATTCACTTATAAGAAGTGTCGTATCCTGAATAGTACTTTTTAAGCGGTATGCATTCGTACCACCTAGTTTAACAGAGTCATCTAATATGTGTAATAAGTCCTTTGGGTTGGTCACAGATACAAAATCAGAAATATCCTCTATTGAAATTTGCTTAGGACTATAAGGGAAGTTGATTACCAGCTCTCTATGATAATTTCTCATACTGGAGCTATGGGTGTATTTAGCTCTAATGTTTAAATCAAATTTTACGGATAAGTGGTCAATACCATACTTCCGTATCGAATCGTACGGCAAGGTTATGGTGCCACTGAATAAAGTGCTTGTTCCCGCTACCTTAGTAAAGTTTACTCCTCTTTCTAAAGTGTTTAATCTATTATCGGTAAAACTGACAGATTCAATTCCTAATGGATTTCCGATAACACTAGCCGTTTCATGAAAATTACAATTAACTTGCCACAAATAAACACCCTGTTCTTCCTTGCTATTTGTTACTTGAATTTCTGGAATTACTACCGGGTTGAACCTCATGTTCACAAAATAATCTCTGGATAGAATATAGGGATTTCCTTGATAGTGAATAGTGTCTCCAAACAACAACCTAAGAGGAATATAGTCTTCAAAAACATCATTTTCCTTTAAACTAGTCGTGCTAAAGAAATCAGCATTGGGTTGCACTTTTAGTGGAATTTCAAAATAATTATCTCCTATAAACTTGAGATTATCACCTAGTTGAACGAAACCTCCTTGCGTCGGTAGATTGTCTGATTTGTTACCTTAAGGGAATGTTTAATTAAACCTTAAGGATCATGAAAAAAAAGAGAAATTAAGTCAACGTTTCGTTCGCGAACTTACTTTTCGCAATTACAGTCCAAGGACCATCAAGAGCTATTTGGCAATGTTGGTATCATTGTCGAAGTATTTTGGGAAATCCCCTGAAGAGGTCACCACAGAAGAGCTGAAAGAATACCTGTATGATGCATCCCATCGTCGTGGGCTATCGGTATCCTACATCAAACAAACCATTAGTGCCTTGAAAATTTTATACAAGGATGTACTGGATATGCCATGGGATGATCATATCAAGATCAAAATGCCACGAAGGGAATATCAAATACCTGAGGTTCTTACCAAAGAGGAGATCTTCAAAATGGTAGAATTCACTTCGAACCCCAAGCATAAAGCGATCATGGCCTTGCTGTATTCATCGGGGATGCGCCGGGATGAGTTAATCAATTTACAGATCAAGGATATTGACTCCAAAAGGATGGTCATCAGGATCAACCTGGGAAAAGGCAACAAATCAAGGGATGTTTTACTGTCGTCCAATGCACTCAAACTACTGAGGCAGTATTATAAGGTCCATTTTCCCAAACCCATTAAATATGTATTTGAAGGAGGGGGAAAACCAGGCAAACCCTATTCAGCTTCATCCATAAACAACATCATCAAGAAGGCAGCCAAGAAGGCAGGCGTCAAGAAGGATGTTCACACCCATACACTGCGTCACAGCTTTGCCACACATATGTTGGAACAGGGTGCCAACCTGAAGCTGATCCAAAGGCTGATGGGCCATCAATCGCTCCGGTCTACGATGGTGTACCTGCACCTGGCCAAGATTGACCCGTCTGTAAAAAGCCCATTTGACCTGCCATGAAATGGAACAGGTCAATAAACGACACCCCCTGGATGTAGCAGCTATATTCAGGGAGTATGGTGATCATTTTATTGAATCACACAAACTATGTGCCGATCAGCTCAAAGCCTATCGGGCCATTTGTTCGTGCCGTACCGCAGGGATGGGCGGGCATGTGGACCGGTGTGATCAATGTGGTCATGGCCAAGTATCTTACAACTCATGCCGTAACCGGCACTGCAACAAGTGCCAGTACACCAAGCAATTAGTGTGGGTGGATAAGCTGCGGAGTACTTTGCCTGTATGCAGGTATTTCCATGTGGTTTTCACTATCCCTTCAGGGCTTCACAAGACCTTCTATATCAACCAGCGGGAATGCTACAAGCTGTTGTTCAAAGCTTCAGCAGAGACGCTGCAGAAGGTAGGCCGCAACCCAAAGTTCCTGGGAGCTGAGACAGGCGCAGTATCAGTGTTGCATACCTGGGGCCAAGCCTTGACCTATCATCCACATATCCATATGCTGGTACCGGCAGGTGGCTTATCCGAAGATGGGGTTGAATGGGTACACGCGGGGAAGAAGTTCTTCTTGCCGGTCAAGGCACTGTCCTCCATATTCAGAGGGGTGATGTGGAGTATGTTCGAAGCAAGGCTCAGGGCAGGTGAAATAAAGCTCCCCGAGAATTTTGCAAATACCAATGAACTGAAGAAGGACTTCTACGCTAAAAACTGGAACGTGTATGCAAAGAAGTCGCTGGCTGGCCCAGGGTCTGTGGTGCAGTACCTGGGCAGGTACACCCACAGGGTGGCCATTAGCAACAGCAGGTTGGTATCTGCCTGTGATGGCAAGGTCTCCTTCAGGTGGAAGGATTACCGCAAAAGGCTCAGCAGACAACTGCTCACTTTAGGTGCCCAGGAGTTTATTGGCAGGTTCATGAGGCATATTTTGCCATCAGGTTTTTACAAGATCAGATACTATGGCTTGTTGGCCTCAGCAAACCAAAGCAAAAAAGAGCAATGCATCAGGTTGATCGGTAAGGATCGGCCAGTCTCCCTGCTGCAAGGACTCCAGGCCAAACAAGTAATCAAAATAGTCACGGGAAAAGACCCTGGCCAATGTCCGAAATGTAAAAGAGGTAGGTTGATGCCCAGGACAATACTTGACCCGGTCTGATGTCCTGTCGGGTCAAACGCTCTTTGACTTGCTGGTTATATACCGATCAGCCAACGAACGGATGGCAGGGAGGCGTATGCCTTCCGGACAAGCAACTCATCTTTGTGCACCCAAGGAGCTTCCTCAATAGCCAGTCTTTTAACCCTGGTCGCCGGGGTTCGGCAGGGCTGCGCAACCCAGGTTCCTCTAATATGCCCATAGCCTGCTGAGGAGCCACGTCCAACTTTGTTTTAAATCGAATTTGTCCAGTCAATGGTTTAGTAAACCGCCAAGTGTATCTTTGGACAATCTCGACTTAAAACACTAATTTGTTCTATCGATTGAACAGGTATTTGGGTGGACACAATACTATTGTTAGCTAACTTCTTTCGAAACTCCTTTTCAAGATGCCCAAAATTAACCTTTATTCTATTAGCGATGTTTTCTTCTAAAGGCAATGGTCCGAATTTTATATAAATGACTTGTGCATCTCTACTGTTTAAATCGATATATGACCTGTCAGTGAATTTCACATACTTATCATAAGTTTCTCTATTGTAGTACCATGCAATCCTATCCGGCTTTGGCATTTTTATGAAATTACTTGCAGTAATTGGCTCTGTTATAAAGACGTCAACATTCATTATTACACTATTGGTAGAATTTGTATGATAGCTTGCAAAGTCAACACTTGCACTTGATTTCAAGAAAGGTATTGGATTTAGATTCATGGTTGACCTAGATGTTAAGTCATTAGAAACCACTTTATTAAATGAATAATCTTCAGTAATCATCAATCCTCTAAAATTCTGAAGTAAGTAATTGTCATTTACATAATAATTAGAATCGGACGAGTAAATATTCCAGAGATTAAGTAAGGCCATAAATTCCTCGTCTTTCAAGTGATTATTTGAATTGACCTTATTAAAAATATTGGCCAAGCTATTTTGGTAATTACCATAAGCATAATTGAGCGTTTTATGAGATCCGCTTTCTTTTTCAAAAACATTGGATGCACTTGAAGCAAATACACTGGCGTCTACATCAATATCTGTGTTGTTTACTAAGCTCATAAGGTAGGATTGAGATAGGTTAATTCGAAAATTGTCAGAACCTGGTGATGTTGCTAGTTGATTGCCGTCAGCTTGGACTAGCAATTCAGGTAATCCATTAGTTGTAAATTGATACTTATTAAAACTGCTCAATTCATCTTCAGAAATTAAAAAACTACCAAATTTCGAAATATCAGCGTTTTCCCAAAATAGTGAATCATTCACAATACTTTTAGACCAACCATAAGAGCTATATCCAAGTTCTTGCTTGATCTTAGAAAACATTTTTGTATATGTTTTTAGTTTTGCTTGAGCAATGAATGCTGTTCTAGTGGGTCTATTAAACAAGCCCGCAGTTTCCAAAGATTGAGTCTCCAATGATATTATTTCAACGGAGTCAGGTAAAGTTACTGGACTGAGAAACCTGAATAATCTATTTTCAATAAGAGAATCCAAGTCTTGTGCACTTAATAGGATTGGAAGGTGAAAGAGAGTGATTAGGAGAGTTATCTTAAAGATTTTCATAAGTAGGTGGTATTGATATGATCAAATTTCAAGTATTTTTATTCAAATCATAATACCCACTTTTGGGTAATTACCATTTGACGGTATCACTATACCAAGAAGTTGTTCGCTAAAAAGAGTAACCTGCACAATTCCTTATTCAAAAAGTCCTAATTCATAAGCTAGTTAGCCCGGTGGGTCCACCAAGCCCAACAAAAAAAGCCCCTGACCAAAGACCAAGGCCTTTCCGGAATTAAGTGGTGATAAAAGCTAAGTAGCCTGTACTGGCTCCAGCAGTTCATCTATGGTAGTGCTCTGATCGTCCCCTATACTGGACGCTGGAGCTTCAGCTCATTAATCTTGGCTTGCAGCAAATAAACCTCTTCATCGGTCAGGATGTTGCTGCCCTGGCTTTCTAGGCTGTCAGTCACTGCCTGCTGGTTATCGATCAAGTCCTGTGAGAGCATACTTCGCCTGCCCGAGAGCATTTTTGTCCGTCCAGGACCATACTTCGGTTGCCCTAGAGCGTGCTTTGCATTCCCCAAAGCATATTTACTCGTCCATGAGCATACTTCGTCTGCCCGAGAGCATTTTTACCCGTCCAAGAGCTACTTCTAAAGAGAGGGGAGTTAAGAGATTGACAATATTTCAAACAAGTAAAGTTTGGGGTGGGGTGGTCAATATGCGCCTGCCTGCCGGCAAGGCAGGTTTTGGTTTTTTAGATTTTGATATGCGTTTTGAATCGGCAGCTATGGCATATGCGTTTTGGTTTTTTAGTTTTTGTTATGCGTTACTGTTTTTCATCAACGCATAATGCGTTTCGGTTTTTCGAATACGCATTATGCGTTTGGTTTTTATGCGTTTTGAGGGGATGTGGCCAAAACGACTTTTCACCTGATTGGATACTTCAGTTCCTTTTATTAGGATTGTTGATTCTTCAACAACTCTCCCCCAGCCCCTCTCACTAGCCAGTGCGCCTTTTAAAGAGAGGGAGTAGTTGACAATATTTCAAAAAAAAGTTAGTAGCGTCCGAGAAAAGATTTGGGTTTCGAAGAAAATCCGTCAAAACTTACCCCTAAATCCCCTAAAGGGGACTTTCGATCACCCCTTTAGGGGCAGGGGGTAGTTTTAGGAATTCGAAAAAATCTTTTCTCATTTCGTTTAAACGTACTTTTTTTTGAACATTTGTAATTTAGTCGGACGCCAGTAAAAAAAAAGTAAAATCTGGGGTGAGTTGGTCAATATGCGTTTCGTGATGGTTATGAGCCAGGACTATTTAACCTACTGGAATCAGCATTTATCTTTGATTTATTCTTTCAGCATCCTGCATCAACCGTTACTGCATAAAGTATCTGATCATTACCGTATAATTTGAACACTTTGGATGGCACTGCTTCACTGGTAGGCATAAAATATTGATAATTTGAATACACCAGATTCCATGTATCCCCCATGTCAGAGGACCGGTAAATGCCATCAGGATGGCCACAGATCAAATAACCACCTGATTGTTTGATTGACGAAATAGACAAAGAAGGCGGTAAGCCCTGATCAATGATTTTCCAGGTTTTTCCTTTATCCAATGAAATGCGAACCCTCCTGGATATGTTTTCATAGCAGCAGGTGATCGCTGCAAATCCACCATCAATACTTTCGACAGTGATGCCTACTCCCCTATCGTTGATGACACTTTCCCAATGCTCACCATTGTCTGTAGACCGGATGATTCCTCCCTGCCCTGACCCGATTAGCACGCCATCTGACTCCACCATGTTCATTACCCAGCCTTCATCCAGGACTTTTCTCCAGCTCCACCCATTATCTGCAGACTTAAAGAGTCCATAGTCCGAGCCCAGTAATACTGCCCCATTGATGGTTTCAAAAACCGTACGTACTGATTCTACTGGAAATTCGGTATAGATTGGATCCCAGGTACCTGTGTTTTGATCCTTTCGATAAACCTGCCCCTGGTAATTGTAAGCCATGGTTCCAGAAGGGTTGAAAGCAATCGAAGTAAGGCGGGGATCAAGGGCTTGCTCCTCCCATTCAGGGGATTCAAGGTTGATTTTACTGCGGTACATTCGGTTTTTGAGCCGTAAATAAATCTCGGACTTGCTCGCAAAGAATGCTTCAGGGGATTCAAAGTCCGGTAGACGATCACTGATGTCCACCCATGTCTTCCCGGCATCATTTGACTGGAGTATGACATTGGCGGTCTTTGATTTAGTGGTGTTAGATATGCTTTGATTTTCTTTACTTTTTATGGTTGCTATTGGCATGTCGCTCAACGAGCCATTATCCATTTCATCTAATCTATATCCAACGAAAGCGGAGGACAAAATGACAGCTGATAAAACTAAAAGGTAGAATGCTAATTTTCTGTTCATTATCTTGAAGGGTTTGGTACTTTATAAATTGCTTAATCCTGGTTATTCATGAAATCGGTTTGTCTTGCCTGTTTCAGATTAAAACTCAATGCGCTACCAAACGTACGTTACCAAAATACCTTTGCCAGTAAATCAATTGTAAAAAGAATTGTAAATGAATGTAAATTCTGTTTTGAGATACCTCTTCAATAACCGAAAGACCTGGCTTTACGGTGTTGCAACCATTGTATTTACAGTCTTTGTGCTGGCTGCCTTCTTGGCTAAACCTACAAACCGGAACCGACAAGCCATGCAAGCCAACCTCGCCGTGCGCCAAATTGGCCATCAGTTGTTGTTGCAATCGGGAGATTCTACCTCTAGTATCTTACCCGTGATGGAGCTTGAAGAAGGCACATTTCTGCTGGAGTTCCAACAGGATTTGGTGTTTAGTCACGACTCTCTCATAGGTCTGTCCCAATCCCTTCTATCCAACAGACAGTTTCCATCCGGGTACACTGTTTCGGTTAATGAATGCACCAATGCCATGATGGTTTATGGTTTTCAGGTAAGTAGGGATAAAACGCCAAGTATTCTCCCGTGTGTTGGAAGAAGTCAGGCCCCGGGCTGCTATACCATGGAATTCTTCTTTCCTCATCTATATACACATCCTTACAACTATCCATTGATAGGCTTGGCTGGTGGTGGAGCATTGCTATTGTTGGGTATTGGTATGTTAATCGGACGTGTCGGAAAAAACCCGGTCTTGGCACCTGAGGAGAATGCCAATCAATCAACCAAAACAACACCTGCAGAAGAAGTGATCGCCCTTGGGGACTTTTTATTTGATAAGAAAAAGCAACATTTGTTATTGGGCAGTAAGGTGATTGACCTTACGGACAAAGAGTGCCGTATTCTCGAGTTGCTCACACAAAATCTCGGTGAATTGATTCCAAGACAAACCTTTATGGAGGAAGTGTGGATCAACGAAGGTTTGATCACCGGGCGTAGTTTGGATATGTTCATCTCTAAGTTGAGAAAGAAGTTGAGCAGTGATCCCTTACTAAACATTACAAACGTCCATGGCAAAGGTTATAAGCTGGAGCATGATGGGGGTTGATAAGAGATCCAACATTTGACCAATTGTTGTCTAATTTTACTGCATCAATGAAGTAGATCCGAATTAAATTGGACGGAAAATGAGGTTTGACAAATACATCCCTACCGAAAGACTAAGACCCTACATCAAGTATTTTGTGGTGTCCGAGAGTGATGTTGAAAGCAGCTACAAAGTATATCCAACTTCAGGTCTTGTGATCGGATTTCAATACTGCGGACAGCTTTCAGTGATACAAGACAGCATGGAAACCAGCCTCTCCCACGCAGGTATTACAGGAATAACCAATGGCTATAAACAATTTAAAAACTCCGTAAACACAGGGACTGTTTTGATCTATTTTACCGAGATTGGCTTTACCCATTTTACGTCACATCCAGCCCATGAACTATTCAATTTAAGCCTTTCGCTTGATGATATTTTTGACAAAAACTCCGTAATGGCAGTGAGCGAAAAGCTCCGTGTGGCTACTTCAGACATACAGCGCATAAGAGTCGTTGAACAATTCCTATCCGGTCAGATCAGGCCTGTCCAAACCGACAGGCTTATTGCAGAAGCGATCAAGCTCATTTATCAAAGCAGCGGAACCATCCGGATAAAAGAGCTGAACGACAAACTCGCTATAAGTCAAAGCCCCTTTGAAAAGCGATTCAGAAAAGTGGTCGGCACCACACCTAAGAAATTTGCGTCGATTGTTCGTTTCAATATTGTACTGGACAACCTGAAAGACCCAAAATCCCTCACTGAAATCAGCTATGAAAATGGTTTCTTTGACCAGGCGCATTTCAGCAAAGACTTCAGGCAATTTACTGGTGATTCTCCCGAGAGTTTCAAGCGCTTCCTGTAAGGAAAACGATTTTTTACAATCACAGGGCAGTGGTCTCCCACACCTTTGCAACCATAAAATCAATACACTATGTTTACTGAAGAACAAATCAAAGCGGCACACGGCAAAGTAAAATCAGGTGCGGACTTCCCAGCCTACATCAAGGAAATTAAATCTCTGGGTGTTACGCATTATGAAACTTATGTTGCTGATGGGCATATTGACTATCACGGTGACAATGATCATATAGCACAAGTACCAGCAAAATATGAGCCACTGGCAGTTGAGGACTATCCCAATAGCGAAAAGTTTAAGGAGCAGTTGATAGCCCACCAACAAGGCAAAACGGATTTCCTTACTTTTATCACCATGTGCGCAACCTTTGGCATTGAAAAATGGGCTGTCAGTATGGCTAGCATGACCTGCACGTATTATGACAAGGCAGACAATGAACTACTGGTGGAAGCGATACCACATGAAGGAGGTGCTTAATGAAATGATGATACACTCATCCTTCCATCCATTGAAAATGAATTATCCCGCATAGATGCATATGAAAAACCCAGGTTCTGAGGAATCTGTATCAAGCAAAATGAATATAGAGAATTGCAATACAACCTTGAAACTAAAAAACCATTGCTTTGAAGAATTATCGATTCTTTACAACTCACCCCATCCCCTATACTAGAGATTATCTATAGAGCGGAGTTCCGCGATTAGAAATTTTTCAATAGACTAAAGTTTGGGGTGAGTTGGTCAGATTATGCGATTAAGTCAAAGCCTCTCTCGAAAGCCCATTTCATAGCAATCGTTTGTGGGTTCCTTAAAACCCCAAAGATTCTTATCTGGATAACTTAGAGAAAAGATTTCTCAAGAGAGGCCGTGACTGAGCAGTTAATCAAGTCTAAAGGTGATGGGCAGGATCATGCGTACTCTTACTTCTCTTCCTCGTTGCTTTCCGGGGTTCCACTTTGGAGAATTCTTAAGTACTTCAACGGCGACCTCATCCAGACCTTCACCTACACCTCTAACAGCAATCACATCCGTAACTGTGCCGTCTTTATCAATGACGAACTGAACATATACTCTTCCTGTAATGTGAAGATTCCTGGCCATTCTGGGATAGGTGAGATTCTCAGAAACATATTTATAAAAAGCCTTTTCTCCTCCTGGAAATGAGGGCATTTCCTCCACAAAAATCACGGGTTCCTCTACTGTTTCAACTGGCGGCCCGTCACCCAGGTCTATTGGAATGTCCAAATCTAGATCCATATCTATCGGTGTATCATCCTTCACAGACTTTGCAAGCTCATCAATTATGAGAATTGGTGGATGGTTGTTTACTACAGGACTTGGCTTTTTGATTTTAGGCTTAGGAGGAAGTGGTTCTGGAATTTTAGTGATCGGCATTTCATAAACAGGTTCGAAATGATCTTCTGGTGCGCTTAGGTCAAGGCCTCCAATTTCACTCTTCCAGTTAAAAGCGACTATGGTCAAGGTCAGCGTAATCGCCAACCCGATATTTAAAAATAGTGGCCGTTTTGACTCCAGGTCTTTTGATTCATTTTTCTTTAACTCCATTGTTTAGTTGTTTAAATGGTAAATGTTTTACTACCATCAATCCAGCTGTTGGAGAAAAGTCACATTTATAACTAAAAAATATTGGAAATGATATGGCCTGAAATCCACCGTTCATGAACTAAAAACGCCTGATAATTTTGATCTTACCCCAGAGGTAGATAACGAACCACTGGAGGTATGGAGTTTTACAGCTATTGATTTATTTAATGAACGCATTTCTGGAGCGGTTAGGCTTAAAAATGGCAATACGCTCATTTGTGAAGGTGATTATGGCCTTTGGAAAGTGACACCTCAAAAAGAGATGGCTTGGAAATATAAGGCCTCAAATAACGTTTGGAGAGCATATAGCTATTTGGCGACAGATTCCGAAATCATTAATTTGAACCTACAGTCCTCTGACTAAATTTCATTGATCCAGGGTAAAAGCACCTGCTTACTTTAAAGATCCTGCTGTGAAAATGCTGCGAGGAACATTTTCAGGATAAAAGTAAGCAGGTGTTTTAATGTTATTACCACCTCACTCCTTTCACCTTCATTTTAAGGGTATAGACAGACTTCATTGCAGTAATGAAGAGAATATCCTGATCTGGCCCACCGAAAGTAACATTGGCTGTCCAGCTTTCATTTACCGGGATGTGTTCAATTTGCACCCCGGTGCTGTCAAAAACCGTCACACCATCGCCGGTCACATAGATATTGCCTTCATTGTCCACGGTCATACCGTCCGAGCCCATATCTGCAAATAACTTCTTATTACTGAGTGCTCCTGCCGAATCAATTTGATAGACAAAGATTTTCTTGCCAGTATTGTCTGCTACATACAATTTAGACTGGTCAGGTGTTCCAATGATCCCATTTGGACGGATCAAGGTTGTATCTAGTACGATCGGCTGCTCCGCTCCTGCTGGAAGATAGAATACTTTACAGTTGCTCTGCTGCTGGCTTGTATCTGCCCAGTACCATCGCTTGTAGAATGGATCCGTAAAGTAAATGCCACCTTTAGCATCCAGCCACATATCATTTGGCCCATTGTACTTCTCATCTTCAAAACCCTTGAGCATCACTTCATAGCTTTTATCCTCCATGTTGATTTTCCAAAGCTCATTGTCCAGATCGGCACAAGCCAAAAGTTTGCCACTGTGATCGATATATAAGCCATTCGATCTACCAGTGCTATCCATGAACACGGTAAGTTCGCCATTTGGTGCCCATTTCCAGATCTTGTCATTGGGCTGATCAGTGAAGTACACGTTGCCAGCTTTATCTGATGCTGGTCCTTCAGTGAATTTGAACTGATCAGAAACCTGCTGAAGCTCAGCGTCATCAGCAATGACTGGGGAAGTATTTTCTACTTCGGCTGCCTTTTTTGGCCCGCAGGCTATGATTAAAGACAGTAAAAAAATGCAATAAATGTTAAGATGATTCATTAGGTTAGATATAGTTTATAAGTAATTGATTCATAATATGTTAAATAGCAATAATCTTAGGCTTATGTTTGATCATATAAGCCTGGATGATCGCCATTTTCTCGATAGAGTTATTGTCTACATTCAAGCGATCCTTTAAAGCACTCAAGTCATCAATGGCATCATCTTGGTGATCGATTAGGCCATAACCAATGTATTGGTGACCTTCTATCATGATGAAAGGCTGCTGGCTCTGTGTTCGCTGGTCCAGGATCACAAAATTACTTTGACTAAAGGTCTTTTGCGACAATGCCTGCTCTACCCGCAGATTGTAACTCTTCACTGGTTCCAACTGCCTACATGCTCCCATACAGCCTTGCTTTTCACAATTCGAACCTGCATGGATGCTGCACAAATTACCACAAAGTTGATATTGCTTAACCAGTTTGCGCAAGTAAACCTCGCCTTCCTTTTTAGTATTGAACGAACAAGTACCAATCGTTCGACCATTGGCAGCAGGCATGAGGTTAAGGTGCAAATAACCAAACAGATCTACCGAATTAGTTAGCTCCCACTTTGACTTCTTTCCGGGAATTGAATTGAAATTTGGTTCATGTTTGTCAATGGCTTCAGGCAATTTCAGTTTAGCGATCAGTTCACTTCCGGTTTCCTCAAAATCAATATCCGCCATGATAGATCTCAATTCAACGCTTTTTTTGGATTTACTGGTGAAAAGCGAAGTGACCTTTTTGAAGACATTGCTGCTCGCTCCTATATAGACCACTTTGCCGATTTCGTCATAAAAATAAAATAAGCCGGCAGTTTCCGGTAATCGATCCACAACCGATCGGTCCATGTGTACAGGAAGGCCTGTAAGCCATTTTTCATCTGTCATGGTGGGATGACCCTCCGCCTCTTGATAAATCAGGTGAAATAGCTCAACGGTAGCCTCAGCATCTCCTCTGGCCCTATGCCGCCCATTGATTGGGATCCCCAGGTCAGCGCAAATATTCCCCAAACCATAACTCCGATGGCCGGGAATGTATTTTCTGGCCAATCTTACCGTACATAGTTTAGGTCTTTGATAGTCATACCTCATTCGGCCGAATTCGGAGCGAAGCATTCCATAATCGAAATTGACATTGTGTGCCACAAAAATGGCTCCCTGAGTAATCTCTATGACCTGTTGTGCTATTTCTTCGAAAAGGGGTGCTCCGGATACCATGTCATCATCTATGCCCGTCAGCTGGGTAATGAATGGGGGAATCGGTATTTCCGGGTTGATCAGGGAAGAAAACTCATCTACAATACTCTCTCCGTCATAGAGAAAAATACTAATATCAGTCAACCTGGAAAACCTCGGGATCCCTCCGGTAGTTTCCGTATCGATTATTGCATAAAGTTTATTTTTCGAACTGGGCATAAAGACTCTTGCAAGATAATAAATCGTGAAGACTACCACTTTAATTTTAACCGATTGAGTTAGGGTAAACACATTTAAAAATATCTCCCTTGAAATCCTTTCGTTTTGCCCTAACCCTGAAGTGTATCGAAGCATTCAATCCTGAATCAATGCCCTTTAGTTAGTGCTTGTCTATAAACTCAGAGTCTGAGTCAAAATGTTCGAGATCAAGGTGCGGCCGGCAAGGCTTGTGTAGTTTTCAAAATGTGAGTTTACCCTCGTAAATCGGTCCGCCGAAGCGGATCATTTTTGAAAACAAGCGTAACGCAGAGATCGGACATTATGGACAGACTCTAGTTAAGCTCGAATCACACTTTAAAAGCTTAACTAAACGGCATGAAATCCTGAATATGCTGTTTCAACATTTAATACCGAGTAAATAAACAGCATTGAAAAGTCAACGTTTAGAGATCTTTAAGAAGGCGTTTGCCCTATCGATGGAGTTGGTTTAATTTCATCATGAATAGGTTGTGATATGATCTTATAAGTTTTGGTTATTCCAGTAACCTTATATTCGCATCCGAAAGGAACAAATAATCCGTAAATGGTCTTATTAACTTATCAAGCCAAATTGAAATATGATTGCTATTGTATCTCCAGCAAAAACCTTAGATTTCGAAACCCAAATAGATACCGAACGCACAAAGGCCAGATTCTTTGATCGGTCAAAAATACTTTTAGACGTGCTAAGGGAAAAGACTGAAGAAGACATCCAGTCCATGATGAGCATCAGTGATAAACTAGCCCAGCTTAACGTAGAGCGCTTCCAAAACTTTTCTACCCGACATACAACCTATAACTCCAAGCAAGCCATGTTTGCCTTTCAGGGAGATGTTTACCAGGGACTAGGTGCAGGGTCTTTTACTTCTGAGGATGTAGCATTTGCCCAGGATCATTTTAGAATCCTCTCTGGGCTCTATGGATTATTGAGACCTCTTGATGCGATCCAGCCATACAGGTTGGAAATGGGCACCCAGTTACAAGTGAATGGCTCCCGGAATCTCTACGAATTTTGGGGAAGTGATATTGCTAAAAAACTGAGACGTGACCTGAAAGACCAGGGAGATAATGTATTGATCAATTTAGCTTCTGTTGAATATTTTAAATCCGTTGATTTAAAGGCACTTAAAGCCAAAGTGATCGATGTGGATTTTAAGGATTTCAGCAATGGTGAGTATAAGATTGTTTCCTTTTATGCCAAAAAAGCTCGGGGTTTAATGTCCAGGTATATCATCAAAAACAAAGTAACTGATATAGAGGTTCTTAAGGGCTTCGACTATGAGGGTTACTACTTTGATGAAGCCAATTCCAACGAGACTACTTTGGCTTTTAGGAGAGGGTGACTGAGTGTCCAAAGCACTTGGAAAATGTCTCAATCATCAGGCACAAAATCTGTCGAGTAAAAGTCATAGTTGAACAACTTGTCGGCATTGATAAGCTTATTACCTAGCTCTTTGCATAAACGTTGAATATAACCGTTATTTATGTGGAACCGCTCCTGGGCTGCATAAAAATGCTCTTGGTCATCATTGAAATCGTCATCTAGGTAATACATGCCATTTATAGTGTGGGTGTAGGGATCCATTCCTCGATGTGTTTGCATCGCTGTTACAAAGTGATACTTGGCCTTGGCCCATTGGTATTGCTTATTCAGAAAATCGTTCTCACGCTCCAGGGTAATGTACTCGAGGTTTTCAAATACTTCGAATTGCAATTCTGGAAATTCCTCCAGAGCTTCCAGCCAATAAGCCAGCTCATAATGGGCAAAGCCAAAATAAATGTTGGGCACCTGAAAGCTGGCTTCAATCACGTTGAGCTTGGAAATGATTTCGTTGTATGAATAGAGAGCGTCACTAAAAATCTTGAGTAGATCTTCATCTCTACTTAAAATTCTGAAATAATTTCGCTTCCGAATCCCCAGTTTTCTTAGTTCAAACAATGACGCTTTCCTGCTTTTTTTCTTTGATTCAATCAAGGCTATTAAGTTGAGCTTCGCAGCTTTGACTTTGGTGTAATCAAATATTTTCAACTTAAAGAATTTCTTTAATTTCGTACCTCTTATAAACAGTTCATGTATTCGGTTCATTTGATTGGAGTTGTCTATAAAGGGATGAGTTTTCAGATACTTATGGCAGAAACCTTCATATTTATCCTGGTTATTCTTCCATTCACATGAGTTGAGTCGAAATTGTATTTTCTCCATCAACACATAAACTTCCTTTTGTTCCGATGCAATGCTTGACCCTTTATAAAATTCAAAGTCAATATTTGGATAAGGAGGTTCATTTCTATGACCATTTCCATTGGCTACCCTAACCTGCCTCTTAATTCTATAAAATGATGATTTTGCTTCCGCTCTATTCTTAAATGGTTTCTGCAAATGACTCTCTACGACTTTCTGCACATTGAGAACGTGACTGGTTCGCTCACTACTAGACACTAGACCTCCTGCATTCTTATAATTCGCCATATCCTGCCATGGCGTATCTTGGTATGCTTTATTAACTTTGGTGACATACGGAATCAAAAGCTCGGTGTCAATTTTAAAGAGCAATTCATCTCTTTCAACTTTAGTTAACGAGCTACTAACTGTCTTTTCGATTCCCTGAGCAATAAAAATACAATCATCAATCAAGGTCATGATTTTTTGAAGCTGAAAGGCTGACTTGAGGTTTTTATAGGTTTTATGGTATAGTGCAGCACTTATTAAATAGGCAGTAACTACACCTTGAATACTGAAAACCTTACTATCAAGGGAATTAAGAATATCATTAGAGTCTTCCTCAGTACAGTTTGAATGTCGAGCGAAGAGTACGTCATTCAATTTCGTGATCAGATTTAGTAAAAGCTGTAGGTCTCTTAATACCGAGGCTTGTGTCCAATTCCTTTTATCCTGACTGATTGACGACAAGATTGAATTCCCCAAATCAGAATAGCAATTAGCTAAAGTATTGAGTTTGATAGATCGTGGATTTGTATACTCCGGCGATCCGATACCTTTATTTATATATTCTACGGCCTCTCTGTATTTATTCAAAATTAACCCTCCAAAAAACCTGTAGTCTCCAGTTTTGGATTTTATTTTTTGAAAAAGCACATGATATGTGCCGTTATCTCCTTCGCTTCCTTGATAAAAACCGGCAGTTCTGTCTTTTGATGCTATACCTTTCCAAAACACATCTATTGAGAGCAGATAAAAGATCATTCCCTGGACAGGGAGGTTGTAATCTCTTTTGGCTAATTCGTTTGGCTCAACCCCCTCGTTCGTAGCCACTTTTTGCTTGGTAAGGTCTTTGGTATTACTCCAATCCTTCAGCATGCCGTTTTTGAAATAGAGTAGATCTCCGATTTTGTTCAGAAACTCCACCTCTATCATATAGGGCACATGTGTGTTCGTCATGCGACAGATAAAATCGAAATCTTTCAATGTTGACTCAATACTCTTGTTGGTAATGGCATTGATCCCGTCCTTTTCAAGTATTGAAAGCGCAGCTATAAAGGGTTGATAGAGGAGTCTTAGGTTTTCGAAGGTGAAAAGCTTACCATTCGTCTGAATATGCTTTTTACTGGCTGCCTGTTGGTTGATATAAGTTTTGAAAAAGTGATTGCCTCCGAAGCTGAAGAATTTCCCGTTCTTTTTACCTACAATTACGAAAATCCGATCACGATCTTGAAATAAGTTATAAAAAAGCAGCGCTACTACTCTAACCTGCTCCCATTGTTCAAACGTTTCGTAAACCTTCGCAATCCTGAGGGCCCAGTTATTAACTATTGACCTCACACGACATGGATCAGAGCACCCCAGAGCATCAAAGCATTTATCGAAAGTCATAGTTTCCAAATCCTGATCTAGTTTAGAAAAACTATGACCACTTTGATCGAAAGCCGCATAAAGTGACGATAGTCCCACTTTACCAATTTGTTTCGAGATAAATTCGACTGCATGATCGTAAGTAATTACCTTTTCTTCATACCCAAACTTACTGGTATCTACATCCCTCAAGTTCAATATCTCTTGTTTTAACCGGTCATAGGTCATCAAGGCTGAGTCGTAGTTGTTTTGCTTTTCAAAAGCCAAACCTAACTTCAGGGAATTTCGGACATAGATAATTGCGTTAAAAATGTAGTTTTTAGAAGTTTCATCCAGTAAATACCTTAGCTCTTGGATGGCATCCATGTAGTATAGCACAGCATTGTCATACTCCTGGTCGTAATACTCCAGGTCACCAAGGATCATGTTGGTAAAACTCAATGAATGAATAAACTTCTGATCATCATTTTTACTTTCTCCGCTTAACCTGTTATGATAAACCGCTCTTAGCTCCTTGAGCTTGTCCTGATAGTGATTCTTGGATTGTTTACTCTCATCTAGCGTAAAGTTGAATGCGGCAGCCTCCAGATCCGATACTTTGGATAGGTAACGAATTTCATTCTTCACTTTTCCGATAAACTTGAAATCAAATAGACCGCTCGTTATTCTGTCTATATGTGTTCTGGAAAAATGATACATAATATCCTTGATAAAGCCACGTAACTGTGGAGCCTTATTTACCGATATGATTTCAGGGGTCAGCTCAAGTGTCTTCCACGAAAATGCATTTTCGTGGTACTTATAGAGGTGGTCAACAATAAATGACGTAGAGACGAGGAGTTTGTCACCAAAAGATCCAAGATATCGTTTCTGACTGATTAAAAAGGGGGATACCAAATAATTGATCAGGCCAAAGACATATTGACCTCCTTCATTTAGTCTTAGGTAAAAGCATTGTTGGTCTAGTCCTGTTTCGTTTGCATTACCCATGGAATCATTAGTTATCACCATGGAGTACAGGTCCATCGGGTGTTCTCCACCCCTGACAACATATTGTTCGAAGAGAGAAGTGATTTTTTTCGGTGACCCATTACTTTGATAGGCCAGATAGGTTATGAAATTTTTAAGGGTATAGAGCACTTTAACCCTTGCCAAATTGGCAAGTGAACGGTCTGAGAGCGCATCCTTTTGAATATAAATAATATTCCCAATTTTATCAGAATCATGCGTTGTTGAAGGAAAGAAAAGAGAGTAGTACTTCTCCAGGGTTGAATTAAGCAACTTGGTTTTTTCCTTTTCAATATCGTTATCTTCCCGGTGTGTTTCACCTTCTAGAAAATTATATTGCTTTTCGGAAATGAGAAATTGACTCACATAGGATTCCGTCATTGAGTTGGTGTTGGATTTCCTATGATCTGAATCGTCAGAGTAAAAGCTGGGAATGTAGAAAACCTTGTTGAAGAGCCTGTCAATTGAATGTTCCCGGTTATTGGAAGCATCTGCAATTGAGGCATCATACATATCATCGCCAGCAATGAATATAAACTTGGCTTTCGAGTGGTTGAAGAAGGATTTTAGGCTCTGGAGCATTCGTGTTATTCGCTGTTGACGCGTTTTCGCAGGTTCACTTTCTGAGCTGGGAGATGACTCCTGATAATATCGATCAGGTTCTATTTTATCCAGTTCATCCAGCACAAATACTATTTGCCGATCCATTCTAATAAAGGGCACCCAGCTGAACCCTGAGCTTAATTCATCCACTATCTTCTGAACCTCCATTTGGATTTCATACTTACCAGCAAAGGGGAGTGTGATCGTTTTTCGTCTGTTCCAGTTAAAAAAACGGTTCTGGGATAGCCCGGCCACCGCTACTTCAGAAGTCTCAGCATAAATCCTGTCAGTCAAACGTTTTACTCGAGCTTCACCCTTCACATAGTATGGTGGATAGTATTTATTGAGAATCCATTTTATCAAAAAGTTTAAAAAAATAACTGAGCCAATAAATACGAGAATCATCAGATAATAGGGTGACGGGGTCTCCTGCTTCAAATAGTATGGAGAGTCTCTAACTCGTAGCGTTTTAGAAATACACTCATGTAATGACTTAAAAAAGATAGGATACACTTCTTTCGATATTTCATTAACTGCGTGATCAATGATCCGTGTCGTGGACTTTACAGTTTCGTTCACATTGTGGAGCAACCAGCCTATGCTCTCAGATGGTTCAGGATCCTTGTTCGTATGCTCCTCAAACAGTGTATCCAGAGATTGAATTTTTAAACGTGACAACTGCAATGATTCACCTTGAGTTTGTTGAAAATCTGTATTTTTTTGGGTTGGAAAATACTCTAACCATGTTGGAGACTGGCCAATTTCATGAATAGCAGGGACATTATACAAAAGGGCAACTATAGACCAAGAAAGTAATACGGATACTCCAAGAATACCTAGGTTACGAATAAAATGGACTTGTCTATGCACCTTGGAGCACATTTCCCCCAATCTTGAAACTATCTGCTTCAAAATCCTTGTTTCATTGATGTCCTCCTGGCCAATGTCTAGATTGACAATTAGTACATCTTTTACAAAAAAGCCATTATCACCAGATTTCTCATGTTCAATTTTGCGATTAGATCTATATAGTAAATAATAAACACCCCAGGAAAGAATATAGATCGCGGTATAAATCACGAGGACTAAATAAGTGTCATTAAATAATTGAAAAGCAATAAGGATTACGACTGATACGAGGACTACTATGAGTGCTGTTTTTGAAGAAGTTCCGTGTTCTCTAAAGAAGAATTCGCCATTACTAATTTTACTATTCGGTTTGCCACTTTTGAGCATCATTTTGCTTAAAATTCCCAAGGCTACTAAGGATATAAAAGCTAGCATAACCCATATCCAAGATGTTCCAATCACATTATGATTGATTTCGTCGATTAAAAAAGTAAACCAAAAGAAAACAAGTATTGATACAACAAGGACACCAATCACATCCTTCCAAATAAAACGCTCCTTGTATATCCACCGTTTGAGCATCACCAAACTAAAAATCCCAATGGCCGATAAAACTATAGAAGCTAGAATAATCAATACCCATGATAATTTTACTTCATTGCCCCAGATTTGACCGCATAAAAAAACAAACCATAGGGATACTAAAATTGATACACCGAGGCTAGTCAAAACAAGTCTCCACTTGAAATCCTTCTTATTCCTCCATCGCTTCAGCACATCGTTCACCAAACTTGTTTTGCCCATCCCCCTACTTCCTGTAATCAGGTAAGTACCATTTTTAGTCTGTCCGTTTGTAAATAGTGAGAAAAGTTGGGCTTTTAACGAATGTCGACCGATTATTCTTGAATCACTCTTTTCAAAGTTTGATGAAGTATGAAAATACTTGTAATCGTGAAGTTTGAGGTAGATCGTGTTAGGCTTAGGGCCATATTTAGCTAGGCTACCATGCAGTGAAGGGTCAGGTTTGTGGGACAAAATAGTTAGGCATTTAGTGAACTTCTCCCAATATAACTAAATTTTAAAGAACGGTTCAATATGCTAGTCATACAACCGTTATATATCGATAAATCCCTTAATAAAACAAAGAGTGCGCGATAAACTCGAATTCTCCATCGACGTACTAAAATTCCAACGAGACTACTTTGGCTTTTAAGAGAGGGTAATCTCCTAAAGCTAAAGCGACCACCTACAAAGTGCTTTTCAGTTTGTCACGCAGTGTTTTTCGGTCAATGCCTAGAACCCGTGAAGTTTTAGAAATATTGTTTTCGTTGACCGCCAACACCTCAGCAATGTATTCCTTCACCACATCATCCAATTTTCTGTCCAACCCTTTTGATTTGGATGCAGAGTACCTAAAGGCCTCGGGAAGGTCAGGAACCCCAATAGTGGAGTCTTCATTGAGAATAGCCATGCGATGTGTTAGGTTTTGCAGCTCACGAACATTGCCCGGCCATGCATATGCCTTGAGTGCATCTAAAGCCCTGGCGCTAAATCTCATGGGAGTTTTGTTAAGCTCCCGCACATATTTTGCAAGAAAATAGTCCGCCAACTGCAAAACATCATCCTCTCTATCCCGCAAAGGTGGAAGATCAAGCGTGATCACATTTAACCTATAATACAGATCTTCCCTGAAAGAACCTTTCTGGACTAGTTGGAGTAGGTTGACATTGGTGGCCGCAATAATCCTCAGGTTTACTTTTTGAGGAGTTTGAGACCCTACCATATAAAACTCCTTTTCCTGGAGCACACGCAGTAATTTGGCCTGCATTGCCAGGCTGGTATTGCTGATTTCATCAAGAAATATGGTGCCCTTATCCGCACTTTGAAAAAAACCAGGGCGTGTATCCCCAGCTCCGGTAAACGCACCTTTAACGTATCCAAAAAGCTCACTTTCCAGTAAACTATCAGGTATTCCCCCACAATTGACAGGAACAAAAGGTGCGCCTTCATTGTCGCTGTAATGCAATGCACGCGCAACAAGTTCTTTTCCAGTGCCACTTTCACCTTGAATCAAAACGGTCGCTTGTGTATGTCGGGCTTTGTTAATGGTGCTAAATACACCCATCATTTTATCAGAGGCACCAATGATCCCGAAATTATGAAGGGTCGGTACTTTTTCCCCGGATTGCCTATGACGGGTCTTATTGAGCGCATTCTCCACTGCCTGAAACAGTTCCTCATCTGTAAATGACTTCACAAGGTATTCTTCAGCTCCCACCTTAATGGATTCCACAGCACCTTTGATAGACGGAAACCCGGTAATTACTAGTATGGCTATCGACTTAAAATTTTCTGCTACATGACGCACCAGTGTCAGGCCATTTTCACCTGGCATCTTCAAATCTGTGATCAACAGGTCAATATTTACCGACTCAAGCAGATTGATCGCTGACTGAACATTGTTGGCAGTAAATATGTGATAACCCACGGACTCAAGGTTCCTTTTTATCAACTCAATAGTTTCAGGCGAATCATCCACGATTAAAACCTCTTTACCCATATGTGTTTCATTTTTCATAATTACTCCTGGGTTAAAGGTAAAGTGATTTCGAATTTTGTGCCTTTTCCCGTTGTGCTTGTCACCCGTATCTTTCCAGAGTGAGATTCAATAATCCCCCGTACCACTGGCAATCCAAGTCCTGTACCTTCCCCTACTGGTTTCGTCGTAAAAAACGGCTCAAATATTTTCCTTTTTACTTTGGCTGTCATTCCTGAGCCGGTGTCCTTTACAGATAGTATGACGAACCCTTCCCTGCTCCCGGTAGTGACAGTGATCTGACCTTTGTCAGAAATGGCGTGAACAGCATTAGTGATTAAGTTGACCAGTACCTGACTCATCTGCACAGCATCTGCCTTGATCGTGGGAAGGTTTGGATCAAGCCTTTTTCTTATATTGATAAATTGGTCCTGAAAACGCATATCAATGAAGTACAAAGTACTTGTGACAATACTGTTCAGGTTAACCTCTGCTATTTGCTGTGGCATCTGTCTCGAAAAAATCATCAGTTTTTTGATGATCTCACGGGTATATAGTGAAGCCTTGATAATTCGTTCCAGGTCTTCTTCCTGCTGGTCTTTGAGGTCTCCTCCTTTTTTGAGCAATTGCGAGAAGCCTAATATTTTACCAAGTGGCTCATTAAGTTCATGGGCAATTCCCGCAGAAAGTTCTCCGACAAATGCCAGTCGTTCTGAATGCTGTAGTTGAACCTTTAACTTTTTCTTTTCCTCTTCTACAGAAGCTCGGCGTATAAATGATGATAACTCCTGGGCAACAATCTTAAGGAGGTTCTTTTCTTCGGGTAAAAAACTCAGGTCCTTCTCCCCTAACTTTTCGTTGGCTTTGTAACCAATGTTAATGGTGCCATATTTTGAGTTACCCAGCTTCAATGGATTAGATATAGTGGAAACACACTGATCAAACCCTGATGTCTTATATGATTTACGGTTCAACTTCACCTCTACCTCTGCTACTTCGGGATGCTGCATCGCATCTGGAAGGATGCGGATGGTATGTTTAATAATAGCGTTTATATCGTTATCCTGCTCCCATGCCACTTTGGAGAGTTCATAGAGACAGTTCAACTCCTTGATCCGTTCTCTTAACTGAAATTCTGTAGTATGTACCTCCATATTGTATTTTAAAAGCTAAGAATCACCTACAATTTTACCTATTTTAAATACTCAAACACCCATTTTATCTGAGGTATTTTTAATCAGTGAGTAATATTTCCCCAATTAGCAAAAAATAGAAACCCATCAAATGAAGCAGAAACGCATCTTTTACTTCTGGCACACTTCATGTTATGAGGTCTTTCTTTAATACTTTGATTATGAAAAAGAGAATTGTTACTATTAGTGATTATGAGCGTCTCATGGCTGGAAGATATTATGCGCTTTACAGAACAAAATACCCTGAGCAACTCGAATTATTTTTTTGTGAATTAATGAGTGCTGAGTTAGTGGATCAAACTCAAATCTCAGAAGATGTAATCACAATGAACAGTCAGGTCTTGCTCAATGAGCGCAGGCTCGGGAGACAAATGAAACTGACCCTCAAATACCCCAACGAAGCAAACATCAAAGAACAGAAACCATCAGTGTTTGACCCAATTGGCATGGCCGTATTCGGAAGAGCAGTTGGCGATCGGATTACATGGACTGTATTTGGTCGCAATGTCGAGTTTGAAGTACTGAAGGTTATCTATCAGCCTGAAGCGGTTGGCCAATTTGAACTCTGATAATTTCAGCATTCATTCAAAACCCAAACAATATAAATCATGCTTGAATATTACATTATGATCCTCAACAAGTTGAGTTTTGATCCAAAACTGGTACTCAAAGAATACAGGAAATCGTTACGCAACCTGGATCCAACAGATCAGCAAAAGCTTCGAAAATGGGCTATGGACAACTTGCCCCATCATGAATCTCTTAAGTAAAAAATTATGAAATGGAAAGATATATTGAGTAAGCGATACCATACCGGGTTATCACTGTTTATCGTACTTGTGATGATGACGCTCCTTGTGTTTTATCACAAAAAGAACCTTTCGGAGCTGCATGGCTCATTATCGTCCATCTACATGGATCGTCTGGTAGCCGAAAGCCATCTTTATAATCTTTCGCATCAGTACTATGAGAAGAAGATTTTGGTCGGAGCATTTGAACCGGATCTATATCAACAACAAATCAACACCAATGACGCAATCCAACAGTTGATCCAAAGCTACGAAAAAACATATCTTACTGATGAAGAATCCACACAATGGACAGGCTTAAAGAAGGACATTAGAATAGCACTTCAGTTTGAGCAGCACTTTCTTTACCCGGAATCCCCTATTGATCAGGTGATGCTGACCCAAACCTTATTGTCAAGGTATGACGATATTCTTAATCAATTAAATACATTGACAGACATACAATTAAAGGAAGGTCAAAAACTATTAATGGAATCTGACCACATACTTGCTTCCAATATTCAAACTACCCGGTTGGCAGTAGGGTTAATACTCGTCCTTTGCATGTTGGTCTTTTTATTGTACACATCGCCCCAAATCAAACCAAATCAGGGGTTTTATGAGAAATTGAACCAACCTAAGTTCCAGAAGTCTTAGTTGATTGACATGAAAACGTACCTGGCAACCATATTATCCCTATTCCTTATCAGCAAGCTAACTGCAGAGCCTTTTGCCACGGAAAAAAGGATACTCAATCTATCCAAATCCTGGCATATAAATATGATAACCCTGACCAACTATGAAGGCCTGAAGGATTTCTGCTCTAATGATAAGCTACGTCAAGATATGTTCAATCAGCTCGCAGAAATTCATTACTACCACAACCTTCTTGAAATTGACCTTAAAACATCTAACTACATCCACTCAAACAGAACAATTAAACGCATTCTCCGACACATTGAGAAACTGGAGCGTAAGTACCATCCCGAGGATTTCGAGGGATTTTTCGAAGAGCAGTGTTCATTACAGTCCAAAATCGAGAATAACGCTTCCCACTATGGAGCAGGGTTTGGCACGCATTCACTAGGAAGTAAAGTGTATGCCCAGGAGGTAGAAATGTATCGCTACCTAAAACAACTTACCAGGCGCATAAACAAAATCAAAGAACACGTAGAAGATTTCTATCTGGGTAGAACAGTATGGGAAAACTAAGTCAAAGGGCTGAATTCATCACCGCAATTGAATAATGTAACCAAGGCTGTGAACAAATCAAGATTTCAACAAGACAGTGAATTCTTTTCACATGACACGTTCGCTTGGCTACCTTTTATCAAATAACTTTGATTTCACCAGTAAATGGAAGACGTAGCGCTTTTAATCTTATACGGATCTCAAACAGGGAATGCCGAACATCTTGCAGGCCAGTTACATGCAATGTGCCTCGCTAACGGGGTGAATGCTGTATCCATGAATATGTCAGCGTATGATCCTGATGAGTTGGAGAATGTACGAAACCTGGCAATCATCGTAAGCACCCATGGAATTGGCGAGCCGCCTATCTCTGCTCAGCAGTGCTATTTTAGTCTAGTGCAAAGCACTCAAAAGCTTCATCAACTCCAGTACACTGTGCTGGCCCTTGGAGACACAGAGTACGCTCTATTCTGTGAAGCAGGAAAAGATTTTGATAGGGTTTTAAATGAGCTCGGAGCCACGAGAATCATCCCTCGCGTGGATTGTGATGTAAACTATGAGGCCAGAGCTCGGCAATGGATGAAAACACTAATCATGAACTTAAAATAGTCAGCATGAAAAATGAAACAAGATGCGTTCACCCTTTAGGCAAACCAAAAGACAAACCGATTAGCGTTACCCCCGCAATTCACCCCTCAACAGCATACCACTACATTGATAATGGCCAATTGATCTATCCCGGCTTCTCTTCTACTCCAAACCAGGAGCGTTTGGGAAAAATCATTGCAAACCTTGAGGGTGCGGATTTCGGAATTGCTTTTAGCTCTGGGATGGCAGCTATTACCAGTACTATTCTTTCTCTTGTAAGAGCTGGGGACCACATTATTTGGAGCAAGGAACTCTATGGCGGAACCCAGAAATTTGCCACTGATGAGCTGAGTCACAGACAAGTTTCATGCAGTTTCGTGAATGGCTCGGTTGAGGATTTGGAGCGCGCAAGACTCCCAAATACAAAATTGGTTTTCATAGAATCGCCCTCCAATCCTACCCTCAAAATCGTTGACCTGATGGCAGTGTCTACCTGGGCACAAAAAAACAAACTGATTACTATCATAGACAACACATTTGCAACTCCTATAAACCAACGCCCACTCTCTTTAGGGTTTGACATTGTGCTACATAGTGGAACAAAATTTCTTGGTGGCCACAACGATTTGATGTTTGGTGGATTGGCCACCAAATGGCCCGACTATTATGAGTTGATAAGGAAATATATCAAACTGCATGGTGGTAGTCTGGATGCCCATTCGTGCTACTTAGCCGAAAGAAGCATAAAAACCTTAAGCTTGAGAGTGAGACAACAAAATGAATCTGCACTAAATATTGCACATTTCCTACAGGACCACCACATGATCAGCAAAGTGTATTACCCGGGCCTACCTACACACGAAAATCATCAGATCGCCAGAAACCAAATGTCAGGTTACGGAGGTTTGCTTTCTTTTCAAATAGAAGCATCACCTACCCGGCTAAAAACCTTTTTATCTCATCTCAGAATTATTAGCCCAGCGCTAAGTCTTGGAGGGGTTGAAAGTTTGATTTGCATTCCTGCTCATACTTCACACGCCGGGATGTCTGCCAGTAACCTGATGGATTTAAATATTACTGATACCTTATTGCGCTTATCAGTAGGAATTGAAGATGCAGAGGATCTTATTGAGGATCTTTCATCAGCACTTCTTAGCATGTAGTCTGATTGAAGTATTTACCTGCAAAACAAATTATTTTCAGTCTGATTTCGTTTATATTTCTAAACTATTCAAAAACACCCCGAATTATGAAATGGATATATATAATCAACCAAAAAACTAAAGCATCATTTGCATTAGGAACAATCTTCATCTTGATACTGATGACGAATTTGGCGGACAGCAGGCACGCGTCCGAATTAAAAAGCTCATTCTCTTCATTTTACAAAGACAGACTAATTGTAGAAGGCTACATCTATGAAATGTCGAGCTTAATGCATGAAAAGGAAATAATTTTTAAATCTGAACTGGCGAGAGCAAAGAGTCCATTGACAGAAAGAAATCAGGAAATCAATAGCTCCATGAATCAACTAATGAAAGACTATGAAGAAACCAAGCTGACTGAGTCGGAAACGCTTCATTTTGATAACTTGAAAAAGGAGTTTGCACGTCTGGCGGATTCAGAGGTCGTTTTTGGAGAGACTTCAGAAAGAAGCGTTCATACCCAACAACAAATCATACTACATCATCAAAAAATCTCCAAAAGTCTTGATGAACTATCAGGCATTCAGCTTTCGGAAGGACAAAACATCCTTGATAAATCGAACCGCATATTTGCCTCTGATTATATTACTTCGAAATTTGAAATTGGTGTCTTATTTATCATTGGATTGATTATTCAGGCGCTTATCTTTTCTTCTCGATCGTTTACCTCTAAATTTCCCCAGCAGAGTTCACTTAATTAACTTAATGTCACTACCAGATATAAAAGACCTCACGGACATCAAACTTCTAGTAGACAGCTTCTACGATAAAATCAGAAATGACCCCAAATTAAGCCCGATATTCAATGAGGTAATCAAAGATAAATGGCCAGTGCATTTGGAAAAAATGTACACCTTCTGGCAGACGGCCCTGCTCTCAGAACACACCTATTTCGGCAGACCGTTCCCACCTCATGCGCAGCTACCTGTAGATGCCTCGCATTTTGATAGATGGATTACGCTTTTTTACGAAACCATTGATGAAAACTTCGTTGGAGAAAAAGCAGATGAAGCAAAAATCAGGTCAGGAAAAATGGCCATGATGTTTCAATACAAAATAGAATACTTCAGGGAAAGTGGGAAAAAGCCACTCATGTGAATCCAGGAAAGAGGCTCGCTTAGTGACCCTTCTTCTATTTAAAATAGTTGCCATTTCCATTACAGTAACTTCGGGCTGGCGGGCTGGATTTATTATTCCGTTATTCTTTACAGGTGCCGTCCTTGGTCTTATCATTCATCAGGTTGTCCCATCAGTAAATATTTCATTGGTAGTGGTTAGTTGTATGGCTGCCATCAATGTATGTGTCACAAGAACACCTTTAAGCACAACCATTCTATTGGCCACACTTACTGGGTTCACCTATTTTATACCGATATTATTTGCCAGACTGACGGGGTACTTCTTAGCACCAAAGGCACCATTTATTTCTACTCAATTAAAAGAGGAAGGTTCAGGGCCAAAAACCATTAAATAACTCTAAAGATTTACCGAGGCTGTGCGAGTGTTTTAAACAAAGCTCTTGTGAATTGATTAAAAGACAGAATCATATTAGCTTACTGTACCCAAAAATATTAGAAGCTATGACCCGATTATTTCTTACAATTCTGTCAACTTATCTGTCGCTCATCTCATTTTCACAATCACCCATCGGTGCATGGGAACGGACATTCACAAATGAGTCTGGAGAAACCATCAAAAGTGTGGTGATTTTCGCTGAAGGCTATCAATCCATAGCTTATTACAATGCAGAAACAGGTGCATTTGTCAGCACAAATGGTGGTACATGGGCATTGGAAGGTAGCATGATGACTGAAAAAGTGGAGTTTGACACTAAAAACCCAGATCGTGTGGGTTCCGAAATTAAGTTTGAAATAGCCTTATCAGATAATGCATTGGAGATCGTAGGTACTGATGTACGGATGACACGCATTGATAATGGCACACCTGGCGCACTTAATGGTGCCTGGCTAATGTCAGGTCGGATCAAAGATGGAGAAACACAATCACGTGACACCAATCGTCCACGGAAAACCATGAAAATCCTCTCCGGTACTCGCTTTCAATGGATAGCTTACAATACCGAGACAAAAGAGTTCATGGGTACTGGCGGTGGCGCTTACACAACAATAGATGGCAAGTACACAGAAAACATCAAGTTCTTCTCCCGAGATGAATCAAGAGTTGGAGCTAGCCTTGAGTTTGACTACCAACTAAAAGGCAAAGACTGGCACCATAGCGGACTATCCAGCAAAGGCGATCCCATGTACGAGATATGGAGTATGCGGTAGCGACCAGATAATGTGGTGGTAATAGCTCTACTTTGTCAAGTTTATATCCTGAAATGAATTCAGTATGACGTTACTTGGTTTTAATCTTCGTTCTATCAACCTAGGGGTCATACTGAACTTGTTTCAGTATCTGTGGTTATAACTTGGCAAAGTAGGAATCGTGCCATTTCATTGAGGTGAAGTTTTCGAACACATTGATCTTAAAGTTGATTTTGCGCATAGCAGGAGGGTAATCAAACATCAGGTCGGGAAAAATGGCCATGATGTTTCAGTAATAAATAGAATCTTTCAGGGAAAGTGGTAAAAAGCCACTCACGTGAAATATAGAAGTAACAACGAGACTTGTTGTAACCATTGTAAGTGTGTATTCGAGGAAGCACATTTGGATACGTAAATCATGATCAAACTATCTATGGGTTGCCGTTTACGATTCAGTATCTTTCACAAATATTAAAACTAAAGTTGCAATGTTGAAACTCAAATTCAAATCAATAATATGGATCGCCCTGACCTGTGCAGTATCTCATGGGACTTATAGCCAATCTCAGGATAAAAAGGTTAAGCCTCTTGCATTGGGTAGTTCTGCACCTGATTTCAGTCTGCCCGGAACTGATGGAAAAACCTACTCACTTTCTGATTTCTCAAAAGACTTTCTGGTTGTTGTTTTCACGTGCAATCATTGCCCTACTGCCCAGGCCTATGAGAAACGGCTGGTAGAGATTACGGCCAGATATACCCCGAAAAATGTTGATTTTGTGGCCATATCACCTAACGACCCAAAAGCGGTGAGTTTATCCGAGCTTGGATATAGCGACCTCAATGATGACCTGGAGTCCATGAAACTGCGAGCAAGTGATATGAAGTATAACTTCCCTTACCTATACGATGGTGACAGCCAGACTACTGCGCTGAAGTATGGCCCAGCTGCTACACCCCATGTATTTGTTTTTGATAAAAATCGGGTGTTGGTTTATTCAGGGCGAATTGATGACACCGAAAACCCATACACAGAACCTGGGGATAAAAACCTAATCAATGCACTGGATGCCTTGCTGGCAGGAAACAGTCCTGATAAAGTTGTGACAAAGACTTTTGGCTGCTCTATCAAATGGTCATGGAAAGATGATTGGTTGGCCAAAGAACGTAAGGAATGGTCAATGGAACCAGTTTCCCTGAATGACATTGATGTTTCAGGTGTAAAAACCCTTTTAAAAAATGACACTGACAATTTGCGATTGATCAACGTCTGGGCCACTTGGTGTGGCCCTTGCGTTCAGGAGTTTCCTGAGTTTGTAGATATCAACAGAATGTATCGCGGTAGGGATTTCGAGTTTGTTTCGATAACTACAGACAAGCCGTCAAAAAAAGAGAAAGCATTGGAATTTCTCACTAAAAAAGAAGCTTCAAATACCAATTACATCTATAGCGGCAAAAATACTTACGACCTGATAGAGGCTGTGGATCCTGAATGGCAGGGAGCCTTACCTTATACGATTCTAGTAGCTCCAGGTGGTAAAGCCATCTACAAGGTGGACGGAACCATCGACCCATATGCCCTCAAAAAAGCAATCGTGGAATATTTGGGCAGATTTTATGCTGACAATGAATGATTTATCATAAAAAAGGCCAACATTTTATGTGTTGGCCTCTGGTATCATGATCAAGCTTGATCTTTCTTTTCGTCCTCAGGCTTTCTCTTCTTTTTGTCTTCTTTTGGAGGCTCTGGTTTTTCATCAACGATATTTCCGAACTCATCTACGTAGGCAATCATATCGTCTAGAGTTCCACCTTTATCGTTGTTTTCTTTGCGCTCCATTTTTTTCTCAAACTTCTCCTTCTTCTTCATCTGTTTCTTCTTCTCCTTCTGCTTTTTCATGAAACTGTTCTGTGATCTTGCCATACGTAGTATAATTTAAGTGTAACATAACCAGTCACTTTCTACCCCTGGGATGTACTGTCGGTCCCACTCCCTAACTGGATTTGGATTCAAGCTCTTTCTCTTTTTGATCTTTGACTGAGCGCCAATATTCATTAAATCAGTGAAAGAAACGATATCAACAACGAAGTGCCTTAGGGAAACAATGGTGAAGGCTAAATGCAGGTGACTGTAAACCGCTTTTCCAATTACAAAGATAAAGGTTTTGTTTGGCTTAATAGTTCAATAATTTAAGAAAGCCTTTCTTGGCCTAGGAATTGCTAGTAAAAGTATTCATCATTATATCTTTATTAAAAAATAAACCGCACAGCCTATTATGTTTCATAAGCCACTCATCCTTAGCCTATTAATCCTTCAGTGTATTAAAGGGATGGCGCAGGTGGACCTGATTGTTCCGCTAGGTCATAGCCGAAAGATTGTTGATTTTACTGTTTCCCCGGATAATCAATGGATGGCATCAGTGGATGGCTCCAATGAAGTCAAAGTATGGGATTTTCAAACTACTGAAGAAGTCTATCACTTTAAAGGTCATGAAAATGCCACAGTGGCTGTTGCTTATCATCCCATTGAAAATGTACTGGTCAGTGCAGATGTTACTGGCAAGTGCATTACATGGGATCAAGGAGGGACAAAACTTTGGTCTGTTCATCATGGAGAAAACATCAGTGCTTTAGCGTTTAGTCAATCGGGTGACACACTGATTACAATTGGAGGAAGCAAAATGAAGCTGTGGCTTGAATCCAAACTCTTGGACACATGGACTTCCAAAATAGAAAAAATAGAAGCTGCAACACTCACTTCAGACCACCAACTAGTCATTGGAGGCACGAATGGTTCAGTGGAAACCTATCATTTAGGAAGGGGTAACGAGAAAAAATCTATCCGAGTAAGTGAGAGTGATGTGCTGACAATGACATCTTTCTCTGGCCAGGTATTCATAGGCACACAAAAGGGAGAATTGATCAGTTTGAACCTCAAAACCCTTGAAAGTAAAAAAGAACGTGCTATGTCCCTGCGGGTGTATGATTTAACCTATGTTCCTTCTGTTGGCACGCTATTCGCCGCAGGTAGAGACGATAAGGAGAATTTACGAGCATTCGATTCAGACCTGAAATCGACTCCCTTGGGGATCGACTGGAAGGAAGATACTGAATCTGAAGCCTTTGCTTTTGGTATTGGTGTGATCAAATGCAACAGTGACACTACCCTGCTCATAGCTGACTATAACAACAGGATCAGAGCGTATGATTTTAAGAATAAAAAGTGGTCTAAATCTTTTAAAGGAAGAGCAGCAGCCATTTATGACCTCTCTGTGGACAGAACAGGAACAAAGTTGGCCATTGCATCCAACCACGATGTGATCAAGGTGTTAGACCTTACCGGAACTGCTTCCGATATTACTTTTTCGTCCAGTGCCATGGGATCACGAGCTATTGATTTTCACCCGGTGAATCCGGTAGTAGCTGCTTATGGGTTGGATGAACAGATTACTGTGACCAATCTCATCAACAACAAAACTGTCTTCTCTCTCAAAGCCAATGGTAAGTACCGTACAACTCCGGTGACATTCGACCCCACAGGAAGATATGTGCTCAGAAAAAGCAGTGAAGAAGATTTTGACTTTTACAATTTCCAAACCAGTAAGCCTCAGAATCTCAAAGTGAAGAACGGTAAAGACTATGTGTTTTCTCCGGACGGCAGAAAACTCATTTTTCATACCAATAATGGAATTGCAGTTTTTGATCCGATTACTTTTCAGAAGCTAACTGAACTGAACCTGACCGACGTTCAGAGTATTGCCATTTCGCCATCCGGTATGCTTACAGTTCTTCAGAAAGATGATCTAACTACTGATTTTTATAGTCTGAAGGATTTGACAAAAACAGGATCAATACAATTGTCAGCAAGTTCAGATGTTCTAAAGTGGAGTCCAGATGGTAAGTTCCTGATTGGTATTCGCAACTCCGTAAAACGTGGAGAACCGGCCTCTGACTATAGCGTTAAAATTTATGATCCTGAAAATGGCCAGGTAAATAAGACATTACCGGGTCATTCGGGGTTTACCTATGATATCGAATTTGTCAATAACAAGATGCTCACGGCGGGTTTGGATGGGATAATTCGAATTTGGGAATTGGATGGTAAATCCCAAGAAGAGCTTGGCATGTTGATTCCTTTTGAAGGCCAAGAATATGTAGTCACCACTCCCAAAGGTCTCTATGATGCTACTGCTGGAGCATCAGGTGAGCTTCATTACACGAAAGCAGGCAAACTCATTGCCCTGGATCAGATCAAGGATCATTATTACGAACCGAAACTCCTGTCAAAAATTCTTGGCTTGAATAGCGAGCAGATTAGGGTTTCAAACAACATTTCTGGTGTCGGGCTCTATCCGGAAATTTCGCTAGAGCATCCTTTAAAGAATGATGGTAAGCTTGGAATCAACCTTAACAATAGTGGTGGTGGAATTGGCCGGGTATTGATTCTCATCAATGGCAAAGAAGTGAGCAGCGATGTACGGGCCGCCTCTACTCCAGCGAATGATCGATCTCTCGAAATTGACTATGACATTACTGATCATCCTTTTCTTTACAATGACCGGGTCAATAAGATAACGATTAAGGCTTACAATCAAGATGGATCTCTTAGCTCTGATGAAAAAAGCCTTTATGTCTTTGGCGAAAATAAGGCACTTGAGCCTCCGTCTCTCTATGCCATCATAGCAGGAAGTTCGGATTACAAAGGAGAAAGCCTGGATTTAAAGTATGCGGCAAAAGATGCCACTGATTTGGCCAATGCGCTGAATCTTAGTGCCTCCAAATACCTTGGGGCTGAAAAAACCAATATCACCCTTTTGACAACAGAACAGGAGCAATCTCAATGGCCCACCAAGCAGAACATTCAAAAAGCATTTGATGAATACAAGACCAAAGCAAAAGCCAATGATATCCTGTTTGTTTACCTCGCTGGCCATGGAGTGAACCAGTCCGGTGAAAACAGCGACTTTTATTACCTGACCTGCAGTGCAGAAAGTGGAGACATGAATAACACAGTGCTCAGAGAAGAGTCAGCAATATCCAGTAGGGAATTTACAGAATACATTAAGTCTGTTCCTGCACTCAAGCAAATCATGATCATTGATGCCTGTCATTCAGGTAGATTGGCTTCTTCCCTGGGTTCCAGCAGAAGTGCTGTGAGTTCTACTCAAATAAGGGCCCTGGAACGGATGAAGGACAGGACAGGTCTTTTTGTGCTTGCTGGTTCGGCTGCAGACGCTGTAAGCTATGAAACAACGCTGTATGGTCAGGGGCTTCTCACCTATTCCCTATTGTTTGGAATGAAAGGAGCTGCATTACGAGATGATGAGTTCATCGATGTTTTGAGTCTTTTCCAGTTTGCTGCTAATAAAGTACCCGAATTGGCCGAAGAAATTGGGGGCATACAAAAGCCTGAAGTCAGTCTGCCATCAGACGGCAAGAGTTTTGACATTGGCAGGTTGTCGACCTCAGATCGTGAACTGATAAAAATAGCCTCACCTAAACCGGTCTATGTTCATACCCGTTTTCAGGACGAATCCGCCATTTTTGACCGTCTGGGTGTAAGCGACCTCCTTGATTCAAAGTTGATTGAAATGAGCAAACAAAAAGACCCAAAACTGGTCTTTGTTGATGACAAAGACTTTAGTGGGGCCACAATTATCAATGGTCGTTATGAAGATACCAATGGATTGCTAAAAGCTAAATTGTACTTTATCAAAGATAATCAGGTGGCTCAAAAAGAGCTGGTGGAAGCCGTTAATGCAGATCAACTGACAGATGAGATTATCAGGATGATCGAGCAATTCAAGTGATCGATTCAATCGGTTACTGACAAACCACACAGTTACCGGACTCGGCATTTTCACAGGCGCTCAAGGTGGCATAGCAGTTTCCTCCTACGGCGCCATAAGGCGCATCATCAGGACAGTCAGTACAGCTTTCAGTGTCATCTTCACAAGAAACGAAAACTCCTAAAAATATGACCGAAAGAACCAGAAGTGTTCTCTTGATGTGGCTTTTCATAAACTACAATAGGTTGAATGATTATTTGAAAGAACTAAGATTTCCGATCAATTGCAAATCTCGCAGCTTCCTTTTTCCGAAGCCTCACAATCATCAATGGTAGCATAGCAGTTACCAGAGCCAGCTGCTGACCAAGGGAAATCAGGATCGTCACAACCAGTACAGACGGATAGAAAATCATCGTCTGTACAATGCATTAATAATGCTATCGATGAGAAGAACAATAAAAAAATAGTTAGTCTGAATTTTTTCATATTTACATTGCTTGACGTCCCTGATCCGGTTTCTTGGAGCCCTTGGCTTTTTCCATTGGCTTCTTGCCCTGTAAGATCAAATATCCTGCCGCTTTTTCTAGCAGCTCCTCATTCCCATGATAGTCGAAACCAATATTGTTCAGGTCACGGATAAGCTTACCATATTCCTCAATTCTTACAGATTTAAAACTCTCTCCATTTTGAAGATAAACCGCTTCAATAATCCCAAGTGATCGTTTTAGAATTTCATACAACTTGATTGATTGGTCGTCGTGCTGATGTAGAGATTGCTTGGAGTAAACTTCGGGAACCAATTCCTTCAGTCTTTCAAAATGCTCGCTTAAGATTTCATTTTTTCTGGTCATTACGCAAAGGATTTTAATGTTTTGATTAATTCAGATGCTATTTTGTGATCGTTGTCCGGGGACAACATGATGTATTTATCTATGACGTTGATCGCTTCATTGTAAGCCTTTAACGAAATCAAAACCAATCCGAGGTTATAGTAACTATTAGGAAAGTCCGGATCGATATTGATGGATACCTCGTAATGTGTTTTTGCAAGAGGAAGGTTTCCCATTTCAGAATACACGTTTGCGAGATTGTAGTGCGCTTCGAAATGTCTCGGTTCTAGTTCGAGACATTTAGTCAGGTAATCGATGCTCTTTGCCAACTCGCCCTGTTGCGACTTGAGAATCCCCAGATTGCAATAAGCATCCACTTCAGATTCTTTATTTTTTATGGCTAGCAAATAATATTTTTCTGCATCAGGTTGGTTTTGTTCGTCGAGTTCAAGCGCCTCATCAAAAAAACCTCCCGATTGTGGCATGCTAACCACACGGCCCTCTTTCTTTTCAATATTGGGTTGGTTGAATAAGTTGAGTTGGCCAAAGTCTTCAGGATCACGACCCCTTCTCTTTCGCCTGACCTTTTTTGGCCCCAGTTTTTCTGGAGGTGTCACCGGAAATTTGACGATCCTCGTCATTGATTAGCTTGCTTTTCTTTTTGCTTTACTCGTCTTCTCTTCATTTTTAGCCTTTTTCATCGGCTTCTTCTCTGCCTTAGCCTGTTCGATACTTTGTTTCAAAGCTGTCATGATGTCAACTACTTCAGGTTCTTCTTCACTTATACTTACAATCTCTTTACCCTCGATCTTGTTAATGATCATATCCTTAAGTGCTCCGTTATAGCGGTCCTCCAACTTAATGTCATCAAACTTCTTGGTCATTGAATCAATCAGCGTATTGGCCATTTTGAGTTGTTCGGCCTCAATCTCCTGAGTCTCACCTAGTTTAGGAACATCGCTGATGTTACGCACTTCGTCAGGGTATCTCAATTTGTAGAGTAGGATTCCCTTTTCGTGGGGGGTTAGCAAAACGACGTTCTCACGATCACGGAGGACTACTTTCCCCACGCCTACTTTACCTGATTTCTTAAGCGCTTCCGAAAGCAACTGATAAGTCTTGGCAGCTACATCACCATCCGGTCCTGCAAAGTAGGGTGAGTCAAACAGGGTTGGGTGGACTTCTTTAGTGTCAACAAACCCTTCAATTTCAATCACCTTGGTGCTTTTTAGTTTCACCTTGTCAAAGTCATCATTGTCTACAATGACAAACTGCCCGGGCTCGTATTGATAGCCCTTTACAATATCTTCTGCACGTAAGGTCTCACCAGTTACCTTGTCCTTCTTTTCGTACTTAACAGGGTTTTTTGTTTCCTTGGCAAGCAGATTGAATTTAACTGACTGCTGATTGTCAATAGCATTATAAATCCTTATCGGAATAGTGACCAATGAAAACCGGATATGTCCTTTCCAAATTGCTCTCATAGCTTATCGTGTTAACTTTCACCAGAAAGTTAATGAATATTAAATAATAAATCCAACTAAACACACTTAAAATACTGTATATCAATTGTATATGTGATCAAATCATCTTGTTTTGTGCTACTCCCCCATTGATACTGTTGTGAACTACTTTATTATTCAATTGGTTTTGTATGAAGATCGTTCAAAGAAACAATTTCTCAGCGGCAAAAACGTTCAAACTTTAACCAATCAAATACAGAATAATCATTTATGAAGTTAAAGATTATCGTGGTTCTTTCCTTGGTCATACTCCAATTTGAAGCCTCTGCACAAGGACATTTTGGAGCTTATATGCAAACCAATCAGAGCACAATGTCAGTGAGAAGTCTTGAGCATCCTGACTTTGGCACCTACAAGTATTCTTACATTTCAGGCATAGGATGTGGTGTGATTTACGAGGTGGATCTAAACCACCATTTATCCCTGAGCCATCGGCTAAATTATTCCCAGAAGGGTTTTGCCACTTACAAATTTTCTGAAGACAATCAGCTTACCAACCAAAAGGAGAGCTTTGCATTTCATTATATTCGACTTGATGAGTTTTTTAAATTCTGGTTTGAGAAAAATCGCGGTAATTCAGGTTATGTCATGGCCGGACTTAGAAATGAGTTACTGGTCGCTCGTGAGTTAAAAGAAAATTTTAGACAACCTCAGACTGGTGAGTTGATTGATATTGAAAACTTTAATCAATGGAATTTTGGTGGGGTTTTTGGCGCTGGATTGAAAAATTGCAATACATTTATAGAAGGCGGAATTGATATGGACCTAGCTCCTGCATTGGAAACAGAAACGACAAAAGTAAGAGGGATCACCTGGTTTGCGAATATTGGGATCATTATCTAAATCGTTCTTTTTAGCTCAAATCGGTAATAAATCTTCCTTTTGTTTGAAGGAAATATAATTTTGAAGCTACTTTTGTTTCCAATATGTCGCTTTTACGCCCGTATCTTATTTCAATTTTAATCCTGGCAAATCTGGGCAGTGCACTTATTGTGCCTTTGGTCTATTTGGATTTTGAGGTGCGGAAAGAATACATCCAAAGAGTACTTTGCATCAAAAGGGACAAGCCAATTACTATATGTGGCGGTAGCTGTTACCTGGCCAAAAGACTTCATCATGCTGAAAAGTCTCAAGACCAAACCGAAGTAGCCACACCTCCTGCCTTCACTTTTTTCTCAAAAGACCTCCTGGAATTTTCTTTGATCAGAAGACAAGTACTGATTAAGACTACAGAGCACCTCTCTTTCAATGATCTGTTTCCAGGATCATTACCTGCTTTCGATATTTTTCATCCCCCAAGGAAGGCTTAATAACTACTTAAGGTTTCTATTAATACAAAGGATACCCATATTGGCTTTGGTGTAACACCTCTGCTTATTGGTATTACACAAAAACATACACGATGAAAAATATCAAAATACTAGCGATACTATCGCTTTCAATACTTCTATGGTCTTGTGATAAGGATAACGACATGACCAAAGAAACTCAAGGGACAGTAACACTCAACTTTGACAATGTAGCAGGTGAGGCAGACCTGACACTAGCTGTGGATGGATCAACAGAATACCCCTACTCCAATGCCAATGATCAGGCTTTCAACGTTCGAATGATGGGTTACTACATTAGCAAAATCAAACTCACTGGAGACAACCTGATGTATGAAGATGAGGCATATGCTGATACTGAGATCTCCAAAGGTTACTATCATGTACAGGAAAGCGTCTCTGGCTCAGCTATGATCGAATTGGCTGATGTGCCCTCTGGATCATATTCTCAAATCACTTTTACACTCGGCATAGATGGATCTACCGTTCAGGAAGGTGCCCTTGGCGGTGTTCTCAATCCTGAAAACGGAGCGTGGTTTTGGAATTGGAATGTAGGCTATATAGCGTTTGCCCTAGAGGGAAGTGCTGAAGATGCAGGCTCTGAAAACAAACAAATAGCTTTTCACATTGGGGGATGGGGTGATCCTAACAATATCAAGGAAATCTCCCTGGACTTACCAACAGCTTTAGTTGTAGGTGATCAAACCTCATCAATGGCACATATCAAAGTAGATGCTTTGAAAACATTTACTGGCCATATGAACGTGGATTTTGCGTCAACTTTCTCGGTTCATTCACCAGCTGCAGGGGAACACATCGCTTATAATGTTGCTGATGCATTTTATGCCCACCATGTCATGAATAACCAGTAAAATGAAGTTGCCAATTTTATTAATAACATCCATTACACTCATTGCCTCCTGTTCGGGAGGTGATGAGGTTGATCAAACTGAAAACGGCTATTTCAAGCTTCAGTTTGATCAGTCAGTTTCAGGAAAAAGCACAAAAACACTCTCTGCCCCACTTGAAGAGAATTATCCTTACACCAACTCATTGGGGCAACCTTATAACCTGACTACAATCAGGTATATTATAAGTGAAGTGGTTCTGGAAGGGCCAAACGGAGCATACTTTGAAGATGAGCTTTTGGTTTCACGGGATGAGACTAAAGGCTATTATCTGATCGACGAAAGTGATATTCCAAGTCAATCCATAAATTTGGAAAACATCCCTCCAGGTACTTATAATAAAGTATCTTTTACTTTAGGTGTGAATGAGGATGGTGTAGAACAAGGTACAGGCATTTTTCTGAGCGGTATGTTCTGGACATGGAACAGTGGGTACATTGCGTTAAAAGTAGAGGGTCAGTCCCCTGATTCCCCTGGAGAAGCTTTTGGGGACAGTATTGAGGAAACCAATCCATTTGGGTTTGCTTATCACATTGGTGGGTGGAATGAACCCAACAACAATCAGCGTTATGCTTTAGAGTTTGAACCCCTACTTGTAGACCCTCAATATCGGCCAAAGGCCCATATCGCGATGATAGTGAACAACATTTTTGATGGCGTGAATCCGGTAGACTTTTCTGATAAAAATAGCGTACATACGCCCGGCGAAGGAACAGAGATCACTGAGAACCTTGATCATCTTTTTGAAATAGCACATGTCCATCAGTAGATACGTTTTCGGTTTAGGAATATTACTTCTGGTTTGTGCATGTCATGATAATGCTGAAGTAGAGGCTTTTGGTTTCGAAAAACCGGCGCACTTTCCCGAGCCCACATACACTTTTGACAACAATCCAGTAACAGAAGCTGGTTTTATCCTTGGTAAGAGAATCTTCAATGATGGCTCACTCTCACGCGATGGTTCTGTATCTTGTGCATCTTGTCACGACCAGGCTGCTGCGTTTTCTGATCCCCAGCATCGGTTGAGTATCGGGATAGATGGTCGGGTTGGAGATCGCAATGCACCCCAAATTGCCAATCTGGCTTTTATGAAAAATTTCTTCTGGGATGGTGGGGTCATACATGTTGATTTCATTCCTCTAAATGCCATTGAGAACCCGAAAGAAATGGATGAAAAGCCAACGGAGGTGATCAAAAAGCTGCAAACTGACACCAAATACCCAGAACTATTTCAGCAAGCCTTTGGCACACCGGAAATCACAACACCTAGAATGCTCCATGCTTTATCTCAATTTATGGTCATGATGGTTTCATCCAACTCCGCCTATGACAAATACCTGCTCGGACAAGAAGCACTCACTCAAGAGGAGTTGAAAGGCCTTGAGCTGTTTGATGAAAAATGCAGCTCTTGCCATAGTGGAGTGCTATTTACTGATCAAACTTTTAGAAACAATGGCCTGGATTCTGAATTCACTGATTTAGGACGTGGAGTCATCACAGAAAAGGACGACGATTATGGTAAGTTCAAAGTGCCAAATTTACGAAATGTGGAACTTACAGCTCCATATATGCATGATGGACGTTTTGAGTCACTGGCAGAAGTGTTGGAACACTACACAAACAACATCCAGCATTCCGGTACGCTCGACCCTCAGTTAAAAGATGGTATCGCAATGAGTGAGGAAGAAAAATCGCATATTATCTCCTTTCTCGAAAGCCTAACGGATTACGATTTTATTGCAAACCCTCAGTTTTTCAAATGAATTTATTCAAGAAATTATTAATCATTTCTCTTCTATCCATAACAAGTTTTTCCTTGCAGGCCTGTGATGTATGTGGTTGTGGAGTGAGTGCCTCCTTTTTTGGTACGCTCCCTTCAGGCAACGCTCATTTCTTAGGGTTAAGGTACGGTTATTCAACTTTTGATGCCTCTGTCGATTATCACTCCAACCTCATAGAAGATGAATATTCACATGACAGATTTCATCGAACAGAACTGATTGGTAGGTTTGCCGTTTCGGACATGTTGATGTTGGCTGCCAACATACCATACCTGATCAATAGAGCTGAGGGCTATCCAGATAACCACTCTATACAGGGTATTGGAGATGCCAGTGTCCTGCTCTATTTCAAGCCTGATCTCAACAAGAAACTGAAACTGTCTCAGCACATATTGTTTATAGGTGCCGGAGTGGAACTTCCTTTTGGTGAACATAAATCAGGCAATGACGGACAAACACTCAATCGCAACTTTCAGTTGGGTAGCGGAAGTTATGATTTGTTGTTATCTGGAAATTACACTTTTCGAAAATCCAATTTGGGATTTAACATGGAATCTTCCTATAAAGTAAACAATAGTGCAAAAGACGGATATCGCTTTGGCAATCAGGGCACTGTAAGTCTCAATGTGCTCTATTACAAGGAGATGAACAAATTGTCTTTGATAGGGTTCTTAGGTAGTTATTTTGAATCCTCTGATGTACATGACCTATCTGAAGTCATACAGGTTAATACCGGAGGTAGTGCCCTTTTTGGAACGGCTGGAATTCAGATTTTTACTGGCAGGGTTACTTTTAACGGACAATATCAATTGCCATTGCTGCAAGTATATGATACTGATCAGTACTCAAGCATTTCTGGAAACAGTCGATTTTCTATTGGAGTGTTTTACAATTTCAAAACCAAATCACTGTAACTCTATTGCACTATTCAATGGAGTAAATCAATTCTTAATTTCTTAAAAACCGGATCTCGATAGTTCCCGTCTTTGGTGAGTTCACTGTATTCTATCTCGCAAGGGATGTACTCCGTTAACCAAGTAGAAGGATCTGGTATTTTTTGCTCCATAGGCTGGTCCCCTCCTGATCTTAAATCCATCTCTTTCCTGATTTCCTTCATGAGTTTATCAGTAAACCCTGTACCTACTTTGCCCCGATAAATCATTTCTCCTTCCATTTTTTCCATGATATGGAGAGATCCAAAGTAGGGTTCTCGATCACCGTTTCCCTCGGTAAAACCAACAATGAATCCATCAACGTAATTCTTCACCTTGATTTTATACCAAACATCGGAGCGTCTTCCCGGATAATACTTACCCAAAGGATCTTTGGCCATCACGCCCTCTACTCCCATTTGTTTAGCAGCCCTAAACAAGGCTTCACCATCCTCTATGTCTTCACTCAACCGATATGGAGTCGTTCTTCTAAAAGAATCTTTGAGCCACTCTCTACGCCTGAGCCATGGATCATTGACCAGAGACCGACCATCCAGATATGGCACATCAAATAAGTAGCAATAGGCAGGATTCTTTTTTACCTGGTAGTCAATTTCCATTTGTTTCTTGGTCATCAATCGCTTGATCACTTTTTTGAAATCCGCTTTCCCCTGACTATCCAGGCAGACGATTTCTCCATCAAAAACCCCATTATTCACGCGAAATGCTTCTTCCGGGATGTTTAGCTCAGGAAACTGATCTGTAATGATGTTCATGTTCCTACTACGAATGGTCAGTTCACCTTCGTTGAGCGTAATCATGACCCGGATCCCATCCCACTTCACCTCATACCGATAATCTCCCTTTGGAGGTTTTTTAAGCGACTCAGCCATCATGGGCAGTACCTCTTTGCCCAACATATCGATTTGAGGTAGATCAACCCTCTCCAGGAGCCATTCCTTATTTTTCATCAAATGCATCCTGTATTCTGCATTTACCAAAGGGCCGGACAGCCTGAAGTAGAATCCGTTTTTCTTTTCCTTGGTAATCTCATATCGTCCAGCAGCATACACCCACATCATTCCACCACCGTATTGTCCTTTTGGGATTTCCGCTTCAAATGAAAGATACTCTAAAGGATGATCTTCGGTTTGAACTGCCAACCGTTTTACTCCAGGTGCTGGCGGCATTCCTCGTGGCACTGCCCATGACTTTAACACACCATCCTGCTCTAGCCTTAAGTCATAATGTAAATGTGAAGCATGATGCCGTTGAATCACAAAGCGATTTCCTCGTCCATCGTCTTCCGGGATGTATGGTTCCGGGGTTTTCTTAAAGTCACGTCTCTTTTCATACTCTGCGAGCTGTTCCGGACTCTTATGTCGCTTGTTCTCTGGAAGATCTTTATAAGCAGCACGTCGTTTGGTGTCAGTATGAAGCGGTACCGCCCAGCTTCTAATCGCTTCCCAGGGATCTCCTTCAGTCAATATTCGTTCTTTGACCACTTCAATGGTAAATTCCTTCGGAGACCTGACCGATTCCAAATCTTCCCAGCTAATTGGGGTCGAAACAGGAGCTCCTGCCCTGCCTCTCATGCTGTAAGGACATACGATCGTCTGAGAGCCCTTATTTCTAAAAATATCAATCAGCACCCTACCTTTCCTTGCCTCTTTATTGAGATGTAGTGTAGTATTCTTGTGTTTTCGTATGAACCCTTCAGCGATTTTCTTGGCCGTATCAAAACACTCGTCAAAAGTATAGTTGGTTTCTAATGGCGTAATTAGATGGAGCCCCTTACCGCCTGTCGTTTTCACAAAAACATGATAGTCGTAGTTTTCCAATTCCTGTTTTAGCTTAAAGGCCAGATCCTTTACTTCCTCAAAATCATCCTTTCCTTCTGGTGGATCCAGATCGTATACAATGTAGTCCGGTTTATCAGCGTACTCGCTAAAACTATGTATTTGATGCAGTTCCAAACAGGCAAGGTTAGCCAACCAGACCAATGTGGCTTCTTCTTTTGCTACGATGTATTCTTTCTTTCGTTCTTTGCCCAGCCTGATATAATCAATCCAATCAGGAGCCCAATCAGGCCTGTTCTTTTGAAAAAACTGCTCACCATAGATTCCATCAGGGAAACGCACAAGGGACAAAGGACGACCTTTAATATGTCGTAAAATAGTTGGTGCCAACGTGAGGTAATACTCAATGATCTGAGCTTTTAACACACCGTCATCCGGATATAGAACTTTATCCAGGTTTGACAATTCAAGCTTCCGCTTACCTACCTCGACATGAACTTTTTGCTTGGCCATATATCAAATGGCATATGGGGAAGTTAATGTCAATCCGGCCACTTTATTGAGTTTTTTGATCATATAATCGGCTTGACGAGGCGCAAAGGTTTCATCCTCTTGCTTGCTGAAAAAATAGACCTCCCGAACGCCCTGGTCAATCCAATCCTTCAGTCTACCTGCCCATTCATCCATTCTTGCAAAGTTGGTTGGATCCTGATCATATGCTGCAAAGCGAATGAAAACCTGGTCTTTCGTTAGACGCTGATGAATGATTTCCCGCTTGATGGCAGTGTCCGTGATTACGGCTGTTTTATTCAATTCACTAAGCATTTGGAACAGTTCATCAAAAACTTCACCCTGGTACCATTCTTCATGGCGAAGTTCCACCGCCACCGGAAAGTCTTTAGGTAAGTGCGCTAAAAAATCCTTAAGCCTATCAAACCATTTTGGCCCAAAATTCTCTGGCATTTGCAGAAACGTGGTTCCTAGGTTATCTCCAAACTCATTGCACATCTCCACAAAATAATCCGCCAATTCATACACCTCATCTTTAAGCCTTTTGATATGACTGATTCGGCGATTGAACTTAGGGCAGTACTTAAAATCATGACCTTTGGCCGCTTCAGCCCAACTCTGCATGTTCGCTTTTTTGACATTGTAAAATGTACTGTTAAGCTCAATGCAGCTCATTCTTTTAATATATTCCTGTAAGTAGTCTTTCTTTTTAGTTCCCTCCGGGTAAAGATCACCCACCCAGGGATCCTGACCCCAAACACTGCAGCCTACATAGACTTTCGGGTTTGTAGATTTTCCTGTCAATACTTTTGGGTTGTCTGGATGATCTGCTGGTAACCTCAAGTCCAAGGATGCTAAATCTTCAATGTTGTCTGGTGCTCCGAATTTCATACGAGTTAAGTTGCAAAGAATCCGCGAATTTTTCAAAGAATTCACCGGTCTAATACGGCCAAGACAAGTTTAAGCGGATTTTTTCCATTTTATATACTGAAATGAAACTTCTAGTCGTTATGAACAAAACTTAACCAAAACCACCTATGAGATCTCTAGCAATAGCTTTTATTTTTCTTAGCTCCTATGGATTTGCTCAATCCAGATTAGCTCCCTTTATACAGTTAAACGCAGCTAGCCATTGGATTAAAAACGATAATGAACCGAGCCGACATGCCTACTCTTTCAGAAGTGGATTGGGTGCCGGCATAAAGTATGACTTGAATGTGAATCAGTTTGTTTCTCTCAGTTTTCGCGCCAGGTACAGCCAAAAGGGTTACCAATCCAGGTCGAACACATTGCACTATGTAGGGCTGGATCAGGTTATACAAATCAGTCCGATGCCTAACACTTTAAAATTTGCATATCTGGCTTTAGGGATCAATAATGACAGGCTCGTTAAGAAACGTTTTTCAGATCCTCTTATAGACCATAACGTTTCAGGTAAACCAATTGACTTGAGCTTCAATAAGTGGAGTGTAGGAAGTATTATCGGTGTTGGGTACTGGCTGGACAAACTCACCCTGGAAGCAGGTATTAACTTTGATGTGGCACCGAGCCTGGTGATAAAAGACGAATTGGAATTGAGAAATTATCTCTGGTATTTCAACTTTGGGTTCCAGTTGTTTTAAATTCCGCATCGCCCTAACATGAGAAATATCTTTCAGAAATGGTGATTAGCTTGAATGTCACAAGTTCTTCAAATGACTTATTTCATTAAACACTTCAAGACTATAGAGGGCACTGCTACAATTAATGATGTACAATCCGGTATTGGCATGACCAAAATTGTCCATGTAACTCAATGGATAGCCCAGCATCCAGCAGAACAAAATACGCATCGCACGTCCGTGAACGCACACTAAAATGGTTTCCTCATTTTCTTTACTCAGAATGTAATCAAAAGCTCTTCGTTGGCGTACGGCAACTTCTTCTGGAGTCTCTCCTCCTTCTATTCTGGCTTCTATATTCCCTTTTTTCCATTCTGCTGTGGTTTGCTGGTAGATAGTAGAAGTTTCTGGAGTAAATGCCACTCCTTCCTGGATTCCCCAGCTGATTTCCTGTAAATCTTCTAATGCTTCATAGGGTACTCCTCTACCAATGAATTTTTGGACTGATTGCTCGGTGCGAATTAGATTGGACGTATAAATCTTGTCGAAAGGAATATCCCGATAGGCCTGGTAAAATGCTTCAGCTTGCTTTTCTCCCATATCGTTAAGTGGAGCATTGATTCCGCTCCCCTGAACCATACCCATTCGATTGTACTCCGTTTCCCCGTGACGGATGATATAAAATTTCTTCTTCAAACCTGTTGTTATTTTGGCTCAAACTTAGGCCATTACAAATTTTATTAAGTCTGCAAGTGAAAAAGAATGTCTATAGGATCCTGACAACTTAGACTTATCGGAAGATCATTATTACTTTTAAGCAAAAATTAAAACAATGTTTCCAGAGGGTTTAACGGTACAAACATTGAATGAATTCTCCATTGGATGCATGGTAGATCACATTGATATTGAATTTATCGAGATTGGAGAAGATTACATCTGTGCTCAAATGCCAGTATCTCACAAAACCAGGCAGCCGATGGGTTTGTTACATGGTGGTGCGTCAGTGGTTTTGGCAGAAACTTTAGGTAGTGTGGCGGCTAGTGTCATTGTTACCCCACTCAATAAGATTGCAGTTGGATTGGAAATAAGTGCCAATCACTTGAAAGGTAAAAAAGATGGAGTGGTGACTGGTATAGCCAGGGCTTTACACATAGGACGAAGCACACATTTGTGGGAAATTAAAATCACGGATGAAAATGGTCAATTAATTTGTGTAAGTAAGATCACAATGGCCATTCTTGATAAGAAATAGAATTTATGCAGATCAATCAGGTTAATACATTAAGACACATTTCCAAGCGTTCTGAAGCAGAAGACTTTCTTCGAAGTATCTTATTTACACCATATCCTGTGGCCATTTGGAGACTTCCTAATCAGGGTAATATCAACGCACTGGTTGATCTGACGATGAACGAGGAACCAACTAACCTTGAACTCGAAAATCTGAACAAGTCGTTTGTAATCAATAGCTATCATGACAGCCACCCTGTCAAAGCAATCACACTGGAAGGCCATATCCTGGTGAAGATTGAAGGCAGTGACGCTCAACTAGAGGTAAATCCAACATTAACCGGGTCACAAATCGAATCATTCGAAGGAGTTCTTTCAAATTCGCTCAAGCTTCTTAAACCCGGCATCAAAGATGGGAATCATCCGGATTTTGAATCAATGGTAGCTGAAGCGATTGAAAAAATTAAACAGGGTAACCTTCACAAGGTAGTACTTTCGAGGTATAAAGATTTCGAGTTGCAAGAGTCGTTTGATCCAATAGACACATTCGATGAATTGACTAGATCATACCCAAATGCATTTTGCTCTTTAACCAATACTAAAACTTACGGACTTTGGATTGGAGCCAGTCCTGAAAAGTTGATTGCTATAGATAATGATCGATTTTTTAGTACCGATGCACTTGCTGGAACACAATCTCTCCCTTCAGACAAGGATTTGTGCGATGTGGCATGGACTCAAAAAGAAATTGAAGAACAGGCGATGGTTAGTAGGTACATCATTGATTGCTTTAAAAAAATCAGGTTGAGGGAATTTGATGAAAATGGTCCAAAAACAGTAAAGGCTGGGAATCTGGCGCATTTAAAAACTGAGTACAAGGTAGATATGCAGGCAACTAGCTCACCTCAGTTGGGTAGTACTATGCTCGAACTTTTGCATCCCACATCCGCAGTTTGTGGTGCTCCCAGGGATCTGGCAGATGATTTTATCAAGTCACATGAGGACTATGATCGTTCGCTATATGCAGGATTTCTTGGGCCAGTTGGATTTGATAGTAAAACCAGTCTTTTTGTTAACCTAAGATGTATGCAAGTCATTGGAAATACTGCGCGGTTATACGCTGGAGCTGGCATTACTGAGGACTCAGTGCCAGCCCGAGAACTAGCTGAAACCGATCAAAAAATGGAGACGCTACTTAAGGTTTTGGGTTTATGATGAATCAAACAGTATTTGATACCTCAAAAATACTTGCACTCAAAGGGGTCAGGCATGTTGTGATTTCCCCTGGTTCAAGAAATGCTCCATTGACCATTAGCTTTGCCAGAAACCCTGACATCAAAACATATAGCATCGTAGATGAACGTTCGGCTGGGTTCATTGCGTTGGGGATTGCCCAAAAACTGAAAGAACCGGTGGCGCTCTGTTGTACCTCAGGAACATCACTGCTGAATTATGCACCTGCCGTAGCAGAAGCCTATTACCAGCAAATCCCTTTGATTATAATATCGGCTGATCGTCCATCTGAATTAATCGGCCAGCGGGATGGGCAGGCAATTGACCAATTGGGGTCACTCAGTAATTTTGTCCTCAAGACCCAGCAACTACCTGCCAATCCTTCAACACCAGACCAAATATGGGAATACACCAGGAAATTGAACGAAGCAGTGAATATTGCAACAACTGGCACCCACGGACCTGTACATATCAACATCCCTTTTCGTGAACCCTTTTACCCATTGGAGGATCAAAAGCTTCACTTCTCAGAAAATGTTCATGTGGTGGAGTCTTATGCAGGCTCATTAAAAATGAATTATGATGAATTGCTCAGTGAGTGGGGCCAGTATAATAGAAAACTGATTGTTGTAGGTCAGAAAGCAATTGACCCGGAACTTGAGGATGCTTTAGAAAGATTACTCGGCCATGTAACAATCGTGGCAGATGTAATATCCAATGTTAAGCTTTACGAAGCAATAAGACATCATGATCTGTTCCTGGCAAATGCCGAAGAGAAACTGGGTCAAAGTCTAAAACCTGATCTGGTGATCACACTTGGGATGTCCGTGATTTCAAAAAGTTTAAAACTCTTCTTAAGAAAGTACGCTCCTTCAGCTATCTGGCACTTTGATAACAACTTAGTTTATGCAGACACTTTCAAGGGTATCAGCAAACTTATTGCTGGTGAGCCATCTTTATTCTTTAATGAAGTAGACGTGAATCAGGACATTCCAGAGTTTAATCAACAGATCATCAAAAACTTCGTTCAAAATTGGAGTGTAGAGGATAGTAAGACTTCCAGAAAGCTTAATGAAACACTCGATACCACTGAGTATAGCGAATTCAAAGCTTTTTACATGGTTTTGGATATGATACCTGATCATTCCGACATTCATCTGGCCAATAGCATGCCTGTGAGGTTTGCCAATTTCATTCAAAATATTAAGCCTGGCTGTGAGGTTTATGCCAACCGAGGGACAAGTGGAATTGATGGAACTAACGGAACTGCCGTTGGAAACGCACTAGCAACTGATCGGCCCACATATTTGCTCACTGGCGACCTAAGTTTCTTCTATGATCGAAACGCCTTCTTCCATCATCATGAGATTAACAATTTGAAAATCATCGTTATGAACAATAATGGTGGCGGAATCTTCAGATTGATCCAAGGCCCCTCACAACTACCCGAATTGGAACAATTCTTTGAAACCAGGCATAAGCACACAGCCAAATACACGGCTCTGGAATATGGGTTTGATTATCATGCGGTGAAATCTGAAGAGACTTTGACCAAAGCCATGATGTCAATAAATAAAGACTTAAAGACACCAAAGCTAGTAGAGATTTTTACCAATCCTGAAATAAACGCTGAGGTGTTTCATAAAGTGAAAAACTCCCTGAAAAACTGAGTGTTATAGATTGGTATTGAGTTACCGTTTACTCACATTTCTTAATTGCACGATTGACCATCAAATAAAATCAGCTTACCGTTTTTGGAAACTTTTAAAGAGAAAGTTTCAGCAATAATTTGAATCACTTCATCAGCAGATTTCTTGTTAAACTTGGCCGTAAGGTTACACTTTTCCAGGATGGGATTTTCAAAGTCAATTCGAACATTGTAAACATCCTCCAGAATACCTGAAACCTCACCTAATTCGGAATTTTTGAATGTAATAATCCCATTTTGCCATGCGAGATAATTGGCATCACTAATGTTTTTCTTTTTAATGCCACGCTCCCCTATTTGGATGATTCCCATCTCTCCTCTATTTAATGTGATCTCCATAGCACTTCCACCAAATACTTTGGGGTTTTGACTAAAAGCAACAACTCCAGATTCTACCATCACTTCGGTTGCATGCTGATCCGCCAGGGAATTTACAACAAAGGATGTGCCCAGCACTCTTATAATTGCTCCTTTGGTGTTGATTAGAAATGGCTTGGACTCATTGCGCTTAATATCAAAATAAGCCTTGCCCTTCAGTTCAACCTCACGTACCTCATCATTAAAATTGATTAGGTCAATACTTCCTCCTCTTTGCACGGTAACTTTAGAACCATCAGGAAGCTCAAATTCTGTTTTTACAGCCACGATTTTCCCCAACGATTGACCTGAATTGTTCGGTTGGAAAAAATAAAGCACTCCACATAAAACAATGATCATTGCAGCTGCTACTTGTATTGGTCGTTGCTTCCACAGTGGAATGATTATAGGCATCTCAACATTTTCATTAAGAATTGAAGCTAAGGAATCAGGGTTAGGTACTTCACGCCGCTCTGTCATTGCCCATGTCTTTTTATAGGACAGAAACGCCTCTGAGTTTTCCCTTGAGGATCGTCTCCACTCCAATACTTGCTCCTTCTCTTCGTTAGATGCATCCCCTGACAAATACTTTACTAATAATTCTTCCATGTTACTTTTGTACTAGTATGATCACAACAAACTTAGAATATAATCCCCTTACAAGTATTCATTTGAGATTGTCTGATTTAGGGTCATAGTCAATAGGGATTAACTCAGACATTCTTTCCCAGGACCAATAACCATAAGATGTTAGTTCTTCAGGCTTAATCAATTGCCCATTAGAAAGTATTTTTAGTTGCTTAGTATCCAATTTCAACAAACTTTTTTGAAAAGCAGTCTCCGCAAATTCGAGACGTGTCCCAGCAGGTGGAAAGGATGTGTAGTCGCTCTTGGGATTACCTATGTCTTGTTGATAGTTAATACTTTGCAACTCTTTATCATAAATTACCACCAGATAACCGTCAAATTTCAAAAATTTATGAGCCTCATCTGAACCGTAAAGGACATCTCCAGAATTGACAGGAGTCCCAAGATGGTTAATCTGATCAAGTTCTTCAATCATATACATAGTAAATCCTTCTTCTTTCAACTTATCAGCCATTAAAGCCTTAAAAAAATGAAACTTTGACCCCATGTAACTTTTTTCCCTGTTTTTGCTCCACCTTTTCTTTACTCTCCTTGTGGGTGCTTCCAGGTTTTCAAACCTTGCAGTCACGTGAAACCTTATCTCTTTGGAGCTGCTCGTGTATGAATCCAGATTAAAAAAAACACGATAACCCAACCCTTGATTTTCCATAATCAGAGGCTCTCGTGCTATTGCTTCGTAGGTATCTAGACTATCAGAATGGGCGAACTCCAAAACTTCCGGGTTAACAAATTCACATCTTGAGGAATTGATTGCATTCCCAATAAACTGATCTCTGAACTTCACATAAAAATTTATCCAATTATCATCACTTACAATAGGTGTAGAGCTAATTTCAAGATCTTTGAGCAAACTAACCGACTGGTTCAAAGCAGCATTTATCTTATGATGGGCAGGATTATTGGCATTCATCTCATAGGAAGCCAGTTCATATCCAACATGAGAGAAGACAATTATATAGTTACCCGGTGCCACGTCAAACAGCTTATAATTTCCATGAACATCAGTAGTGGTGCCAATCGTTGATCCATTGATAAAGACATGAGCTCCTACAATTGGTTCTTTGGTTTTTTCATCCCTTACCCAACCCGTGATGGTGGAAAAGCGGCTATTTCTTATAATCTTCTCGTTGGTTGATTGATTAATAACAATATTGTCTTCAATGTATTTATACTCCAACCCTACACCTACAAAAAGCACTTTTAATATTTCCTCCACAGTTGCACTATATCGTGTTAAAGTGAATAAACTACCATGAGGCATAATGTCGGCATTGTATGAAAAGTTATAACCACTCTTGTAAGAAATGCTGTCAAGAATAATCTCCAGTGGTAAATCCTGAAAGGACATGGAAATAGTATCCTTCAATTCCTGAGATTTAGCCAGATTAAAAAAGTTAAGTGTAATGACGAATAAAATGACGAATTTCTTCACCATTAATTAAGATCCTTTAGTTTTTCCCTTAATGTTTTCAACGCTTTACCCATCTGCACCTCCACTGTCTTAATGGAAATATTCAGATGATCCGCTATTTCTTGATACTTCAACCCTTCGTACCTGCTGAGTTTGAAAATTTCAGAGCAACGTGGCGGTAATGCATTGATTTCATCAAAAATACGCTGTTGCACATTTTGTTGACCAACTTCATCCACTGTTTCCTGGGCTTCTTCCATAAATGCAATAACGTATTGTTTATAGGAGTCTTTAACCTTCTCATGTTTGAGATAATTTAAGCAAGTGTTATGAACTGAGCGGTACAAATAGCTCTTCACAGATGAGTCAGGTGCCAAAGCTTCACACTTTTCCCAAAACCTCACAAATACTTCCTGTGCCATTTCCTCGGCTTCTTCTGAGCTGTCCATGAATCGCATTGCATACGATTTCATCATTCCGTAATATTCATTAAAGACAAGTTCAAATGCACGCTTATCTTTGTTGCGCAGGCGCTCGACTAATGTAGGTTCAGATTGCAAACTATTTGAAAGTGGTTATGTTGATCAAATTAGAAAGACAAAAGCTAACCATAGGTCAGCTTAAAAGTGGAAAAATAAATGAAAATAATCTTAACGATCATGAATCACGAACCTTAAATCTAATTAATATTTGGATTAACAATCCCGATCACGTCTCCATTAAAACTTCGGGATCTACCGGTAAGCCGAAGGTCATTTCACTGAGTAGTGAAGTCATCAGCTATAGTGCCAGTAGATCATTGGAATTTATTGATCCAAACAATGAGTATAGTTCTGCTTTGCTCTGCTTGAACCCCGAACACATCGGTGGATTGATGGTCATTATAAGAGCACTACTTAGAAACTTAGACCTCACGATCATCTCTCCCAGTTCTAAATTGGACTTGCTACCCTCGGGCAAATACGACCTGGTATCCATGGTTCCTTTACAACTCAAAAGTCTCCTGGAGCAAAATCCCAACAAGCTTCAGCAGTTCAAAACCATCCTTTTGGGTGGCGGCCCTATTGAATTACATGATGAAAAAATGATTCAGAAATCACCATCCATTAAAGTTTATCATACTTATGGCATGACAGAGACAGCTTCTCACATTGCTTTGAGAAATATAAGTAATGGAGAACAGTCTTTCACAACTCTTGGTGATGTGAAAATTGATATGGATGATAGAGACTGCTTAAAAATAAAAGGAACGGTTACAAACCATCGCTGGCTACAAACCAATGATGTAGTAAAAATCATAGACCAATCTAGATTTGAGTGGATAGGAAGAGCTGACTTTGTAATCAACTCAGGTGGTATCAAAATTCATCCGGAAATGATTGAGGCTTCACTCGAAAGCCAGATCAAATTACCTTTCTTTGTGGCAGGTTTAAAAGATGATCGATTAGGTGAAAGGCTAGTTCTTTTAGTAGAATCGGATAAGGAACTGATGATAGATTTCTCTCGTCTTGGAACCTATGAAAAACCGAAAGAGATTATTTTCCTGCCAAATTTTTCATTTACACCAACTGGAAAGCTGGACAGAAAAAAAACACTTCAAAGTATAAAGTCATGACTGTAAAAGTATCTTATCAAACGCTCCAGCTTCCCCCTCCATTTGCATTTGCATATACCCTGGAGTTAGATTTTAAGGCCTCTGAGCTGCACATCAAATACAATTTGGAGTTTTTGAACCGTGATGACATCACCCTGGAAGAAATTGAAGAGGAAGGATATAGTAAGGATGATGATTTTAGCTGGTCAGGCACACTCAGCAAGGTGTGGGTGGAGAGTTTAAAAAATGATCTTCAAAATATTGATTTGGAAGATGAAAGTGAGGATTTCAACATTTATCTCCACGTTGAAATAGACAATGATCAAAGTGGTCTTGCCGTGATGGCAGAGGATTGGGACTACCGTCTACAAGAGTTGATCCAGGCTATTTATGAAAAAGCTGGCATAGAAGACAAACTGAAGATGAAAATCATTCATCTCGATGGATCGACAAGAGAGTTTTATGAACTGGAAGGTTCATTTGAAGAACGAAATGGCAAAGTAAATAATCGTCTGATCGAGTGGGATGACATGCATCAACTGATGAGTGACATTTATACCATAGATTTTGAAGGGGAAAGCGTTGAAAAACCTAACGAAAATGGATTGTGGATTGATCCTGATGGACAATCAGGATATCAACACTTTGAGACTCAGGCAGGTCCTATGTCAAACAAAATAAAGAAAAGAATTCTCGATGGCTTAAGTTAGTAGTCCTTCAATTAGAGTATTTGTTATTTTATTGGTGAATGTCTAAATTCTTGATTGAATCATTAATCCACTCAACCACACACAACTATGAAAAGTCTAGGATTTTTTGGAAAATTACTTTTTGTCATTCCTCTGGCCGTTTTTGGTCTTTTCCATTTTATGAACGCTTCTTCTATGGCAGGTTATGTGCCTGGGTTTTTACCCATCCAGGAAGCGTGGGTTTATCTCACTGGCCTGGGGTTTATTCTTTCCGCAGTAGCCATCCTGATCAATAAGAAAGCCAAACTAGCAACCATACTTTTGGGTGTTATGTTGCTTTCATTTGCGGTTTTAGTTCACATGGGCGGCTTTTTTGATGGTGATCCAATGCAATCGGCAAATTTCCTGAAGGCAATATCCCTTTCTGGAGCAGCATTTTTTATGAGTTCTAAAGTGAACAATTGATCATTGATCAAAAAGATTATAAGTGCCTCCTTTTCTGAAAATATTCAGATTATATGGAGGCATTTTTTTGTCCTTAAAGTATTTGGTTTTGGAGTTGCTAAAGAGTTGTTCAATAATGAGTGCGTAATTCCCGTCTCCTTTCAACCTTCTCCCCCATTCCGAGTCATTGGGGTTACCATCATGAAGTTCCTTAATTTGATTCATTACCTTCTTCGATCTTTCGGGGTACGACTTGGTCAGCCAGTCTTCAAATATCTGAGAAATTTGGCCATTCAACCTCACCACAGTGTATCCAGCTTCCAAAGCACCGTGTGAAGCAGCCTGCTTGAGAATCTCGGGTATTTCATGATGATTTAAGCCGGGAATAATCGGAGCATTCATAATGCCAACTGGAATTCCTTTATTACTTAATGTTTCTATGGCTTCCAACTTCTTTTTGGCTGTCGCCGTCCGTGGTTCCATCAGAGACCTCAGCTGTTCATTTAAGGTGGTAATACTCAAGTATACATGCACCAAAGATTTTCGGGCCATTTCTTCAAGTACATCAAGATCTTTTAAGATCAGCGCATTCTTCGTGATAATGCTCACTGGGTTTTGATACTTGAGCAACATCTTCAAAACCTTTCTTGTCAACCCCATCTCCTTTTCCAGAGGCTGATAGCAATCGGTATTCCCGGACAGCATAATAGGTTGTACTTTCCAAGTGGATGCAGAGAGCTTTCGTTCAAGCTGTTCGGCCACATTCTGTTTAACTATAATTTTGCTTTCAAAATCAAGTCCCGCACTAAAACCCCAATAGGTATGAGAGTTTCTGGCATAGCAGTAAACACATCCATGTTCACAGCCCTGATATGGATTAATGGAATAACTCCACTTAAGGTCAGGGCTGTTATTTTTACTAAGGACTGATTTAGGAGACTCATAATAAATCTCTGTTTTGGGCTTCTCTTCGTGGGTATATACATCAATGCCCTCATCGTGTATTATATCTGTGGATTGTTTTAAAAATGGATTAGACGGATTATACTGAGCTCCTTTACCTTTCATTAAGTAAAATTACTAATTAATTTAGTATTACTAAATATATTAGCTTGTTACTTTTTTGAGTTTACTCATTGTGAATGCTGCCCCAATGCCAACTAAAAAGCCCATCAAATGTGATTCCCAGCTTACAAACTCATTTTGTGGAAATATCCCATAGATCAATCCGCCATAAATAAGTAGAACAATCAAGGAAATTATTATGGATCTTGGGTTTCTTCTGAATATGCCGAAGAATATGAGAAAGCTGGCCAACGCATACACCAGGCCACTTGCACCTATGTGATAATAGGGTCTGCCGAAAACCCAAACCAGGATATTGGTAAAGAAATAACATTGGAGGAATACTTGTGGAGCTATACGGTCATAAAATATATATACAGCCGCACCAAGAAACAGGACAGGGAACGTATTAGAAACCAAATGTTCGATTGATCCATGAATCAAAGGAGCTGTAATGACTCCTATCAGCCCTCTCCACTTCAGAGGAAGGATACCAAGAAATCCTAAATCCATCTTTATGTACAGCTGAATGGAGAAAAACAGCCACATCAAAAAGACTAGTCTTAATGGAGGAATGATGCTGGAACGATACACAGGAAGTAAAATAAAAAAGCTGACCCGAATGTTTCTGGTCAGCTTCAATTTATTTGTTAGGTTAGATTATTTCGCTGGATCGTTGATCATTTTTAATTCAATCAATTTTGACTCTTCATAGCTTACAGACAAATAGCCCAAAATACCACCGGATGCCTCAGCTATTTTCTTAGCAAGATCTCTTAGAGATGCATAAAGCTTTACAGCAAAGTTTTTATCAACCTTTGGTAAGATGAAGTTTAACTTTCTAAGTTCTGCGGAAAGCACCTTATTGCGCTCTTCAGCATCATCTGGAAGTTCATCAATTAGTTTATTGAATTTGGTTTCAAAAGATTCTCCAACTAGTTTGTAGAATTCTATGAGTTGCTCTCTGGCCCTGCCCTGTTTGTTACGTGCTACTTCAATCGCTTCTTTTCGCTCAGCTTTGTCAATTTCCCCATCGGCACCAGCTACCAGGATGGCAACATTGATTGGTGCAGTCAATAAAATCTCTATCTCGTCTTCTCTTAGATTTTCGAATTCTTTAATCATGATCGTGAATTTTGAAAGTGGCTCGAAAATAGTAAATATTAAGGGTTTACAACTACAATATTGGTAGCAAATTATTGTGAAAAGGTAAACTTCATGATGACTGGTAAATGATCCGATATTTCTCCCGATTCACGAACTACCCGAGAGCTGATTCTTCGAATGTAATTACTGTTGTAAAGTATGTAGTCTATCATCTTTGCTGGTTGATTGCTTGGAAAAGTATTGAAAGCTAGTTTATTGTCCTGATAATCAATGAAATCCATTGCGTTGGCCATGTGTTTACTCTCCATGATTATCCTCATGGCGTCATTAGGACTCTGTATAGGATTTTCACTATTAAAATCCCCAATGATCAACACAGGCCCTTCCTCGGCATACTGCTCAAATAAGGACTTTACCTTTTGTGCCTGAAGCACCCTGGTTTCTTCATCAAAAGCTTCGAGGTGCAGGTTCATCACCACAACTTCATGATTGCCCAATTTTACTTTTGCTACTTGTACCAGTCGATCCAGATAGAATGAATTGTACATGAATGAAGCATTTACCGGCTTCTCCAAAGTAATGGTCTCAACCGGCTCTAACTTGTACTTTGATAAAATCGCCTGGCCTGAAAGAATCCTCCCGAAATGAGAGGAAATGGGCCAGTAAGGAAAGGGAACATAATGTTTATCCCAATTAACACTCCTGTAAGCCACAGGATAATTGAGCCCCTTGGCAAGAGAATCCAGCTGATTGTATCCTTTTGAGCGGCTGGAACCAAAATCAATTTCCTGAAAACCAATTAAGTCTGCATCGAGTTGTTTGAATAGTGAAAGTGATTTTTTCAGGTTATCGCCAAAGAGACCTTCACTTCTTGTCACAGGCAGATTATTGGTCATACCTGACAAATAACCTATATTGAATGTCACAACTGTGAATGTATCAAGTGATTCTTGCTCATAGTTATTGTGAAAGGTTACCTTCGCAAAATGGTCTTTCGCAGACATGGCGCCACCAGATCCCCATAAGTAGAAACATGCGAATGCGGTAATTAGTAGAATGGCGGTAAAAATAAAAATACGCTTCATGCGATGATTAAAAGAAAAGAGTAAGTTAATTTTAACTGGATAATTTCGGTAAACATATGGATTTTTCTTATTTGAATTCTATTAGTGATGGTGATATGACTTTCATAAAGCAATTTGTCACTACATTCAAATCCAACACGGAAACGATCATAGCATCATTACGAAAAGCTCAGGCCAATGGTAGTGATGATGATTTAAAAAAGCTGGCTCATCAACTAAAACCTTCTTTGCAGATGTTGGAGTTACCAAGCTTACAAATAGTCATAGATATTCAGGACGACCCATCAGCAACAACTGAGGATTCTATCAATTCAATTGAACAAGAGTGTCAGGAAGCTGTTGAAGTCATGAAAAAAGAATTCAATCTGTAGGAAGAGTCTCTTCTTCTCCAAGAAACTTAGGATTTCGGTTGAAAATATAGAGGTCCAGTACCGCATTCGAACGAGCAAACACCTCTCTTACAGCCAGAGTCCAAGGCAACTGATCTTTGTTGTCTGCAGAGTATGCCACAGCATCAATATTATGGTAATCAGCGATAAACAAGGCCCTGTAGCAATGAAAATCCTGTGTGATGATCATTAGTTCATCCTGACCAAATATCTCTTTAGATCTAACCACACTATCCAGCGTCCTGAATCCCGCGTAATCCATCGTTACAGCGTTTTCCGGTACACCAAGCTCTTTGAGGGCATTGAGCATGTCACGCGGCTCATTATAGTAAACCGTTTTATTGTCACCACTTACAATAATGTGCTTCACAATGCCCCGATGATACAATTCGGCAGCAGCTTTCATTCGCTCAGCAAAGTACTTGTTGGTACCACCCTTAGTGGTTCGTTTACTCGTACCTAAAAGTAAGGCCACTTTCTTGGGTGGCACCTCTTCAAGACTGTAGAATATCCGATCTTGAGTGGATGATACGATCCAGAAATTTAAACCAAGGACCAACCCTCCTATTAACAAGCTGGCCACCACCAGCATTTTTGCACCTTTCAGAATGAGCTTCATGTCAGATTACTTAACGTATAGTCTTGTACTATTCTTGCTCATCATCATCCTTCTTGCTCCCTCCAAACAAACCTAGCTGGCTCTCTTCTTCCTCTACTTCATTTTTGATAGACTCTTTTAAACTCTGCAAGTCCATATTTTCGGACTTTGGTTCTTCTTTCTTCAAAGGCTCTTTTTCAATACCGATGGCCTCCTGGATATTTTGCACAGGGCACTTATTGCCAATCGCCTTCCATCCTTTTACATCAATGACTTCTTTGAGGTCAACTTGTTTTGACTCTTTTTTTCTCCCGTCTTTGTAGACAATTTCAACTTCGGTGTTTTCACTGTTCGTTGCAAAGTACAGTTTGGATCCCTTAACCTCAGAAATAAATAAGAATCGCTTATCCTGAGTGGTGGTCTCAATCATAAAGCGTTTGACATAGAAAGTCTTGTTATCCGCATCATAATGTATCGCGCTGACTGGTAGTTGAGGTTCGAACTTGGCTAAAGCCAAAATATGACCAGGTTCGTATCGATTGGTCACTTCAAAGCTTGTCAGCTCATAACTACCCTCTTTGTAGAACACAATCACCTTATCGTCGGCATTGAAATTGCCAAGATATTTACCACGCTCATCTGTATTCAATCGACCAACGATCTGGTCATACCAAATATCCAGACCACCCAGTGTAGATCCTCCTGCTGATTTGAACTGTACCTTCCTCACAGGATATCTGGTCAGAATATTCCCACCGGCTCCTCTTCCTTTGATCTCTATTTCTGAAAAATCAAAATCAAACACCTTCTTACGGGCTTTGGTGGATGCCGTTAAATAAATTGTTAATACTTCTGCTTCTCCATTTGGATTGGCCGAAAAATAATGCACCCTTGAATTCTTACCTCCTTTGGTCAGGTCATATTCACGGTCTCTGGTCACAGACAATATTTGGAAGCGCTTTACCATAGTGCGTCCTGACTTACCATCTACATAAGCCATGTTATAGACCATTCGCTCATCTCCTTTTTTAAAGACACCTACGTGAATGATGCTTTTCCCCACGAATACCTTGTCTTGAATTCTGGTCACCTGACATACGCCATCACGCCTGAAAATGATCACATCATCTATGTCGGAGCACTCACTTACAAACTCGTCCTTCTTCAGTCCATACCCAATAAATCCATCTTCCCTGTTCACATAGAGTTTGGCATTATTGGCCGCAACTACATTGGCAGAAATGGTGTCGAAATTGGTGATTTCAGTTTTACGCTCCCTACCTTTTCCGTACTTGCTCTGTAGGTTCTGATAGTAAGCAATAGCAAATTCAGTGATGTGCTCCAGGTGATGCTCAGTTTCTTTCAGTTCATCTGAAAGCCTTCGCATCAACTCATCAGCTTTGAATGAGTCAAATTTGGAAATACGCTTAATCTTGATTTCCGTCAACCTGATGATATCATCCTGGTTAATCTCCCTGTAAAAATCCGGCTTGAATGGGTCAAGTCCTTTGTCAATGGTTTCCAGAACTGCTTCCCAGGTTTCACACTCTTCAATGTCCCGATAGATCCTATTCTCAATGAAGATTTTCTCGAGAGATGAAAAGAGGATTTTTTCCATCAACTCCCCTCGTCTGATCTCCAGCTCTCGCCGGAGCAAATCCACTGTCTGGCTTACGGAGTGGCTCAGTAAATCCTGAACTGTCAGGAACTGAGGTTTATCTTCATGGATCACACAGGCATTTGGAGAGATCGAAACTTCGCAATCAGTGAACGCGTAAAGGGCGTCAATTGTAATATCTGGTGATGTATTTGGTGCCAGAGAAACCAAAATTTCAATGTCTTTGGCTGTATTGTCAATTACCTTCTTGATTTTTATTTTTCCCTTATCGTTGGCTTTGATAATGGACTCAATCACGGATGTGGTGGTGGTGCCATATGGAATATCTTTGATAATCAGGGTTTTGCTGTCCTGCTCTTCTATCACCGCACGCACTCTGACTTTACCGCCGCGTTTGCCATTGTTATAATCAGACACGTCTATTTTACCGCCGGTTTGGAAATCTGGGTAGATCGTTACTTTCTTTCCTTTAAGGATGCTGATGGCTCCTTCTATCAATTCGTTGAAGTTGTGAGGAAGTACTTTGGTAGACAAACCCACAGCAATACCTTCTACTCCCTGAGCAAGGAGTAAAGGAAATTTCACTGGAAAAGTAACGGGTTCTTTCTTTCTGCCATCATAGGAAAGTTGCCACTCTGTGGTTTGTGGATTATACACCACATCCAGGGCAAATTTTGATAGACGCGCTTCAATATACCTGGAAGCAGCAGCACTGTCTCCGGTTCTTACGTCACCCCAGTTGCCTTGTGTGTCAATAAGGAGGTCCTTTTGTCCAAGGTTAACGATAGCATCACCAATAGAGGCATCACCATGTGGATGATACTGCATAGTGCTACCAATCACATTGGCGACTTTATTGAACCTGCCATCGTCCATTTCCTTGAGCGCATGCAAAATCCGGCGCTGTACAGGCTTCATGCCATCTTCAATTGCCGGAACTGCTCGCTCCATGATTACATAAGAGGCATAATCCAGGAACCAGTTTTCATACATCCCCGATACTGCAGTTGATCCCTGCAGCTCTTCTTCATTTATACCGTTCTCTTCGCTCATCTACTTTCTTAACTAAAATTTTGACTTGATAATGTATTTACTGCCGAGTCACTACTCCAGTACTTTTGCTTTTCCTTCTTGATATTTTGTCTAATTCGATCCAGCTCCGCATCTACTTTTTTATGATTAAATGGATACCACATTGAAGGTTTACAACAATACCTGATCCCATCAATCAACTCAAAACTATAAATCCCGTCCAATGAAGTGAGCTCTACTCTTTTAATCTCATGAAAAGGAACAACTAATTCGGTGCCTCCCTGATCCACATAAAGTGTATCATTCGAATACTTAATTTGTCGAAAACTCTTTAAAAAAAGCCGTATGTGCCGGTTTACATAGATACCCCAGTAAATAATCAACCCCACAAACGCCAACATACCTGCCCATTTATTTTCCATTATCCGGGTGAAATTCCAGATATTCACTCCTACGATCAACAATATCAAAGTGGCAAACAAAATTTTATAAGTCTTGAACCATCTGGTCGATAAAGTCTTTTCCAAAAGATTTTAATTTTTATCAGCAACTAAGTTTAACCTTTCATTCAACTCCTGAAAAAGGATCAAAGGCCTAATCATTCACTTCCGAGCTTTTCCAACTCCTCCAATAAGCTGAATGCCCACGAACCTGCCCCACTTACATGGGCTCCTCCTTCGATGGTCGTAAAAGTGACAATATTTTCAGAGGCGCCGTTGGAAATAAATTGGTTGTAGACATCTACAGAATTCTGATAAGGCACTGTAACGTCCACATCTCCATGATACATGAACATTCGTATTGTCGGAACCCAATCTGTTAAACTATTTTCCCTGAACGCATTGGTTAAAAAATCATATGTTTCTGTCTCAATACCCGTAACAACATCCTCCTGAAGCAAATCAGCTAGTGTGGTGGTGAGTTTTGCATTGATCGCAGTACCATTCATCGAACCGTCGAAATATCCAGGGATCTCTGTGGCATAAGGTTCTTTAAACAGCAGGCTCAAAGGCTCCTCCCAATCATAAGATACTTTATAGGCATTGGCCACATAAGCCAGGAAAAATGGTTCATGGTAGGTTTCCAAAGCAAAGAAATATTCTTGAAATGCTTTGACATCATACCCTCCCGCAGCTGGAAATGATGCTCGCAAATCATAATAAGGCATGCCTTGTTCTTCGTAGTATTTATGTGCTGCCATGGTAGCATATCCGCCCTGTGAATATCCTGCCAAAAAAAGGTCCGTATTCAGCTCAATCTCTTTTTCGCCAGCCAGCTGCCGGGAAGCATAAATGGAATTGACCACTGTGGTTGCTGTAAGATCTTCCACATAATAAGGATGCATGATTTCTACTGATTCTCCAAATCCGATATAGTCAGGAACTACTACAACCATCCCTGAAGAAGACAGTATGGAAAGAAGGATCAACTGGGAATTGGTCAGGGAGAGGTTAGTTGGTGCTTCAGCATCCGATGCAATCGTGCCGTGTTGGAAACTGATGGTACTGACCGCCTCTACTGATTCTGTTTCTGGAAGTATAACTATGGCCGAAACTGGTATTGAATCGCCTTTATAATCCGTGTTGTAAACTACTCTGTAGATTGATGCATCGTACTTTATTTTTTCTTCATCAAAATCAAATCCACCGATATCTACAAAACCTCGTAAATCTCCTTTTGACCATGTTAGTTTCTGCTGGGCCTCTACAAAAGTAAAGGGAGTAGCTTCCTGACGCTCCGGTCCGGGTTCATCTGAGGAACAACTCCAAACCAATGGTGCTATTAACAGTATTATTAAATACTTCATTTGGGTGCTTTTCATCCAGGGTGGTGTTTATTGTGGTATCAATTGTTCGGTTTCCTTATCTACAATATCCTTCTCTATACGCAGCTTGTCAATAATAAACTCTTGTCTATCCGGGGTGTTTTTACCCATGTAGAAACGTAGCAAATCTTTGATCTTTGTGTCTTTTTGAAGAATTACAGGCTCCAGACGAATATCTTCTCCTATAAATGCACCAAACTCATCTGGAGAGATCTCTCCTAAACCTTTGAACCTGGTGATCTCAGGTTTTCCGCCCAGTTTTTCAATAGCCTCTCTTCGCTCAGCATCGCTGTAGCAATAAAAGGTTTCCTTTTTATTCCTTACCCTAAACAACGGCGTTTCAAGAATATAGACATGATTATTTCTAACAAGCTCCGGGAAGAACTGTAAAAAATAAGTCAGCATCAACAAGCGAATGTGCATCCCATCTACATCTGCATCGGTCGCGATAATAATCTTTCGATACCTCAAACCTTCCAGACCATCTTCGATATTCAATGCATGCTGCAACAAGTTGAATTCTTCATTCTCATAAACCACCTTTTTAGTTTGCCCAAAGCAGTTGAATGGCTTGCCACGCAAACTAAATACGGCTTGCGTCTGAACATCTCTTGACTTGGTAATGGATCCACTGGCACTGTCTCCCTCTGTGATGAAGATCATGGTGTTCTCTTTCTGTTCATCAGACACCTTCTTATCATCATAGTGCAATCGACAGTCTCTCAGCTTCTTATTGTGCAGGTTAGCTTTTTTGGCACGCTCATTGGCTAGTTTCTTGATACCTGCAATCTCTTTACGCTCGCGCTCCGATTGCATGATCCTTTTCAAAAGAGCGTCTGCCACTTCACTATTTCTATGAAGGAAGTTGTCCAAGTCTGTTTTCAGGAAATCATTGATGAAGGTTCTCATAGTTGGCCCCTCTGGCCCTACATTGTGAGATCCCAGTTTGGTCTTGGTCTGACTCTCAAATACCGGCTCCTGAACCCGAACGGCTATGGCACATACTACCGAAGCCCTTACATCAGCGGCATCAAAGTTCTTCCCATAGAAATCCCGAATGGTTTTCACCAAAGCTTCACGAAGTGCGGCGAGGTGGGTACCACCTTGCGTGGTATGTTGTCCGTTTACAAAAGAGTAATACTCTTCCCCATATTGATTGGCATGCGTAAGAGCCACCTCAATATCGGTGCCCTTCAGGTGGATAATCGGATACCTTAAAGCTTCTTCATCTGTCTTTCTTTTCAATAAATCCAAAAGACCATTTTCAGAATGGTATTTCTTTCCATTAAAGTTGATGGTCAGGCCCGCGTTCAGAAAGGCGTAATTCCACAGAAGGTTTTCCAAATACTCCGGAATGAAGTGATAATGCTTAAAAACTGTGTCATCTGGCTCAAAGCTTATAGCTGTACCATTGCGCTCAGTAGTCTTGTCAATCTTAGCGTCGTTGGTGATCTCTCCTCTTTCAAACTCAGCCATTTTGGTTTCACCATCACGGAAAGACTGCACTTTGAAGTATGAACTCAAGGCGTTTACTGCTTTGGTACCAACTCCATTCAAACCAACGGATTTCTGGAACGCTCCTGAGTCATATTTACCACCGGTGTTGATCTTGCTTACACAGTCCACTACTTTACCGAGCGGAATCCCACGGCCATAATCCCTCACCTCTACCCGATGATCAGTGACTTTAATGTTAATGGTCTTACCATGACCCATCATGTGTTCGTCTATACTGTTGTCAATTACCTCCTTGACCAACACATAGATTCCGTCATCGTGAGCAGATCCATCTCCCAATTTACCAATGTACATACCTGGTCGGAGACGAATGTGTTCTTTCCAATCTAATGACTTAATACTATCCTCTGTATATTGAACTTCTGCCATACGCTTCTAAAAAATCAAAAATAAAGGTTGATTTAATTGCTCTCAAATCGAAATTTAGACAAAAAATCACATTAAAAAAGTGATGAAAATTGACCTGGTGTTTACCCTATGATTGAATCAAAAAGGGATAAAACATTGCATATCAAGCAGTTTTATCGTTTTGCATAAAGCAGATAAAACAAACCACAAATCCATGAAAAAATTAAAAAAGGCCCCAGGTAGTTCAGATATGCGAAACCTGCGGCAGAAAGATGTGCGCCATTGTTTAGGACGCCAATGAATCCTACGATGAGTGTAAGATAGATATTGATCACGAAACCAAGTCCCCTCACCCATGATCTTACCTCATCATTCCGAATGTTTTTTTCAAAGAGTTTTTGAAAGGCCAAAAGCACAATATTGATGACTACAAACACTGTGATGCCGAAATAAAAGAAGGTCTCACGATTGAGCTGGAGATCACTATTCCCTTCAAATAAATTAACCATCACCGGTGAATAGGCATACACCAAAAGAAGAATTGCCAGAAATAAAATGATAGATAAGACTTTGAGGAAATTGACTACTCTTAGCATGTTTAATGTGGGAGCTGATGTTTAGTTGATGTGAACTTTTTAACGTGGGCAAAAGTAGGTTACTCAGCGGAATTGTCTGCGGATGATGTAAGATTAATTAATGTAGTCTTTCTCCCGTCATTTGGGAATGAAGTGAAGCAATCTTATTACATGACCTTCACCCTCCCTGAATTAATACAGGCTGATCTTTTCTTTAAGACCGATGGAGGTAATTCTAAGGAGTCTCAGCATAGGACTGCTTCGTTCCTCGCAGTGAAGTAAAGTGTAGTATGTTCGATTGTCATTGATAAAGAAGTGACTCTGTCAATAAACGATGATTTGAACTCGATCTAAATATTTTTCTCACTTTTGTAATTTCCAAACACGATTAATCACTAACGTGCCAAAGTAAGTCACCGAATTACAGATACCTTGACTGAAAGAGAATTTATACACAAAATACAGGAGCACTCCGGGATCATACATAAGATCCTTTATCTCTATGTGGACGATCCAGAGGATAGCCGAGACCTGAAACAGGAGATACAGCTTCAGGCCTGGAAAGCCAAGGAACGTTTTCGCGGAGATAGCATGTTCAGCACCTGGCTGTATCGAGTAGCGCTCAACACCGTGCTCACATTCCAGAGGAAAAACAAACGCAAAGTCGCAACTTCTGACATTGACAAAGCTCAGGCGATTGGTCATGCACCATCAGAGAAATCAGAGCGTTCAGAGCTGCTCCTTAGAGCGATCAAAAACCTCAATGATGTGGATAAAACGATCATAACGCTTCATCTGGAGGATTATGACAATGGAGAAATAGCCGACATTATCGGGCTTACTAAAAACAATGTAGGTGTGAAACTGTACCGCATTAAAGATCAATTGAAAAAGAAATTAAACGATAGTCCCAATGGATGAATTAAAAGAAGTTTGGGGGTCAATAAAAAATGATACTGAGGATTTCACCAATCTCACAGAAGAAGAGATCAAAGCTAATGCTTCTGCTAAATCTTCCGGAACGATAGAAAAACTCAGAAAGAATGTCAAATACAAACTTGGCTATGCCATTGGTTTTGCGGCAGTGTTTGGCACGATTATTCCGTATGCATTTCCGCTTGCCAGTCAGATCTTACTAACCGTGATGTTTGTGGCATATATGGTAGGAGCAATATTTCTTTATCAGGAACTACAGATCCTCAACAAAGGGGTGAATATGGATCAAGATATGCTGCATGGGCTTATCGAGTACCGTGACAGGATCAGGCGGGTGCTGAGGTACGAGGAGTCCACGGCACTTGCCCTCTACCCCGTTTCGGTGTCTGGAGGATTCTTCCTTGGCATGCAAATAGTAGATCGTGATGCGCAGATCATGACGCAAACATTTCACTGGGTGGCACTGATCGTTACCATAGTGCTATTTACCATCGGTGGCAACTGGCTGGCCAAGTGGATGAACCGCAGAGCCTTTGGGAAGTATTTGGAAAGGCTGGATGAAACTATTGGGGAGCTTCAGAGTACTCGGGAGCAATGATGCATACTTTTCATGCTCTTTTAGTCCTATTTGCCTCCACACTCCTTGACAGAAATAGAGAAATACCGTAATAGAATGAATAGGCGTTTATTCTAATCATGCCTCCTTTACCTTCAGCCAGTGGAGTACCTTCTCCACCGTCAATCCCTGAACAATGATGCTGAAGACCACAATGATATAAGTGATGGCCACAATCAGTTCACGGTTCATCTCGGTAGTCAATGAAAGTGCCAGCGCGATGGAGATGCCACCTCTCAAGCCTCCCCATGTCATGACTAGACCCGTTTTCGGAACGAAATCAAGCTTCTTTTTAAAGGTCTGTATTGGCCCCAAAAGTGCCAGATATCTACAAATGAGCGTGACCGGAATAAGGATCGCTCCTGCCAGTATATAATTGCCTTCAAAGCTTAGAATCAGAACTTCCAGACCAATTAAGACAAAAAGAATGGCATTCAGCAGAATGTCCAGCAGTTCCCAAAACTTATCTACATAGCGCTCGGTTATTTCACTCATAGATGTCTGTCTGTGAGTGTCATTTCCTACAAACAAGCCAGCCACCACCATGGCCAACGGACCCGAAAAATGGAGGGAACTCGCCAATAAATAGCCACCCATCACCATTGCCAGGGTGAGCATCACTTCGGTCTCATAATTATCTATTGATTTTAACATCAGGTAGGTAACATAACCTAGGCCCAAACCTAAAAGAAGCCCTCCACCTACTTCCTCTAAAAACAGGAACCCAATGTGGCCAAAAGATATTTCAGCACCTGGGCTTTCTGCCAATTGAAACAGGGTTAAGAATACCACTACTCCTATTCCATCATTAAAAAGGCTTTCACCTACAATTTTGGTTTCCAGCCTCTTAGGTGCCCCGGCTTGTTTTAAGATGCCAAGAACAGCGATCGGATCAGTTGGTGAAATTAAAGCACCAAACAGCAAAGCTTGTAAATAGCTGATGGGCAACTGAATGTAATTGAGCAGGTAATAAGTGACCGTTCCAATCAGGAAAGTAGAGACCAGAACGCCTACGGTGGCAAAAACCATGATAGGATATCGTTGTGTTTTTAGGTGCGTAAAGTTGGTGTGCAAAGCACCTGCAAAAAGTAAAAAACTCAACATCACATCTAGCAGTACTTCCTTGAAATCTATGGAGCTGATGATGCTCACAGCATTGTTTAGGATAATGTCTGTAAACAAGGAGGAAATGGAAATGCCTACGGTAAAAATCATGGCCATGATCATCAAGCCAATGGTGGTGGGCAGTTTCAAAAAACGCACATTGATATAACTAAACAGTGCAGAAATAACGATTAGCAAGGTAATTATTCCGAATATGCTCATCTCAGGATTTTAAAATTATAGTGTGGAGTATTTAGAAGTTCGGTAATTTTGCAGGATGATGAATCGTTAAGACATCTATTCGTTCATCCGTTGCAATCAGATATATTATTTGATAATTCCCTAGTATCACTTCCCTAATTCTTGGGTTATCCAAAGGTACTGGAAGTTCATCTGATGTTCAACCACTTCTGTCAGTCCGTCAACAAGGTTTAGGTAATTAGTTATACGAAGCCCTCATTCTTCTATCAACCCCGAATCGTTTTCCAAACCTTCTTTCCACCGCCTACAATCAGTAGCACAACAAAACCCACAACCAATCCCGCCAAAAACTCGAACAACAGACTAGGAATGTGAATGATTTCTTCCAGGTGGTGCACGAAGTGTAAATTGTGAACAAAAAGGCCACCCGACACCAACATCAAGGCAATGGTTCCAATGATTGAAAGACCTTTTACAACCTTAGGCAAAGCAGCGACCAATAACCTACCCATCTTATCAGAGAAACTATTATCTGCTTCATTTATGGCAATAAGCTTTAGTCCAAAATCATCCATGCGTACGATAAGCGCTACAATGCCATAGACACCCACCGTAGCAACGAGGGCAATGAGTGTAACCACTGGAATCTGTATTTTTAGTGGTTCGTCAGGCACAGTCCCCAAAGCAATGATGATAATCTCAACAGAAAGAATAAAATCTGTAATGATCGCTGACCTCACTTTTTCCTTTTCCATTGCTAAGATTTCAGCTTTGGACAGATTTTTGACTAACGGCACTTCACTTTTATGAGCATGCGGAACCAAAAACTCATAAACTTTCTCCGCACCTTCATAGGCCAGGTACAACCCACCAATGATTAGGATCACCACGATAACTGATGGCAGAAAAGCACTGAGCAAAAAAGCCACTGGCAGGATAATTACCTTGTTTAGGAGTGATCCTTTAGTAATAGCCCACAATACTGGCAACTCACGAGCAGAGATAAAGCCAGATGCCTTTTCGGCATTTACTGCCAGGTCATCACCCAAAATTCCAGCGGTCTTTTTTCCGGCCACCTTTCCCATAGTAGCCACATCATCCATCAAGGTGCCGATATCATCCAAAAGTGCAAAAAAGCCTGAAGCCATAGTGTCTGTTTTCTTTAGCCGCTAAAATAAAGGGAAATAATGGATAGGGTGAAATAGGCACATCTACAAATTGCGAACAATTTATAAAGGAACAAAATGCATTCAGACCTGAAGTTAAGATTTTGAATTACACTTCTGCTTGTGGCGGGACAAGCAAAAGAAACTTAGACTGATAAAGTTAGAACCTTCGATATCATCCGGACGATGAAGGTGTGTTTCGTACAAAATCATTCTTTTGTCTCCAGTTTTATGGTGTTTGAATGGACTAAAACAATGTGAACCATGGAACTGAAATTTTAACTTCACAGTTACTCCGTTTTATAAAAGATAAAGTAAAACCACTTATGAGACATGTAGTAAAATCGAAACTAAGAGAATCGGATATGGACTATGTCCACCACTTCATGTACCAACATTTTAAATCAATTGAAGAAAAAAGGACATTCAGACGTGATTTAGAGACAATTTTATCTAAAACATGTCCTCAGAAATTCAGTTTTGAAAGAGAATATTTCTTAGTAACTAACAAACTAGCATTGAAAAAGAATGGACGTTTGAGAATTAGTCATAAAGGAAGTGTCTTTCTCAATTACCTCTCAAATAAAGAATTAGAATTGGCCAATATGCCAAAAGTTTAAGGTCATTTTAATTCATTCTCAATATATGAATTGGTTTATGTGTTCATGAACTTTAACCACTTTGCGCACACGTTTCAGTTGTAAAGACACGAGTCATGTCAGTGAATGCCATCATGACTGTAGCACAATAAGCAAGGTAATAATTAGGGAGATAGTGTTATGCCAGGGTTCGTGTCCCCACGAACCATTACTGATAAGCAATGGACATCAGTTTATGGCACTTCATGCTGAAAAACAGCCATAGTCGCTAATGATAAACAGAGGTACTGTTCGTGAGGACACGAACTTTGGCAATAAGCGCTTGTTTCTAGATTATACACATCACAACCCAGCCAAGTGCTGTTGGTGACATTTCCCTGCCGCAGGTGTACACCGGCAGGGAAAGAAACCCTCTTTTTTGTTCAAAAAATCATTTTAAGATAAGAAGTTGGAAAACAGAAGTATGGCAGGTTTTATTCTTAAAATAGAAGTCCTGAAAGCAACTAACTGATCGGGTCAATCAATTCAACCTGAACCTGTTGCTTATGTGGGTAAACAGCCGGGCCAAATTGGTTGAAGATTGCCACATCCGCCGCATCCCTTCCATAACCCACTGATACATAACCGCCAACTGCACCTTGTCTAACTGCATCAAATGCATACCATCTTCCTCCTACGAAAGCTTCAAACCATGCATGCATATCCATAGGCTGAAGATCGTATAAATACCCTACAACCATTCTGGCAGGAATGCTAATGCTACGGCACAATGCAATGCCCAAATGTGACAAATCACGACAAACACCGGTTCTTTGTTGATTTACTTCCGTGGCTGAAAGAGAATAATTGCTACTTCCGGGAAGGTACGTGACATGCTCTCTTAACCACTTCTCTATGGCAGCCACCTGATCATATCCTGGTGTCTGATCATAGGTAATAGACCTGGCCATTTCGTTGAACCGGTCAGACTCACAATAACGACTCGGCAACAAATACTTCAAAACGGAATCCGGTAACAATTGAATCTCTTCAAATGGCTCACCTGACACTTCGTTTTGATATCCTTCGGTTCGGACTTCTGCAGTAGTTTTTATAGAAAATATACCAAGAGGTGCGACCAATCGCTGACAAAGGTTGCTGTAGTGATCAGTGTACTCATGTACCTGAACAAATGGTGTAAGTCGATATTCTTCCCTTGCGATCCACTGCTGTGAATTACTTCTGGGTCTCAACATCAAGATAAACGGAGTTGGTACCTCAATACTGAAGGTCATTTCACAAGTTGTTCTCAGCCACATCTTGATACTGCTTAATGAAAAATTATAGTAGCGTCCGAGAAAAGATTTTGGTTTCGAAGAAAATCCGTCAAAATTTACCCCTAAATCCCCTAAAGGGGACTTTCGTTCACCCCTTTAGGGGCAGGGGGTAGTTTTAGGAAATCGAAAAAATCTTTTCTCATTTCGT
>JAVJQA010000010.1:0-4665 GCA_040218045.1 Marinoscillum sp.
ACGAAATGAGAAAAGATTTTTTCGATTTCCTAAAACTACCCCCTGCCCCTAAAGGGGTGAACGAAAGTCCCCTTTAGGGGATTTAGGGGTAAATTTTGACGGATTTTCTTCGAAACCAAAATCTTTTCTCGGACGCTACTAATAAAAATTCAACTTAATGCTTTCAGTAAATATAAAAAGTCAAAGAAGAGTTGCGGGAACATTTACTATCTTTCATAATTGTAAATAAAATATCGCATGTCATCATCCTTTAAATCAATCAACTATTTACAACTGGTTTTCGATCTGGCCATTGTTTTTATTGGGGTCTATACAGCATTTTACTTTTCAGAATCCAAAGCCAAAAATGCGAAGATTGCTGAAGGCGAAAAAGTAATTGGTTTACTGGAAATGGGTATTGACCGATATGAAAAGGCCTTCGCTTCGTTTGCGAACTATCATGAAAAACACAATGCCAGCTTTAAAGAACGCCTTGACAATGATCTAATCCCCGACTACAGCAGCACTTTTTACCCCGCACCTCAATACCCTGTTGAGGTCATTACGCATATCCTTACCAGAGAAAGTTATGAGGTCTTTTCTATCGATTTTTACGTACCCCTTACAGCATTTGCCAATGCGCTGGAGCGAATGATGTATGTGGAAGAGAAACTCGTTTTGCTCGCCGAACGATATCAGAAAGTACCTGCCAAGACCCATCCGGATTACAACATTATCGCTTATGAACAAATCGAAAATGCCGAGCGGTATTATGAATACATGGAACTGCGAAAAAAGGTCGCTCTTGAACTGGTAGAGCGCGCCAAAGGGCTAAAACTTCAGCTCAATGAGTTAAAAGCCAAAAAAGGAATAGACAAATAATCCGTTACACCTCAGGACTTGTCCTAAAGAAGCCCTTTTTTTGAGCCTGGTTTAATCCATCCAACTTTGATGAGAATAGGTATAATCTCAGATACGCATGGCTTTCTTGATGAAGCCGTCTTCAAATACTTCAGTCAGTGTAATGAAATCTGGCATGCCGGAGATATTGGCGATATCGGAGTATTGGACAAATTGAATGCATTCAAGCCAACCAAAGCCGTCCACGGCAATATTGATGGAGATGCGGTGAGAAAAGCGGCTCCTGAAAACCTGGTGTTTATGTGTGAAGACAGGAAAATATTGATCACGCACATCGCTGCAAAACCACCCAGATATAACCCTCGCGTCAGGGGACTCATTGCTGAACACAAACCCGATTTACTGGTTTGCGGACACTCGCACATTCTCAAAGTACAGCCTGACAAAGAAAACAACCTGTTGTTCATGAATCCGGGTGCCGCGGGAGTTCATGGGTTTCATAAAATGAAAACTTTGCTGCGCATGGAAATCAACAATGGAAATTTCCAGAACCTGGAAGTAGTAGAACTCGGATTAAGAGGTTCCTTGAAATAATCAAACGGTACTTTTTATCTCCAAAAGATCCATCAGTTCCTCAACATCCTCTTTGCTAATACCATGCTCGGTAGCTAAAAACGTCATGTAGTCCAACTCTGGTTTGGAGATGCCACCATTCACCAGTTTCATTGCAATGAGCCTTCTAAATGCCTGGAAATTTGGATAATCAAGATTCTGGATAACCATTTGATTCTGTTTTAAAAAGTGTCTAAACCTATTGAAACCAAAAATGTGCCAACAACTTTCTTTTGTGAAAAAGAAAGCTTGCTGGATGATATTGGAGACAACTCTTTAAATGGCCTTTGGTTTTGGATGTAACGAAAAAGTAACAGGCTTTCCGAAAAGAACCCGAAATATCCAATTCAGAAAGCCTGTTTAAGAAATCAAATTAGTATTCAGTTCGCTTCCCGGATAGATTTAAACTCGGAGCCTTCTTTCCACTTTGGCCATTGATCGCTATTGGCGAGATTGCTCCCCAAAGTGTAGAATAATTCCGCATCTTGTTGGATTCCCCCAAACTCCCAAAGATCGGCATCATACTCGTCCGCTGGTCTGTGGTACCTATTGGTTTCATAATCATTGGCAAGTTCTTCTATGTATTCAACCCCTTTGGTCATATGCTCATAAGAACCACTGGCAAACATTGCCGGAATGCCCACTTTGGCAAACTGAAAATGATCGGATCTGAAAAAGTATCCTTTACCCGGATTAGGATCAGGGATCACATATCTACCCTGGGTTTCTGCAATTGCAGCAGCCAAATCATCGAGTTCAGACTGACCATATCCGATAACCGTGAAATCCTTCATCGGTCCATAGTAAGTCAGGCCATCCATATTGATATTGGCTACAGTTTTGGATGGTGGATAAACAGGATTTTCAGCATAGTATTTTGACCCAAGAAGACCCTGCTCCTCAGCCGTTACTGCAAGGAAAATGATACTTCTCTGTGGTTGCTCTGATTTCGCAAACGCCTCTGCCAAGCCTAACAAAGTTGCGGTGCCCGAAGCATTGTCATGTGCGCCGTTATAAATGCTATCACCATCTATTGCCGGGCCAACCCCAAGATGGTCCCAATGAGCAGAGTAAAGCACATATTCGTCAGGTTTGGTGCTTCCTTCTATGATTCCGATTACATTTTTAGACTGAGACTTTTTGATACCATTCTCTACGAATACTGTTGCTGACAAACCAAGGCTGAAGGGTTTAAAATCTTTGGCCCTGGATTTCTCCACAAAGTTTTTCATATCCACACTTGATGCTTCAAAAATCTTAATGGCAGCATCGCGGGTAATCCAACCCTGAATAGCTGGCTTGTAAGCATCGCCTACCTGATCCAGGTACAGGCTAGCTCCAGACCAGGAGTTTCTCACCACAGTCCATGGATAGCCAGCAGGTGCCGTATCATGGATAATGATAATACCCGCAGCTCCTTGCCTAGCTGCTTCTTCATATTTGTAAGTCCACCGGCCATAATAGGTCATAGTTTGCCCCTTGAACAGGGTACTGTCCTCAGCACCAAATCCCGGGTCATTTACAAGCACCACCACGGTCTTTCCCGTGACGTCCAATCCTTCATAATCATTCCATCCATACTCTGGCGCTACAATTCCAAAACCAGCAAAAACCAATTCAGAATTATCCAATTCGTTCATGGGCTGCACTCTTTCACTATAAGCGACAAAATCCGCTCCTAAATTAAGTTTCACGGTTGTTTTTCCTCCTTCAATAAAAAGGGTTTTAGAAGGACGAGCATCCAACTCTACCAAAGGCACTTCCTGAAAATAACTCTCGCCATTTCCTGGCTTGATACCAATTTCTTTCAACTGTGAGGACAAATAGTCGAGTGTTTTCACTTCTCCTTCTGTGAATGGCTTTCGCCCAAAAAACTCATCTGAAGAAAGAACTTTAATATGTTTTTCAATGGAAATTGTATCAATCAATGCGGTAGACTCACTTTCCGCAGCTGGAGGCTGACATCCAAAACCGATGATCAGTATTAGGTAGAGATAATGCTTCATAAGTTTGCTGTTGTATTTTTGAACTCCTGAAATTGCCCATTTTTTTAGTCACACAAAAATTGTAGGTGATTAAATGCTAAAATTGAATTTAAATGGCGAAATTCTAAACTGAACCATAACAAAGCAATCAACTTGTTGCTTTAAACGTAAACGCTAAAAATCCATAACTATGAACAACTTATTGAAGCTACTCCTGGCCTTATTTGTAGTAGCATGTAGTCAACCAAAATCAGCAGAGTCTGATGAATCAACAGAATCAGAAGAAAACAAACCAACAGCATCTCTTGAAAGGCTTTGGGCATCTGACACCACGCTTAGTACAGCCGAGTCTGTATTTTTTGATGCCGGAAACAATGTCTTATATGTATCCTGTATTGGTGGAGTTCCTCCAAATGCCCAGGACGAAGATGGGTTTATTGCTAAAATATCACCAGAGGATGGATCGATTGTAGAGCTCAACTGGGTAACCGGAATTGATGCTCCTAAAGGCATGGGTATGGTTGGTGAGACGCTTTATGTCGCCAACATCGACGAAGTGGTCCTTATTAATACCACCAGCGGAGAGGTCACAGAACGCATATCGGTGCCTGATGCTACATTTCTCAATGACATTACCACAGATGATGAGGGCAACGTGTACATCAGTGATTCCAATAGAAACAGGATTCATAAGCTTTCTCCCGGAGGTGAAGTGAGTGTCTGGATAGAGGACAGCTCGCTTGGCGGACCTAATGGTTTATTCCATGACGGAGATCGCATGATGCTGGCAACGTTTGGTGCGGGCAACTTCAGTACAATCAACTATGCTGATAGCAGTATCAGTGTGGTAGCTGACTCCATCAATGGTGGTGATGGTATCGTGAAAGTTGATGATGCCTTCCTGGTTTCTAACTGGAATGGAGAGGTCTACTATGTATCCTCTGAGTGGGAAAAGGAACTGATTCTGGACACAAAAGAAATGGGTGCCAACGCTGCAGATATTGAGTTCATTGCAAGCACCAACACTTTACTGGTACCTACATTTTTTGGCAATCAGGTAGTTGCTTACAAATTGAACAAGTAATTTCATTCGAATACTGATTCAAGAGGCTGTCTCAAAAGGTCTTAACAAACAGTCATCCTGAATTTATTTCAGGATCTTAACCGCGATTAGCTGTTAAAATCAAAGATTCTGAAACAAGTTCAGAATGACTCCAACCTTTTGAGA
>JAVJQA010000024.1:0-267334 GCA_040218045.1 Marinoscillum sp.
CACTGACAGTAAAACGTGAACCAACAAAGCTAGGGGTATGTCCTGCTTGCGGTAAAGGGCAACTCGTTACGATAGCCATCTTTCAAGATCGGGGCCCGCCTAAACACCTAATCCAGCAAATCAACCAGCAAAAAAAGTAACCCCCGCTAGCGCGAGCTTGTAGCTCGTGCTGATTATTGCTATAAAGTTAGAAGTAAGGCTGTTGTCTCCAGTATAAATTCTTGAATCCAGAGGGTATTTATTTCGTGAGCTTTGCCACTGTGTATTGGTTGGGCGTGTTTGTTCGGGATCGTTATTTTAACGTACTAATTAGAGAGTTTCAGGTATTGTCAGAAGCATTTGGGGATGAGGATTCATGCCTTTTGCCTAATGCCTTCACACGTTCATTTGATCTTTAGTGCCAATAATAATCCAGGAGACCTAATCAAATCTTTCAAAACATTTACTTCCAAAAAGATGCAGTCAATGATTTTGGAAGATCCTCAGGGAAGTCGAAAGGAATTTTTAATGTGGATGATGAGAAGAGCAGGCACGAAAAATAGTAATGTCCAAAACAGGTAATTCTGGCAAAAGGGCAGAGATCAGTAGTTGACCAAATTGTCTTGAAGGCTGAGCTAGCATTCTGGAATTTATATAGATACGGTCACAGCACAAAGAGCCATTTCAATTCTCAGCAGATTTGGGCAAAATAAAAAAAGCAGGCCCTAAAAATAGGTGCCTGCCTTTTTTGCCTTGCGGCGGATCTATAATTGATTGGAATTGGTTTTAGAAGTCAAACCCAACATACAACTGAAGAGCTGAATTTTTGGAATTTTCTGTGGCTTCTCCTGCTATCCCCTCTTGTCCAATCTCCTGGAAACCATAATTGTACCTGATACCAAGTATGCCTGAAGGGAAATCAAACCCTATACCTCCGGATATACCAGTATCCAGTGTATTGAAATCATCCCTGTCCAATTCTTCATAATCGTTGATGGACCCATCGTCATCTACATCTTTTACATTAGCTCCTACAAGGAAACCTAGATAGGGGCCTGCGTGGATGTTCATTGGGCCAAATTTGATGACGGCCAGCACTGGCACTTCCAGATAGTTTAGATTGAACCTGTACTTTCCGCTACCCAGTATGTTGTCATATTGAATTTCTGATCCTTTTTGGGTAAACAAGAACTCGGGTTGGATTGCGAAGTTTTCGGTGATTTCTCCTCTAAAGTAAGCTCCGGCGTTAAACCCGATTTTCATGTTTTCATCGTCCACATCGTCTACATAGAGGTTGGTGAAGTTAGCTCCACCTTTAAATCCTGCTTTTTGGGCCATAGTGGCTGTAGTGACGAATGCACAAATTGCTGTAAGTATTAAGATTTTGAGTTTCATAGTTGTATTGTTTTTCAAGGTTGTAAAAAAAATATTTATAGAAAGCCCGGTAAAACCGGGGCTTTCCTGCTGGTTGTGGCCTATCAGCTTTTAACCGATACCACAAGGTATTTTGAGATTTTCCAGAACTTAGATGGATCTGTCACCTCCAGGTATTTCACTTTTCCTTCTTCATTTACAAGCTTATAGCTGTCAGAAGGGTGTTCAGTAACGATTTCCATCTTGTCACTATCTATGTAGAATTTCTTGGTATTCTGAATGTCTACTTCAGTGAATTTAGTCTGGGCAACGTCCGCCTGGAGTTCAGTAGTTCTTCCTATCCACAGGAATCCACCTTCTTTAGCTACCAGACCTTCTTCTCTCAATTTTTTCTCGGTATCTACCGCGAAGAATGCTGTGTTTAGATCGGTTTCACGCTCTACAAGCTCCTGATTCTGAACTTCAATGGTTTCAGTTTGCAACTGCACCCTAGTAACTAAGGATTCCACCTCAGTGTTTAACTCAGCGATCTGGGTATCCTTCATTTCGATCTGCTCCTGAAGCTTCACTATAGACGTTTCTCTGTCCTCAAGGTCTCTCTTCATGTTGCCTACTCGTTTCTTGAAGGCATTCAGTTCGAAGTTTGAATTCTCCAGTTCACTGGAAAGTGATGCCACTTTGCTGTTGGTTTCATCAATCAAAGTGTTGATCCTTTTCAGGTCACCTACCATTCTGGTTTTCTCCTCTGGGGTGAAGTCTCCCGAGCTGCTGGAAGAGATCAGGTTCTCCTGCTTCTTGATTTGATCGATTTGGGTTTCTACCTCAGCCATCACATTCATAATGCTGTTGAATGCCGAGTCGCGTTCCTGCAATTTGTACTCCAGGCTATCTGCCTGAGCTTTCAATTGCTCTCTTTCTTTTTTGTCGCAGGAAGTTAGTGCTAATGTCCCCACCATAATGATGGCAGAGATTCGTAATAGTGATTTATTTGTGATTTTCATAATTGTGCTATTTTATGTCAAAGACTTGCTTAATGTTGTTCAAATCAATTTTTGGGTTACTTTGAATCTGGCATCAAGGAGTTTTTTAAGTTCATTCTGATTTTTTTTCCTGATGTCCCCTTAATTAGTTTGAAGACATATAGGGCGATGAAAAATGTTCCTAAAGCGATGTATGTAAATGCTAAAGTTTCCATGAGTTTTTTCATTTAAAGTGGACATATCTAAACCCGGATTAGCTAATGGTTTTAGAATGCGACCTTCACTCCTAATCCCGGATCTACTGCCAGATAGGCATGACCTCTGGTGGTGACTTCCAGAAATGGCTTCACATCCAAGCTCACAGCAATCGGGATTTCATTGATCTTGTATTCGATTCCGAAAATTCCATCTATACCCAATCCAAAATCGCCCTCTCTTCGCTCATACCCTCTGTAGTTATCATAATATACCCAGTCAGAAGCTGTGGCTATATGACCTCCAAAACCATAGTACCAGTTCAATCCTGGTTGATCAAAAGCATTGGCATATGTTTCCCAGAGCGCAGTTACAGAAAAGGCGTCTGGATACAGTCCCACTATACCTTCTATTGCGTGGTTTGTCCTGGTAAAATGCTTGATTGTTAATCCTGAAGTACCCAGTCCTCTAACACCAATCGCTGTGTTGTATTTGTATGAGTTCACCGAAAGTGATTGAAAAGGATTGTTTACAGATGTTCTCTTATTATTTTCATCCCCATCCTTGTCATTTCCAGAAGCAAAAGCTGTAGAAACAACCAGGATAAATATTGTAGCAAGTGATAATAGTTTATTGTGGTTCATGACTTGTATCATTTGTTTGACAATTCAAATTGCCAAACTCGTACCAAGTCAAGATAAAATACATAAATACCTGATAATGAGTAATATGTAATTGTTTAAAAATGAAAACATCTCCCGATTTGAGACGTGCTTTCTCAAAAAGAAAGATGTTTTGTCAACTTTAAATAACGGAAAAGGGGGTTTAAGCGGAGTGTTCTTCTTTTTTCAACATTCGATAGATGGTGGATTGTCCTATATCCAGAAGCTCAGCTACTTTTTTGATGTCATTGTCATGGTTCTTCAGGTACATTTTCACGATCCTCAGTTCATATTCTCTCATGGTCAGGTTTTCGTCAAAAATATCCGTGACCGGATCTGCCTGGGTAAATGAGATGTCTTCTGCGGTAATCTCTTCTGTATCTGACATCACCACAGCCAACTCTACAATAGCCTTGAGTTCACGAATGTTGCCTGGATACTGGTAAGACATTAGTTTTTTCAATGCATCCTTGGTGAATGACTTTTGTGACATTTTGTTGTCTTTGCAAAAAGACTCCACAAAAAATTTGGCCAAAATGATGATATCCTTATCACGGTCCCTGAGTGGCGGCAGTTCAATTGGCAATCCGAACAAGCGATAGTAAAGATCCTCTCTAAACTTACCGTCTTTCATTTCATCAAGCAGGTTTCTATGTGTGGCGGCAATGATTCTACAGTCCACTTTTACAGACTCGGCACCACCTACACGCACAATTTCCCGTTCCTGAAGAGCCCTTAGTAATTTGGCCTGTAGTTCAGGGGCCATTTCTCCTATTTCATCTAAAAATAAAGTGCCTCCATTCGCTTGCTCAAACTTACCTGCGTGCCTGTTTGCAGCACCGGTGAAGGCTCCCTTTTCATGACCAAAAAGCTCACTTTCTGCCAGTTCTTTAGGAATGGCACTCATATTCACTGCCACAAAAGGTTTCTTGCTTCGGTCTGAGTTATAATGAACTGCTTTAGCCACCATTTCCTTGCCAGTTCCTGTTTCACCAGTCACGATCACTGAGATATTGTTGGTGGTCGCTTTTTGCATCATTTGAAACACTTTTTTCATGGGTGCACTTTGCCCAACTATCGATGAATCAAATTCGTATTTTCGCTCTACTTCGGTCTGAAGGTTTTGGATCTGGGTTTTAAGAGAAGAGTTTTTGCGGATATGCTGGATGACATTGAGTAGCCGGTCTCTAATGTCTTCTGTTTTGGTGATGTAATCATAGGCACCTGCTTTGAGCAGTTTTACAGCGGTCTCTATTTCGCTTTGCTCAGAAACGATCAGCACCTCAATGGCCGGATCATACGCCTTGATTTCTTTAAGGAGTTCTTCTCCGTTTTTGTCGGGCAGTTTGTAGTCCAGAGTGACTACATCCGGTTTGTTTTTTAGTTCTTTAAGGAAAGTTTCTCCTGAGTTGAACACCTCTACTTTGAAATCTGGATTGAGGGTGAGGTTGTGGTGGAGAAGTTTTCTATACCAGTCATCGTCTTCCACAACGTAAATGGTAAATGGTTTTTGGCTCATAAAAAATAGACTAGGCTCTTATTAAATAAGTACACCAAAATAACTCGATTTTTACTATTCTGTTCTAATCAATTCTATTTAGATCGCTTTTTCTTCCTCTAGGTATGATTGGAGCTGGGAAATGGTATTTGTTAAATGACTCTTTGTTTCTGAGACCAATTCCGTTGGGATTGGTTTTTCCTGATCGGCATTTAGCTCAATCTTCTTCAGTAATTCAACCAATTTAGTTGCTTTAAGATGCCGGGCAGGAGCCACGATTCTATGTGCCGCGTTCGATACAACAGCGAGCTGTCCCGATTTGAGATGGTCTTCAATTTCTTTCCAACCTTCCTCAGCACTTTTAATAAAGGTTTCTACCATATCATTGACAAAATCCCGGTCTCCCATCTGCTCAAGGGTGCTTAGATCTATTGAATCTACCTGAGCTGTAGGTGAAACGGCAACTGCGGCATTTATTTGAGCTCCAGCGTGATTGCTTATGAGGCCAAAAAGTTCTGCCTCATCAAAAGGCTTCCTCAGGATATGACTAAATCCACTCATCTCTATTTTGCTGCGATCCAGCTTGGCTACTGTGGCCGTGAGCGCAATGAATGGTTTTTCTTTATTTGGATTGTCTGATTCTTTGATTGATTTCACCACTTCCCAGCCAGTCATTTCAGGCATTTTTAAATCCAGCAACACCACGTCATAGGTTTCTTTAAGCAGTAGGTCATAGGCTTCTTTGCCATTGGTGGCGGTATCGTATATGATCTGATGCTTATCGAGAAGTGTGGTGAGCAATTTTACATTGAATGGCTCATCATCCGCTACCAGTGCTTTTGTCCCTTTCAGGCCATCATGATAGGTGTAACTTTGTGTAGAATCAGGAATGGTGTCGCTTAATTGGTATGATATCTGGACTTTTACCACAGTGCCATCGCCTTCTTTGCTATTTAGGGAGATGTCTCCATCATGCAGCAGCACCAATCGTTTGGTAATGGCCAGACCAAGACCGGTTCCTTTGGAGAAGCTACTTTGATCCGATTGCTCAAATTCCTGGAAGAGCTTGTGCTGATGATCCTTCGAAATGCCTTTTCCTGTATCAATGATTTCAAAGGTAACCCGGGATTTATTTTTACCTGGTTTGCCCTTTACCCTGAGCTCCACGTATCCTTTCTCGGTATACTTAATGCTATTGTTGAGCAAGTTCAGTAAAATTTGTTTTAAGCGGTAGGGATCTCCCGTGACGTATTTGGGGAGCTCGTCGTAGGTTTCTATGAGCTCAAGGTTTTTCTCTTTTGCAGGCTCCTTGAGCAGCTTGCACGTTTCTGCACAGAGCTCATGCAGATCAAATGTTCTCGTTTCCAACTGAAGTTTGTGCGCCTGGAGCTTGGAGAAATCCAGGATATCATTAAGCAGCTTGAGGAGGTGATCTGAAGATTTATTGATGATCTCTACCTGCTCTTTCTGATCAGGGTCGAGTTTGGACTTCATCAGGATTTTGCTAAACCCCGATATAGCATTCATTGGAGTCCTGATTTCATGGCTCATATTGGCAAAAAATCTTTCTTTGGCTTTTGCCAAAACTTCCGCAGATTTTTTAGAGCCCTGAAGGAGTGATTGATACTCTTTGTTTTTCTGAACGTAGCTAAAAAGAACCGAAATGGTCACCAGTAGCAGGAGGAAGGCCAATGATGAGAAAATCAGGATTTGTTGGTTGGTTCTGCTGGCAAGCTCCTGGGCTTTCAGGGAGTTGATTTTGAGTTTGACGGATTCACGTTTTTCGAGGTTGGCAATCAGCTGCATGATTTCTTCCTGTACCTGGGCATGCGAACTCTGGAGTTGGGATTCTTTCTCTTTGAGTGAACGCCTCTGCTCTATAGTGCTCTCCTGGATTTGCTCCAAAGCAGCTTGAAGTTTCGCTCTGTATTGACTGGTTTGCGCCAGGTAAATGCTATCCTTATTTATTCCTTTAGACTTGACAATAACCTTCGGTGGATCACTGGATTCTTCGGGTTCATTGGTTATATGAACTGGTGTTTTTTTCTTGAAAAGCTTTTTCAAAAAACCTCGTTCATCAGTAGTAGGATTTTCTTCTTCCTGATTTTGAGCTACCAATTCTTCCTGGTCTATTTCAGCTATGATGGTGTCTAATTCTTTGAGACTGTCGGGCACTTTGATGTCAGAGATATCATCTATCTGATCAGAAAGCCTGTCAAGTTCAGACCTATCGCTATCTACACTGAGTTGGAGAATCTGATTGAGAATGTTGGTTTTGTGGTTAATCAGATTGGCCAGGGAGTCATTTAGCCTCAAAAGCTCCTCGTCATTGGGGTTTCGGGAGTCAAGGGAATCCAGATACGTGAAAACCTTGACAACACTCTCATCATACTTCTCAAGATAAGTGGCATCGTTGCTAAGTTGGTAGGATTCCACTTTGTTTTCCATGGTGCTCAAATACACCATGATTGCCTTGTAAAGTATAAGATTGTTATTTGGATGTGAATCCTTCTCCAACCCCGAAACAATGCTACTCAGGTTGCTATAGGTAGTGTAGCCAATGCCAGCAACTGCTATGGTCAGGAGTATAAGCAGAAAACCTATAAAATTAGCAATATGTCGTCGTTTCAAGAGGCTTTTAATTGGTATCATAATCTAAACGATCAACATTGCTTAGTGTTTGATACCCATTAGCTAATTTTTGCCCCGTCCAGTTCTTCCAGAATATTGTCTACAGTGTTTTCCAATTGATCAGCAAAATCCCTGAGTCGTTTGTTGTGACCCTCCTTATTGTATTTTGCTGATTTGTCCTTCATTTCCTCCAGGCTTGTTCTGACATACCTGAGATACACAGCATCAAAATTTTCCTCTGAAATGTCCTCCAGTTTATGAAGTTTGGTGTCGCTCTTGTCACTCAAAGAAGAGGCCAGTTTTACCCTTAGAATAGTAGATTCTATTTTGTAGTCAGTCTCTGTTTCCTCGATCATTTCCTGAACCTTTTCGGCAAGCAGGTAAGTCTCCTTCAGGTTTGCTTTTTTCTGGGCCATACCTGACAAGTCACTCACAAGCAGTGCCAGGTCATGTGTTTCGTTTAGCCAAACTGCATTTTCTTCCTGCCATCCATCGAACCTCTGCTCGTTGGTATTCATGGCCTTATAGTAACTGTTGGATTGACATGCGGCAAGTAGTAATGGTAGTGTCAGTATGAGTATTAGCTTTTTCATGTGATAATAGTTTTTAAGGTTTAAAATCAGGAGTGAGGCTTAGCCCCACTCCATTGGTTTTTGATTGTATTTAGAAGCTTGCGTTTAGTACTAGTATAAGCTCAGTGTTGGCCTCTACTTCAATGATATTTAGTACACTACCATTAAGTAGTACCTCCGCCTTAGTAGCAGAATTGAATTCGTAGGTTTCTTCCTCGTCGTTTCTATCATAGGAAACTGCAATCAGGTCATATTCTCCTGGTTCCATAAATGCCAGGGTGAATGAGCCATTAGAAACCACGGCACTGTTTACTGAATTCTCAAATCTCGATTCCCCTTCTGTTGGAGGGGTTTCCTCTGAGGGGTTGTAAGTTCCCTGGGCATATGCATAGATCACTACTCTATCCTCATTGGCGCTGATAGCACCCCTGATCGTTCCGGTGTTTTCTCCATTCACCAGTCGGGCAGTAGGTCTGAGTTTAAAGGTGTTTGAACCTGTTTTCACAAATGCCTTTCTCAAGTCAATGTCTATAACCAAATCAGTTCTGCTGTTGGCAGAAATCTGATAATCACCTTTGATTTTATAACCAGAAGACATGCCACTGGGCACTTCCAAAGGTTCTGTAGTCCCATCTTCAAACTCTACATAAGATCCATCGTCCAGAATCAACCGTAATTCGTTGTAAATCCCTGCATCGATCTCACCTTCACCAAGGTCAAATGTTGAACCATTTTGGTAATCCATTACATTAAAGACTTTTGGTGAATCAAAGGCGGCAATTGTGTGCGTTTCGGATTGAGACCGTGCGCTTACTTCGCTTACAGATAGATAAACCCCTGTAACATTTTCAGCATCCACTGCTGCGTCGGTAATTTTTACCCCGGCAGTACCTTTACTCGAAACTTCTGAATCACAAGACATCAGTAGTCCGGATATCCCTATTGTTGTGATTAGTGCGATTAATAGATTTTTAGTCTTCATGATGTTTATGAATTGATTTCGGGTGCTGTAGTACGAAATCTGTTCCAAGAAGAGAAAATAGGTTCTACTCTGCTTCAGAGTGCTTTTTTAGTCATAATCACCGTGGTTATGTCTTCATTTTGATGAAGTGCTTCCCATTTTGGGAATTTTATGTACTTCTACCAATTCCGAAAAAGGTTTGGGGTATTGGAGAAAATCATTGCTTTGATTTCATAATTGAATGATTTTGAGTACTTTGATCTGTGGCAAACCTGGAGAATAGACACTCACATAAACGACTGGTTTGTGCAGCTTTCAAAACTATCAACCTTACTTCGCCTAAAACAATACCATCTTTCTCAAGATGGGAAGCTGGCTTTTGTCATTGCCAGAATGAATATATTCTGTGCTTCAATGGCCGTCCTGCTGGCTGTCGTAAATTATTCATCAGGACTCATGTATCAGATGTTGATCAACCTGATAGCAATAGTTTTGATCTACATCCCTGTCTATTTCTTACAACGAAATGACCGGCAGGATCTGGCAAAACTACTTCTGGGCATAGGTGTACTCTCCAGTGTTTATATTCTGAGTTATCTCAATTTTCAAAATGGTCGGGATGCTCACTCAGAATTGATCATTTTTGCGATTGCATTTTTTGTGATGCTTGTGATGGATGGTATTCCGCGGTTGGTCATGTTTTGCCTTACTGGAATCGCTCTAGGGTCTCTTTATTACTTTAAGGCACAGGCTTTTGAGGAAACTCTTGACCCTACATTCTACTTCACCTTGGTCAATCTGGCAGTTGCCTATCTCGGAATTTATTTTTTCAGCCAAATATATAAAAATGAGTTGGACAAGTCGGTTAAGGATATCGAAAAACTGAATAGTGAGCTGCGGCAGGGTAGACTTATCACCACTTCGCTAATGGACAACTCACCGTTGTTTTTAGCCATGCTGGATACTTCAGGTAAGTATGTCATTGTGAACAAGAAATATGAGGAGGCATTTGGGTTGTCACGAGATCAAATGAAGGGTAAGCATTTTAGTGAGGTACTGCCTGACGAGTTACTGACTTTTCATGAACCACTCATTGAAAAGGTACTTCAGGGTGAACCAACGGATTTTTACCAGGAGGTGAATGTGACCACAGGAGTATTTATACACTCCTATGGCAAGTATTTCCCGGTTTATGACGATCAGGGTGACTTGAAATACATCACCGTTTTTGTGACCGATATCACCGATCTCAAAGAGGCTGAGCGAGAACTCAAAGAACACAATATGGCCAAGGACAAGCTGTTTTCAGTATTGGCCCATGACATTATCAGCCCCATCAATTTGCTTAGGAATGCCCTCTTTCTCAGTGATCATCAGGTCATCTCCGAAAAAGACTTCAGGGAACACATTGATAGGGTGCGCGGCAACCTGACTAATCTATCCCATATGATGGAAAATCTTGTGAAATGGGCACACTCGCAATTCCATGGGTTTACCATCAGGAATGAGGAAGTGGATTTGAATAAACTAATTGATAAAAATGTTCAACTCTTTCAGGACCTTGTCTCCACTAAATCCATAGAAATTGATTGGCCTGAGGAGCAGGAATTAAAAGTATTGGTGGATAGGGGGCACTTAAACCTGATACTACGAAACCTGATCAACAATGCTATCAAATTTACGCCAATAGGCGGGCGTATAAAGTTTTGTGTTGATCAGGTTGATCACCACGTCGCACTGATGATTTCTGATAGTGGAGTTGGTATTGGTGATGAAATTGTTGAGGCGCTCAAGAAACAGCAGCGAATAAAGTCTCAGTTTGGCACCGAAGGAGAAAATGGTACCGGGCTTGGTCTTTCTATGTGCTGGCAGATTGCCCGGTTTAACGAATGGGACCTGAGCGTATTGGGCTCTCAGGGTGAAGGGACCACTTTTAAGCTCGAACTCCCAATTGCTAAAGAGCAAGTACATTCTTAAAGATGCTTCTATGACTCTTCCAGGTAAATTCACGGCTCACCTTTAGTTCCCTGGATGTGTTTCTCTTGATCCCAGTGGACTTCAATCCCGATTCAATGCCGTTTAGATAAGCTTTTTTATTTAGGTCATTCCGTCAGGAATCTTATGATAAACATTAGGTTGACGTAAAGATTCCCTGCCTGCCGGAGGCAGGTTAACAGAATGACGTTTTAAAGTGTAATATGACTTAACGAAACGGTATTGAATCCCGATTATTCCCAATCATTCGTTATTATTCCTGATGGCTTCTATTAAATTTTCTACCTAAATGTTATACTACATATTTGTATAGTCCAATAAAAGAAACAGCAGATGATGACAGCTACAACCCAGACAATCACCCTAGACAAATTCGAAGACTTTGACGCTGAAGAGCTAGCAATGCTTGATTCTACCTTGTCCAAGATCAGAAAACATGTAGACAAGAACATTGAAGGTGCATCAGATCCACAGAAAATTTCAAAGCTGTTGAGCTTCAAGTGGTACATCAATAAGACATTCTAAGAAATTATTAAGAGAACATATAGTAACCATAGTGAAAGACCTACTGATTTTCGGTAGGTCTTTTTTTGTATTTGCCGGTTTTATCAGAAACAAGAGAGGTTTGGTCGAAAGTCAATTGAATTAATACTATCAATTGATATATTGTGGTCATTAAAAATAAATTTAATTTTTAACCGCTAAAACCGACTTAACTTATGGCAAAGAAAGTAAAAATCGACCTGACCTATTCCAAAGGGAATCTTTGGTGGAGTGCAGACAACAAAACTAACTGGGGAGTGGTAGGCCCCAATTCACCCGTAACTGTTGTAGATATTGGAGCAGATATTGACTGGATTGGCGATAAAACCATCGATGAAGTGACCGTAACTCCACAAAACACTAAGGTTATTGATACACCGAGCGGTGGAAAAAAAGACAAGAAAGCAAAAGTGAAAGACGGGTGCAAGAGTGGTGATATTTGTAAGTATGATATTACCATTGTATTGCCTACAGGTGAAACGGTAACTCTGGATCCGGATATACAAATTTGTGATCCAGGTAAGGTGTGCCCACCAGAAGGGAGTAATCCATAAACTTGAACAGTTTCAATTGTTTAGAGAAAAACCCGGTATTTTGCCGGGTTTTTTTATAGTTAATGTTGAGCCTTTCCATACTTGCCCTTAGAAACATTTCTTAAATTCGTGAACTACGGTGAATTTTTGGTGATGATAAAGAAGTGTTGCGTATTTCTTATGCTAATACAGCTGTTGTTTATGGTTGCTGTTGGACAGTCTCCAGAAATTGATAGCCTAAAGAGTGTCTTCTCTTACAATAATTTAACAAAAAAGGAGAGACTGGAAGTCCTTGAGAGTTTGGCTGGTGTTTTCAGATTTGAACCCGATTCAGCGATCAAGTATAGCCTACTTCTAAGTAATGAAGCCCCAAAGGATATTCATTATCAATCTATTGCAGACTTTCATATTGGCCAGGCGTATAAAAATAAAGGGGCTTATGAAATAAGCATCAAATATCTGTTCCAATCCCTGACCAATGGGGAGAAATCAGGTAGGGACTTGAAAGCTACTTACCTTTTATTAGGGACGGTTTTTGGCCGCATAGGGGACATGGAGAAGTCATCTGTTTATTTCAAAAAGGCAATTGAGGCTAATGATGATGGTGATAAAGTATTTGAATTAGGAGCTCTTAATAATTGGGCAGAGGCTTTTTACCAGAATAATTATTATGACTCAGCTTACCTGTATTTCTCACTGGCCATCGAGTCAGCTCAGGGTAGTCAGTTTCCAGCTTATGCCAAATTTATCAATGGTAACCTGGGAATGGTAAACCTTAAGCTAGGCAATCTAGATTCAGCAGAAGCTCAACTGATAGCTGTATTAAATATTGTTGGAGAGGGAAGAACTTCCTACCTGACATTTAAATCTTTATTAGCTGAAGTATTTTTGGAAAAAGGAGACATAGAAAAGGCCGAAGGCTTAATTGTTGAAGTCATTGACAATGCTAAGAGAAAGGATTTCAAAGAGCAACTCCGAGATGGTTATTTGTTGTTAAGTAGAATCCAGGAAGAAAAGGGAACTTATAAGGCCTCTCTGGAAGCATATAGAAGTTTTGTGGCAATTCAGGATAGCATCAAGGATGTTGAAACAGTACGCAAAATTGGTGATATGCGTACAGAATATGAAGTTGGCCAGAAACAAGCCGAGGTTGACCTCCTGACTGTGGAGAAGAAGAACCAGGAGATAATCATCATTGGGGTTACCCTATTTGCGGTAGTATTAATCATACTTGCTTTCATTATTTATCGTTTTTATCAGGACAAAGCCCGCATCAATCAGAAGCTTTCCCACCTCAATCAAACCAAAGACAAGTTTTTTTCGATCATTTCGCACGACCTACGTGGACCGGTGAGTTCGTTTATGGGGATCAGCCGATTGATCAAGCATATGGTAAAAGCCAAAGAAATGGACCAGCTGCTGGAAGTAGCAGATGATATTGATGAATCGGTGCTTCGCTTGTCAGAACTCCTCGACAACCTACTCAGCTGGGCTATGCAACAACAAGGCCATTTTCCCAATGTGCCAGAAAAAATCCATTTGCAGGAAGCGGCACATGATTTAGTGAAGACCCTGGATACAATGGCCAAAAGTAAGTCGATCAACCTGAAAACAGGGATAGATGAGCCAATTGAACTTTGGGCCGACAAGAACACCACAATGACCATACTCAGGAACCTGGTCAACAATGCCCTAAAGTTTACTCCTGAGCATGGTGAAGTGACAATCACAGCAAAGGAGATAAAGGGCTTTGCCCATATCCGGGTAAGTGATACCGGGGTTGGTATTCCTAAAGAAAAAGTGGAAACCCTATTCAAGCTTCAGGACAAGAAAAGCACATACGGCACCTCTGGTGAAAAGGGCCTTGGACTTGGGCTACAGCTTGTATATGAATTTGTGGAAATGAACCATGGCAGTATCAGTGTAAACAGCCGGGAAGGCCAAGGTACTACATTTGAGATCAGGCTTCCTTTGTTTGCCATGGAAGGGCATCGAGAACTTGTGAGATAAATACCAATTAGACATCTGCATCTTTTTCTATTTTGTATCAAATGATAGTAATTAACTGATTATTAAGTTTAAGGAAACCTGTCTCTTTAAGCTTTATTTTTTAAATTCCGATCAGTTAATTGTTTCACCGACAAAACCTATCAAGTTATGGCACGATATGCTGTAGTAAATATCCTGAAATACAAGAATGGCAAACTCTACTTTTCTGATGATGATAACACCTGGGATGAAATAACTCCCGATACAGTCACTGGATATCCCAAACAAAACGAACTCATGTTCTGGATGGCCGGGCCTGGAGTGAAGATCATTACTGGTATTGATTTTAATGACAATGATGACTTTGTCAATCCACCTAAGGCAAAATATACCAATCGCATGTGGATGGTGAAAGTCAAACCGGATGCCGTGATCGGCAATGAGCCAAAATACACTATTCGATTTGTTGATAGCAAGGGTAATTGTCAGGTAGTTGATCCTAAATTGAGCATTAAGGCCGGAGATTAATATGCAATTAAGACCAGCTCTATTTCTTATATTTCTATTGTTTAAGAGTGGTTTGCTTTACAGCCAAGATCAAAGGATCGCAGATAGTCTAATTATCAAATTAGAGACGAATGAATATGCAAAGGACGAGTATCCAGATTTACTTTGGGAATTGTCTTTCAATTCTAGCAATCCTGAGGATAAGATTGTTTATGCAAAAGCTCTAATGAATTATGGAAAAGAAGTAGGTGATGATCGGTTGATCTTCAAAGGCAAATATCAGTTTGCTGAAGGCCTTAGGAGGTTAGGGGATCTGGACAGCTCTCTTTTTGTGTTTCTTGAAGGCTTAAAGCTTGCAAGGAAAGTAGGGTCTCCAGCAAGTATAGGTGAGTCTATGGTTGCCATAGGTGATATCTATTCTATTCTGGGGAATCATGAGAACTCGGTCTCCTATTATCAAGATGCCATTCTGGTTCTAGAAGAGGAAATGGATACAATCTCCTTAGCGACCGTTTGGTTGAACCTTGGAGACGAGTTTTTTAATGCGGGTAATCTGGAGAAAGCACTAGAATGTTTTGGACATTCTGAAGAGCTTTTCTTGCTTTTGGATTATGAGATTGGAATAGCCTATAATTTAGGTAACATAGGTCTAGTTTATGCCGAGCAAGGAAAATCCGTGGAAGCCGAAAATAATATCCAGAAAGCTGTTGATATGCTGGAGGAAATGAGGGATTTCTACGGTATATCGGTTTATCTGACCTACATGGCGGATATTTATGTAAAAAAAAGCGAAATACCATCTGCACTCAAATATGGCTCAAGAAGCCTGGAGCTAGCCAATAGCCATGGTCTAAAAGAACAAATCCGAGATGCCAGCCTGAAGCTCTCTGAACTGTTTGAATTGAAGGACAACATTGACAGTGCCTACTACTACCATAAACAGTATGTTGCTTTTCGGGACAGTATCAACAATGAAGAGACGATCCAAAAAATAGCCGATTTGCGCACGGAGTATGAAGTGGGGCAGAAACAGGCTGAAGTAGATGTGCTGACTACACAACGAAATATGGAGCGTGTGGTAATGCTGTTTATATCCATTCTGGCCATTGTGCTTTTAATCCTGGGGTTGATTGTCTATAAATACTACAAGCAAAAAAGCCGAACTAGCGAAGAGCTTTCCCGCCTCAATCAAACAAAGGACAAGTTTTTTTCCATCATTTCGCATGACCTACGTGGACCGGTGAGTTCGTTTATGGGGATCAGCCGATTGATCAAGCATATGGTAAAAGCAAAAGAAATGGACCAGCTGCTGGAAGTAGCAGATGATATTGATGAATCAGTGCTTCGCTTGTCAGAACTCCTCGACAACCTACTCAGCTGGGCTATGCAACAACAAGGCCATTTTCCCAATGTACCAGAAAAAATCCATTTGCAGGAAGCGGCACATGATTTAGTGAAGACCCTGGATACAATGGCCAAGAGTAAGTCGATCAACCTGAAAACAGGGATAGATGAGCCAATTGAGCTTTGGGCCGACAAGAACACCACAATGACCATACTCAGGAACCTGGTCAACAATGCCCTAAAGTTTACTCCTGAGCATGGTGAAGTGACAATCACAGCAAAGGAGATTAAGGGCTTTGCCCATATCCGGGTAAGTGATACCGGGGTTGGGATTCCTAAAGAAAAAGTGGAAACCCTATTCAAGCTTCAGGACAAGAAAAGCACATACGGCACCTCTGGTGAAAAAGGCCTTGGACTTGGGCTACAGCTTGTATATGAATTTGTGGAAATGAACCATGGCAGTATCAGTGTAAACAGCCGGGAAGGCGAAGGGACTACATTTGAGATCAGGCTTCCTTTGTTTGCAACCGATCAGCCCAAGGAGCTCGTATTATAGATGGTTTGCTCCTAAGAATTGAATTGTTCGATTTTCACAATTCTATATTTTAAGAACAATGTCATTAACTTAAGCCCAAAGAGGTCATCATTCCATGCGGTCTGTAAAAATCATGCCTAACACTGCTATGATTTATGTCAAGATCCCTGCTTTGTCAGCAGACAGGTATACGAAATGACCCTTGATTAAATGGATCAATAATTTAAGTTAATGACATCAATTACTAAGAGCATAAAATATTGATAGAGTGAAAAATCACAATAAGCGCATAGGCGTTCTTTGTTTTTGGTTGACTACTATTTGTTTCAACATCCATGCTCAGCCTAAAGTCGATAGCCTAAAAAACCTGTTGGTTACCAATTTGGGAGAAAACGAATGGAAGCAGACTGCTTTGCATTTACTAATGGAGTTTCGATTTCAACCAGATTCAGTAATTAAATATGGTCACCTTGTTATGGAGAGATTGTCTGAGGATGATTTGGATGAGTTGGCCACTGCCAAATTCAACCTAGGCCAAGCGCATAAGAATAAAGGAAGTTACGAATTAAGTATAGAATACCTGTATGATGCATTACAGATTAAAAAACAACTAGGTACAGATCCTACAGCAATAAACGTGGTACTGGGTGGGGTATTTGGAAAGATTGGGGATATGAAAAAGTCATCTGAATACTTTCAAAAAGCGCTTGAAGTTGACAGTTTATTTTTAAAAAATGACTTTCATTACTTACAGACTTATAACAATCTGGCAGACGCCTATTTTCTAAATGGCTATTACGATTCAGCTTTCTATTATTTCAATCAGGCCTATGATCTTGCTGAACTGAACAATTATGTAAACTATGAACGTTTCATAACGGGCAACCTCGGAATGGTAAATCTAAAACTAGGCAATCTGGACTCAGCGGAAGTGCAGCTGAAAAGTGTGTTGAATTTCATTAAACGTGATTTGACATCATTCCTAACATTTCAGACATTTCTCGCAGAAGTATACTTAGAGCAAAAGAAGTATAATCAATCCGAGGATCTGATTCATCAGGTCATTTTGCAAGCAGAGAAGTCAGAATTCAAAGAGCAAATCCGTGACGGATACCTGCTATTGAGCAAGCTATATGAAGGAAAGCAAGATTATGAAAAATCCTTATTGGCTTACAGGCAATATGTCTTGGTTGAGTTCGATTTGAGAGATGTAGAGACTGTTCGAAAGATTGGCGATATGAGAACTGGATATGAGGTGGGGCAGAAACAAGTTGAAGTTGATCTACTAACTGCGGAAAAGAACAATCAGCGACTGATTATTATTGCCATGGCTTTGTCGGGTTTGTTTTTGACCATTTTGCTGTCTATGAGATACCGTTCATACCGACGTAAAATAAAACTGACTGCTGAGTTAGAAAGACTAAATCAGACTAAAGACAAGTTTTTCTCTATCATTTCACATGATCTCAGAGGCCCAATCAGTGCCTTCAAAGGAATTAGTCGGGTGATTAAGTTTTTAGTCATTTCCAAAGAGACTGATGAGCTGATGGATGTGGCAGATGATATTGATCATTCGGTTGATAGACTTTCAGAACTTCTTGATAATTTGTTGGGTTGGGCCATGCAGCAACAAGGGCATTTCCCGAATGTACCTGAAAAGCTAAGTTTAAAAGAATTGCTCCATGAGCTTGTTGGAAATATGGAGACTATGGCCAAAGGGAAAAATATAAACTTAGAGGTTAAGGTGCATGAAACCATTGAGCTCTGGGTGGACAGAAATACCACAATGACCATTTTAAGAAACCTGGTGACCAATGCCTTGAAATTTACACCCGAGAGGGGTATGGTAATCATCTCAACTGAGGAGGATGGCAACTATGCCAATATAAAAGTTATGGATACCGGAATCGGAATTCCCAGAGATCAACTCAAGAAGCTCTTTAGACTGCAGGAAAGATCAAGCACATATGGAACGTCAGGAGAAAAAGGCCTCGGACTTGGCCTTCAACTGGTTCATGAATTTGTGGAAATGAACAACGGCACACTTCATGTGGAAAGTGAGGAGGGAAAAGGCACAATCTTCACTGTATCTCTTCCGTTGTTTGAAGCAAAGTCAGTTCAGGAGCGGTCACATTCTTGATATTTCGTGGGGATTCTATGATTGTACCTTTGGAATAGATGTCTTTTATCTACCAAACAAACGCATTGAGTGGGCCTTTGTCACCATGACGTTACTTAGTTTAATCTTCCTTTTATCACCCTAGGGGTTCTTGACAAAAGTAGGATTAGCTAAGGGGAGACTTTTCAGCACTGTTTATTTACTTTGCGCCTAAAGAGTGAAACAGCATTGAAATTCTTCGATTCCCTTTCGGTCAAAGTTTAAACGGATGATTTCAAAGGGAAATATTTCAAATGCGTTTGCTCTGTACTATTTACTTGGTAATTTCTTTTATCGTAAGTTTACATTAATTTGCGCATGATCGTTGGCTATTAATTACCGAAAACTAACCTAAAGTAATTACCTTTCTATTGCCATGACCGCTTTCCCCAAATATATTGGTGCTATTTGTCTGATGCTAGCCACTACATTGATGGCGAACGCACAAAATCAGACCGTGGCTGATAGTTTGGTGCTGGTGTATGAATCACTGGGCGAAAATGATACGGCCAGGTTTCGATTACTTGCCCTCATTGCCAACAACCAAAATGACCCTAGAATCAAGTTGAAATATGCGGATTTGCTTCTTGCAGAAGCTAACAAGTCCAAAGATACCAGGTACATGCATCATGCCTATTTGAACCAGGGGCAGGCCTATCGGTTGACCGGGGATTTCGATATTGCCATATATTCACTTTTCAAGGCTCTGAACTACGCTGAAAAAGCACAATACACCAAGGGAATTGCCGCGGCAAACACAGCGCTGGCAGACGTTTATTCTCTACTTGGCAATCATACCAATTCAATTATCTATTATAAAAAAGCGATTGATTGGCTCAGTGATGAAGACAGTGCATTGCTTGCCAATATCCTGCTCAACATGGGCGATGAGTATTACGTGTCTGGCGTGTATGATTCAGCTTTGGTGGCCTTTGAGGAATCTCGGAATATCTATAAAAAAATGGGCAATGACCCTTCTGGTTTGGCGTATAACCTTGGAAACATTGGGTTGGTGCAGGCTGAGTTGGGGAATTTAGTGCAGGCTGAAAACTATATCAGGGAGTCCATCATTGAGCTGGAAAAGCTTGGAGATCATTATGGAAGTGCAATATTTCTCTCTTACATGGCTGAGATCTACCAGAAAGATGGCTTGCTGCGAACGGCTAAAATGTTTGCCGATTCAAGTATGAGTATCTCCACAAGATATGGATTGAAAGCTGAGATTAGGGACAACAGCCTTCGCCTGGCTGATATATATGCCATGAGCTCAGATTACGATCTCGCTTATAAATACCATCAACAGTATGTGGCGCTTAAAGACAGTATTTCCAATGATGAAATCTATACGCAGATAGAAAACCTGGAAAGTGCGTTTGAATTGGCCAAGAAGCAGGCAGAAGTTGATCTACTTACTATACAGCAAAAAAATCAACGGATCATCATCATTACTGCTATCATCATAGCAGCCATTTTAACGATTTTGGCATTGGTTACTTTCTCATACTATAAATCCAAAGCAAGGGTCAATGCCGTGTTAGAAAGTCAAAAAAAGTCGCTTGAAACACTTAACCAGACCAAGGATCGTTTTTTCTCGATCATATCGCATGATCTTCGTGGCCCGATAAACTCCTTTCACGGGGTAAGTAACCTGATCAAATTTTTTGTGGAGACCAAAAACCCTGAGGAATTGCTGGAGGTGGCCGATGATATAGATCAATCAGTAGATCGGTTGACCAACCTGCTCGATAATCTTCTAAGTTGGGCCATGCAGCAGCAAGGCCACTTTCCCAATGTGCCAGAGAAGTTGAGTCTAAATGAAATGTCAAAAGAACTTGTAGAAACCCTTGATAACATGGCCAGGGGCAAGCAAATAGAACTGGCTGCAAGGATTGATGAGCAAATCTACCTTTGGGCGGATAGAAATACTACCATGACCATTCTCCGCAACCTCGTCAATAATGGATTGAAGTTCACAGAGCCCGGAGGAAAAGTTGGGTTGACGGCCATTCAGGAGGATGGTTATGCACTGATCCGGGTATATGATACGGGGGTTGGGATGCCAACCGAGAAGTTGAAAAAACTATGGGGACTTCCTGAGCAAAAAAGCACCTATGGCACTGCAGGAGAAAGAGGGCTGGGCCTTGGCTTGCAGCTAGTTTATGAGTTTATAGAAATGAACCAGGGCAAGGTAGAGGTAGAAAGCAACGAAGGTATAGGCTCCACATTTACTGTTTGGTTGCCACTTTTCGAAAAGATGAAAGAAACACAATTGAATTGATTGCCGGGGTTTTCTCAGGTTGCTTCTCTTTATAAACTGACTCTTCCAAAACACAACATTACCCGGACAAGCTGAGTAGGGGTGCATTGTAATCTGACGGGTTATTTGTAGATTTGTCAGGTGTCCGCCATCATTAAACAAGCCTTATTTCTGGCTACTGCAGTGCTATTACTGTTGAGTTGCAAATCTCAGGAATCCCTGATCCTACAGGATTCAATGGTTGGCTGTGGTAATTTCCATGCCTTTGTCCTAACTTCAGGAAACGATCAGTACTTACACATAGCAAGACTGTCTGTGGAGCTTAAGTCTGGTGAAAATCATTTCGATTTGAGCAAAGAGAATTTGTTGGTTGAATATGCACGATTTGATGGCAATGTCTCAAAAATATTATGCAACGATATTAGACTGGATAGTTCACCTAAAGAACTGGAGCGTTTTAATTCGATTAGTGGCAGCTGCATAGTTACCTTAACAGAAGAAAATTTTAAATTGTACCAACAGGGCAAACCTTACGAAATGAATTTTGTCCTTAATGATGTAAAGTTTGAAAATGGAATTGAGGTTAATTACCATGGAAATGTAATCGTGGGCTGGATGCCTGGCTAGGGATATGAGAAAGAGCTTTGTTTTCCTGCTTTTATTAAGTACAACACTTGCGTTTAGCCAGAGCACGGAGTGTGGAACCCGCATTACCAAAAAGCAGAAAGAAATCCTCAGCAGTTTTGACCCGTCACTTGCTAGAAGCTCAAGACAATATGATGCAACGCTGCGCAGAGTAGGAATTGTTGCACACATTATCAGAAAAGATAACGGAGTAGGTGGGCTCACCGAGCTACAATTGTCAGATGCCATTGAGGTGGTCAATGACTATTATGCCAGTGCCAATATCCAATTTTTTGTTGCCGAAACCAATGAGATATTAAGCACCAAGTATTTCGACTTTAATACCGCTGATGAATCCGCTATGGGATTAAAGTATGATGTGAACAATGTGATCAATATCTACTTTACCAACTCCGTAGGGGACAACCAGGGCACCTATTGTGGGTATGCCTACTTTCCTGGAGGGCCAGACCGGATCCTTATGGACAATTCCTGTGCGATTAATGGCTCCACGTTGCCACACGAGATTGGCCATTTTTTTACGCTTTATCATACTCATGGCAAGGATAACTCACAGCTGACCGATGAATTGGTAAACGGGAGCAACTGCACCACTGCTGGAGATGAGATATGCGATACGCCTGCAGATCCGCTATTGAGCTTTAACAATGTCAATAGCAGTTGTGTCTATACCGGCAATGCCAAAGATGCCAACGGAGCAGCCTTCAAGCCAGACCCTAGAAATATCATGTCCTATGCACGCAAAGAGTGTAGGGATGTATTTAGTACGGAGCAATTTTCGAGAATGGATGCAGCTTACGATGAATTCCGCTCCTACTTGATTTCAAAGGCTGTTGTAGCGGATTTTGATCAAAATGTGAATGAAGTTTGTGCCGGTGTTAATATTCAATTTACTGATAAGTCTATCGGGGCAGAGAGTTGGTTTTGGTATTTTGAAGGAGGAACCCCAGAAGTATCTTCTGATCAAAGTCCTATGGTTCTGTATGAAACCGGAGGTACTTTTGATGTGAGACTCATTGTAAAAGGAAACGGTGATTTGGCTGATACATTACTAATTCCTGATCATGTGAATGTAACCGCTCCACCTGTTTCAAACCTAATAAAAACCAGTGTTGGCTTTGAGACAAACAGTTCCTTCAAGGTGGAAAATAAAGATAATGGCCTCACTTTTGAGCGAACCAATACAGTGTCCACAAAAGGGAGTTTCTCCATTTTTGTTGACTTTTTCAATTATGAATCTATTGGCCAGGAGGATTATTTGATTCTCAACTCCATCGACAATACCTTCTCCACTACCTACGAATTGACTTTTGACTATGCCTACACCTATTATAACCAGGAGTATTCGGATGGCCTTGCATTAGTCTATAAGGGTGATTGTGATACCGAGTGGACAACACTTTGGTCTGCAAGTGGCCCGGGTTTGGCTACCACCTCCCCACAAACTGGGTCATTTAAACCAGTAGCAAGTCAATGGAAAAATAGAACAATCAGTTTCGAAGTGCCGGATAATCTATCCGTTTATGAATTGGCGTTCAAATCAATCAATGGTTATGGGAACAATCTCTATATCGACAATATTGCTTTGACTTCCAATTTTACCACTGAAGTTTCTTTAGAGTCATGTGTTGGGTCGGATGATGCCACACTTCGGATTAGAGTAAGCGGATCAGAGTCTTATGAATACAGTATTGATGGTGAGTCATTTGTTAATGAGTACGAATTTTTGGATTTACAAGGGGGTACTTACACAGTCATGGTGAGGGATTCAAAGGGGAGGATTTTGACGAAAAATGTAGAACTGATTGCAAATAGCCTGTCCATGGAACTTGAGGACGTAAGCTGTAACGGGGCCATGGATGGTTCTGCAACATTCGATGTATCTGGCAACGATGAATATGAATATTCTGTAGATGGTGTTCTTCTCCCAGCGCACAAAGCAACGGGGTTGGCCGGAGGTACACATGAGATTTTAATTCATAAAACATCCAATGGATGTGAATACGCAGAATCGTTTGAGTTAAGTGAGCCAGAACCTATTAGCCTCGATTATGAAACAACAAACGCTAAATGTGCAGAAGGTAAAGGAACACTTTCTTTAACAGCTGTAGGGGGTACCGGTGAATTTACTTACCTCATCAACGAGGCTACGTATTCGTCACCAGTTATTGAAATTGGAGCGGGTGACTATGAGATAAAAGTAGTGGATGAAAATGGGTGTGAGGCTATTGCCCAGGCAACAGTGACGGAGCCAGAAGCAATTGAATTATCTGTTGAATTTGCAGGCTTAAACTGCGAAGGTGATGAAGGTACACTCTCACTTAGTGCTACTGGTGGATTTGGCGAGTTGAGTTATTTTCTTGATGATGAGTCATTGGAAGGCAATGTGGTGATGATTTCTGAAGAAGGTATTTACACTGTAAGAGTAGTGGATGCGAATGGATGTGAACGAACAGAGGAAGTCGAGATTGATTTCACCTATGAAACTCCTGATGTACCACAAATCAGGCGTACAGGTGATTTATTGGCAATTGAACACACTGATTTTGAAATAACCTGGTACTTGGATGGTGAGGTCATTTCCGATGCTAACACAGAGTCATTAGAATTTCAAGCTGGCGTCTATAAGGTTTCCTTGTCTAACCCAGGGGGATTTTGTGAAGTATTCTCTCAAGAATTTGAAATTTTGGGATTAGGTATTGACCCCTTTCAGTCCATTGCCATTGTTCCAAACCCTATTGCAGAGGTGATGATTATTAAGTTTCCAGATGTCTTGAAGCATAGCCCAGTGCGTATTTCCGTTTTCACCTTGTCAGGCCAGTTGGTCCATGCTGGTAATAGCCCGAACGTACCCGCTAATTGGGAGCCAGGTGTCTATCTCGTCCAGGTGCTGTTAGAGCAAAAATCAGTCATTAGAAAAGTCATTAAGAAGTAGAAATCCTGGATAAAATTTCATGGATCATCTCCTCGGGAGATTGATCGATTGAGATCTCAATTGCGTTTTCAGGTACTTCAAGTGTTGTAAATTGACTGTCCAGCATATCTGCTTTCATGAAGTGATTGCTCCTAGCCCGCATTCTTTTGTAAATCAACTCTTTGGAACCATTTAGATAGATCCAGGTCAATTTTGAGTCCGGATCAAGGATCATTCTGTAAGAATCCCTTAAAGCCGAGCATGCCAATACTACCCGCTCCGCTGATGCGAGTTTCTCCTGCAAAGCCTGAAGCCAGGGTAGCCTGTCCTGATCATTAAGAGGCTCTCCTTTGGCCATCTTTTGTTTGTTGGCTTCCGGATGAAAGTCATCGGCATCAAGAAACGGTATGTTGAGCTCAGAGGCGATCATTTGGCCAATGGTGGATTTGCCACTGCCAGAAACTCCCATGACAATGATGTTATTTTGCATAGTCCAAAGAATTTTGCGATTGGGCGCTCAATTTACCAAAAAATACAACCTGAATTTGGTCAATCTCGCTTTCTTCCACTGTTTCTTTCGATCCTAAGTCTTTTTCCTTTCTCGTTGTGGTGGTCATCGTATAACTTAGCGCATCAACTTTTTTCACAGAACCGGGTTGCTTTCAGAATGATTACATTTTTAGTATTTCTACCCTTCCTACTTGGCTTTGTGGTCATCGGTGTGTACGGTGAGCGGAAGATTGCTGGCTTCATTCAAAACCGGCTTGGCCCTATGGAAGTTGGTCCTGTGGGGTTGTTTCAAACTGTTGCGGATTTATTGAAGATGTTGCAAAAAGAGGACATTCGGCCTAAGGCTGCCGACAAGGCACTTTTCCTCGCCGCGCCTATTGTGGTCTTTGGGGCAACGTTTGCAGGATTCTCAACTTTTCCGCTCAATGATTCTATTGAAGGTGCTGGGTTTTCAATAGGTGTTTTTTTTCTCTTGGCCATCGTTTCAATCGATGTGTTGGGCATCCTGATGGCAGGTTGGGGCTCGAACAATAAATACTCACTTTATGGTGCCATGAGATCCGCTGCTCAGATCGTGTCTTATGAAATCCCACTTGGTCTTGCGGTGTTGGCTGTGACGATGTACCACCAGACATTAGACCTTCAGGTAATTAGCTTTGATCAGGGTATTTTGTCATCTGGTCATCAATATTTTTTAGGAATAAAATCATTAGAAGTAACCGAGGTTGGAGGTTTTCTGGCATGGAATGTTTTCACCATGCCATTCATGTGGGTGGTGTTTTTGATATTTTTTATATCAGGGTTGGCTGAGTCCAATCGCGTTCCTTTTGACTTACCTGAGTCAGAGTCGGAACTAATCGGAGGATATCACACTGAGTATAGTGGGTTTAGATGGGGACTTTTTATGTTATCGGAATATGCCATGATGCTCCTGGTGTCGTTTCTTACGGCAATCTTATTTTTCGGGGGATGGAATACACCACTGCCAAACGTTGGGAGTGTTGCCCTCGCCAATTGGACCACCGGGCCGGTTTGGGGCGTGTTTTGGCTGTTTAGCAAAGCAATATTCTTCATCTTTTTGCAAATAGTGGTCAGGTGGACCTATCCGCGCCTTAGAGTGGATCAATTGATGTCACTTTCGTGGAAATATCTGACCCCTGCGGCCATAGTCTTGTTGTTTATTGTTGGGATTTGGAAACTGTGGATATTATGAGCACTTATTTTCAAAACATAAAAGAAGCATTCGGCACTCTTAGTTCAGGATTGAGGTTGACGCTTAAGTATCTTACTGAGGCTCGTCAATCAAGAAAACCGATAGGAGTGGAGGATGAAACGTATTTTGATATCGACAAAGGAATTGTCACACTGGAATATCCTTATGAATCTCTCCCAGTGCCTGATAATGCCCGGTATCGCCTTCACAATGAAATCGATGATTGTATTGTATGTGATAAGTGTGCAAAAGTTTGCCCCGTTGATTGTATTGATATCGATGCAATCAAAGCGCCTGAGACTTATGGAGTGACTTCTGACGGTACTCCAAAAAGAATACATGCTGCCAAGTTTGATATAGACATGGGCAAATGCTGCTTCTGCGGTCTTTGTACTACTGTTTGCCCAACAGAGTGCCTCACCATGACCAAGGTCTATGACTTTAGTGAGTATGATGTGAATGATCATGTATACTCTTTTGCGGACATGAGTCTGGCTGACATTGCTCAGAAGCGTCAGGAACTGGCAGCTCATGAAGCAAAAAAGGCAGAAGCAAAAGCTTCTTCTCCAGAGGGTGATGTTGGGACGGTCAAGCCAACCGTGAAGCCGAAACCTATGAGGCCTAAACCAGTTGGTGCCAAGCCTGCTATGAAACCCAAAGTAGGTGGAAAGCCAGTTATTAAGCCGAAGACTGAGGAGCCTGAAGATTCAGGGCAAGGGGCTAAAAAGCCCAAGCCAGTAATGAAACCTAAAATTGGTGCCAAAGGGGATGCATCATCAAAACCTGTGATAAAGCCTAAGATGAAGGCTTCTGAGGAGGAAGAAAAGAAGGAGGCTGAATCCGATAAGCCAAAACCAAAGTTCAGGCCCAGGCCAGTAATACGCAAGAAGCCTAAAGACGAAGATGGAGATAGCTGAGATCTTATTTGCTTTTTTTACCATAATGGTGGTTTTGCCTGTAATTTTCTTGATTTTCACCAGGAATATTATTCGAGCAGCCTTCGCTTTGGTCATTGCCTTTTTAGGCCTGGCAGCCATTTATGTTTTGCTCAATGCAGAGCTGATGGCAGTAGTGCAAATATTGATTTATGCAGGTGGAGTGGTTGTATTGCTCATATTTGGAATTATGTTAACAAAGAGAATGAATCAGGAGGGCGTGTTTTCTGGACATAGAAACACACTGCTTGGTGGCTTGATATTTCTTGTTGTTCTTGGTTTTTTGATGGCCCTCATCACAAGTTCCGGCTTAACCTGGGCTTCTCAGGAATCTCTTCCATCAGATCAGGTACGAACGGTCGGTATAATGTTTCTTACTGATTACCTTCTAGGGTTTGAAATCATTGCTTTCTTATTGCTGGTAGCACTTGTTGGGTCGGCGTATCTGGCAAAAAAATCAGGAAACATATGACTGTCATCCCACTAACTTATTACCTGATCTTGTCTGCATTCTTGCTTTGTGCCGGTCTTTTGATCGTACTCATCAAAAAAAATACAATTTTTGTGTTGATTGGAATTGAGTTGATGCTGAATGCTGCTAACCTCAACCTTGTTGCTTTTTCGAGGAGTAACGCCGCTCTTGATGGTCAAGTGTTCGCCATATTTTCAGTGGTTATTGCTGCTGCTGAAGCAGCCATTGCCCTAGCGATATTACTCAATATTTACAAAAACTATGAGTCTTCGGATCTTGATGATCTCGATACATTAGAGCATTAAATGGATAGTAAGACCCTTTATATCACCCTAACCCTAATGCTTCCATTGCTGGGAGGTTTGGTGGCCTATTTCACCGGGGTGAAACATGCTGCGAAAGTATCGCTTGTAGGTATGCTGCCTGGAGCGGTTGTCAGTGTCTTGCTGCTATTGTTATGTAGGGACACACCAGTTACCCTTCGGTGGGAGTGGATGCCTGGCTTTACTTTAGGTTGGAGAGTGGACCACATTTCGGCGGTGCTAGTTTGCCTGGTTTATTTCATTTCCTTGTTGGTGTACCTGTTTTCTGCGCATTATTTAAAAAGTGATCCCGCAATTCATAGATATTATGCAAAGCTCGGGTTTTTCACAACGTCAATGCTTGGGTTGCTACTGGCTGATCATTTGCTGTTATTGTTTGTGTTTTGGGAATTAGTAGGGTTTTCGTCCTATTTGCTGATTGGGTTTTGGTTTGCAGATCAGGTTAAGGCAAAATCGGCACGGGAAGCCTTTATGGTCAACCGGGTAGCTGATGCCGGACTCTTGATTGGCGTGATTTTGATGATTACAGAGTTAGGTCAGCCATTTCTCTCTGAAATGACCGGTCAGCCAGCTTCGTTCATTGTAAATCTAGCTGGCTTTGGCTTGATGATCGGGGCATTGGGCAAATCTGCTCAATTTCCTTTTTTCGGGTGGCTACCAAAAGCAATGGCAGGCCCAACACCAGTTTCTGCGCTAATTCATGCCGCTACCATGGTAGCAGCTGGAGTATATCTGTTGGTAAGAGTAGCTCCTATTTTGACCCCCGTAGTATTGAGTGTCATAGCAGTCATTGGAGCTCTTACAGCTTTGATGGCGGCTGTTGCGGCACTTTCACAATTTGACATTAAAAAAGTACTGGCCTACTCCACTATTTCTCAGCTTGGATACATGGTGATGGGGATTGGTGTTGGTGCAGCTGATTCTTCTTTATTTCATCTCTGGACACACGCTTTCTTCAAAGCTGGATTGTTTCTGGGTGCAGGTGCTGTCATCCATTACTATCATCGGCTGCATCATGACGACCATTCTTTTGACACACAGGATATGCGACAAATGGGTGGGCTACGTAAGATGCTCCCTATTACATTTATATCATTTGTTATTTGTGGCCTGGCACTTTCCGGGTTGCCTTTTTTCTCAGGGTTTTTATCAAAGGAAGGTATTTTAACCAATGCCTGGATTTGGGCAGCCGGTCAATCCAACAATGGGTACTGGATGGCCTATGCTGTCTCTGATATGGCTTTTATTACTGCTTTGATTACCCCGATTTATATCGGAAGGCAGATTTTATTAGTATTCTTTGGCAGTCCTCGATCTGCGGTGAAGAAATTGATTGGAATGGAGCCAATGTTTACTTTGAAGATGCCATTGATTTTGTTGGCAGTAGGTTCAGTTTGGTTTTTACATGCATTGAACCCACTTGATGCCAATGGATGGTGGCTTTCCGGCTTCATGTTTGGAGAATTCTCCGAACCTGCTTCTGGGAATATACCAATGTACACGATGGTATTGTCAATAGCACTAGCTGTAGCTGGATTGGCCATCGCTTATATGTTTTTTGGCCCAAAGAGTACACGAGTAACGGATTTTAAGAATGCCTCCGCTCCGCACACCTGGTATGGATCAATCTCATACCAGAGTTGGTATATAGAGCCAATCTATGATCAGATGGCTAAAGGCTACTCGGTTTTGGTTAACCTTGCCAAATGGGTTGATGTGAAAATCATTGATCGATGTGTTAACTCCGCCGGGGTTTGGTCTGTAGTGCTGAGTAAGGTACTGGCCATTATCGATCGGGAAATCATCGATGGTCTCGTTAATTTTATTGCCTGGCTTTCGAAAGGAATAGGAAATATGTTTACCGGTATCCAATCCGGGAAAGTACAAAATCAGTTGGTTTGGATGATCACAATTTTATTGATCCTAATTCTCTGGTTTCAATTTTAAGTGAACAATATGAGTTACCTGCTTAGTTGGTTGATCTTTTTGCCATTTGTTGCGGCGCTGGTGATTGGCATATTGCCGAGTCATCTAAAAGGAGTGATAAAATCCATTGCTTTGGTAGCCACTTGTTGTCAGTTGGTGTTAAGCATTATCCTTTTTGTCCGTTTCGATGGAAGTCTCGTTCCTCAGGGTTGGGCGGATGCTTTTCAATTCACAGAATTAGTGCCCTGGATTACCCTCAAATTGGGGACACTTGGCCTTCTTCAAATTGACTATTTCGTGGGAGTGGATGGAATCAGCATGCCTTTGGTGGTGCTGAGTACTTTGCTTTTGGTGATTGGGGTGATCTCATCATGGAAGCTTGAAGAAAAGGTAAAAGGGTATTTCATTTTATATCTGATACTGAGTGGAAGTCTTGTTGGCTGTTTTGTAGCATTGGATTTTTTCCTTTTCTATGTCTTTTTCGAATTCATGTTATTGCCTATGTTCTTTCTCATAGGCATTTGGGGTGGCCCGAGAAGGTCTTACGCCTCCATCAAATTTTTCCTTTACACGCTACTGGGATCATTGTTCATTCTTGTAGTGATGATCGGTCTTTACCTTTCTGTTGGAGAAATAAATGAGTTTGGTATTCAGGTCAACACCTTCAGCCTGGTTCATATGATGGATGGAAATTATCTCCTGAACTCATTGCTTTCTCCTGAATCAAACTATGCTATTTGGGGGGTATCGCTTCGGTCATGGGCATTTATTTTTTTGCTACTCGGATTTCTCATCAAGTTGCCGGCTGTGCCATTTCATACATGGCTGCCCGATGCACACGTAGAGGCACCTACAGCTATCTCCTTATTACTTGCCGGGGTCCTGCTGAAAGTTGGTGGCTATGGACTATTTAGGATTTGCTATTCTATTTTCCCTGATATAGCCATAGAACTGGCAATGCCTGTTGCCATTATTGGCCTGGTCTCCATTATTTATGGAGGTTTGGTTGCCATGGCGCAAACTGATTTAAAAAAGTTAATCGCTTATTCTTCTGTTTCACACATGGGATTTGTATTACTTGGTTTAGCTGCACTTACATCAGAAGGAGTCTCGGGTTCGGTATTTCAAATGGTTTCTCATGGATTCATCTCAGGAGCACTGTTCCTTCTTGTGGGAGTGATCTATGATCGTACACATGATCGTCAAATTGAGAATGTGAGTGGCCTGGCAAGCAAAATGCCTAAGTACACCTTCTTTGTGGTATTGTTCTTTTTTGCTTCACTCGGTTTACCAGGTCTTTCAGGGTTTGTAGGTGAAGTGCTCGTATTGATCGGGGCTATTGGTGCCGAATCAACGAATGGTGTCTTTTCCAGATGGATCGGAATAGTGGCAGTACTGGGAATTATCATTTCTGCTGCCTATTACCTTTGGACCCTTCAACGCATGTTTTTTGGCAACTATTGGACGAGGGAAGAAAGTTGGGATGCGAAAATGCTGGATATATCAACCAGAGAATGGTTAATGTTAGTGCCATTGGCAGTTTTGGTGGTTATCCTGGGAGTTTTTCCATCCATTTTATTGGGGCCTATAGAGAATTCAGTAACCTTTTTTGTGGATAGTCTGATGAGCCAAGGCCAAATGTTTTTAAGTCAGTAACCTATGCTCACAGATCAGCTTCATCAAATTTTAGGTGACCTTGGCTGGCTTTCTTTTGAGCTGGTAATAGCCGGAGGAGCTATGCTCTTGCTAATCGCGGGATTGGTGATCAAAAGGATTGCTATCATACAGGCATTGTTTGCATTGATCCTGCTGGCCGCCATGATGGTCACACCAACCAATACAGAATCTATCGCGATCTTTACTGGGAGTCTGGTCATTGATTCTATAGGCAACATTTTAAAACTGTTGTTTGGTTTTAGTGCCATTTGGATTGTCTTCTTCCCCACTGCATCCAGACATAAGTCAGAATTTTACTTTCTGATTCTTTCTATCGTCTTGGGAAGCTGTCTGATGCTCTCTGCCAATAACCTGCTAGTTATTTACATGGTGATAGAATTAACCTCTTTCTCATCATACATCATTACCAACTTCGATTTTGAAAAGAAATCGTTTGAGGCGGGAATGAAGTATTTGATATTTGGAGGAGTTAGCTCCGCGTTGGCCCTGTATGGTGCTTCCATTATTTATGGCTACACCAGCACCCTGACCATTTCAGCTATGGACTTTTCACTGGTATCTGAGCCTTTGCTACTCAATGTTGCTCTGGTACTATTTATTGGGGCTCTGCTCTTTAAAGTGAGTGTGATTCCTTTTCACATATGGGTACCAACCACCTATCAGGCAGCTCCGACTGATGCTGTTGCTGTTTTGACAGTTTTACCAAAGATTGGTGCTTTTGTTTTACTTCATCGTTTGCTGTTTGCAGTAGATATTTTCGAACAGTATTGGCTTTACAGTTTTCTTTCTATCACCGGTATTGCAACGATTGTTTTAGGCACTTTCGGAGCTTTGGGCCAATCCAATGTAAAGCGCATGATTGCATATGGGGCCATTGCTCATTCCGGGTTCCTTTTGGCCGCTATACTGATACCATATGAAACAGGTTCCACTGCGTTTGTTTGGTATGCAGTAGTATACGCCTTGATGAATGTTACTGTATTTTATCTCATATCACTTTTTGAAGAACAAGGGAAAACGGAAATTTCTGACTTTTCCGGACTGGCCAGAACCGAAAGTTACATTGGAGGATTGGTTTTGCTAATCATGATTGCCCTCGTAGGGTTGCCACCAACTGCCGGGTTTACAATCAAGTTTTATTTGTTCACTGCTATGTGGGAATACTACCAAAGTGTTAATGATTCTTTCATTTTAACCTACTTACTGGTTGGCGTACTTAGCGTGGTTGTTTCCCTGTTTTTTTACCTGAAAATACCATTTCAGATTTTTTTAAAAGAATCTCAATTACCAAATAATTCTCGTTCATCCGTCAGTCAGCGGATAATAGCAACTATTTTCACAATCATAGTGTTATGGTTGTTCTTTAGCCCGGATTTATTGAATAACATTGCAAATAATATTAAATTCATTGATTGGTAATTGATCCATGAGCGACCCTATCAAACACGAATGTGGCGTGGCATTGCTTCGTCTTAGAAAACCACTCCAGTACTACATCGATAAGTATGGCTCGCCCGCTTATGCTGCAAAAAAGATGTACATCTTAATGCAGAAGCAACATAACCGTGGACAGGATGGAGTTGGCATAGCCAATATTAAACTTGACATGCCCCCAGGTACCCGGTACATCAGTCGCTATAGAACCACTGCGCAGCAACCGATCGAGGAGATTTTTGGTAAAATCAGCAAGAAATATAACAAAGCCCAAAGGGAAGGAAAGGAAAACTTCTTCAATGCCAATTGGATGAAGGAGCACTTTGCTTTTACGGGTGAAGTATGGTTGGGTCATTTGAGATACGGAACTCACGGTAAGAATAGTATTGAGAGCTGTCATCCTTTCCTCAGGCAGAACAACTGGAGGAGCCGAAACCTTGTAATGGCTGGAAATTTCAACATGACCAATGTTGATGATCTTTTTGAAAAGCTGGTAACCCTTGGGCAGCACCCAAAAGAAGTAGTGGATACAGTGACCGTGATGGAGAAGATCGGGCACTTTTTGGATGAAGCCAACCAGGCCATCTTTGATCAGTATAGAGGGCAAAAGACCAACCAACAAATTACTGAGATCATCGAAAATGAAATAGACCTGAGAAGAGTTCTCGAAAAATCATGTCGCGATTTTGATGGTGGGTACACGATGACTGGTATGGTGGGATACGGAGCTGCTTTTGTGGCACGAGATCCCAATGGGATCAGGCCTGCGTACTATTATGCCGATGACGATGTGGTGGTGGTGGCGTCTGAGAAGCCGGCAATCAAAACGACATTTGAGTGCAACTATACAGATATCCAGGAGGTTAAGCCCGGACATGCATTGATCATTGATAAGGATGGTAGCTACAGGGAAGAACAATTCATTCAACCTCGTGAAAAGAAGTCTTGTTCGTTTGAAAGAATCTATTTCTCAAGAGGAACTGATCCTGACATTTATAACGAAAGAAGAAAGCTTGGAGAATTATTGATTCCAAGTGTGTTGCGGGCAGTGAATTCAGATTTGAAAAACACCGTCTTCAGCTATATCCCAAATACCGCAGAAACTTCCTTTTTGGGATTACTTAGGGGTATTGACAATTACCTGATCGGACAGAGAAAAGATATTATCCTAGATAAAAAGCCAAGTGCAGATTCGCTAGAGGAGCTGCTATCTTTTAGGCCAAGAGTTGAGAAGTTGGTTTTGAAAGACGCTAAGCTTAGAACTTTCATTACCGATGATGCCCATCGGGACGATCTGGTGGCTCACGTTTATGATACCACTTTTGAAGTGATCAATAAGCATAAAGATACCCTTGTAATTATTGACGACTCTATTGTGCGTGGTACTACGCTGGAAAAGAGCATTCTCACACTTTTGGACCGGTTGGAACCAAAGAAGGTAGTGATTGTGTCCTCAGCTCCCCAGATCAGGTTCCCGGATTGCTACGGGATTGATATGAGTAAAATGAAGGAATTTGTTGCTTTCAGAGCGGTATTGGCTTTACTGAAAGAACATAATAAGGAGTACTTGCTCGATGAAGTTTTTGAAAAGTGCCTTGCTGCTGCGGGAGATAAAAGGCAGCCCAATTATGTAAAAGAACTCTATGAGCCCTTCACCTATGACGAAGTTTCCGCAAAAATTACGGATATAGTGCGGCCTAAGGGGATGAAAGCGGAGCTGGAAGTAGTCTACCAAACAGTAGAGAATCTACACAAAGCATGTCCCGGGCACATAGGCGACTGGTACTTCACAGGAGATTACCCAACACCAGGAGGTAATCGGGTAGTAAATAAGGCTTTTGTCAATTACATGAAGGGAGTTGCTGTAAGGGCCTATTGATTGCAAAATCATAGTTGTATTTTGCTTGATAAAGTAAATCTTTTAAAAAATCACCTCCTCCGTGCTTGTTGATGTTGTCCCCAACAAGCTAGCTAAAGGCAGTGAGGCATCCTGCTTTTTTAACCCGGTCAAGGCTGGGTCTATACAATATGCTCCGGTCTATTGTTAGTCTCCCCCGGCTTTAGATTCGAATTAAATGAAAAGCTGCTTTGCTGACAACCCCAATCCAACACGGAAATTTTAACTGAGAGCTGGCGCTTTATTGGAGTCAGAATGGATTTTTTGATTGTAAAACCAAATCTTTTGAATGTCAATAGGAATATGTCCATGGTAAATAGGAATATTTCCAGTGTAAATATGAATTTGTCTAGTGTAAATTGTAATATTTTTAGTGTAGACCTTAATTTGTTGACCGTAAAGGTGGATTAAGTCACTGTAACGTCGTTTTTGTTAAGCGGTGCGGTTGATTTGGCCACAGTCGGAGTATTGTCAGGGCAAAAGTCGCATCCTGAAACAGGTTGATACAAAAGTATCGTAAATGCTAAAAAGAAAGAGAACCTCTTCATCAGTGGTTGTAGAGAACACCCCATTTTCAAAGGCTTCCGATAAGTTAAAAGACGAATCTGTGAGAGGGACATCTGATCGATATGAATATTTTTTTTGGTAATCCGTCTTACTGAAAATATTGAGGAATATCTTCTGGAATGAATGTATTGATGTGAAGTAATGATTGAATGGTGAAAACCCAGTTTGACCATTTTTTCTTTGGGGAATTGAAGTTTTTCAGAAATTCAGACTGCAATATTGTCTGATATGTTTTGAAGTTTGATATTTCTGTTTCACCTTTGGGGTATCAATTCAGTAGTAATTGATTTATAAAGAAGCGTGGAGAGACAGGCTCTAAGAAGCGCTAGCAACCTAAAAGCAATGTTTAAGGTGCTAATTCCTGTCTGAAGTGACGAGTGTTACGTCGGAAAATATGAATTAATTAAGTTATGAAATCAATTTTTAGAACATTCAAATCACCATTTAGAGACAGAAATCACCTATTAGGGTGTATGTGTTGTTGTTGCTGTAAGTAATCATCCCCATTACTTCATTAACCCGTACTTATTACTCAACAACCAATAAATCAATGTCTTTAAAATCCTTAAATCAAATCAGAATCTCAGTAGCATGTTGTACATGTATTTGTTTGTGCTGTGCATGCTGTATGTGTACATAGATACTGGGGAATCCATTATTAAGCGATAAAAAACTTAACATAAAATAGAGCCCCGGTAAATTGAAAACTGGGGCTTTTTTTATGCCAAACAAAGAAATGATTATGAGTACCAAAACAATCACAAAAGAAGCGCAAGCAGATATTCAGGAGTTAAAGGATAAAATCCAGGATTTTAAGCTTGGACAAATTCCTGAAGAGCGATTCAAAGCATTCAGGCTTGCCAGAGGCGTATATGGGCAGCGGCAGCAAGGCGTTCAGATGTTCCGTCTGAAGTTGCCCTTTGGGAAGATCACTGCTGATCAGTTGGAAACTGTGGCGGACTTGTCAGAAAAATATACTAACAGCAATTTGCACCTCACCACTAGACAGAACATTCAGTTGCACTATGTGAAGCTGGAGGATACTCCTGAAATGTGGGAGGCGCTGGAGGCGGTTGGAGTAACCACGAAGGAAGCTTGCGGTAACACAGTGAGAAACGTTACAGCTTCACCGTTTGCAGGAATTGACCCGGATGAGCCATTTGATGTATCCCCATATGCCCAGGGAGTGTTTGAGTACTTCTTGAGGAATCCAGTTTGCCAGGAAATGGGCAGGAAAGTGAAGATTGCTTTCTCATCATCCAGAAGTGATTCTGCTTTCACATACATTCATGATTTCGGGTTTATCCCAAAAATCAAAAATGGTAGTCACGGTTTTGAAGTAATCGTTGGGGGTGGACTTGGAGCACAGTCATTTATGGGGCAGATGGCGTATGAGTTTTTACCGCAGGATGAATTGATTCCTTTCATTGAAGCTGGCCTGAGAGTTTTTGATCGATATGGCGAGCGTGAAAGAAGACATAAAGCAAGATTGAAATACTTGATCGAGCCGAAAAAGGGGATTGGTCTTGATGGCTTTATGAAATTAATAGAGGAAGAACGAAAATCACTGAAGCACCAAACTTATAAGATCAATACGAAGAAGGTAATCACTAATGTTCCAGAAGATAGATCATTACTGACAGTTGAGGATTTTACGGCGGATGAGCAATACAATACTTGGTTCAAGACGAATGTTTTCGAGCAAAAACAGGAAGGATTTTACGCAGTGAAAGTTAGGATTCCCCTTGGGGATATCAAGTCACCAGAGGCTAGAATTTTAGCAGATATTGTCAGACAATATGCAGCAGATGACATAAGGTTCACGTTGAATCAGGGATTGCTGATCAAGTATGTAAGAGCTGAAAGTATCCCAGCGGTTTACAACGAACTGAAAAAGCTCGGGTTTGCGGCGCCTGGTTTTGACACCTTGGCAGATGTTACGGCTTGCCCTGGTACAGACACCTGTAACCTTGGCGTGACCAACAGTACCGCGCTGGCTGTGGAGTTGGAGAACCTGATTAGAGATGAATTTCCACATTTGGTAGATGAGGAAAATATTAAAATCAAGATAAGTGGCTGTATGAACTCTTGTGGACAGCATATGGTAGCACAGATCGGTTTTCACGGAAGTAGTATCAAGAATGGAGATAAGGTAGCTCCAGCCATGCAAGTGGTTTTAGGTGGAGGGGTTGACCCTGATGGCAAAGGGAATATTTCAGAAAAAGTGATTAAAATACCAACAAAGCGAATTCCTGAGACCGTGCGTGTTGTTTTGAACAACTATGAAGAGAATGCATCGGAAGGTGAATATTTTAATGCCTATTTCCAACGTCAGGGCAAGCGTTATTTCTATGATGTGCTCAAGCATCTTGCTGATGTCAACACTCTTGCAGACGTTGACTATCAGGATTGGGGCAAAGTGGCTGACTTTATACCAGAGATCGGTGTTGGTGAGTGTGCCGGAGTAATGTTGGATTTGGTCGGCACCATCATTAATGATGCTGGAGATCGTCTTGCAAATGCCAAAAAGACATTTGCGGAAGCGAAATGGGCAGATTCCATTTACTACAGCTACAACACACTGGTCATAGGAGCCAAGGCGATTCTTTTAAGTAAGGATTTTCAGTGTAACACGCATCAGGGGATAATTGAGGATTTTCAGACACATGTAGTTGAAACAGGTGAGTTGAGTCTTGAATCAACATTTGCTGATTTGGTACTACAAATCAACAAGTACGAACCTGGTGAGGCTTTCGCATCCGCTTATTTGGACCAGGCAGATGCCTTCTTCAGCGCGATCAATGCATTAAGGGGAAATCGTGAGGGGGATAAATTGGTAATTAACGAATTCTACAAGGCGTAATCATGACAAAGATTTCAAGAGTAACATTAGTTGGAGCAGGACCAGGAGATCCGGAATTGATTACTGTGAAAGGAGTGAAAGCCCTTCAGTCTGCAGACGTAGTATTATATGATGCTTTGGTAGACCCTGAGTTGCTAAGTTATGCTCCGGATGCATTGCACATTCCTGTTGGTAAAAGAGCCGGTAAGTCGTCTGTTTCGCAGGAGACCATTAATCACCTCATTGTTCAATATGCCAAGGAACTGGGTCATGTAGTTCGGCTAAAGGGCGGTGACTCATTTGTGTTTGGGCGAGGTTTCGAGGAGAAAACCTATGCTGAAAAACATGGGCTAGAGGTGGATGTGGTTTTGGGGATCAGTAGTATCATGCTTCCTGGGTACTTTGGAATACCGCTTACTTGTAGAGGTGTGAACCAAAGCTTCTCAGTAGTAACTGCCACTACCAAAGACGGAACATTGAGTGAAGAAGTGCTGAATGCTGCCAGCTACTCACCAACCACCCTTTATTTTATGGGGCTGGGAAAATTGGACCTGATCGCAGAGGCATATGCTTCAAACGGGCGTGGTGATCTTCCTGTAGCCATCATAAGTAAAGGCTCTCATGCTGATGGAGATGTAATCAAAGGAACCGTAAGCGATATTGTGGCCATAGCAGAAGAAAAACAGCCCGAAGCGCCAGCATTGTTGATATTTGGGGAAGGAGCAGCCCTGGCATCCAACCAGCAGCAAGTCAATCAATGGTGGGAAGCTGCAAAAACTGAGGTGGCGTGAGTGAAATAAAGACCGACGGCAATTTATTGTTCCCGGTATTTCTTAAGCTCAACAAGATACAAACAGTGCTTGTGGGTGGAGGAAATGTTGGTTTGGAGAAATTGGAGGCATTATTGAAAAATGACCCCAATGCGAAGGTGCAAGTCATTGCTCCACAGATCCAAGACAGGATCAGGGAAATTGCTACTCAGTCTACTAACATAGCATTAATAGTGCGCAAGGTCAGGGGAAGAGATCTCAGAAATGCCGACCTTTTGATATTGGCTACTGATAATTATTCGTTGCATGAGCGACTAAAAAAGAAGGCTAGAAAACTGAGGCTGCTCACGAATGTGGCAGACACTCCTGACCTTTGTGACTTTTATTTGGGTTCTACTGTAAAAAAAGGTGATCTCAAGATCGGGATTAGTACCAATGGTAAATCACCAACTTTTGCCAAACGCTTTCGGCAAACACTTGAGGAGATCTTGCCAGACTCCACACCAGAATTATTGGACCAACTCAAAACCATTCGTGATCAGCTCAAAGGAGATTTTCAATACAAAGTTGAAAAGCTTAATGAGATCACATCAGTGATGGTCAATAAGCATAAGGAGAAAAAAGATGAAGAGCCCATCACTGACTGATATTAACGATCAGTACACCAATCTGACTTATCTGGATAGGTTAAAGCTCCTTTTTAAGGAATTTGATCCGGGTAAAATTTTGGTAACTACTTCATTTGGCAATAGCTCCGTTGTTTTGCTTCACATGATCAATAAAGTGCAACCCCGACACCCAATTCATTTGATCAATACGGGTTATTTATTCACAGAAACCCTCGAGTACAAAGAATTGCTCATCAATCAGTATGATCTCAATATAGTTGACGTTCGTCCAAACCTGCAGAAACATCAGGTTACCAAGGATCATCGGCTATGGGAGTCCAATTCTGATTTATGCTGTCAGATCAATAAGGTGGATCCGATGAGTTCATTGAAGTCGGGCAAGGATGTATGGGTTTCCGGGGTTTTGCGGTTTCAAAATGCGAACCGTGCTGACATGAGGATTTTTGAAGAGAAGGCAGACATCTTAAATTTCCACCCGATCATTGATATGAGCCAGGAGGACCTTAATCTTTACAGGACTATTTATGAACTTCCTGCACATCCACTTTCCTTTAGAGGATATGGCTCTATAGGATGTGTACAATGTACAAAAAAGGGTGTAGGCCGAACCGGAAGATGGGAGGGCGAGCAGAAAACAGAATGTGGGTTGCACTTGTAGGTGCGCCGATTTATCAAAATACGCCGCTCATCAAAATTTCTTTACTCGGTAAACTGGAATTGACGTTTATTAGGGCATGATTAAGAATTACCTCAAAACCGCGATTCGAAGCCTCCTAAGACATAAAGCTTTCAGCTTTATTAATATCCTTGGACTTACCGGAGGGCTTACCTGCTGCCTGCTGATCTTTGTTTTTGTAGCTGATGAATTCAGTTATGATAGGTTTCAAGAGAAGAGCGACAGGATATATCGGATGGAATACCTGATCTCCAATTTTGATATCGCGAGGGTGCCACCCAATGTTGCAGAGCATTTAGGCATGTTCTTTCCTGAGATTGAATCCACGGCCCGGTTGTTCTCCAGAAGTGTAAGTGTACAGGTTAATGATCCAGTTACCGGGGAGGTTAAAAGATTTGAGGAGCCGGGTGTAAACTTTGCTGATTCGAGCATTTTCAATATTCTCTCATTCGAGTCTGTCAAAGGTTCTTTGCAAAAGGCTCTATACGCTCCTTTTACTGTGGTATTGAATGAGGAGATTGCCATGAAATACTTTGGTGATGAAAATCCTATTGGTAAGCAGATCACAATGGAGGGGGATCAGAATTTCAAGGTGATTGCGGTCGTGAAGGATTTTCCATCCAACTCACATGTTCATTTTGACATGATCGTACCGTACACCAATATGTATGACCTGGAACCCGATGAGTTGGAAGAGAGCATACGTCAAAACTTCAAGATGAATTGGATGGTTTCCCATTCACCAACTTATGTCTTGCTCAAAGAAGGTGTAAATCCAGAAGTGGTCAATGCGCGGTTTCCAGAGTTTATCACTGAGAAAATCCCGAAAAACCAGCAGAAAGGCCAGGAATACAAGCTTCAGCCATTGCTGGATGTCCATCTCAATAGTGATGTGCAGGCACAGGCGGAGGCTCCTGGAAGCATGATGTATATCTGGATTTTCATTGCCGTGGGATTACTTACACTATTCATTGCCTGTATCAATTTCATTAATTTGTCCACGGCCAGATCTTTACAAAGGACTAAAGAAATAGGAATGCGTAAGGTGTTAGGTGCATGGAAAAGCCATCTGGTGATGCAGTTTCTAGGTGAATCTTTGGTTACGACCATTTTTGCAGCCTTACTGGCTTTTGGATTAACCTCTGTGCTTTTGCCACAGCTCAATGAACTCACAGGAAAGGAACTTACCACGTCAGCTTTGATAAATCCATTGATTTTGCTGGGATTTGTTGGTTTGTCTCTTCTTACAAGTCTTTTGGCCGGCATTTATCCTGCATTTTTTGTGACACGAATATCTCCCCTCTACAGTCTGAAAGGTTTGGCGGCATCAAAAAATGCAGGTGGATTGTCCTTTAGGAAAGGGCTAATCGTTATCCAGTTTGTAATATCAGTGGTTTTGATTGCCAGCACCCTGATCGTTTTTGATCAACTGGAAATGCTCAAAAATCAACCTCTTGGGTTTCAAAAAGATCATATCATCAATGTGCCAATCCAAAGTCAGAACTTCAACAATGTCTTTGGTGGAGTGAATGGCGAAAAACGACAGCAGATGAATTCTTTTGAAGATGCTTTGTCTAATATTCCGGGTGTTGTGGCCAGTACAGCATCCTCCAATACACCAGGTTTTGGTATGGTGAATAGAAATGTGATTCCGGAGGGCTTCTCAGCGGAGGACAATATCATTGCTCCGGTATATGCCGTAGATTATGACTTTATTGAGACTTATGACATCAAAGTGCTGGCAGGTAGAGACTTCTCTAAGGAGTTTGGTACTGATCATCAAAGTGCATTTCTGATCAATGAATATGCAGTGCAGGAATTTAATTTTGGAACCGCTGAAGGGGCACTGGGAAAGCAAATCAATATGGAAGGCAAAATTGGCAAAGTCATTGGAGTGGTTCAGGATTTTAACTTTTTGTCACTTTCGGAGCCAATGAATCCACTAATTATGGATATTTCTGTGCCTCAGTTCTCTGTGTTCTCCATCAAAATTCATAACCAGAATATCCCGGAAACTCTTGAACGCATAGAGGCAACATGGAATGATTTTTTCCCCAACGAGACTTTCGATTATAGCTTCCTGAATGAATCTCTGGATCAAAACTACAACGCCCAGGACCAGCTGGGAACTACCGTGAGTTATTTCGCAGTACTTGCCATTTTGATTTCTTGCTTGGGCTCTTATGGATTGATTATGTTCATCGCCTCCGGAAAAATGAAAGAAGTGGGAATAAGAAAGGTACTTGGAGCCTCTGTATCAGGATTGGTGCTGTTACTGTCAAGGCAGTTTCTGGTATTGGCAGGCTTGTCCTTCCTGATTTCAGTACCTATCACAATTTGGGCAGCCAATAAATGGTTGGGCGATTTTGCGTATCGTGTAGATGTGTCACCAATGAGCTTTGTGATAGCTGGTATGCTCACTATTGGGTTAGTCCTGGCGACTATCAGCTACCAGGCGATTCGTACAGCATCATCGAACCCGGTAAAAGCATTGAGATCAGAATAAAAAAAGTCGACCTTGGAGTATCCAGGTCGACTTTGCTTTTCCTTAAATAAGTGAATTTATTCTACGCTGGTAGAATCAATTTCTACTTCCATGCTATCCATGTCAGCTTCTACACTATCCACAACAGCAGTCATTGCTGTATCTACTTCAGCTTCAACTGAATCCATTGAAGATTCTGACTCTACTGTTTCACTTGATTTAGATTCGCCGCCACATGCATACAGAGCCATGGCTAGCAGTACTACGAAAATTTTGGTTTTCATGATAAACTGGTCATTTTGTTAGGAATATGCATACAAGTTAAAAGAAAAATTAACAAATCACCAATTATTCATTAGAGTGGGTGATTTTTGTCCCCAAAATGGCATTAAAAAGGCATTCCAATAATCATTGAAACGCCTTACAATTCTCTCAAATCAATTATCGATCAAACAGCAAAACTCTCCCCACATCCACAGGTTCTCGAAGCATTTGGATTGATGAATTGAAATCCTTTACCATTCAATCCATCTGAAAAATCGAGTGTGGTCCCCAATAAATAGAGCATGCTTTTCTTATCAACGATGACCTTTACTCCTTTGTCTTCAAATACCTCATCACTTTCAGTCAACTTATCATCAAACAATAAGTCATACATCAGGCCTGAACACCCTCCACCTTTCACAGCCACACGGACATTGTGCTTTGGGGAGTGGTTTTCTTCCATTCTCAACTCTGCTATTCTTTCCTTCGCTTTATCTGTTACGTTGATCATAATTAGGCAATTGGGTTTAGTACTACACTAAATACTGTTAAATTATTCATATCCCTTCCGTAATAGAGCTTATCCATTGCATCGTAGATATTCTTGGCCCGGAAGTAAGAAGTCTGTAGTTCATTCATGCCTTTTGTGGTCCACTGAATGGTATAGCTACTTTCCTTTTCCTTATGTGTCTTCACATAGTCCAACATTTTGTTGAGCGCATCAGTTTTATCAAAACCAGTTATAGTCTTGAACAGAAAGGACTGATTGTGCCTCGGATTGATGGTAATGAGGTCTAACTTCACTTTGCCATCACTGCTTGCAAATTCAAACACCAAATCACTACTTTTCAATCCCAAAAAGTTTTTAATTTCGTTTTGAATCCTTGCCGCCTCTACATGGACGTCTGTCCGGTATTCCATAAATGTGGACTTTATATAAAATTACAACAACTTTGGAAACCTTTCTAATCCTCTAAAAGTTTCCGCATTTTTGCGAAATTAATACATAATCGACACATCATGGTTAGGATTGAGCATATCGGTATAGCAGTAAAGGGATTAACTGATGCCAATGAGTTATTTAAAAAGCTCTTTGGAGAGGCTGCTTATAAAGAGGAAGCTGTCGATTCTGAGCACGTCACCACTTCATTTTTCCAGATTGGGCCCAACAAAATTGAGCTCCTGGAGGCAAGTTCAGGGGAAAGTGCTATTTCGAAATATATCGATAAAAAGGGTGAAGGTATTCATCACATAGCGTTTGAAGTAGATGACATTCATGCGGAAATGGACCGGTTAAAGAAAGAAGGGTTTCAACTAATAAATGAAACTGTTAAAAAGGGCGCAGACAATAAACTGGTGTGTTTTCTTCACCCAAAGAGTACCAACGGTGTACTGGTGGAGCTGTGCCAAGAGATAAAATAGCTTTTAAAGGCCATGTAGGTCAAACATATAATCAATGAGCGACGAAAAAAGAACGGAAGTAGGAGAACTTGGGGAGTTTGGCTTAATAGAGCACTTGTCTAAGGAAATCAAGACATACAATAGTGAAACCATCAAGGGTATTGGTGATGATGCAGCGGTGATGGACCTGGGAGGAGATAATCTTCTGGTGACCAGCACCGACATGCTTGTTGAGGGAATCCATTTCGATTTAAGTTATGTCCCATTACAGCACTTAGGGTTCAAAGCCATTGCAGTCAATATATCCGATATAGCAGCAATGAATGCTACACCTAAACAAGCGACTGTGAGTCTGGCTTTAAGTAATAGGTTCTCAGTTGAGGCATTAGAAGTCCTTTATGAGGGAATCAAAATGGCTTGTGAGGCGTACAAGGTGGATTTGGTAGGTGGTGACACTACCGCATCAAGATCTGGGTTGGTGATCTCAATCACTGCACTTGGCACTACTCAAAAGAGTAGGCTTGTCTATAGGTCTGGTGCCAAGGAGAATGATATTTTGTGTGTAACAGGAGATTTGGGTGGTGCTTATATGGGCATGCAAGTTCTAGAGCGAGAAAAGCAAGAGTTTCTAGGAAACCCGGAGATGCAACCTAAGCTTGACAGGTATCCCTATGTTGTCGGGAGACAACTCAAACCAAATGCACGAATGGATATCATACATGAGTTTAAGGATTTGGGGATCGTGCCTACTTCTATGATTGATGTTTCAGATGGGCTTGCTTCTGAGATATTCCATCTCTGTAAGGAATCGGATCTTGGAACTGCTGTCTATGAAGACAAATTACCAATCGATAAAGAAACGTATGAAACTGCGGCTGAATTTAGTATAGACCCAAATACCTGTGCGCTCAATGGGGGAGAGGATTATGAACTACTTTTTACTATTGGCCAAGAGGATTTTGAGAAGATCAAAAATCACCCGGAAATCCACACGATAGGGTACATGCACCGAAAGGAAAATGGCAAGGTGATGGTGACTAGAAATGGTAACACCATTGAGTTGAAAGCACAAGGTTGGAAACACTTCTGAAAGCATAAAAAAGGCTGTCCAAATTATTTTTCGGACAGCCTCTAATCACTAACCTAACCTATGCTAACTAAACTTATTTTGTACCCTGGTTGTTTTCAACTCCTACGATATTTACGGTAAGCTCGAAATCATCATAGATGGTTTTGTCACCTAGGTCGTCGAAGAAGCTTCCTGATCCGTATTTCACGTCATATTTTGAACGGTCAATAGTTAAAGAAGCAACGCCAGTTACTTTACCATTTGCTTCAACGAGTTGAGCTGGGAAAGTTATTTTTTCCGTTTTTTCTTTGATGGTCAAATCTCCGGTAATGTCATATTTACCAGCACCATTTGATTTTACTTTAGTAATGACAAAGTTTGAAGAAGGGTATTTCTCTGCTCCAAAGAAGTCATCTGACTTTAAATGTCCTTCTAATTTGCCTTTATATTCACCGCTCAAGTCCTGAACCTCAATGCTGGTCATATCAACCACAAATGATCCACCAACAAGCTTGCCTTCCGAAAATTCGAAGGATCCAGTCTTCAGGTCAACTACACCATTGTGCTGACCAGTTACTTTTTTTCCAACCCACGCTACAGATGAAGCATCTGTATCTACTGTGTATGTAGTCTTTGTACCCTCACCTGAAGAGAACAACATGACAAATGATAATAATACTGATTGTATCATAGAGAAGTTATTTGTTATATTAAAATGTGTATATACATATATGTAAGTACAAGGATAACGCAGGAGTTTGAGAAAAGTTCGGATTTTCTTTAAAATATTTAAACGAGGGTCTAAATCATTTGCATAGGGAATAACTTTGCAGAAATGTACAGACCAGGAGGGCAGATGATTCAAATAGACAATACACTCATTTCAAGTGATATCAAAGAACGTTTTTTTGTTTGCAATTTGGAGAAATGTAAAGGAGCTTGCTGTGTAGAAGGTGATCTTGGAGCACCCCTTCTTGAGGATGAATTACCAGCTATCGAAGATGTGGTAGATGTAGTGAAACCGTACCTGTCACCTGAAGCGATCAAAGCACTTGAGGAAAATGGTCCTTACCTCTTGGATGAAGAAGGGGATTTTAGTACCACTACCATTAATAATAAAGAATGTGCTTTTGCATTCTACGATGATCAGAATATTTTAAAGTGTGGCATAGAGCAAGCTTGGAAGGATGGGAAGACCAGCTTTCAAAAACCAATATCTTGTCATCTTTATCCAATCAGGGTGGCTAAACTCCACGAATTTCTCGCATTAAACTATGATCGCTGGGACATCTGTTCTCCGGCGTGTGACCTGGGCGCTGAACTGTCAGTTCCTGTTTATAAATTTCTAAAAGATGCACTAATCAGAAGATTTGGTGCAGACTGGTATCAAAAACTCTGTGATGTCATTGAAGAAGGGAAAGTTGACTGATTTGTCATTTTTTTGAATGACAGTTATTTGTCCATTCGTCGAAATTCATTTTATTCTTATTTAACGGAATTGCATTACTTTACAAATTAAATTTTCTTAATAAAGTCATTGGCAATTCTCTGATTCGATACGAAACGTGCCTTTTGGTACATACTTTTTTTGACTTTATTAAGAAAATGCAGTCATCAGACAATTCTGTTGATCAATACATGTTGCGGTCTCAGTAGCCAATTTTACCGGATAGATCGATTTATCCTGATAATGTGGCAATTTTATCTTTATTTAGGGTAATATAGACAAGTGCACTTACTCAGAACCTAACTAAACAATTGGCTATGAAGTTCAATCTTTCAATCCGGGAGAAGATGATGTTATTCATCGTCGGGATAACCATATTTACTTATGTAATCACCCTCGGATACATCAGCTATAACCTCAGAGAAGAAGCCATCGCCGAAGGTCGCAAGCTGGTTAATGTTGCTGCAAGTGAGAAAGCTCAGCAAATAGAGTCAGTCTTAAATGAAGATATTGCAGTTGCAAGATCCATGGCAGCAGCGATTAAAGGTGGATTTGATTTACCAGAAGCTGCCAGAATTGACCAAAAAAATCAACTACTCGCCGAAGTGTTAAGAGACAACCCAAAGTATTCGGCTACCTGGGTGAGTATCGAACTTTGGGCAATTGACCCCACATGGTCCAAAACATACGGAAGGCAAAGAAATACTGCTTTTATAGAGGATGGTGAGATGAAGTTCTACTCCGAACTTGTCAACCTCGACGGAGATCCTGCCAGTGGGTTGTACGTTGATATTAAAAATAACCCAAGAACCAAAACCGGTGAGCCATATGAGTATTCAGCGTATGGTGGAGATAACTCCAAAACACTCTTGGGGCTTTCACCTTCGGCTCCTATTATGATTGAAGGCCGGTTTGCCGGTCTAATAGGTGCTGACATGTTCCTTGATGAGTTCAGTTACATTTCTGAGATAGATTTTTTTGATCGTGGATTCGCCTTCCTGGTTTCCAACCAGGGTGTTGTGATCAGCCACAAAGAAGATCGTTATGTGAACCAATCCATTGATTCTTTGACCTTCCATCCTGACAAAGAGACGGATTTTAAAGGAATGATCAGGGCAGGAGAAACATTCATGTTTGATGCGTTCGATTCTTACTATGATGAAGATGTATTGATTGCGTTTGCACCAATTAAAATTGGAGAGTCTGATGAGTCATGGTCTGTTGGTATGGAAATTCCTTTAACTGAGGTCACCAAGCCTGTCGATAATACCTTTTATGTAACTATCCTGGTTGGGTTGCTTGGCTTAGTGGTTTTGGTGCTCATTACCTATCGAATATCAGCGAGGATTGCCAAATCGCTTGAAAAATCCAGTTTCCTTTTGACAAAACTTGCAGAAGGTGATCTGTCGGATGAAAACCGTCTAAAGGTTCACTCAAGTGATGAAATAGGAATACTGGCCTCTTCAGCCAATATTTTAATGGATGATTTGAAGCGTAAGGCAGCGTTTTCACATGAGATTGGTCAGGGAAATCTAGATTTGGAGTTTCACATATCCGGAACCAACGATATGCTGGGCTATTCGCTCATAAGAATGAGGGAAAATTTGCAGCGTGTAAGTAACGAGACTAAGGATGTAATAAAGCGAGCAGGGGAAGATGGTCAATTGATGACTGCAAGGATGGTTTCTGAATGGGAGCCCGGAGCCTGGAGGGAATTGAGCCAGAGTATCAATAGCCTGCTGGACACTGTAAGCAAACCTTTTACCAAGATTAATGGAATGGTAGGTCAAATGGCAGATGGCGACCTAACAGTGAGATATGACGAAGTAACGCATGGGGACATCAAACTCATGGCAGACAGTTTTAATCAAGCTCTTGATAATATCAATGAGCTCATTATGAGTATTGCCGGAGTTGCAAGTACAGTCAATGAATCATCTTCTGAGATGCTTGCGGTGAGCGAAGAAATGACCATAAATACCCGTGAAATTGCCTCAAGTATTTCTGAGATGAGTAATGGTGCACAGAACCAGGTAGTTAAAGTGGATGAGTCATCTAGCCTGGTGGAAGGTATTCTTCGATCGTCCAATGAAATGGGGGAGCAAGCCAATAATATCAATGAGGCCGCACAAGGTGGGGTTGGGAATAGTGAAAAGGGACTTAACCTTGTTAAGAAAGTAGGATTTAGCATGCGGGATATTTCAGCTTTCTCGTCAGATACTTTTGATTCTATTCAAGTTTTGACCAAGCGTTCAAATGAGATCAGTAAAGTATTGAGCGTTATTACTGAAATTGCTTCCCAAACCAATTTACTTGCACTCAATGCAGCCATAGAAGCTGCGCAAGCAGGTGATGCAGGTAGAGGTTTTGCAGTTGTGGCAGAAGAAATCCGCAAGCTTGCTGAGGACTCTAAAAAGTCTGCTAGGGAAATCGAGCAACTTGTTAATGACGTACAGAGTGATGTGAGTACTGCAGCTTCAGCAATAGACATGATGAAGTCAAGTGTAAAGAGCGGTGAAGATGCTACTAATTTTGCGTCTGAGGCTTTCAACGAAATCATTGATTCATCTTCTCGCACGTTATTGATGTCTGAGGAGATTAGAAAGCGGGTACAGCAGCAGATTGATGCCATAAAGAATGTGGTGACCATCACTGAGTCTGTGGTGGTAATTGCTGAAGAGACAGCAGCGGGTACTGAGCAAATTGCCAGTTCGGCCACTGAGTTGAGCGCAGGTATGGACAATTACGTTGACCGCTCGCAAAATCTATCTGAAGTGGCAAGAGAGCTAACAGAAAGACTCAGTAAGTTTAGACTTAAAAATGAACTAGATGGCTATGGAAACTAGAATAAAACCTGAACCTTCTGCATCAAATCCTCCCGATGGATCGTGGGTGGACAAAGCTGAGTTAAGTTCAATTAACCAAGAGATCCGGGAGCCCCAACAAATCGAAAACAGAGAGGTTTTGGTGGTCTTTAATTTAGGTAATGAAACATATGCAGTTCCAATCGAGCGGGTTCGTGAGGTCGTGCGTGTCCCGAACATTGCACCTATTCCTCAAGCTCCAGAGTATATCCTGGGAGTTGGGAACATCAGGGGGAATGTGATTGCCATTGCGGATCTGGCCAAAAAATTGAATCCTGACAATACAGAGACAACCTACAATGAGGAATCTTATGTAGTAGTGTTGAAGGATGATACCGTTCAGGCAGGAATGATAGTGAATAGTGTGCCTGATACCATTGTGGTTCGTAGTTCGCAAATAAATACCTCCACCTCTGTGATCAAAAACCTTTCCGCTAATGATCAATTTATTAAGGGAATTGTCAAGGTTGAAGATAAGATGGTCATTCTTATTGATATATTAGACATGATGCAAACCTAAACTGTACAAGACCCCATTTTCAAAACTCAATAAACCATTACCAAAATGACCCCCGAAATTGTTGAAATGTTAAAATTAACGGCATTTGTCCTGGCCATATTGATCGTCAGTATTTATGCTATTTACAAAAATTTTAAAGGCTCTTTCCTGTTCATGATCTGTATCACTTTGGTGGTTATTTCAGGGGAGCTCTCTATAATCTCCTTTTTTGCAGGAAAGTACGGATTTATCTATTTCGTGTATATCTCACCATTTATTGTTGTTCAGTTTTACCTGGCCATGCGGTATGTGTACAAGCGGGTGCACCATCCACTTTATAGAATGACCAAACGTATCAGGCTGATGGCCCAAGGTGATATTTCTATAGATTTTAAAGAGCTGAAGACTACTGGAAGAACTGATGAAATCGGGAATATCACCCAGGCGCTCATCACTCATGTAGATTTTTTAAGGAATACTACACAATTGGCAGATGACATAGCCCATGGAAAACTTGATACTGATTTTGAAGTCAAAAGTGATCAAGACCAACTCGGCAATTCTCTTGTGGGAATGAGAAACAACCTTCAGCAAATTCTTGGAGAAACCCAGGAGGTTATCAGAATTGCAGAAGAGGAAGGTAAGTTGGACGTACGCATTGATGAGGGGAAAAAAGCAGGTGTTTGGTTGAGTCTGGCAGGTTCCATTAACAGTCTGCTGACTACTGTATCCAGACCATTTAATCACATGAACGGCATTGTTCAAGCCATGGCTTCAGGTGATTTGACCAAGCGGTACGAAGATGAGGCAAAGGGAGATATTAAGAAAATGGCTGATAACCTGAACCAGGCGCTTGACAACCTGGATGGACTCTTACAACAAATTGCGAAGAATGTAGGGATTATAGATGAGTCGGCCACAGAGATGAAGGTGACTGGTGAGGAAATGAATTCAAGTACCAACGAGATCGCCTCGGCCATATCACAAATGAGCAATGGAGCTCAAAATCAATTAGCTAAAGTGGATGAGTCATCGGGGCTCGTGGAAGCTATTTTAGCTGCGTCCAAGGAGATGGTTGAGAAGTCGGAAGCCATTAATAAGGCCGCCTACAAAGGTGTGGAGAGTAGCGAAAGCGGCTTGGGGATTGTGGAGGAGATGGTCGTGAATATGAGGGAGATTTCCACCTACTCAGCCAAAACAAATGACTCGATGAAAGTGCTCACCGAGCGATCAACAGAAATCGCAAGAGTGTTGAAAGTGATCACGGAAATTGCATCACAAACGAACTTACTGGCGTTGAATGCGGCAATTGAAGCTGCTCAGGCTGGTGATGCAGGTAGGGGATTTGCTGTGGTGGCGGAAGAAATCAGAAAACTTGCTGAAGATTCCAGAAAATCAGCAAAGGAGATTGAAGTGTTGGTCAAAGATGTTCAGGTGGACACTAAAGAGGCAGCAACAGTCATTAATTCAATGGGTGAAATTGTAAAGAATGGGCAAACTACCTCATCCCAGGTTTCTCAATCTTTCAAAGATATTTTTGAGTCGTCCAATGAAACATTGAGTTTTTCTGAAGACATACTTAACGCTGCCAGGAATCAGATTGATAGCATTAACAATGTGGTGACCATCACAGAAAGTATTGTGGTGATTGCTGAACAAACTGCTGCAGGTACGGAAGAAGTAGCGAGTTCCGCTACAGAGTTGTCATCCGGGATGAGCCAGTATAATAGTAAAACCAATCACCTTGCGGAAATTGCAGAGCAGTTTAAGTCTGGGATTTCTATGGTTCGGTTCAGTGGAGACGCTAAGCAAAACAGTGTCTTATATGAAATGCGTGAGGCTTATGAAAAGGAAAAAAGCCTTTTGGATTCTCTTCTCAACACGATTCCGGACTTCATCTATTTCAAAGACAAAGACAGCAAGTTTATCAGAAATAGTATGGCACATGTCAGGAGGTTTGGGATGGAGAAGCCTTCGGAACTCATCGGCAAGTCAGACTTTGATTTTCATGGGGATCACGCACGACAAGCGTTTGATGATGAACAAAGAATCATTTCTACCGGGGAGCCATTGGTAAATGTCGTTCAAAAGGCGGATCTCAAAAATGGGGAGGCCAAGTATTTATCTACCACCAAAATGCCATTGAGGAACCAGGAAGGTGAAATCATCGGAACTTTTGGGATATCCCGTGACATCACCGAATTAAAACTTGCTGAGATCCAGACCAAAGAGCAAGCCCAGGAATTGAAGCAAAAAGAACAACTTATTAAGAAAAACCTGGATGCCGTTAAAGAGCAAAATGGACTGTTTGGCACTATTTTGAACCATTTGGAGGATAAGGTTGAAGTCAAGGCACCAGATGGTAAGTTCTACTTGATGAACCAGATTGTGGCTGAAGCCTATGGTGGTAACGTTCAGGATTTATTGGGTAAAGATGACCATGCCTTTTATGATAAGGAGATAGCCGATAAATACTGGAATGCAGAGAAAGAAATTATTAAAACTAAAAAAGCTGTAGTAAGCCTGGAAAAAGTCACGCTTAAAGGTCAATCCAAATATTGGTTTATTCGCAAGCTTCCTCTCTTCATACCAGAGTATGAGAACTGGGGCCTGTTGGGTATTCAAAGAGAAGTGGAAGAGTATCAAATCAAAGAACAGGATTTGGTCAGCAAACTTCAGCAGAAGTATCCTGAATTGATGGTGGATATCGATTAACTTATTTAAGAGATGATCATAGCAATTGTAAATCAAAAAGGCGGAACCGCCAAGACAACAACTACCGTCAATCTAGGGAAGGCCCTGGCATTGCGAGGTAAGCGTGTCTTACTTGTGGATGCTGATCCGCAAGGCAGCCTGAGTTATTCATTAGGGGTCATTCAGCCCGAAAAAACAATCGCTGATCTTCTGTACAATGATGCTCCGTTTGAGGAGGTAATGGTGAGCAAAGAAGGAATGGACATTATACCTTCAGATGTAAGTCTTGCAGATGCAGAGCTGGTTCTTGTAGATTCTGAAAATAGAGAAACGCATTTAAGGGAATTACTAGCGCCAATAAGTCAGTATGATGTGATTTTGATCGATTGTCCACCTTCTCTTTCGTTGCTTACAGTGAATGCGCTGACAGCTGCGGATAAAGTAATTGTTCCCATGCTGATGGAGGTACTAAGTCTTCAGGGGCTAGACCTCATTTCTGAAACTATAGATAAAATAGGCAATACACTTAATGAGGGCTTGGAAGTATTGGGCATCTTACCGGTCATGGTTGATACCCGAAGAAAACTCAGCTATGAAGTGTTTGATCACATTAGTCAGAACTATGACTTTCGAATTTTTGAGACCAGAATAAGACCGAACGTCCGGGCTTCAGAGGCTCCTTCTTTTGGTCAGAGTGTGGTTTCTTATGCACCTGACTCCAATAGTGCCAAAGACTATGTTGAATTAGGTGATGAACTTTTAAAATTGATTTGAGATGGCGTTAGGAGGAAACCTTAAGAAGAAAAGTCTAATACCTACTGAAGAAAAAAGTAAGGCCGCTAAAACCACGCCCAAAAAGATGGTGAAAAAGGCTACAGCGAAAAAGAAAGAAAAGAGTGCTCCAAAAAAGACAAAAGCAGCCACGTCTTCAAAACCAAAATCAACCCCAACAAAACCTAAAAGTACTTCTGAACAGAAAGTAGAAAGTAAGGCCGAAGTGATTGTTAGAGATAGGACCCCGGTTCTCCAGCAAGGCAGGCTCAGCAAGATGGAGTACAACAGGAGGTTGCTACTTCATGAACGTTTCAGCGTGGAGGTAAAAGCACTTAAAGGCAAGCGGGTACATTTGATCGTATTCCAAATCGAAAATGAGGAATTTGCGATAGAGATTTCTAAAGTAAGTGAAGTGGTGGTCACACCTACTATCACAAGAATGCCCCAGGCACCCAAATATGTGCCAGGCATTGCAACCATTAGGGGCAAGGGAGTTGTCACCCTTGACCTGGCTTATAAACTTGGGTACGTTGAGAATACGGATTTATTGAAGGATCGGTCTGGGTTTACTATTGTGGTCAAGACGGAAAGGTTCAATGTCGGTCTTTTGGTCTCTGATGTCCCCAAAAATCAAATGATCAATGGGGATATTGTACAACCTGCTTCAGATAGTGTGTCTGAAACCTCATTGGATGAAACTTACATTAAGGGTTTGATCCGGCTGGACAATAGAATGATATTCTATATTGATATAGATGAGATGATAGAAGGTGACAGATTAAAAGCAAGGCTCATAGAGGACTAAGTATTGAGAAAGAAGATTAACATATTAATCGTAGACGATTCGGCATTCATGAGGCTATTGCTAACTGATTTGCTGAACAAAGATGAAGAGCTCAATGTGATCGGGAGTGCCTCAGATGGAAAGGAAGCTATTGATAAGGTTCGAGAGCTCAAGCCAGACGTTGTGCTGCTCGATATGAACATGGGTCAATATGACGGGCTTTATGCAGTCGAGGGAATCATGAAGGTGAAGTCGGTGCCCATTTTGATCCTTAGTTCCGTTGGGAACACCAATCTGGATCCGATATTCGATGCCCTGGAACTTGGAGCTGTTGACTACATCAACAAACCTCAAAGAGGAGGTTCAAAAATACGTGAAATTGATAAGCAGTTAGTAGCTACTGTAAAGCGTGTGACCAGAGCAAGCCCAAAACCAACCAAAATCGTTAAAGATGGTTTGAGTCGCCTTCCACACACCTTTGACTCAAAAGCGAAGTATCACATTATAGTTGTTGGTGCGTCAACCGGAGGCCCCACAGCTGTGGAAAAGGTAATTACTTCGCTTCCGGCGAACCTTAACGTACCGGTGGTCATTGGTCAGCATATGCCTACTAACTTCATCAAGTCATTTGCTGCCAGACTTGACTACTTAAGTCCCCTGAAAGTAGTAGTGGGCAAAAAGGGTATGATCCCTAAGCCGGGAATGGTCATTATAGCACCTGGAGATACAAATATGGTCATCAGGAAGACTGATAATGGATCTCCCAAAATTGGCTTTTCTGAAGAGGTGTATAAAGAGTACAACAACCCATCAATCAATGCGCTAATGTCCAGTATTGCTACTGCCTATGGCGAAAAGGCAATCGGCGTTTTATTGACAGGTATGGGTAAAGATGGGGTGAAAGGCCTCGGGGAAATCAAAGGGTCTGGAGGCTTGACCATTGCCCAGGATGAGTCTTCCAGCATCATATATGGTATGCCGAAATTGGCATTTGAAACCGGAGCAGCATGTACTGTTCTGCACATTAAGGAAATTGGTGGGTATTTAGTAAACTGTTTATAGCATTGAAATCTAAAGAATCAGAATATCGCGAGCTATTCCTGGTAGAGGCCAAGGACAACATTGAGCAACTGGATAAGCTATTTGTGGACCTGGAAAAGGACCATAATCATCAGACTGCAATCAGTGAAATCTTTCGGATCACTCATACTTTGAAAGGCAACGCAATGGGCCTTGGGATCGATGCAGTGGCTGATCTTGCCCACGTTATGGAAGATGTCATGATATCCGTGAAAAGTAAGCGGCTAGCCATGAATGACGCACTTTTCAAGCTTCTTTTCAGAGCCAATGACAAGCTGGGAGATTTGGTTACTGCTATTGAAACTGGGGAAAAAGTAAGTTTCCTGGGCATCAAAACCAGTTTAGCCATTTTCCTTAAAAATGAGTTGGGTAAAGATGAAGAAGAAGGAGCTGCGCCTGATCCTGAGAGTGAGGTAGATGAAGATGAGACAGCAGAGGAATCTGAGCGTGATGGAGGTACTTCTAACCAGATTTCCTTTTCAGATGTCATTCAAATACCCGTTAAGAAAATGGATGACTTGCTTAGCGAGGTTGGTCAATTGATCATTGAGCGTGACCGGTTGATTGCGTTTAGCAATGAGCTGGGACTGAAGTCTTCAGAATTTGATCGCTTACAGCGAATTTCCTCCAACCTCCAGTATAGCATTATGAACGCACGGATGGTACAGGTTGGGTTCCTTTTCAATAAATTTCATCGGGTACTGCGTGATGCAGCGAGCATAGAAGGAAAAAAGGCCAGTCTGGTTCTTAAAGGATCTGATACAGAAATCGATAGAAATATCCTCAAGCTGATCAGCGACTCTTTAGTGCACCTGGTGAGAAATGCTGTAAGTCATGGCATAGAAAGTGAGGCAGAACGGAAAAAGGCCAATAAGCCTTTAGAAGGTCAGGTTACTCTTGATGCCAGGTATGAGCGCGATCGCGTGGTAATTATTGTCAAAGATGATGGTGGGGGAATTGACCATGAAGTGATCAGGAGAAAAATCGTGGAGAAAGGACTTGCCACACCTGAGATGGTCAAAATGATGTCAAAAGATGAGGTGCTCTCTTATATTTTTGAATCAGGGTTTTCCAATGCCGCCAAGGTGAATGAGCTCTCCGGGCGTGGAGTAGGTATGGATGTAGTCAAAAAAGCTGTTGAATCTATTGGTGGGCAAGTGAAATTGGAAACCGAAGTAGGGAAAGGAGCTACCATCTATTTGCATGTACCAGCCTCCCTGGCACTTAAAGGATCTCTTTTGTTTGAAATTGATAAACAAGAATATGCGCTTGCACTGTCTTACACAGAAGCAGTGGTTTCTATTCCTAAAAGAGAAATCAACAAAATCAGCGGTGGATTGATGGGCACTTTTCAGGATGAAGCAATTTCTATCATCTTTTTGAAGGATATTATTAAAATGAAGTCTTTGTCAGAGATATCCAGTAAAGGCGCCTTGCATAGGTCTTTCCTGGATGCAGGCAATGATTCCGTTTTTCAGGTAGTCATTGTATCCTATGCCGGTAATATTACTGGCTTGGTGGTGGACAAAGTACTCCAGCAGAAAGAGATCATAGAGAAGCCTTTAACAAAACCAATAGATAGAACAAAATTGCTCAGTGGGACGACTATTCTAGGAAATGGAAACGTCTGTCCGGTAATCGATGTGGCTGTAGTAACAGATTTGATACATAAGCAGTCGCTTCAAACGCAACTTGAACAAAAGTAATGAAGGGTACGGGAACAATTTTCACACAAGATATCAAGCCAGTTGAGCTCATAACCGATGAGGAGATGAATGCGCTAATGACAGCCATTCGGAACCGGTATGGGTTGGACTTTACGAATTATGAGAAAACTTCCCTGAAAAGAGGCGTCACCAGGTTGATGATGAAGCATAATATGGAGTCTTCACTGGACCTGTGGGGTACAGTACTGAAGGATTATGACTTCTTTATGGGTGCTATTGATGATCTGCTGGTCAATCTAACTGAATTGTTTAGAAACCCTGACGTATGGATCAAATTCCGTGATGAGATACTGGACAACTACAAAGGACGTAGCCTGAATATCTGGCATGCTGGTTGCTCCACTGGAGAAGAAGTCTACACCATGTCCATTGTTTTAGACGAGAAAAACCTCTTACCCAGGGCAAGGCTGGATGCTACGGATTTGAGCACAAAAGCACTAAATCGTGCAAAAAAGGGCGAGTATCCACTGGAAATAATCAAACAATACTTAAACCCATTTTTGAAATTTTTCCCGGATCGAAAAATTGAGGATTATTTCACCTTTCATGATAAGCATGCTGAGATAAAAGCCCGGTATAAGCAGAATACTAACTTCCAAAGGCATAATTTAGTCCATGATAAAGTCACCGGTAAATACGATATAATACTCTGCAGGAATGTAATGATCTATTTTGATGATCAACTTAAACTAAAAGTGCTTAATTTGATTCATCAAAGTCTCAAGGAAGATGGTTATTTGGTGATTGGATACTATGATATAATGCCCGAGGTAGGAAAAGCACTTTTTAAAGTTGAAGACATTAAGACAAGAATTTATAGAAAAAAGAGTTGAGCACTCAATTAGACAAACTTTTGCTATGAGCTATAGAATACTCGTTGTGGATGACTCTGGATATTCACGATCCACGATTAAAGGAATACTGACCGAATCCGGTTATAGTGTAATTGGTGAAGCCAGGGATGGAGCGGAGGCTCTTGATTTAATAGTAGAGTTAAAGCCAGATTTGGTGACTTTAGATAATATTTTGCCAGATATGACAGGTATTGAGATTTTGAGGGTTTTAAAAGACCAAAACATCAAATGTAAGGTCATTATGATTAGTGCAGTAGGCCAGCAGTCGGCTATTGAGGAGGGGCTCGGACTTGGTGCGGAAGCATATATCATTAAGCCCTTTACCAAAGATAAAATCCTAGAAGAAGTGAAGCACTCTTTGGGGGTTTAGTGGATTTGGCTGAATATAAAATCGCACTTATGACAAAAAATTCTTGATACAGCAGGTATTAAGATGGTTTAATCGACTTAATATTGAAATAAACAACAATTTTTACAGATTGCAGTAAGTAACCAGACGACTATGCTTGATAAATTGAATGAAAATGAACTGGAAGTAGCCTCCAAATTGGTATTTGACGGGCTCTCAATGGCCAAGAAATCTATGGAACAAATCCTCCAAAGTCCAATATCTATGGAGAAGGTAGATTACAGTCATGGAAAGAACGTACCACTGCCAAAGTATCAACCTAATGATGATCAGAGTGTACACGTGATTAAAACCAATTTGATTGGGGAGCTAAAAGGCACAAGCCATTTGATTTTTAGTGAAGATGAAGTAGCTAAGGTTTTCAGTGCGTGCCTGCCAGCCAGTATCATTGAAAGCGACTCTGCAGAGAGCAAAATGATGAAAATGGGCTTTTTGACCGAGATGGATAATATGATGGCTGCAGCAGTGATCACTGAGTTTTCCAACTTCTTAGGATTGGAAATTTATGGTCATGTACCCTCTCTTGAAGTTGTAAAAGCTTCTGAGGTGAACAACTATCTGGCCAAGCAATCCGGAGAGTTTGATGCAATCATTCACTTCAAAGCAATCTTCAAAGGCAAGGAATTAGACATATCTCCTGATTTTGTTTGGATCTTTCAGGAAGAATTTGTCGATAAAATCAAAAACTTAGTTTAGTATTTAAGACAAGAATTAACCAAAATTATGAGCAAGAAAGTACTTATAGTTGACGACTCTATATACATGCGATCACTAATTCGCAGTGCTTTGGAAGAAGCGGGTTTAGAAGTAGTTGGAGAAGCTAAAGACGGTGAGACAGCTATTGACCTGGCACTTGACACACAGCCGGACCTCATCACTTTAGATAATATCCTTCCTGATATGATGGGATTTGAAATCCTCAAGGTTCTTCGAGATCAGGGCTTGGAATCCAAAGTGATTATGATTAGCGCCGTTGGTCAGCAAACTGTTGTAAATAAGGGTAAAGAACTCGGAGCATCTGAGTACATTGTAAAACCGTTTACCTCAGAAGCGCTGATTGAAGTGGTAAATAGAGTAATGTAATTAAACCGTCACCACCTAATCCCTTATCGTAGTATGAGAATACTTTACGACCTGCCAATACGTATAAAATTTGCAGTGGTTTTAATACCATTGATCGTCATCATCATGTGTTTTGATTACTTTCAAATCAAGCACAATTATCTTGATTATGAAGATTCGGACAGGCTGAACAAGACTATTGTTTTGGGTATTGAAATCAATCATGTGGTGCATGAACTGCAGAAGGAACGCAGTATCGCCATAGGGTTTGTAACCAGTCAGGGCTATGAATTTGCTGAAGAAATCAGTGGCCAGCGAAAGGTGACAGACAGTACATTAACTCGGTTTTATCAAGAACTGGATAATGACGGCCTTGATGATTTACTGATCAAACACACCAATGATATAGAGCTGCTTAAAAACAGTTTTGCGCAAATATCAGAAATCAGAAGTAAAGTAGATCGCCTTGCTCTGGATCCTTATCAAATTCTTAAATACTATTCTGATATTAACAACATTGGGTTAAATACGGTAGATCAGCTGATCAATGAAACCCGGGATAAAGATGTAGCACAGCAGGTTCATGCGCTAATCTACTTTCTGAAAGCCAAGGAACGAGCTAGTATTGAGCGGGCTATCGGTACCCAGGCTTTTTCCCTGAAAGCCATGGATGATGAACTTTATAGTGCATTCACTGCTCTTGTAGCTGAACAAGAGTCGTACACTGACGCGTTCACCGTGATTGCCGATGAGAACTCTAAGGAAACATATCAGAGATTGGTTTCTGGACACGATATAGATGAGGTAGAGAGGCTGAGAGGTATTTTGCACCTAAGGACCAACTATCAAGCGGATCCAAATTACTGGTATGAAATGACTACCAGTAAAATAAATTCACTCAAAAGGGTTGAAGATAGTATATCAAACCGGTTGCTAGAAAGGACTTCCAGTTTGGCCAATGATGCATTGCGCAGATTTTGGACCTTCATTATTCTGGATATCGTAATCGGTGTATTGGCGCTTTGGCTAATGTCCATCATCGTAACCAACTTGCTGTCCAACGTGAGAATTCTCGAAAGTTATGCCATTAGGTTTTCTAAAGGCGACTTTTCAAAACGAGTGATCATCCCAACGAAGGATGAAATTGGGCAGTACGCCAAAACATTCAATGTGATGGCAGGTGAGATTGTGAAATCTCACAATATTTTGCGTAAAGAAAGAGACAAGGCCAAGTTCCTCTACAACAACATTTATCGGGTAGCAATGATGGTGTTTCAAAACATTCATCAGGGCATCTTTCTTCTTGACAGGAACCAAAAAATGAGCAAACTCTACTCCAAGTCAATGGAGAAGATCTTTGGTGTCAGCAAGATAGCAGGTGAGAATTTTGCCACCTTCATGAGGCCTCTGATTATCCCAAGGGATTTAGAAGCTTTGGAGATGTTTATGCGCCACTTGTTCAATGAGGATATGGATGAAGATGTGGTGAATCAGCTCAACCCAATAGAGCAGGTCAAGATCTACAGTGAAAAAGATGGCATAGTAACAACAAAATATATCCGGGTAAATTTTACAAGAATTTGGAGGAAAGATCGCATAGCCAATATTATGGTTACGGTCTCTGATGAAACAGAATCAGTGTTACTCCAAAAGCACCTGGAAGACGCTGAGAAGAAAAAGAAACAAGAAACTGAGCAAGTACTTAGCATTCTCAAAATCGATCCATCCCTGATCAGGGGATTTTTGCACAATGCCAAAAGGACGCTTCGTGGTATTTCGGAGCGATACGAGGCAAACAAAGATCAAAGTTTCAAAGAGTTGCTCCAGTTTACCTTTGAGACCATTCATAACCTTAAAGGCAATGCTGTGGTGATTGGACTGGACATCATGAGTCAGAAGTTCCATGATGTGGAAGAAGCCATTGAGAAGCTCAAAGAGAAGGATGTTACCGGTAAGGATTTCTTAACGATTCTCTACGAGATCGATGATGCAGATAAGATGATAGAGGACATGAGCGCCATGCTCCGCAAGGTGGCAGACATCTATCGCAAGTATCCTTCAGGAGGCCATGTGGTGTCCAATATCATGCTGATCGACTCGTTGGAACGTGCGGTTAAGGTTATTTCTGAGAAGGTGGACAAACAGGTCGATTTCTTCTTCAAGAATGAAAGAAACCTGGTTCTTCCAAATGAAAAGATTGATGGTTTTAGAGATATCATGATTCAGCTGATTCGAAACTCTGTGAAGCATGGTATTGAGGATAAATCAACCAGGTCTAATGCAGGCAAGTTGTTGCGTGGCAGCATCACCATCGACCTGGACCAGCCGGATCCGGAAGTATTGCAGATTACCTATCGCGATGACGGGCGAGGACTGGATTTGGATCAGATAAAGGATCGTGCTATCCAGGCAGATATTATAAGCAAGTTTGAAGCTGAAAAGCTCGATGAACAAGGGGCTATTGACCTGATTTATAAAGAAGGGTTTTCTACTTCATTGGAAGTGGATGAACACGCAGGGCGAGGACAAGGAATGAATTTAGTAAAGTCTTTGATTGAAGGGATGGGTGGTTCCTTCGAAACAGGCTTTGAAAAAGAGAAATATTTTCAACTTGCAATTAAATTGCCAGTTAGCGGAAACATTCAAGAAGAACCAGAAGTAAATGAGACTCCTAATAGTTGATGATTCGTCGATAATGCGACGAATAATTGAGAAGAATTTAAAGGACTATGATATTGAAATCATTGGTACTGCGCCTGACGGTCAACAGGCTTTGGAGCTGGTAAAGCAAAAAAAACCAGATGTGATCACTCTGGATATTACCATGCCTGGAATGGATGGATTGGCCTGTCTTGATGAGATCATGCAAGTACATCCCAAGGCCAAGGTTATGATCATTACGGCACTGTCTGATAAGCTCACGGGGCTTAGGGCATTGGATAAAGGTGCACGCGGATTTTTATACAAACCAGTGAATGCTGAGGATTTGGCAAATGCTTTTGATAGATTACTGAAGAGAAATGAAAACTAGTAAAGCGGAATTTGATGCTACTTGTAGTCTGTTTATCAATTCGGTAAACAATTATTTCAGACATCTTACTGAGATTGACTCTGAGCTTAATGTACCATATATCAAGCAGTCAGATGGGTTAGTGCTGAAGGATTATACTGGGATGATTGGTATATCCGGTAACCGAAAGGGATTTGTGTACATCTCAGCAGATAGAGATATGTATGAAGATCTCATCAAGATCTTTATTGGGATCGATGATCCTTCTGATGAAGATATCCTGGATATGGCCGGAGAGATCTCAAATGTAGTAGCAGGAAACGTGAGAGCTAATTTAGGGGCCAATTTTATGATTTCAGTTCCTGTAGTGTTCCAAGGGATGCCATCTCAGTTGAAAATACCTGATGACATTTCAATTTATGTAATACCAATTGTATGGAATAGTCACGAGGCCTTTGTCGTTATAGGTCTACAGTAATTTGAGAATGGAAAATCAGGAACCTACATATTTCAATTTGGGCATTGGCGAGGATGAAACACAACGAAATTATTTCTCACTTTTTCCTGAGGAGTTATTGGCTAGTGTTATTGAATCCTTTGTGATCAACAAGCCCATGATTGGGAAGGTCGGCGGAGACGGATTCTGGGTGCATCAGGATGCCGATCATTTATATGTAGTTCTGTTTGACTGTATGGGCCATGGACACCTGGCCAGTATGATGACCAGGGTTTACACACAATCGATACAGAAGATTGTCGTAGATGAAGATATTAAAGATCCGGGGACCATTTTACGATACCTACATCACAGAATAGGGGTCAAATTCAAAGAACGCAAGAATCTTCAAGTAGGAACAGGTGCAGATGTAGGCGTACTCAAGATCAACCTGGAAGTACGTGAAATAGAGTATGCCGGAGCTAAGACAGACCTAATTCACATCCAGGAGGGAGAAATGAATTTGATCAAAGCAGATCGATTGCAGATAGGTGATCTATGGGATTACCAGCATCAATATCAAACAAGACAAGTGCCGCTCAAAGAAGGAGTCAAGTCTAATTTTTACCTTTCTAGTGACGGCTTTAAAGACCTGATGGGGGGTGAAGGTGGGAAAAAGCTCGGAAAGAAGAAGGTCCAGGAGATTCTGGAGGGCAATTATGGCAAATCCATGATGATCCAAAAAGAAAGCATACTTAAATTCATGCAAGAGTGGAGCGGATCAAACATGCTAATAGACGATGTACTAATCCTTGGCTTTGCCCTATAGCCAACTACTCTGAGGTGTTCAACCGAAGGATATTCAGGAAATTTTCATCCAATACCCAGATAAAATAGGGTGCTACGTTTACAGCCACTCCTTTGAGGACTGATTTTACATGGAAGGCCGTTTTATAAATTTTATTCTCTTTGGCGAAATACTCATTCAGTTGATCACAAGGTATGATCTGGATTTGGGGAACTTTCAATTCCAACTGAACCCCCAGGTATTCTGAAATCTCTTTCATGGAAAGAGCAGCAATCACATTTTCAATTTCAGACATGAAACCATGCTTCATGAGTTTGTTCTCGGTGCGTTTCTGTGATTTAAATTCTTCCGGAAGGCAAACAGAGTTAATAAGATCTACTTCATGATCCAGGATAACGAAGTAGAAGGCACCCCTGATATCCCCACTGAAAACAAGTTTTACCAGGTGAGCCTTGAACCTACCCAAGAGGTCAAGCTCAGGGATAGTGCCCATAGCACCTGTGTCAAAGTCAATGTGAGAAGCATCTACCCTTATTTTCAGCATCTTCTCCATTGAGCTTACAGCTTTCCTAAGCGCGGTGTGAACCAGCTCTGCCACCAACTCACGTTGCTCTTCTGTAAACCGATAGTTTTTATATGCTGTAGACAAAATTTTTAGTTCTTCAGAAATCGAAAGTGCAAAGATAGTACTTGACATTGCTATCCTGCATATAACGTCATTCAAAACAAAATAAAAAAGGTCTTCGATCGAAACCAAAGACCTTTACGATGAGTTTGATGTTATCCTCTACAAGTCTGAAAAATCAAATGTTTCCAGAAACTTGGTGGTGAAATGTCCTGACTTAAATGTAGGATCGTCCATGAGCTTGATGTGGAACGGAATAGTGGTTTTTACACCTTCTATCACCATTTCAGACAATGCTCTCTTCATTCTCACAATAGCCTCTTCTCGAGACTGACCACTTACAATAAGTTTTGCGATCATAGAATCATAGTATGGAGGAATCACATAGCCAGCATAAACGTGACTGTCCACACGCACACCATGTCCACCTGGCAGGTGAAGGTTGGTGATTTTGCCCGGGCTAGGTCTAAATCCGTTTTTAGGATCCTCTGCATTGATTCTACACTCTATCGAATGAAGCTGAGGGTAATAGTTTCTGCCTGATACTTCTACTCCAGCGGCAACTTTGATTTGTTCCTTGATCAGGTCAAAATCGGTCACTTCTTCCGTAATAGGATGCTCTACCTGAATTCTGGTGTTCATTTCCATGAAGAAGAAGTCTCCATGCTTGTCCACAAGAAACTCAACAGTGCCCGCACCTTCATACCCTATGGCTTCAGCACCTTTGATGGCGGCCTGACCCATTTTTTCTCTTAGCTCTTGGGAGACAATCGGAGAAGGGGTTTCTTCCACTAGCTTCTGATGTCTTCTTTGGATTGAGCAATCTCTTTCTGAAAGGTGGCATGCTTTTCCGCGGCTATCACCAACTATCTGGATCTCTATGTGTCTTGGCTCTTCTACAAATTTTTCCAGATAAAGTCCGTCATTACCAAAGGCAGCACCTGCTTCCTGACGAGCGTCATCCCAGGCTTTTTTGAAGCCGCTTTTGTCCTTGACCAGTCGCATGCCTTTACCTCCACCACCGGCAGTAGCTTTGAGCATGATTGGGTAACCGGCTTCTTCAGCTAGTTTCATTCCTTGCTCTACTGATTCCAATAAGCCTTCTGAACCTGGTATAGTGGGCACACCAGCAGCCTGCATAGTAGCCTTGGCAGTGGCTTTATCCCCCATGGCATTGATCATCTCTGCAGAAGCACCGATAAACTTAATGCCATATTCTTCGCAAACCCGTGAGAATTCAGCGTTTTCGGCAAGGAATCCATAACCAGGGTGGATGGCATCTGCATTGGTGATTTCCGCTGCTGAAATGATTTGAGGTATTTTTAGATAAGAGTCTTTACTTGCTGCCGGACCGATGCATACCGCTTCATCGGCAAACCTTACGTGAAGGCTATCAGCATCAGCTGTAGAGTAAACAGCTACGGTTTTAATGCCCATTTCTTTACAGGTGCGAATGATTCGCAGGGCTATCTCTCCTCTGTTAGCTATTAATATCTTTTTAAACACAGTTTGATTGGTTTTATGATGGATCTACTAAAAATAGAGGCTGATCATACTCAACAGGTTGAGCATTTTCCACCAATACTTTCACGATTTTTCCAGAAACTTCAGATTCAATTTCATTGAAAAGTTTCATGGCTTCAATTATACAAACTGTATCCCCCTGATTGACAGTTTCCCCTACAGAAGTGAATTCGTCAGATTCAGGATTTGCTGATCTGTAAAAAGTCCCAATCATTGGTGATTTGATGGTAATCAGGTTAGCATCCGAGGAAGGTGCCGGTGCGTCAGGCTTTGGAGCTTCTGCTGCCGGAGCAGGTGCCGCTACTGGGGCTGGAGCAGGTGCTGACACTGGAGCCGGTGCAGATGATGCTATCTGATGCGAAGATCTTTTCACATTAATTTTGAATTCTTCCGTTTCAATATTCACCTCTTCAAGGCCGGATTCGGAAATAAAATCTATCAAATCACGAATTTCTTTTGCTTTCATGCTTTAAGCGTTTTAGTTGTCTATCAAGGAGCTATATTTTAACTCTCAAAATACTAATTCAAATGGTGATAAAGGTAATTATTTTATTTCACTCGCTCCACGTAGGAGTTAGTCTCGGTATTCACTTTGATAACCTCATCCTGATTGATGAAAAGTGGAACTTGTATGGTCGCTCCTGTCTCAAGTTCAGCGGGTTTTGATGCATTGGTGGCAGTGTCTCCTTTAAGTCCCGGCTCGGTGTATACTACTTGCAATACCACATGCTGTGGCAACTCAACACCTAAAATTTTCTCTTCTTCAGCATGTACCAGAATGTCAACTTCTTGACCGTCCTTTAGGAACTGGGGAGCGTTGATGAGGTGTTCCTGTACAGGCACTTGCTCAAATGTAGAGCTGTCCATAAAATGGAATCCCATGTCATCCTTATAGAGGTACTGATACGCTCTGCGCTCTACACGGGCAGTGTTTACTTTATGACCGGCCGAAAATGTATTGTCTATCACTTTGCCAGTGGTAAGGCTTTTTAGTTTCGTTCTTACGAATGCAGGACCTTTTCCAGGTTTTACATGCTGGAATTCTACAATCGCAAAAAGGTCGTGATTGTACTCAATTACTAGACCGTTTCTAAAATCTGCAGTAGTTGCCATGATGTTTTAATGAGGTTTATTTAGGATCGTATGCCCACTTCAGCCAGGTTGCACCCCAGGTGAAGCCACCACCAAATGCGGCTAGAATAATGTTGTCTCCTTTGTGAAGTTGGGGTTCGTAATCCCAAAGACAAAGGGGTAATGTGCCTGCGGTGGTGTTGCCATAGCGCTGAATGTTGAGCATGACTTTGTCGTCACCTATCTTCATTCGCCGGGCTGTAGCGTCAATGATTCTTTTATTGGCTTGATGTGGTACAAGCCAGGAGATGTCGTCTCCGGTTAGATGATTTCTTTCCATTACCTCTGCAGCTACATCTGCCATGTTGGTAACGGCAAATTTAAATACCGTGGATCCTTCCTGAAAAGCGAAGTGTTCCCGGTTAGCTACAGTCTCAGTGGTAGCAGGCTTTCTACTACCTCCGGCCTTCATATGAAGATATGGAGCGCCTGATCCATCCGCTTTGAGGATAGAATCCATCACGCCAACTTCTTCTTCAGTAGGCTCTAAAAGAACAGCACCACCTCCATCACCAAAAATGATACAAGTGGTACGATCAGTATAATCAATGATCGATGACATCTTATCTGCACCGATCACAATTACTTTTTTGTAAACTCCCGTTTGGATGAACTGAGCTCCAGTGGCCAGTCCATATAAAAATCCTGAGCAAGCTGCACTTAAATCATAACCGAATGAATTCTTAGCCCCAACCATATCCGCAACTATGTTGGCGGTGGCAGGGAAAGGCATATCCGGGGTTACAGTAGCACAAATGATAAGGTCAATGTCTTCCGGATTAGTGTTTGTTTTTTCAAGAAGACCTTTTACGGCTTCTGCACCAATTACCGAAGTTCCTTGATTATCACCTTTAAGAATTCTTCTTTCTACTATTCCGGTCCTTGATTGAATCCATTCGTCATTGGTATCGACCATGGTTTCAAGTTCCTGATTGGTAAGAATGTAATCGGGTACGTACCCGTGAACTCCTGTGATTGCCGCTCGGATTTTCGTCATAGTGAATCTTTTGTCTGGCTAACTTAAGCCAAAACTTCCTTTTCCATCACTACTTTACCTTTATAGTAAAGTTTACCTTCATGCCAGAAGGCCCTGTGTGGTAAGTGTGCTTCACCTGTAGTTTGGCAAATCACGTAATTTTTAGGGTTAGCCTTTACGTGAGTTCTTCTTTTGTCCCTTCTAGTCCTCGAAATTTTTCTCTTAGGATGCGCCATTGTATTGTACTATTTATTTCCTTTTAATTTTTTTAGTGCTTCCCATCTTGGATCTACCTCGTCCGATTGCTCTTTCGTATCGTCCTGTTGAGAAGTATATATCAAATCTGGCTCTTCCTCTTCGGTTGCCTCATATCTTGGATGAAGCTTCTTCATTGGCACTGCCAACATGATAAATTCATAAATAAACTCCGCCACGTTGATGCTCGCTGTGTCTTGTTTGATTACAATCACTTCTTCGCTCAGCGTATAATTTTCCTCACCAAATTTGATGATAAGGTTTTCGTCAATCTTTACCGGATAGTCAAATTGGTCAAGACTTCTGTCACATGTGAGTTCAATTTTGACATCAATGTCAAAGTGAAGGCTCATCATGGTCTCACTTCTGTCAATCTGAAGTTTGCAGTGTCCTTTGCCCTTGTCTACCAGGCTATGCTCATAGAGTGAAAACAACCGATCATCAATTTCAAACTCAAACTCGTGTAGTTTGTGGCTTAAACTGAAGATATCAATCTGAAATTCTCTCAAAGCTTTCATGTGCAATTTCTTCTAACCGCCTAAAGAACCGCAAATTTAGGAATAAACCAGATATAAAAAAAACAAAAAGACGGTGTTCATTTGAGATTATTGATACTCCTCTCGCGCTCTTACTATATCAGCTGCCATATAAATGGCGTTTCGCATGGATGTTTCATCCGCTTCACCTTTTCCTGCCAGCGAAAAAGCAGTGCCATGATCTGGGGATGTTCTCACAAAGGAAAGGCCCGCCGTGAAATTGACGCCACTATCGAAAGCGATATTTTTAAAAGGAACGAGGCCCTGATCATGATACATGGCCAATATGCCATCAAAGGAGCGATACTGGGGACTCCCAAAAAAGCCGTCAGCCGGGAAAGGGCCAAATACGAGATTTCCCTGATCTTTAAATTTGCTGATCACAGGTGCCAATACCTTTTCTTCTTCTTCTCCAAGGAGACCGTTTTCTCCGGCGTGCGGGTTTACTCCCAATACAGCCACTCTTGGTTTCTTGATCCCGAAATCTTTCTTCAGTGATTTGATCATCAAATTCAGCTTGGTAGACACCAGCTCTTCTGTGATCGCATTTGAAACCTCCTTCAGTGGAATGTGGCCCGTAACCACACCTACTCTCAATTCTTCTGCTACCAGAAACATCAAGCTTTCCTTTGCTCCGTCTTCTGAGGTTAGATATTCTGTATGCCCCGGAAATTTAAAATCATCGGTTTGTACCAACTCTTTGCTTAGTGGTGCTGTGGCCAAGGCATCTATCCGGCCGGCTTTAAGGTCTTCCATTGCTCTTCTCAGAGAGATCAACGCATATTCACCACCGGTTTTATTGGGGTTACCCGGGGTGACTTCAATATCATTTTCGTTCAGGTTGAGCACATTCACCTTGCGATGATGGATTTTGTCAACGGTTTTGGTTTGGTTATAGTTGAAGTTTTGGTAATTCAGTTCCTTTCTGTAAAATGAAATTACCCGACCATCTGCATAAATAACAGGAGTGAGGTGTCGCATTACACGATTATCGTTAAGTGCTTTGATGATCACTTCAGGTCCAATACCATTGAAGTCTCCAATGGTTATTCCTATTACAGGTTTATTCTCTTTATTTTGAGAAGAATCGCGCATTATTTTATCAATTTTACAAGGTCGAAAAGATAAATCATTTTAATATAACCAGATACTGTGAAACAGGTTTCACCCAAAAAGCACCTAGGTCAGCATTTCCTCAAAGATGAGAATATTGCGAGAAAGATTGTTGCTTCTCTGAAAAGCAAAAGTAGTGGTACTATTCTGGAAGTTGGCCCGGGTACCGGTGTTCTCACAAAATATCTTTTGGAACTTGATAACTTCCGGGCTTTTGACGTGGATATGGAGTCAGTTGAATACCTGAAGGCAACCTACCCTGAAGTGGCCGAAAAATTCATGTATCAGGATTTTTTACATTACAATTTGGACGCTATGGACAAGCCAATAGCTGTGATTGGTAATTTTCCTTACAATATCTCGTCACAATTGTTTTTCAGAATCTGGGACCATAGAAATGATGTGAGTGAGGTGGTTTGCATGATTCAGAAGGAAGTGGCTGATCGAATCGCCGAAAAGGAGGGGAGTAAGACTTATGGGATACTCAGTGTATTGCTCCAGGCTTTTTATGAGATAGAATATTTGTTTACAGTCCCACCGCAGGTTTTTAACCCTCCACCTAAAGTGCAGTCCGCTGTAATCAGGCTCACCAGGAATGATGTGGTGTCCCTAGACTGTGACGAAGTATTGTTTAAAAGAGTTGTCAAGGCTGGATTTGGAAAAAGAAGGAAGACGTTGCGCAACGCTTTAAAAGATTTAAATTTGGATTTCGCTACGGACGCCCCAGTTTTTGACCAACGCGCCGAACAATTATCTGTGGCAGAGTTTATCCAATTGACCAATCAAATATCACATGAGTGAAGTAACCATGGAGTTTGCATTAAGCAAGGAGTTTCTGGAGCGCTTTCAGCAGGCACTGGATGAGAAGGATGAAGCCTTTATCAAACAGTCGCTGGATGGGGTGAATGCAGCTGATATTACTTCGCTACTCTATGAGTTTGATGCCGAAGAGTGCAGGTATGTTTTTGCACTTTTACCGAAAGAGGTGGATGCAGCGATCCTCAATGACTTGGATGATGATGTGCGGGAGGACTTCATCGCGGAGTTTACACCGGAAGTACTGGCAGGATACCTGGAGTTTCTGGACTCAGATGATGGCGCCGATATTCTTTATCAGATGTCCCTCAAGAAACGTGAGGAGGTCATCAGGTTTATAGAAAATGAAGAGAAGGCCAGCTATATCCTCGATCTACTGAGGTATGATGAAGATGTGGCGGGTGGTCTGATGGCCAAGGAATTGGTGAAAGCCAACCTAAACTGGACGATCAAGCAGTGTATTGAGGAGATCAGGAAGCAGGCCGAAAATGTACAGAAGATTTATTCTGTATATGTGGTAGATAACCTCGGTAAGCTCATTGGAAAAGTTTCGCTGAAGCGCATCATTATTGCAGATGATAATACTAAAATCGCTGACATCTATGACGACACAGTAGTGGCTGTGGAGACTTATATGGATGAAGAAGAAGTGGCGATTATCATGAGAAAATATGACCTGGAAGCGGTGCCTGTGGTGAACGCCAGAGGCAAACTCGTAGGACGCATTACTATTGACGATATAGTGGATGTAATCACGGAAATGGCGGAGGAAGAACGACAGATGATGTCGGGTATTTCTGCGGATGTGGAAGAGGCAGATACGGTTTGGACTTTGTCCAAAGCCCGGTTGCCATGGTTGATCGTAGGGATGGTAGGAGGTCTGTTGGGAGCTCAGTTTATGGGTTTGTTTAGAGGAGATATAGTGCTGATACCAGCTTTGGCTTTTTTCATACCATTAATTACTGCTACAGGTGGAAATGTTGGGATCCAGTCATCGTCGATTGTGGTACAGAGTTTGGCCAACCCAAATGTTTTTGCCGGGGGATTGGTTCAGAGATTGTTAAAGGTATTGTTTGTTGCCGTAGTAAACGGTGTCATCCTGGCTTTGATGGTTTTTGGGATTGTCATCCTGTTTAACCGAAATGAACCTCTTGCGGCCACTGTTTCTATTGCATTGTTTAGCGTGGTATTGCTTGCTTCATTTATGGGAACCATTACCCCTTTGATTTTGGATAAATTTGGAATAAATCCAGCACTGGCCTCTGGTCCGTTTATTACTACAGCGAACGATTTACTAGGGTTGGCCGTTTATTTCTCTGTCGCCCATTTATTATATAATTTATGAACCTTTTGAATAACAAAGTACTGGTAGTGGATAAAATGCATGAAAGTCTCTCGGGCTTATTCAAGTCAGCGGGCTATTTTGCCGATTATCGGCCAGACATTAAGCCTGAGGAGGTTCACGAAATTATTCATGAATATGAGGGGTTGGTCATTCGCTCCAAACTCAATGTGGATAAAGCCCTGCTGGACAAGGCAACCAACTTGAAATTCGTCGCACGGGCAGGAGCAGGAATTGATAAGGTAGACTATCCATACCTGTCCGAAAAAGGAATTAAACTGATCAACGCCCCAGAAGGCAACCGGGATGCAGTAGGTGAGCATGCTATTGGTATGCTGCTCTCTTTGCTTCACAACCTTAACAAAGGAAACAAGGAAGTGAAATCCGGAAAGTGGGATAGAGAAGGTAACCGTGGCTGGGAACTCAAAGGAAGAACTGTAGGTATCTATGGCTATGGATTTATGGGTTCTTCTTTAGCCAAGAAACTTACGGGGTTTGACTGTCGGGTAATTGCTTATGACAAGTACAAGACCAGGATCAGGGATACGTGGGTGGAACAGGTAGATCTGGAAACATTTTTTAATGAAGTAGAAATACTCAGTATCCATATCCCGCTTACCTCTGAGACGAGAAATCTGTTTGATAAGTCATATCTGGATAGTTTCCCCAACCTGAAGGTGTTGATCAATACCAGCCGTGGAGAAGTCCTGAAGCTATCAGCTGTCAATGATCTATTGGAGTCAGGTCAGCTTATAGGTGCAGGACTGGATGTATTGGAAAATGAGAAGTTTGATAAACTCAGTGATGCTGAACAACAGGAGATGAAAAGGCTGAACGAAAAAATCAATGTGATCTTAACGCCTCATGTAGCGGGATGGACTTTTGAATCCTATGAAAGAATCAACGAAGTATTGATTGCAAAACTGCAAGCCGAGGGCCTTGCACATGTAGGTTAAGACCCTTAGAGTCAATTGTAAATAATTGACAAAAATCTTATATTTGCCCCTACCAAAATAAATTAAAGAGATAATAATCAAAGAGAAGGCGGTCCTTTTGGGCCGTTCTTTTTTGTTATAAATAGATAAGCAATTATGTCAGCAGTTAATTATTACACCAAAGAAGGTTTGGACAAACTCAAGGAGGAGCTAAACCATCTTAAAACCAAAGGAAGATCGGATATGGCCAAGCAGATTGCAGAAGCCAGGGATAAAGGAGACTTGAGTGAAAATGCTGAATATGATGCAGCAAAAGATGCCCAGGGGTTGTTGGAACTAAAGATTTCAAAACTTGAAGGAGTGGTGGGAAATGCCCGTGTAATTGATGAGTCAAGCCTGGATACTTCCAAAGTAGGGATTTTATGTAATGTAAAAATAAAGAACAAGAAATCCGGGATGGAGGTTAAGTACCAGATTGTGGCGGAAGAAGAAGCGGATCTCAAACAAAACAAGATCTCCATCAAATCGCCAATCGGTAAAGGCCTGCTCGGCAAGAAACTTGGTGAAATCGCTAAAATTCAGGTACCTGCAGGCGAAATTGAATTCGAAGTTGTAGATATATCATACTGATGGGATCCATTTTTTCAAAAATCGTAGCTAGTGAGATTCCGGCATATAAGCTGGCAGAAGATGAGCATTTTCTGGCCTTTTTAGATATCAATCCTTTGGTCATGGGCCATGCGCTGGTGATTCCAAAAAAAGAGGTTGACTACATTTTTGATCTGGACAATGAAACACTTTCAGGCCTGCACATCTTTGCGAAGAAAGTGGCCAAAGCCATTGAATCTGTGGTAGAGTGCGAGCGTATAGGTGTGACCGTGATAGGACTGGAAGTGCCTCACTGTCATGTCCACCTAATACCCATTAATGGAGTAGGGGACATGAATTTTGCTCAGCCCAAGCTCTCTCCAACACAAGATGAAATGGTGCACCTCAAAGAAAAGATTATGAGTGCACTGGATAAACAATAGTAGCCTTAAGATTTTAAAGAATTGCAGAAGAGTGAGATTAGAGAAAGTCTCACTTTTTTTTGTGTTTACAATAATGGAGATTTCAGAAATATCTTGTGAAGAAACCTGGCCCATTAGGCAAAAAGTGATGTGGCCAGACCGACCTCTGAGCTTTGTCAAATTATCAAATGACCGACAAGGAATTCATTATGGGCTGTTTGTTGAAAACGAGCTGATCTCAATAATTTCCCTCTTCCGATCAGATGATGAGCTTCAGTTTAGAAAATTTGCCACGGTGCGCAGTGAGCAGGGGAAAGGCTATGGTTCCGTGCTTCTCCGCTATGTTATTGACTCTCAAGATGTACAGGGAATAAGAAGGATCTGGTGTAACGCCCGGGAAGACAAGGTTGGATTTTATGAAAAGTTTGGGATGAGAAAGACTTCTCAGACTTTTGAGAAAGGTGGTATCAGCTATGTGGTGATGGAGAAGCTCATGATGTAGCTATTCAATGAATCCCTTTGAGCTCACCATCTTACTTGTTGAGCACTTTTCTGAATTCTTCCTGGCTCCGGCAAGACTCAACTAATTTATATTTCTGAGATTTTCAACTGAGGTTTGCTCGGTTTGAAAAAAATGAATTTGATGTGTAACGCTCTCCCCAACTGGAGATTGAGCTTCAATCCCAATCTTCACCGCATTTTGATTTGGCATAGATGTCAACCTCGTCATCTTAAAGTTTTTACCATCTAAAGACCAATGCATTGAATAATTGTTGCCTTTTCGGGCTATAGCCAGCCAGACTTTCATTTCCTCATTCATCACTACACCATTCGCATCATCAGAAGTTCCTTTTGTAACCACTGAGACAATACTAGGTCCAGTGGCATCAGAGTTTTCAAAAGCAAACTTGATCCAGTTCAGACTGTCCAGATGTGCCATCAGTGCCACAGCGTTCCATTGAGCGGAGAAGTCGGGCTGAACAAGGGCTTTCGCCACAAAATCACCTTCGATAGTTTCATACAGGTAAGGGGCGGACCCTACAACCGAACTGTCCTCGGGGTTATTGAAAAAGTCGGTACCCTCATTTACAGTGACCCGGAGTGAATTGTTTTTTGTAAGCAATGATTGAGGTGGGTTCATCCAGCTCATTGACGAAACGGCTCCCTCCGTCATGTTGGCCTCAATTTTGGATAGTGGACTGGCAGTAGATTGTTCCTTATTTGGGTTGCAACCGGATATAAGTAGGCTTAGGATGGTCAGGGTATAGAGGGTAGTTCTCATTTGGAAAGGCTTATGTGTGTTTTAACACTAAATACTACTTCCAAAATAGCGGAATCTCCAATCAACGGCAAGGGGATTTGTCAGGTAGGGCTTATTTTACTATTTGCATTCACATTCTTGACATTCTTTTTTTGGTGAGAAACCTTTTTGAGAGCACCCACTGTACCCAATTTGTTCACACTTGTTGTTCTCTTCGATATAAAACCACATATTAAAAGCCGCCCGGCAGTCTTCATCCGTTGGAGGGCGTTCACTGCAAGTAGTGCTTTTCGGTTCACATTCCTCAGAACAGCTCGTTGTGGAGGTTATTAGTGCTGACAGAAGTATCAAAGAGAAGAAGGTGAATTTCAAATTACACTGTTTTAGGGTTTCGTCTAGGACACATGTTATTTCTATTTGGTGGTAATTGACCTACATGCTGAAGACTTCACATTTTGAATGTTTCCCTAAAAGGGATGTCCTTGAATCCTTTGCATGAAACTTACATTTTCACTTAGCTTTGACCGGATAACAATTTCAATAATATGAAGCACCCAAAGGGAGACAAGGATGCACTGATACTGAACCCGGGAGAGGGGCGCGAATATCACTGCGGCACGATGAAGGCGATTTTCAAGGCAGATGAAAATGAAACCAATGAGCGATACAGCGTGTCGGAGTGGTGGCTGGAGCCGAACTCTGGAGGGCCTGGTGCTCACCTGCATGAGGAAAATGACGAGATCTTTTACGTGCTGGAAGGTGTGGCGTCCCTGTTGGTAGGGGATGAGTGGATAGACGCTACTAAAGGAGCCTTTATACGAATTCCTGTAGGCACCTTACATGACTTTGCAAACCGGACAGATGCCACTGTCGGGCTGCTGAATTTTTTCACTCCCGGAGGCTTTGAGCGCAATATGCCGTCTATCGTGAAGTGGTTTGAAGAGCATCAATAGATAGAAAGGCTTGCCCGTTGGTGCCTAAGAGTCCCCTCCTTGGAGGGGATTTTAACCCCTCCAAGGAGGGGAATTGAGTCGTTGAAATTGGTCGGTACTTTGTCACTAGATCACTCACCTTTGAGGAATCAATCAGGTTTTAACCTTCTTCATTCTTTAACCGCTCTACGTAGCTGCGAAGCTCTTGCAGTTTGTCCAGTGGCAGGTTTTTGATCAGGTCGTCATCTACAAACCGCTCTTTGTCGAGCTTGCGCAGTTCGTGCTCGGCACCAAGGGGCAGGTCGCCACCATTGTCGTAGTACATCAGGTCATTGGGCGTGCAGTTGAGCACCTCGCACAGCTTGGAGAGGTGGCTCATTTTGAGGTGGGATACCTTGTCTGTGCTAAGGCGCTTGGCTATGTCATGGCTAAAGCCCAGCTGCATGAGGTAGCTGTAGGCTTTTTTGATCCCTCTCATGGCCAGTACTTTATCTACTTGCAGGTGTAGCATAGTAATTCTCCTTTTTTTATTTTGAAAAATTCAATGGTAGCTAAAGATAATTAATATTTACCTAAATAATATTGATGAAAATATAGTAAACTTTGAAAAAGAGTAATTAACTATTGAATACTAATTAATATATATTGGTGAACAACAATTTATTATTGAAGATATATAATTAATTATTTAAAACTAGTGAATATTTATTGGTGAATTACAATTTACTTTTTAAAATTTATGATTTATTATTTAATAAGTATCCTTGAATATTAGTGATTTATGATATATAGTTAGTGAATAGCAATTTATAGTATCTAATTCGATTTAAATACTTTAATATTTATCAATAAATATTAAGAAATAGTGATTTAAAGTTTAAAAAGTGCTCAGTAGGTGAGGGGTGAGTGAGGTGTTTTTGTGCTTATCTATCTGCAATAGATTCATGAGCGCGGGATCATTTTACTTTTGATCTCGTCTGGGTTTTGTCTGCTGTCCCAAATCGTGAGAATCTCAATTGATCTGTCCGTTACTTCATAAAACAACAGATAATCCCTGACGATTTTGACACGAACTCCGTCAATGTCAGAAGTTCGTCCGATTAAAGGGAATTTGGCGAGTTGTTTAGCAGCTTCAATGAAAAGAGAGTTCAGTTTTCTGCTGTAGTCGGGGTTAGAATTCCGATCGTTCCAGTAGGTAAGTATTTCCTTTCGTTTTTGTTGGGCGAGTGGAGACCAAATTATTTTGAGAGCCATTTTTCAATCTCCTTGTCAGCTTCTTCGGATGGGATACCTTTTCCTTTAACGAGTTGTGAGCGAGCTTCTTCGATTTCCTGTTTTTGTTCAGCAGTCGTTTGGTAAGTAGAGTCTTCTATGTCTACTTCTAGCAGTCTATTCACTTCATCAAGGACGTCTTTGTCTTCAATTGAATTGATTCGATCTATTAGCTTCAGTTTGTATTTTGCTCCTGCTGTTGCCATATTCAAAGATAAGAGAATTATACGAATTGTATTTGATGATAATGCCCGGATAGAGCAAGTGGTTCTTCCGGTTCTATGAAAATCTAATGTAGCTCAATCTGCGTGAAGATCCAACCGGTAAGGACGCACCCCCAACCTTGTCCTCGTTTGCAACGAGGATGATTAAATGGGAGCATTTGCGATGCGGAGAAGATCGTATTCACTATCCAGTTCAGCTGGAGCCACGAGCATACTAGGTATGGAGAGAGCGGAGGTCATGAAGGCTGGCTGTGTCTTGGCTGTTGGTGACTACTCCAACAGCGGCGGAGGAGCTGCTAAAGGGGTATTAATTTGTATAAGTGAGGGGTATGACGAAGCTCATTTTTGTATTGTCAGGAAGGGGATTGGAAATCCTTTTGCTCGTACTTTCGGATTGCAAGTCTGGAAGAGCTGGGGGATTGGAAATCCTTTTGCTCGAGCTTTCGGATTACAAATCCGAAAGAGCGGGCTGACGTTAGAGCTTTGTCGGATGAAGAAATGGAAGACTTGGGAAAGTTTTGAAGACGTCCCAGGATTCAAGAAATTGGCAGGGTTTGATGATGCTTACCGTATTCGTTCAAGAAATAATAGAGTTGGAGTTTTCGTTGAAGACGGCCATCCACTCAACTACCAGCTCTTAATTGTTATCGACTTTGTAATAGACTACTTCATCTATTATATAGGGGTACTTATTAATGAGAAGGTCTTGATCAAAGGTTGAGTTATAACTCTGTTTAGTTTAATGCCAAATACACCTGGTTCGACTTGTTCTATGATATAACGCTTATCAGGAGTTGTACCGATCAATGTGGTCTGGTTAATTGTAGTCAACTGTGAATTGGGTTCAATTATAAAGGTGCAAAACTCTGTAAAGTTATCAATTGCCACCGTGTAGATATATCCTTCCTTCCAGTCAGGAATTTTAATATAAGAGTACCTCTCCGGAAATGTGAATATTCTCCTTTGAAATAGTGCAAAAGAGTTAGATATAAATTGTTCCATTGACTTGAAATACGTATCTGAGTTGTTGATCCACGTATTGTCGAAGCAACTCGAGCCAATAACTGACACAGTGTTGTCTAAGAAAATAGGTATTTCAATTTGGTCCTGAAATTGGTTGCCGAAGATGTTCAAACCGGTATGAGGACCCACACTTAAGAAAAGACCATAGGAAATTGCAGAATCACCATTGATCTTATTTTGGGTAATTTTGACATCAGTATTTTGCTTGGTGAGGAAAATCCCAACATCTGAGGATAATACCTCATTAGCATTGACTTCAATTGCCTCGGAGCTCTCTAGACTTATGGCCCTGCTGAAAGGAATAGCATTTTCATACTTCAAAAAAGGCATTTCTAGTAAAATATTACTTTCTATTCTAACTTTTTTTGCACCCTTGATTTTTATCCCAACAGGATAAGTCCCAGAAATATTATTGTCCTTGATAATTGACGTTTCATTGTCTGTGGTATCAGTGGGTACTTGTGCCATAACCATAATATTGGCATAATCCAATTCAAAAGCTTCATTTGGGACATCCAAAACACATTTATTGTTTACAATTGAAAAACTCCGATTATCTGCAACTAAAATAGATTTGTTACCGGCATTGTATATCTCATTACTCTCGATTACAGTATAATATGAGCCACTTCCGCTTGCAATTCCTGCGTCAAAAGCATCCTCAATCAAATTTTCCTTGATAGTATTATATCGAGCAATATTTTTCGAAGACTGATCTTCAGCAGATCTTCCGGCAATGAAAACCCCATTTCCTGTAGCTACATGTTTAATGTGGTTGCCAGAGAAGAGATTATGATCAATTGATCCTTCGTTATGGGCTCCGCCAAACATGATCCCATTCCGGCCGCTATTAAGAATTTCATTATTGTTTATCAGACAGTAACTAGAGGACGTCCCCAGTATAGCCGTACCTTTCACATTTTCGATGATGGTATTATTGATGGTCACCCGGCTGCACCTGTCCATGACAATGCCATTTTTCTGGTTATTGTGGTTTGTGTAGGAAGCCATATTCCCAACACTGAACTTGCAGTCCATGATTTTCACATCTACACAACTCTTTAAGGTAATGACATTTGCTTGGGTAATATTTTTAGCCCCAAAATTGACGCTGACAGAGATGTTTTCAAGAACGACTTGCCTGATGGAGTCTCGGTCATTACCTAAGAAATTGAAGATGCTTCCCTTGGACTTAGGAGGGAACTTGCCGCTCACTATGTTGACATTTCTGATTTCAATGTTGTTGGATTTACCTGAGAATTTGAACAAGGTGAGCGTGGAGTCGGCTATTAATGTAGCATTATTACCGTTTATTATGATATTCTCTCCGGAATTTATCAGAATAGTATTTGTAAATCGGTAAGTTTTCTCCTCATCCAATTCGATTATAGAATGGCTCTTGAATGCCGACTGGATTTCTGAGAATGAGTTGGGATAAGTGGTGACGATAGGTGGTGTTTCATCAATAATAACAACGTCCGGTACGTCTTCTTCTTTGCAGGAGATGGCCAGAAACAAAACAGCGAAAACAACAAAACCTCGATTCATATATTTGAAGTACCACCTATACGAATTTGGGTTTTATTATGTTGCAGTAGGAATTGACAAGCGGATTAAATTTCGATTAAAACGATCAATCACCTGACCTTTTCAGGTTTTTTCAGATAGGCATTAGGCACATGCGACATCATTGTTTGTTAGTAGCCTGTTTCATATATTTTCCATATCGAAAAAGGATGTTACCGAAGTAATAGTCAACTACTAAAGGGAGTTGTACCCTCCAGTCCTCCAGTTTATTTGTTGGAAAGCCCAATAGTGTTTGGGTTATGGCAGGTGTAATTCTGTAATATCTTATCCTGCAATAAACAGAGAGAGAAGTGTCAGATTTAAGCAATGCATAGTGATAGAATCCATTGGGGTTGTTTTCAAATGGCCGGATTCTGTTTTCTTCTCTTTTCAGATCTCTTTCTTCTTTGATTTTTCTCTGTTCTTCTGTCGGTTCAACTGTGACTAATTGCAAATACTCATCTAGCCCATCAATACCAAAATCATCATCGATTTCGAATGTGTCGATTTGAACTTCTGTTTCTGGAAAAAATTGCGCAACGTCATAAGTTGGTTCGTAATCTTCTCCCTCGTATAGAAAAATGTCTTTCCTAAATCCCGATTGTTCAAGGTCTTTTATGATATCAATTGCATCGAGACTATCGTATTTCCAAGTCCTATTAACTTGAATGAGTTGGAGCATAAAAGCTCTTGTTTGTTCTCCTTTTCCTTCAATAGTTGGATAGTTCAATTGTAAAAATCGTTCGTATGAATTCACAAGTTTGTTGAAGCTCTCAGCCTTATCAGTTCCAAGTTCATTTAAGAATTCCTGTTGCCCAAAGGAAAGGTTAGTCAAGCTTAGAAGAATTAGGAAGAAAAATGTTTGTATCATTCTCAAATGGCTCTAGGGAATATGCTGCCGAAGACCGTGTAGGCACTTTTTGAATCCCACTGGCTATCCCGATTATTATATTCGGGACAAAATACTGAATTCTGCTTGGGTATCCAAAGCATCAGATGGGCACTGACCAACAGCGGCGGATGAGCTGCTAAAGGGGTATTAATTTGTATTTGTGAGGAGTCATGACCGAAGCTCATTTTTGTATTGTCAGGAAGGGGATTGGAAATCCTTTTGCTCGTACTTTCGGATTGCAAATCCGTAAGAGCGGGAGTAGTACAATATTATCTCACTCCAGTTCAGCTAGAGATTATCCCAACCTTGTCCTCGTTTGCAACGAGGATACTTAAATGGGAGCATTTGCAATGCGGAGTAATCGCATTCACTATCCAGTTCAGCTAGGGATTATTCTGGATCAGAAGGTTTGGTTGCGATAGAATTGGTCAATTGAAAAGGTTAGGCTTTAGGAATGTTTGGAGCCATCGAAGACTTGTGAAGAGTGGGAAGGCCTACCATGGCTACAAGTCAAAACCACTGGAATAAGAGCACTCTATACGAAGTTAAGCAACTGCAAAATTTAATGAGATCCTCACGTCATCAAGATAGAAATCTGGATTTCCCAGGGTGACGGATCGCTGGTGTCGGCTTGGGCAAACAGCGCTTTGGCAAGCAAGGGGTCCATTTTAAAAGGAATATTGAAGCTGATAATGGGTAAATGCATCTTACAAGTCAAACATTCTGTTTCTTATAAACAGCCACGGCCAGCCTCAATTTGTAGTAGGGGACTTGTTCATTGAAGTGATCGAAAAGGGGTTTTAGCTGATCCGTCTCGCCTGTTGCTTTGATGGCTTCAATGATTTTGGATTCTTCCTCTGCTGTAAGGTAATTTCGGATATCAACGTGCTTGCCTTGCTCATAAAGAGTGGCCAGGTGAGAGAAGATCGTTACCACATTAAGCTTTCGTTTTTCAGCGATTTGTTCGGGTGTGAGACCTTCCTGCAAAAATTCATAAGTGATCAGGTGGGTGGCACCCTTCATTTTCACTCCCTCAGCGTTTTTTTCTTTGATGTAAGAAATGATCTCTTTGATGAATTGATCTCCGAAACGGTTGAGTTTCTGTTGTCCCACTCCAGATACATTCAATAATGATTCCTCGCTGGTAGGGCGTCTGATCACCATATCTTCGAGCGTAGCATCGTTGAAAACCAGATAGGCGGGTATCCCCAGCTCTCCAGCAATGCGCTTTCTCAAAGCCCTCAGTCGTTCAAATAACTCGCTGGAACGCTGAGCGGTCTTGGTAGGCTCTTTCACAGTCATCCTTTCTTTGCGCTCTTGTTCACTTTCAGGCTTAGTTATTTGTACCGGGATACCTCCGGTCAAAGCTCTTCTACCTGCCTCCGTAATCTTTAGTGCATTGTGATGATCAAAGGCAATTTCAAACAATCCCAAATTCAGAAATTGACCGACATAGTGTGACCACTCCAGATAAGAGTGGTCTTTTCCCACACCATAGGTTTTGATTTTATGGTAGTTGTTTTGGATGACCTCCTGCCGGTTAGAGCCTCTGAGGATATCGATCAGTAACCCCATGCCTACTTTTTCTTGTGTTCTGGCACTGGCGGAAAGTGCCTTTTGCGCCAGCACTGTTCCATCTATAAATTGGGGTGGGTTACGGCATACATCGCAGTTTCCACAATCTTGCTCCATTTGCTCACCAAAATAGCTGAGCAAGACACGTCTCCGGCAGGTTGTGGCTTCAGCGAACTGTTGCATTCGGTTTAGTTTGGCTTCCAATAGTTCTTTCTGCGGGCTGTCCTCCATAAACCGCTTGAGTTGCACCACATCAGCATAACTGTAAAACAACAACGTTTTGGAGTCCAATCCATCTCGGCCAGCACGTCCGATTTCCTGATAATAGCTTTCGAGGTTTTTGGGAAGGTTGTAATGGATTACCCACCGCACGTTGGATTTGTCAATCCCCATACCAAAGGCTATGGTAGCACAAACCACCTTGAGGTCGTCTCGAATAAATTTTTCCTGTGTTTGATTACGTTCTTCGGATGAGAGGCCGGCATGATAAAAATCCGCATCTATGCCATTGGCAATCAGTTTAGCTGCAACTGTTTCACAACTTTTCCGGCTAAGGCAATAGACGATCCCTGACTCTTCTGGTGCTTGTTTGATGAGCTTGATGATGGATTCGAGTCGTTTTTGAGCATTTAGTACCTTAAGACTAAGGTTGGGGCGATCAAAAGAGGCCAGGTAGGTTGGAGCCTGAGGGATTCCCAACTGATTCAGAATGTCGGTTCTGGTAGCTTTGTCAGCAGTGGCGGTTAAAGCCATGATCGGGACTTTTGGAAAACTCTTTTTCAGAAAACCCAGTTTGGTGTACTCTGGTCTGAAATCATGTCCCCATTGCGAAATGCAGTGGGCCTCGTCTACGGCAATCAAGTTGAGCTTCACCGATTTGATAACCTGATAAAAATCCCTGGAAAGTAGTTTTTCCGGAGACACGTAGAGAATATCGATTTGTTGATTGAGAAACTTCGTTTCTATTTCGCTTTGCTCTTGAGCAGATAGCGAGCTATTGAGATAGGCTGAAGCGACTCCATTTTGCTTTAGTGCCTCTACCTGATCGCGCATCAAAGAAATCAGCGGGGAAATAACCAGGCAAGCACCTTCCTGAACCAATGCAGGCAACTGAAAACAGATCGATTTTCCACCTCCAGTTGGCATAATGACCAATCCATCATTTGAGGCGAGGGTATTCTCAATGATTTCTTCCTGTAGCGGTCTAAATTCATTGTACCCAAAAGTCTCTTTGAGGATGAGTTTAGCTTTTTCTATTAAATGAGGCATGAAAACAGGGTTGATATCAACTCGTGTTAAGTTAAGTATACTTTAACCATACCAAGTTTTGTTCTTTTTCGCTCATACTGCGTTGAGAAACACTTACATAGCTACGGCTATGCGCATATTCCTCGCCTTGTCTGAACAAAAAAATAACTGCAACTTATACAGCAACAGTACACTTAACTCAACACTAGGTTGAATTTGATTTATAATACCGAAGAAGCAATTAGCTTATTTTCAGTGGTTCACGATTAATTTCTTGGCCTTTAATTACTGCCGGGTTAATGATATGGCTCGAAGTTAGAAATCATAAACTATAATCATAACGGTTATGTCTATTTGTTTGGGTAATTGAGGTATTACAGGCGATATCTCTAATCCGATCTAAAAGGGGATTGGAAATCCTTTTGCTCTTACTTTCGGATTACAAATCCGTAAGAGCTGGACAATGTTGCTTTCGACCCAGAAGGTCGGGGATTAAACCCACTAGTGGGGTTAAAGGTGATAGAGCTGGAACTTAGGTGTTTTGAACTGGAATGAAGGTAGGAAAGCTGCTGATGCATTCAAAGTGTCAGGCAGGTACTGAACCATGAAGGTAAAATAGAAGTTCTTTTACCTTTTATCAGCAGCAATTTTCTTTTTAATAAAGCGAATGATGCCTCCCAAAACTGGCACATGCTCGTAGAATAACTCACCAGCATCAAAGAAGTCTCTTTGTTCAATTATTTTTCCCTGCTCAATAGTTAGTACTGAAATACCGCTTGCACTAACATGCTTTTTGGGTCTTTTTAACTTAAGGTGCATTTGCCAGCATAAGAAAGCCTTGTTATCGATAATAGATTCATCGGTGAACATAAATGACCCTTCAATCAAATTCTCATTCAATGAGCCAAAGTATTGGCGGAGGTTTTTGATTCCCCTTATTTGGTGGATAGGGTCAGTAAAAACTATATTTTCAGAGTAGATTTCAGCCAATGCCGAATCATTGTTAGGGCCTAGTTGGGAAAAATAGTTCTTAAAGTTTTCAATGGTTTGTTTGTTCATGATCTATCCGGGAATGAATGCCAATTATTAACCTTAGCAAATGGATCAGTTGAATCAAGGGCTGTACTGAGCCATAGGCCTGGTTTTACTGTAATTTTAGCACGGTGGTCGTTACAGAACTGGCTTCAAGGGTTAATTTCTTGCCGACCGTCGTTTCTATATGTGTGAAGTGATCATCTTCTATACTTTGATAAGAATCAATCTGAGTGATGGTTTCCTTTTTAACTTGGAATAGGATTTCTATTTCCCTTGAAGTTGGGTTGATAGAGATAAGTGTGATTTCCTTTTGATCAGGGCTGATGAAACCCACCTGGTCCACAGAAGTCTCATCTGCCGTTAGATCGATTCGCCTATAGCCTTGATCTATGTACTTGGCATAGTGTTTCATCAGGTAGAAAAACTTCGTCAGCTTGTAGTTGCCATTTGCATCCATGGTGATCATGGCCTCATCCGCATCATCGGCCCACATCAGTTGCCAATAGATGTATGCAGCGGTATTTGCCTCTCTCAGTGTGCTGTTGATAAACTGGGCCGTTTTCATCCACCCCATACCTGAGTATTCGGTCATCATTTTGGGTTTGTCATCGAACTGCTCTCCAAGCGCCTTTAGGGTGGCCTGAAATTCAGGCACTGCACTGTTGTCGTTAAAGTTGTACGGATGATACCCGTAAATACCAGCATTGGGATTGTCTCTAAGTTTTTCGGCAAATGCATCGAAACCGCCATGGCTTAAATTGGCGGATTCTGGAATGACCAGGATAGGAGGATTGGCCAGGCCAGTTAATTTCTCAGCTACTTTATCTAAAGCGATTTCATAGCTGGGCAAGGTGGCCGTTTCGGCGGGTGCCCACTCACAAGTTTCCCAGTCGGCCAACCACGTGGGTTCGTTTTGGATACTCAGGTAATCAGGCATAAAAGTGATATTGTTTAGTACATCTTCCCAATAAGTTGCATACTCATCGTACATAAATTGGCCGTCCGTTTTTTTCAAGGTACCACGGTCGAGTTTGTTGTTACTTTTCAAATAAGAGGGAGGTCCCCATGAGCTAAATAGCACTTTTACATCCGGATTGGCGGTTTTAATCAAGTCATATAATTCATTGGTTGCATCATAGTGATAGATGAACCAATCAGTCTCCATGGCGTTGGGTGTTTTATTGGCAGGATAGGAAACAGGGTAATACCAGTTTTTTAAGCGTAACACATCGAGTCCGAGATCATTGACAATTGCATCGATTATTTCAGCTTTCTTGCTGCTTTTTGTGATCCTGTCACACCACCAGCTCAAGGCACCTCCAAATCCGATAATCTCCTGATGTGTTTGATCAGGAAATAAATTAACGATACCCAAACTATCATTTCCCTGGTCAAGGGTATCTGTGGGATCTTCACGGCCATCCCCTGGAGTTGGGTCACTTTTACTGCAGCTTACTAAAATCGCGACAGCAACGAAAAGTGGAAAAACCGCTTTTACATCAATATGCTTCAAAATGTTCTTCATAATCTGGTACCTGAATAGCTGTCTTAATTTGCTTGAGCAATAATAAGTGATCTGTTTTTGTTCTGGGAATTAGGTCCATACTTTTCCAATGGTGTATAACTATCAACTGGGTTGAATGGCGTATGCTAGTTCAGCGTTTCTAAGAAATCCAACTCAATTGTCCCAATGTATTGCATTATATGCCCGTGACTTTTGGCATTATAGGTTCCCTGTACCCTTAATTTTCTTCCTTCGAGTTCCAATGCGATGCTGTCGTTTACTTGTTCCTTGAGCCCTCGCGAAAAATCGACCCAGACCTTTTCTTTTTCACTATTCTTTTTTCCCGTAAAGAGTCCGCTCATTTCGAATCCAGAACGATAGTAGCCAATTAGTTCAATTGTTTGTTCGTGAAAGTTAAGATTGTTCTCTAGTTCAGAAATCTCTGGAGCTGGTAGGTTGTTCACTTCAGTTCCAATTCTGATAGGTTCAGTGTTGCAACCAAGAGCTAGTACTATGAGGATAAGGGGAAAGAGTTTCTTCATGAAGTCAATGTCATATAAAAATTGTCCATGTGTATCAGATCCGTTATTGTGCACTAAAGGTACACATAACCAATACTGGTTATATCATTATATAGGGAGATCAGCACACCATCCTTTCAAAACAACGAAATATTGCGCGATGGGAAGAATTGATCAGACGTGAAAGAGAACAAACTAGAGATACTGTTGCAAATGTTCTTGGAAATAACGTGCACTATCCGCTACACTTACCAATGGGCTGGTGGCAAAGTTTCCGCCCTGCTCCAGGTAGTAATATTCAAGTCCTGATTGTTTAGGATCAGGCAGCACCTCTTTGTAATTGATTCTACCGTTGCCCAGCTCAGTGTAGTCACGTGAGACCTTGTCCATGTCTTTGATATGCCACATCACAAATCTTCCCGGTTGAAGTGCTACCAGTTGTTTGGGTGTGAATTTTGACGAGTGCATCACCCAGTACATATCCATTTGTAGCTTGACCAGTTCGGGATCTGTTTCTCTCAGTATGATGTCATACCCCGTTTTACCATCATAGTCCACAAATTCAAATCCGTGGTTGTGATAGGCAAACCCCAGCCCAGCCTGAGTGATTTGCTCACCAATTGCATTGAGCATATCGGGCAGTTTTTGAAAGGTTTCCAAGGTCCTTTGCTCGGGAGCCATCCACGGCCAGGTGATATATTTGAGGTTGAGACTTTTAGCTCCAGCTATGCATGCGTTGGTAAATCGTTTCCGATCATCTACACTACCCCTAAGGATTGAGGAAAAACCAAAATGACCTGAAGAGGCCGATAGTCCAAGATCGTCCAAAGTGGCCTTGAAATCACTGGCTGAAATACCATAGAAAGTTCCTTTTGCAGGATCAAAACCAAAAGTTTCAAAGTCCTCATAACCCATTTCCTTTACTGCAGCCAGGGTGCCAGTAGTGTCATTGATCATATCCTGATGCACAGAATAGAGCTGAAGACCCATTTTGTATTGAGGTTCTCTGGCAGAAGAAATGCCCCGAAAAGGTAAAAATGCTGCCGTGCTCAAGAGGGCAGACTTTTCTAGAAAATCTCTTCGTTTCATGATGGTATTTAATATCTGACTTCTAAGTTATCATTATTATATGTTTTGTCGAAATCAAGCCATTAGGGAATTATTTTCGCATTTCATTGCTTTACATCTCATATCATTTTTTAAAATCAATCCATTTTATGTCCAATTCATCGAAACCTATAGCCTACTCTATTCTGGAGCTGGCATCTGTGGCCGTAGGATCATCTATCAAGGATACCTTTGATAAAAGCCTGGATCTGGCCAGAAAGGCTGAAGAGTTGGGCTATACCAGGTTTTGGCTGGCCGAGCACCACAATATGAAAAGCATTGCGAGCTCAGCCACTGCCGTCCTAATTGGTCATATAGCAGGCGGCACGAAAAAAATTAGAGTGGGTTCGGGAGGCATCATGTTGCCCAATCATTCACCATTGATTGTAGCCGAGCAGTTTGGTACATTGGGGTCGCTGTATCCAGGTCGGATTGACCTTGGTCTCGGACGGGCACCCGGCACAGATCAGATGACGGCTGCTGCCATTCGATCGGATAGGATGCACTCCGTTTACAAGTTTCCGGATGAGGTAGCATCTGTGATGCATTACTTTAACCGCAATGATGGAGAGCGCGTGAGGGCAACTGTAGCGGAAGGAGTGGATGTGCCTGTTTACATTTTAGGATCAAGTACAGACAGTGCACATGTAGCTGCCAGGCTTGGTTTACCATATGCCTTTGCAAGTCATTTTGCACCAACTCACCTGTTTGAAGCCATGGAAATCTACCATCGGGAGTTTGAGCCGTCACGTTTTTTGGACAAACCCTACACCATGGCGGGCATCAATGTGATCGCTGCGGACACTGATGAGGAGGCGAAGAAACAGTCTACTTCTGCGCTGCGCATGATCCTTGGGGTGCTCACAAGCAATATTGATTATTTGCAGCCACCAGAGGAATACACCCATGAGTTTGAAGAACTGGCGGAAAATCCCGCAGTACAGCGGATGATGAAGTATGCATTCTTCGGTAGCCAGCAGACAGTAGAGGAAAAGACAAAAAGATTTATTGAGCAGACAGCTGTAAATGAAGTGATAGTCGGCTCACATATTTTTAGTCATGAAGCCCGGTTGCATTCTTATGAATTGTTTGCTGAAGTGATGAAAAATATCAATGCGGGGTGTTTGGCGTAAGTATTTACTCTCGATTGTTCAATAATGAAGGAATTCCTCGTGTTAAACTGCCCACTTTTTTAGAAGTGAGCGCTGGGGATAGCGAAGACTCGAATTAAGCTTTCCGCACGAACTCCGACTTCAAAGCCATAGAGCCAAAGCCATCAATTTTACAGTCAATGTTGTGGTCGCCACCTACCAGACGGATGCTTTTTACCTTAGTGCCTGCTTTGATTGGTTTTGGAGCTCCTTTTACGGGAAGGTCTTTTATCACAACTACGGAATCACCATCCTGAAGCACATTGCCGTTGGCGTCTTTGACAACCTCTTCGGTAAGTTCGTCTACTTCGATTGCAGTTTCTTCAGAGCTCCACTCGTGTCCACATTCAGGACATGCCAGTAAGGTTCCGTCTGTTGGGTATGTGTATTGTGAACTGCATTTAGGGCACGGAGGTAGTTGGTCGGACATTTTCTTGTAGAAATTAACTGCGGCGAAGATATGTAATCTAAGTCTTTGAATGACTGTGTTTCAATGAGTCGGTGGATATACGTGCTCAAAATTGTAATCCGTGGAGTTAAGGGATTCTATTGAGTTTCCATCTTTCGGGCGCATGGCATGTCCTAAGCGATTGAGCCCAACACCACCACCGAGAAGCACCCCACCAACTATCAAGGCAGAACCCAAATTCTCAGCGCTATCATCAGCCAGTGCAGCACCCCAGACCAAGAGGCCTCCTGCCGCGGCTACTACTCCCGTGGCTTCCAATGGAAATGCGACTGCATCCCCAAATCTGATCTTTTTGACTTCAATGGTGGAAATCTGGGCTGGCCCTATCATCATGCCATCGGCTGTAAGCCTTCCTGTTGATATGCGGATATTGTCTTCATACACCATTCCATTTTTCAAAATAATGGCATTGATCTTCTTAACCTTGATTCGTCGTGGCTGCTGGGTATTGAGGTTAGTAACCGTTAATAAAGGTGAGCAACTGGTGAGTAGGGTAATGGTTAGTAGAAAAGTGAGTTTTTTCATTGCTGATTTGAGTTTTATTGTGGTCTTAAATAGCTCTAATTTAAGCTTTTAAGTTCTAAAAATCCATGAATTTCTCACTTCACCTTCTTTGGATTGTCATTCAAAAAAGCCTTCCAGCTTTTATAACTTCCCTTGGTTGTTCCTCCACCCTGATAATGATGACAAAGGGCCACACCCAGGGCATCCGTGGCGTCAAGCATTAAGTTTTCTGTGTTTGGAAGCTTAAGGAGTGTTTTGAGCATGGCTGCCACTTGCTCCTTAGAGGCGTTTCCATTTCCAGTCACGGACTGCTTTACTTTTTTAGGAGCATATTCGGTAATCGGGCACTCTCGGGAAAGGGCGGCAGCCATGGCTACTCCCTGTGCCCGGCCGAGCTTGAGCATTGACTGCACATTTTTCCCAAAGAAAGGCGCTTCTAGTGCTACTTCATCTGGGTTGAAATCATCAATCAGACTAATCACCCGCTCGAATATTTTTTTGAGTTTCAGTTCATGACCTGAGTACTTACTCAAATGGATCACACCAAATTGCAACAGGTCAACCTTTTGCTTTTTAACTTTGATGATACCATATCCCATCACGCTGGTGCCGGGATCTAATCCTAAGATGATTTTCTCTGATGAAGAATCTACAGACATTGTTGCAAATTAACGATTACCCCGAGAGATATAAAGAAAGATTTTTGTGGATGATAAAGATATTATTTACAGCTGCCAGTCTATGGTTCATTATGGCACACATCCAGCAGAGTAGCTTTCCTCTAGGATCGTTAACGCTTACAAGTCAAAATCTTTGGTGGATCATGATTGCTGTGATTTTGATGCCCATTAACTGGTGGCTGGAGATTGTCAAGTGGCGAATATCTGTGCCAGCAGAAAACCTCACTTTTAATGAAGCAAGGACTGCAGTCCTCAGTGGGTTGGCGCTCAACTGGGTATTGCCTTTCACCTTGGGGGATCTGAGTGGACGACTGGCTGCGGTTAACCATTATAGAGCTACCGCAAAAGCGCTTCTGGTTACCAGGATGCTTTCGCTCGGGATCACACTTGTATTTGGAGGATTTGCAGTTTTGCATTTCTTCAGCTTACCGCAAATGAGTTACCTGCTGGTAATAATTGGATTTATTTTCCTCACCTTTTTGATGTATCGGGTTTATGGAAGCAAGGAACATGTCAGGTTTATTAAAATCCTGACACTTACTGCCATCCGGTATTTGGTTTTTACCGCCCAATTTACAGTCCTCATTTACGCGATTATTCCATCACTATCATTTTCTGTGTTGATTTTAGGGATTGGCTGGGTCTTTCTATTTAGATCAGTGATCCCTTCATTGTTTGGAAATTTTGGCATTAGGGAAGCTAGTGCGTTGGTTTTTTTCGAGTCCTATCTGGAGACACCCGCCATGATTCTTTTACCATGTCTTCTGATTTGGATGATCAACACCATCATTCCTTCTATAGTTGGAGCCACCTACATTTTCAAATTAAAGGTTAACATTGCGCGATGATTTTTTTCGTTGCGTTTTCAGTCGTTTATGTCTTTTTTCTGCTGTGGGCACGCCTTATGTGGGGCCGAATTCAACCAGCCAGCGATCAGGGAGTATCAGAATATGCTTCATTTTCAGTGGTCGTACCCGTGCGGAATGAGTCTGAGAACATCCTCAAGCTGCTAGAGGATCTCGAAAGTCAGGATTACCCCAAGAGTCAATTTGAAGTGGTGGTGGTGGATGACAATTCAGAAGACAATACTATGGATTTGGTGACTGATTATTTGGACACTTCGTCACTTACGCATCGATTGTTGTCACTTGGTGATTTAGATCTTCAGGGAAAGAAGTTTGCCATTACTGAGGCAGTTCAGTCTTCTAAAAACGATTACATCCTGACGATTGATGGAGATTGCCGAGTGGGCACTCAGTGGATCAAAGCGTATAATGAAGCTTATCAAATCAAAAAACCTATGATGGTCACAGGACCGGTAAAAATGAATCATCCTGATTTCTTTACTAAACTTCAGGCCGGGGAGTTTGCGGGGTTGATCATGATAGGTGCCTCGTCCCTGTACTCTGGCAACCCGAGTATGTGCAACGGAGCTAATCTTTCATATCAAAGAGAAGCATTCATGGAAGTAGATGGTTATAAAGGAAATGAACACATACCTTCTGGTGATGATGAATTCCTCCTACAAAAGATTTTTAAAGCTTACGATCGAAAAGTAATGTTTCTCAAAGATCAAAGGGCTATTGTTTCCACAGATGCCAAACAGTCTTTTCTAGCATTGCTCAATCAGCGAATCCGATGGAGCAGCAAGTGGAAGTTTCACAAAAGTTTTTTTATCAAATTGTTGGCTTTGTTCATTTTCCTCAATTACCTCGCTTTGTTTGTGGGGGTGATTGAAGGGATCAGCAATCAACAATATTTGCTTGTTGCAGTGATCTTTGTAGTCAGGTGGATCACCCTGTGGTATTTTTCTGTTCCAATCACCCAATTTTTAGGTATAAAGAACGTTTTAGGGGTGTCTTTGGTCATTGAGATTATTTATCCCTTCTTTGTGACATTCTTGGGAATAGCTTCTATTTTTGGTAAATACTCGTGGAAAGGTAGGTACTACTCATGACTGATGACGAATTTGAAGTACTGGACGAACTTTATTTTGTCACTCCTTTTGAGCAATTGCTTGAGGAGACAAATATGGATTCAATAAAGTTGGTTCAGATTCTTAATAGTATCTATCTAAAGGGTTGGGTGAAGATTATGGAAACTGTCGATGATGAAGTTCCAAAAGAAAAACTCGACCTGGAAAATAAGGCAGGATCATACTTCTTTCTGGCCACCAAAGAGGGGTTACTTGCTCACAATTCTTGAAATCACCCTATGCCTAATCAACTCGACATAAAAGACCTGGAGCTCAATGCTCTTTTGGAAATAACTCAGGCGATTAATAACAACCTCGCTGAGGAGGATTTATATAGAATCTATCGTTTCACACTTCTCGCTGACCTCAAGGTAAAACGTCTGGCACTTTACGTGAAGGATGAAAACTGGGATTGCAAAGTGCACTTTGGGACAGATGTTAACTGGGGTGAAGTATTCTTACCGCAGGTATTCTGGAATCTCGAGAAAATCCGGCCTATACAATCCGAAGATGGTGAACAGTTTCAGGCTTTTGACCAGGTAATCCCGGTATCGCACAAAGACCGGTTGCTGGCAGTGATATTTGTGGATGGAGTGGAGGCAGCAGATGTATCCAGTAGCTCCACGTTCCTCAGAGCACTTACTAATATCATCATAGTAGCGATCGAAAATAAGAAGCTGGCAAGGAGACAGTTGCAGCAGGAGGCATATAGAAAGGAGCTTGAGATTGCCAAGAAAGTACAAAATTTTCTCTTTCCTAAAGAGCTGCCGCAGACACATCGTTTGAAAATAGAAGCAGTTTACCTCCCACATCAGGATGTGGGTGGCGATTATTATGACTACCTCACTATTGACAATGATCGATTTCTCGTGTGTGTTGCAGATGTGAGTGGAAAAGGCGTACCAGCTGCTTTGCTCATGTCAAACTTTCAGGCATCGTTAAGAACCCTGGTACGTAAGACACAAGATCCTGAGGAGATTGTTAGAGAGCTTAACCACATCATTACCAATAGTGGCAATGGTGAAAATTTCATCACCTTTTTTCTTGGCATTTATGATTTCACAGAGAAGACATTTGAGTATGTAAACTGTGGCCATAACCCTCTATATCTGGTTCTCAAAGATGATATAATAGAACTCAATGACGGAACCACCATCCTGGGAATGTTTGATCCATTACCCTTTCTTGAAACCAAGAAGATTGAAAACCTAAGTGAATTTATGTTTTTTGGATATACAGACGGTCTGACCGAAACTTTCAATACCGATGATGATCAGTTTGGAGAAGAACGACTTACCGCATTCTTTAAGAATGGAATCCCTGAAGATATCAATGCCTTTCATACTGCGTTGTTTAAGGAACTGGATGAGTTCAGGTCTGAGACTCCCTATCGGGACGATATCACTATGTTGTCCTGTTTAGTTAACAACTAATGCGTTCTTACTTTTTTGTCAATCCATGGTGGCTGAGGAGGTTTTATTCAAAAGCCACTTTTTCTATTCCAACGACTGAGGGCACCATTTATCTGACCTTCGATGATGGGCCGGACCCGGAAGTCACACCATGGGTGCTTAAGCATCTGGAGGAGCACAATGCCAAAGCCTCCTTCTTTTTAATTGGGCAACGGGTTAAAGACTATCCGGATATTGTTGAAGAGATAATTGCCAAAGGTCATGCTATTGGCAACCACACCTACTCACATGTGAATGGTTGGAAAGTGGACAATCAAAAATATTTTGATGAGGTAGATCAATGCTCCAAAGCACTTAAAGCTTTCACAACCAAAAATCTTTTCAGACCTCCTTATGGACGTATTAGACTTAATCAATTAAGTAATTTGACAAGTGAGGGATATAAAGTGATCATGTGGTCACACTTATCGGGAGATTTTGATCCGGCTCTTGACCTGGATAAATCATTGAGTGCACTCACTAAGGCAACTTCCGGATCTGTGTTGGTGTTTCATGATTCAAAAAAGGCTTCACAAAATTTAAAGGAATTGTTGCCTCGAGTCCTGGATCATTTTTCAACTTTGCGATATTCTTTCAAGTCAATTACTTAACTCAATGATTTTAGTTGATTCTCACGCACATATTTATACCAAAGAATTTAAAGAAGACATCTCAGATGTGATTGGACGCGCCAAAGAACAGGGTGTGGAAAGAATCTATATGCCCAATATTGATCATGAGTCGATTGACGATATGCTGACTCTGGCGGATAAATATCCTGGATATTGCGTCCCTATGATGGGTTTGCATCCATGTTCGGTTGGTAAGGACTTTGAGAAACAACTATATGAAGTAGAGACGTTTCTTGACAAAGGAGGCTTTTGTGCCGTTGGCGAAATGGGAACGGATTTATATTGGGACAAGACATTTTTTGAACAACAAAAGGAAGCTTTCAAAATCCAGAGTGATTTGGCTTTGAAGCACATGCTGCCGATTGTCATACATTGCAGGGAATCTATAGACGAAACCATAGCGTTGGCAAAACCTTTTGCTGAAAGAGGTTTGAAAGGAGTGTTTCATTGTTTTACGGGAAGTGTGGATCAGGCCAATGAAATTGTAGGTATGGGTTTTAAGCTTGGTTTAGGTGGAGTAGCCACTTTCAAAAAAGGTGGACTTGAGCCAGTTATTGAAAATATTAGCTTAGATCATATCCTTTTAGAAACAGATAGCCCTTATCTGGCTCCCACTCCGCACCGTGGAAAAAGAAATGAACCCGCTTATGTAAAGTTGGTCTGTGAAAAAATCGCATCTGTTCTTGGTAAAGAAGTCGTAGAAATTGGGGAAATTACGAGCCGAAACAGCAAAACCCTTTTCATCGACCAATGAATTACAAGATTGTCAACATTCGGACTACGGCCTCAGTAGATCCAGTTGATTCCGTTCTGATCATTTATACAGGAGGCACCTTTGGGATGGCCTATGATGAGTCTGGATCACTGGCTCCATTCAACTTCGGTCGAGTAATTGATCGTGTACCGGAGCTGAGAGGACTAGAATTAAGATTGACTGTAATTTCCTTCCCTGAACCACGAGATTCATCCAATATCAATTATGTGGACTGGCAGGATATGGCCTATATCATTTATGAGAATTACTCTCAGTATGATGGTTTTGTGATCCTTCATGGCACAGATACTATGGCCTATAGTGCTTCTGCATTGAGTTATATGCTGAAAGGTTTGAATAAACCCGTGATATTTACCGGGGCACAAATCCCAATTGGATCTATTCGGTCAGATGCCCGGGAGAATTTGATTACAGCACTGGAAATTGCCTCTGCGAAGAATGGGAACGTGCCCATTGTAAACGAGGTATGCATATATTTTAATTACTTTTTACTTAGGGGTAACAGGTCTCAAAAAATACGAAGCAGCACATTCGCAGCCTTCCAGTCTCAGAACTATCCTTACCTGGCAGAATCAGGCATAGAGATAGAGTACAGGCAGAATTATATGGCACCACATGACCCTGCAGCCAAGCTAAAGTTGTTGAATAAGTTTGATGATAATATTGCCATTCTTAAGATTTTCCCCAGCATTAATCAACAAACTGTAGAAAGTTTCTTCAATATTAAGGGGTTGCGAGGCGTTGTATTGGAGACTTATGGTTCTGGAAACACTATGAACCATGATTGGTTTATTAAAATATTGGAGAAAGCCATTAAGAAGGGCATTGTGATTTACAATGTGAGTCAGTGTAGTGGGGGCGAGGTGATTCAGGGAAGATACGAGACAAGCAAGCGTCTCAATGATCTGGGGATTATCAGTGGAGGAGATATTACTACTGAAGCTGCAGTGACAAAGCTTATGTTTCTTCTGGGAAATGAAAAATCGGAGACATCAATCAGAAGAAAATTGGCTATACCGATGAATGGCGAAATGGATAATTGAATCTTGGCTAATTGAAATTTAAATTTGCATAACCTCTATTTTCTTAATTTCTTTGTTGGCTTGTAGAAAGGACAAGGAGAGGTGGCCGAGTGGCTGAAGGCGCACGCTTGGAAAGCGTGTATACTTTTACGAGTATCGAGGGTTCGAATCCCTCTCTCTCCGCCAGACATTGAAATATTGTGTTTACATATTAAAAAGTGAAACTCATGGAACGCATTATTATAGTAGTTCGCAAGATGCAGAAGCACGGCTTAAACAACATAATAGCGGTAAAGTGAGGTATACGAAAGGCAGACGGCCTTGGCTATTGATTTATACGGAAACTTTTGAGACAAGATCAGAAGCAGTACGAAGAGAACGGTTTTTCAAAACTATAGAAGGTCACGACTGGTTGAAATCGGAAGGGATTATCTAGGTTTGAGTATCGAGGGTTCTGCCGCAGGCATTCCCGTGGAAGAATCCCTCTCTCTCCGCTGAGTTCTTTTAATTATTAATATATTTACGAATCTTACATAAAATTTAAACTTAACCGAAGACTACCAAACAGATTATGAAACAGTTATTATCTCTTTTGATGTTAGCAGGTGTTTTCACCTTTTCTTCAGTGAATACATTCGCACAAGTAGGTTCTGATGTAGCATCAGACACTGCTGCGACCGACGCTGATACGGTTGCTTCTTATGAAGAAGAAGAGCCAGTTCCCGCGATCGCTGAGGAAATTGTTGAACCAGAGGAAGAATCTGAGGCAACATTTCATCAAGTAGTTAAGGAGCAATTCATCGATGGTGGCCCTGAATTCATGGGTATTGTATTGCTTTGTTTGATTCTTGGACTTGCTGTTGCAATTGAGAGAATCATCCATCTTAACTTGGCTACTACAAACGTTAAAAAATTATTGAGCAACGTGGAAAGTGCACTTTCTTCAGGTGGTGTTGAAGCTGCCAAGGAAGTTTGCCGAAACACGAGAGGGCCAGTTGCTTCCATCTTCGTTCAAGGTTTAATGAGAATGTCAGAAGGTATTGAAATGGTTGAGAAGTCAATCATCGCCTATGGATCTGTGGAAATGGGCAAGTTGGAAAAAGGAATGGTATGGATTTCACTTTTCATATCTCTAGCTCCTATGCTTGGTTTCATGGGTACGGTAATTGGTATGATCGACGCATTCGATGCGATTGCTGAAGCTGGTGATGTATCTCCTGCACTTGTGGCCGGTGGTATTAAAGTAGCACTTTTGACTACTGTAGGTGGTCTAATAGTTGCTGTTATACTTCAGTTGTTCTACAACTACCTTGTTTCTAAAATTGATTCATTGGTGAACAGCATGGAAGATGCTTCCATCTCACTTGTGGACATGCTTGTGAAGCACAACCTTTCTAAATAATCACAACTAAAACTGACTGACACATGGATATTATAGATGTAGGTTTATTCGCTAGCTACGGCTTAATTGTACTTTGTGCTTTGGCAGCGATAGTGATTCCATTACTTCAATCATTTGGAGATCCACAATCACTTATCAAGTCAGGTATTGGTTTAGGTGTGCTATTGGTAGTGTTTTTCATCGGGTACGCTTTGGCCAATGCTGAGAGCACAAACCCGAAAGTAACTGATTCAACTGCGAAGTTGGCAGAGGCTGGTATCATATCAATGTATATGTTTTTCTTTATTGCATTGGTTGGTATCGTTTATACTGAAATCTCAAAACTGATTAAATAATGCCAAGAGGTAAAAAAAGACAACCACCTGAGGTCAGCTCAGGGTCGATGGCCGACATAGCGTTTCTTTTGCTTATTTTCTTTTTGGTAACTACCACAATAGCAAATGACAAGGGAATCGCGATGCGATTACCACCTAAGCCGGATCCGAATGAGCCACCACCTGAGGTGACGAAAAACGACAAGAATATTTATAAAATTCTTGCTAATTCCGGAGACCAACTTCTTGTAGAAGATGAGCCATATAAAGAATCAATGACTCAGTTGAAGCAAGACGTAAAGGAGTTTGTACTAAACTTCGGAGCTCCCGAGGATGAAGGTATTCAGATTTATAATAGTCTTCCTTCTGCTATGAAGGCACAGATCAACATTTTCGGTAAGAAGTTGGATTCTTCTGACGACCCTACGGAATGTGTGGTTTCTTTCAAGGCTGCAAGAGGGACGAGTTACGAACTGTTTATCGAAGTACTTGATGCTATCAACGGAGCGTATAATGAAATATATGCCCAGCGTGTAGGTATTTCTGTAGAAGAGTGGTTAGCTCTGGATAGAGATGACGACATTCAAAATGATATGTATGAGCGTGCTCGTCAGGGTATTCCTCGTGCTATCTCAATTGCTGAACCAGATTAATCCATTGAACTATGTCTAAGTTTAAAAAGAGTTCTAACACGCAACAGGATATACCTACGGCTGCTTTACCGGATATCATTTTCATGCTTTTGTTCTTCTTCATGGTAACTACTGTGATGAGAGAAACGGATATAAAAGTGAAGCAGCAGCTTCCAAGAGCTTCTCAGCTAACAAAAATTGAAAGGAAGTCTTTGGTAAGTTACATTTATATAGGAGAGCCTAAAAATTCTTCTCTCTACGGAGATGAGCCGAAAATACAAACCAATGATGTGTTCGTGGAAACGCAGGATATTGTACAGTTCGTTAACCAGGAGAAGGACAAGCTTTCTGAAGCTGAGAGAGATAGAATCACCATGTCTATGAAAGTAGACGTAGAAGTGAAAATGGGTATCGTATCAGATGTACAGCAAGAGTTGCGAGAAGCAAATGCGTTAAAAGTGCTTTACAGCTCGATCAGGAGTTCTGATCAGGAGTAAAGTTGATTAGATAAATAATATTGAAAAGGCTTCCTGGTTTCAGGAAGCCTTTTTTTATAAAGCCTTTTCTACGTCTCTTTTGGCTTCTTCTAACATATCCTGAACGTTTTTGAACTGATTATCTATTTCTTCTCCTAATGATTTAAGTTCCTTTTCAGAAAGCTGGATAACTTTCTTAGCAGAGCGTTCAATTTTTGTTTTTTCGCTTTTCAGCTTATTGATCGTGCTTTTTAATTGTCTTTTGGCATCTCCTGTTTGGTTCTTGTAATCTTTTTCCAGCTTCTCTATTTGATTATCGAGTTGTTCAATTTTCACTTCGAGTTTTTTAGAGAGCTCTTCTTTCAGGTTGCTTGAAGTCTTAGACTCTGTATCACATGCAAAAATGATTCCCGATAAGAAAAGTAGCAGTATTCGATAGTTATTTAGAATTAGTGTTCCCAAGTTGTTCTTTGATTAGTTCATACGAAGATCCTACAATAAACGAAACTTCTGGCGAAAGGATTATAGGAGTTTTCAATTTAGTGGGATCATAAGAAAGAATTCTCACCAGTTCGTCATCAGTATAGTGCTCATGTGAACTGCTCTGAGACTGCTTGTATAGGTCAGAAATAGACACTTTGAGCATATCTGCTATTTCGGCTATCTGCATAGGTGTCAGATGATCTTTATGAATATCTCGCTCATTTAGCTTAATATGATCTATTGACAAGGCATAACCACGTGCGGTCTTATCTTGAATCATATTGCTGTTATATATAAATAGGTATTCACCTTCACTTACCATCATAGTCTTTAATGTTTGATACTATATGGCTAACCTATAAGTCATGTAGGATGTTCGAGAATTTAAGCGAGATATATGGTTTTGGCGTTGACAAATTCTTTGATGCCCAGAAAGGATAGTTCCCGCCCAAATCCACTTTGTTTCACACCTCCAAAGGGCAATCTTGGGTCAGATTTCACAAACGAATTGATAAATGTACATCCGGCATCAATTTGAGTTTCGGCGATAGCCTTTGCCCGACCGTGATTGGTGCTAAATAGAGATGATCCTAGTCCAAAATCTGAGTCGTTGGCAATGCGGATGGCCTCTTCTTCATCTTTAGCTGTAATAATGCAGGCCACGGGACCAAATAACTCATCATCAAATGCGGGCATTCCCTTGGTTACATCTGTAAGCAATGTAGCAGGGTAGAAATACCCGGTGCCTTGAGGTATTTCACCACCTATCAGACATTTAGCTCCCAACTTGATGGATTTGCTGACTTGTTCGTGGAGTTCTTCTCGTAGGTCCTTGCGTGCCATACTCCCGAGCTCTACATCAGAATCCAGCGGGTTTCCGTAATTCTTTGAGGATAACAGCGACTTTACTTTTTCTGTAAATTCAACAACGTTTTTTTCAGTGACAATGAAGCGTTTAGCTGCAATACAGCTTTGCCCGGTATTTATTAGTCTCCCTGTCACACACATTTGTGCCGCCAGGTCCAGGTCTGCATCATTCAAGATCACGTATGGATCACTTCCTCCAAGTTCAAGTACGGTTTTCTTTAGGTATTTACCTGCAATGCTAGCTACTGACTTGCCCGCACCAGTTGATCCGGTCAGGGTGACGGCAGCTATTTTTGGATTACTGATGATAAATTCAATGGGTTTGGAATCTACGATCAAAGCGGTGAACAAATGATCGGGAAAGCCTGCTTTCATAAAGAGTTTCTCTATTTCTAGTCCGCATTGGGTAGTGTTTCTGGAGTGCTTCAACAAAGCCGCATTGCCTGCCATAAGTCCAGGAGCCGCAAACCGGAAGACTTGCCAAAACGGAAAGTTCCATGGCATAATAGCCAGAACTATACCCAGGGGACTGTGATGTACATAACTTTCAGAAGCATCACTATCTATGAAATCGTTCGCCAAAAAATGTTCTGCATTTTCGGCATAATACTCACAGACCCAGGCGCATTTCTCTATTTCTGAGATACTCTGGGTAATGGGCTTGCCCATTTCGGTAGTGATGACTTTACCTAGGTCTTCTTTTTCTTTTATAAGTAGTTGGGCGAGCACATTCATTGATTCAGCTCTTCGCTCAAAGCTACTTTGCTTCCATTGAGACCAGGTGTCATAAGTTTTGTCTATTTTATTATTGATCTCATCGTTTGACATTAGGTTAAACTCAGAGATGATTTCTTCAGTCGCTGGGTTTATTGTATTAAAATCCGCCATTTTTTATGCACTTGCTTTACGTTCTAAATAAGGCAACCAGTCCTCCCTTAGGGATTTAGAAGTTGTCCTTAAGAACATAACATATGTAGGTCGGATAGGTTTGGTGACAAGTTTAAGTCCAACTTGTTCGGGTGAATAGTCACCTTTTTTTGCATTGCAGTGCTTGCAGGCGGTTACGAGATTTGTCCACGATGACTTGCCTCCTTTTGATTTAGGGATGAGGTGATCCAGGGTTAAATCCTTGTTGGTACCACAGTACTGGCAGGAAAACCGGTCTCTTTTGAAAATATTGTGACGAGTGAGCACTACCCCCTTATAGGGTACATTGATGTATTTTTTTACTTTGATTACCGAAGGATAAGGGAATTCTTCGTTGACTGATCTAAGCATTTTTTCTTTGATATGACTGATCAGCTCCGCTTTGTTGAGGTACATCAAGAGAAACGCCCTTTCTGTGGAGCACACAGTAAGAGGGTTGTAATCAGCGTTGAGTACCAATACGGAGGTCATATCAGATGCGCATACGTTTGAGTTCTCGGTCCTGATCCTTTTTCTTAATGCTATCTCTTTTGTCAAAGAGCTTCTTACCTCTGGCTACCGCTATTTCAAGCTTTGCAAATCCGCGTTTGTTAATATAAATCCTAACAGGAACAATCGTAAGGCCTTTTTCCTCAGTCTTTTCTTTGATTTTTTCAATCTCTTTTTTCTTCACCAGTAGTTTTCTTTCACGGTCTATCTGATGATTTTGGAAAGAACTATTGGTGTAAGGCGAAATATTCATCCCTTTAATGTAAAGTTCTTCACGATTGATATAGCAATAAGCTTCCTGAACACTTGCTTTGCCCTCACGAATGGATTTGATCTCAGTCCCTTTAAGCACAATACCAGCTTCGTATTTATCCAGAAACTCATACTCATAGCTTGCTTTTCGGTTTTTGATCTGTATGTTATTTGAAAACCTTGGTTGTTCTTTAGCCATTGCTTATTATATCAAAAATAAAAATAAGTAAGAAGTGATTAGTATCTAAGAATTATGACGAAAATGACATCCGTGGCAGCGGACTATCTCTTAAAGAACCCAATTTACCATCTAAAAAGTGATAGTAACCTGCTGTTGCAATCATTGCGGCATTATCTGTGCAGTACTCAAATTTTGGGATAAATATTTGCCAACCATGTTTCTGAGCTTCTTCTTTTAGGGTTTTTCTCAAACCACTATTAGCAGAAACTCCCCCAGCTATCGCAATGTTTCTTATTTTTTCTGCTTTGGCAGCTTTCCTTAGTTTTTTAAACAACATTTGAATAAGCGTATGTTGGAGACTGGCTGCCAGGTCATGGATGTGCTCCTCTATAAAATTTTCATTTTTTCTTTTTTCATCTCTTAAGAAATACATGAACGCCGTTTTAATTCCAGAGAAGGAATAATCCAAACATGGTAAGTCACTCTGAGGAAAATCAAATTTCAGAGGGTCACCAGTTTGGGCAAGTTTGTCAACCTTTGGGCCTCCTGGGTAGCCTACACCAAGTAGTTTGGCACATTTGTCAAATGCCTCTCCCACTGCGTCATCTTTGCTTTGGCCAATGATTTCCATTTCGAGAAAGTTACTGACCTTAACGATTTGGGTGTGACCACCACTTACGGTAAGGCAGAGAAAGGGAAAATCAGGTTTAGGATCGTCAATAAAGTGTGCCAATACATGAGCCTGCATATGATTAATTGGAATGACGGGCTTGCCAAGAGCCAATGCTGTGGCTTTGGCAAACGAACTTCCCACTAGCAATGCACCTAAAAGACCCGGGCCTTGTGTGTAAGCTATGGCATCTATTTTGCTCAGTGATATATCGGCTTGGGTCAGAGCTTCGTTGATCACAGGAATGATGTTCTTCTGATGAGCACGAGAGGCGAGCTCTGGGACTACACCGCCATAACTTTCGTGAATGGATTGAGTGGCAATAATGTTATTGATTATTTTTCCATCTTTGCAGATTGCAGCGGCGGTTTCGTCACAAGACGACTCAATTCCTAAAATTGTTATACTCATCAACTTTTAATTATTACGGGTATTGAAGGGGCAGACAGTGACAAATATGATTTTAAAATGGATAAGGAGAGTGATTTTTTGGTTGCTCACCACGATCATCCTATTTCTATTTGTCCTGATTGTTTTACTTCAAACTCCAGCTTTTCAAAATTTTGTAGGCGAAAAGGTTTTAGGTTATCTCAACGATAATACTCGCCAAACCGCAAAGTTTACAAACATTGAGATCAAATGGTTCGATTTTGTCGAATTAAAAGACCTTGAGCTAAGGGATTATAATGGCAAAGTGATGATTTCGGCAAGTAAAATTGCTGTGGATTATGAATTGAACAAACTACTAGTTGATGGTAATATATCCTTTGATCATGTATCTATAGTTGATGGAGGCCTCTTTATCTCCAAATACCGGGACTCACTTAGTATCAACCTTGTAGAGTTTATCCAAGATCTCAATTCCCTCAATAGGAAACCCCGCGATTCTTCAGCTGTCAAATCTCCAAGGTTATCATTCAAGACCATAAACCTTGAGCAGTTTCAGTTTTCTTATAACAACCAGCTTAGTGATAGTTTGCCTAAAGATAAATTTGACTATAATCATTTCGTACTGGAGATACCCGGAGCAAACTTCTCGGATTTTTCCATATATAAGGACAGTATCCAGGCACGCATCAATTCTTTGATTGCTGTGGATTGGTCTTCAGGGCTCACTGTAAATAATCTCACAACTGACTTCCTATTGTGTAGCTCTGGTATGAGCCTTACAAACCTCAATCTTGAGACAAAAAATTCATTGGTTCGGGACAAAGTTGCTTTGACTTATTCGGGGATGGAGGATTTGGGTTATTTCACTGATAGTGTGACCATGGATATCAATCTTGTCAATTCCAGGCTATCTAAATATGATCTTGATTTTTTTACGGATATTCCTACAGAGCATTTTGATGTACGTGTGACCACATCATTGTATGGGCCAGTTGGTCGAATGTCTTTTTCAGATCTTGATCTGTTTATTGGTGAGTCTACGAATATCAAAGCCAATATTGATTTTACTGGTCTGCCAAAAATCGAAGAAACTTTTATTGATGCGCGTGTAAAGCAAGCAAGCCTTGATATAGACGATTTAGCACCTTTTATCCATGATGAGACTTCAAACCAGCTAGGAGAATTAACTAAGGTTGGTTTTTCAGGAAACTTTCTTGGATTCACACATGACTTTGTGGCTAATGCACAGTTTGAGACTTCTTTGGGCAACTTGAGTTCTGATATCAATCTAAAATTCCCGAAAGGTTGGGAAAGTGCCAAATATTCCGGAAAGTTAAACCTTGAGAAATTTGACATTGGCCAGCTCCTGAAGGAAGAATCCGTTGGGGTAGTTAATCTCAAAGGGAATATAGATGGTCAAGGAATCACTCAATCTGATGCCAAATTTTTTCTTAATGCTGAGTTGTATGAGTCAGAATTTTTTGGGTATACTTTTGATAACATAGTTGCCAAAGGCCAATTTGCTACTGAGTTTTTCAAAGGGTCTTTAGAGGTTTTGGACCCAAACTGTCGGATTAGTACCACTGGAAATGTGAACCTCGCTTCGGTACCGGAAGAGGTAAATGTGGAGTCCAAAATAGAAAATATTGATTTTTTAAAATTAGGATTATACAAAGACACCCTCAGGTTTAGTGGTGAAATAAATGCTGATTTCACATCCCTAAACCTGGATAGTTTGCAAGGTGCTTTGTCAGTGAGAAAGATGGACTTAAAGTGGAGACAGGACTCAATCCATTTGGATTCCATTGCTGTATCGTCCTATGCCAACCGACGGCAAAGGTCCATTAATGTGGATTTGCCAGACGTATCCGCCTCACTTGAGGGTGACTTTTATTTTTCTCAGCTTTCTAAGGATATTCAATTGCTAGTTTCTGAGGTTGAGGACTATTTCGATCCGGATTATTCCCAAGAACAAATCACTTCTAGAGAAGCGGAAATTCAGCGTTACTCAATTGATTTTCAGGTTACATACCGAGATATTTCAAGATATCTCGCATTGTTGAACCAGGATATTTACCTCTCACCAAGCGGGACATTTGAGGGTACGTATTATCAGAGAAGAAATGCTACGTTATCGTTATTTACAGAAATAGATTCTATTAATTATAATGGCGTAGGTTACAACAATAATGTAATCGACCTCAACTTTTCCAAGGATCTGGACTCTGCTGGAATAATTGCCTCTATCTACCTTAATTCTAGAGAGCAGGTATGGCGTAATATTCCGAATACGAAGGATTTTTCCCTGGAGGCCGTTTGGTTTAATAATCGGATAAATGTTACATCAAATATTATTCAACCTGATAACAATAGTTCTGCTCATATTAATGGTGAGCTGAAGCTTTTAGATGACAGACTTATATTTAGTTTCCTTCCATCGAAGCTTATTGTCTTTGGAGATCAGTGGTTTTTTAACCCATTCAACAAGATCATTTATACCCAAAGTGAGATTACAGTAGACCGTCTTGAGTTGTATCAAAATGCAGAATCTATTCTCCTCACAGGAGTATACGCAGACAGTTCCGAGACTGACCTGACTCTGGATATTACCGATTTCAGTTTGAAAAACCTCACGGCAGTGGTGCCCTTTGGTGTGGAAGGGTTACTCAACTCTTCGGTGAAGCTCACTCGGCCGGATTTGAGCAATCCCTTTGTCCTTAATAGTTCCCTGAAGGTTGACAGCTTGAGCATGAACGCTTTTCCAATAGGTGACGTGACAGGTAAGTCCCAGTGGAATCCTAATAAAAGGAGACTTGAGCTAGACTTTAAGGTACAAAGAGAACGTATCAAAACTGTGGATATTAGTGGTTATTATATGCCAGAGGATAGCTTAAATCAACTTGATATCAAGGCTAAATTTAACCAGGCAAGTTTGCAACTGCTGAACCCATTCTTTAGTACCTTGATTTCAGACATAGGTGGTGTAGCAGATGGTGAATTGGATGTGTCTGGCAGAACCTCTTCACCTGTCCTTGTCGGGGCTGCAGATGTTGACCAGGGAAGATTCACTTTTGATTATCTGGGAACAACCTATGACTTCAGCGGGAATGTATCATTAGATAATAAATCTATCAACTTTAATGGCATTCGACTGATGGATAAAGATGGTGATAGAGCATCATTCTCTGGATCTGTTTATCACAAAGGGTTCAAGGATATTTCTACCGACCTAAGCCTTTCGGCAAGTAACTTTCTTTTTTTAAATACAAATTCACAACAGAACAGTCTCTATTATGGGACGGCAAATGCTACCGGCAAAGTAACCATAACAGGGCCAGTGGAAGATTTGGTAATTTCAGCAAAAGCAACAACAGAGAAAGGAACTAAAATCTACATCCCACTTTCAGGTAGTCAGGAGATTACTCAGAAAGACTACATTTCATTTGTGGATTTGACTGATACTACCAGTTCAGTAGATATAGAGGAGTTTGTGAGAAGTAGCATTTCAGGCGTAAGACTCGACTTTGAAATAGATGTAACACCCGATGCGTATGTAGAGCTTATATTTGATATCAGGACAGGGGATATCATTAGGGGGCGTGGTAACGGAAACCTGAATTTATCTCTTGATACAAACGGTGAGTTTGAACTTTTTGGAGATATAAATATCACAGAAGGCGCATACAACTTCACTATACCAAATTTGATTAACAAAGAATTTTCGGTTGTTCCAGGAAGTACGATTTCCTGGTATGGAGATCCGTATGCTGGTATTCTCAATTTGAGTGCCACCTATCGCCAGCTGGCATCTTTCAATGAATATAATGGGACTGATGACACGGGAGTAACTCAGAAATATCCGGTGCTGGTTGTACTTAATCTTAAAGGAGAAATGCTCTCACCTTCTATTGATTTTGAAATTAAACTGGAGGATTCGCAATCTTCTCCAACCACTGAAGCCCAGGAGGCACTATCCAGTATTAACTCTAATGAGCAAGAGTTGAAAAGACAGGTATTTAGTTTGTTGATCTTAAGGAAGATCTCACCCCCAAATGATTTTGAGATTGGTGGAAGTGGAGCAGTTACTGGAAGTTTGAGTGAGTTTCTTTCTAACCAGTTCTCTTACTTTATTAGCCAGGCTGATGAAAACCTGGAAGTAGATGTAGACCTGGCTTCTTTAGATCAGGATGCTTATAACACCTTTCAGCTACGTCTCTCTTATACTTTCCTTGATGGACGATTAAGGGTTAGTGGAGGAGGTGGAGTGCCTCAGAACGGCGCTGATGAAGCGTCAGGCTCTGATTTTGTTGGGGACTGGTCAGTGCGGTACTTATTGACCAAAGATGGCCATTTGAGAGTGAAAGCATTTAGCCAATCTGAGCAAATTGCCAATTCTCTTCAGAGGGAAACTGGAGTGAGTTTCCAATACATTAAATCTTTTAGCGACTTCCGCGAACTTGTGAGCAAAACCAGAGAAGAAAATATTCAGACCAAGCCTAAAGACATGGAGAAAGAACGGGAAGCAAATGCTGTGAGACAAAAAGACCTGACCCAGTAAAACATAAAGCTTCAATCTCTGTTCCTATCCAAATGGATCAAATCAATATATTCTGGCACCGAAGAGACCTTAGGTATTTTGACAACTCTGGACTCTACTACGCACTTACTTCATCATTGCCGGTCTTGCCAGTATTTGTATTTGACAAGAATATCCTGGATGACCTTGAGGATAAAAGTGATGCTCGTGTCACTTTTATATATGATCAGATTTCCAACCTTCATTTGGAGTATAAGAACCAGGGAAGCGGCCTATACGTGTTTTGTGGTACACCAAAAGAAGCGTATGAAGCGCTTATTGCTAAATATGATGTTCAGGAAGTCTATACCAACAGAGATTACGAGCCCTATGCGAAAGATCGAGATCAGTCAATAGAGACCTTTCTAAAAGATAATGAATCTTCATTTCTAACTTTCAAGGATCAGGTCATCTTTGAGCGAGGTGAGATAATGAACGACCAGGGCGAACCCTACAAAGTGTTCACACCTTATAAAAACAAGTGGCTCGAAAAGTTTAAAAATCAAAAACTGGAATCATTTCCAAGCGAAGATCATTTAGAAAAATTATTCAAACATCCTGCGGAGGAACTCCCCACGCTTGCAGATTTTGGATTTGAACGTTCGGAAATTGAAATACCGGATCGGAATGTTTCAGATGAGTTAATTCAAAAGTACGATAAACAAAGAGATATACCAGCTGTCAATGGGACTTCAAGGTTGGGGGTTCATCTCAGGTTCGGGACCATTAGCATTAGAAATCAGGTTTTGAGGGCACGAAAGTTGAATGGAACATGGCTCAATGAATTGATTTGGAGAGAGTTTTACATGATGATTCTGGCTCATTTTCCGAATGTGGTAGACAAGGCTTTTAAGAGCAGATATGATCAGGTGCCATGGATCAACAATGAAGAGCAATTTAGTAAGTGGTGCGAAGGGAAAACGGGTTACCCGATTGTGGATGCTGGGATGAGGGAGCTCAATAATACTGGATATATGCACAATCGGGTTCGTATGATCGTGGCTAGTTTTCTGACCAAACATTTGTTAATCGACTGGAGGTGGGGAGAGCAGTATTTTGCAAAAAAATTGTTGGATTTTGAACTGAGCAGCAACAATGGTGGCTGGCAGTGGGCAGCAGGTACCGGTACTGATGCACAGCCATATTTTAGGGTTTTCAACCCCTATAGTCAGCAGGAAAAATTTGACAAAGATTTTGCTTATATTAAGAAATGGGTGCCTGAATTTGGCACTTCAAATTACCCTGATCCGATCGTTTCTCACAAGGAAGCACGACAAAGAGCAATAGATACCTTCAAGGAAGCTATATCATAAGAATTTATTTTTTAGTATATTTCGATATACCAATCAAAATATCATGGACTTCAAGGCTTTTAGTCAACGGTTTTCTGATAAAATCGGCGGAGAATACAACGATTATGACGAAAACAAATCTATTTTCATTATCCCACTGGGCAGCGGACGATTTCAGTCTGTAATCGCACAAGTTGTCGATTTGGAAAAATACAACCGCAAGGCGGTTCAAATTACTTCCAGGGTTTGTGAAACCACAGCGCCAATTAATTACCCGGAAATTCTCGAAGCAAGCTCGGCGTTTGCATTCACCAATTTCGTCGTTGAAGACGGCTATCTTCAAGTGGACACTTCTTTGTTTGTTGATTACACAGATGATACATTGCTAGAGGAGGCCATTCGGGAAGTCGCTTATCGTGCAGACGAGTGGGAGCTCAAAATTACGGGCGAGGATAACTTCTAATTTCTTACTTTTACCAATGCAAGCCGGCTCATCGTGCTGAGTAATCAGTAAGGAAAGTCCGGGCAGCGAAGAGCACCGCACTTCCTAACCGGAAGGATTTGAGCAATCAGAGACAGATAGTGCCACAGAAAACAAACTACCTTATGTGATTCGTCGTGTAAGGAAAAGGTGAAAAGGTGAGGTAAGAGCTCACCGGCTTTGGTGCGAATCAAAGCGCATGGTAAACCTTGCGGGCTGAAAGACCAAATAGGTTCTGCTAAAAAGGGCTGCTCGCTCAATGCAGAATGGGTAGGTTGATTGAGCCAGATGGTGACATCTGGCCTAGATAAATGATGGGCACCATGACTTGTTGTGGTACAGAACCCGGCTTACAGGCTTGCTTTTTTTTATTGAACTTTAAATTTTAATATGTCGCACATTCTTGTTGTAGATGACGAAAAAACCATTCGTCAAGCGCTGAAAGAAATTTTGGAAGATGAATCTTATGAAGTGAGTGAAGCAGCTGACGGGGAGGCTGCCTGGGCGTTACTTCAGGAGCATAAATTTGATGCAGTCTTGTGTGACATCAAGATGCCCAAAATGGATGGGATTGAGCTGTTGGATAAAGTGGTAGAGGAAGGCATTGACGCTCCGTTTATCATGATTTCGGCTCATGGCACTATTGAAACAGCGGTGGAGGCAACCAAAAAAGGAGCTTATGACTTTATACAAAAACCACCAGATCTCAATCGGTTATTACTTACAGTGAGAAATGCACTGGATAAGTCTAATCTTCAAACTGAAACCAAGCGTTTAAAAAAGAAGATCAGCAAGGCATTTGATATAATCGGGGAGTCAACGCCAATTAAGGAAGTAAAAGAAACTATTGAAAAAGTAGCTCCAACCGATGCACGGGTGTTAATCACCGGAGAAAATGGAACGGGTAAAGAGTTGGTAGCCAAGTGGCTTCATGAAAAGAGTGCACGTTCGGCAAGTCCTCTAGTAGAGGTGAATTGTGCCGCAATTCCTTCAGAACTGATTGAGAGTGAATTATTTGGTCATGAAAAGGGATCATTTACCTCAGCTCACAAGCAAAGGACTGGAAAGTTTGAACAAGCCACTGGAGGGACACTTTTTCTGGATGAAATTGGGGACATGAGTCTGTCTGCTCAGGCTAAGGTACTGAGGGCACTTCAGGAGAGTTTGGTAACACGGGTTGGAGGTGATAAAAAAATCAAGGTAGATGTACGTGTACTTGCCGCTACAAACAAGGATTTAAAGAAAGAAATAGAAGAGGGTAGGTTTAGAGAGGATCTTTACCACCGTCTAAGTGTGATGATCATACAAGTACCGGCTCTCCGGGAGCGTAAGGCTGATATACCACTGTTAGTGGATCATTTCTTAAATCAGATTTCTCAAGAATATGGAACGGCTGTAAAGGAAATTAGCCCTGAAGCAATTACTCAGCTACAAAATTACAATTGGACAGGAAATATCCGTGAACTACGAAATATCGTGGAAAGGCTCATCATTATGTCAAATGATGAAATTACCGAAGGTGATGTTAAAAAATATGTAGAAATCTAACTTATACGTTAGTTTTTTCTTCTGTTTGAACCTTCTCTACATCGCTCTTCGCGTACGTAGGGCAAGTTTTCTGCGTACAGGCAGAAAGGCCAATAATTAATAGTGCGATGGCTAATATTTTTACTTTCATGAGCGGCTTGTTTACTGTAGGAATTCTATCCAGCTATTAATACCTTCTTCAAAAATATCATTTACTTTCTACCAAAGCAAAAATTTATCGATGAAATCTTGGTAATAGATGATCTAGATTAGGAGGTTACACCCTCTTATATCTGAATTATCAAACCGTCCAAGCACTTCAAAAGTTCCATTTGGGCTCATTTTGCCCAAATCCTGCGTTTCAATAAAAGCACAACTATCGATATTTCCAAGGTCAATAATATTGATTCCTCCTGTTTGCCCGTTTGCAAGGTAGGTAAAAGGGTCATTTATGTCTCTGATGAGGATTTTACTCCAATTTGGCAATTTAAAATTCCCATTGATGCCATAAGCTTGAGAAGTAAGTTCTGTCATGCCATATTCAGAATGTATCTCATCTAGCCCTAATCCCTGTTTAAGTACCGAATGTAGGTCCTTTCGAATCATCTCTTTTCGACGCCCTTTCATTCCGCCGGTTTCTATCACTATGAGGTTTTGAGTATTTACAGGAGTCGTTGCTAGGTCTAAAAGTGCATAAGAGACTCCAAATAAGATCTTTTTGCCAGGTTTTTGAAGATTGGTTTTTAATTGTCCAAGGTCATTCAGGTAATAAGTGCTTCCAGGTTTGGCATCCTGCATAAATGTGTCCACCATACTGATTAGTGAGGAGTTGCCTTGCTGCTGATAGGAAGGAAGTAGTGCCATTACCTCAAATTGACTTATACTTCCATATAACCCCTCAAAAGCAACCTTGGCCAGATGATGATAAAAAGAAACATTTTTGATATGATGTGTGCTTCGTTGAATACCTGTTGTTCCACTACTTTTAAAAATCTTTTCAGCTTCAAACGATCCTGTTACAACCTTTTTGGTTTTAAATAGCTCTATAGGTAAAAATGGAATATCCATAACATTGCTGATATTTTCAGGGTGCTTGTTAAGGTGTTGGCAAAAGGCCCTATAGATCGAGTTATTTTGATATTGGTATTCAAAAACCTCTAACACCAGCTGGTCGAGTTGAGAGGGTTGAATAAAAAAAATCTCAGATTTGAAATTTTCGTAATTAAACATTGGTTATACCCATTGATAAGGGAAAGAAACAATAGATTTGTCTAAACGCATATGATTTCTCGCATTGCTCAAATATCAATAATTTTAATCACTCTGGTAGTCTCAGGTTGCTTCGAGCCACCTGAATTCCCTGATAATCCGATAATCGGGTTTAAAAGTTTAAGATATATCACCAATCTGGAAAATGGGGATTCGTTGTTGCTGACTTTTGATATTGAAGATGGTGATGGCGATATTGGTCTTGGGGATCAGGAGTTCAATTATCCTTATCACGCCTATGATTTGATAATTGATTCAAGGGATACGCTCGTCAGATACTCAAATGATATCGTTCCACCTTTATACACGGTGGACCCTTCTGGAAGAGTAGAGTTGTTTAGTGAAACTGATAGTAGGATCAATTTTGATTGTTCGGCTTATGTGACCACTGAGAAAGACACCTTCTTCATTTCTCCAAATGAGTACCGCTTCAATTTATTTATTGACTTTCAACGCAAGGTTCAAGGCCAATATTCGCCTATAGATTTTGAGGAAGAACTAGGAGTAGAAAACTGTGGTGTTGGTTTTTTTGATGCCAGGATCCCTATTTTCGATAAAGAAAATATTGGACGTTCGTTAAGTGGGGAAATTAGCTATAGCTTGAGCCCTGTATCCCAATTTGCTGGTTATGAAATCATCTTCCGCCGGGATACCTTTAAAATGGTGTTTTATATCTATGATCGGGCGCTGCACAAAAGCAATGTTGTGGAGTCACCAGATCTGACTTTTCCCGGGATCACCGAGGATTAATAAAGACTTTTGAATTTCTCGGGATTTACTTCGTGCATCATGTGGTAAACCTTCTCGAAAACATCCTCAATGTTGGGTTTTGAGAAGTAATCTCCATCTGTGCCATATGCCGGACGGTGCTCTTGTGCAGCAATGGTTATTGGTTTGGAGTCCAGGTAGAAATAAGCTCCGTCACGCTCCAGTACGTTTTGCATCATAAATGCAGAGGCTCCTCCAGGCACATCTTCATCAATAAATGCCACACGATTTGTTTTTTCAAGAGATTTGGCAACTATACCATGCACATCAAATGGCAATAAAGTTTGCACGTCGATTACCTCACAGGAAATACCCACTTCTTTGAGTTGCTGAGCAGCCTCCATCACTATTCTACATGTAGAACCATAAGTAACAAGCGTAATGTCTTCACCAGATTTGAGGATATCAGGAACACCAAGAGGCACTTTGAATTCACCGATATTTTCAGGCATCTTCTCCTTCAACCTATATCCGTTAAGTGATTCGATCACAATGGCAGGATCATCAGAGGCCATTAGGGTATTGTAAAATCCAGCCGCTTGAGTGAGGTTTCTGGGTACCAACACATGAATGCCTCTTAATGAATTGATGATCATGCCCATAGGTGAGCCACTGTGCCAAACACCTTCTAGTCTATGACCTCTGGTTCTAATAATCAGTGGTGCTTTTTGGCCACCTTTCATTCTATACTGTAAACTTGCCAGGTCGTCAGAAAGAGTCTGTATGGCATAAAGCAGGTAATCCAAATACTGGATCTCGGCTATTGGTCTTAAGCCTCGAAGTGCCGCACCAATACCTTGTCCAATGATGGTTGTTTCTCGAATACCTGTATCCGTAATTCTTACTTCACCGTATTTTTCCTGAAGGCCAGCAAAACCCTGATTGACATCTCCAATTTTCCCAACATCTTCGCCGAAAGCGATGACTCGTGGATCTCTTGCAAACAAAGCATCAAAGCAAGCCTGTACTACTTCTCTGCCATCTACAAGCTTAGACTCAACATCGTATTCTGCAGGAACCGCTTCAACTTTTAATGCAGATTCGTCGGATTGGCTATAGAGATGTGAACTGTATTCGTCTCTATATTGAGCGAATTTTTCTTTGTACCAGGATATTAATCTTGTTTTTTCTCCAGATTCAGTATTTACAAGGAGTCTCAGGCTCTTTCTTATGGCTCGGGCAATGTCAGCTTTAAACGGATTCAATGCACTTTTCAGGTCGCTTTTAATCTGTTGAATTCCCTTATTGTTCTCAGAGGTTAGTGCAGCCTTACCTATAAGATCTAGTGCTTGATTCAAATCCTCTTTGATATCTGCAGTATACGCCTTCCAGGCAAGATCTCGGGCCAGTTTGGATTTTGATTTAGCTTCTTTTTCAAGCTGCTCAAGTTCTTTTTCGTTGGCTAGTCCTTCCTCAAGAATCCATTCACGCATCTTGAGAATGCAATCATGTTCTTTTTCCCAATCAAGCCTTTCCTTGGTTTTGTATCTCTCGTGCGAACCTGAAGTAGAGTGACCCTGAGGTTGTGTCATTTCTTCAACATGTACCAGGCAAGGGACATGTTGCTCGCGAGCCAGTTTTGTGGCTTTTTCATAAGTAGCTAGTAAAGCTGGATAATCCCATCCATTTACTTTTAGGATTTCCAATCCATTCTGAGAGTCCGTTCGCTGCATTCCAGCCATTGCCTCAGAAATGGATTCCTTTGTTGTATGATATTCCTGCGGCACGGAGATTCCATAGTAATCATCCCAAATGGACATGACCATTGGAATCTGGAGTACACCGGCAGCGTTCATGGTCTCCCAGAAGTGTCCCTCCGATGTGGAAGCGTTGCCAATGGTTCCAAATACCACTTCGTTTCCATTGATGGAAAAATCTTTGAGATCGTGAAGTTCCGGGTTGTTTCTAAAGAGTTTGGATGCCCATCCTAATCCTACCAGTCTAGGCATTTGTCCAGCAGTGCAGGAGATGTCAGAGGAGCTGTTTTTCATGTCTGTAAGTGTTCTCCATTCACCTTTACCATTGAGGGACCTGGTGCCAAAGTGGCCGTTCATCATACGTCCGGCAGAGGCGGGTTCTTCCGCTACATCCGTATGGGCATATAGCTGAGCGAAGAATTGTTGTGAAGTAAGTTGACCTATGGCCAGCATGAATGTTTGATCTCTGTAATAGCCAGATCTCCAGTCTCCATTCTGGAAAAATTTGGCTTTTGCAATCTGTGCTACTTCCTTGCCATCACCAAAAATACCAAATTTGGCTTTGCCCATAAAGACTTCCTTTCGGCCGATCAAACTATCCTCCCGGCTTTCTACTGCCAAGGCATAGTCATTGAGGATTTCTGTCTTATTAGTATTGGACTTTTTCACGGTTTTTGTAGCACTCATAAGAAGCCTGGTTTGGGGTTTTTGTTGTTTGGGGTACCTTCAAATTTAAGGAATCCTGATCAATTTTTTAAAAGTTTTGCCATATAAAATGTCTGTATTCACTAAACCAAACGTTTTAACTCCTTATAATATTCTGTGTATTATTCGTATACAGAATTATATTTTACAATATGTAAATACGAGGTATGACTTGTATTGAATTTTCTGACCTCTTAATTATTGTGAATACCGACCTATATCTTTGTACGCATATTGACTCAAAAATGATTTACGCATATGATTATTGGGGTTCCAAAAGAGATTAAAAACAACGAAAACAGAGTGGCCGTTACCCCTGCTGGTGTAAAGGAATTCACTAAGCACGGACATCAGGTTTACGTTCAGGGTACTGCTGGAGAAGGCAGTGGTTTTTCGGATGATCAGTACAAGGAGGCAGGAGCAACTGTACTCCCTACAATTGAAGAGACCTATAAGGTTGCTGACATGATCGTGAAGGTAAAAGAGCCTATTGAACCAGAGTATAAACTCATTAAAAAGGATCAACTGGTGTTTACCTATTTTCACTTTGCTTCACATGAGCCGCTCACCAAAGCGATGATGGAAAGCGGAGCTGTTTGTTTAGCCTATGAGACTGTGGAGAAGCCAGATCGTTCTCTCCCCCTTTTAGTGCCTATGTCTGAGGTGGCAGGAAGAATGGCTATCCAGGAAGGTGCCAAATATCTTGAAAAGCCGATGGGTGGACGTGGAATCCTTTTAGGAGGGGTGCCTGGCGTCAGACCTGCTAAAGTACTCATACTGGGTGGTGGAGTGGTTGGTACCAACGCAGCAAAAATGGCTGCTGGTATGGGTGCAGATGTGACCATAATGGATGTGAGCCTGCCGAGGCTAAGGTACCTGGACGATGTGATGCCAGCCAATGTCAACACTTTCATGTCCAATGAATATAACATTAGGGAATTGATCTCTACTCATGACCTGATAGTAGGTGCTGTCCTGATTCCAGGGGCCAAGGCTCCACATTTGATTACAAAAGACATGCTTAAAGACATGAATCCAGGAACTGTGCTTGTTGATGTGGCTGTTGATCAGGGTGGTTGTATAGAGACGTGTAAGCCAACAACTCACCAGGACCCAACTTATATGATTGATGGTATCCTGCATTATTGTGTCGCCAACATGCCTGGAGCTGTGCCATACACCTCTACTTTGGCATTGACCAATGCAACACTGCCTTACGCGCTTCAACTGGCAAATAAAGGGTGGAAAAAAGCCTGTACAGAAAACCGGGAACTTTTACTGGGGCTCAACGTGGTGAATGGTGAAGTTGTCTATGAAGGAGTGGCAAAAGCATTTAATTTGCCGTTTTCTCCTGCAGAGAAATTTCTATAAGATTTGATTTTGTTGATAATTAAAGAGGCGCCAATGGCGCCTTTTTTATTGATATTCTGGAAAGTCTTTGAGCTGAGTATAGGTATCAGAATTTTCCTCAAGTTTCCAGATGAAATGTTTTAAGCCATTGGTTAAGGCAACATATTGACTTTTTAATTCCTTATTGTAAATGCTGATTTGGTTCAATGCTTTTTGGTTAAGGTTGACCACTGGTGCTTTACATTCCACCATGAGTAACAGATCCCCACTTTTACCACGAAGTGTGATGTCGCTCCGTTTGGCTGACTTGAAGTAGGAGAGGCCTGATTCTACCCGAATCATGGATTTTGGGTATTTTAAATGATCAACCATCAGATGAATGAAATGCTGACGTACCCACTCTTCAGGAGTGAGGACAACATACTTTTTCCTAATGATATCGAGAACGAATGTATTGCCCTCCTCATTTTTTAGTTTCAGATCACATGCTGGAAGGTTGAGTCTTTGCATCCTTAATTTTGGGCATTTTCACAAAGATCAATAACAAAAGCCCAATCACGAAATAAGCGGCTAGTGCAAGCGTGCTATTTCTCATACTACCAGTTAATTGTTCAATAAATCCATAACTAAACGTACCGATTACTACTGACAAGTGGAAAAGCACATCAAAGAATGAAAAATAAGAGGCATGATTAATCGCATCTTCAGGAATCAACTTGGAGAATGTAGCTCTGGAAAGAGCCTGAATTCCTCCCATTACGAGGCCAACCAAAACGGCAACAATGTAAAATTCATTTACTGTGGTGATCGTGTAGGCGAAAAAACAAATGCCAATCCAAATGCCAATCATCATGCCAAGGGAATAGATGTTTCCTTTTCTTTCAGAAATCCTTGCAAAAAGGATTGCACCACCAATTGCTACAAATTGAATGATCAGTATCACCGGAATCAACTGAGCAGATCCAAGTTTTAATTCTTTAGTCCCAAACAGTGTGGCGAGCAGCATGATCGTTTGCACTCCCATGTTGAAGAAGAAAAATGACAAGAGGTACTTTTTGATGTTAGGTTGATCCCTGAGTGCAATAAATACCTTTTTCAGTTCGAGGTATCCATTTACCAGAACTCTTCCAGTCGGTTTTCTATTAAAAACGTTGGAAGGTAGATTTTTAAATGGGATTTGTGCAAAGCCTATCCACCATACTCCTACTAGTAAGAAAACAGTTCGGGTCGCCATTCCTTTGTCAGGAAAACCGAATGTATCATAGAATGTGATCAATACCAGGCTTATAATGAGCAACAACGCACTGCCTGCATATCCAAATGAATAACCACGCCCACTTATTCTGTCTGTCATGTGTGCAGGAGCAATTTCCGGCAAGTAGGCATCATAGAATACCAACCCTGAACTATATCCAAGACTCGCTATGACTACACAGATAATGCCCCATTCTAAAGTGCTGGAAGTGAAAAAGAACATGCCCATGCAGGCTATAGCTCCCAAAATGGTAAATATTCGGAGGTACCTTTTTTTCTTGCCGGTATAATCGGCTATCCCCGAGAGTAACGGAAGAATTAATGCGGAAAGGAGGTAGGATACTGAGATAGCATAGCTATAAAGCACCGAGTTCACAATCTCAAATCCAAAGAAGGTTACAAGATCATTATTGGCTTCACTGGCCGTAACCGCTGTGTAATAAATGGGGAAAATAGAGGTGTTGATCACCAGGTTGTAGACCGAATTGGCCCAATCGTACATACACCAAGAGTTGATCAATTTTTTATTGATTTCCATCACTTAAAAATATTTGTAAAAAAGCCAACTACACCGATCCTTTCCCGTATTAATTTCGTTTTCAATATTAGATAATTGACTGGCAAGGTTAACAAGAATCTGCTTGATCTGTTGATAAAATAAAAAGGAAAACGTGGAAGCATTAATAGAAGCACCTGTAAAGAAGACTGATAAGATCAATGAACGTATCCCTGAAACCGATATGCCCAGAGTGGTGATTATTGGTGGAGGATTTGCGGGTATTGAAATGGTGAGGACACTGAGCAAAGAGGATGTACAGATTGTGATGATAGACAAACGTAATCACCACACGTTCATTCCTCTATTGTACCAGGTGGCTACGGCTGGTCTGAGCCCTGGGGATATTTCCAGCCCACTGAGAGAATTTTTACAGGATAGCAAACATTTCCATTTCAGAATGGCCAAGGTGAAGCAGATTCACGCAGATGACAAAAAGATCGAAACCAACCTTGGGTTCCTGAGATATGATATGCTGGTAATTGCTTCAGGAGCTACAACTAACTTTTTTGGGAATAAAGAAATAGAAGAGAAGGCGCTGAAACTCCGTGTAATGAGTGACGCGATAGAGCTTAGGACAAAGTTGATTGAGAACTTTGAAGAGGCTCTTCAGCTGTATGAAGAAGAAGCTGAAGAGTTTGAAAAACACATGAATATCGTCATAGTAGGTGCCGGGCCTACTGGAGTTGAGCTTGCAGGGGCAATTGGTGAATTGAGAAGTCATGTGCTACCAAAAGACTACCCTGAGCTTGACTTTACCAAGATGAAAATCCATCTCATTGAGGGATTGGATAGAGTATTGCCCCCTATGTCTAAAAAGGCTGGAAAAAAAGCCGAAGGTTATTTGAAACATTTTGGAGTAAATGTAACCTACGGTAAAATGGTGGAGAAGTATGAGGATGGAGTAGTTTACCTCAATGATGGTACGAAAATCAAAACCAGATGTCTGATTTGGGCAGCAGGTGTAAAGGGCAACACCATTCCGGGTTTGAGAGAAGGAGCTGTTGAGAAAGGACGCATTATCGTGGATGAGTTTAACCGTGTGAAGGGTCATCAATATGTTTATGCCATTGGTGATGTTTCCATGCAGAAGAGTGAGAAGTTTCCAAACGGTCTGCCACAATTGGCCCCGGTGGCTATACAGCAGGCCAGTCACCTTGGTGAAAATTTTATCAGGCAGGAATCCGGTAAAGAAATGAAGCCTTTTAAGTATATTGACAAGGGTACGATGGCAACTGTGGGTAGAAACAGGGCAGTAGTAGATGGACCAATGAATATTACCCTAGGTGGTTTTATTGGCTGGTTTGTGTGGATGTTTGTCCACCTTTTTTCCATTATTGGAATTAGAAGAAAATTACTGGTATTTTCCAATTGGATTTGGAATTACTTTACCTACAATCGAGGAAATAGATTGATTATCAATAGGGATTTGGATGACGTTTAAACGTTGATTAAAAATAACGAGATGGATGCAAAGACTTTGAGTCTGGACATCCACGCACAGCCCAACGACGAAACATGTGGGCCAACTTGCCTTCAGGCAGTTTATCAGTATTATGATGATTTCATGCCTTTGGGGGAAGTTATTGATGAGGTAAAAACTTTGAAAAGTGGTGGTACCCTGGCAGTAATGTTGGGAAATCACGCGCTCAGTCGTGGGTATGAAGCCACACTCTACACCTATAATCTTCAAATGTTTGATCCTACATGGTTTCAAGGTGAAATAGACCTTTCGGCTAAATTAAAGGAGCAAAAATTATTTAAAATAGCAAAAAGATTTCAGGTAGCTGCTGAGTCCTACCTGAAGTTCATTGAATTGGGAGGCAGAATCCGGTTTGAGGAGCTCAATACCAAGCTGATCAAGAAAATACTTCATGAACACAAGCCAATATTGACTGGGCTTAGTGCTACTTATCTGTATAATTGTGCCCGAGAAATAGGGGAAACCAATCAGTATCACGATATTCAGGGTGAGCCTACTGGCCATTTTGTAGTGATTCATGGATATGATCAGGTGAACAGGGTTGCGCACATTGCTGATCCTCTTGAAAAGAACCCAATTAGTGATACACAACACTACCGGGTATCGCTCCAAAGATTGATTAATTCAATCCTATTAGGTATAGTGACTTACGATGCCAATTTATTGGTGTTAAACCCCAAAAAATAATGTCAAACAAATTGATTATTACGGAAGGAAAGCAAAACTGGCAAGACCTTCCGACAGATGCCGAGATTATCTCTCCAGGTGAGTATTTCTCTGAGGAGCAATATCAAAAATCAAGGAAATATAAGATTGTCAATTTATGTAAGAGCTATCAATATCAAAGTGTGGGCTACTACGTGTCGCTGCTGGCAGAAGCAAGGGGACACAAGGTGATGCCGCAGATTACCACACTCCAGGATTTCCGTTTTCCAACTTTAGTTAAAGAAGATGCAGAAGATTTTGATGATCTGATCCAGCAATCTTTAAAGAAGCAGGATGGAGACAAAGTAGATCTGATCATTTGTTTGGGTAAAGTAGAGCATGCGAGTTTTAGTAGGATTGGATCATTGTTGTTCAACCTGTTCCAGGTTCCTATGCTCAAGGCAGTATTTCAGAAAAAGGATAAATGGGTTCTTTCTCAACTGAAACCATTGAACTTAAAGGAATTACCGGATGATCAGGAGTCCCTAATGAGGAGCGCACTTGATGAATACCTTCAAGGTAAAAACCGGATCAATAAACAGTACAGTCGTAAAAAGTTTGATCTGGCAATATTGGTGAACCCTGAGGAGGAAACTGCCCCCTCCAATAAAAAAGCCATTCAAAATTTTGTGAAGGCGGGGGAAAAGGTAGGGTTTAACGTGGATGTGATCACCAAAAATGATTTTGCCAAGCTCATCCAGTATGATGCCTTGTTTATCAGAGAGACGACCAACGTAAACCATCATACCTTCAAGTTTGCGAAAAAGGCAGCCTCAGAAGGACTTGTGGTCATGGATGATCCGGAATCTATTCTGAGATGTACTAATAAGGTGTATTTGAGTGAGTTACTTCGGGCACACCATATTCCTACTCCTGAGTATTATATTATCAGGAAAGAAAAAATGAGTCAAATCAATAAAACGGGCTTTGAATATCCGATTATTCTGAAGCAACCTGATGGATCATTTTCAAAGGGAGTAAAGAAAGCCAAGAATGAATCTGAGCTTACAAAAGTCCTTAAGGACTTCTTTCAAACCTCTGAGTTGGTGATTGCCCAGGAGTTTATCCCAACAGATTTCGACTGGCGGGTAGGTGTGCTCAACAAGAAGCCACTTTATGTATGCAGATACTACATGGCAAAGGATCATTGGCAGATCGTCAACTGGAAAGGACAAGGCTTGCCTGATGAGGGGGATGCAGATACAATTGCCGTGGAAGATGCTCCAAAAGCATTGCTTGATCTGGCAGTGAAAGCAACGTCCCTGATTGGTAACGGGCTCTATGGCGTTGACATCAAGCAAAGGGGCCGTAAGTTTTATATCATCGAAATTAACGATAACCCCAACCTGGATGAAGGAGTGGAGGATAGGGTTTTGAAACAACAGCTCTATGTAACTATCATGCAGGAATTTATGAATAGACTACTATAATCCAAAATGACTAAAAGACTGCATTTATTCGAAGCCTACGGTGTAGAGCTGGAATATATGATTGTAGATCAAAATACCCTTGATATCCAACCGATAGCTGAAGTATTGCTTAAAAATGAGGCCGGGGAGATTCAGGGGGAGCTTGAGAGAGGAATGACTGCATGGAGCAATGAACTCGTGAGTCACGTGGTGGAGATGAAATCCAATGGGCCTAGCGCGGATCTTACAGCGTTGAGAGACCAATTGGTACTGGATGTGGCGGCTGCCAATGCTCTTTTGGCTGGGAAGGGAGCCATGCTCCTACCTTCGGCAGCCCATCCATGGATGAACCCCGCAAAAGAGACCAAGCTTTGGGAACACGAAAGCCAGGAAATCTATCATCTCTATGATAAAATTTTCAGCTGTAAAGGGCACGGTTGGTCCAACCTTCAAAGCACACATATCAACCTGCCATTTTACGATGATGAGGAGTTCACAAGACTTCATACAGCGATTCGCTTTATGATGCCAATGATTCCTGCCTTGACAGCTGCAAGTCCAGTCCTGGATGGGAAGTTTACCGGATACCTGGACAAGCGATTGTATTATTATGAAAAGAACCAATCGAAAATACCAATTCTTACAGGTAAGGTGATCCCGGAGCGCCTGTTTACCAAGCATGCCTATCAGAAGCATGTGTATGATCGGATAGCAGCCGCAATCAAACCATTTGACCCGGACAATATCTTAAAACCTGTGTGGTTAAATTCACGCGGGGCCATGGCGAGGTTTGATCGTGGAGCTATTGAAATCAGGATTATAGATATACAGGAGTGTCCCTCTGCAGATATTGCCCTTGTTGCATTGGTCACAGAGATAGTAAAGCTTTTAGTTAAAGGTAAAGTTGTATCCTTTGATTTGCAGGAAGCCTTTGAAACAGATGATCTTCATGCGATTTTCAGGCAGTGTGTAAAGAATGGTTCAAAATCATTAATATCAGATCCTGCCTATGCGACAGCATGGGGATTTGACCAGAGTTTTGAAGGAAAGGAATTCTGGAAAAAGATGATTGAGCTGGTTTCACCTAATCCTCAAATGCAAGAATGGAACGGTATTCTGAAAAGCATCAACGACAAGGGTACTTTGGCAGAGCGGATTGTAGAAAGTATTGGAGAGGACTATACGCAATCAAACTTACGAAGTGTTTACATGAGATTGGCTGTCTGTCTTCAAGAGGATCGTTTGTTTAACGTATGAGAAAGAAGGTCCTGGTAATTACTTGCGAGCATGCAAGTAATTACATCCCGGTGCCTTACGAGCAATATTTTATTGAGGCTCACAAAGAGTTGAATTCACATTTAGGTTGGGATCCGGGAGCCATTGAACTAGCCAATCATGTGGCCGAGAAGTTGAATGTAGAGCTGATATATTATCAATTTACCCGATTATTGATTGAGGTAAACCGATCCTTGTCCCATCCACACTTGTTTTCAAAGTTCACTAAAGAATTGAGTGCTCCAGAACACAATAAGTTGATTGAAGGCTTCTACCTACCTTACCGTTTAGATGTAGAAAACAAGATCCGTCGACTGGTGAATCTCGATATGCAAGTAGTTCATGTTGGTGTGCATACATTTACACCGGAATTTTTCGGGGAAAAACGAGCAGTCGAGATCGGAATCCTTTTTGATCCTGATAGAGCTAATGAACTGGAGTTCAATTCAAAGTGGCGAGATGAAATGATGGGTTTGAGTAAGGCGTATGCAGTAAGGCTAAATGAGCCCTATGCCGGGAAGGATGATGGTTTCACTACTTATCTGAGATCACAGTTTGATGATGATGCATACCTGGGGATAGAGCTGGAGGTCAGTCAGAAGTTCACCAAAGGCGATCAGCAGTTGTACACCTTGATCACCGAAAGTCTCTATAGAACTTTTAACGATCTTCAGCCTGGTTCTTTTGTAGTACGTCATCCATAGTCTTAAGGAATTGTGCTTTTTGTTCTTCAGTACATATTGCAGCTAGCTCAGCTGTTAACTTTTGTGTTTCTTTTTCCATGGCTTTTTGTGTCTGGAATAAGTCGTCATTGGCTTTTTCCAAAGCTGAACTGTCTCCAGCGATAATCGCCTGATTTACCCGGTGTTTTCTCAAAAGAAACTCTCTGTTAAAATCATGCATTTTATTTCTATGTGCTTTCCATTCACCTTGCAATTGATGACGCTGTTCTCTGGTGAGATTGAGCTCACGGTGTAGCATTGGTGTGGATATCTCTGGTCGGGATCTTCGGTGTTCTCCTCTATGCCGTCCCTCCGGTCTATTGATCCAGATGAAACCCATAAGGACTATATTGATAATTACCAAAAGGAGAACCGCTCCGATAAGTATTTTTTGTGTTTTATTCATCATCAGTGAAGTTTAAAATGGGTGCCGAACTTGACATGACGTACTCAGAAAGTGCTTCATTTTCTTGGCTTTCATTATCAATACTTAAAAGCGTGAAAATATTGATAAGACCGAAAATTACCAGTGCTGCAGCGCTGTATTGAATCCATTTATTCCACTTTTGCAACATTCTAAGGCGCATGATTATTTGATTTTCAAAATCTTCAGGAGCTATAGCGCGCTCCATTGAATCCAGGGCATTCAGCGTTTGTTCTATTTGGTCATTGATGCTGCTCATAGTATGTAGTTAGGTATGTTTTTAAATTGGCCTTTGCTCTGTGTATTAATGATTCTATAGCAGAGACACTTTTATCCATTATTTCACTGATCTCTTGTTGGCTGAGAAATTCTACCTTGTGCAGGGTAAAAGCAACTCTCTGCATTTCTGGTAAGGTATCTAAAGCATGAAAAAGCACACGAGCGAGTTCTTTATTCTCAAGAGAAACCCCGGGATGATCAAAATCAATTGCATTGGATAGCTGATCAGAATATTCGACTTCTATCACCTCTCTCTTTTTGGCCTTTCTTTTTCTCAAAAATTGTAAGGATTTGTTGACGGCTATTCTGTAAATCCAGGTGCCTATTGAAGATTCTTCACGAAACTTGTTCAATTTCAGGTAAACTTCAATAAACACCTCTTGACTCAAATCCTCAGCATCGTCATAATCCTTTACCATACTCAGGCAGGTGTTAAAGACTTTGTTTTTATAGGATGAAACAATCTCGTGAAAATCGGTCAAGTTTGGATTCGTTTAAGATTAATTATCTACCCTTCCTTCCAGATTTATGGAAGTTACCTTTCTCTTTCATTTGATCAAATATTAACTTTTGATTTTCATCCAGTAGGTTTCTCATAGCAATTTTGTTCTTGACTTTTGCTGTAAAGAGCCCCCCCTGCAGGGTATTGATTTCCTTCACGAGTTTTTCAACTGACTGATCTGCTTCTATTGCCGCTTCAAGTTCCGCACGTTTGATATCCAATTGATTTTTGGAAGCTTGTGTGGATTTTAGGTGGCTCATTCTGAGCTCCTTCATTTTGCTTTGCTGCTCTTCTGTAAGACTTAGAGGGCTTATATGTTCATGGTGTGCCATTTCCTTATCGCCCCGTTCTTGATATCTTTCGCTTCTGTCTCTTCTATCTGCCGGTGGTTGTGCTATCGCCAATGATCCGATCACAAGCAATACAGTCATTAAAATTATTCTTTTCATCTGCTTAATATTTTAAGTTTATAACCTTTAGATGCCAAGACGAAAAGAATCTTGCGCTGACTCTACAATTTTTTTTCTTTTTGTTGTAAATCGGGATTTAATAGTGAAATTAACAGCTAAAGCAGGCAAATAACATGAGGATTGCGGATACGGAGATTAATAGAGGACAAACAAGAAAGATTGATGTCAATATTGCCAAACTGCCATCAGGGACTTCAATCGATATTCCAATAATCGTACACCGATCCAAAACCGAAGGACCTACACTTTTACTTTTAGCCGGTATGCACGGTGATGAAATCAATGGAGTAGAAATCATGAGACGGATCATCAGGGAAAAACTTTATAAAGTTTCGGTAGGTGCTGTTGTTTGCATCCCTATCATGAATATCTATGGGTTTATCAATTTCTCTCGGGATGTACCTGATGGTAAAGATATTAACCGATCGTTTCCAGGGTCAAAAACAGGGTCGTTGGCTAGTCAGGTGGCTTACTTTCTCATGCAGGAGATCATACCACATATTGATTATGGCATAGATTTTCACACAGGTGGTGCACGCATCAATAACTCACCGCAGATCAGGGTGAAGGCAGATGATCCTGAAAACCTTAAGTTGGCCAATGCATTTGCCACCAAATTTATACTCAACTCACCATTTAGGGACAAGTCCTTACGAAAGGAAGCATTCAAACTTGGAAAGAGAATCCTTGTCTATGAAGGAGGAGAATCCCTTCGGCTGAGAAAGAATGCCATAGATGAAGGAGTGGAGGGCATGCAACGGGTCATGAAACACCTTGGGATGATTGAAGAAGCACCAGCTCCGGAGCGGACACCAATATTGATCAATAAATCATCCTGGGTCCGTGCCAAGTCAGCTGGATTGCATTTTGGGCTGCACCGCAATGGCACCTCCATAGATGCCAAGGAAGTGCTCGGTACGGTGTGTGATCCTTACGGTACATATGAAGTTAAAATCAAATCGCCAGTTAGCGGTCATATCATAGCTATCAATAACAATCCTGTTGTCAATCGAGGAGATGCACTTTTTCATGTAGGAAATTAGTCATTCGGTTTTATTTCACTTTGAAAACGTTTTCAATTCTCGTTCAGCCGAAATAATTGAAATTGATCATTTGATAGCACATAATTAAGGTTAGTTTCGACATTTCCATCGATCACAACCTTAGAATGACACAGTATAGTAGTTGGTTTCATCCATATAAACCAGGTAAAGCTTTCAATAAAAAAGTAGCGTACTTCAGTATGGAATTCGCCATTGATCAAGCCTTAAAAACCTATTCGGGTGGTTTGGGGTTTCTGGCAGGTTCTCACATGCGCAGTGCGTTTGAACTCAGGCAGAACCTAATTGGAATAGGGATGCTCTGGAAGTATGGTTATTACGATCAGGGACGTAATCCAGATGGCACTTTATGTCCTCACTATGTGGTGAAGCATTATTCTTTTCTCGAAGACACGGGCATTCAGGTGGAAATTCAAATCATGGACAATCCGAATGTCCAGGTCAAAGCTTATTGCCTGAAACCAGAGATATTTGGTACCGTACCGATGTATTTTCTAAGCACGGATGTTGAGGAAAATGATCACCTGTCCCGAACGATTACAGACAGGCTATATGACTCCAACGAACAAACCAGGATAGCACAAAGTATGGTATTGGGTATTGGTGGAGCGAAAGTAGTAGAAGCTTTAGGGGGTGCGGATATTTACCATTTGAATGAAGGGCATGCGTTACCTGCTTTTTATTACTTGAAAAACAAAGGTGTAAAGAAATCAAGTTTTGCTTTTACTACTCACACTCCCGAAAAAGCAGGCAATGAGGAGCATGATGGAATCCTGTTAAATCAGATGAATTTCTTTGGTAAAACACTTTCGGAAAAAGAATTGGGAGCAGAGTTGGAAGGACCAATGCTGAGCTATACAGTGGCAGCATTGCGCATGGCCAATAAAGCCAATGCCGTATCTAAGATTCATGCGAGGGTTTCTAAAGACATGTGGAAGGGCTACACCGGATTGAGCAAAATCATACCTATCACCAATGCTCAGAATCAAACTTATTGGCAGGATGAGCTTCTATCTAAAACAATGGAGAAATCTGATTCAAAGGGGTTTTTGAAAAGGAAAGCACAATTGAAGCAAGACTTGTTTAAAGTAGTGGCGGATCAAACTGGGAAAATATTTGATCCTGAAGTGCTGACCATTGTGTGGGCCAGAAGGTTTGCAGGATACAAGAGGGCTGATTTGCTGCTTTGGGATATAGAGCGTTTTGAAAAGATGCTGGCCGATACCAAAAGACCAGTTCAGGTAATCTGGGCAGGGAAACCCTACCCGGAAGATCATGAGGCCATAGAAACCTTCAATCGCCTCTTTGACTTTAGCATTAATCACCACAATGTGGCGGTTTTGACTGGTTATGAGCTCGAATTGTCACGATTGATGAAGGTGGGATCGGACATTTGGCTCAACAATCCAAGAATTACCAGGGAAGCATCCGGGACAAGCGGCATGACAGCCGCAATGAACGGCTCTGTGAATTTATCAACTTATGATGGCTGGATTCCTGAATTTGCAAAAGACGGGAAGAACTGTTTTGTCATTCCAGCAGCCGATACAAAACTTCCACTAGAAGATCACGATCCTATAGATGGAGACAATCTTTATCGGATTATAGAAAGCAAAATACTTCCATTATACTATGATAAAAAGGACAAGTGGATCAATATTGTTTTCCAATCAATGAAGGATGTGCTTCCCGAATTTGGCAGTCACCGGATGGCAACTGACTATTACAAACAGTTGTATAATTAGGGATTCGTCGAATTAATTTCACCTATTTGTTATTTTGGGCTATTTTCAGTTCCAAATGCGCCGTATTTCTAAACTAACCTGGGTTGTTTGGCTCATGGGTAGCAAGCTTTTGCTAGTCCTGGCTGGATTTTATTTGTGGATATCAGCTGTTGCTGACCAATACCCCGAGGGAGCCTTAGATACAATATTGGTTGTTATTTTGGTGCTATTTGTGCTCTCCATTCCATTTACATATTTCCTTACCCGTTACCTTCTAACCTTGCTTACCGAGCAAGAGAAAGAATCCCAGGATGTGGAGGCACAACTCGTTGATTTCTCTGCACGCCTCAACTCATTTATCGAACATCCCGAGCATGTGAGCATTTATTCTTTGGATAGGAATTATCATTACACCGGATTTAACTCTCTTCATCAAAAGGAAATGAAGGAAGTGTTTCATCAGGAATGTGAGGTGGGTAAAAATATACTGGAGCTATTGCCAAAGGAAATGTCCCAAAGAACCAAAAGGAACTTTGATCGTGCGCTTACCGGCGATCATTTTCAGGTGACCAGTTTGTTTATGGACAAATATTTTACCCAAATCTTTAATCCGGTCTTTGATCAGGATGATCAAGTGATAGGGCTGACAAGTAGCATTTTTGATGTGACTGAGCGGATCATAGCGGAGCAGGAATTGGAAAGCTACAAGGATCAGCTTGAGGATCTTGTAAAAGATAGGACCAGGCAGTTGGAGCGTCAAACACTTTTCTTCCAGGAAATCATTGATAGCCTACCCAACCTGATTTTTGTTCGTGATAAGAAAAGCAGATACGTACTGGTCAATAAAGCCATGGCCGACTCATTTGGGCAAAAAACAGGAGAAGTTGTAGGCAAAACGGTTTTGGAGACCCATTATGACAAGAAGGAAGCTTTGCGGTTTGAAGAAGAGGATCTGGAAGTAATCCGACATGACGATGTGATCGAGCAAGAGTCTTTTCATAAACACAAGGATGGAACTGGCAGGTGGTTGTTTTTGAGTAAACGCCGGATGAAAGTTTTTGATGAAGATTTTGTGCTTGGAGTTCATTTCGATATCAACAACCTGAAGGAAACGGAGCTGAAGCTGCTCGAAGCAAACCAGGAGTTGAAGAACACGCTGAATCGACTGAAATCTGCCCAGATGAGGCTAATTGAATCGGAGAAAATGGCGTCACTGGGTCAGCTTACAGCAGGCCTGGCCCATGAGATCAACAATCCGATCAACTATGTAGCAGGGAATGTGCGACCGATACGTAGGGACATTAGAGAACTCAAGGATTACCTGGATAGTTTAAGGAGTTTTGTTAATTCTATTGATGGGCCTAAAAGTGACTTACCAAAGGACTCAAGTTTTGAAATGTTGTTTGAGGAGTTGGAATCACTGCTGGACGGTGTGGATGAAGGAACCACTCGTGTGAAAAACCTTATGAGTGACTTGAACGCCTTCTCTCTTCCGGAAACATCCAAAAAGCAGCTTTGTAATATCAATGAATCAATAAACACGACCGTTAACCTAATCAAACACCATCTAAAAGATAGAATTTCACTGACTTTGAAGCTATCGGAATTGCCTGACATAATATGTAACCCTTCTCAGTTAAGCCAGGTTTTTCTCAACATGCTGAACAACGCCATCCAGGCAATAGAAGAGACAGGAAAAATCACGGTGTCCACAAAGTTGACCAAAAAGAACATTGTGATCAAAATCAAGGATACCGGATCTGGCATCTCCAAAGCTAATATGTCCAAGATTTTCAATCCATTCTTTACCACCAAAGATGTAGGTGAAGGTACGGGGTTAGGTTTGGCTATTTCCTACAGGATCATAGAAGAACACAAAGGCTCCATCGAAGTGGAAAGTGAGGAAGGAGTAGGTACCGAGTTTAAAATTGTTTTACCTGTAAACAGATCAGTTATGAATTAACTGGTTCACATCTCTAATTTCCCGATTCACCCGAATTTGCTAGTGCCGATCCTCTTAATTTTTATCTTTGGATTCAGCTAATGTCTATTTAATGGAGTCTAACATCACGTCGAAGCTTTCTGAAACCTACAATGGGAATCTGGTCTATAATGGATCCAGGAGTATCATCAATACGGAAGTTGGAGTGACCAGGCTGAACAATATCCTTGTTAAAGTACAGTTCGAATTAGACGAGGTGAATTACACTTTCAGGGCTCTTGTTTCTGACCAGCAGGAAGGTTGTTTGATGATCATTCAAGATAGAGTAACACAAAATCATATTTTGAAAGGAGTAAGTGGATTTATTAACGACAAACCCAATATCCATGGCGGCCTAATATCTCGACTTAACTCTTTCTACTTTCACATCCATATTCAAAACTTTAACGGTGACCAGGAAGACATCTACTTTATTGGTAAGGATCCCCTGGAGTATAAACGATTGAAACTTGCCAGGTCAAAATCACTTCTGGCCATTAGTGAGTAAGAATCCAATCCCTGATTTTTGCAATTATTTGCTCTTGTTCACTATCGTTATGAGGTTCGTGGTAAACACCTTCCAACACTTCGAATTTAATCAGCTTATTTCCTTCAGCAAATTCCTTTGAACTCTCCCAGTCGTTGATGCCATCTGCACTGCCATGGATCACCAATCCGGGGACTTTTATACGTCCGGCGGAAGCTATAGCCCCCTCACCAGCAGCAACCATCGCATTGTAGAGTCCAGCTGATATCTTGTTATGGACCATCGGGTCTTCAGCGTAGGCCTTTACCACTTCAGGAACTTTGCTCAACAGAGATATGTCCAACCCACTTGGCTGTGTGAGTGCCGGGTAAAATTTGGATACAAGAGCACCCAACTTCACTTTCCACGAAGGAGGATCAAAGGCCAACCTAAACCACGCCGCACTTGCCACAAAACCTTTGAGCTCATTGGTGTTCATTTGGATCATATAGTTGGCCACCAGGTTGCCTCCCATGCTGTGTCCATATAGATACATTGGCAGGTCTGTATATTCTGCTCGTGCAGTTTTAAGTAGTTCTTCAATATCACTTAATAACAACTGGTAGCTCCTGGCATGACCTTTTTTACCTTCCGAGATTCCATGACCTCTAAGATCAAGGGCGAAGACACTTATTTTGGCCTTATTAAATGCTTCAGCCACATGAGCATACCTTCCGCTGTGTTCACCAATACCGTGCACAATACAGACTATTTTCTTTGCATCTTCGCAATCCCAATGCCGATAGCACAATCTGAGGCCATCTTGACTTAAAAAGTATTGGGTTTCGTTATCCATGCGCATGTTTTATGTCGAATTTATATAAATTATCTCCGACTATCTAGCCCGGAAAGCAATGCGTAAAACTATTAAGTCGATTGTTTATTCTTTTCCTTTACAGCTGCTTTTTCACAATGTGAGAAGGAATCTCGCTTTGGTCATACTCTGGGTTCTTTTTATTGTGACCATAGGAGGAGGAATCGGCAAAATTTATGGCATTCATTACCTCTATCTGGACCCGGAGTATATCAACAAAGTGGACTTTTGGAGCTTCTTCATTGTGGGTTTGGCGTTTGGTAATTTCACGATGGCCTACCACATTACATGCTACATTCTGGATAGTCACCGATTCTCCTTTGTAGGCATACTTGAGCGTCCTTTTGCCAAGTTTTCCCTGAATAATAGTTTGCTGCCCTTAGCAGCATTCATTGTTTATGCCATCATGGTAATCAGGTTCCAGTTCAACAATGAATTCACCTCCGGGTGGAATGTAATCCTTCATGTGCTCGGGCTGATCGTTGGGATTGTGGTAATGCTATCCATTTTTTTCATCTATTTCAAGTTTACCAATAAGGACATCTTTAAATACCTGACAGGGTCTGTAGACAAACGCCTGAGAAAGGCGAAGCTGAGTCGTGAGCGGATGATGAACAAACTCACAGAAGCAAAGCAAAAAAGGTATGAGGTGCATTCCTATCTTGATTTGAAGTTCAGGTGGCGTACATGTACCAATCTTCAGGATTTCTATGATAAGTCAGCGGTGCTCAAGGTATTTGACCAAAATCACTTCAACTCAGTGATCATTGAACTGGGTGTAATTATCCTGATTCTTTTCCTGGGGACTTTTATGGACAATCCCTATTTCCAAATTCCCGCTGCGGCAAGTTCTTTGTTGATGTTTTCTATTGTAATCATGCTTGTAGGTGCTTTCTCCTACTGGTTAAGAGGTTGGGGGATAGCGTTCGTTTTTGGATTATTTCTTTTGGTTAACCTGATGGTGAAATGGGGAGTGATCAAAGGAGAATATCATGCTCGCGGATTGGAGTACTCTGAAAATAGAGTGCCGTATCATTTGGAGCACCTGAAGGCTTTAAATAACCATTCAAATATTAATGCCGACAGCCTGGAGGTGGTCAAAACACTGGACAAATGGAAAGAGAAGCAAAAATCCCCCAAACCCAAGGCAGTTTTTCTATGCGTAAGTGGAGGTGGTCAACGCGCTGCTCTTTGGACAGTCAATGCTTTACATAAGGGTGACAGCATCATTCGAGATCATTTGATGGATAAGACCATACTGATTACCGGAGCATCAGGAGGGATGATTGGAGCAGCTTACTACCGGGAACTTTTTCTCATGAATCAATTGGGCAAAGAAATACCGGGAGAGTCCGAACAATTGGCAAGAATGGGAAGAGACAACCTGAACGCTGTAATTTTCTCTCTTTTGGTCAATGATGCTTTTTTCAGAATAAGAAGATACAACTATCTGGATAAGCGATATATCAAAGATCGTGGGTATGTTTTCGAACAAAATCTTAATAAAAACCTGGGTGGTGTCCTAGACAAGCGTCTTTCAGATTATATCCAACCGGAAGCAGAAGCAAACATCCCTATGATGATCATGTCTCCGGTCATTTCCAATGACGGCAGAAGCCTCTACATCGCTCCAAGATCGGTAAGCTTCATGAACCGGCAAGTTTCTGACCTGAATTTGGCAGAAGGGAAACAGCGGGGCGTGGATTTTTTAAAACTTTTTGAAGATCAGTCTGCAGGGGATTTGAGTTTTCTGGCTGCTTTGAGAATGTCAGCCTCTTTTCCATACATCACACCAACAGTATCCCTGCCAAGCACACCTGCAATAGAAATTATGGATGCTGGGATTGCTGATAATTTTGGTATAGGCGATGCGGTACGATTCATTCATGTTTTTCGCGAGTGGTTGGATGAAAATACAGGAGGCATCGTTTTTCTGGTGGTCAGGGATACAAGGAAAAATGCGCCTATTGAAGCTAAATCAGGTCATTCTCTGGTTCAAAACCTAACCTATCCCATAGCCAGTGTATATAATAACCTGGCCAACATTCAGGATATTAACAACGATGTGCAGATTGAGGTAATGCGCACTTGGCTTGACATACCTGTGGAGGTGGTAGAGTTGGAGTACAACACATACACCAATATTGATGAGGAGTATTTAGTGTCAGCAAAAGCCCTGGAGCGGAAGCATCTTGAGCGAGCCTCCCTGAGTTGGCACCTGACGACCAAAGAGAAGCAAAATATAGTAGACAACATACAATTGTCCAACAATCAAAAGGCCCTCAATAGGTTGAAGTCTCTTCTTGACCAGACTAAGGAATAATACTGAGGGAATATTAGTCAAATTACAGGATTACCCATTATTGCAATACGATCTAATATTGTAGGTATCTGATAGAAGATCAGTAATCATCCGGGTTAGGGATGGTTAAATTTAAACTGTATCGAAGGGAGACATAATTTTCATTCCTTATTGGCACAACTCCCTTCGATTTTTTTAAGCACTTTCGAGCGTAACCTTATTGTACTTGTTGCGATACTCGATTGGGGTAAGGCCTGTGATCTTTTTGAATACCGTCCTGAAGGCCTTGGTGTCAGTATAGCCCACATCAAACATTACTTCATTGATATTGCGTCGGGTTGATTCAAAGCTCCTCTTAGCCGCTTCTATTTTTACCCGTTGTGCATATTCGATTGCTGTATTATTGGTCGCTTTTTTGAACCTTCGTTCAAAGCTTCTTCTACTGATTGCTACCATATCTGCCAGCTCATCCACCGAGATTTTCTCTTTAAAGTGCTGCTCGATGTAATCCTGAACTTTTTTGATTTCCGGGTCATTGTGATCCTTTTGCCCCTGAAACATCATAAACGCTGCCTGACTTTCCCGGTCAATATCTATCGCGAAGTACTTGGAAGCCAGGATGGCAATATCCCTGTTGGTGTACTTTTCCAGAAGATAGAGTAGGAGATTCCAATAAGAATTTGCGCCACCACTTGAGTAGAGCCCGTTTTCTTCTGTGATTATGGAGCCGTCCACCAGATCTACATTTGGAAAGGTTTCCCTGAATTCGTTGGCGAATGCCCAGTGTGTGGAACATTTTTTCCCATCCAAAAGACCCGTAGATGCCAGCAGGAATGCCCCCACACAAAGCGAAGCAATTTCAGCGCCCTTCGCTTGTTGATCCTGCAGCCATTTGATGGTTTCAAAGTTTTGCTCTACGGCTGACTTCATGTCTCCAAAAAGTGCCGGAATAATGATCAGATCGGTATGTTTTACTTGAGAAATAAGCAAGTCGGTATGCACGGAAAATGCATTGCCGTGTTGTCGAATTTCTTTTTTAGTACCTACCAGTTTTACATCAAAGAGTTCCGGTTCACCTGAAGCCTGAAGAAATTGATTTGCCGCGGTGAACATGTATCTGGGGTCAGCAATAGCTTCCATTACTGCTGATTCCGGAACCAATATTGAAATGCTTTTCATCTTAGAGAAAGTGAGTCTATTGAAGAATAAAAGTAGGGTTTTTTATTGTCGCAATCAACCTCGAAAAGCGTCGTTTGCACACCCTCTGAAATTTGCTATACCTCTCCAACTTTGTAAAAAGACAAAGCAAAGATTATGGCTCAGTTAGTGACATATGTGTATTTCAACGGGAACTGTAAGGAGGCGATGACCTTCTATCATCAATGCCTGGGTGGTAGGTTAGAGTTTACCACAGTTGGCGATACACCAATGTCAGGAGATTTGCCAAAGAGTATGAAGCAGTGTGTTTTGCAGAGTAAGCTTCAATCTAATCATATCAATATTATGGGTTCTGATATGATCGGAGATGATGGTTGGATGCAGGGCAATAACATCGCCATGTTGGTGAACTGTGACAGTAGGGAACAGATTACCACATTGTACAAAAATCTCGGTGAGGGTGGTCAACCTATTCATCCTATTGAACCTACCTTTTACGGAGCACTATTCGGAGGTCTAATCGATCGTTTTGGCAATAGTTGGCTTTTTAATTACACTAATAAATAACAAACATTATGAAAACTACAAGAATCATTTTTTGGGTGACTACCACCATTATTTTTTTGTTCGAAGGAGTGATGCCTGGCTTGACGTCTCACACGGATTTGGCCAGGGAGGGCATTCAGCATTTAGGGTACCCTGATTATTTCAGGATTATCATTGTTGTATTCAAAGTATTAGGTGCTTTGGTTTTGATGATCCCGGTTTTTCCACCAAGAGTGAAAGAGTGGGCATATGCAGGATTTGGGATAACATTTATCTGTGCTTCTTTGAGTCATTGGGTGGTAGATGGATTTGGAGTGCAAGCCATCTTTCCTCTTATAATCCTGGCTATTTTGGTACTATCCTACACTTCTTATCATAAGTTGAATCAGCCAGCAATACAGCTATCATGAGTCGATCCAACATTCACTTAGAAATTGCAATTAATGCCAGTAAGGAACACATCTGGGAAGTATTGTTCGGCAAAGAAACCTTTACTGAATGGGCCTCTGAATTTGCTGAAGGGTCACACCTTGAGGGAGACTTAAAGGAAGGAAGAACAGTCTGTTTCCTTGACGCAAGCCAAAAAGGGATCAGAAGTAAAGTGATCGTTCATAAACCTTCAGAAAAGATTACATTTCATCATAATGGGGTGATATTTAAAGGTTCTGTAGATACCGAAGGAGAAGAAGCCAAAAAGTGGATCGGTATAGAAGAGGCCTATCTTCTTAACCAAACAGGTGAAAATCAATATCTTTTTATAGTTGATGTTGGGATAGAGAAGGAATATGAAGAGATGTTCACGGAATCCTGGCAGAGGGCAATTGAAAGACTGAAACAACTTTGTGAACAGTAAGAAAAAAGTTGAGCCCTGAGTAGTTACAATTACACTAATAAATAACAAACATTATAAAAACTACATGAATCATTTTTGGGTGACTACCACCATTATTTTTTATTCGAAGGAGTGATGCCTGGCTTGACCTCTCACACGGATTTGGCCAGGGAGGGCATTCAGCATTTGGGATACCCTGACTATTTCAGGATTATCATTGTTGTATTCAAAGTATTAGGTGCTTTGGTTTTGATGATCCCGGTTTTTCCACCAAGAGTGAAAGAGTGGGCATATGTAGGATTTGGGATACATTTATCGTGCTTCTTTGAGTCATTGGGTGGTGGATGGATTTGGAGTGCAAGCCATCTTTCCGGCTTTTCCCTCATGAGGAAATTTCAGCATCTGATCAAATTATGTTCATCATTTCAATGAAGACACAGCCATCCTTCAGAGGTATTTTTGCCGGCTCAAACTTGATCATGTTCCAGTGCAGCAAAAAATAAAAAGAAATATTAGAATAGCGAGATACGTGCTTTACAAGGAGACGCTGGTCAACTTTCACGAGCATTTCTGGTCTTTTATTGGGTCTTTTGTTGGAATAGGCATATTGTCCTTTCTCCACTATGCTTATTTCTCACCACAGGATGCTATTTGCCTGATTGGATCATTTGGTGCTTCAAGTGTTCTGGTATATGGAGCAATCCAGAGCCCATTGGCACAACCCAGAAACCTCATAGGTGGTCATGTTTTTTCTGCAATAGTTGGAGTGGCTTTTGCCAAATTGCTACCTGGAAACCCTGCTTTGGCTGCACCCTTTGCAGTTTCGCTGTCCATCATTGGGATGCAAATCACCAGGACTCTTCATCCTCCGGGTGGTGCCACAGCGCTAATCGCCGTGATGGGGTCTGATAGCATTCAGGAAATGGGGTGGTGGTATGTGCTCTTTCCTGTTCTGAGCGGAACTTTGATACTCTTTATGGTTGCTTTGATCTTCAATAACATCACAGTTAGTAGGTGTTATCCAACGGACAGGCGGTTCACCAGGATTTTCAAACGAAGCGTCATGATTGGACGATAGTTGGGTGGTCTCAGTTTTAATGAAATTATCATAAAATCATGTCTGACCTGAAAAAATCATTAAATCACTCGGTATTTTCTTTGTGATTATGCGAAAACAGCAAAATACCCACTAAGCAGGTCTTATATATTTTCTATATTTCTTGAATAAGGAATAAGAGTTAAGAATCTGATAAACAGCGTGATACAATCTGTCTGCACTTAATATTTTCTATATTCCAAACATGTTTTTTGTCATTGCCTTGCGAGCTTGGTTCCTTTAATCATGAATTCGAATGATCTGATTTCACATCGCTGATTATTTGTTGAACCATAAACCAAACGCAAACATGACAAACAATTCCCACCTATTCAGAGACCGTAGAATGATTAACCACTAGCGTCTCATTGATGCTTCTCAAGGCAACCCCAAACTCCACGCTTCAAAGAAGTATTTAAAACTTAAAACCATTAAAATGATGAAAATTCTTACTCATTGCTTTGGGGCTGACTCCCTCAAGCGTATTCATTCAATAACCGCAGCATTGTTGCTGCTATTGCTCACCCTCCCTCAACTTTTACTCGCACAGGATCCACCTCAGTATGGGACGCCATTCGGAGGAGTTCCAGATCCACGTGATGTCAATATGTATCAGGTACATCTACGCATATTCGGGCCCAACAGCAATATTCAAAGTGTTACTTCCCGACTAGATCAAATTAGAGACCTTGGGATCAATGTGCTTTATCTCATGCCTATTTATCCGCATGGCACAGATGCACAAAGTACCTCTTCACCGTATTGTATCAAGGATTACAAAGCAGTAGCCTCTGAGTATGGTAATTTGAATGACTTGCGTCAGCTTGTAAATGGAGCACATGCTAGAGGTATGGCGGTTATATTGGATGCTGCAATTAATGGTACCTCATGGGATCATGTATGGAGGAATACGCATCCAGAATATTATACAGGCAATCAGTTAGGGCCTTATTCGGATATTGCAGAGCTGAATTTAAATCATTCAGGCGCGCGTAGTGCCATTATTGATGCCTTGCGTTATTGGATCTTTGCAGCCAATATTGATGGATACCGTTTTGATTATGCGAATAATCCGCCAATCTCTTTTTGGCAACAGGTCATTGGCAACCTGAGAGGAATCAACTCACACAACTTACTCATGTTTGCAGAAGGAGAAAGACCCGAGCACTTCTCGGCTGGATTCGATATGAACTTTGGAGTTTATTGGTTTTATGATGGACTAGCCAATATAGCGGGAGGAGGGTCTGTACGAGCACGTACAGATGCGATGAATAGTCAGGAATACCAACAGGCAAATGGAGTTCAACAGGTAGTGAGGTATACGGGAAACCATGATGCGTACACCAATGATTACTACGGGGTAGCTGGTGGAGCCAGACCCTACTTGTTGTTTAATAACCTTCAAGGAACAGTTGCAAATTTCCTCATTTCGGCATTTATGAAAGGAGTGCCGTTCCTAATGAGTGGGCAGGAGGTAGGATACAACCAATGGACGCCATGGCCATGGAGTGACCCAGCTTTGGATATTAACTGGTCACAAAATCCCTCTGCCAAAGATCATTACACCAAGATTTTAAATTTTAGAAAGAATAGTAATGCCATCCGGCGTGGTAGTTTGGCTAATTTTTCTAATGACAATGTCTGTGTATTTACCAAAACGGCTGGCTCGGAAAAGATATTGGTGATGGTCAATATGAGAAACAGCCAGCAGAACTTCACAGTGCCGTCAGCTGTAGATGGAAACTATACTGGGGTTTACTCCGGCATTACTCACGATGTGATTTCAGGAAGCTCCTGGACATTGGCGCCTTACCAGTATTTTGTACTACGCTTCAATGGAGGGGGAGGCGGAAGTTCTCAGTATTATATTCGAAATCGCTGGCAAGAAACGTACCTGTATGATGCAGGTGCAAGTGTTAATTATAGTGGTTTCAGTAGTGCCAATGATCATAAATGGGAGCTTGAGGCTGTAGACGGGCATACGGCCATACGAAATGTGGCTACTGGTCATTACATGAATATTGAGAGCTTGCAGTCTTATGTAGAATGTACACCCGTGCCTACCTCCTACTGGAGTGCGCAGTGGGCTCTGGAAGATTATGATGGGCATAAACGTATTCGCAATAGATGGCAATCGACCAATTATATTCATGTTGAAAATCTGAATGGAACTGCCCAGCGGGGCACTGTCACTGCTGGTTGGTATAGTAACCATTGGGCTTTGGAACCTGTGAGTGGATCGCGTACGAGTGATCCTTCTGATCAGGTAACTACCGAAGCTAATTTCAAAGTTTACCCAAATCCAACGACTGATGTAGTTCAACTGAACGTGAGTGGCTGGGCATCAAGTGCGAATGTCTCAGTTACATTGTGGGATTTAGCAGGGAAAGCGGTGTTGCAATCAGAGTATACGCTTAGCGAAAGAGGGGCAATGAATCAGTCACTGCAACTTGGATCATTGAAAGCTGGTGTTTACCATCTTCAGGTTCAGTCTGGTAAAGAGTCCAGAACGCTGAAAATCATCAAACAATAAATTAGTTCTTCTTCATGACGAAACCGAGGTTCGCGAGAGCCTCGGTTTTTTTTTATTGGAATGTGGCCAACTAAGGGGTTAGTATGGTTTTTCCTCTTTCAGTACTGTTGGTTTAAAAGGCGCATGGTGCTTAATTTTTACAGGCCGTCTTTACAGGACTTGTATTAGAAGCGGTTTCATAGACAGGTCGCTCTATGAAGCTTAGGAGTGTTTATCATCCAGATACTAGATCATCTGGAGTGAATTTATGCTATCCCATCGGGATGACCTGTTAATAAATAAATACGATAAAAAAATGAAGAACTCCTACGAGCAGCCAGTTAAATTCTACCTGATACCCTTACTTTTTCAACTGCTCCATCTTCAAAATATACCATTTAGGTAATTCCCTGGTTAGCAGGGCTTAATTGAGTCCTTTTTGCACCGTATTCCACCTATATCACATTTATATTTTGCTACCTTAATAAATGAATTAAGTATCTGATAAACAGGTATATAATTCTATAAGTGTTCAATTATTTTCTATACAAAATGCACGTTTTTTGAAATTGCTTTGGAAGACTCACTCTTTTGTGAAATGTGTTTCTGGGGGCTAATAAGTTTCACCCTATACCCAGAAATAATTATGTTTTTGAACCCTTTTAATGATGAAAAGAGTGAGGACTTTATTAGCAGGTATATTTATCCTGATTATTGCCACAGCATGTTCTTCAGATGTAGTGGTTGTTTCGCCGGATGGCAATATTCGAGTGACTTTCAGACTGGTAGATGAGCAACCTTTTTACGAAGTAAAAAAGGGGAATAACCTGATAGTTGCCAACTCTGAGCTCGGTTTTGAGTTTAAGAATCAGCCACCACTATCCGGAGAGTTAGCCATTAAAGACATCACTCAGTCTTTATTTGATGAGACCTGGGTGCAACCCTGGGGTGAAGTAAAAAATATTCGCAATCACTACAATGAGCTAACGGTCACACTTCAGGAAAAGTCTGAGCTCGAAAGAATTGTGAAAGTAACCTTTCGCGTCTATGATGATGGCTTGGGTTTTAGATATGAATTTCCTGAACAGCCCAACCTGAAAGACTTTGTAATCACCAAAGAACTCACCGCCTTTAATCTCAACTACGATTTGGACGCCTGGTGGATACCTGCCTATGGCGATGAGATTGATTCTGAATTTCTTTTTTCTAAAAACAGGATAAGCACCATTGGGCAAAAGGCACATACACCACTCACGATGCAAAGCGGTGACAGTCTGTTTCTGTCCATTCATGAGGCAGCGCTTATGGATTATGCAGCCATGACTCTTGATCCCAATGGAACGAAACTGACCTGTGATTTGGTACCCTGGTCTAATGGGGATAAAGTGATTGCGTCGACACCTTTAAAAACTCCCTGGAGGACCATTCAGATTGGAGACTCCGCTGGTGATCTCATTACCTCATACCTCATCCTCAATCTTAATGAACCTAATAAACTCGCTGACCTGTCTTACATCAAGCCAGGGAAGTACAACGGGATCTGGTGGGGGATGCATCTTAATAAGTATACGTGGAGCAAAGGGCCCAATCACGGTGCTGCTTCCCCGATCGTGAAGAAATACATTGACTTTGCTGCAGATAATAACCTGTCCGGGGTTCTGGTTGAAGGATGGAACGAAGGCTGGGACTTTGATTGGAGCGAAGGTAAATTCAATTTCACCACTCCTTATCCCGATTTTGATATTGAATCACTTAGCAGGTATGCCCGTGATAATGAAGTAAGTCTGATAGGTCATCATGAAACTGGCGGAAATATTGAAAACTATGAACGCCAGCTTCCTGAAGCATTCAAATTCTATCAAAAATATGGAATCCATCAGGTTAAGACTGGTTATGTCACTCGCCGGCCAAATGGTGAGTACCACCAGGGACAGTTTATGGTACGCCATTACCAGCGTGTATTGGAAATGGCCGCAGAGCACCAAATCGCTTTAGACATACATGAGCCGGTGAAGGCTACCGGATTGAGAAGGACTTATCCCAACCTCATGACCCGTGAGGGCGCCAGAGGTACGGAGTACGAAGCGTGGAGCGAGGGTAATCCGCCAGAGCATACCGTGATATTACCTTTCACTAGGTGCCTGGCGGGTCCTTTGGACTATACTCCGGGAATTTTCGATATCATGATATCTAATAAACCGCAAAACCGGGTACACACTACCCTGGCGAAGCAATTGGCTTTGTACGTAACTATTTATAGCCCGCTGCAAATGGCAGCTGACTTGCCAGAAAATTATGAAAATCAACCGGCATTCCAGTTTATCAGGGATGTACCTACCGATTGGGAAGAGACCCGTGTAGTGAATGCTAAAATAGGCGATTACCTGACTATCGCCAGAAAAGACAGAAACAGCGATGATTGGTACCTGGGTAGTACTACAGATGAAAATCCCAGGGAATTTAATATCCCGCTGGACTTTTTGATCCCAGGAAAGAAGTACCTGGCACAGGTTTACGCCGATAGCCAGGATACAGATTTAGAACACAACCCTGTGGCAACAGAAATCAAAATAAACACAGTAACGGCTGGTCAATCATTTGACATCCGCCTGGCTCCTGGTGGGGGGCAGGCGGTACGGTTCCAGCTACTGGAATAGATCAAAACTCAATAATGAGAAGACTAAACCACTAACTAAAACAACAATAAATGAAACACGAAAACTTAAAAATGATGAAACACATTTTTCTTGTTTTGATGATTATGTCCAGCTTTTCGTTAAAAGCTCAAGAGGGTGATTATACACTCACAGGACAAGTCACTGATCAGGAAACAGGTGAGGGACTTCCCGGTGCTACGGTGCTGGTGAAAGGTAGTTCGGATGGGACAATTACCGACATGGATGGAAATTATTCATTACAAATCTCCTCCTGGAAAGGGACAGAGACTGTGGTGACATTTTCTTTTGTTGGTTTTGCGACCAAGGAGATTAAACTGAATGGGCGTCAGCAATTGGATGTAACGATGGCGACAGACATAGCCTCACTTGAAGAGGTGGTGGTCGTAGGGTATGGTTCTGTGAAAAAATCAGATGCAACCGGATCCGTGGCTGTGGTTAGTACAGATGACTTCAATCCTGGAGTAATCAACTCACCACAAGAGTTGATAGTGGGTAAGGTGCCAGGTGTTTCCGTTACTACCCAGACAGGTGCCCCCGGTAATCAATCAACCATTCGCATACGTGGTGGTTCTTCTATGTCAGCGAGCAATGATCCGCTGATTGTAGTAGATGGAGTACCACTTAACAACAGTCGTTTAGGTGGATCACCAAATGTATTGAGCTTTCTGAACCCCAACGATATTGCTTCATTTACCATACTAAAAGATGCTTCTGCAACCGCCATTTACGGTTCGCGAGCAGCTAATGGGGTCATCATTATTACCACTAAGAGAGGTGAGGGAAAGATGAAGGTCGCCTATAACCTTACCACTTCTCTCTACACTGCTCCTAAGAAAGTTGATGTGTACAACGGGGATGAGTTCAGGGCTTTGATCAATGACGTGTACGAAGGAAATACTGCAGTGACCAACTTGCTGGGTGAAGCCAATACAGATTGGCAGGATGAGATATATAAGACTGCATTTGGTCAGGATCACAATCTCAGCTTGTCTGGTAGCTATAAGCATATGCCTTATCGTGTTTCCCTTGGATACAACAATACGGACGGCATTTTGAAGACTTATAATTTTGAACGGACTACCATTTCTATTGGATTGGATCCATCATTTTTTAATGATCGACTTCAGTTGAAAATCAACGTGAAGGGAATGAACAACAACAACAACTTTGCTGATCAGGGAGCAATAGGCAGTGCTGTGGCTTATGACCCTACCAAGCCAGTCTTTGACGGTAACGCCAGATGGAGAGGCTATACGACCTGGACAGTAGGTGGTGTAGATGGAACAGCCATTAACCTGGCTCCTGCAAATCCCGTAGCCCAACTGGCGCTTACTGACAACACCTCTAATGAAAAGAGCAGCATCGGAAACATCCAGTTTGACTATGAAATACTGGAGGGACTACACGCTAACCTCAACCTTGGTTACGATTATGCTGAGGCTAGCGGTCATAACAACGTGAAGGACAGTACGCAGTGGGTATACACACCTACCGTGGCAGGAGGCAGGATCAATCCATATGTTAACAACAGACAAAATGAACTATTGGATTTTTACTTCAGCTATCAAAAGGATTTGGATCAAATAGATAGTAAGGTTGATGCTACAGCCGGATATTCTTGGTCTCATTTTTATAGGTCCAGTGCAGATTCATTGACCAACGAGCTAGGCACAGAATCCACCCAGAGCAACGACTTCAGTTCTGAGTATTTTCTCGTTTCATTCTTTGGAAGGTTAAACTATAACCTGAAAGATCGTTATTTACTTACCCTGACGCTCAGAAATGATGCCACTTCGAGGTTTTCTCCTGAAGCTCGCTGGGGGTTGTTTCCGGCAGCTGCATTGGCTTGGAACATAGGCAACGAATCTTTTCTTCGAGAAAGTGATTCATTTTCTGATCTTAAATTGAGGCTTGGATATGGAGTGACCGGCCAGCAGGATCTTGGCAATGACTATCCGTATATCGCTACATACACGATCAGCGACAATGCCGCACGTTATGCCTTTGGGAATTCCTTTTACAACACCTTGAGGCCAGATGGCTATGATGCTAATATCAAATGGGAAACCACCAAAACAGCCAATATTGGGGTGGATTATGGATTCTTGAAAAACCGCATTACAGGATCATTGGATTTTTACCTGAAGAAGACCAGTGACCTGCTCAACACAGTAGATGTACCAGCAGGAACGAATTTTACTGCTCGCATATTGACTAACGTCGGGAGCATGGAAAATAAGGGTGTTGAATTCAATGTAAATGCCAAACTCGTTGCCAGTAGCAATTTCAACTGGGACCTGGGCTATAATGTGTATTACAATGAAAACAAGATTACTAAACTGAACCTCAATGACGATCCTGATTACTATGTGCCTACAGGAGGCGTGGGTGGAACAACTTCAGGCACCATCCAGGCTCAGAAAGTCAATTACCCGGTCAACTCCTTTTTTACTTATCAGCAAGTTTATGACGCAGCGGGTAATCCAATTGAGGATGTATATGTAGATCGCAATGATGATGGAGTTATCAATAGCAGTGACCTGTACATCCACAGGAAACCAGCTGCTGATGTGACCATGGGGATCAACTCTTATATGAACTATAAGAACTGGGACTTCACATTTGTTGGACGGTTGAGCCTGGGCAACTATCTGTATAACAATGTAGCTTCTGGTAGTACCTACAATGCCTTGTATTCGTCAATGGGATTCCTCCGCAATACCGCCACGTTTGCAGATGACACCAGGTTTTACAATGCACTTAATACACGTTTTTCAGATCATTATATAGAAGACGCATCTTTCTTCAGGTTGGACAATGTCAACCTTGCTTATAATCTGAGAGACCTCTTTGATTCCAAATTTCAGATGCGACTGAGCCTGGGAGTGCAAAATGCTTTTGTGATTTCCAATTACTCCGGTCTTGACCCGGAAGTCAGCGGAGGTATTGATAACAACTTCTACCCGAGAACCCGTGTGTTCTTACTTGGTGTCAACTGTCAATTCTGAAACCCTAAACGATGAATAACATGAAGAGTAAAATCATACAAATAGCATGTCTGGTGGCATTGGGAGCATTTTTGAATGCTTGTATCAACACTCTTGATACAGAGCCACTTGACGATGAAATACTGAACGCAAACTCGATTTTCGACGATGAAGCAGCATACAAGCAATTTCTGGCGAAACTCTATGGGAGTTTAACATTGACGGGCCAGCGTGGAGAAGCAGGTATGCCCGAAATCTCAGCTGGCGATGAGGGAACTACATCGTTTATGAGGACCTACTGGAGTGCACAGGAGATCTCTACCGATGAAGCGATCAATGCATGGGGAGACCCTGGATTGGTGGATTTTAATGGTCACATCTGGTCAGACCAGAACCTTTACAATCAACTTATGTACCAGCGTATTTTCATTAATATTTCTTATTGCAATGAGTATATACGTGTGGTTGGTGGGCGTGTGGATGACCTATCGGGTCAACTGAAAGAGGACGTACAAGGCTACCTTGTTGAGGCTCGTTTTCTTCGATCATTGTACTACTATTTTGCGATGGACTTATGGGGTAATGTGCCTTTCGTCACTGAAAAAGACGCTACAGGAGCATTTCTGCCAAGGCAAATTAGTCGCTCGGACCTGTTTACATATATCGAAAGCGAACTGACCGCAATTTTACCGGACTTGCTCAATCCGAGGCAAAATGAATATGCCCGTGCTGACAAAGCCGCTGCGTGGATGGTGCTGGCCAAAATGTACCTCAATGCTGAAGTATATACAGGTACGGCAATGTACTCTGAGTGCATTGAGATGTGCCAAAACATACTGAATGCCGGCTATACACTTCATGATAATTATGCTGAACTGTTTTTGGCGGACAATCATCTTCTGAGAAATGAGATCATTTTTCCTGTAGCCGAGGATGGAAACAATACCAGGAATTATGGTGGAGTGACTTATATCATTCACGCAGCAGTAGGCGGTAGTGCAGATGCAGATAATGACTTTGGGATAAGCGCTGGCGGCTGGTCAGGAAATCGGCTCACAAGTTCATTTGTTGAGAAGTTTGCTGATCCTTCTGGTGACACAGACCAGCGGGCCATCTTTTATACCGATGGGCAGTCGTTGGAAATAGACAACCCCCAGGTATTTACTGAAGGTTATATGAGTGCCAAGTTCAAAAACCTTACTTCCTCTGGTGAAAAAGGAGTGCACGGAATGTTTGTGGATACAGATTTCCCACTTTTCCGACTTGGAGATGTACACTTAATGTATGCAGAAGCCGTCCTTCGTGGAGGTTCAGGTGGAACTACAGCTATTGCCCTTGAGCTGGTGAATGATTTACGGGAACGTGCCTATGGAGATAATTCAGGCAATATTACGGCATCTAATCTTACCCTGGACTTTATCTTGGAAGAACGAGCCAGAGAACTACACTGGGAGGCCCATCGCCGAACAGACCTGGTCCGCTACGGCTTATTTACTGGCAACGGATACGTGTGGGACTGGAAAGGTGGCGTGAAAGATGGGCAGTCTACCCAACCGCACCTGGCCTTGTTTCCCCTGCCATCTTCTGATTTAGGGCTTAACACCAACCTTGAACAAAACAAAGGATACTAACCCGGTTGCACTGCCTATTGGTTTTCATTGATGGAAAGTTTTAGGTGGTGCTGCCCAATTACAAACTGATTTGAAAATAACATCAACTAACAAACAAATGCATATGAAAAATCTAAGAATATTGACAATAATGGCCACCCTTGCATGTGTGGCGTTGATTTCCTGTAACGAAGAGGAGCCTGATGTAACCCTCAATGAGGACGAAATGGTGGCACCAGTGGTGTCAAGTCCGGCGGATGGGTTTTCGAAAGTGATTACGGCGGCAGACACAACTGGAGAATTTACTGTATCATGGAGTGAGGCTGAGTACGGAGTTGATTTGGCGGTAAACTATAATGTGCAAATTGATATTGCAGGCAATGAATTTGCCGGTTTTGTATCCGTGGGTACGTCTACAGAAACTTCATTGACAGTTACTTTTGGAGCACTAAATAACCTCTTGATTGGCAATCTGGAGCAGAATGCGGACGAGCAGGTATCGGTAGCCTTGAGGGTGGTGGCATCTGCTGCAGGACAAGCCGAACTTTCTTCGGAGGCAGTGACCATGAGTATCACTACTTTTGAAGCAGAGGAGGAAGAAGAGCCAGTAGATTATCCTAAACTGTGGGTAGCCGGTGACTTCCAGGGATGGGATATTGCCAATGCGGCAATAATCGCTTCCACACAAGACAATGGTATCTACGAAGGTTACCTGTATCTACCTGAAGGAGGAACTAACGAGTTTAAGCTGTACGCACAGCCAGACTGGGGGCCAGATTCGTACGGTACTTTAGCTGATAGCGTAATTACTAAGGCTAATTATGCCGGGGCTAATTTAATTGCTCCATCCGCCGGGTATTATTTGGTTTCAGTAAACATGAATGACTCCACATTCTTTTTGATGGATACCGACTGGGGATTAATTGGAGATGCAGCTCCGAATGGCTGGGAATCGAGTACGGACATGACCTTTGATGAATCCACTCAAACCTGGTCGATAACTACTGATTTGACTGTGGGTGCTCTCAAGTTTAGAGCTAATAACGCGTGGGTATTGGATTTCGGCATAGATGCAGAAGCGGATCTTATCTATGCAAACCATCCAGCGATGGATTATGTAGACCGTACAGCGATATCAATAGCTGAAGAAGGTAACTACACCATCACTCTGGATTTGTCAGATGCCCAAAATTACACTTATACGATAGTGAAAAATTAAGGAAATGAGTTACCCTTCATGTTCAGCCACAGTGTCTAAATTGAGGCTGGACATGAAATTGTTATAGTCAGTTCACATAAAAAAGAGACAAATGCCAAGATTAGTATTTTACCTGATAAGTACTATCATGATGTATGGATGCGGGGATGATCTAAAAACGCCTCCTCAGAATGATGGTATAGACAAAGAGCAAACAGTTACACCTCTTGAAAGTGTTCCTCCCCTTGAGGAACAAGTAGTTTACGAGGTAAATATACGGGCTTTTAGTGCGGAGGGGACTTTTTCAGGTGTTGTACAAAGGTTGCCTGAAATAAAGAATTTGGGTGTGAATGTGATTTGGTTGATGCCCATACACCCTATTGGTCAGCTTAATGGGATTGGCTCACCCTATGCTGTGCAGGATTATGGGGCGGTAGCTGAGGAGTATGGCTCACTGGATGAGCTGAAGGCACTCATCAATGCTGCTCACGAATTAGAAATAGCTGTGATTATTGATTGGGTGGCCAATCACACGGCCTGGGATCATGACTGGATTACTGCGCATCCCGAGTGGTATACCCAAGATGGAAACGGCAACATCGTAGAGCCAGCAGGTACTGGCTGGACTGATGTAGCAGATCTCAATTTTGATAGTGAACAGCTCAGGCAGGAGATGATCAATGAGATGATCTACTGGGTAGATGAGGTAGGTATTGATGGCTTTCGAGCTGATGCCATTGACTTCATTCCCACGGACTTTTGGGCACAAGCGATCACAGATGTAAATGCCATTACCTCCAGAAATCTTATCTGGTTAGGCGAGGGGGGTAAGGCAGACAATTTCGCTGCGGGATTTGAGATGAATTATGCCTGGGATTTTTATTACCTGGGGTTGAAAAGAGTCTTTGATGAAGATTACTCTGCAGCTACCCTTTTAAGCATACATAACAATGAGTATAACCAACTGCCCGATGGTACTGAAAAACTTCGCTACATCACCAATCATGATGTGGCTGCATGGGAGGAGTCTGTGGTAGATGTATTTGACCTGTGGGGTTCTGTATCTGCTTTTGTCATTACAGCGTTTATGGATGGAGTACCTCTGATCTACACTGGTCAGGAAGTAGGTTACCCAACTACACTTCCTTTCTTCACCAAAGAACCGATCAACTGGTCTCAAAACCCGGCAGTTTATGATGCCTATGCTGCGATCATGTCTGCAAGAGCTAACTTGCCAGCCGTGCATTATGGTAGCCTGACCAATTATTCAAGTACGGATATTGTGGCTTTTACCAGGACATACAATGATCAGGAAGTACTGGTTTTGGCTAATGTGAGAAATACATCAAAGACCATAGCCTTATCAGAGGAGATCACATCAACTGGCTGGACGAATGCAATTTCAGAAGCAACGCTATCTATTGAGGAAACTGTACAATTGGGAGCTTATGAATTCTTGATTTTGAGAAGATAAGTTTGCTTCAAATCATATTTAATAAGTAGGAGCCACTGGAAGGTTATACAGGTAAGTAAATGTCAAAAGTGGCTCCTTCATCTGGTTTACCATTTGCTGTGATAACACCATTGTGATTTTCAACAATTTTTTTCACTATGGACAATCCTATTCCAGTGCCGATATATTCATTTTTGGCATGGAGGCGCTGGAACAGATCGAAAATCTTTTCATTGTACTGAGGCTCAAAGCCTATCCCGTTATCAGAAAAGGAGATGTGGCAATAGTTGGTGTCTGGTTCTAAGTGCGGGTTTTTAAAATTTATACCCTTATCGCATTCACTGGTTATGGTGATCAGCACAGGGGTTTCCGGACGGGAAAATTTCAAAGAATTACTAAACAGGTTGTGAAATAACTGCTGAAACTGGAAATAAATAATATTTAGATTTTGAATAGGTTGGACGCTTACAACAGCTTTTTTTTGGTCTATTTCCTCTTTTAAATCGTCTTTCACCTCATCAATTACCTCAATTAGGTCGGCCTCTTCAAATACGAGTTCAGAAGTATTGGTGCGGGAGTAGGTGAGCAGATCATCTATGAGGGACTGCATTCTCTCGGCCGAGCTTTGCATTCGGGTAAACAGATACTGCCCTTTTTCGGACAACTTGTCTTTTTCTGTTGACACTATTCTAGAAGAAAAGGTCTGGATTTTCCTCAAGGGCTCCTGTAGGTCATGACTTGATATGTAAGCAAATGATTGGAGCTCCTTGTTCATTTTAGCAAGGTCGGTTACATTCTGGGCAAGTTCCCTTGTTCGTTCCCGCACCTCTTTTTCCAGGGCTTCAGCAAAACTTTTCTGTTCCTGTATGTCAGTACTTGTCCCGACCCACATCTTTATATTCCCAAACTCGTCACGCTGCGGTTTCGCCCTGCTCAACTGCCAGCGGTATTCACCATCATGTCTTCTGAAGCGGTGTTCAATTAGGAAATTTTCACCCGTATTGACAGCTTCCATCCATGATTTCCTGAATTTCTCCTGATCTTCGGGATGCATCATCTTAATCCAACCCTCCTGATCAATTTGATCTTTGGCTAATCCAGTGTAATCATAGACTGATTGATTGTAGTAATTGAGATTGCCTTCGGGACCTGAGGTCCAAATATACTGGGGCATAGAATCAGCTAGTAACCGGAATTTTTTCTCGCTTTCTTCCAGCATTTTCTGAGTTTCCACATGCTCGGTTACATCTGTGTTGGTGCCAAACCACTGGACGAGCACTCCCTGATCATTGTAAACTGGCACAATCCTGGTGAGAAACTGCCTGAATATGCCATCTGCCCCTTTTAATGGAAATGTCATTTCAAAATTGAATCCATGCTTTATAGAGTGGTTCCAGGCAGCCATTACTTCAGGTAGTACTTCCGGATCATGAACCATTTGCCAGCCCCATCCTTCCATTTGAGTAGGGGTGGTTCCTGTATATTGATACCATTTTTGGTTATACCAATAGATCCAGCCATCTGGGTGTGCCATCCAGGCGAGGTTGGGTATATTGTCCACCATCGTTCGCAGACGGTTTTCATTATCTTCAATTTTCTGCCTGGAAATGACCTGTTCGGTAACATCTATCCCAGCGGCCATGATTCCGTCTATTTCCCCATGAGTAGTGAACAGTGGCTCATACCGGAAATTGATGTAAATAGTTTCTAGTTTTCCATCGCGCATCATCATAAGTGGGAGTTCAGGGGCAGTGTAAACCTCTCCTGTAGTGTAAATATGGTCGAAAACCTTTTTTACACCCTGTGATACGAGTTCGGGCATTGCCTCAAAAATCGATTTATTGAGTACCTCTTCTTCTTTTCTGCCCCATAATTCCAATGCCAGTGTGTTGGCAATCTCGGTAATATAATTTTCACCCCTGAAAATACCAATGGCAACAGGGGCCTGTAAGATCAGGGAGCGCAATCTCCTGTCACTTTCTTCTAGTTTGGCTTTATTTAATACAGTTTCGGTGGTTTCAGTGCAGGTTACCAGCATTCCACAGATGTTACCGTCATTTCCGAAGGCTGCACTGTAGCAAAATGACCAATAAACCTCCTCCACTTTACCGTCGCGATGAATTGGTACCAATTGGTCAAAGAATGAAGTTGGCTTACCAGTTCTCATCACCTGCTCTAATATCGGCCCAACGAAATCCCAGATATCGGCCCAAACTTCTTTGCCTTTTTTACCAATTGCCGGGTGCTTGCCATTTATCCCAAGGCTCGGCTTGTAGGCGTCATTATAAAAACATAGCAAATCCTCCCCCCAAAAGAGAAACTTGGGAAAAGCAGAATGTAAGATGATACCCAATGTTGTGCACAGGCTTGCAGGCCATGTTTCTATAGGTCCTAAAGATGTTTTGTTCCAGTCGGTGTTACGAATGATTTTACTCATTTCACCGCCTCCGGTCAGAAAGTTATAGTTACTATGTTGGTTTACCTCCATTACGGCTGTATTACAAATTCTTCTTTCTCTGGCTGTTGGATACGGTTAGGTGTACATAGGGAAATGGCCTTCTGGATCACTGATTTTAGATGTGAGAAGTCAGCAGGTTTTCTAATATAATAATGGGCTCCATTGGCATATAACAAATCCATTACCTCGGTGATTGCCGAAGTGGAATAAATGATTATTGGCAATTCTTTGAGGCTCTCGGTCTCCCGGATTTCACACAGACAGTCAAACCCAGGTTTTAAGGGCATGTTCAAATCAAGAAACAAAACATGGGGGAGATTAGATGCATTTTTTTTAAGGTACTCCATGAGCTCTACGCCATTTTTTACAAAAGTAATGGAAGCATCTATGGATAGCTCTTTAAGGGCTTCTTTAAAAAACATGCAGTCATCGGCATCATCATCCGCAAAAAGGATATTTAATTTTTCAGATGCCATATAGTATGTTTAGCTCTCCTGTCACTTTGGGTTGTTGAAATAAACCTGATTTACTTCAAGTGCAAATTAATGCATCTGAATGCCCTAAAAAGAGATTTAGAAAATTTAATCAATAAAGTAGGGGATATGTAATCCAATTTCAGTTTTATGTGTCTATTCTTAAGAAGAAAGTTAAATTGGAATCCTCAATCTACAAAAAAATTAATAACAATGGGGACTTAACATCCTTAAAGGCTATTGACATTTTTTTCAGAATGCCTATCGAAATGGCACTGGGAGCTGACTGGATTTTGCATTTTCAGCGATTTCGTCGATCCGTTTTTGTCGTGTTTCGGCTCGTTTGGCAAGTACGATCCATGACAGCAGGATTTTCTTGGCGGACTTGCTCAGACCAAGGAAGTAATCTTTAGAGCCTGGATGATTGGTAAAGGCCAAACCCAGATCTTCTGGAACAATGAGATTTTCTACCTCGTCCAAAATAGTCCAAGAGCCATTTTGTTTGGCAATCTCAATACTTTCTAGCCCTGCTTTCGACATCAGCCCTTTTTTGATGAGCTGCTCTACTTTTTCTTTATTTACACGAGACCAAGTGCCAGATGGCTTTCGCTTACAATAAAACTGCCTGAACTTATCCTCATCTATGGGTTGGCGCTTGCTGTCAATCCAACCAAAACAAAGGGCTTCCTCTACCAGGTCACTCCACCTGATGATGGGTTTTCCGGAACCCTTCTTGTAACAAATGAGCCAAACAGATTCCTGACTGTTATGATGTTCCTCAAGCCATTTCCTCCATTCACTTCTGCTTTTCGGATAGAACGATGCTATTTCTGTTTGGCTCATGTGCTCATGCTTTGTGTTGGTCTTATCTCCACAATAATAACACTCACAATGAAGATAGCACCCAAATAGGATGCTTAACCAATGATCATGGGCAGATCTTAGTATTTTCTTTTGATCTCAGCACCATTCAGCAGGATCATTTCCGGGTTTTTAATGACATCCAGATCCTCCAGTGGATTACCGTTTAGTAACAGTAAATTGGCTTTTTTACCTTCAGCGACATTCCCAAAGTCGGGAATATCCAAAAAAAGCTTTGCATTAAGATAAGTAGCACCGGTTAGAATTTGAAAATTGGTCAGGCCATAGGCTTTGAGTAAATCCAGTTCTTGATAATAAGTACTTCCGGCATAAGTCCCTGGTAAGTTGCTGTCAGTTCCAACCACTATGGGCACCCTACGTTTTAGTAAAAGATTGATGTTATCCTGCCAGTAAGGTGTGGTTTGTGTTACATCATTGAAGAATTGGCTCATGACTTCCTGATCATGAACATGTGTTCCGTTTTCGCCACTTACCGGCTCAAGTACTCGCTGATCCACCAGAAGTTTATCCCATTTACCGGGAACAAACTTCCCCTGGTTGATCTGATCAACATTGTAAAATCCAGCCAGTGTGTAGATGATGGGTACCTGATAAGAGGCAATGATATCCGCCTGCTCTGGTGTGAGCTTTCCTCTCCAGATGCCGTGGGCTAATATGTCTGCTCCGGCTTTCACCGCATTCACCGCATTTTCCGGACTACCAATGTGTACAAACACTTTTTTGTCCATTTTATGTGCTTCATCAATCAAAGCCTTTAGTTGGTCATAAGACATTTCCGGTGATCCGGACGGAATCTGGTCGCAGGATATTTTCACATAGTCAATGTCATTTTTTGCATATTTCCTGATGACATCAGGTGCTTCTGATACCTTATCAATCGTAGGAGAAATCACATTCACCAATCCCTTGAGCGGCCAGGGCAAGATGGTTTTTGCCAGGGGAATCGGGTGGCTATTTTTGATGGTAATGGGGAGATGTGTGTTATAAATGGTGGGTCCAACAAGTTCACCGGAATTTATCTTTTCTGAAAGTTTGTGGAGATCACTGGCCATTCCTCCCAGGTCGTAAACGGTGGTAATGCCCGCATACAAGTAACTCTCAAGATTGTAGGATTCATTGGCGGAGATGTTTTCCCATGGCACTGCACCACTGCCTGATAAGTGCACATGCGCGTCAATCAATCCAGGTATGAGTGTTTTGCCTGTGCCATCAATGACAGTGGTTTCACTGCTGATCTCAGGTGGAACATCGGAGATTTGCAGGATTTTCCCCTGTACTATCATCACATATTGATGCTGGAGCAGGATGCTGTCCTTTCCGTTGAAAATACTCACATCGGCAATGAGCATGCTGGGTTTGTCCATTGTCCTCGTCACCAAATGCTTGTCGGCGATTTTTTCACAGGCCATTACCACAAGGACAGTTAGTGCAAAAAGCATCAATAATTTGTTGATCGTTTTCATGCCTAGGTCATTTGAACTAATTTGGTCTACGAATATACTAATTTAGCTCATATGAACTAATGAATACGAAAGAGAAGATACTGGCAGAAGGGTTGAAGTTATTTAATAAAGATGGCGTAGAGAATGTCACCACCCGTCATATAGCCAGTGAAATTGGAATTAGTCAGGGCAATTTGCATTACCATTTCCCCAACAAGAATGAGATCATTCTGGCCTTATTCGATGGACTCATGGAGCAGTTGATGGCGGCCAGAAGACACAATTCGGCAGAAGTTTTCAGAAAAGAAGAGGTACTGGAATCGATGAAACAAAACTTCCTCATCATGCAGTCATACAGGTTCTTATTCAAAGACAATGAGGTGGTTTGGCGAAGACTTCCCGCAATCAGAAAGAAAATGATTGCATTGCTTGATCAAAAGAAACTCGAGATCAAATCCATTATTGCCGAGTATGTACGTCATGGTATTTTCAGGGAGGATATCAGCCAGGTTCAAATTGATTTTCTGGCTGATCAGTTCATATTTACCATCAGCAGTTGGCTCACAGCCTCAGAATATCTTGGTGTAGGAAATAAGGCTTCTTACTTTGCGGTCTATACGTTCAGGCAGTGGCTACCTTATTTGACTCAGGATGAAATGAAAAAATGGGAAGAGATGCTCTGAGGAAGATAATTTCCCGGAATTAGATAAGACACCCAATTCCGGGGTATTCTAAGTTCATTTAGTCACAAAGCTGGTCATAGACAAACACATGCTCTGAGAAGTCACGCCATTTGAATTTTTCTCCTTCATAAGCTTCGGCAAATACATCACAGTCTTTGAAGAGCTTTGTTAAGGCCTCTTTGTTGTATTTAGATTTTTTGTACAGCTCCGACTGATTGCCTTCAAGCACCACCAGGTAAGAGGTGTCCTCACCTCCCGAAAGAGCCAAGCCATTGACTGACATGGTTCCGGTTTCGTTGGCGTTAGGATTCAGATAAACTTTGATTTTACTGTCAAAGTCAGGGTTGAGGAGTTGCATCAGGGCATATTTATTCTTGTTGGGAAGTAGCGCCTGGTCAAAAACCACCCATTCTCTTGCTTTCACTTTGGTGAAATCCATTTCCGTGGCTCTTTGAATGTTAGGAGCTGACAAAGCACTGGTCCAGTTCATGAAAGCTGTAGCTTTAACGGCTAAAAGTATGACGTCAGCTGATTTGAATTTCACCTTGGTGCCGTCTTCTTGTTTGATCGTAAAGGCCCTGATCTGGCCGCTAATCAACGTTGCAGAATTGATACGACCCTTTACTGTGTCTCCAGCAGTAGTGACCGCATAAACTTCTTTAGCCATTGTGACCATACCATCATCTACTGGCGGCATAAAGTATTGTGAGTATTGAGCATTAGCCAAATGTCCTACAAGGCCAAGCAGAAGGAGGGATAGATACGTTTTCATAATTAAGATCAAGGTGATAATTTTTCCTAATTACGTAAAAGTTATTGGAAAGATGCTTGTGTAAGAGGGCTTTTTTAAAGGTTTAGGGATTTAGGAATTGGGATTTCCGATTGAAGTATTTGGGATTTTTTTACATCCTGAACCTAAAACCCAGAACCTAAAACCTCAACACCACCTTTTTCGTGATCATTCCACTTTCTGTGAAAAGCCGAACAACGTAAAGTCCACGTGGTATTGCACTTTGAAGTAGCCATGTGTTACTTACATCAGATCGCCTAACAGCTATCCGTTGCCCGGAAAGGTTGATGACACTCACACTTTCAATCACTTCATTTGCTGGGTTTAGTATTCTTAGACTTCTGTCAGCATCCTGATACACCACCCAGTCTGACTTGAGATCCTCTTTTAAAACAACTGCGTTGGAAATTCTGATTCTAAACCGGTCTTGCTGAGATTCCTGGTAAGTGAATTGGTATGTTTCTGTGCTAGACAGGTCTATAGTTAGTTCTTCATAAAGATCTTCCAGAATGATTTTGTAACCATTCAAGTTGTTTACCTCTTCGAGTTTGATCGTATGCTCACTTAAATCGAGATTATCCAACCTTAACTCAATGACAGATTCCTCAGTATATGGAATGCCCTGAATGGCGTAAGACTTACCATCAACCACAGAGTTAATCATGGGATAAGTACTGCCAAATCTTCTTGCATCATATTGATCATGACCCATCTGTGCGTCTGCTGTCATACCAATCAGGGTTTCGGAGTAGGCATCGGGTCCGGTGAGTGCCAGTTTAAAGGTGGATTTGCCAGTGCTTCGGTAAAATCCTGCATCGGAGTTGTTACCTGTTTCTTTCATGTCATCAGTGAATGTCACTTCTAAGTCGCCTGAAGATTTTGCCTGCACAAAAAAGCCCTGCATCGACCGGATATCCCCGTCCCATTCACTGAGCCCCATTTTCCTGCTGTCTACATTGCCCAGGTCATTAATGATCAAATAGTCTTCATTGGTTCCACGCGCACTTTCCGAATCGAAATCATCCCAAATGTATATAGCGCCTTCTATGTCATCAGAGTTAGCGGTGATGAACTCTGAAAAACTGATTGCCGTTGGATAAGGATTGGAAAGCAGGTTAAAGCCTTCATAATCATCCTCAGCCGTTGGATGATCGGTCAGCGATAAGTTTACGGTTATTTCTCCAGTATTTGGAGTTCCTTTAAATAAGATCTTTCCATTCGCATCTCCGGTGAAAGCAGAGAAATATCCCGTGCCGGGACTCATCTCGGTGATGGCCAGGTTTTCTGGGGATTTGAACCTATCCATTCCAAGATTGCCTTCAGGATTGTAGGGTTCGGTTTCATCATACACATAGATTCTGGCATTTGCTCCCAGCACATCAAAACTTGCATTTTCTATAGGTGAACCTACCTGGCTATATCTTCCCGTATTCTGATCGAATGTGGTAGTTCGTTCGAAAGAAAAGGCTGAGCCACTGACTGACCCTGTTGTGATCAGTGAACCTCCGGATTCTACCAAAAGACTACCGCCGTTTTGAGTGAGTGCTCCATCTGTTTTAATGTACCCGCCGGGATTGATCGTAACGTTGACCCCAAAGTCTATGGTCAGGTCAAGCGCATCGAGGTTTCCATCATCAGTAGTCGTATAATCTCCGGTGATGATGGCACTTTCTGTTGCATCGGGACCTGTTTCATTGCTCCAGGATGAACCATTCCAGGTGATCTGGGTGGTTTCTTTGTTGGCTGCCCATGCCACCGCATTCCTGACAATTTGACCAAACGTACTTGAGGAATTGATATTCTCTTTGCGCTCGCCTATTTCAAAATACACCACACGTCCAATTGATCCATCTTCGCTGATATCTACTTCCCGGGTAAAGCCCGTGGTATGGGCTATGGAATTGGTACTTTGGTCATTGGAGAAAAGCGGTGTAATCTCATTGATATCCCGGCCAATAACGATTGTTCCAGTAAAGGCCATATTGTTATAAAGTTCGTCATATATATCCAGGGTCGGAAGGTAGGAATAAGCTGTATTGGCCGAGCTGGGAAGTGTGGTAGTTGACCATGCCGCTGGTTCAGTTTGTGCATCATCATAATCGATAAGATAAGATGAAATAAAATGCCCATAATTGGTTGAATGCACATCGTAAGTGGTCAGAGTGGCCGACCAACCAGATTGAGTGGAATGTGCCCCGAAAAGCTCGTTGGCCAGGATGTCTTTGTTTTGACCATTATCTACATCGTTGTACAGGCCATGATGTAGGCCGAGCACTCCACCACCATTGTCTGCATAAGTCACCAGGGCATCCTGAAGTTCGTCTGTGATGAAGGTAGACCAGTGCTTAAAGAAGATAATCACATCGTAGTTTTCCAACTCTTCCAGGACCTCTGACTCATTATTGATATCGAAGGAAAGGGATCCGGAGAGGTCTAGCTCAGAAGCTGTGATATTGAAATCGTCGGCTGAGCCACTCCCGGCAAGCAGTTCCATCAGATGTGTGTAATCCGCTGGCAGATCACTATCACTTATTCCATTGTTGCAGGGCACGTCATTGGATTTGTCTGCCGGAGAGCAGGATGAGGGAAGATCTGAATCATCCAATGCCCCTCCATGAAGTGCGAGTACTGAGATCTCGGATAGTCGGTTATAGTATTTGGGGTACGACTCCAGGATATTGATAAAAGTTCTGGCAGCGTGAGCAACTGTTTGTGGATACCAGTCACGGGTGGTAATGATTCGGCTGGTTCCGGATTCATTGTCATCAAAAGAGGTGTGTGGACTGGAAATGGTCACCCGATCGTTTGTGCGATGCGTGATATCAAGAGCCTCTAGCGTCGGCCCGGTCCCGGATTCCGGAAATCCGGTTGCGTTTCCACCTTTTAAAAGGCTATAGCCCAAAACTTCTTCATCTGGGCCTGAGGTATCCGGGATTCTCCAAAAAGCCGGAATACTTGCACCATGGCATTGAGCCATCACGGGTTTGCCCTGACGGAGTGCCTGAAGCGCCAGGTCATTGAGTCGCTCAGCAGCGTCCTGAATATCACTGGCACTTACAAGTTTTTCATCGGTGCCCTGACTCTGATAATCTCCATCCACCCGGTATTGTAGTGCACCAGTCCCGCCAACGACTATCAATCCAGCGTAAGTCCCGATATCAGTAACATCAAGAATGGAACCGTTTACCGGTGCGGTTGACGGAATGGAGTTGTGAGAAGCGCCATCCCACGACTCACCGAATAATTCTTCAAACTGGGATTGAAACTCTGTATAGGAACTACCCGACAGGTCATTGGCTACGTTTTCTATATCTGTGTAAGGAGACATGTAGATAGAAAAATCCAAAGAGGAGGCACTTCTCACCTCTACGACGTATCCTGAAGCTTCCAATGCTTCTTTCATCACGATATATTCTGAATAGTAAGTGTCCTCGTGAGAGACGAACATGAGAATATTCTGCGCGTGTAATTTGAGGCATACAAAAAGCAGACAAGCAAGAAGAATGGACCGCTTTAGAAAAGTGTTAGTCAAAATCCGGATTTTGCGGGAGTTAATCATATTTTCAGAAAGAAAGGTTCAAATTAAATGTAATCAGAGGTACTGGCATATTAACGCATGACATGAAATCTTCCCCACTGGCTTCTTCAAATAAATTCTTTGAAATCTTGCACTTCAGACGAACTTACGACTGTGATTAGAGGGAAGCGGTCAATTGATACCTTAAGTAAGCAATTATTAGTGAGTTTTTTGATCGGGTAGAGCCTTGGATTTTTGCCTGTAGACCGTTTGTAGATGTCCTATCAAGGTTATTAATCATTTATTGCACTTTTTTGATCATAGCAATGATGTTTTGAATCCGGAAGAATAACATCTTCTAAAAGTCGTCGTTCAATAATCCATGAACAGGTTAAAAGAGTTTTTCTGGTTATGCTCCGGAGCGAATAAAGAGATCTTATCTAACACCCCTTCAGAATCCAGCAAGTATGTTGGAATAGGAGCCACGATATTTTTTACAGGAATTTTCGCCACTTTGGCTGGCGGGTATGCCCTCTACACCGTATTTGACAACTACTGGATTGCCGCATTATTTGGAATAGTTTGGGGGTTGATGATTTTTAACCTGGACCGGTTTATTGTTTCCAGCATGCGCAAAAACGGAGACGCGCAGCAGGAGTTTTTACAGGTATTGCCCCGGCTGGTTTTAGCGGTCGTGATTTCGATTGTCATCGCCAAGCCTTTGGAACTGAAGATCTTTGAAAAAGAAGTGAATGGAGAAATCACTTCCATGATCCAGGAAGACCTGGCACTTAAAGAGCTGGTGGTGCAAGGACGATTCACGGAATCAAGAGAGCGCCTCAATGCGGAGGTCCAATCTTTAAAAAATGAGATCGATGCAAAGGCAGCCAGAAGAGATGAACTGCGGGAAATTGCCAGAAGAGAAGCAGACGGAACTGGTGGAACTGGCTTGAGAAATCCCGGACCGATCTATCAGATCAAGAAAGCAGATGCGGATAGGGTAGAAGCAGAGCTCAATGAGTTGATTGCTGTTAATACACCAATCATCGAGGAAAAGGAACTGGCCTTAAAAGAACTCAATACAAGACAAACAGAAGAACTGACGGCACTGGAAGAAAGCCAACTAACCGGACTCGCTTCCAGGTTAGAGGCACTGGATCGTTTGACCAGTAAAAGCTCAGCTATTGCCCTGGCACATTGGTTCATTATGCTGCTGTTTTTAGTGGTGGAGACTTCCCCGATTTTTGTGAAGCTGGTTTCCCAGCGAGGCCCGTATGACTATGTGCTCAAAACGGAAGAATATGGCTTTGAAGCTTTCCACTACGAGGACATGGCCAAAGTAAACGCCACCATTAAGAAGCGCTCTTCCAGGCTCTCCCGCCAGGAGGTGGAGTACTTAAATGAAAGACTGGAGTTGGGATTGAATAAGGGATAGTGTGATTCTTTGCCCTTGTTCGTGTCTTCACTGAGGTGATACTAAAACTCGACGAAGGATGTTTTCCTACTGACTTCCCTAATTGTCCTTCATCATCCGGAAGAAGATCTTTGCGGAAAGTGACAGGCTATTCCAACCAGAAGTATTAGCTTCCACATACTGCAGAAAAGTGCTGAGTTCTTCTTCGGTATAGAAGTTGTTGTTGTAAAACAATCCAGCTTGCACGTTCACCAACATATAAGCTAATGAGAATGAAAAGTTTGCATTTTCATTTTTTTTATAACTAATGACTTTAACCACAGGTTGAGTTCTCAGCATCCTTATCCGGGTAATTTCCTAAATCATTGAATTGGTGAATTTTCGTCGAAATCTTAGTATATATTCAAGCGGTATTTTGATAACATTACGGAATGTTCGACAAAATTCGATTCCAGAAAGACTTCCTGGCCAACCGTGTAGTATCCTCAGAAATAGAGCGCTCCCGAATTCTATTTTCTGCCCGGACAATTGTCGTTATCATTCTGGCATCCCTGTTCTTTTTAATGTATGACATTTTCTTGGGATACACAAGTAGCCTTTGGGTCTACACTCCTTTTATAGTGATTTTCGGCATTGCTTTGTATTTGTTGAGGATAGGGAAGCATGATTTCGGGCGTTCTGTTTTGCTGGTTGCCCTGAATCTCTTCGTGTACATCGTCATGTCGAGTATTCCTGAAGATTCTATGTCAGCAATCTTCTATTTGTCCATCATTGTGGTGGAGTATATATTATTGGGACATGACAGAAAGTTTAGGCTTTTCGCCTTATTGGGACTCTCTTTTACATTATATACACTGGATACGTTCGTTGATTTTTCGCTGTTGCCCATACGGGCCTATGATGAAACTACTTTGAAGGTGAACAAGATCATAGACTTTGTCATTTGCGTGATAGGCCTACTCATGACACTCAGGCTGTTGATCGGGTATCTTCAGGACATTATTGCCGAGAGGACCAGAAACAATGAAGAGCTACAACGGCTCAACAATGAGCTGGATAAATATGCCTACACTATTACTCATGATTTAAAAGGCCCTATCCATTCCATGCTCAGGTTGATTCATCTACCAACGATCGATCGATCTAACATTGATGAATATTTAACAACGATTAGGGGGAGTTTTCAGAACCTTTGGGGACTCATAGAAGGTGCAACGGAACAAGCACGCAATAGGAATTTTGAGGTAATAAGGGAGGAGTTTAACCTTTACAAAACCGTTGCAATCAGTTGGGAATTGATTAGGCATGCTCCGGAAGCACAAGGAATTGATTTAATATTGGATGTCCCCAAAGCGATAAAAGTGGAAACAGATAAGCGGAGAATAATCGGAATTCTCAATAACCTGATTACCAATGCAATTCGATATCACGACAAGTCTAAGAATAATCGATACATCAAAGTATCAGGATATATTATTGATCAATGGATTCACTTGAGCATTGAAGACAATGGGCTGGGAATTGAACCTGAACATCAGGAAAAGGTGTTTGAAATGTTTTACAGGGCATCCAATTTATTGGGAGGTTCCGGTCTGGGACTGTTTACAGTCAAAGAGTCAGTAGATAAACTTTCAGGACAAATCACGCTAGAATCGACATTAGGTAAAGGGACGACTTTTAAAATCAAGATTCCTCCAATTGAGGTAGAGGAGTAAAAGAGAGTAGGCCTTTATGCTTATTAAGTGAGGAGTCATCAGGTCAAATCAAACGGATTGTCCCAGATGTTTTTACGTCCTCAAGTCTAGAATCAAATATAGTTTTTGCGGATTCGACAAGATTTACTGGAATTTGGTTTCTGATCCTTGTGATTATGTTTATTCATCAGCTGGCTTCTATGAGTACGAGGATAATCGATTTGAATTTTTGAAACATATAGGGGAGGTATTATAATCCATGGTCAATTCTCTGGTTCGTGAGGACACGAACCATGGCGATAACATTCTCATAGTGAGTCCGTCAATCATCGGTCGGGATATTTCCGTGGGGATTGGATAGTCGGGGACGCCTCTTCACTTCAAGCTAATTCATACAAAATGGGCATGGCTCCTACTTTATTGGCATAGAAGTTATCCAGTACATAGCTTTTGAAGGTTCTTTTGAAAATGAGAGCGGGTAGTATGTCCTTCATGCTGTCCCATCTGCAATGATTGATGATGGTGTAATCTGAAGTTTCCGGATCATTGGGCAACAGCACAGTGGAGTTGTCCAGGTTCGTTTCCTGCATAAACCAGCCTGCCGTAAAATGCCAAATGCCGATGGTTTGTTTGAGTAGAGCACCATGGAAAAAGTTGAAAAGAAACACCCCTTGTCTGGTATGGTCTACAGGTCCGATTCGCTTGAGGTTAGTCGCCTCCTGAAAATAAACATGTTTGGATACCTGTTGCATTTGGGTTTTAAGTGATTTTATCTTTTCGTTCAATGAGTCATTTCTCAAAGGCGATTTCTGTTCGATTAAAACCACAACATCATAATTTGCAATGTGTATTTCATCTTCATGCTCTTTGATATATTGACCTCTCCCCGGAGGGGTTAATCGGGCTTTAAATACGGTTGCGTCAATTATTTCATTGAATTGTTCCATTTCTTGGCACAATTCTTTGGCACAATGCAGTAAGCTCTTTTTCTGTTTACTGCTCCTGATAGGAAAGGGGAAAACGTTGGAGTCTACTTCAGCAGCCAATAGCAGAAAGTGGTGTTCGCTTGGCTCAATGAGTTTTACTTCCTTGAATTGTTCCTGTGGGTTGACGACAGTAATGCTTTCCTTGTAGTCCATGTTTCTTTTTGGTAACGAAGGAACTTTAGTTTGTAGCCAAATCCTTTAACATATGATAAATAATCACTTCTGTGCTCTAACCCTGCTTAGAGATACTTGAGTAATCCCCAAATAGTCAGCCATATCTCCGAGGCTGATGCGCTGGGCAATGGTTGGGTTGCTTTGAATGAACAGGTTATATCTCATTTTAGCATCGTCTTTGAGCAGTTCTGTGATGCGCTGCAACATGTTAATATTGATTTGTTCGAGTAGTTTTTGATAAAACCCGAATAAACTGGGATGTTGGTCACATAGCTGTTGGAACTGGGTTTTCTCAACGGTAAACACGGATGTTTGCTCCAGAGCCTTGATCATATGTGCCGTGGGTCGCTCAGTTAGAAAGCTCTCTAGTGAAGTGAAAACTGAATTTTCTTTAAAAAACCGAAGAATGATATTTTTACCATCGGCATTGATGAAATAGAGTTTGATTAGCCCGGATTCTAAAAAGTAGAGTTTATTGCAAACCCGATGGCTGTCGGTAAGTAGTTCCCCCTTCCCAAACTGCTGTGGCTTCATGATCAACACCAATTCACCCCATGCGGCCTCTGTAATAGGACTAAAAAGATTTATGAAGTTACGAACTCCTTGCATATTCCCTTAATTTAGTAATTCATCGCAGGAAACCGAACCCCTTTACCTTAATCCTCCAAGTAATCCCTCAGGTTTTTAATGGCATCAAAAGGTGTATCTACAGATCCGGCATTGGACATCCAGGCAGGAATGGATCCTCCGGGATCTGCTTGTAGCTGGTAAGTGATTTCGGATTGGGTGTCACTTATTCGCTCAAAAAGCCAGAAACCATTCAGATACGGAATCCTTGTCATGCCGTCATTGGCAGGTTTAAACCCTGGAATGGCAGTGATCTTCACTTTCACACCATTCTTCACTTCCAGATACTCCAACCTTGTGTAGGAGTCACGATCCTGCATGGGGAAGGGTACCTCTGTGATAGTGTAGTTCACTTGTTCATTTCCTTCCAATAGTATGAGCCTGGAAGTTTTACAATTGGCCCATTGGTGCATCTGATCTGCATCTTTGAGTGTGCTGACCAGCTTGTCAACTGACGCATTGATGATGCCAATTCCTTTGAATTCATCCAGGTCAGAGTTACTCGATTCTCGGGTATATACCTGAATGCCTTCTTTGTCTTTTTTTAGTTGCCAGTCGGCTTCTTGCGCCAGAGTATATGATGTTACACAAAAGATTAAACTGGTAAATAGAAAGGCGGTTTTAGTCTTTTGACAGATCATTGATTGCAGGGTTTTCGAGATATTTTGTGGTTTGAGGCATGTTGATCGTTTTGATCATCACTTTCCCGATTCGGGTTGTGGTGGTGATACTATTTAGCTTTTTCAGAGGACCAAAGATTGGACGCATGATTCTATAGACACTATTATATAGTCTGGTTCGGGACTGGATTCCTTTCTCAGGAATGATGAATCCCGGCCGAAAAGCATAAGCCTTTGCAAAGCCTTTCGCCAGCAAATAATTTTCAGCTTTTCCTTTCACCCTTGCCCACATCTGACGTCCCTGCTCGCTACTGTCGGTACCCTGTCCGGATACGTAATTGAAGGTCATTTTTGGATTGATATCAAAGCAGACATCTACCAGTTTTTTGGTGACCTCATAGGTCAGTTTGCTATACGTGTCTTCATTCATCCGCACTGCAGTTACACCCATGCAGTGAAAGCAGGCATCTAATGACCCCAACTGATCACGGACGCCCTCAATATCCAGAAAATCTTTAAGGATTATCTCCTTGATTTTTTTATCGTCCACATCAATCGGGGAGCGGTTGATCAAAGTAATGGATTGGATGTCGGGATGGTCGATGCATTCCAGAAGAGTACCTTTACCGATCATGCCGGTAGCGCCTGTGATTAGTACGTTTGCCATAGAACAATTTAGTGATTGATTAACAAATTAAAAGCTCTTGTCAAACTGATTCGAATAGATCCAATAGAAGATTGCACAATGACTGATGGTCCATCTATTTTCGCTTAAACCTAAAGTCACATTTACTGGCACCTTTGGCAATGGTTCCTTGACGTATCAACTGAAGACCGGCCATACCGGAGGTGATTTTGTCTACTTCACATAAAATAGCGGCATAGTGATCCGCTTGAGTTTATGGAATAGTTTGCAAATTCCACATTCCAAAATCAATTCCATACCCAAACCCAAAAGTCTCAGCTTTGTCAGTAATCACCCTTGCTCGGAACCCTTCGGTATGTCCATTGTTGCGGATTTTGACATCCATTTTATTCAAAAAGAAGGTAGAGAGTTTGGTGTTGATAAGCCGTGGCAGGGGCTTTTTGAACCATTTTTGAAAATTATTTTTTGGTCTGACATATTCGTGGGCAATTTCCTTACAGGTGGTGTTAATATTATCAAAACTGATCTTATGATGCTCCAAAGATTGGATGGTAGCCAGAAAGTAAGCAGTAAAGTCCAACCTTTTGTCCAATGGGTTAACAGACCTCCTGGAAAACTGAGTATCCTTGGAAAGTTCCTGGTACCGCTAATCAGCAAGGGCCATGATCCCATCACTTTGCAGCGGGAATTTCTTGTTGATAATTTGACGGAAATGTTTTCTGAATCTCACTTTACTACAAGTTAATCATAGGTGATTTTATTTACGATTGAAAAAGACATTCTTGTGACTGAACGTAACAAAAGCCAATCCCGAAAAATGCCGGAACTGGCTTTTGATCATTGTTGGGTTGTTTTTTTATTTCTTCACTATGCGGCGCGTTTCGCTATGACCGGCCCTCGTTGCTTTCAGTAGATAAGTGCCTGCTCTAAGGTGGCTGAGATCCAGCTGGCCATCTTTGATTGAGACAGTTGCTTTCCTGCCACTGACATCATACACTTCCACTACATCAATACTTTCTATTTGACTGATGTTGAGCTTGCCAGTAGTCGGGTTAGGGTAAGCCTTCCATGTGGATGTTTCAAATGGATTGGAGCCTTCAGCCACTCGAGAACTGCTGCCATCACAGTCAGTACTGAATGATGCCCCTGGATCAACATTGCCTCCCCATTCAGCTTCGAAAGCAGATGGATCATCTACTTCCACACAGGTTAAGTATGGATTGTTTGTAGCGTCAAATTGATAGATCTCATCATTGTTGCCATTGTGGATATTTAACGAGACAAGCTCATTGTTTTGTACTTCCAGGTACTCCAGCCGGCTATGGGTGCTGAGGTCCAGGCTGGTGAGCTGGTTGTCCTGTGCCCTGATCAGGTCTAGCTCCACATTGGCCGCCAGATCCAAAGTGATGAGATTATTTCCCTGGACGTGTAATTTTTTTAGCTTCGTGTTACTACTTACATCTATGGTGTTTAGCTGATTGTATTGAACCTTGATGGTGGTTACATTAATAAATGCTTCAATACCTCTGGTACTTGTGATGTCGGCATTGGTAGCTATCAGTTGACCAGTGAACTTTTCCGCCTCATAAACCTGGATTTCATTATCACTGTTAAGGTTTACATACCAGGTATCTACCAAAATAGCTTTGAGAGTGCTGTCCGTGAAATTAACCACCGGGCCATCTGGTACCGAACAGTCTAATGCAAAATTGGCATCTTCGTCAATATCGTCACTCCAGCGATATTCCCCTTGCCTTGGATCATCGAGTTGGATACAGAGGCCCGCTGCGTTGTTTACCGCACTAAAATTCGTAAGACTAGGGATGACTCCTTTTGTATTTAGCACTTCGAGTTCATTGTTGTGCACATAAAGATTCCGTAATGAGGACATGCCACTTACGTCAACTTCTACCAGGTTATTATCCTGTAGGTACAAACTCCTGATATTAGGTAAATTGGTTAGTGTAACCTGCAGCAATCCATTGTTACTCAGTCTGAGATAATCCAGGTCAGGAAAATCTGCAAAGGTTACATCATCTAACATGTTGCCCTCAGCTTGTACATAAGCCAACTTCGTGTTTGCACGCAGATCAAGTGAGGTCAGTTCATTATTGCCAATAAGTAGAGACTCCAGGTTTATAAAGGCTTCAATTCCTGTGAGGTCTTGTATTTGCTCATATGCCACCTCGATTGAATTGGTCGCTTCAGCTTCAGCTACTTGTATTTCGCTATCACCGTTAATGTTAATATTCTGATCGGCAAGTAGGGCAGCTTTAAAATTGGCATCCGGGATTTCTACAAAGTGGGGTTCTTCCACCCCTGTGGAGCAGTCGGTACTAAACCCAACACCTTCGTCCACATCATCATACCAATTGATGTATGCATAGTCTATATCGTTCACCGTGATGCAGGTAAGTTCGTTATTGTAGGCTTCCAGGTAATCTAGGTCCTCATTGCCGTTTCGGATGTTCAGGTAAGCCAGGTCGTTGTTTCTGGCGATTAAGTAATGAAGAGCTGTCGTGTTTGAAAAGTCCAAAGAGGTTAAGTGGTTATTGGCCAGGTTCAACAGGCCTATGTTCGCCTCAGGCTCAAAGGTTGTGAAGTTGTTGTTGTTTAACACGAGGCTGCCAATGGTTCCTTCCGGCAAAGTGATGGATGCCAGTTGATTATTATTGGCAGTAACATCAATTATACTGGTGGCTTTGCTTATATCCAGGGAAGTTAGGTTGTTATTGCTAAGGGACAATCGACGCAGGCCGGGCTGAGTGCCAATCTTGATACTGTCCAGATCGTTATTGGAAAGCTTTACCTCATAGAGTGCCGAGCTGGCTGATAGATCAATATATTGAAGTGCATTCTGTTGCAGCTCTACTGTCCGCAGATTGGGATTGTTGTCAAGATCTATGCTTTTGATAGCGGCACCAACTACGTGAAGGCTGGTCAGCTTGGAGTTGTTTGATACGTCCAGACTGGTCAAATCAGTATTGTATGCAGAAAAGGTTCTTAGTTTGGTAAGCGTGCTAAGGTTGATGCTATCCACGGGGTTGTTGTTTATCACTAATTCGGTAAGGTTGACGAAGGCCTCAATACCGGTGAAATCTTCAATCTCGTTACTTTGGGCTATAATCCTATGGCCCCAGTCTTCTGCCTCTGCCACCTGGATCTCATGATCATCGTTCCTGTTGTAGTAAGAGCCCAACAGAATGGCTTTGAAGTCAGGGTCCGGTATGTAGACCACGTCTTCAAGCACATCTTCACAATTCGTGCTGTAGGTAAGGTAACTCCATGGAAAATTTTCTTCAAAATACGCAGGATCATCCACAGCTACACAAATCAAATTAGTTTGATAAACACTAAACGCGGCAAGGTTTTCATTGCTTCCATTCCTGAGGTCAATGTTCTCCAGGTTATGGCAATAGTTTAGTGTCAGAACAGTAAGCCCTGGGTTTCCTGACAGGTCCAGGCTTATCAGGCTTGAGCCAAATGCAATCAGTTTTTCCAGGTATATATTGTTGCTTACGTCCAAGCTGGTGATGCCAGTGCTTTTAATGTTCAGCTCTACCAGTTTAGTATTCGCTGAGAAGTCCATTTCACCGTCTAAGGGGTTGTCAGACAGATCTACCTCTACGAGTTCGGTATTTGAAGACAAGTCTATGTGGGACAAACCATTTTGAGTAGCGTTCAAAACCTTAAGGTTGGGGGCACCAGATACATCCAGAAAGATCATGTCATAGTAGGTACGATCATCGAAAGTATCACCAAACTCGATATATGCATTACTGTTTATGTAAAGCTTTTCCAGGCTTTCAGAAACAAATGTTGCTTCCAAAATTTTTGATTTACTGACATTGACATATTCAATTTCTGGATTATTGCTGATATCCAGATCCGTAAGCTCGCTACCAACTGCAGTAATTTTAATCAGATTTGAATTATTGCTTACGTCTATGGATGATATGTCCGTATAACTCAAGTCAATAATCCTCAATGCAGCTAAGTTGCTCAGATCTATTTCTTCCACTGGGTGTCCTCTAAAAGAAATGGTCTTGACATTGATAAAAGCTTCAAGGCCTGTCAGGTCGCTAATTTCTGGATCTCCATAGGCTGTTATGTCTATTTTGATAACCGTGTTGTGGGTTTCAGCTTCACTTACTTGTATTTCATCATCTTCATTGGTGTTGATCTGGGAATTGGCCAGTAGAGCTGATTTAAAATTGGTATCAGGTATGTAAACAGTTTCCTGGGCATGCACCCGGCAGGACAGCACTATCAGGGTGATGAACAATGTTGTTTGTAGTAATTTTTGCATCATAACATTTTTGGTTTTTGAGTTTTTAACATGGCCTCTGTAAGTCATACTGGTCGAAAGGGATTTTATTGACAAGATGGTACTGATGCAACAGCGGTAATTTTAGATTGTGACTTACTAACACCTTACAAGGCGATTACAGAAGCGTTACATTTCGCTATGGTATTTATTGGATGTAATTATTCCAATATTAATCTGTAGGAATTTGATTTTAAGAAGCTTTAGAATGCACTTATTAAGGAAGGGTGAGAAGGGTTATGCTATTTCGAGAAGGGTGGTAGTATCAATAAAAATTGGTGAAGATTCTTAGGTTAAGTGTTCCGGGCGAGCATTTCAAATGTAAAAAAAGGATGTCTCAGTACAGATATTTGAGACATCCTCTGAATATTTTTAATAGTACCAGTAAACCTTCACATTTTGTGCTCCGGAAACCTGGGAGACGAGTGTTTTTCCATTGATGGTAACCTTCGCACCTTTCGGTATGCCCACTTTTCTTGCGTTGGCTTTTGTGACCATGATGGAAGAGGTGCCCGCTTCGCATTTATCACACCCACCATCTGGCCAGACTATATCTATGTAGGCGTTTTTAGTGCGCAGATCGCCAAAGCTGAAATATATCTCCGCTCGCTCTCCTTCATAGGCTGCCATATAGCCTGTAGGTGAGCGTTTGGCAATAAGGAAGCGCTCCTTTTCTCTTGGCGTCATTTTGGCCAGCATTTCTTCTTCAGCGGCTTCTCCGAGCGTCTGACTAGCGATTGAGCGTTTGTCATCGTACTCTTTGTAAAGGTCAGTCAGCATCTCAAACACTTCAGCAAACCGCTGCTGGGCTTCTTCATCTACATCCAGTAGAAATACACCTTTGAGGTTTTCGAGTTTTTTAAAATCTGAACCTTTCATCTTGGCTGTGACTTCATAGTCCACGTTGACTTTATGCTGGCCTACCGGCAGGTCTTTGAACAGATAGGCCATCTGCCGGCTAAAATTCCTGGAAACAATGTCGCAGTATGCATCATGTTCGGCTGCAGCAGAGGTGAACTTACCATCCTCTTTGTAATCTTCAGTGATCGATTCAAAAAAGCCTTTTTCTGGTAAGATGGCGATCAGGAGGTCATTGGTGTCATAACCCAGTTCAAAATACGATTTCTGCTGCAGTTTAATGTTGTTTTCCTGGCTTCTACCGTTTACAGTTGCTTTCAGGTTGACGCGATAGTACTCCATGTCATAGTCTTCGTCATCAGGCAGGTAGCTGGTGATTGGTTTTTCTATTTGCAATCGGGCATAGATAAAATCCTTTCCCGTAAAGGCATTGGCTGTTTTGTCTGGATTGGTGTAATCACCTACAAAAGAGAGGTATCCTTTACCTTCATTGGTCTTGGTACCACCAAATTCTTCCGTGGTATTGTCCCACAGTACCAGCTGGTTGTTCGCTTCTATTTCTGCTTGCTCCGACGCTACCTGGTCCAGCACACTGGCGGTCGGTTTAGCTGGTTTTGCCGGAGTGGTTACTGCGGGAGTATTTTGAGTGGGAGTTGTGGGTTTTGTTTTTTCCTCAGGTTTTACATTCGGCTTCTTAGGCAACTCTATTTTAGGTTTTTTCAGGTTTCCTAATTGAGCATTGGCTGAGTAAGCCAGTCCTGTAATGAGTAGCAAGGAGAGTAGTTTAAGCTTCATAGTGATCTATCGTGTTGGTTTGATTTGAGAAGATAGAGCATACGGGTTATGCATGGGAGCGATAATGAGTAACCGGTACCATTTGAGTGGTGATTGCCGCAATAGGTGAGTGGGTGGGGATCGGTAAGAGTGAGTGAATTCCGAATTAAAACCACACGGTTGTACCCATGCGCACACCAATTCGCTCTTGAAGAAAAAGCTCTTCAGGCAGAAAACCCTGGGTTTTCATGGTTGTGCCAAGATCCATTGAAATTCCTTTAAAACCCCCTTGCTTTGGTTGGAAAAAGTAGCTCATGTCAAACTCAAATGCTCCACCAAATTCTCCTTCAGAAGTGTTGAAATCCAAGTCTTTTGGCTGGTTCCAGGCATGTACTTTAGAGTCTATGAAACATCTTTCACTAAGTTGGTAACCATACAATCCGATACCGCCTCCATGAAACCAGGTGTTCCTATTCTGAAATTGCCTTAAGTAGACTTTAAGGTTGGTTTTATCATTTATAATCATCCAAATGTTTTCATCTATGAAGTCTCCAAAAGGAGTCATTGTATGACCAAACCCCCAATTCATTTTGAGCGATTCATTGATCTGAAAATTCACTTTACCAAGTATAAGTGGGTTGAGAAGATTAAGCAGCGATCTGGCACCTATACGATTGACGAATTTCCTTTCTTCACTGGTTAGTTCATCATGCCTGGTATATCGGTAAAAACTCATCTCAGGTCTGAACAGATGTCTGGCAGCACCATAGGTATCAAAGCCAACTATATCACGATCCAGTTCATTTGGCTCTTCTTCTAAATCAATTTCAATGTCCAACAGTCCCATTATATAGTATTGTAAAATACCAAATTTCCTGGCCAGGTATTCCCATTTCAGGTTCGCAAACTGATCCTGTTCAAATATGGAAATATCCTCAGACCTGGAAGTCAATGCATAGTCCGACTCCAGGCCAGCGGTATGTAGGCGTATGTAATTTGGTAGATCACTGTCTCTCAATTCCATGAGTGTCTGATCAGTAACACCGATGACATATGCTGCTCCTTTTGAATTAAAAAATGGCCTTGAAATAGAACTTATTTTCTTTCCTGTCAAAATAGATCTATGACCTTCTTCATGACTCAGTGGCACAAGAAAAACTGACAAAAGTCCAAGTTGGATCAAATCGGAAACACGCTGATTTTTGATGTTGCTGTTTAATCCTCTGGCAAGTAGTCTATACCCGGAAAGATACCCCTGGTTAAACTGTCGCATGGTAAACAACCTGGAAGGGGAGTCCTGAATGATGAAACTGTACTTTGAGATCAATGAGTCTCTCTGAGCAACTGCCTTAAAAGCAATGACTAGAATGCAGAGCGCGAGGAGGTATTTTTTCAATAGGTGGTGATTTTGTTATTGCACAGTAAACTTACAACGGGTCGGATTATTGTACTAATTGATAATCTCTCCTTTGTTATTGGCCAGCTTTTCACGCCAATGTTGGAGTTGCTCTGGGGTCTGTCTTGCCCAATCGGATATCTCACCAACAATTTTCAGTGGTGATGCAGATCGATAAGAGCGCGTTAGATTGCCCGGAAATTTTTTATCGGTCACATTCGGATCATTTTCAAAGCTTCCGGTCGGTTCTACGATATAGACCCGTTCATGTCCGTCACCTTGGGCCAAAGCCGCCGCTAGCCCGGCTCCATTGACCAGGGCTGTGAAATAAATATGGTTCATTTTGAGGTCTGCTTTGTAATTAGAACTGCCTCCTGCGGTCAACAAATCGCCAACCTGTAAGTCTGCTCTTGTGCCATGATAGAAAGGGCCTTTGTCAGAAGGTTTGTCCTTAAATGACTTGGACAGTTCATGGCATTTTTGGGCCTTGCCAGGCTCACCCAGGCCTTCATGGCAAAGGGCAATGTTGGCATAAAGCGCGGGGAATGCACTGGTAACCGTGTTGTCATTTACGTTTAGTGCATACTCCAAAGTTGTCTCCAGCCATTTTAGTTTGTCGGCAGTATTTTCCTGATGGCGGGAGAGGTAATGGGCCGCAAGAAATTTTTCAAAATCGTTTGTCGCTTCCTGCCATGCCTGAAGAAATGTTTTCCCTGCTTCTTTGGGATTATCTTGTTCTTCGAAGGCCATGCCCTGAAGGCAAAGTTTGACAATGTCGTTGTTGGGGTTGAATTCCATATGCTTTATTTTCTGTCTTTAATCTGGATTCAATGCCGTTTAGTTAAGCTTTCTAATTGTACTCTAAGACGTCATTCTGCTAACCTGCCTGTAGGCAGGAATCTCTACGTCAATCTTTGTTTATCATAAAGATTCCTGCCGGAATGACCTAAATAAAAAAGCATAAGTAAACTACATTGAACCTGGGTTTAAATGATGTAATTGAACTTTTTTACTTTTTTAGAAATATGTTCTTGACACATTGAATCAGCTTTCTTTAAACGTGAATTTTCACTTCTACTTCCTGATCCACTGTCAACTTAAGTTTTTTCCGAATCAGTGCTTTTAGGGGTAGAATATAAGTGTTGTGTTTGGTGTCAAACCAGATGGCTGTTTCCCAGGAGGTATCTTTAATGGTTGCAGAGGCTTTTAATCTTCCCCAGCCTTCTTCCTGCCACTTCAGGTGTGTTCTTATTTCAGCCGACATTTCCACTGGAAGGGAAACAAAATACCATCCTCCGGGCGCCGAGTGCTGCCAGATATTGGCTGAGAAGTGGTAGGTGATTTTTGTTTCCATTGGTACGAAGTTACCAGGTGAAAATTACTTTCGATATTTTCTAAATGCAGTCACTATCTGACAAAGGAGGAAATTAATTGTTTAATCTGTATTTAGATACAAATACTTGAATCTGACATCCTTTAAAAATACGGAATTAAACCAAAAACATTCATGTTTCACCTTTCGCCGAGCGGCGGAAACCCAAAACTCGAGTTTTCATCGTTTCGCAGCTCGCGGAAGCCCCAAAACTCTAGTTTTCTTGGTTTCCCAGCTTGCGGAAAGCCCAAAACTCCAGTTTTCTACGTTTTTCCATCTTGAGGAAGGCCCAAAACTCCAGTTTTCTTCGTTTTTCCGTCTTGCGGAAGGTCCACAACTCCAGTTTTCTTCGTTTTCCAACTCGCCGAAGCCTCAAACATGCGTGTTTGTCCATTTTCCAACCTTCCCAAGGCCCAAACATCCGCGTTTGACTTTTTGCAGAACAGAAAAACGTGAATCATGCGTGTTTGAGATCTTAGGTAAGTTTAAAAGCAAAATCTTTCCTCGGATGCTACTAATTTAAAAATCTATTTCTTAATGACCTTTCCTGCATACCTGTTATCAGCTGATAGGATTAGAAGTAAGTAAGTTCCAGAAGGGAGGTCACGGATATCATAAGCGGAGACCTCTTTGCTAAATGATCGCAGGAGCTGTCCTCTCAAGTCAAATATGAGCACTTGATTAGGTTGAATGTCTCCCCCAATAGAAAACCAATCCGTAACCGGGTTTGGAAATATCATTACCTGATCATGTGACATTTCTATAGAAACAATTGGGTTTGGCTTTGAGCCTGCAATTAGGCTGCCTTTAGAATAGCCAGCATATTCACCTGTAAAGTCATAAACTTTGTTAAAGCCATCTTCAGATATGGTGTAAATAATCCCATAGTCATAAAGACCGCCTCCCTGAGTTGTCCCCCAAAGCAGACCATTAATTTCTACCATGTTTCCTATTGGCCAAGAGTTAATAACCTTTTCTTCGAAATGGTGCACTATCATGTAGGTTTCAGATTTCGGATCAAACTTAAAGATCACACCTCGTCCATTATCACCTCCTGATTGAGTTGCTCCCCAGATCATCTCCTTGTAGATAACTAACCCTCTCAATCCACGACCGGTATCAAAGTCAAAATCATGAAGTTTTTTGAATTCGCCACCATCGAACTTGTAAGAAAAAATAGTACCTGAGTCATTGGTACCACCTTGCGAGCAACCACCATATATGAAATCATTGTAAAGAAGGATGTTCGCAAATGGTGAATTAGCTTCGTTATTCTCTAATTGATAAAGTACGTTGAAATCACTACCATCATCGTTGATACTGAATATTGCTCCAGACCCATATTCTCCTCCACCTGCCTTTATTCCTAAAAACTTATTTTCCCAGATAATTAGTCCGCCTAATGTTTCTCCAAAATAACCAAAATCAAAATCATGAATTTTCTGGAAACTGGTACCATCAAAATTGATCGAAAAAATAGTTCCCTTGCCATTTGCTCCTCCATAACTGGTCAATCCCCACAATTTTCCTGAGTGTTCAATTAGTTCTCCTTTCGGATTAGCCCCATCTGTTAAATTAAAATGATGTAAGGTCTCAAAGTTTTTACCATCTAGATCTACTCTGTAAAGTGTTCCGGCCGCATATTCTCCACCATTTAAAGTGATTCCATACAGTTTTTCATCTTTAACGAACAGGCTTTTCTCTGGATTAACGCCTTTGGAACAATCAAACTCTTTAGCTACAGAATAGTCGCTACCATCTGTTTTGATGGAGTAGATAACACCACAACCACTACCTCCGGAATGGGTCATCCCCCAGAATCGTCCATTGCTTAAAAGAAGTCCTGCAGCAGGACTGGCTCCGTTTTCAAAATCGAAATGGTGTACTTCATTATATCCTGTATGGTCGCTATTCAGCTTGAAGATAATGCCAGCATCGTTTGATCCTCCGGCTCCTACACCCCAGATTTCATTATTGTAGGCCAATAAAGGTGCATTAGATCCATCACCATTGATAGTAGGGAAGTTCATGTCAGTCCCGTCTTGATTCATAGAAAAAACAAAGTTGGAGCCTAAGTATGTTGTTCCCCAAATTCTGCCATTTGATTCAATCAGACTTGATGGAAGGATGGTTGTCCCACTTAATTGAAAATCGTAAACAACAGTGAAGTTGCTGCCATCAGCGTCTAGGGTATAAATAGTCCCTGGAGTTCCTATAACTCCCCAAAACTTATCAAATACTTTTAATAAAGGACCCTTAGGTGAATTTCCACCATCGTAATCGAAATGATGAATAACAGCAAAGCTATTATCTGTTGGGTCAATGGTGAAAATAATTCCGCGTTCATTTGAGCCACCACTTCCTGTTACACCCCACAATGTGCCATTCTCTACGATAAATCCACCAGTTGGACTACTGCCGTCGATACCCTGAAAATCGTGAATTTTAGTGAAGTTGGCGCCTTCTTTGTCGAGTCTAAAAATTACCCCTAAATCATTCGTTCCACCGGATTCTGTTACACCCCAAAAGCTGCCGTTGTATTCCAATAGTCTCCCATCTGGCAATGAACCATTTACCCTGTCAAAATGATGTACTTCTGTATATGATGTTCCATCATTGTGTATATAGAAAATAACGCCATAGCCATAATCTCCCCCGACCCGGGTCATACCCCATAACTTATTATTGGATTCAATGAGTTCATTCTGAAAGGGTTTTCCTGAAGCAGAAAAATTGACCAGTTTTTCAGGATTGGATCCATCTGGGTCTATGGCAAAAACGCTTCCACCATTAAGCGTTCCCGTACCGAAAATTCTTATGTCCTGAGCTGCACAGAAATCATTGGCCATTAAAAAGATGATTAAAAATCCAATGTTGCGTAAGGCGCTGCTTAAAGAAATGGAACCAGACATGTACAATAAGGGGTTAAGTGGGACAACTTTCAACTATATTAATTCTACTGTGAAGTTATAAAAAGGCAAAGATTAAGTGTCGGCAATTACTTGTATCTTTATAAATGACAAAATATATTTCCTTAACCTTACCCTCGCTCATTTGCAAAGCGGACAGACAGGGATTCTCATTGGTAATAGACCCACAAGTTTTAAACCCTTCGCTGGTTAGGTTTTAGAACTAATAGATTGACCCTTTAGATAAGTTCCTTTTACCAGTATTAAAGAAATCCGTATGTTTGATCAACTAACCCTTCTAGCAGATGAATATTTTAGCATGGATTCTACAAGTCTTAATTGCTGGTTCCTTTTTGTTAAGTGCTGGCTTTAGACTTATTACCCCTTATGAAACCCTGATCACCATGGAGGGTGTGGAATGGGCCAATGACCTGTCTGCCGTGCAGGTGAAAATCATTGCCGTGCTCGAGATTTTGGGAGCTATAGGTTTGATACTTCCAATGTTTATTAAGAGGTTTAGATTTTTAGTGCCCACAGCTGCTCTTGGTCTGGCACTGACCATGGTAGGAGCATCTTATCTTCACATCTGTCGGGGTGAACCGATCATTGTCAATGCTGTACTTTTTGCTTTGACTTTGACCATTGCCTTTTTGCGTCGTGGTTACTTCTCCAGGCAAGGTTGAGGAGTTTCATGTTTCCATACATGGAAACCATTTTTCATCCTACCAGAGGAAAGTATCTGTGTCTATTGTCATAGATGATCCAGCTAAAGATTGCCAACATAACCAGTGTCATGACCAATCCCTCCGGGGCTACTATGGTATGGGTGAGCAATATCCCAACCATCACCGGGAAAAGTACCAGCGCACCCAGGGCCCTCGTTTTTGGGAAAATAATGAGCAGTGCATCTAAAGTTTCTGCGGTTGCGATCAAGGGCAACAGCCAGGAGATTTCCATTAGGGCTTCATTGTCTTTCATGATATCATCCGGTAAGCCTTCAGGCACAGGTATATAATTGAAAAATTTGTTGAGTCCGGCATTGAGCATCATGAGCCCAAAAAGGATCGACATTCCGGTTAAGATTTTACTTTTCATGAGTTTGTATAGGTTTAATTGGACGAATCCTACTTCGTCAAGTTTTATATGGATATTGAAACACGTTCAGTATGACCATCTGGATGATAGCACGATTATGAATGTATGTCATGCTGAATTTATTTCAGCATCTAACCTGACGAAGTAGGGTGTATCCGAATTGATTAAACCGGCTGGTAGTTGATCATCCAGTTGATACCGTACTTGTCCTGAAAGGCTCCGTAGTAAGAACCAAAAAACATGTCTTGCATGCCCATTTCCACGATACCATCCTCTGATAGTTCATTGAAAAGTCGATCGGCTTCTTCTTTGGAGCCCGGCTCCAGATGGATGTGCATGTTATTGCCTGGATTTAATTTAAAACCCATGCTTTCAGGTGCATCGGTTCCCATGAGTCGGTGTCCACCCAGGATCGTTAGTTCCACATGGATAATCAGTTTCCTGTTGGATTCGTCCAAAGGAGGCTGACCTTCAAAACTGAAATCTTCGAAGCGTTGGATGCCCTTTCCGGTGAACTCCCCACCAAATACCTTTTGGTAGAACAAGAATACTTCTTCTGTATTTCCATTGAAGTTGAGGTAAGTAGCTACTCCCGCTTTGTTGCTGGTCTTGTTTTCTTTCCGCAGCTTGAACTGTGTGCTGATGTAATGATCCAGGTTTTCCATGCACATGGAAAATCCTTCTTTGAAGCCCATCTCGATGATTTTCTCCAGGTCGTCCAGACTTTTATAAGTCAGCGTAATGGTTACCAAAGTCGAATCACCTTCAAAGTCAGAGAATGCGTTGTGCCAGTGCGATCCCGGGTGGATGTCATTCACGTTTCCCTCGCTATCGCAGAAGGCGTCATCTACTTCATAAATCTCTTGTGGTTTAATGCCGCTGTAGTCGGCACGACACCAATGGGTTTCACCGGAGGGGCTGGTCATGGAGTAGAGCCAGTATCCTCTATTGCGGAAGTCCATGTGTTTGGTTTTGTTGATATAAGGCTTGGGAGCCCACCATTGATCCAGTATTTCTGAAGTGGTCCATGCTTTCCAGACCAAATCCCGTGGAGCGTCAAACTCCCGCTTTACGTGTATGGTATTGTTGGACTTGTCTACGGTGAAGTCCATTAAGAGTGCTGCATTCATAACTTTAAGTTTTTTATTAAGGGTAAGAAATTGAGGTATCCTGGAATATTTAATTGTTAACCGATGGCTAACTGGATATAGCTTATCACGAAGGTCCAGCTGAAAAAGCTAAGTACCAATAATCGATTGGCATATCCGCCAAGGCCTATCACCCCAGGCGGCAAATGTTCGGGAGGGGTTTGGTCAGGCCCAACTTCCACGTTTGCTTTTTTAAAGCCGGAAAACATGACACCCATCGCTACACCCATGATGATGGAACTAATCCAGGTCAAATGGGCCGTGGTGAGAAGTGCTGTGCTGTAGTTACTCCAGCTTTCGAGAGTGATGATTTGATAACTGATTACCAATGAGCCTATAATAAAAGTAGGTACACCTAAAAGAAATGACACGCCGTGTAGTTTGTGTTTAATGTCGAACAAACCTCCCATGATTGTGCCTATGCTCGATGGAATCATTAGTGACCAACCTAATCGCCACCACAAATCGGACTGCAAATCCCAAAAACTGAAAATCATGATGACGGTGCTAAGTCCCCAGAAAAAAAAGAACACAGTAAGTAAATGTTTGTATTTACCGAGGGCATATTCGCTGATCATTCGCCATTTTGGATCGAATTCACTACTCAAAAAATGCAAAACAATGAGACTGAGCAGGGATACACCAAGGCAGCCGATTGTAACCATTGAAGAATTCATAATTTCATTCGTATTTAGGCCTACTCTGTCAAGTTTAGATACTGAAATGAATTCAGCATGACGTTACTTGGTTTTTAACCTTTGTTCTATCACCCTAAGGGTCATACTTGACAAAGTAGATTATTTGAAGTATGCTTATTTCAGTTTCAAGAGCAATTCATCCAGTTTTTCGAGAGTAGCCCACATACCTTCTTCCATTCCCATTTGGATGACGGTCTCCAGGTCCGCTAGAGAATTGTAGATTACCACGGTTTCTACCAGTGTATTTTCACCTTTGTCCGTGAATGCTAGCTGTTGTTTTGCCCTGGGTAATTCCTCATTGATATCGCCATCAGCATTGGAGAATCCGTCCAGGGCAGTGTATTTTTCACTGGCAGTTATGGACAGGTAATCAAACCGACTCCAGTATTCTGTACCATTGGGCTCAATCATGGCAAAGTGCCAGTGGCCGCCTTCCCTAAAGTCCATGGACTTGGTTTTGGTAGTGAGTGGCTTTGGCGCAAACCACTGATCAAGTAGCTCGCTTTTGGTATAACAGTCCCAGACTAAAGACCTGTTGGCGAGAAACTCTCGTTTGATGGTGATGGTGTTCTTTTCTTTGTCTACTAAGAAGTCACTTTGCAAATTTGGTGTCATTTGGATTGTTTCTTTAGGTTTTCTAATAGTTTATCAAGTTGCTGGAAGCGGTTCTCCATCAGTTGCTTAAACTGCTCCAGCCATTTTTCTATGTCTTTCATCTTGTCACTGTTGAGGTGGTAATGAATCTCGCGACCTTGCTGCTCCTGATTGACCACTTCGCATTCCACGAGCACTTTCAGGTGTTTGGACACCGCTTGACGACTGCTGTTAAAATGTTCGGCAATAGCATTGGGAGTCATAGCGCCAACTGCCAGTAGAAAGATGATTGCCCTCCGTGTAGGGTCGGCAATGGCCTGAAATACATCTCGTCTGATCGATTTTGATTTATCTGCTACCATATGGTTGCAAATATATACGCAACTAATTGGTTGCACAAACAATAGTGGATTTATTTTTCAAAAAGCCTAGACTCTTTACTGAGATGTATCTTCCTTATGAAGATTCCTTACGGGAATGACCAAACTAAAAAGCTTCAACGGCATTGATTTATTTTTTTATTATTGTACCACCTAACTGGAATCAAATCACTTCTCAATGAAATTTTTTAGTCTTGTTTGCTTGACTGTTTGCTTAGGCATTGTTTCTTTTTCGCCACTCCATGCACAGGATAGTTTAGCTGCTTCATCTATCGATATTGGCTACAGTCTATCGTATGACTCTTATGCATCATTGGCCTATAGCAAGGGATGGTTTCGATCAGAAGCGCGTTTGTTCACGAACCAGACTTTTTTAAATCAACAAGATTTTGGGTTGATCGGAACTGGATATTTTCATCAAAGTCCTGACTATAGGTTTTATGCGGGCTTGGGTTTGGCGATTGATTTTTGGGGCCATGATTTTCAGGCTTCTTTACCCGTAGGAGGTATTTTATATCCATTGGCAAATAAGGATTTTGGTATTCAGCTTGAGATTAGCCCGACCATTTACGACCAGAGGATCGATTACATGCAAGGGAGTCTGGGGCTGCGCTTTACTTTGAATGATGGGAGTAGAAAACAAAGGGTTAGAGATTCAACAGTGACCATCGTTAAGTACAAAAGAGGATTGTATATGACACTGGCTGATATAGGTGTTGGCCCTGGAGTCGTGTATTCGATTTATGCCAATGATTGGGATTGGCATGTGGGAGCGGGTATTTGGCCTCTTGCGATCCCTTATGGCGGAGTTTACTACCACTTTAGAAAGCCAAAACCTACAAAGCGGATTCATCCCTATGCCGGAGTGGATGCGGGATATGCCTTTACCTATACTCCCGGTTTGGTGGTTTATGTGCCCGTAGGACTTCAGATGGTTTATGAAAATGGATTCACTTGGACGCTTGAGGGTTCCGCCATTTATGTAGAGGAGGGGTTCCTTCCCTGGTGTGGGATTAAGTTTGGGAAATCTTTTAAAAGGTAATTAGGCTTTGTATCAAGTTTAGGATGAAAGAACGAAGATGAAACCAGGTAATGTGGCTGAATTCATTTCAGTATCTAAACTTGACAAAATGAGATTGAGATAAAATTAAGTTCTTACTGTCTCAAAATTTTCTCCATAGCCTTACCTTTTGCCAGTTCATCAACCAATTTGTCCAGATAGCGGATTTTTTGCATCAGCGGATCTTCAATCTCTTCCACCCGATAGCCACAGATCACTCCGGTGATTTTGGTCACATTAGGGTTTAATTGTGGAACCTGGTCAAAGAACGTTTCAAAGTCAGTTTTGTCCTCAAGGATTTGTTGTAAAGCATGGTCATCATAACCTGTAAGCCAACTGATGATGGTGTCTACTTCTTCTTTGGTTCTACCTTTTCGCTCGGCTTTGGTCACATAATGTGGATAGACACTTGCGAATGACATGGTAAATATTCGATGTTTTTCCGTTGGTTATTAAGATAATCGTGGTGGCAAAATTGCCTTAAAAACTGAACTTACGGATTGTCTTTCTTTTTACGCTTTTTCTTCTTTTTAGCTTTCGGTTCAGCCCTAACTGCATGAATCCATGATCCTTTGTTATTTTTTCCTCTTATGAATGTAGTGATGTAGTTTTTGGTGAGGATTCTGATCGATTTAAAATGTTGTTCATAATACATTAGGAAAAATACAGCACCGATGGATGTATAATCCAGGTCATCATAAGCTATGGTAATTTGCTGATCCGGATCCGATTTGTAGCCTCGGTATTCGTTGAAATACTCAGTAGAGTCTATTATTTGGGTTGCATCCAAGGTTAATGAGTAATGCTGCTCAGCCCCATAAATCATCACACCGTTTGGTTGAAAAGCAGGCAGGAAGTGCACATTAATGGTTGAGTCAGATAGAAAGATGAAGTGATTATATCTCAGGTGATCTTCCGGCCCCAGAAATTCTCGTTTTCTTGCCAACGCGAGGTTATAAGCTTTAGCAAATAGAACAGCAAGAGTGGTGTCGAAAGACTGAAAAGTTCGATTTACCGCAAAGGTTGTTGAGTCAACCACGTAATGAGCGGTTAATGTGTAAGCCGAGTCATATGCTCCATATAAAGCATGGTATTGTCCTGTCGAGTCTAAGTAGCAAAACCATTGGCCACCGTATGAGCTAAGTTCCTCTCTGGACAGAGTCTGTATACTGTCAGAACTAACCCAAGCTACGTGATCATAAGCAAGCATTTTGCCAGCGACATCCAGACTATTATAGTGCTCGGCAATGAATTGATTATGTCCTACAGGCAGGTCGTCTTGTGCAAAAAGTGATAATGAAAATAGCGAAACAAGCAGTAGGAGTAAGTTTCTCATAAGTCTTGGAAGGTTGTTCAGAAGGTAGAGGTGAAGTTGTTCCTACTGATGTTATATCTCGTAAATTTCAACTAAAATAGTGAAAGCTCTTTCGACGACCAAGTCAAATGAGTTGGGAAGATCAATTCTCGGGAGTGGCATATTTCTTTATGAAATATTTAGATGTCCGGACATCATTCTTTTTCTTTATCCTAAATCTATCATACCATGAAAAAAGTCAAATGGGGAATCATAAGCACCGGGAGAATTGCCGGTGAGTTCGCTTCAGATTTCAAATATGTAAGCAATGCGGAGTTGGTGGCAGTGGCTTCCAGGTCACAGGCTACTGCTGATGAATTTGCCCGGAAACATGACGTCCGAAAAGCCTATGACTCCTATGAGCAACTTTATGAGGATCCGGAAATAGAGGCGATTTATGTCGCCACCCCGCACAACTTTCATTTTGAAAACAGCTGGGCTGCTTTATCACACGGTAAGGCTGTTCTTTGCGAAAAGCCGATTACGGTAAATCCCAAGCAATTTGACGAACTCCGAACCCATGCCAAAACACAAAACCAATACCTGATGGAAGGGATGTGGACTTATTTTCATCCTGCCATTCAAAAGGCGCAACAGTGGGTGAAGGATGGTCGAATAGGCGATCTGGTGCAGATAAAGGCTGACTTTGGTTATGCAGTACCGTTCAATGCTACCGGCAGAATGTATAGTCCAGAGTTGGCTGGTGGTGCATTGCTGGATATGGGGATTTACCCATTGGCCATGGCCTGGCTCCTTTTACAGGCTGACCCTGATGCAATTTATGTGACATGTCATAAAGCCGCCACGGGTGTAGATGATGATGTAAATATCTTATTTGACTTTGGAAACCAAACGGCTAATCTCGCTACGTCTATACGCAGTACACTTTCAAACAAATTGATGATTGTAGGTACCGCGGGTTCTATTCACATACCACATTACTGGAAGGCCAGTGAGTGCACGCTTTTTGATGGTGACAATCAAATTGATCATTTCGATGATGGTAGAGCAAGCATCGGGTTCAATCACGAACTCCAGGCGGTCAGTCAGGATATCATTGATGGCAAGAAAGAGTCAGACATCATGCCGCATAGCCACTCTGCGAAATTTCAAGAGTGGATGGCAGAAGTGATGGCTAAGTTTTGATGTTCGGAAATTAATTCCATTCATTCGGAAGTGGATCAGATTGTTTAGGAAGTTTTAACCTCCAATAAGCATCCATTGGATGTATTTTCAGGATCAATTTCCTGAAATGTCCAGTCGTACAATTTGTGTTGTTTTCGTGTTTTTGGCCTGTTTTCAAATCCAAAAGCTAATGGCTCAGGATATTGAACTTGATAGTATCAAAGCGGCTGTAGAGAACCATACGCACGAAGATACCATTCGGGTCAACCTACTCATCGAACTCACCAGGTATCACGCCAGTAGAGATATTTCCGAAATTCCACCTTTGGTGCTGGAAGCACTTGAGCTCTCCAGGAAGCTGAATTATGCCAGGGGAATCGGACAGGCGCTGAATGTCCAAAGCAAACACTATATAGTTACCGGAGAGCTGGATTTGGCACTTCCTTTAGCAATAAAAGCCCAGGGCATTTTTGATTCCCTAAACTATAAGCCCGGGTTAATTGCCACAAACAATAACCTCGCTAGAATTTACAATGTGAATGGAGCTTTTGAGAAATCACTGACCATGCACCTTCGCAATGTTGATCTGGTAAAGGGTAGTCCCGCGACTTCCGAAAAGGCAGGCATGTATTTTTATGTGGCCAAGACTTTTGAGTCGTTAAATGATTTTTCTGAGGCAGAAATCTATTATCAGGAAGCTTTGAGTATCTCTCAAGCATGTGGGTTTCACACTGGTGTGGCCATAGCGGAGGGATCACTTGGAGGAGTATATAATAATTTGGGACGGTACCAGGATGCCATATCCTATCTCAATAAAACACTAAAGTATTCGGAGCAGTACGGACATACTACCAATATTGCTGCTTCTTGCTATAGCCTGTCCGATAGCTATCTGAAGCTTGGGAAGTATGAGGATGCACGGTATTATATAGACCGGTCAACGGTCATTTATAGGGAGCTAAAGCATTACCGGATGTTAAAAGATTGCTACTACATGCAGGTACAGATAATGGAGAAGTTGGGTGCATATCCTGAGGCACTGGACTACTTGATGCAACATATGAAATTGAAGGATTCTTTGTTTTCAGAGAATAAAGTGAAGGTGATCGAGGAGCTCCAAACCAAGTATGAGACAGAAAAAAAGGAGGCTGAGATTGCCGCACTCTCTCAGGAAGCCAAGATCCAGGATTTTCAACTTAAAAAGCAGAAGTATGGGCTCTTTGGACTAGGGTTCATGATATTGCTAACCATAGGTTCTGGATTTTTGATTTATCGTCAGCGACAGCTAAAGCAGCAAAAAGCGATTACCGACATGGAGCTAGTGGAAACCAAAAAGCGCCTTGAGATAGAGCAGCAATATCGTGCATCTGAGTTAAAAGCATTACGCTCCCAAATGAACCCGCACTTTATGTTCAATGCACTCAATTCCATACAGGAGTATATCATGCTCAACGAAAAGAAGCTTGCCGGCAAATACCTTGGTAAATTTGCAGACCTCATGCGTACTTACCTGAATCATAGCCAGCGTAAGTCGGTGTCCGTACAGGACGAAGTAGATGCGCTGAAATTGTACCTGGAACTGGAAAAGCTGCGCTTCGAAGACACTTTAAATTACGAGGTTTTTGTTGACCCGGAGATCGATCCGGAGGACTCCAAACTCCCGGCACTACTGATTCAACCTTTTGTAGAAAATGCGCTCAAGCATGGGCTTTTACATCAGCATGGCCAGCGCATCCTTCAGGTTAAATTCAGTGTTGAGGGACGATCACTTCTTTGTGAGATTATTGATAATGGTATTGGGCGAAAAGCGTCAGAAGCCATCAATCATTCAAGAAACAGTGTGCATCACTCTTACGCAACCGGCGCAATAAAAGAGCGGATCGACTTGATAAATTATGCTTTGATAGAACAGGTCACTGAGGTGACCAATGATTTGGTAGACGCTCAAGGTGTACCTATTGGCACTCATGTGATGATCAAAATTCCATTGACCGCATTTTCAGCATTATAAAAATATGATTTATTAGATTGATAACCATTACCTTGATTTCCATAATTCAAAAAAGAAGTAATTGCTAAAACCTCTCCTTTTTATTGGTCTACTACTGACTTGTGGTTATTCATCGAATGCTCAGGACCCTTCACACTTTATTATTGGTGCCAATGAATTGGCGGATGTGGATGTCTATTCGATCACGCAGGGTCAATCACGTGACTATTGGTTGGCAACAGACCATGGAGTGGTCAGGTATGACGGATACAAGTTTGAAACCATTCATGCTCCGGAGATGGCGGATAAATCGGTGTTTGGTTGGGTAAAAGATGATGATCAGACCTTGTATTGTTTCAATTTGAGTGGTCAGATTTTCAGGGTATTTAAGGATAAAATTGATGAGTTTTTCAAAATACCTGATAGTTTGATGTACCGGGATATCTCTTTTGAGTTTGACAACCAGGGTAAATTGATCGTTGTTGCAAATAGTATTTTAGAGGTTGATGAATCTGGTGATTTTAGAATTCTCTATGGAGGCACAAATCGAGGAATTTTCTCCAAAGTATTCAGAAGAAATGATGGGGTGCTTTTGGTACATGATGCAAGGTCACATAATCTTATTGAAATATCCGATGGTGAAATATCCAAGAGCGCTTTAAAGCATAGAAGCAATCAGAGTAGCTATATCAATTTTCTCTATTTACGGGACTCTTTGTTGTATTTTGACAAGTCAACCTCTCGTTTACTGAATATTTCGCAAGATTCGGTTCACTTTGGAAAATCAATTCAACGGGATAATCAGGATGGTTATTATCGTTTTTACGCAGCTGGAGATCAACTGTATGCACTCAGTTCAACGGGAGGGTTTATGCTATATGATCACCAATTAGAACCGCTCTATGGTCAGAAGGTATTGCTCAGGAATGAATTCATTTCGACCAGTTATAAAGACCTGGATGGGAACCTGATCATGGGTACTTTCAAAAGCGGGCTCTACGTAATCCCGGATATCAATATCATGAATATGGGGTTTACATTGGCAGACTCGAAATTTACTGGCATCACCAATTCCCCGAATCATTTGTATTTGGGCACTCAGGCAGGCGAAGTATTGGTGCTCAATAAGGATGAAGAAGAAATCAGTGCTTTTCAATCCAATCAAACGAAAAGTATAGAACTCCTGGCTTATCTGGATGCAACCAATGAGCTTTTCATAGATGACCTAAGACCATTTTTGGTCAATTTGGGTAATGGTGATCACAGGGTGTTGGGGATGGGGACCATTAAGGATATTGAGGATATTGGGGATGCTTACCTGTTTTCATCAAGTGTTGGTGTTTTTATATATGACTATAAGAATAGATATGGTTCACACCGGGTCTTAAATTCGTTAGCTACTCACTCACCGGATATTCATGTATTGGATAATTTCAGGGAAAGGACTTACTGTGCAAACGTTGATCGTTCAAGGGCGATAGTTTATGCGGGTACCTCAGTTGGTTTAAAAATCCAGGACAGAGACTCTGCTACTTACTTCCAGCTGAATGGTATTCAGCTCAACTGTAGCGAAATCAAACCACATGAAAATCACATGTATGTAGCAACTCTGAATAATGGCATTTTGATTTTCGAAGGAGGGGAGCTCGTAAGGCAGCTTAACACAGAAACGGGTTTGTTGTCCAATACAATTTATCGCATTCAGTTTTACCAGGATCGGTTATTTGCGGCAACTGAAAAGGGTGTGCAGATTCTAAGTGCGGATGGATCACCTATAGGGAGTATCACCCGGTCGGACGGATTGGTAAGTGATAAGGTCATTGATTTTGTGGTGGCAGATGACGCACTTTGGTTGTTAGAAAAAAACGGACTTCTCAAAATCAGATTGGATGAAATTGTTCCTTTCACGTTTGTGCCTGAGATTTTGCGATTGGTGGTTTTACAAGATGGAGATACGGTTAGTCATAGTGTAAATCCTAGATTTAGGCACAATCAGAGTAGGTTCGAGTTTAATGTGAAGGCTCCATCGTTGAGGTTCCAAAATGAAATTAGCTACCATTATCAGCTTATCGGACTTGATGAAATTTGGCATCAAAAAGAATATCTGGACAATAAAATAACTTATGTATCACTGCCGCCCGGTGCGTACGAGTTTAGGGTCAAAGCTGTGTGTAGGGATGTAGAAAGTGAATTGGTGAGTTATGGGTTCATCATCAATCCACCTTTTTATAATTCCTGGTGGTTTTACCTGTTATCATTGCTGTTTACACTGCTGGTAAGTGGGGCGGTTTTTACCATGATTTATTTAAGACAAAAGCGAAAAACGCAATTTCAAAATGAGTTGAATGAGTCCAAACTTAGTGCAATCCGTTCCCAGATGAACCCTCATTTTATCTTCAATGCACTTAACTCGATTCAAGACTACATTGTACTTAATGAGAAAAAGCTCGCGAGTAAGTTTATGGGGAAATTTGCCGATTTGATGCGAATTTATCTGAATCACAGTCAATTAAAATCAATAAGTGTGAAGGAGGAAGTGGAGGCATTGACCCTCTATCTAGAGTTGGAGAAGCTGCGTTTTGAATCTTTGCATTTTAGCATTGATGTTTCACTGAATCTTGATCCTGACCTTTTGGAAATACCCACTCTGATTATCCAGCCCTATGTTGAGAATGCGCTTAAACATGGGTTGTTGCACAAAAAAGGAGAAAAACGATTGAGTGTGGCTTTTACCTATGAGGAACAAGATCATGTGGTACAATGTGTGGTCAGTGACAATGGTATCGGGCGGAGAACCTCTGAGCAAATTAATAGGATCAGGAATCCAAAACACCAATCCTTTGCGACTAAAGCAACTCGAAACAGACTGACCATATTGAATGCCCAAAGTGATCGGGAACTACAGGAAAGGATCATTGACAGGTATGACGACCAGGAGCAATCATTGGGTACTGAGGTTGTTTTGAGGATCCCGGTATTGAATTAGGAAACCGAAAGTGTACTTTAGGAAACTGACCTTTTTCAGTTTTAAAAGCATAAGTTAGGTTTATAAATTATTCAGAGTGTATTTTAATAGAGGAAGAATAGTCCAGGTATGAAAGCAGTTATTATTGATGATGAATTTAAAGCTCGGAATCTCCTCAGAATTCTAATTGATGAAAACTGTCCTCAAATTAAAGAGGTTCAGGATGCAGAAGATCTTCCGAAGGGAGTTGCTCTGATCAATCAGTTTCAGCCTGATATTGTCTTTCTTGATATAGAAATGCCTGGATATTCTGGCATTCAAATCCTTGACTTTTTCACCCCGGATCAGATCAATTTCCAGATCATCTTCACAACGGCTTATTCAGAGTATGCGATCAAAGCTTTTGAACTTAATGCCATTGATTACTTGCTCAAACCACTTAGAGATGAGCAACTGGAGCATGCAGTGATCAAAGCGATTGATCAGATAGGCAAATCAAAAGTTAGCGAAAGGTTAGACGAGTTGCGGAATACCCTGAACGTAAAAAATATAAAGAAAATCGGCCTCCCGGTCAGTAATGGGGTTCTTTTCGTAGAGCTGGATGATATTATTATGATGGAAGCTGATCGTATGTACACCAAAGTATTCACTAAATCGGATGGGGAATTACTGGTCAGCAAGCCGATGAAGTTTTTTGGAGAGCTCCTCCGGGAGGTAGTTGAGTTTTACAAGCCGCACCGGTCCTTTTTGATCAACCTCAAACACATCAAACAATATGTAAATCAGGATGGCGGCTACATTGTGATGGATAACCAGAGAACAGTGAGTATCTCCAAAGACAAGAAAGAAGAATTCTTCCAGGTCATGCAGGGAAGTTGAGTTCTGCCTAGGTGTGAGATTGCTTTACTGACGGCTGAACCGACTGGCAATATCGTCATCACGAGTGTAGTGAAGTGATCTAACGTAAATACCGTTCTGCAGTGGCTTTCCGTGGGATTGCTTCACCTCCGTTCGCAATGACGGTTGAAGTGACTGGCACTACCGCCATCACGAGTGCTGCGAAGTGATCCAAGATAAATACGTTCTTCTGTGCCTATGTGTGGGATTGCTTCACTTCGTTCGCAATGACGGTTGAAGTGACTGGCATTACCGTCATCACGAGTGCTGCGAAGTGATCTAACATAAATACCGTTCTTCAGTGGCTTTTCGTGGGATTACTTCACTTCGTTCGCAATGACGGTTGAACTGATGAGCATTACCGTCATCACGAGTGTAGCGAAGTGATCTAACGTAAATATTGATCTTCTGTGCCTATGCGTGGGATTGCTTCACTTCGTTCGCAATGACGGCTGAGCCGACTGGCAATATCGTCATCACGAGTGCTGTGAAGTGATCTAACGTAAACACCGCGCTTCCATGCCTAGGTGTGAGATTGCTTCACTTCGTTCGCAATGACGGTTGAACTGACTGGTACTACCGTCACGGCTTAACGCAATGACGCTTCGAGTATTGAAGTTCATGCCATCGTCCCTAAAGGTTCGAACTAGGTTGGTTTTTCGGAAACCCATATTGATCCTTCGGAAATTGACATAAAAATCTCCTAATAGTACAATGCATTTTTGACTTACCGCAATACAGCGCCCTAACCAAAATCAAAAATGCTATGAAACGAATATTACTGCCACTAATCATTTTGATGAGCTTGGTAAATCACAGTTTCGCACAATGCGAAACCCCTTTGCAAAAGGTGATTGAAGACTTCAACACCCAACCAGACCCAAATAATTTAGCTGTTCTTCCAGATTGCTGGCAGGCAGTATACACGGCACCATATCAGGGAAGAGAAGTAGGTTCTGTTCAGATCTATAACGGAAAATTGATCATCAACTCCACCTATGGAGGTATCGCATTCACCCCGAAAGTTCAGAATTCTCAAGGAACCATCACATTTAAAGCAAGAAAGGGATACAGCGGAGGTATGTCTCTTGAAATGGGTTTCTACAGTGGAGGAACTTTCTATTTGGCACAGTCATTTGTCCTTTCGGGAACCCAGCAGACTCACTCTTACGACTTTTCAAATTACAGCGGATACTCTAATGACTACATTGCTTTCAGGCATGCAGGTACCAATGGCTCTGCGGTAAACATAGAAATTGATGATGTGGTCTACAAGAGCTTTTGTCAACCAGAAGAACCACCAGTGGCTATCGCTAAAGATATTACCGTAAAGTTGGATGCCACTGGAAACGTAATCGTCAACCCTTCTCAGGTAAATAATGGCTCCACGGATGATTGTGGGGAGTTTGTTACTGATTTTAGTCTTGACAAGACACTTTTTACTTGTGATGATCTGGGTGCCAATGAGGTGACCCTCACAGCCACTGACAGTGAAGGGCAAACTGCTACTGCCACGGCAACAATTACTGTGGAGCCAGGTATATCGATCTCAGCTAGCTACTTCTACCTGCCCGAATCAGGCGAAGAGCTGCTTGATCTTGATATCCTCCTTTCTACAACTACCACCAGATGTGATGCCATAAGCTATTCTATTAGTCAATCAAGCATAACTTGTGAAGATTTGGGGAGCCTGCTGGTTACAGTAACAGCCACCTACGATGCAGGAACTACTACATATGATCGCAATTTTTATGTGATTGATGCCATAGCTCCTGTCGTGTTGACACAAAACATTAACGTAACCATTGATGACGAGTCTGGAGAAGCACAGATAACGCCAGAAATGATTGATAATGGTTCTACTGATAATTGCTCCATAGCATCCATGTCATTGTCCCAAAGCACATTTATTTGTAATGACCAGGGAGAAAATGAAGTGACACTAACAGTGACAGATGCCAGTGGCAACCACTCTACTGGCACGGCAATGGTTACCGTTGGTTCTTTTGTCCAGGAAATAGAGGTGACTTCAGATGCGACCACAGTTTGTTTTGGTGATTCAGAATCAAGTGAAGGGGCTACAATTAGTACTGTTACCTCAGAACCAGGTGTTAATTATTTCTTGAGGAAAAGCAGCGACAGTTCAGTTGTTGATGGCCCTATTGCCGGAACTGGTGAGGGGTTATCCTTCAGCACTGGAGCGGTTAGTGAGAACACAACTTTTCAGGTGTATGCTGAAGTGCCTTTTTCAGGAAATGCACTCTCATTGCCTGGAAGTAGCGAGTACCTGGCGGTAAATACACCAAATAATTTTGATTATTCAACGGGCTACACCATTTCCGCTTGGATCAATGAACCTGCCGGTGGAAATTCCACCATGTATAACACCTTGTTTTATGCTGGTGGTGCAGCAGGGAGTGATATAGAAGTCTACCAAAATTCTTCATCGGGTGTATTCACGATTTTGCATAACCGAGACAATGGAGGGACGATTTCTCATTACAGTGTTTCAACAAACTTTTTGCCAGATGCTGAATGGGTGCACTTTGCGGTAACGTATGATGGTGCCACCTCAAGAATATATGTGAATGGGGAATTGCGTACGACCAATGCTTTACTAGCACCAGTTAAAAGTGCATCGAGCGAAATGACCTTTGGTTATTTGAATAGCAATGCCTTTCCGGCCGCTCAGGTATTTGATGGCATGTTTGATGACATTCGAATCTATAACGAAGCGCGTACAGCTGACCAACTCTCAAAAGATATGCGTACGTGCCAATCAGGATCAGATGAATCGTTATTGCTTCATTATGACATGGAGTCAGCCAGTGGTTCTATTCTTACCGATTTAATCAATAATACACCTGCACAAATCAAGAATCAAAACAGCGGCGGCATAGTGGCAGATGGAGCAATATCCTGTACCTACACCTGCAGTAGGGTGATGACCACAGAGGTTACTATTGGCGATGACGTGGCCCCAACAATCTCCGTCCGGAACATCACTTTGAATTTGCCTGTATCTGGTACAGCTGAAATCACACCCACAATGATTGACAATGGAAGTACCGATAACTGTAGTGTTGATTCAGTATTGGTTTTGACTCTTGATCAGACATATTTTGATTGTAACAGCATTGGAGAAAATATCGTCACGTTCACAGTAACAGATGAAGCCGGAAATAGTGCCTCTGAGGAAGTCACGGTTACAGTGGTTCCGCTGATCAATGATGAATCAGTGACCGCACTAGCAACTGATTTTTGTCCTGGAGAGATAGATGGGACAACAATTTCAGTAGCGAATACTAAAGAAGGAATAGATTATTTGCTTAGAAAGAGTTCGGACAACAGTGTCATTGATGGGCCAATAAAGGGAACTGGAGAAGCTCTTGATTTCAATACAGGTGAAATCACTGAAACTACCACGTTCAATGTGTTTGCTACCAATGCCAGGGAACCAGGTACTGCCCTGGATTTTGATGGGATCAATGATTTTGTGAATGCTGGCACTGACAATAGAGGGATCACGACCAAGGTGACGTTGAGTGCCTGGGTGAAAACAAGTCGTTCAGGCAGTAACAATTTAATTGTGTCGAAATACAATGGCGCCAATGGGTTTTTAATGTATGTGAATGTAGATGGGTTTGCCAGAATAGACGGGAGAGATGGTAGTGGTGGTTACAAATCCTCCGGGACTTCCACTACTGCTGTTAATGATAATCTTTGGCATCACATAGCCGCAACCATCAATACAACCACAGGCGAATGGAAAATCTATGTGGATGGTATGCTCGAGAGTGCCACGACCAATACAACTGGTGGTGCCATGAGCCCGATTAAAGCGATGACAATTGGCTCTCTGGACAACAGTTACTTTTTAGGTCAGATTGATCAGGTGCTGGTCTGGAATGAGGCCCTTGGAGATTCGCTTATTGCTGCCAACAGCAATGCATGTACTGCAATGGATACAAGTGGAGTAGTGGCCTATTTTGATTTCAATGAAGGATCAGCCACAACAGCCACAGACCTTTCAGCAAATGGTCTGGATGCTGCCCTTACCAATATGGATCAAACTACTGATTGGGTCGCTCAAACACCGGAAGCAACATGTGTTTTCTGTGAACTTCAGATGTCCACTGAAATTACCGTTTTTGTAGGCGATACTTTAGCCCCAACAGTAATTACGCGGGATATTAGCCTTGTTTTGGGTGAGAGTGGAAATGCCGCGATCACTGCTGAAGCTATTGATAATGGATCAGAAGATAACTGTACCTCTTCGGAAAATTTATCCTTTAGTCTTGATGTGGTTTCTTTTGATATCGAAGACCTTGGTGAGAATACTGTAACGCTCACAGTCGAGGATCAAAATGGCAATATTGCCAGTGCTACGGCAACTGTAACTGTTTCTGACAAAGAAGCACAGACAATAACTGTTGCCGGGATTGAAGATAAAACCTTTGGAGATGCTGATTTCACCATTTCTGCAACACTCGACAGTGAGTTGCCGGTTACTTTCTCTGTTTTAAGTGGAGACATTGAAATCACCTCGACCAATGATGGTTCAGCTACCATTAAAATTACGGGGGCTGGTTCTGCATCTATCCGGATGAGCAATGAAGGTGATGACACTTATGCACCATTGCAGTTTGATGCGGCCTTTGTTATAGCCAAAGCGGATCAGGTGATTGAAGTAGCAGAAGTGCCCACCCAGTCTACACTGACTGCAACTGTTACAATCGAAGCTTCTGTGAACACGGGTTTGGATTTGTCTTATGCAGTGGCGGGACCTGCCTCAATTAATGAAAATGTGGTGACCTTAAATGGAACAATTGGTACCGTGGCGGTTACAGTGACCCAGGTAGGGAATGATGACTACAATGCGATTTCAGAGATCATCAATTTTGAAGTGGTAGAAAAGGATAGTCAAACCATCACCTTTGCTGATATTAGTGATGAAGTGACCTATGGAGATGCTGGTATATCGTTGTCCGCTAGCAGTACTTCATCACTAGGTGTAAGCTTCGCTGTAGTTTCAGGAAATGCAACACTCAATGGAGATGTTCTCAATTTTGTAGGTGTAGGATCAGTGGTAATTGCAGCTATTCAAGAAGGAAATGATTTATTTCTGGCGGCCGACTCTGTCAAACAAACAATTGTGGTCAACCCAAAAACACTCACTGCAACTGCTGATAGTAAGGCAATAAGTTTTGGCGACGCTATTCCTTCCTTAACGATTACTTATTCTGGGTTTGTCAATGAGGAAGGTGTGTCTGTACTTACGAGCGAACCTGTTGCCAGTACCACCGCCACGGCAACATCAGATACTGGAAACTTCGCTATTGACATGAGTGGAGGTGCTGCTGAGAACTATGTCTTCAATCTTGTTCCGGGCACTTTGACCATCAATCAGGCTATGGCCACTGTTAGTATTTCAGATTTGGAACACGTCAAAGATGGTTCAGCTAAAGAGGCTACTGTTACTACAGATCCTGCCGGGCTCAACTTTACCATTACCTATGATGGAAGCTCAGGTGCACCATCTGCAGTTGGAAGCTACCAGGTAGAAGTGGTCATTGATGAAATTAACTATACGGGTGGCGCTTCCGCAACTCTGATGATTAACAACATACTTGGAGAAAGCCAAACCAGAATACTGGTATACCCAAATCCTACATCGGAAAGCTTTGAAGTATCTGGAACTGAAGGACTAATGGTGGAAGTTTATGATCTCACCGGCCAGCTAAAACTGGAGGCTATTTCCAATCAGGAAATAGATGTGTCTAATCTTAGCGCAGGGGCTTACCTGGTCAAAGTAGGAACAGCGGGGATATTTAAACTAATCAAAAAGTAAAATACTAGGGCAGCTAAATCCGGGAGATCAGATCACTCGGCTCGTTAGCATTCCGGCTTCCTGAAAATGGGAGCCGGTTTTTTATTGTCTATTGTCGCTCCAAAGTCACACTTTGCATTTGCTCATCAAAGTAAATACGCAAATGAGTGCTGTTGATCTCATATCGGATATTATCATCCAATAGTGCTCGTGCGAAGAGATTGCCTAATTCAGGTTGTCCAACGTAAGTCGTACCCATTCTCTCTACCTCAAATCCTCTTTCATCTGTGTAATGAAACTCCCCAAAAATGGAGTTGGTTATATTTCTCCCTGAGTATTGATGGGGTGATGAACTGTCGTCAAAAGTAATTGAAATCTCTTTGTTCCAACTGTTCTCTTCGTTCGGGTAGGTCACTGTGTTATTGTGAAAATTCTCAAATGAAAGGACTTTCCAGGTGCCATTGATGGATTGAATGGAAGCATCATCATTGATTACGACCAGATCCATACCCTCACTACATGCCGTGATAAGAATCAGAATTAATAGATCAAGTTGTAACTTTTTCATAGCAGGTTATTTTAAGCAATGACACACTGTTTGAGAAAATCGTTGCCAAATAAAATTGAAGTCAATTGTACAATGATATGTACAACATGTTTTTGTGAAATGGAGATAACGACATACTCCAATTTCAGGTAGCATCTCAAAACATTTCTCTAGGCGATGATTTCATCCCGGGATGCGCTCTATGTCACACAGGGTGGAGAAGATGTGGTGGTTTTATCGATGTGAGCATTAACCGCCTGATTTTGGTACAGTGCAGAAGTCATTATTGAGCCCCAATCACCAATCCAACACAAACTTGTGCTCCTTGAGAGATCGGTAAACATCCTCATCAAACATGTACAACTTAGCGGCACGATGGGAGACATTGTCCTGCTTTTCATGACAATCAATGAGCAGTTTCATCCCGAGCATTTTTCTACGGAAGTTGGGCTTGTCCAGCTTGAGCTGAAGGATAGACTCATAGAGGCTCTGGAGCTGGAGTAGCGTAAATTTCTTTGGTAGCAGGTTGAACCCTATAGGCTCCTGTTTGATTTTAGTCTTTAATTGCTCCAGGGCATGATCCAGGATTTCCTTATGATCATAGGGAAGTGAAGGAATTTCACTTAGTGAAAACCATCTCACGTCAGAAGCAGTAAATCCCGCTACCACATTGTAGTCTTCATCTTTGACCAAACTATAGTAAGCCACTGTCACTACACGTTTGTTGGGAAATCGATCCACCGAACCAAAAGCCTGAAGTTGCTCAAGAAAAATATCTTTAACCCCAGTAAGCAATCGTAAAATTCTGTAAGCCGCCTCATCCAGTGATTCGTCATACGTAATCCAGCCTCCGGGCAAAGCCCATTTTCCCTTACTAATACCTTCAGCATGCTTCACCAGGAGCACTTTGAGCTCGTTGCTGAAGCCGAAAATGACACTGTCAATCGACAAGTCATCCATAATTTCATTCTTCAAAGCACTTGCATTTATCTAAATTCAGGACAATACTAAATTAAATTTTTCTTACGACTAATAGTCATAAAGACTATAAGTTGTTATATTTACTCAAACATAATCCAAAAAATGTACTTTATAGGTTACGATATTGGCAGCTCAAGCATCAAAGCTGCGTTACTGGATGCCAACTCCAATCAGCAAGTGGCAGTTGCTAATTTCCCCGAAACGGAGCTGGATATAGAGAGTCCACAGCCGGGCTTTGCCGAGCAGAACCCAGAGATGTGGTGGGAATGTGTCCTTCAGGCCACGAGGGCAGTAATTGCGAAAGCAAGGATTGATGCGAGTCAGGTAAAGGGAATCGGGATTTCCTATCAAATGCATGGCCTGGTCATGGTGGATAAAGAACTCAACGTATTGAGACCATCCATTATTTGGTGTGACAGTCGTGCGGTACCGGTAGGCAATGAGCTGCTCAATGTCATAGGTGAGCAGCGCAGTAATGAACACATGCTCAATGCACCTGGTAACTTTACTGCTGCTAAGCTGAAATGGGTGAAGGATAATGAGCCTGAGCTTTTTGAGAAGGTTTTTAAAATTATGCTTCCGGGAGATTACGTAGCAATGCGCATGACCGGGCTTTGTACTACTACGGTTTCCGGTTTGTCAGAAGGGATTTTTTGGGATTTCAAAAATGAAGAGCTTTCCAAGCCATTGATGGAAGCATGTGGGTTTGATGCTGATGTGATTTCAGATATCGTCCCAACTTTTGGAGAACAAGGCGCACTGACCAATGAAGCTGCCTCATTGCTGGGGCTATCCGCGGGAATCCAGGTAGCTTATCGTGCCGGTGACCAACCTAACAATGCCTTATCTCTTGGCGTATTTAACCCCGGTGAGATTGCGGCTACAGGAGGAACAAGTGGAGTAGTATATGGTGTGCAGGGCAGTCCGGTTTATGATCTCAAGTCCCGGATCAACAGCTTTGCGCATGTGAACCATAACACTTCTGATCCCAGAATTGGCGTGCTGTTGTGTATCAATGGATCAGGTATCCAGTATCGGTATATTCGTCAGATGATGGCCAAAGAAGGGATCAACTATGATGACATGGAAGCGCTTGCTGCACGTGTTCCGATCGGATCAGACGGATTGAATATCCTTCCTTTTGGGAATGGAGCTGAGCGGATGCTTTCCAACAAAGATGTGGGGGCAAGCATGACCGGTATTCAGTTTAACCGGCACAAAGAGGAACATTTTTTCAGGGCTTCACTGGAAGGGATCGCCTTTTCGTTTATGTATGGCATGGAAGTTATGCAGGAACTCGGCATGAGTATCAACAAACTTCGGGTGGGCAATGATAACCTGTTCCAGTCAAAAATATTTAGCACCACTATCGCTTCACTTTCTCAAGCACCTATAGAAATGGTGCAAACCACCGGGGCGATAGGTGCCGCACGTGGGGCAGCCTACGGACTTGGTCACTATTCATCACTTGCTGAAGCGGTGACGGGCGACAAAATTTTAAGAATTTATGAACCAGAAACTGGAAGCTATTCGGATGCTTACCAAAGCTGGAAAAACGAATTAGAACTTTTATTAAATCAATAAACATGAGCAACATCGTATTAGGAGACAAAGAATACTTCAAAGGTATCGGCAAGGTAGAATTCGAAGGAAAAGAGTCGGACAACCCATTTGCATTTAAATATTATGACGAAAACAAGGTAGTGGCTGGTAAAAGCATGAAGGAGCATTTTCGCTTTGCTGTTGCTTACTGGCATACCCTGTGTGGTACAGGTGGAGATCCATTCGGTCCGGGTACCAAGGCTTTTCCATGGGATGCAGCCGGTGATGCTTATCAGGCAGCAAAGGATAAGATGGATGCCGGATTCGAATTTATCACCAAGATCGGTGCACCTTTCTTTTGTTTCCATGATTTTGACCTGATAGATGAGGCTGATAACATGGCTGAGTCACAAAAAAGACTGGACTTCATCACGGATTATGCCAAAGAGAAAATGTCAGCGTCTGGAGTGAAATTGCTTTGGGGTACTGCCAATTTGTTCTCCAATCCACAGTACATGAACGGTGCAGCTACCAACCCTGACTTCAACGTGGTGGCCAGAGCTGGCGCACAGGTAAAGGGTGCCCTCGATGCTACCATCAAGCTTAATGGTGAAAACTACGTGTTCTGGGGTGGTAGAGAAGGTTACATGAGCCTGCTTAATACCAATATGAAAGCCGAAGTGGATCACCTGGCAAGATTCCTGCACATGGCCAAAGATTATGCAAGGGCACAGGGATTCAAAGGCAACTTCTTCATAGAGCCTAAACCAATGGAGCCGACCAAGCATCAGTATGACTTTGATTCAGCTACAGTGATTGCATTCCTGAGAGAGTACGACCTGATGAAGGACTTTAAACTGAACCTGGAAGTAAACCACGCTACTTTGGCACAGCACACCATGCAGCATGAGATGCAGGTGGCAGCTAATGCCGGACTATTGGGCAGTATGGATGCCAACCGTGGCGACTATCAAAATGGTTGGGATACGGATCAGTTCCCTACTAACCTCAATGAACTTACTGAAATGATGTTGGTGTTCCTGGAAGTCGGTGGACTGCAAGGCGGTGGTATCAACTTTGATGCGAAAACGAGAAGAAACTCAACGGATCTGGATGATATCTTCCATGCGCACATTGGTGGTATGGATGCATTCGCCAGAGGGTTGATCACAGCTGACAATATCCTGAAGGACTCAAATTATGCGAAACTGAAAGCAGAGCGCTATGCTACGTTTGCTTCTGGTGATGGCAAGTCATTCGAAGAAGGTAAACTAACCCTGGAGCAGCTAGCGAAACTTGGTGGACAAACCAAGCTGACAAGTGGTAAGCAGGAGATGTTTGAAAACATTATCAACAATTACATCTAATTCGAATTCATATACTTCTTCATACATTTTGGAAAGACCCACAGGAAACTGTGGGTTTTTTTGGATTGTACTAAAAAATTAAGTTTTGGTTATTGTCTTCACTCTTTCCATTTACTCAGCCTCTATCTGGCTGATAAATTGATCCAGGTCTTTGCGTAGCTGATCCAGGGACGCTGTATAGGTTTCCTGATCCATATCTTCCTGGTTCAGAAGGTCATCAATCCGGCTGAGAAGTTCTTCTTCATAAGCCACCTCTGTGGTATCATCCATGTCATTAGGGTTATGCAGGATGAGGGCATTTTTAATGTGTAGTTGAGCGTAAACCAGCGCTGCGTGGGCTTCACTGGATTGATTAGATCGGGAGTACTTTTCAGCCACTTCCAGCTCTGCATGGGCCAGGTTACCAAGAGCATATTCGAAAACACTTCTAAGCTCCTTTGGAGAAATGGAATCCCGCAGGATTTTGCGATGTGCGACCTCAAGCCTGCTGATGGCCTGCTCCAGACGATCGAAGCTTTCATCATCTACATCTTTCTCCAGTTTCCAGATAGCCTGTATGGCTTGTTCTATACTCTGAGCACTTTTATCATGTCGCTGCTTTTTCTCAAAACTCTTTGCTTCCAGCAAATAATCATCCGGCTTGGCAGCCGCACTGTGAATGGTTGGGTGATTTTCAATGCTTTGTTCTTCCCGGTTCCAGAAGTAGAGTGCTCCGTAAAATCCTACGAAAACAACTACAGCAATAATGGCTTTCTTTTTCATAATGCGTTCTTACCCGCAAGTTACTATAGAGGAGGTTAAAAGTATAAAATCCCCATAGTCATTGCATAGTCATTGCCATGAATTTGGAGAAATCGAACTTAGCATCCCCTTAGTCGGGACGGCTCATTAACCTGATGATACATACGGTCAGATAACTTTCCTTTGCAAAAGCAGCTGAATGGATATTTTGAAAGCTGCAGCCCATCCTATTCATAGTGATTGTTTTACCACTTGCAGTATTGAATCTATTGGAGGATGATCACCAATATGTTTTCCATAATATGCGAATTGTATGATGCCATCAGGGTCCACCAGAAAGCTGGCAGGCATGAGTGTTGGATCAGCATCTGCCTCAATGTTTTCATGCTTGTTTTTGAGTGCATCCAGGACTAAACCGGGATGAAGCAACAGCCTGACAGCCCCGATCCATGAGGATTCTGTTACGCCATAGGCTTTATAAAGGTGCTTATGTTGATCTGAGAGCATTGGGAAAGGAGGTTTTTCGCTTCCTGCATGGCGGAGGAGGTGATCTTTGTCAGAAGGCCAGAGAGAAATGATTTCTGTATTGAGTTGTTTAAAGCGTGGATAATTTCTAATCAATTCATTGGTCCTCAGGTTGCAAAAAGGACATGCTGCAAACCTATGAAATGATAAATAAATCCATTGGCCAGGTGCAGGTATGTCGACTGGGGTACCCCATAAATCTGTAGTGGAGATGGCTGGAGCAGGATCTCCCATCTTAATTGTCTTTGTCATCTGTATGCTTTTGCTAAAAGGATTTTCAAGATCACTACCTGGATCACTATGAGTAGGGGTACATAGACCGAGACGGTGAAGTAATTGGCACCTAGGGGCAGTTGATATACTTTTTCGCTCAACGCCAGAGTCAGCACTACCGCCATATCAATGATACTCACAACTGAAAATACCCAGGTGAATTTGAGTGCAAACTTCTTTTTGGATTTGAGCAGGACTACAGCAATCAAAGCCAACAACCCGGCTAGAAAATCGCCATGAGCGACTATTTCTTTCAGATAGGAGGGGAAGTCAACCGAGACCTGCCCCGGCATGAATAAGGATAACGGCAGGTAACGAAAGACGTTGACCAGTAGCAATATGGCTAAAATATCAAGTCGTGCGGCTTTCGTGATTCTGGGAATTATGTACCATTTGATAATCAGAAAGAACACAATCATGCTGAAGGAGCATTGTACGCCGAGTACTATTAAGGGATCCATGTGTTTTAATATTAAATGGCCGGAGATAATTTTCTATTTGCAGGTCTTAAATACCATGAACTGAAAGCCGCTAAGCAGATGATTAAAGGTGTAATGACCATAATGAGATCATCTTGCACACTTATGCGAGAGAATGAAGCTCCAGTGAGGTCAAATAACATGCCTGCGTATGCCCACTCTTTTAGTCTTTTGAGACCTGGCAGAATAATAGCAATGGCCCCAAGTATTTTCCAAATTCCCAAAATCGTTGAGAAGTAAACAGGATAGCCCAATTGCAACATATCCTGTGAGAAATGAGCTAAATGCAAGAGATTTCCAACTCCTGGGATTAGGAAAGCAATAGCTGTAATAGCTGTTACAATCCAGTAAATTATCTTTTTAGTATTAGCATTCATCTTACTTTGTTTAGGTTTTATCAGTTAACAAAGTAACGAGAAGCGAAAGCGTTGGTACTAAGGCATTTGGTTCAGAAAACAGGACTTACAGTTCAGTGAGGATTGGAGGCTATTTTTGATTAGACTTCCTGTAATCAGAAGGCAGCATTTTAAACTGCCTTTGGAAAAGCCTTGAGAAATAGGAGCTGTCTTCATACCCTACCTGAAAACTGATCTCACTGATGGTCAGGGAAGAATGCATCAAAAGGTCAGCAGCTTTTTTCATCCGCTTGCTGCGGATATAGTGAGCGGGCGTATCGTTAAAGTGCTTTTTAAATTCCCTTTTGAATGTAGAAAGACTTTGCCCAGCCAAAGAAGCCATTTGGTCAAGGCTTAGGTTGGAGTAAAGATGAGACGCTATTACTTCTGCAATGTTTGCTTTTTGTGGAGTGAACAAATAGCTGTAAAGCTCCAAAATGGTCTCGGCAGCCTCGGTATGCAGCAGGAGCAAAATCAGCTCTTTAATCTTAAGGTAGAGTATTTCTTCCCTGGCCATCTCAGGGTTGTCAAAGTAAAAATTGAGGCTTTCAATAAAGTGATCGATGACGTTTTTTTGCGATACCCTGTGTGTGTAGACGCCTGAGTTCTTCTGCTTCACAAAAAAGGGAATCTCCTCTTTGAATATTTGCTCCAGGATGTCTGGAAAGAAATGAATGACACAGACTTCACAGGTTCCCGTGGTATTGTTTTGAAAAAGCTCAGCGAAATAAGTGCCACATTTCAGTAAAACACTTTCCTTTTCCCTGATCGTGACTTTCTCTGTGGGAGCTGACACTTGGGAGCCACCTTCGTTAAAGTACAGGAAACAAGCTTCATCCTGAAAGACAGGATTTTGACTGAGAGGAGGACGCACCTTCAGCTTCTCGATGATCGTCCTCCCATTGAGTTCAATATGTTGCCTGTTTTGGATCATGGGTTTGTGGGCTTAAAAGTAACTTCTTCATTGCTGGATTGGCACGGCTTTTTAAGGATGATATTGTCTGCTTGGTAACAATGAGCAATTTAAAATGTGATCCACTTATTTTTTTAATTCCCGGTTTAGAAACTCGCTAAGTTCCTTGGCCCTATTCATGATCATAAAGTGACCAGAATTTGGAACTACCGTTAGTTTTTCATCTTTAGGAAATCTCAAAAGTCGATCTGATGATCCGTGAATTCTAACCATGTTCGTGGGCATTTCAGAGTTCTCCCATTTTGCAATTTCGTTGGTAGCCCATCGCAGGAAGTGGATATCGGTATCTGCCAGGATTTTTTTCAGTGTCTGCTTGTATTTGGGTTCGGACACTCCAAAGAGATAGTTTGCTAAAAATGACGGTGGTTTCATGAGAAAGTTTGGAGTCAGGCTGAGGAGTCCTGATTTGCCGAAAACCCGGAAGATTAGGGGAATGTCGTATGTGCTGGTAGCCGATGAGATTAGCACAATCTTCTCTACATTCAGGATTTTATTCAGTTCAATGGCCATCAGTCCACCAAAGGAAATTCCCACAATGGAGAAAGGTTGTCGTTGGTTAATTTGTTCAGCAAATCGAGCTGCATATTGCTGTATGGGTTCTTTTGACTTGGGCTCAATCCACTTGAGTGGTGTTAACTCAAAGTCGAGATTCAATTCGGAGAATACCCTCTCATCTACGCCTAATCCACCTATTCCGTATACTTTCAAGGTTTTATCTGAGATTATCGCCTGTCAATATTTGACCCGGTTGTTCAACTTTCTTTTTATTCTTGGTTCCTAAAGTTAGAAAGTTAAGGTGAAAGGCTGGTTAATAAGAAATGTTCAGTCTCGAAGAATCGGCTCATATTGCAAGCTCACGATAGAGTCATTATCGTTCACCGATAAGTCAATGAGTCCTGCGCCGTATTTTCCGGTAACACGATATCTCCTGGTTGTAATAGAGTCGTCATGGTTAGTTTCAATATTTTGAAAATGGATAGAGTGGCCCAATGTGGATTTCAGCTGAAGCTGGTCTGTTACTTTATACTCTATGTTTTCCCAATCTTGTTTTGTCCGGGTGATCTGGTAAGGAAACCAGTTAGAAGCAACCAGGAATGGAGTGAATAAAGCCAGGTTTACGAAAATTCCCAATTTGAAGACTCTTGAAAGACATCCTGATGTATCTACGTTTGGATCAGCCTTTTTCCAAAATGTAACCGGAGGATCAGTATTGTGCTTTCTGTTTTTAGCCCAAACGACAATCCCTGCTAAATAACCCAACGTTGCGCCGTGAATCAGTATCGTACTAATAGTCGAATTGGTTTCGAACATTTCCACGAATCCAAATACCCAAACAACGATGGATGCAATCAAAAAAGCAGGAGAAATTCGGGGCATATTTTATATAGTGTCAGGCAATAATTGCCTGAGTTAATCACTAGTTAATAGTCATGTAATCTAATTTCTTGAATTTATTCTCTACTTGAAACGTTCCACTTTTCTTAGTAAAGGAAGCTGATTAGGGTTTTTATTGTTAATTTTTCGACCTCTTTTTTGATGGTGTATAGAGCCAGCAGTTTTTTAATTTTTAATTGGAGAAGGTTTTGATGAGATTTTTTTTGGTATTAACATTTCTATTTACCTCGGTCACTTTTATTCATGCTCAGAAAGCTAATCAAAAAGATAGTTGTGTTCTTAAACACTGGTTTTTAGACCAGGATGCTGATGGCTATTATAAAAAGGATACCATAGCATGTGAGCCAAAGGGTCGTTATTGGAAACTTTCAGCAAATCTGGGTGGGGATCCAAATGATAAAGATCCGTTTTACCCGGATAGATATCATTTTCTGTATAATGTCAAGAAACTCCTCTCCGACTCAGGAGGTGAATTCTATGATTATCGTGGGCATTTGTTTTCAAAAGACAGTATTTGGGTGCGTTTTATGGATCGTAAGTTTGCTTTTGATAAAGTGGCGTTGATTGACAATTTACCGCTACCATATGTTGTGGGAGATTCACTGTATGTTAGTGTAAACATGCCTTTCAAAGACCCAATCATTGAATATGTAGCCAGTAACGGAATGATATATTCGTATGATTCAGTTCAAATAACCTCATATCCTTTTACTCAAAATGCACTTTATGAGGAGTACAATTTAGATAATTTACTCCCTGCTTATTCTGATTATTATCAATTGTCAAGACCAAAAAATGAGTTTTTGACTGAGATATCAGAAATTTCTGGAAAGCCTTTGCGCGAGCTTATTTTTTCAGATTCTTTCTATTTCTCCTTATGGGGTTTGTTATATGAATATCCACAGCTTCGTAATAATGTGGAAGTCTTGAAAATTCTAAATCCTCCAACCAGGAAAAGAACTTCGGGTATTCCCAGGAATGTCGATGCTAAGGAATTTCTGATCGAAGTTGTGAGCCAGACGGAAGATGATTTCAAAGAAAAATCAGGTACGGCTTACGGTGAAGGGACAAAAGTAAAGCGGAGACAACTCAAAAAATCCGGGCTAGAACTATATCCGATACCAAGAGATATTGCAGAAGAACTGGAAGACAGAGCCTACACTGATTTCGCAAGTTTTGAAAAAGCCTTGTGGCACTTCATCCAACAAAATAAGCGATACAGGAGTGTGATTACTCCGGAGAAATTTTTAATTAAATATGTTACCCCTTTATATCAAACACAGGATCCATACGATGTGGATAACATTATTTTCGTAACGGAGGAATACTATTTGAATCACTTAGAACCCGTATCAAAGATGGAAATCTGGTGATGGCTTTACTAACCTAACCAACTCCATTTCATATCTGCAAAGATGTTTGGTGCCAGAGTAGAACTCTATGATGAATTTCGTTCAAGTTGAATGTGGCTTTTGCTGTTATAATTTTCGATTTGAAGGTAATTGGAGTCTTTCATGGTTATAACAACACTTTCATGTTATTCATCTTATAGATTTAGTGATTTTCACCAATCAATCGAAACCTCTAGCTGAGACACAAAATACCCAAATATGGGGAAGACGATTCCGGGAAGTTTTTGGATTATTAAAATATACGTACCATTTAAGGAGACTTATCTAAGCGCCATCAACTCGTCACTCTTCCAGAAGACGTTCAGGATCTGCTGCACTTCCAGGGCTTCCTCGTTTCTGTTCAACATTTCCAATGAGGCTATTTTCGCTTTGAGGGCTTTGGCTCGATTGGTTCGGTTTTCAAGACTTTTGTCAAATTGTGCCAGCGCTTCCGCAGCTCTGCCCTGGGTCAGCAGCCACTCACCATACTGCTCAAAAGACGGATAAGCAATGAATGGTGGACCGGAATCATAGTCGGAGCTTGCTTCCAGCCTGGTGGCTTCTTTGAGGTGGGCTTCTATTTGCGCCGTATTTCCTGCCAGCATTTCCCTGAGTGCTTCCATCTGGTGGATGACCACCTCGGTTTTGGTAATGCCACCGGCTGTTGGGGCGTATCGGGTAGGCCCGGCGCTGCATAGCGCAATGCCATCATCACCCACTACCAGTTTTGCTGCTTCCATCTGTACACTCAGTGCCCTGATTTCTGCAGTGATGGCTTCCTTATCGCCTTTATCGAAGGCCAGCAGGCTTCTGAAAAAATGCTTTTGCGATTTATTGCTCAATCCCAGCTTGCCGTAATCCACATCCACAGGAGTCAGGTGCTCTGGCCAGGTACCGGTTTCTATGCGCTGTTCATTTTGCATGGTGATGGTATAGCCGTCAGAGGCGGTGGAGTCCCGGTAGTAACCAAGCATTTCTTCCAGCAGCTCAGTGGCTTTGGCGTAGTTGCCTTGCTGTAGCAAGCCATAGTGCAGCCATGCCATGGAGTGGTAGCCACGTGCATGGCCATCGAGTCCCTTATTTTCCATCCGGTTGATACTGGCCTGGTACGAGGCTATGTTGGAGCTAACCACTTCATTCCACAAACCCAGGGCCACATAAATATGTGAAGGCATATGCAGGGCATGTGCAGCGTCCGGAGCTACTTTGGCATATTCGTCGGCAGCATTTTTAGCCAATCGTGCGTACTCAGGGTCGTCATTGGAATGAATCATATAGTGAAGTGCGCCGGGATGCGTGGGATTCTCTTTAATGATACCAGCAGCCACTTCCGCTGATCGGTTCAGGTTTTTCTGATCTTTGTAGTCGGCCCACATCAGGCTCAGGGAATAAAAGGCTGCCACTTCCAGGTCTTCAGGATATTGCTCATACAAACCCTTCATATGGTTGGCATATTGCTCATTTCGCTCTTTCACTTCGCCTTCACCATAGAGGATTTCTATCCCCTCCCAGAACTCACGTTCCAGACCAGCTTCAGCCCTGGACAAGCGCTCTTCTGTAGTAGCACCCAGCCTGGCCATAATCTCACGACCTGCCGGCAGGTCCTGCAATCCCCAAAGCGCTTTATAGTTGCACATAGCTTCTCCCCAGTAAGCCATCACTTCGGTGGAATCAGCACTCTGTGCAGCCTGGAAAGCTTCCTTTCCATCATCATATTCGAAGCTGTGAAGCAGGAGCAGCCCTTTGTCAAATGATTCTTTCGCTTCCGCAGAAACAGTGAACTGATGCTTGATTTCTCCAAGTGTGTAGGAGTCGTCTTTGGTTTCTTTCGGTTGGCTACAGCCAAAAAGTAGAATCAGTGCGAAAAGTAGTGCTATGGGTCTGGTTATCATGTTGTAGTGTTTAAGGTAAGTTACTCAGGATTTGGCGATTATAGTAGGCCACAATAAGTCAACGAGGTGCTAAAAGTGTGGTGCTCAGCCTATAAGCATTTTGAAAAGAACTCAACTATGATCAGCATTCGCTTTGATCCTTCTATTAATTCCGCTATTTTCAAATCATGAAAATCAACCAAAACGCATTCACTTTCGTATTAGGGTTTTTACTTTTCGTTTCAGCCTGTGCGCAGGAAAATAGTCTGCAATTTGATCGCCAAAAACTGGACAAGTTTCTTTCACTTGTTGAGGAAAACGACAAAGGCATGGGCAGCCTGTCTATTTTTCAGGACGGAAAAGAAGTCTATCAAAAGACGATTGGTCATGCCAATAAGGAGAAAAACATCAAAGCAACCCCTGAAACTGTCTACAGGATTGGCTCCATCTCTAAAACCTTTACAGCGACATTGGTAATGATGCTGGTGGAGGAAGGCAAGCTCTCCCTCGATCAGAAGTTAAGTGATTTTTATCCTGATATAGCAAACGCAGCGGACATTACTATCGAAATGATGCTTCGGCATAGAAGTGGTATTTTCAGTCTCACGGATGAATCCAGCTATACGCTCTGGATGGAAAAACCCATCACCAAAGAAGAACAGATTGCCAAAATATCAGCATACGATTCTGCTTTTGAGCCTGACTCAAAGTCGGCATATTCCAATTCAAATTACGTGTTACTGACCTTCATAGTGGAGGAGGTTACCAATAAATCATTCACGGAGGTTATTCAAAACCGGATTTTTGATCCGTTGGACTTGTCCCTTGCATCATATGGTCAACCACTTAAAGGAGATGGATCAGATGCCCTCTCATACTATCGGGGTACTGAATGGGAGCTGGCATCCCTGACCGATCCGAGTGTGCCAAGAGGGGCCGGTGCCATCAATGCCACACCTACGGAGCTCAACCTTTTCCTGGATGCCTTATTCAATGAAAAACTGGTGAGTCAGCAATCTCTTGATATGATGATGGAGATTAAGGAAGGTTATGGGATTGGATTGATTCAGGTTCCCTTTTATGAGAAGAAAGCTTATGGCCACACGGGCGGAATTGATGGTTTTCAGTCCAACGCATTTTACTTTCCAAAGGAAAAGGTCTCAATTGCCTATGTAGCTAACGGCATTGTGATGCCAAGGAATGACATCATGATTGGTGTGTTGAGCATCTACTTTGGCAAAGACTATGAGTTGCCAGATTTCAAGCCTGCCATGGTATTTACCAGTGAAGAGCTGGAGCCATACCTAGGCGTGTACTCCAGCCCAACTTTCCCGCTGAAAGTAACCATTACCAAAGATGGAACCACGCTGATTGGACAAGCTACAGGCCAGTCTTCTTTTCCATTACAGGCGGTGGAGCAGCATAAGTTTAAGTTTGACCAGGCTGGCCTGGTCCTGGAGTTTGATCCAGAAAAGGAAACGATGATTCTTAAACAAGGTGGCGGCGAGTTTGCGCTCTCACGGGAGTAGCTTTCAAACCATGAGATAGCAGATTGGTTGTGTTCATAAGATTTATGATTATGAGCAAGACAAAACCCGGCGAAGGAAAATTTCAAATCAAGGATATTTTCGCACTTCTTAAAGAAACATTTAAGGAGTGGAACAAAGACGATCCCTGGAGATTAAGTGCAGTGGTGGCGTATTATGCGCTGTTATCTTTGCCAGCTTTGCTGGTGATCATCGTGAACGTGGCAGGAGCTATTTACGGTCAGGATGCGGTGACGGGAGAACTATCCGAACAGATCGGTGATGCTATCGGGCCTGAAGCGGCCACCAGTGTTGAGTCCATGATCAGGGAAGCATCTAAAAGTGACAAGTCCACTATCTCCACCATTATCGGCATAGCCACCTTACTGTTTGGTGCCACCGGTGTATTCTTTCATTTACAAAAATCTCTCAATTATATATGGGAAGTCAGGCAGGATCCCAAGTATCCACTCAAACGCATGTTGTTTGACCGGGCCAGGGGTTTTGGGTTTGTGCTGGTGGTTGGGTTTCTATTGTTGATATCATTGATCCTTACGTCCACGCTCTCCGTTCTCAGCAGCTGGATCAAAGAGAACCTTCCGGAGTTTTTACTCTCTATTTTCTTCATCATCAACTTCATTACCTCGGTTGGGACGATTTCACTGCTTTTTGCCCTTATTTTTAAGTTTTTGCCTGATGTGGAAATCAAGTGGGGCACCGTTTGGGTAGGCGCAGTTGTCACTGCTCTTCTATTTGTACTAGGCAAATTTTTACTGGGGATTTACTTTGGCCATAGCGACCCGGGTTCCACCTATGGTGCAGCTGGTTCCCTGATCTTGATCCTCTTGTGGGTTTCGTATTCCTGCCTCATTGTGTTCTTTGGCGCAGAGTTTACCCAGGTTTATGCACGGTATTACGGACATAAGATTATGCCTTCCGCACATTCTATCAAAGTCAGGGTCATTGAAGAGATGGAAGGTCATCAGGAGGTGAGCGGTGAGAAAGACAGGTCTGACTGATTACCGCCGATGTAAATGTTGAGCGAAATCGGAAAGCATCTCGTTAACCATTGTAAACCAATCGATAAGACAATGAACAGATCATCATTTATTCGTGGTGCCGGATTGCTTTCTGCGGGACTGATCGTCGCACCAAATACCATTCTCGGACAAGACAAACCGGCAGCCTACCAAAGTGAAGTGGTTAGCAAGTTTGTAGGCGCCAGTCATTCAGATCTGGCCAAAGTGAAGGAACTGCTGGCTGAGTATCCCAACCTGATCTATAGCTCCTGGGATTGGGGTGGTGGTGATTTTGAAACGGGCATTGGCGCCGGAGGGCATGTAGGCAATAAAGATGTTGTTAATTTTCTGCTGGAACGAGGCGCACGACCAACGATCCATGCGCTGACCATGCTTGGAAAGACCAATCTTGTAAAACCAATATTGGAAGAATATCCCCACCTGATCAATAGTGCCGGGCCACATGGCTTCACACTCATGCACCATGCTCAGCGAGGTGGGGATGATTCCAAAGAGATGCTGGCTTACCTGGAGGAAAAAGGAGCAAAGTCAGGTAAACTCAATTTGTGGTAGTGGTTAGGGTTAGGCTATTCGAGTTGATAAACAACCCTTACTGAGGCCTCTATTTTGACCTTTCTTAGTCCGATGGTAGGATCGGCATAGGAGTCGTTGGCACTCACCGCTCGACTAACGGCGCCAGTACGGTTCAAAAGCGCACGATAGTCGTAGATATCTGCATAGATCGGGTACTCTTCTTCCATTCGCTCCTGGCCAAACTCTTTGATGGAGACTGTTTGGCCAAGCTTGTCACCTTGAGTTTCTACCATCGTGCTGGCTTTTATCCGGGCATTTTCCATAGCCAGTTTGGTTACTTCAATTTTTATGCTATCCATGCTATTGAACCGGACATCAGAAACACGCACTACGTTGACCCCTGCTTCAAAGAGATCAAGTGTGAGGTCGGTGATGATCGCGGGATCAGTGAGTTTGAGTTTGAAGCTTTTCGCAAAGCGCACCTTTTTAGAATTCCCTCCATAGTAATAATCATTCCGCACTCCATTGAATTCCATTATCTCAATCTGATCGACTGAAATATTCCATTTTTGGAGTGCCTCAGAGAATTTTTCTTCCCTCACGTTAAGTTCGCTATCCTTTAGTTTTTCGTATTCCGAGAAGGAGATATATAGCCAGATCTCATCTGGTGCGATTTCTTTTTCTGCTTTCCCATATACTGTAATCGAGCGGTTTTCATATTGAGCAAAAGCTAGAATAGGTGCCAGCAGGCAAACAATCAGTAAATTTTTCATGGCGATATAATGTTAATAAATTAAGATTATTTTGCATTAATACAACACCGCAACATTTGGTAACCCAAAGGAAAAATCCGATTGTCTTTCTAAACTTTGTATGATTCAGAAGCCTGACTACTGCCATTAATCGCTCAAATCACTGGTCGAAATGTTCACAGAATATAATGAACTGCCACAACACGTTTAATATTAGAGATTAATCGTACTGTCAAGTTCAGTATGACCAGTTGGGTGATAGACGAAGTTTAAAACTAAGTAACGTCATGCTGAATTTATTTCAGTATCTAAACTTGACCAAGGTAGGATTAATCAACGGTTGCCAAACCCTATCACCCTTAAGGATTGGTGCTAATTTTTAACCAGAAATGATGAGCAGTATGAGAGTCAGCATATATGTATGCCTGATATGTGGTGTCCTAACTACTTGGGCACAAGCACCTATCGACGACAAAGCCACAAGCAAAACCCGTAACCTTCTGGGCAATCTTCATTTGATTGCCCAAAGAGGATTTATGTTTGGACACCAGGATGACCTGGCCTATGGGATTGGGTGGAAATCAGAAAAAGGAAGATCAGATGTGAAAGAAGCCATAGGCAGCTATCCGGCAGTGATTGGTTGGGATGTGGGTAGCCGGCTCAATACAGATACCAATATTGATCAGGTACGATTTGATAATATGCGCAAGTGGGTGAAAACTGCCTACAAGATGGGCTCAGTGAACACCTTTTCATGGCACCTGGACAATCTCACCACCGGCAGCAATAGCTGGGATAAAACACCATTTGTTTCCGATATTTTGCCCGGAGGAGCGAAGCACACTGAGTACCTTGAGCAATTGGACCTATTGGCTGATCTTTTCAAGAGTTTCAAAGCAGGATTCTCGGCCATCCCGATTGTGTTTCGTCCGTGGCATGAGCACAATGGCGACTGGTTTTGGTGGGGCAAAGGCAATACTTCTGAAGAAGATTACATTGCTTTGTTTAGGTTCACAGTAGACTATTTGAAGGATGAAAAAGGGTTGCACCACATTCTTTATGCATTTTCACCGGATAGAAGCAGGCTGAAGTTAGATACTATTCCTGAGCAGAATTACCTCTGGGGTTATCCTGGTGACGACTATGTAGACATTATTGGTATAGATAATTACGGAGATGTGGGCAGGCAAGGTGGATTTGATTCACCAGAAAAGCAAGCTGAATATTTCGTAGAGAGTTTGAAGCTCATTACGCGAATTGCCAGGGACAAGGGCAAAGTGGCAGCCCTTACTGAAACAGGACTTGAAGGAATCACCAATCAGAGTTGGTTTACAGAGATTATCCTCAATCCCATAAAGGACAATGATGATGAGATCGACATAGCCTGGATATTGGTATGGCGAAATGCCAACACCACACATCATTATGCTCCTTATGTAGGGCATCCCAGTGTTCTGGATTTCCAGCTTTTTGGAGAGGACTCCATGACCATTTTTCAGCGAGATTTAAAAAATCCTTATAAGGATGGTAAAGCATTAAAATAAAGAGAATATGCGTTTTGTTGGTTCATTAATATTTCTGGCAGCTTCGTTGATTTGCGAGGCACAGTTGAAGCTTCCGCGACTTTTTGCGGATCATATGGTCTTTCAAAGAAACCAACCCACCAAAGTTTGGGGTTGGACTAACCCTGGTGAAAAGGTCACTATTTTGTTTGACAAAGAAACCACTAAAGCCACTGCAAATGCGGAGGGTTATTTTGAGGTGTTTTTAAAAGCACGAAAGGCCGGTGGCCCTTTTGTGATGTCAGTCGCAGATCTGGATGAAAAGCAATCCTTTGAAGATATACTCATTGGAGATGTCTGGATTGCTAGTGGCCAATCCAATATGGAGTGGCAGCTACAGTGGGGTGTCAATGGCTGGGAAGAGGAAGTGAAAAATGCAGTTTACCCAAACATCCGTTTCTTCAAAGTACCCAATGAATATGCGTTTTCACCCAAAAAAGATGTGTCCGGAGGTGAGTGGCTTCTGGCCAATTCAGAGAATTCGCCGCAGTTTTCGGCCGTAGCCTGGTTTTTTGCCAAGCGCAACCATCTGGATAAAAATGTACCTGTAGGAGTGATTGAAAGCCACTGGGGTGGAACACCCGCAGAAGCATGGACATCCATCGAAACACTTTCCCAAACTACTGGCTACAGGGAAATAGCTGATACTATTCTCAATCCAAATAGATCGTGGGAAGAGATAGAGCAGCAAAATGCAGCAAATGAAACCCGCAAGTGGGAACTGATGCGTGACAAGGACGGAGCCATAGCTAGCGGTGCTCAGAAGGTCTCTTATGATGACAGCCATTGGCAAACACTTGATCTCCCGTGTAATTGTCAGATGACAGACCTGGCGTGGTTGAGAAGAGAAGTTACACTCTCCAAAGATTCCATTGAAGAAGTTGAATTGTTCATCAATAATGTTGTTCAGGAAGGATTTGTGTTCTTCAATGGCGACTTGATTTGGAGTAAGCAATGGAATAACGACATTAAGCCCCTGGAGATTCCCAAAGAACTCATCCATGATGGAAAGAATGTGATTGCCTATCGAATGGCCAATTCGTGGGACAACAACGTCTATTTTGGCCGAAGGGATGAAATGTGGTTAAAGGTGAATGGCTATAAAATCTCCATTGAGGGTAATTGGAAATATTCCAATGACGTGGAGCCAAAGATCCCTAAAACCATTAAGATGTTTCAGATGCCTTCGTTTCTATACAATGCTAAAATCGCACCAATTGGAGGGTATACAGCTCGTGGGGTGATTTGGTACCAGGGAGAATCCAATGCACATCAGCCGCAGTACTACCGGGAGTTGTTTGGGAATATGATCAGTGACTGGCGCAGGCTTTGGGGTAGTGACTTGCCATTTATCTATGTCCAGCTGGCCAATTTTATGCAGCGCCAAACCACACCTCAGGAAAGTCAGTGGGCTGAACTTAGGGATGCTCAGACCAAGACACTGGAACTCCCAAAGACTGCCATGGCAGTCACAATTGATATCGGAGATGCCAATGATATACATCCTCGAAATAAGAAAGACGTAGGTGACCGGCTTTGGCTTGCAGCCAAAAAAGTGAGTTATGGAGATGAGGTTATTTACTCAGGCCCCAAAGTTAAATCCGCGAAGCTGGAGGATGGGCAAGTGAGATTGAGCTTTGATCATGTAGGCACCGGACTAAAGACTAAGGAAACACTCAAGGGGTTTGCTTTGGCCGATGGTCAGGGTAACTGGGTTTGGGCGGATGCTGAAATTCAGGGCAATGAGATAGTGGTAAGATCAAGTGAAATAAGTGAGCCCTCGGTCATATCCTATGCATGGGGTGACAATCCGGAAGCGACGCTTTACAACAAAGAAGGAATTCCTGCTGTACCATTTAGGATTAACATAGACTGATGAAAGATTCTAATCTGTATTTTGGTCGAAAAGAAAATTAGGAACTTCTAAAAAGGAAGAGAAAAGTAGAATTATCTGGCTATGATGCATTGATATTGAGACTGGACAAGAAATATTTAATCGAAAATGCCTTCTACCCAAAGGGCGTATTCACTATATTTAAAGTGTAACCCAACCCCGAAGATGATGTTTTTTAGAGTAAAAGCAGGCCTATTAGTGCTGTTGCTACTGCTTGCGAGCAGTGCATATCCCCAAACCCCACAAATCCGGTTCGAACATCTCGATATTCGGGATGGGCTATCGCACAATCGAGTAGGGGCCATTTACCAGGATAATTCTGGTTTTATGTGGTTTGGCACCCGGTCAGGACTCAATCGGTACGATGGTCACAAGATTGAAGTCCTGGAGTTTGACGAGAGCAATCCCTTTTCACCAAGTGATCCTAATGTGGTTTGGTTAAAGGAAGGGCCTGGAGAGCATATCTGGCTCAAATCTCATTATGGAGTATTTACCTATGATATTCACAAGGAGCAATTTGTGGACAATGCAGAGTTGCTCAAAAAACTACAGATCAACAACTACAACAATTCAGATATCGTCAAGGATGTAGCCGGTAATTACTGGTTTGTTATAGACGATATTGGATTGAAAAAATACATCAGTGAAGACGGAAGTATTTATCACTTTGGAGGTTCTTACAGGGATGTTACCAGTATCAACGCAGATAAGAATGGTAATATGGCGTTGATTCACGCTGATGGAGAGATTGAGTTGGTAGATGTAAAAAACCCTGCCAACACCACATTTATGAATTACCCGGATCATCTTCAGGAGAATGGACCATTGATGAGCTTTCTTGATAACAGTGGGGGGTATTGGTTTTACAGTAACCACAATTCGTTCGGGACTTGCTATTTTGATCCTAAAACAAAAGACCACAAACATTTTGGTCCCAAGGAATTGGGTTCTAAAATGGTTAGTGGAATCATTCAGGATGAGAATGATAGAGTGATCATTGGAGTGGACCATGGCGGAATGACCATGATCAATAAAAAAGACTGGTCAAGGTCCAATTTTGTCAACAATCCGTCTGATCCGCGTTCACTTAGCCACAATAGCATTATTTCGTTGTTTCAGGATGTAAATGGTCTCGTGTGGTTGGGTACAAACAAAGGAGGTGTCAACTACTTTTCATCTAAGGCAGTATCCTTCAGTTTTTTTAAGCAATTGGATGATCACCCTACCAATGCCAATGACATCTGGCCGATCGTTGAGGATAAAAATGGCAACCTCTGGCTTGGCACAGATGGTGGAGGATTGACCTATTTCAATCAGAAAACCGGGAAATATACCAATTATACCCACAATCCGAAGGACCCTAATAGTATTAGCTCAGACATTGTGGTGAGCATGAGCAAGGCGGCCGACGGGGGATTGTGGTTAGGTACCTACTTCGGAGGTCTCAATTATTTTGATGGTAAGAAATTTACTACCTACTACAAAAATGACGGGGACCCCAATGCTGTTTCTGATAATAGTGTCTGGAATTTACTACTGGATTCCCAAAAGCGTCTCTGGGTGGGGACGCTAAAAGGAGGAGTGGATGTTTATGATGGGGATTTCAAAAAATTGAAACATTATGGTCTTGACAATCAGTTGATTAATTCTGATTACATCACAAGTATGTGTGAAGACAAAGATGGGAAAATGTGGATCGGAACAGGATATGGATTGGAAGTGATCGATCCAACTGTGGACACCATTCGCCATATTTTGAGAGAGACAGGAAATCCTGAATCATTAAGCAACAATTCGATCCTGCATATTTTTTGCGATGATCAAAATAATATGTGGATTGGTACAATGTATGGGCTAAGCAGATATGATCAGGAGAAGGATGTTTTCACCTCATATACCAAAGAAGACGGCTTACCTGAAAATATGGTAGCAGCCACTGCACAGGATGATCAGGGAGATTATTGGCTGAGTACACCGAAAGGTTTGTCCAAAATGGTCATCAAAAATGGCAAACCCATGTTCTATAATTTTGACATCTCAGACGGGTTGCAGGGTGATGTGTTCAATGAACGGTCTGTGCTCAGGCTCAGAAATGGAGACCTTGCCTTTGGAGGTAAAAATGGCCTCAATATTTTTGATCCTAAAAAGATAAAAATCAATGAGGATAACAATAAGCTGGTTTTCCTCAACTTCTTTATTTCCAATCAGCAAATAAAGCCCGGAGACTTTTTCAACGATCGCCACTGGTTCGAAAATGGGTTGAACAACACCGATGTTTTAAAGCTTGAGCACGACGAAAACTCGTTTACCGTAGAGTTTACTTCGTTGAGTTTTTACCGTCAGGAAAACATCAATTATAAGTATCGACTTATTGGATTCGATGATGATTGGGTGATCAGGCCAAATATCCATAGAGCTAATTATACCAACCTGGATCCTGGAAATTATCAGTTTGAAGTAATGGCCAGCGATCAAACGCAGCGATGGAACAATCAGGCAAAGACGCTGAATATTCAGATTCTTTCCCCTTGGTGGCAAACACCAGTAGCCTATACCTTGTATGTTTTTCTAGTGATTGTTGGCTTGTATTTCACCAGGAGAGCCATTATTGACAAGGAACGCTTCCGGGCCAAGATTGCTCAGGACAGACTGGAAGCCAAGCGATTGCACGAGCTTGATATGATGAAGATCAAATTCTTCACCAACATTAGCCACGAGTTTAGAACACCACTCACACTTATTATCACGCCAATAGAACGGCTGTTGAAGCTAAGTGCTGATGCCCAGAATTCGAAGAATTATCAAATGATTTATCGGAATGCCAAGCGGCTATTGACACTCGTCAATCAATTGCTGGACTTTCGAAAAATGGAAGCGAATCAACATAGATTGTCATTAGCTACCGGTGATCTTGTGGATTTTATTAAGAGTATCATTGAGTCTTTCTCTGATCTCTCCAATGATCGTCATGTAAGGTTGCATTTCCATTCCAACATGAATGAATTTCTGACGCTTTTTGATCGGGACAAAGTAGAGAAAATTATGTTTAACCTGCTTTCCAATGCTTTTAAGTTTACTCATTCAGGTGGTAAAATTGATGTAACAGTTAAGGATGTTGCCTATCGTGAGGATGTACATACTATCAAAATAACGGTGACTGATACTGGTATAGGCATACCTGACAATCGAATCAATGACGTATTCAATCGGTTTTTCCAGGTGGACAATGAATCTTCACAAAACCTGAATCATGGAAGTGGCATTGGACTCTCAATTACAAAAGAGTTCGTGGAAATGCACGATGGTAAAATCTGGGTGGAGAGCGAAGTGGGTAAGGGCAGTAGTTTCATTTTTGAACTGCCAATGAAGAAGCTCAGTGAGTTTATGGAACCACACGATGTGATCGATGGACTGGAAGAAGAAGTGGCATTCATTCACAAGGATCAAAATGCTACCATTATACTTGTGGATGATAATGCTGATTTCAGGTTTTATCTCAAGGATAACCTTAAAGACATTTACAATATTTATGAAGCGCCAAATGGCAAAGACGCCTGGAAAAAGATTCTTGCTAATTCGCCAGACCTTGTTGTCACAGATATTATGATGCCGGAGATCAATGGAGTGGATCTTTGTAAGAAGATAAAAAATGATCCACGGACCGCTCACATTCCGGTGATTTTGCTCACGGCTCATTATTCAGATGATCAGAAGCTGGAAGGATTTGAGGCTGGTGCTATTGAGTACATCACCAAGCCTTTCAACTTTGAAATACTGGTACAGACAATTAGGTCAGCCATTCAACTACAAAAACTGATTCTGGCCTCCGAGCATCGTATTGAGGCCAAACCAAAGGAAATCGAGATCACTTCGTTAGACGAAAAGTTCATTACAAAGGCACTGGAGCTCGTAGATGCCAACATTTCCAATACGAATTTCTCTGTGCAGGAGCTGAGCAGCGAAATGGCTGTAAGTCGAGGGCAACTTTACAAGAAAATCCTTGAATTGACAGGTAAGACACCAATTGAATTTATCAGGGAGGTGCGTATCAAACGAGCAGCTGCATTGCTGGAGAAGAGCCAACTGAATGTAGCAGAAGTGGCTTATACAGTAGGTTTTAACAATCCGAAATACTTCACCAAATATTTCAAGAAAGCGTACAAGATGTTACCTTCCAAGTATGCGTCCACAGCTTCCACAAAGCAGAATGGAGTGGAATAAATTGTGATAAGACATTTTGAACCTAAACTGGTGGCAAATGATACAGAGGGGTTGCTCTGAGATGGGTTAAAATTGAATATCAAAAGTTTAACCCAAAATGTTTGCAATTATGCATCATACACCTAGCATGTTGAAGGCCTGTTCCAGTCTTGTATTATTGACCATTTCCTTAGGCTGTTTAGCACAGAAGGCAGAGGCTGAAAGTGGAACCCTCACCGGAACTGTTATCGGAAATTCACACGCTGGATTTTCCGGTGAAGGTTATGTAACCAGTTTTGATAATGACAATGATGCTGTTTCCATTCCTATAGAAGTTGCTCAATCTGGTTTGTATGATCTTTGGGTGGGTTACGCTGGTCCTAATGGTGAGAAGACCAATGATATTTACGTCAATGGAACTTTTGTCGGAGGACAGATATTTCCGGAATCCCAGGCTTTCCAGGAGAGTTATTTCGGAAAGATCATTTTAGAGCCAGGGAAAAACCGAATCAGGGTGGTTAAAAATTGGGGGTACTTTGAACTCGATTACGTCCGTGTAGCTCCAACTAACCGAAACGAAATCCATAATTACCCGGAGCAACTTATTCATCCAAGTCCGAGTTCGGAAGCGCAAGTACTCTATCAGTTTTTCAGGGATTACTATGGTCATCGAATCATTTCCGGTCAGCAAGCAACCCTAGGTGGCAGCACAGAGGTAAATTATCTTGAAAATCTCTCTGGTCACAAACCAGCCATGAAAGGGTTTGATTTAATTGATTACTCGCCTTCCCGGGTAGCGCATGGTACCACTTCTTTGGACACAGAAGAGGCCATTAAGTGGTGGACGGAATCTCATGGTATCGTTTCTATGATGTGGCACTGGAATGCACCCATGGACTTAATCGATACCGAAGAGGCTCGGTGGTGGAGTGGATTCTACTCCTATGCTACCACCTTTGATCCTACCATTGCAATGAATGATCCTAATTCAGAGCATTATGAAGTAATAATGAGAGATATTGATGCAATAGCCGTGCAGTTGAAGCGCTTGCAAGCGAGCAATGTGCCAGTATTGTGGAGACCATTGCATGAGGCTGAAGGCACGTGGTTTTGGTGGGGAGATTATGGGCCAGAGGTCTGCATTTGGTTATGGAAGCTCATGTATGACCGATTGACCAATGAGCATGATTTGAATAATTTGATTTGGGTATGGACAGGTACCAATTCAGAAGAAGCATTGGACTGGTATCCCGGAGATGATTACGTGGATATCATTGGTGCAGATATCTATCTGGAAGACAAGAATTACGCAGCCAACTTTAGCATGTTTGATGATATGGCTGGAATTCATGAAGGAAAGAAAGTGATTTCCCTTTCTGAAACAGGAACCATCCCGGATCCGGATGCTTTGGCTGATCAGCAGGCACGCTGGAGCTGGTTTATGGTATGGTCAGGAGACTTTATTATAGGCGGTGGCAAAAATGATCTGGACCACATCATTAAAGTGTATCAACATGAGTATGTCATCACACTTGACGAACTACCTGATTTCTCCAATTACCAAAGCCCGGAATTCCCCGATGATGTACTGTCTACAGACAAATTGGTAGCACCAAGCGTTCGCGTATTCCCAAATCCAACGGCAGGTCTGGTGTACATTGATCTGAAGAAAACCACAGCAAATCATATTATGCTTTATGACCTAAAAGGGAAGCAAATGCATGTGGATGTGGTGAAGACTAAAGATCAGTGTGTAATTGACCTGAGCTCACTTCCAAAAGGCACATACATCATTGCGATTGAATCAGGTTTGGGTATCCGTTTTCATCGTGTCTGGAGGCACTAGTGGTTTAATTTTGCTCTTGGTTGGGGTTTTGCTTCACTTTTTATAAGGTGTGAGGGTACTATTTGTCAACGATCAATATACATATTGTCAAAATGACTATTAGTTAAAAGTAACAACCTTTACCTTTAATTCATTACGAAAACCCTAATCCCAATATGATGAGAAAAATATTTGCCTTTGTTCTTTTTAGTGTAGTAATATGCCCATTTACTTTTAGTCAGGTCTACCTTGATGAGTCATTATCAACGGAGGAGCGTGCTCGCGATCTGGTGGCTCAACTTTCGTTGGAAGAAAAAGTAGACCAAATGATCATGAACGCACCTGCTATTGACCGCTTGGATATTCCTCCATATGATTGGTGGAATGAAGCACTTCATGGAGTAGGTAGAGCGGGTATTGCTACCGTATTTCCCCAGGCTATTGGTCTAGGTGCCACTTTTGATGCAGATTTAGCCTACCGGGTATCTTCGGCTATTTCAGATGAAGCTCGGGCTATGTACAATGCTGCTTCGGCACAGGGCAACTATTTGAGATATAGTGGATTGACTTTCTGGACACCTAACGTGAATATATTCAGAGACCCGAGATGGGGTAGGGGTCAGGAAACATATGGAGAAGATCCATATCTAACCTCTTTATTGGGAGTTTCCTTTGTGAAGGGATTGCAGGGAGATCACCCAAAATATTTGAAAACGGCTGCTTGTGGCAAACACTACGCAGTTCATAGTGGGCCGGAGCGCCTCCGTCATGAATTTGATGCAATTTCCACACCTAAGGATATGTTTGAAACGTACCTTCCTGCTTTTAAGGCATTGGTGGATGCTGATGTTGAGTCTGTAATGTGTGCATATAACCGAACCAATGGTGAAGCATGCTGTGCGCACAAGACCTTGCTGGGAGATCTGCTACGTGATGAGTGGGGATTTGATGGACATATTTTGAGTGACTGCTGGGCTATTGTAGACTTTTATGCCGAAAATGGACACGGGATTTCTAAAAATGCGGCCGAGGCATCTGCCCTGGCAGTGAAGTCCGGAGTAAGTCTCAACTGTGGCAACTCATACCCTGCGTTGGTAGATGCAGTAGACCAGGGCTTGATTACCGAAAAGGAAATTGATGATGCACTTGTGAAATTGTTGGAAACCCGCTTCAAACTTGGCTTGTTTGACAGTAAGGAATCAAATCCTTATAATAAAATCGGTACTGAAGTGGTGAATAGTGCAGCGAATAGAGCTTTAGCAAAAGAAGCTGCGACCAAATCAATTGTGATGCTGAAGAATAATGGTGTACTGCCGTTGAAGAACAATTTGAATAGATATTATGTGACTGGGCCTAATGCAGACGGAATCGGGCCTCTGATCGGAAACTATTATGGTGTAAATCCAAATATGGTCACCTTTCTGGAAGGGATTGCTTCAGCAGTGGGGCCAGGTAGCCAGGTTCAGTATAGAATTGGTACATTGTTGGACAGGCCAAACGCCAATCCTATTGATTGGGCTTCTGGTGTGGCGCATACTTCAGATGCTACTTTTTATGTAATGGGAATCACCGGGGTAATTGAAGGAGAAGAAGGTGCTGCTATTGCTTCCGATGATTTTGGTGATCGGTTAAATTACAATTTACCTCAAAACCAGATTGACTACCTTAAGAAAATAAAAGATGGAAATAACAATCCGGTAATTGCGATTGTGACAGGTGGTAGCCCCATGAACCTGGCTGAAGTGCATGAAATAGCTGATGCCGTGTTGTTAGTGTGGTACCCTGGAGAAGAAGGTGGAAGTGCACTGGCGGATATTGTATTTGGAAAAACATCCCCAAGTGGAAGACTGCCTGTTACATTCCCTAAATCATTTGACCAACTTCCGGATTACAACGATTATTCGATGGTCGGCCGTACTTATAAGTACATGGAAAAAGAACCCCTTTATCCTTTTGGGTTTGGTTTGAGTTACTCTACTGTGAAATACTCGGACATTAAACTATCTGAATCGAGTATGAAGAAGGGTGGTAAAATCAGTGCGACTGTCCAGGTTACAAACAGCGGAAAATTAGATATTGAGGAAGTTGTTCAGCTCTATCTCACAGATGTAGAAGCAAGCGTAAGGGTGCCTCTATTTGACCTGAAGGGAATTAAGCGAACTACCCTGAAGGCAGGTGAGACTAAATCCGTCACTTTTGAGATCTCGTCAGATATGCTTGAGCTAATCGATGAGAATGGAAACCAGAAATTGGAAAAAGGTGCCTTTAAGGTGTCCATTGGTGGTTGCTTACCTACACAAAGAAGCCTTGATTTGGGTGCTTCATCTTTCAAAACAACTAATCTGAATTTAAAATGATCAGGAATTCATTGATAACCTTCTTATTGTTGGGAGCCATTCTGGTACAAGCCCAGTCTCCAATTGCTGATGGCAAAGAGAAGTTTCTCGGAAGCGTTCACAGCAGTTCACAGATTAAAGATTTTGAGAAATATTGGAACCAGGTAACTCCGGAGAATGCCGGGAAATGGGGAAGTGTGGAGGGAACACGCGATAGTTACAACTGGACACAACTTGATGCGGCTTATAATTTTGCTAAAGACAATGCTTACATCTTTCGCTTTCATGTGTTGCTTTGGGGAAACCAGCAACCCACCTGGATCGAAAGTTTAAGTGATGAAGAGCAATTAGAGGAGATCATTGAGTGGATGGATGCCGTAGCTGAGCGATATCCCGATATTGATTACCTGGAAGTCATCAACGAACCTTTAAACGATCCGCCAAATGGAGCAGGAAATGGCAACTATTTCAAAGCACTTGGAGGAACAGGGACTTCAGGATTTGAGTGGATTTTAACCGCTTATCGTTTGGCCAATGAGCGTTTTCCTAATGCCAAACTAGTCATCAATGAATACAACATCCTGAATAACCCAAATCGAGCAACTACCTATGTGAAAATAGTGAATTTGCTTAAAGAGGAAGAGCTGATTGATGTTGTAGGGGTACAGGGGCATGCTTTTACCACTACCACTACCAATGAAACCATGGAGGGGGTTCTCGATAAACTGGCTGAAACAGAACTTCCAATTATGGTCACTGAACTCGATATAGATGGCCCTACAGATAATGATCAACTTCAGGACTACAAGCGAATCTTTCCTTTACTTTGGGAGCATCCATCAGTGATAGGGATCACTCTTTGGGGATTTAGACCTGGTCTTTGGCGCAATCCGCAAAAGGCATATTTAATCGATATTGACGGTTCTGAAAGACCAGCTCTTGGCTGGCTAAGAGAATATGTTGAAGAGACAGATACTTCCCCAAAACCTCTAAGGGAAAACCTTTTGAATGAGCTAACAATTTACCCAAACCCTGCCAAGGGAGAAATGAATGTTAGTTTTCACGAAGCGATTCGTTCTGTCAAGGCTATCGATATGACAGGGAAAGTGGCTTTTGAATCTTTCGTACTGAGTGACTCCAAAATTAATTTACCTGAAGGTATGAGTGCTGGGACCTATATTTTTCAAATTTCAACCATAAGTGGAAATCAATTTACCAGACGCATAAAGGTTTTATAGCAATGCATAACATAAGGCAATTCGTAATAGGTTTAATTTTCATGTTTTTGGCAGGTTGCCAGAGCACGACTTCTACCAGTTCAGAAACAAAGGACAGCAAAGGTTTGAAGGATTATTATAAAGGATATTTTCCTGTAGGTGTTGCAGTCTTTCCAAAAGCGATGCAGGGTGATCAGGCTCAACTGATCAAAACCCACTTTGAGAGCATGACTCCAGAAAATGTGATGAAAATGGGTCCAATTCATCCTGAAGCGGATCGCTACAATTGGGGTCCTGCCGATACGATCGTGGAATTTGCCAGGGCAAACGATTTGAAGATGAGAGGTCATGCTTTGTGTTGGCACAATCAAACCCCTAAGTGGATTTTCGTGGATGAGGCCGGCAATGACGTGAGTAAAGAGGAACTGTTAAACCGACTTCAAAAACACATTACAGAAGTAGTGTCTAGATACAAAGACGATATTTATGCATGGGATGTAGTGAATGAAGCAATTTCTGATAGCAAGGATGAATTTTATAGGAATTCAAAATGGTACGAGATATGTGGCGAAGAGTTTATTGCTAAAGCTTTTGAATATGCAAGAGCAGCCGACCCTGATGTTGAGTTGTTTTACAATGATTATGAAGTCATTAACCCGGTAAAAAGAGAGAAAATCTATCAATTGGTGAAGGGACTTAAAGAAGCAGGTGTTCCAATAGACGGTGTAGGAATTCAGGGGCACTGGTCAATCTACGAACCAAATGAAGAAACCTTGCGGGCAACTATTGAGCGATTCACATCCCTTGGCTTAAAGGTACAGATAACTGAACTCGACGTATCGGTTTACCCAAAGGAGCATTCCAGGAGAGAAAAGCGCGCTACGGATGTTGATAGTTTCACACAGGAGCAACAACAGTTACAAGCTGAGCAGTATGAGATGATTTTTAGGGTTTTCAGAGAGTATAAGAATAAACTAAATGCCGTTACTTTCTGGAATATCTCTGATAAGTACAGTTGGTTAGATCATTTCCCGGTTGCTAATCGCAAAGATTACCCTTTGCTTTTCGATGAGAATCATGAGCCTAAAAAAGCCTACTATAAAATCACCGACTTTTAGCTATTAGTTTCTGAAGTGAACACACTAAATAAGGGTCGTTTCGTAAAGAATCGGCCTTTTTTTATGATTCTCCTTGAAATGCCTCAATCAATCGATTGAAATGCGGATTAAATGTGCTGATGAGGGGTATTATTTGTGTAAAGCAGGTTTGGTTTATGCCTTTTTGATAAGTGTTCAGGATTATTGTTGATCGATTTTCATTGATAACATCATTTTGTTAAAATAATCATAATATTTCTATCTCAACATCTTTTGATATTAATGCAATCGATGCATCTGTATTTGAATAGTACAATAAAAAGACCCTAATATTGAACTTGAGCAGGTGTTTATCACGGAATAATCATGTTTGACATTTTGATACCATTTTGAGCGCAAATGATGTATGTGGCTTGGTTGGGCACTAAGTAATATTGGTAAGGTTTTGAAGAAGAGCCTGTATTAAAATAACCAAGTTGTAAAACATAAATGATGATCTATGAGAAGTAATTCTACAGCAGAGGGCTTGAAGTCGTTGAAACGATGGATACCCTCCATGTTTACCTTCTTACTAGTGTTTGTGGTTGTATCAGCCACTGCACAGGAGAGAACGGTTTCTGGAGTGATCACTTCCGGTGAAGACGGCAGTACTTTACCCGGTGTGACTATTCTGGAGAAAGGAACAACGAACGGTACCATTACAGACATTGATGGTAACTACAAAATTAGTGTAGGCGATGGTGCAACAATCGTTGTATCATTTGTAGGTTTTAAAACACAGGAACTGCCTGTGGGGAACAAGTCTACCATGGACCTTGTGTTAGATACAGATGTGTCTGCACTTGAGGAAGTAGTAGTAATAGGTTATGGTACTCAACGAAAGAGTGACTTAACCGGTGCGGTTGCTTCCCTTAATGGAGATGCACTGATGCAATCTGTTAATGCAAGTTTGGACCAGGGTTTACAAGGTCGTGTTGCTGGTTTACAGGCTACTCAAAATTCTGGTCAACCTGGAGGAGCTGTTTCCATCAGGATTCGTGGTACTACCTCTTTGACTCAGAGTAGTGAGCCTCTTTATGTAATTGACGGAATCCAGGTAGGTGGACAAGCTCAGGGAATTACCGGATTTGACTGGCAAGGTGGATCTGGTGGTCAGCAGGGTGCTGCAAGTAACCCGATGGCCTCTATCAACCCAAATGATATAGCCAGTATAGAGGTACTGAAAGATGCCTCGGCTACTGCAATCTACGGCTCACGAGCTGCCAATGGTGTAATTATCATTACAACCAAGCGAGGTAAGAAAGGTGAATCCAAGATTTCGTATAATGGCTTTTATGCCGTGCAGGATGTTTACAAAACTGTAGACATGATGAACCTGCGGGAGTATGCTGAGTATAACAATGAAGTGGCACAGGAAGTATCCACGATCAACTCAAATGATAATTTTGCAGACCCAAGCCTGTTAGGTGAAGGTACTGACTGGCAGGAAGCTATTTTCCGTTTGGCACCAATGCAAAGTCACTCGATGACATTCACTGGTGGAGAAGAGAAGCTCCAGTATGTTTTGTCAGCAGGATATATGCAGCAGGATGGAATCGTTATTGGATCTGATTTTGATCGAATTAACGTTCGTTTGAATGTTGACAACCAGGTAAGAGACTGGTTGAAAATCGGAACGAGTATGTCGCTGTCCAGAAAAGATGAGCGCATTATCAATACAGATGGAGGTGATGGTGTAATTGCCCAGGCAGCTTCCATGCCACCGCACATTCCTGTGAGGAACTTTGATGGTACGTTCGCCGGGCCTCAGCAGCAGAATCCTTCGGCGCAGGTTGGCAACAACCCTGTGGCCATGGCACTGGTTCGTAACAACACCAACCTTTCCAACCGTGTAATGAATAACCTTTTTGCAGAAGTTGGGGTAATTGATGGATTGAAAGTAAGAACAGAGTTGGCAGTTGACTATAACAATGGCACTAACAAGTCATTCTTCCCAACTTTCAAGTGGGGAACTTTCGAAAACCAAATTAGTCAGTTTGCACAAAGAAGCTCAGAGTCATTTTTCTGGCTTTGGAAAACCTATGCCACCTATAACTTAAAGCTGGATAAGCATGACATGACTGTTATGGCCGGTTATGAGGCACAGCGTGGAGCATATGAAGGATTTACAGGGTACAAAGTGAACTTGCCGAATGACATCCAGGTAATGAATCAGGGAGATATCTCCAACATAGCCAATACAGGCTATAAAGGATGGAATGCACTGAGCTCACAGTTTGCTCGGGGGATTTACTCTTTCAATGATCGCTATCTGGTTACAGGTACTATCAGACGTGATGGTTCTTCAAGATTTGGATCTGAGTATGCATGGGGTTGGTTTCCATCTGCCTCTGTGGGTTGGAGGATTTCCAATGAGCCATTTATGCCGCAAACTTCACTTATTGACAACCTAAAGTTACGTGCTGGATGGGGACAAGTTGGTAACCAGGAGATTGCTAACTATGCTTTTGGATCAGCTTTGAATGCTCTAAACACTGAGTTTGGGCCGGCGGTGAGAAATCAACGCTACTCCAATCCATTTGCTAAGTGGGAAGCAACTCAAACTGTCAATGTTGGGTTGGACCTTGGGTTGTTTGACGGTAGACTAAACCTGACTTTTGATGCCTATAGGAAATACACCAATGATCTGTTGCTTCAGCAGCAATTGCCTGGTACCTATGGAAATAGGATCAATGGCCCTATTGCCAATGTTGGTGACATGCGTAATGAGGGAATCGAAGTATCCTTTAACTCTATCAACATAGACAATGGGTTCATCAAGTGGTCTAGCAATGCTAACTTTTCTATGAACCGAAACAAGATTTTGGATCTTCAGGATCTAGAATTTTATCAAAATGTCTATTGGTATACTGGATTCCAGCAAGCTACCAGGACCATAGGTGGAGGGTATCCCGTTGGCCAATTCTATGGATATGTGATGGAAGGAATCTTCACCTCTAAGGAGGAAATTGAGAACCATGCAGTTCAGATCAACAATGGTGAAGACCAGAACCTAATTGACCGGACCGTTGGGTTGTGGTTGGGTGATGTGAAATGGAAAGATGTCAACGGTGATGGGTTCATTACCCCTGAAGATCAGACTTTCATAGGTGATCCAAATCCTGACTTTACTTTTGGATTTTCAAATAGTATCACCGTTGGGCCATTTACCCTTGATGCATTCATTTTAGGATCTATTGGCGGAGATATTCTGAACTATACTCGGGCAAGAGGTGAATCAATGACTGGTATTTTTGCCAACCAGGCAGTGGCTGTAAAAGACCGTGCACGCACTCGTTTGATAGAGGGAGGCACAGATATCAATAACATTGATGATGTAGAATTGATCAACCCTGAAACCAATATGCCAAGGTTTGACAATGGAGCAGAGAACCAGAATCACGTGATGTCAACACGTTGGATTGAGGATGGCAGTTACGTGAGAATTCAAAACCTGAAGCTTGCTTACAATTTACCTCAGAAATGGGCTAGTGCAGTTCAATTGTCAAGACTTCAAGTGTATGCCAATGTTCAAAACGTGGCCACTTTCACAGAATACACAGGACTTGATCCAGTGGTAGGTGCATTTAATCAGGATCCAATGAGACAAGGATGGGATTTGGGTCGTTACCCATCTCCTAGAATTTTCACAGTTGGTTTGGATTTCGATTTTTAAACATCAAAACCCTAAGAAAAATGAAAACTTATATAAATAGTATTTTCCTAAGCTTGGTCATGTTTTTGACAAGCGCATGTGGGGATGAATTTCTGGAATTTGTTCCTGAAGACCAGTCCACTGTGGCGAGCTGGTATAAAAATAGCAATGAAATAAGACAAGCCACGGCTTCATTGTACCACGATCCATGGTTTGGATATCAAGACCAGTTTGGATGGTTAGCAGGAGATCTTCTTGCTGGGGACATGCATCATAACTGGGATCAGGAAGGTCAGTTCTTTTACCTTTCTTTCAATGAGAGCAATCCGTATATCGATGGTGGCTTTCAGGGACTCTATAATGTGATATCATATGCCAACCTAATCATTGATGATATGCCCACCATCGCGAGTGGACATGGAGTTGATCAGGCTGTGATCGATGCAGCACTTGGTGAAGCAAGGTTTTTCAGGGGAGCTGCTTATTTCTTACTCGTGGAGTATTGGGAGACAGTGCCAATAATTGAGCAACCGGCTGCTAAAGTGGCAGCGGGAGATTTGTTTCAGCCTAAAAACAAGACTGAAGATATCTATGAGTTTGCACGCAGGGACTTTGCTTTTGCAGCAGAGAATCTGCCTACCTCTGATGTAGCAGGAAGAGTGACCCAATGGTCCGCCAAAGGAATGTTGGCAAAACTACATGTTACGCTTGGTCAGCGATTTGCAGGTGGTAACCCAAATGTAGGTAGTGCTGAAGATTTCCAAATTGCTGCTGATTATGCTGCTGATGTGATCAACAATAGTGGACTTAGCCTTGCTAGTAATTATGAAGACCTATTCAAAATTGACAATGAAGATGATCCTGAGATTCTATGGGGCATCCAGTTTATCAACCAGGGATATGGTACTGGAAATAGTCGTCAAGCCAGATATGCACGTCACTCCCGTATCACTGGAGATGCTCAGGCATGGGGTGGTGGTAAAGGCATGACGGTTAGTTATGTCCAAAACCTGATCAACAACGCCAATGGCATGGAAGATGAGAGAAGACGGGCTATTTATATGCAGAATGGGGATGAGTATAGCTACATAGGTGGTGGATATCTCTATGAAATAGTGTCCAGGGATGAGGATGATGTTCAGATGGAAGGAGCCACACCAACACTAAATAACCTGAAGAAGTATGTGGTAGGTGGAGTGGCTGATCATGGCTACATCATCTCTAACCAGGATTCACCTTTGGATATGTATATGTTGCGTTTGGCGGATGTTTATTTGCTCCACGCAGAAGCATTGTTGGGAACACAAGCCAGTCTGGCTGGTGGCCCGGGATATAATAGCTATTTGGCGGTAAGAGATCGTGCCGGGCTTGGAGATCCTGGAGTTCCTTTGACATACGAAAGGTTATTCAACGAAAGAAGAGTAGAGTTTGGCCTGGAAGGGTTGGCATGGTTGGATGTACGGAGAAGATTCTATCGTGATGCCAATGATGCGCTTAACTATCTGAACAACCAGGGAAGAACAGATCGCTACTATCGAATTGATCCGAATGATGATTTGGAAAACGATCCTGCAGGATACGAGTTGGTACCAGCAGGTGGGGGTGTCGGCACCAATCCTGATAATGTCAATAATGATCCAGTGATCACTTTTACGGCAAGTGATATGGTGATGCCTATTCCTGCACAGCAACAAACGGTGAATCCGTTGCTTAAGCCAGGAGCGGATGTAGTGGACTATTTTGAAGATTAATTTGAAAGAGATGAAAAGAAATATTAATATATACCGATTGCTGCTACCGTTGGTAGTGGTGAGCATGTTCTGGCTTACTTCATGTGAAGATGAAGACGGGGTGCCATTAGAAGAACCTAATGGTGCGCCTTCTATAAGCTACATCAGAGTGACTAATCCTGAGCAAAGTGATTCGTTGCTTGTAAGAGCTGAATTGGGTGCAGGAATCGTGATTATGGGTGAAAACCTTGGTGGCACAAGAGAAGTATGGTTTAATGACCGACAGGCCAATATTACCCCGTCATGGGTAACAAATCATACGATTATCGTATCCGTGCCAAGTGTAGCTCCACTGAATGTGACCAATGAGCTGTATCTGGTCGATGATCATTTGGATACCTTGGCTTTTTCGTTTGAAGTGACTATTCCGGCACCGGAAATCTACAGTGCTGTAAACGAATGGCCACAAGATGGTGAGGCACTGGTCCTCAACGGAGACTACTTTTTTGATGTAACTCCCGTCACTGTGGATTTTGCTGGCGGAGGGCAAGTAGAAGCTACTGTAGTTGACCAGAATACACTGGTTGTACCAGTACCAGTAGGAGCTACAGAAGGTGCGGTTACCGTAACTACCAATTTTGGTTCGGCTACTTCTACATTTCATGTATGGGATTCACGAAACATCGTTTTGAATTTTGATGATCTGGTAGCCAATGGATGGAGAATCGGGATGACCGACAATACCGATGGCCCAATAGATGGTAACTACCTGATTGTAGGTGGAAATATCGGAGCCAATGAGCGTGATGAAGGACCGGGCGCTCCTTCTCAATCCTCCAAGGTAATGGAGTACTGGGGTGGTAGTGATCCAAATAGAGACTCTAATTTTTATCCATATTACCCGAATTCTTATCAGGAGTATGTGATGAAGTTTGAAGCCAAAATCAATACATGGTACGGAGGGTTTTTAAACTTCTGTCTTGCACCGCCAACGCATACTGGCAGCAATCAGGAAATCTGGAGTAACAGTATCAATGCACGTGCTATTTGGGGACCATGGCAGTCCGCTGGAGAAGAGGTTTCCACTGATGGTAAATGGATCACCGTAGTGATTCCGATGACCGAATTCCAATACTTTATTGATGCACCGGATGCTATCGTGTATACACCGGGACAGAAATTTATTGAAACAGCCGCGGGTTCACTAAGCACCTGGATCATTGGTTCACCGGAAAATGACGGTAACTACGTCGAATTATATATCGATAATATTCGATTTGTTCAACCTTAATTAAGCAGTGAGATATGAAAAATATATTTAGATATAGTTATCAGGGGATTGCCACATTAGTTGTGGTGTTCTCCCTGATATTTGCCACAGCCTGCGAAGAGGATGAAATGGGAACCTCTGAGGTTGAACTGTTGAGCTTTGGGCCAGCAGGTGTTAAGCATGGAGATGATATTATCTTTATAGGAACTAACCTGGATAAAATTTCCTCCGTGGTGTTCAGACCTTCTGTGGAAATCTCAAAAGATGCATTTTCTAGTCAGAGTGCTACACAGATCAAATTGACGGTACCACCGTCAGCGGAAGCTGGATTTGTTATTCTAAAAACGAATGCGGGTGATAGTTTGCAAACTAAAACCATGCTCAACTTCGAAGTACCGGTTGTCTTAAATAGTGTTACAGCCAAAGCAAAACCTGGGACAAATATCACTATAACAGGTGATAAGTTGAACTGGATTGAAACTGTAACCTTTCCTTCGGATTTGACTGTGACCAAAGATGACTTTGTAAGTCAATCACTAACTGAGTTGGTTGTGGAAGTTCCAATGGAAGCACAGTCCGGGTTTTTGATTTTCTCCTCTGGGGGAACAGAACCATTGACGTTTGCTACGGAAGAACAGCTTGAGGTAACCCTTCCTACAGTTAGTGGATTGAGCCCCGCGTCTATTCGGCATACAAGTGATTTGACTATTGAAGGAACCGATCTTGATTTGGTAACGGAAGCGATCTTTGCCGATGGCGTTTCAATCTTGAGGTCAGAGTTTAAGAGTCAGTCTGCATCATCGATAGTGGTAAATGTACCCGCTACAGTTGTTAAAGGTGCGATTACTTTGAAGCAAGCTTCACCAGTTGACGTGGCTACGGAAGAACTAACTATTATACTTCCTACAGTAAGTACGTTAACTCCTTCTCCGGCAAAGCCAGGTGTGGATGTGATGGTGATCACAGGTTCTGATTTAGATTTGATAGCAGAGTTAGTGTTACCTGGAGCTGGATCCATTTCCACCTTTTTGACACATAATGCAACGGAAATTTCTTTTAATATTCCGGAAGCCGCTTCTCAAGGAGCTATTAACTATGTAACTATTCATGGTTATGGAGCTGCACTTGAAGGAGCACTATTGAAATTACCTCCAACAGGTGGTTTCCCTACGCTTGATTACTACATCTACAATGATGGACTTCAAAATGGCTGGGAAGCCTGGGGTGGCTGGGGTCATGTCAGCCAGGACTATAACAATGATGAAAACCCTGCTAACGGAGATTTAGCAATCAAAACGGTATTCAATGATGCATATGGTGCGATGCAAATCCATAATTCTGGTGCTGCCAATGTATTTAATGGATACAATTACCTTGTATTCTATGTGTACGTACAGGGAGAGGAATCTGATATCATTGCTCAGATTGACAACAATGGTGACTTTTATCCCGCACATTTCGTAGGTGATAAATGGCATCAGATCGTGGTGCCTTTGGCAGATCTTGCTGGTTCTGATAATGTCAGTGAACTCCGTATTAAAAACAACAATGGAGATGCCGCTACTAACAATACGACTGTCTTCATAGATGAAATAGGTCTTACTGTAGATGAGCCACTTGGACTGCTTCCAGACATCATTACTTTTATATACAATGACGCTGTAAGCTCACCATTTGGTGGCGGTGGTGGCTGGGGTGGATCCACCACAGATTTTACAAATCAAGAGAACCCACGTGGTGGTGAGGCTGCCATAAAAGCTACCTATGCAGGAGGCTGGGGTGGAGCTGCTCAGTTTGGCGCATGGGGTAATTCTCCATTGTCCACTGCCGGAATGACACATTTAGCATTCTCAATTTATGGTGCAGATATTACTGATGGAGCTAATATTCAAGTTAACTTAATACCTACTGAAGGAGGCACTTCCGCTTCTAAACAGGTATCGATGAAAGCCAATGGATGGGTTGATGTTGAAATTCCGCTTTCAGACTTTAACAACCCTGCTAGTATTTTCGAATTACAGTTTCAAGATACTGACTGGGCCGGAACCGTCTTTATAGACCATATTGGACTGAAATAGTTTGTTGGGTTAATGTTTCAAACGGGTCGGTCAAGTGACCGACCCGTTTATTTACTCAAATTGTACAGTCTGGAGCCAATAGGTGTAATATTTTTTAAAAGATTGGATACTGTTTAGAAAGGTTAATCAGATCATGTTTGTAATGAAAAAGATCTATCCCTCATTTGGATTATTAGTGATAGGTATCTGTGTTGTCATTTTAGGTCGTTGTGCTTTTGTGGATAAGAATAGTCATTCTGAAACCGCAATAAGGGTCAATCAGGTTGGTTTCTTTCCAATGGGAATGAAAACAGCTGCAATTGTTAGCCCTCTTGAGGAGTATTTTGAAATAAAGAATGCTCAGAATGAGTCCGTTTACAAAGGAACTGTCCTTTCATCTACAAATTGGGATCAATCTGGCGAGAATGTTGCAGTGCTGGATTTTTCTTCTTTCGAGGAGCCAGGTACTTTTTATATAGAAAGTGGAGGAGTAAAATCAAGCCATTTTAAAATTACCGAAAACCCATATCTTGAATTGATCAAAGCCAGTGCCAAGACCTTCTATTATAACAGGGCCACCACGCAGCTCGAAGAACAATATGCTGGTATTTACAAGAGACCTTTTTCTCATCCAGACACATCAGTGCTGGTGCATGCCTCTGCGGCAGGTGATTTCCTGAATGCTGGTACACCTATTTCCACTCCATATGGGTGGTATGACGCAGGAGACTTCAACAAATATGTCGTAAACTCCGGCATTACTACTTACACACTTCTGATCGCTTACGAACATTTTGATAATCTATTGGATACCCTGACATGGAATATTCCAGAGAGTACGAATGGACAGTCGGACTTATTGGATGAAATACTGTGGAATGTACGCTGGATGGAAACCATGCAGGACACACTGGATGGGGGTGTGTTTCATAAGACAACCACTGCCAATTTTGAAGGTTTTGTACGTGCCTCAGAGGCATCTTCTCAGCGCTTTGTTGTGAAGAAAGGGACAGCAGCCTCCTTGAATTTTGCAGCAGTAATGGCCAAGACTAGTACAATTATCCGAGCTACTAATCCCAAATATGCAGATAATCTTTTGAGAAGAGCAAAGGCAGCTTGGAAGTGGGCAATGGCCCACCCACAGGTTGTATTTAAAAACCCAGTATCCAATGATCCGGATTTTCCTTCAGTTAATACTGGTGAATACGGGGATAACCATTTCGAAGATGAATTTTTTTGGGCAGCCTCAGAACTATATCTGGCAACATCTGATCTTTCCTATCTAGAGCATAAATCAATTGATCAGATTACAGATGCGAACGTTCCCAATTGGTCGAATGTAGAAACCCTGGCCTTGATTTCTCTTGCATCTAGTGATGCCAATACCTCATTAAAAAAGAAAGCATCAGATAAGTTGATGGTATTGGCCGAGAACTTACTCACTAAGTGGCGTGAGTCACCTTACCGAGTGACGATCGATCGCTTTCAATGGGGGAGTAATTCTGATGTAATGAATCAGAGTATTGTATTGATCAATGCCTATAGGTTATTTGGTAATGTAGAATATTTGGAAGCTGCGCTTTCAGGCTTGGACTATGTGCTTGGTCGCAACGCCACCGGATATTGCTTTGTTACCGGTTTTGGTAACCTTTCACCAATGCGCATACACCACAGGCAGTCTGCTTCTGATGAAATTGATGAACCTATTCCCGGGTTTCTTGTAGGAGGGCCAAACCCAAGAAATATACACCAGGATTGTGGTGCTGATGATTACCCCAGTCAACTACCGGCAAAATGCTACGTGGACGAGGAGTGCAGTTATTCTACCAATGAAGTTGCAATTAACTGGAATGCACCATTGGTGTATGTCTCCGCAGCTGCACAGTCCCTCTATCAGGAACGGTTTAGTAAATAAGATTTAGAATTCTCTTCATTTAGTTTGGGGGGCTCATTGGTGACAGTGGGCCTTTTTTTAATGTAACCATTGGTTGATTTTAAGGAAAGTTCCTTTAACATTTTAACCTAATACCCCACAAAAAAGCCTTGTTTTCCAAGAAAAATCAAAGTGATTAGAACCAGCACTAAAAACAAGTGCGGAATAAAAGTAACTCCGCCGGCTTTTTTAATTTTTCTGTTCGTTTCTTCCTCTGATAGATTTTGATCTAGAATCTTATTGATTTTTTTATCTGCCTGTCTTACATATAGTCGATTACTAAATGAACCAATTATAAACGCCCAGATAAACAATGAAATGCGATTTATTACAGTTTCTGTTGACAATGAGGCATTGATAAGATTAAAGATTATTTGTTCAACTATTACCTCAAGAAATAAAAGCACGACCACCACAAAAATGGAGCTATACATTTTGCGGTAAAGCATCCAGAAAAGCCCAAAGAGGAAGGCAAAGAGATTAAAAACCAACGATTTTCCAGTGTCATAATCTTTGACTACACCGAGGTAGTAAGTGGCTTTTTTGCCGAAATAGAGACGATAATGTTCTTCAGTATGGAGCATAGTGATTATACACTTAAATCCAGGTGGTAACCCTGCTCATTGAGCTCTTCATATTTTTCTGTGTTAAAGCGATAGACAAAAGCTCCCTTCTTTGAGGTGGATTTATCCTTTTTATCAGTCTTGATCAAAAGGTTGGTTGAAAGGATTTTCTTCCTGAAATTACGATCGTCAATAGACTTACCGTAGATGGCGTCATACAATTGCTTCAGTTGAGGAAGGGTAAATTCCTCCGGTAGTAATTCAAACCCTATGGGATGGGTTTTTGCATTCTCTACAAGCTTGGAGACTCCAAGCCTGACCATTTCTCCATGATCTAGAACCAGGTCAGGCAACTCATCCAAACCAAACCAACTGGCACCATGTGAGTTCGCAATATCTCGGTGCAGGTCGTCCAATTTGACCAAACTCCAATACAAAACTGAAACTACCCGACCTCCGGGATCTCGATCCGCCTTCCCATAAGCAGTGAGTTGTTCTAAAAAAACATTTGTAAGTCCAGTGAATTTTTCCAGGACCCTTTCCGCTGCGTCCGACAAGTTTTCATTTTCATTGACCAATCCTCCGATCAAAGACCATTCTCCAGCAAATGGCTCAACTTTACGTTGGAACAGCAATATTTTTAAATTATTCTCTACAGTATCATATCCAAAAACCAACGAGTCGATGGATACCCACATTTTTGGGTGGTTATAAGTCATAGCCCCAAAAATAAGGTTTTGTATTAATTAAAATAAACGTTAAGTTTACGCTTATAATCATTATACACTCCATAACCCAATTTGATGAATCAAGAGATTCTAAGCAAAGTGGTGTCTGAGTACAAAAGATTGTTCTCCGATACACCAATCCTGGTGAAAGCACCTGGAAGAATTAACCTGATAGGTGAGCATACTGACTATAACAATGGGTTCGTGTTACCCGCGGCAGTAGAGCAAAGCATTTATATTGCCATGGGCAAGTCTACAGACCCTACGAAAAGCAAGCTGGTGTCTCTGGATATGAACGGTCAATTTGAGTTCGATATGACTTGCTTCAGCCCCATTAAGCCGAATACTTGGCAAAACTACATCCTGGGCGTGGTTGCCGAAATCAAAAAGATTGGCAGTGTCGATGGTTTCAATATGGTTTTTGCAGGGGATGTTCCACAAGGATCGGGTATGTCCTCTTCGGCGGCTTTAGAATGTGGTACCTGCTTTGCCCTTAATGAGCTTTTTGATCTTGGGTTTGAAAAAGTTGAAATGGTAAAAATGTCTCAGAAGGCTGAGCACAATTTTGCCGGAGTGCTGTGTGGAATCATGGATCAGTTTGCCAGTATGATGGGGGCAAAAGATCAGGCACTGCTCCTGGATTGTCAGTCTCTGGAATACAAGTACTTTCCAATAGAATTGGAGGATTATTCACTGATCCTTTGTAATTCTAACGTGAGCCACAGTTTGGCTGATTCGGAATACAATGCCCGCCGCCAACAATGCGAAGCTGGAGTGTCGGTTTTGTGTCGACATTACCCAAATGTGCAATCACTCCGTGACGTGTCCATGGATCAGCTTTTGGCTCATCAAACCGAAATGTCAGAGGTGGTGTTCAAGCGCTGTGAATATGTGATCAAGGAGAATGAACGTGTTATTACAATGACCTCTGCGATGGAGAAGTCCAATTTTCATGAGCTAGGCGAAATCCTGACCACTGCACAAGCCGGAATGAGGGATAACTATGAGATTTCCTGTCCTGAAATTGATTTTATGGCAGATTTTGCAAATAGTAGATCTGATGTATTGGGAGCTCGTATGATGGGTGGCGGATTTGGAGGCTGTACCATTAACCTTGTGAACAAGGGCTCTGAAGAGCTGTTCATTCAGGAGCTTTCTGTGGCTTATAAAAAGGAATTTGACAAGGAAATAACACCTATCAGGGTTCAAATAGCCGATGGCGTAGGATTGATCAAGCAATAACTATTTCATGAAAGATTTTGAGAAGCCGCACAAGCGGTACAACATCCTCACGGAAGAGTGGGTACTGGTGTCGCCACACAGGACAAAGAGGCCATGGCAAGGTAAAACCGAAGATCCGGAAAACACCACTAGACCATCATATGATCCGAAATGTTACCTCTGCCCGGGCAATGAGCGCATGGGTGGTGAGGTAAACCCAGACTATATGGAAACTTTTGTCTTCGACAATGACTTTGCAGCACTAATGGAAGATCAGGGTACGGCAGAGCACGTTGAAGGCTTGTTTAGGAGTGTAGAGGAGCGTGGCATGTCGCGAGTCATCTGCTTTTCCCCTGATCATTCACTGACCATGCCTGAAATGTCCGTGGAAGATTTGGTAAAAGTGGTAAGGATGTGGAAGGAGCAATTTCAGGAGCTTTCCGAGATAGATTATATCAGCAATGTCCAAATTTTTGAGAACAAAGGGCCAATTATGGGGTGTAGTAACCCACATCCTCACGGACAGATTTGGGCACAAAGTAGTATTCCAAATGAGATTTCGAAAAGGGTAGCAACTCAGGAGAAGTATTTTGAAAATCACAATCGCTCGATGCTTTCAGATTACCTGCATCAGGAACTGGAGGTCAGAGAGCGAGTGATCTCAGAAAATGAACATTTCGTGGTATTGGTGCCATTTTGGGCCGTATGGCCCTATGAAACCATGATCCTGCCCAAACGGCATTTTCAGGCAATCACAGACATGACAAAAGCCGAAGAAAAGGCTTTTGCAGATATTCTTTCCATTATCACCATCAAGTATGACAACCTTTTCAAGTGCTCGTTTCCCTATTCAGCAGGGATGCAGCAGCGGCCGACAGATGGAAAAAACTACGAAGGGTTTCATTTTCATTACTCATTTTACCCACCTTTGCTCAGGTCTGCCACAATTAAGAAATTTATGGTAGGTTACGAAATGTTTGCCAACCCTCAGCGTGATATTACTGCTGAAATGGCAGCAGCAACTTTGAAATCACTATCTGACATACACTATAAGAAACAATGAGCACAGTACTAGTAACAGGAGGAGCCGGTTATATCGGATCACATACAGTAAGAATGCTTGTGGAGAAAAACCACAAAGTAATTGTATTGGATAACCTGGTCTATGGGCATGCAGAAGCCATCATAGATGAAGAGGTAGAGTTGGTAAAAGGGGACATAGGGGATGAATCCTTGTTAAAATCCCTTTTTGAAAAACACAAGTTTGATGCCGTGCTCCACTTTGCTGCTTATGCTTACGTTGGTGAATCTGTATCTCACCCGCACAAATATTATGTCAATAATGTAGCGAAACCGCTTACATTACTCAAAACCATGGTGGATCATGGATGCTTGAAATTTATCTTTTCCAGTACATGTGCAACTTATGGAAACCCGGAATATATGCCGCTGGATGAAAAACATCCGCAAAGGCCTGTTAGTCCTTATGGAAAGAGTAAGTACTTGCTAGAAGAAATTATCAAAGATTATGAAGTGGCTTATAACCTGCGCTATGTCTTTTTAAGGTATTTCAATGCTTCTGGTGGTGCTGAAGATGGAAAAATTGGAGAGGATCACGATCCAGAAACTCACCTTATTCCACTTATTCTTGATGCCATCAATGGGGATCGGCCAGCTATCAAGGTGTTTGGTACAGATTATGATACTCCAGATGGTACGGCAGTTAGGGATTACATTCACGTGAGTGATCTTGGCGACGCACATATCAAGGCTTTGGAGTATCTGGACAAAGGAAGCGAGAGTATAGCCTGTAACTTGGGAACAGGAGTGGGCTACTCCGTGAAAGAGGTGATCGATGCTGCAGCTGAGGTGACTGGAAAGGAAGTGCCTACCGAATACGCTGAGCGAAGACAGGGTGATGCTACTAAACTTATCGCAGATGCTCAGTTGGCTTTGGACAAACTGGGATGGGATCCAAAATACAAAGACGTAAAGGAAATCATCAAGACTGCCTGGGCTTGGAAATCAGGAGAGCGTAAGGGGAGGTATTGAGCGTGTCGCAGGTATTCCTTCATACGGTGTATTGTATACAATTCGATTAATGGCTGGCTTAAGTCAATCTTTTAAATTACAATTAATAAACCACGGACTCCAAAATGAAAAAGACACTCCATTTCATATTGTTCATTATTTTAATTTCTTCAATTTCCTGTCAAGTGAAAACCGAAACTGAAACGTTGAATTATCCTGAAATAAGAAAAGCCTTTCAACAGACCCTCGATGGAAAACCTGTTGATCTCTATCTGTTAAAAAATGCCAATGGAATGTTGGTGACCATTACAAATCACGGCGGCAGAATTGTTCATTTGATTGTTCCGGATAAGGATGGAAACCCAACAGATGTGGTACTCGGATACAATAGCCTGGAAGGTTATCTGAATACGTCAGAAGTTTATTTTGGCTCACTTATCGGCAGATATGGTAACAGGATTGCCAAGGGTCAGTTTACGATTGATAGTGACACTTTCCAACTTGCTACCAACAATGGCCCTAATAATCTGCACGGTGGTCCTGTTGGCTTTCACAATGTGGTTTGGGATGTGAAATCATCTTCATCTAATTCGGTTACGCTGACCTATTTGTCCCCAGACGGGGAGGAGGGCTTTCCGGGAAATCTTAAGGTTGAGATGACTTATTCGTTGACTGATGACAATGAAATAGTGATGGACTACTCAGCCACTACTGATAAAAAAACTCCAGTAAACCTGACCAACCATGCCTTCTTCAATTTAAATGGAGATGGTAGCGGTGAGATCAATGATCACGAGTTGCAAATCAGGGCTTCTGCTTTCACACCTGTGGGTTCTACCTTAATTCCAACTGGCGAAATCACGGATGTTGAAGGTACGCCTTTTGATTTCAGGTCACCTGAAACCATCGGTTCACGAATAGATTTCCAAAGCCAGCAGCTGGAATTTGGCAATGGTTATGACCATAATTTTGTGCTCGATAAAGGGATTACAAAAGAACCCGAGTTGGTTGCAACCGTGAAGTCTCCCATGACAGGAATAGAAATGCAGGTGCTCACTACCGAGCCGGGACTACAGTTTTATGGAGGAAACTTCCTCAACGGAACTGAGACCGGGAAAAATGGTACTTATGAATTCAGGGGAGCATTTTGTCTGGAAACCCAGCATTATCCTGATTCACCAAATCAATCAGATTTTCCATCTACGATTCTTTCACCCGGAGAGAAATACCATACCGTTTCAATTTATAAGTTTTAAACCGAACCAATGATTTTGATAGCCAGGGATTTAAGTGGCGATCTTTTTTGAAGACTCTGGTGTTTAATTGTTTGACTTTGATGATTGAAAATAAATAAGCGTAAGTGTAACGTGTAATTTTTTCAATAAACTTTACTAGATTTAGACTTTATCTAATTGACAGAGTGAAAATCACGTGTCAATTATGAATATTTCAAATCCAGGGTGAAACACAAAAGCAACATACGTAAACTCAATCACGAAGCAGATTTTAAATCCTGGTTTGAGAAGGTCTATGAGGATCATTTTGAGCGATTATTCCGTTATGCTTTTTCAATTACCAAAAATCAACAGCTGGCCGAAGACGTAGTTTCAGAAGTCTTTCTTAACATCTGGAACAAGAAACCAGACTATAATCACATCAGTGAACTTGGCTCATATCTGCATGTCTCTGTCAAACATCTGGCGATACGTCTGGCTTCTAAAGATCCCGCCAGGTTCTCTTATTCAACTTACGACGAAACCCTCCAAATATCTGATGCTGTAGATCCTGAAAATATTTTGATAGGTGAGGAGCTTCACCAGCTAATTGATCAGGTGATAGGAGAACTCTCCCCACACTGCAAGGTTGTTTACGAACTGGCCAGGCACAAGGGTTTTTCTTATCAGCAAATAGCTGAAGAACTGGGTATTTCAAAGAAGACAGTAGAAAATCATATGTACAATGTGATGAAGCAGATCAAAGAAGCACTCATCATTCACTTCAAAGACAGTGATGTAAAGTATCCATACTTCACCAACATAGGCAGTGTGGCGGGACTGATAGCAACTCTCATCACTGGGCTCCACTGATCATTGAATATATTCTAAATTATTTACTGTTTAATTGGATTTTCTGATAGCACACCGCACGTTTCATTGAAATAATTGTATTTATTTTAAAAACACTGAGTGGTTTTTGATCGACATGCCTCTTAATAGTGTTAGCACAATCAGAATGGATCAACTTATATCAAAATACTTAGAAGACGATCTCACTCCGCAAGAGGAGGCGCAGCTTAAAACCTGGCTTGAAGAGGATTCACTCAACCGGCAGGTGTTTGAGAATATGGTTGGTTACTGGAAACTTTCAGACAAGCAGATTATATCCTCCAAGCAAAATGTATTTGGCAAGGTGGTGGGAAACGAAGTTTACCCAATACAATCAAAACCTGCCTATTGGAAATACCTGTGGCGCGTTGCTGCAATACTTATACTTGCCATTGGTCTTGGCTATGTCTTTAATCAAATAGAGAATGAGTTTGTGCCTGGGTCAGTAAAGGCTGAGTTGGTCTTGATAGAAAAGGAAGCTCAGTTTGGGCAGAAATTGACCTTGGAGTTGCCAGACGGAAGTGTTGTGAAGCTTAACTCAGGAAGTAGAATCACTTATCCAAAAGAGTTCGCACAGGAGTCTAGAGAAGTTTCCTTGAGTGGAGAGGCCTTCTTTGATGTGACAAAAGATCCTTCAAGACCTTTTAGAATTACTACTGACTTGATCAACATTAGTGTGCTCGGTACATCTTTCAATGTTAGGGCATATGAAAACACAGGAGAAAATCAAGTAGCTGTGAAAACTGGAAAGGTAGCTGTTGGCAATACCTTCAATAAGGAGAAGATATTACTACTTCCTGATGAATTGGTTACAATTTCTACGAAACAGGAGTCAGTTAAAAAAGATTCAATTTCAAACCAAGAACTGGTATTTGGCTGGCTGGACCAAACATTGATGTTTGAGGAGGATCAATTGGAGGAAATCATTAAGACCCTCGAAAGGTGGTATGATGTGAAGATAAGTGTTCAAACCAAATTAGATACCAAAAAGACCTTTACGGCGAAGTATAAGAACCCGTCGCTAAAGGCTGTGTTGGAAAGCTTGTCTTATGCTTATGAATTTGAATATGTATTAACCGATAGAATAGTAACAATTAAATAAAACAACGAAAGCCGAGAGGACTTTGGGGAAAGGATCTCGGCTCTCTATAAAGTTTCTGACTTAAACATAAACTCTATGCATGCAAAATTACCAAAATTAATCATTCGCATGTCAAAAATTGCGATTTATGCGGTGATCGTGTGTTATTCGCTCACCATGGCGTTTGGACATGATTCGATGGCTCAAAGGAAGTACCTGAGTCAAATCACCCTTGAGCTAGACTACAAGGGGCAGAGTCTTTTGGACCTTATCCATGAAATAGAGCAGTCGAGTGAATTTCGCTTTGCCTACTCTAAAAAGGACCTGAAGAATAAAAGCATCTCTATAACATCCGGTAAATGGAATATGGAATCCTTACTGCGTGAGATTTCTGTGAAGGCTGAAGTTTCACTAAAACGGATTAATGAGACCATCACCATAAAAGAGGTTAAAAAAGATGCCGAGTTACCAGAAGTGACTGAACTGGTCAATGTTCAGGCTAAGATTAGTGGTACGGTAACTGATGAAAATGGTGAATCACTGCCTGGAGCTACTATTACGGTGAAGGGAACTACCAATGGTACCATCACTGATATAGACGGTAAGTACAGTCTCAATGTGGAAGAAGGTGATGTACTCATCTTTTCTTTTGTGGGTTATCAACCTCAGGAGGTGACCATCGACGGGCAGACGAACATCAATGTGGCATTGGAGCTTGATTTGCAGGATTTGCAGGAAGTTGTAGTGATTGGTTATCAGACCGTCAGGAAAAAGGATCTTACCGGGTCAACATCCATTATTAGCCCGGAGGCGTCATCTAAAGTGAGTGCTAATTCTCTGGCGGAATCCATCCAGGGACTTACTCCAGGTGTGACAGTAAGAAACGGAGGAGCTCCTGGTGCCGGGGCTCAGATAGAGATTAGGGGAGCTGCAAGCTTTGACGATAATGGTCCTCTTTATGTAATAGATGGAATGCTCGCTGATGCCAATGTGACCATCAACACTAATGACATTGCCTCTATTCAGATTTTAAAAGATGCTTCAGCAGCTGCTATCTACGGTTCCAGAGCTGGAAATGGTGTAATTATCATCACCACAAAATCAGGTGATGAAGGACCAATGAAAATCAATTTTTCTGCTAAAACCGGGTTGCAACAACTTCCAGGTCGTTGGGACGTCATGAATAACGAGGAATTCGCAGACCTGCAAACACAACAATATGAGAATTCCGGATTGACACCACCGGCATTGGTTGCAGATGATTTTGATCCATCTGTCAATACAGACTGGCAGGATGAAATGATTCAATTAGGCACATTGAGTGACTACAATGTGAGCATGTCTGGTGGATCAGACGCAGGATCCTTTATGGTTTCTGGAAGTTACTTTACCAATGAAGGTGTGATCAAAGGACGTTCATTTGACCGGTATAGTTTGAGGATCAATACCAGGTCACGGTTTGGTCGAGTGACCGTGGGTGAAAACATGGTGTTGACGCATTCCACGACTGAAGATCCCGGAGCAGGGAACCCATTTTATGACATGCCTCAGTTGCTTCCGGTTATTCCAATTCAGGATGAAGAATACATTTCTGAGAGCAACCCTCAGGGATGGGGAATTGGGTCGGTCAATGCACCATCTTATGCGTGGAACCCTGTTGCCATTTTGGATTTAAGTCAAAATAATGCCAACTACTCTAAAATAGTGGGTAATGCATTTATACAGGCTGATTTCACGGATTGGCTGAGCTATAAGTTCAATTATGGTCTGGAAGCAAGTTTTGACCGATCTAAGAATCTTAGAAAGGAAGGAGTGTGGTCATTTAACGCAGCTCCATATCCGGGAGGAATCTCCGAGTACAGTTCTATCTTTTGGAGTAACCTGCTTGAGCATACCTTGAACATCAATAAAAAGATTGGAAAACACGACATCAAAGCTGTTTTTGGTATGTCTTACCAGGGCTTTGGACGTGAGTCTTCTACAGCTGGCAGAACAGAGCTGCAAGAGTTTAACGGTCGAGTTCTAAATACCATTAACGGAGCAACTGGTGACCCTTCTGCTTCGGGTGGCCGTAGTGAGAGTGCTATTTTGGGCTATCTGGGCAGAGTCAATTACATCTATGATGACAAGTACCTACTTACCCTGACAGGTCGGATCGACTACAGCTCAAAATTTGCTCCAGAGTATCGTAGAGGGGCTTTTCCTTCAGTTGCGGCAGGGTGGAGAATCAGTGAGGAAAGTTTCTTTAATGTACCTTGGGTGTCCAATTTGAAATTAACAGGTTCTTACGGCCAGCTTGGGTTCATTCCGAGTAGCGTAGGATCCTGGGATTGGGTAGGTAGACTCAATAGCAACCCCCGAGCAATCTTCGGGCCTGGCCAATTACCTGTAGTTGGAGCTTATCAGTCCAGAATTGTCAACAGACAGTTGCAGTGGGAGACCAGGATCATTCAGAATGTAGGAATCGACCTTGGGCTATTAGATGATAAAGTACTATTTACGGCTGAGCTTTACAGCAAGGTATCTGAGGATCTCATTGTTAGTCCGAGTTTACCATTGTACCTGGGGAATTTGAACGGAAGTCCTTATGTAAATGCTGGCTCTATCAAAAATTCAGGTATTGAAATTAGTGCAACTTATAGAAAAAGAGAAGGATTGTTTAACTGGGACCTATCTGCGAACCTGACAACCATCAAAAATGAAGTATTGGCGGTTGGCAATCGTGGGCCTGGTATTAACTACATCCAAACAGGTTTGACCAGATCACAGGAAGGACGTCCTATATCTGAATGGTTTCTATTGAAAACAGATGGGATTTTTCAAAACGAACAAGAAGTACTGGATCACGCCAATGACGAGGGTATTGTAATTCAACCCTTTGCTCAACCCGGCGATATCAGATTTGTGGATATCAATGGAGATGGTCAGATTACTGCTGATGACCGGGATTACAGTGGAAAATCTCCTTGGCCAACGCTTCAAGCAGGATCTCAGTTCAATGCTTCCTACAAGAGTTTCTCTTTGAATGTTCAACTAATAGGTGTCTTTGGGAATTCCATCTATAATGGAGTGAAAGCGATTTTGGATGGGTATCAAAACACGAATTTCAGATCGGATATTCAGCCATGGACAGAAGAAAACCCAAACACGAATGACCCTCGAATAGGTGTAGCCACCAATGATGTGGCACTCACTCAAAATGCTGGTGCAAGTACCAGATGGCTTGAAAGTGGGTCTTATGTAAGGGTGAGAAACCTTGAGTTAGCCTATAATTTTAGCGACTCCATGTTTGGCAATGCCGGAATCAGTGGAGCGCGGATTTATGTAAGTGGGCAGAACTTATTGACTTTCACCAAGTACTCTGGCCTGGATCCTGATGTAACAGGTAATGGTATTTTGGAACGCGGTTTTGATTCAGGCAACTGGCCGGCAAGTCGCGTTTACTCAGCCGGTATTCAGTTCTCATTTTAAATCTAAGGACTCATGAAAAAGATATTAATTATACTTTCGATTATTGCAGTCACGATTGGCTGTGAGGATAAACTAGACATCATCAATCCAAATGAACCAAATGTGGCCCTTTTTTGGAAAACTGAAGAAGACGCTGCAAAAGGTGTAAATGCGATCTACAGTACGCTTCATCGCGGCTCTATCTCCAGATGGATGCCATTGCTGTACTCTACCAGATCAGATATTGGAGAAAGCAGAAGCCCGTGGGCTGATTTGGCCAACGCATTGGACAAGTTTATTCAGCCCAACTATGACTTTGATCCCGTGAGATATACTTATCATGATCTTTATGTGGGAGTCAACAGGGCCAACCAGGTGCTTGATAACGTACCAGGAATTGAAATGGATCAGGGTGACAAGGATATTCTTCTCGGGCAGGCGTATTTTATGCGTGGTATGTTCTATTATCACCTAGCCAATCTATTTGGGAATGTGCCTTTATTGTTGAAAACGCCAGAGCCACAGGACTTCCCATCCAATGCAACTCAAGAAGATGTTTACAATCAGGTGATAGCCGATATGCTGTTGGCGGTGAATGCATTACCTGCGGAATACACAAATGCCAATGACCTGGGGAGAGCAACGAAAGGGGCTGCCCATGCAATGTTGGCCAAGTGCTATATGCAAATCGGACAATACGAAGATGCATTGCCATCATTAGAATGGCTGGTTGATGGTGAAGGTGCAAGTATTTACGACTTAACGGCAAATTACCGTGACAACTTCCTGATTACCACAGAGAACAATATTGAATCAGTTTTTGAGTGGCAGTTTGAGGAAAATCCAAATGAGTTTACGGATCAGGATACAGATACCCCCAACCATAATTATGGATCTTCATTGGCTCAATTTACAGCGCCTGTTGGTATAGGATGGTCTGATGCTGAAGCACGTCGTTGGATCATCGGTGAGTTTGATGAGTTGACAGTATCTGGCAATCGTGATCCAAGAGTGGAAGCCAGTTTCTTATTTGACTACACCAATCCTGCCGGCCCTGATGCAACTATGATCTATGGTCAGAGTTTCTCCAATAGGTATGGAACTGGCCCTGATAGTGAAAGGGTATGGATCCGCAAGTTCCTCAACGACCACTGGAAAAACGAAGAAGGGTACCGGTCTAGAAATAACTATCGCTATATCAGATATGCAGATGTATTGCTTATGTACGCCGAAGCACTTAACGCAACAGGTAGCACTCCGGCAGCATATGCACACGTGGATAGGGTACGTCAAAGAGTTGGTTTGGCACCACTATCAACTGTGATGCCAGGTCTTGATCAGACAAGCTTTCTTAATCAACTAAAGCAAGAGCGCTTGTTGGAGTTGGCAGGTGAAGGTCACCGTTGGATTGATCTGGCGAGATGGGGAGACCTAGGGCCGGGGTTGGCAGTTAATGACCCGGCATTTGCCAATTTTGAAAAGGGTAAACACGAGCTGTTGCCTCTTCCTCAGCAAGATGTGGACGCCAATCCAAATCTGGATCAAAACCCTGAATGGTAAATTGATATGGATCTGAATGAACTGAACATCAGTGCATTCAGATTTCTCTTTGGAAAGAATATGTTTATGAAAAGTCTCATTACATCAGTAATCTCTAGTCTTTATGTTATCGTGTTTTTGGCACTAATTGCGTGTGCTAAAGACAACCCTATAGCGGAAAAGGAAGAAGAGGAGAAACAAAATAAAACGGATTCGCTTTTTTTGAATCCAGTCCTTACTTCTGGTCCTGATCCATGGGTATTTCAGACAGAAGACTATTACTATCTCACCTTTACCACAGGTTACAATGTTACACTCTATCAAGCCACTAAAATGTCAGATTTGACACAGGCTTATAAAGGTGTGGTTTGGACACCTCCAGCTTCCGGGATGAATTCCCGAAATATTTGGGCGCCAGAGATCCACTATGTTAATGACAAGTGGTATATCTACTATGCTGCTGACGATGGAAACAATGACAACCATCGGATGTGGGTGCTGGAGAATGCCAATGAAAATCCGCTGGTGGGAACCTGGACAGATAAAGGGGAACTGGAATTACCAGATGATAAATGGGCGATCGACGGAACCATTTTTGAGCATAATGGGCAGCTTTATTATTTGTGGTCAGGCTGGGAAGGAGATAACAACGGACGTCAGGATATTTATATCTGTAAAATGTCCGACCCCTTCACAGCTGATGGTGAAAGAGTACTGCTGACCAAACCTGAATTGTCATGGGAAACAAATGGGGTGAATCCTACGGTGACAGAGGGCCCACAAGTGCTTAAAAAGGGCGAAAACATATTCATAGTTTACTCGGCAGGAGGATGCTGGACTGATGGTTACTCATTGGGACTGCTCACTGCCAGTACAGTTTCAGATCTTATGGACCCAAATTCTTGGACTAAAGAACCCAGTCCTGTTTTTGAGAAAAATACTGATGGCAATGCCTTTGGGCCAGGCCACAATGGTTTTTTTAAGTCTGTAGATGGTTCTGAAGACTGGATCATATATCACGCCAACCCCTATGCAGGTCAAGGCTGTGGTGGAGAGCGATCAATTCGAATACAACCTTTTACTTGGGATGAAAAAGGCTATCCTGATTTTGGAACACCCCATCCTCTGTTTAAAAAGTTGACAAAACCATCTGGTGAATACTAATCACCTTCAAATACTAATCACATGAAATCTAAAATACTAGTAGTGCTAGCCATCGTGGTGGCTACAGGAGAAATTTTTGCTCAAGGTGCCATACATAACCTTGATTTTGATGTACAACGATCCGAAGTGTCCATAATTGATATTGATGGAGACGGAGACCGGGATATTCTGATCATTGGAGAAAACCCGAATGGACGATTTGTCCAGATGTTTCAGAACAATGGAAGTATGGAGTTTGAGAAAGTAGAGTCAGTTTTTACTTCTACATGGGTTCCTTCCGTGGACTTTGGAGACATTAATGCAGATGGTAGAATAGATGCTATACATTCTGGCTTTGCTGACACAGTTGTTGTGAATATTTATACAGCTGATACAGAAGGTGTACTTGCACTAAATGATATCTACAAAGATCTGGTACACATTGCCCCGGGTTCTGGAATCACTGAACTCAATAATGATGGAATTGCCGATCTGTTTGTGTTCGGTAATCACAACATTGGAGATGGTACCATGAGACCAATGATATACTTTGGCGATGGTGAGGGTGGTTTTACAGGAGAGTCCTTATTTGATACTTATAAGTTCATTGATAGTAAAGTTACCGACGTAGATATTGACAATGATGGAGATATGGATTTGTGGGTGATGGCAGGATATGAAGAAGGAGTGGATGCACGGTTTGCACGTTTGTTTATCAATGACAATGGTGAGTTCACGGAGACTGACCCTGAGATTATAGCCAAAGGTCCCGGGTCATCAGATTTTGGAGACTATGATGGAGATGGAGACCTGGATTTACTGATTGGTGGATGGGGTTATGTAAACTCTGGTGAAGAAAGTGACTTGATTTACAGACTCTACAAAAACACAAACGGTGAATTCACTGAAGTAACTGATTTCTCTCCTTTTGGTCAATTTGGTGTAGGTGATGGCGGACGTTTTGCTGACTGGGATAACGATGGAGATCTGGATGTGTTGGTGACTGGTTGGAATCCAGATGCTGGAGAGCAGCGTACAGCGTTCTTTATTAACAACTCAGGAACTTTTACAGCGGCTGAGTATGGTGCCACAGTACCCGGGGTTTCAGAAAGTGCTATGGAAATAGGTGATTTGGATGATGATGGTGATTTAGATTTGGTTGTGAATGGGTTCTCAGGTAACAATTGGAATGGTGATGGATCGGCTTATGGAAAGAACTCTTCTGTGATCATAGAAAACACAACGGCAGGAACTAATGCTGCACCATCAGCTCCAACTAACCTGGTGGCTACTGCAAGCGGAAAATCCGTGACTTTTTCCTGGGATGAAGCTACTGATGATAAAACACCAGGTAAGTCGTTGACTTACAATCTAGTGGTAGTAGACTCTGAAGGAATATTCTATTCTACTCCATTAGCGGATACGGTAAGTGGAAAGCTTACCGTACAGGAAAAGGGGAATGTACAACTGAACGAATCCTGGAAGATTAAAAACATGCCTTACGGCGAATACCGTTGGGGAGTTCAGGCGATTGACAACAGCTTCGCTGGTTCTGTTTTTGCTATGGCCGATTTTAGCCATATTGAAGGTGGACCACTTCCGCTACATGAAGTATCAATACGGCGTCCTCTTGTTTATCCGAACCCTGTAGTCGGCCAGGTGAAGTTGAACAGCCTTCAGGGTATCTCGAAAGTTCAGGTTCATGCGTTGGATGGCCGGAAAGTGTTGGATATGAAACTTAAAGAGACTGACGACAATTTGAACATCTCGCTGGAATCCGGAGTGTATGTGCTTCGTGCCATCTATCGGGATGGCAAAATTCTGACAGAGAAAATAATCATTCAATAAACTTTTGGGCAGTGACTTGTACTTGCGAGTTGCTGCTTTTATTTAACACTCATCTATGAAAAGATCAGTACTTATCTGCTTCCTCTTAATGGTGTGCCGTACTCTACTGTCGCAGGAGTATACCATCAATTATGTGTTGTCAGTAAAATCTCCAGGGAATCCAGCGACGGCCTATGCTATAAACGGCGCAGGAAATGTAGAATCAGCAACTCAGGCATTGCCAGTAAGAATGACCCAAACTACAAGAGTAAAAGGAGTGGATATGATGCTCAATATTACGCTAGTAGCCACTGAAGACACCTATGTCAACCTAAGTGGTCAGGTTGATTTGATGGGTTATGAATATGACCAGACACAGTTTTACCTACCCGGCTTTTGGTATAGAAAGAACCTCCGTTCACCAGACAAAGCTCCGAACGCAAGGGTAAGCAAGAGCTGGATGGTACGTGAGGATCGGTTGAGTACTCCGATGACTGCCGCTTATAATGAGGTAAAGAAAACAGGAGTAAACCTCATTCGATATGACCAGGCGGATCAGGTAGCATTATCACCGCTGAATCAGGGAGAGGTCATATTGAGTGGGCCGACTGATTTGGGAGCAGTTGGGTTTCTTGAAAGCAATGGCAAGGTATCTTTGACTTTCGCTGTTCCTTATAAGGAAGCCCCTTATACTTATTATCGAAAGTTGACACTTGGCGAGCCAGTTACATCATTTGTAAAGCTGAAGGCTGGTGAAAAGGTTACTTATCAATATTTGATTAGAACACAAACCGCTGCTGATTTTTCAGACTTTGTAGCTAAGTCATGGACTACTTCTTATGATGTAAAACAGCCAGAAAAAGTGTCGGTAGATGATTTTACAGATGAGGAAATCAAACAGAGTCTGTCTCAGTTTTGGAAGCAGTCTTTCACTGCCACTTCGGATGGTTTGAAAGGATACTCGGGCGTACATCTACAAACTGCAGATTGTGAAGTGATCCCATTGTTAGAGGTAGGTTTTGTAGGTCGGGTTTTACTGAATGCGTTCAATTCATTGGAGTTTGGCCATGAGCAAAATGATCAGCAGTTGATTGATATCTCCAACCAAATTTGGGACAGCTATCTTACTAAAGGATTTACTTCTGGCGGATTGTTCAGGGAAGTAGTAGATGAATATCATGATTGGGAAGCGGATGTTTTTTCTATTAGACGGCAATCGGAAGGGCTCTATGCCACGCTGTTTTACCTAAACTATGAAAGAAAAGCCGGAAGAGAACATCCCGAGTGGGAAGCAAAGGTCAGGCAAATGTTTGGTCGTTTTGCTCAACTCCAAAAAGCCGACGGTAGTTTTCCTCGAAAATTTGACGATAAGCTAACTCTTGTGGATGAGAGTGGTGGGAGCTCTTCTTGTGTGGTTCCGCCTTTGGTCATGGCTTATAAATATTTCAAAGACAAAAAATATCTGGAGATGGCCCGTAAAGTTGGCGACTATCAGGAGAAGGAATTGATTGATAAAGCTGATTACTTCTCTTCTACGCTGGATGCCAACTGTGAGGATAAGGAAGCTTCTCTGTATGTAGCTACATCGTTGTATTATCTGGCGCAGGTAACAAGTGGTAAAGAAGAGAAAGAGCTCATTCGCCTTGCCAAAAAGGCGTCTTACTTTGCTCTCTCATGGTATTATACATGGGATGTACCCTTTGCACAGGGACAGATGCTAGGAGATATTGGGATGAAATCGCGAGGCTGGGGGAATGTTTCCGTGGAGAACAACCATATCGACGTTTACATCTTCGAATTTGATGAGATCTTGGATTGGTTGGCTTCTGAAACCGGAGAGCAAAGGTTCTCTGCTTTTGCGGATGTGATCAGATCATCTATGCGATCTCAATTGCTGCCGTATGAAGGCCACATGGTTGGTATTGGTAAAGAGGGTTATTATCCTGAAGTGGTACAGCATACCCAATGGGATTATGGCAAGTTTGGTAAAGGTTTTTACAATGACCTCTTTGCCCCGGGATGGACTGTAGCATCGCTTTGGGAGCTTCTCACTATTGGCCGCACAGAGGCGTACTTTAAGTAATACAAATCATTATGAAAGAACTGGCTAAAAACAAATTACTACTCATCGGACTTCTGATTGCATTGCTCATAGCCTGCTCTGGCAGTGATGATCCTTCACCAAAGGATCCTGAAGTGGAAGAACCCGAGGATACTACCAATTGGGTAATAGATCGTGCTATTGACGGTAAACCCATTTCGCACATTGAATGGGGGGAAGCTATCAAAGTTTCTCATGAAGTATACAGTGCTGCTTACCCACGAATGCTACAACTAGGTAATAGTGATACCCTTTTGCTAGGGTATCATGGTGGTGATCCGAGCAATGACTGGGACAATATCTATTTGCGAAAGAGTTTTGATAGAGGTCTTACCTGGTCTGAGACTTCTGTTTTGATGACTGACAATGATCCGGATTACTGGGGGTTTGCCAATCCGGAGTTTGTTGAGCTCAGAAGTGGGAGAATACTGATGGCTTTTACCGGGCGGGGACGACCGGATGACAATCAGCATGACAACATCCAGGTCATGCATAGCGATGATCGGGGAGATACCTGGTCAAACCCAAGAATTGTTGCTTATGGTCGATCATGGGAGCCTGCAATGGTTGAGCATCCAAGTGGTGAAGTAATGATGTTTTACTCCAGTGAAGCCAGGTGGTGGCAGGTTTCAGATTATGTCGAACAAGAAATATTGATGGTCATCTCAGCGAATATTGGCATGTCATGGAGCAATTCCAAGTCAGTCGCTTATTCTTCTGGTCATAGGGATGGAATGCCTGTGCCTGTGGTATTGAAAGATCGAAAGGGACTGGCATTTGTTATTGAATCGGTAGGAAATGCTGACGGACCCTGGGTGCTTCACTCGGATTTGATGAACCGCTTTAAGGAAGAATCTGAGATCACCAGGAGGTTGGCAGCTCCTAAATCCCTGGTTGGGTTTGGTGGTGGGCCTTATTTGGCACAATTACCGACTGGCGAAACAATTCTTTCATTACATGATACTGGTGGACGTTCAATAGGATCAAACTGGATGAAAAACACCATGTATGTATTGATAGGTAATGAACAAGCAAAAAATTTCGAGAAGGTATCCTATCCGTTTCCTGATCTTCCGTCAGAGGAAGGAGCCTTTTTCAATTCGGTTTGTGTTTTGGATGAGAATACTGTGATAGCACTCGCAAGTAGAAATTTCGAAGATGGCCACAATGAAGTTCATTGGGCCACGGGAACAGTCATCAGGGAAGAATAGTAACAGCACTAAGGCAGGGTTCTGCTGAAGGGTGGAATCCATGGGCGGCCAAGGGCCGCCCATTTTATATGTTAACACCCATCATCATGAAAACTGCAATTGTACTGATAAGTGTTTTGATTATAATAAGCTGTGATAATACAACTGATCGACCAACTCAGGATTCTGGTTTGCTTACACCCCAGCCATTTCATTTGGTCCAGTTAAAGGATGATTTTTGGGAACCTAGATTGAGTACACAAGCTACTACGCTTGTGCCGTTTGCCATGGAGAAAACGAAGTTGGCAGTAAATAACCTAAGAATGGCCGGCCAGATTTTGAGCGGCGATTCTAGTGAGTTGCCGTTACCACACCGATACGTTTCTTCGGATTTGTACAAAGTGATGGAAGGAGCGGCCTTGCTCCTGGCACAAAACCGTGATCCTGACCTGGAACTACGCAAGGATACAATTATTGATATAATAGGAAAAGCATGGTCAAATTTTCGGCAAAGAGTCATTTGTGGTAAAATGATTTTGGATGGCCTTGAACTTGTTTGCGCTAGTTCAGGGTCATACTTTGATGTAGTATTAGATTCTAGGATTGGCAGATATTATCGTAAATTTCAGGTTTAAATTGATTGATTCAAGAATTCCTTAAATGATGAAAAATACCCTTTTTACCTTATTGTTGTCATTACTTGTCAGCATCAGCGCTTTTGCAGAAGTTAGACTGTCTAGCATTTTTACAGATCACATGGTGCTGCAGCGTGATCAGGCACTTAAAATCTGGGGATGGGCAGATGCAAAAGAGACCATTTCCCTCATTTTTAACGGGCAGAATTTGCAGTCCAAAGCAGATAAGTTTGGTTTTTGGTCGGTAGAGTTAAAACCTATGACCTATGGAGGCCCATTCGAGTTAAATGTCAAAGGGAACTCAAATACTATCTCGTTAAAGGATATCCTTATTGGTGATGTGTGGATAGGCAGCGGGCAGTCCAATATGGAATGGCCATTGATTAATACCAATCAAGGTGAAGTGACCATTGCCAATAGTAACAATCCCCAAATCCGTTTATTTACTGTGGATAAGGCGATGAGCCCCGAGCCAAAGCAGGAAGTGGATGGTTAGTTGCCAGTCCTCAGACAACTGCTAATTTTTCCGCGGTAGCTTATCACTTTGGCAAAATCTTGAATGCCGACCTCAACATTCCCATTGGGCTGATCCATAGTTCCTGGGGAGGAACGGATATAGAAACCTGGATGAGACTGGAAGCTCTTACTCAAATCGAGTCTTTTAAGGATTTAAAAAAGCCAGAATTTAAAGAACAACAGGCCATCACCACCGCGAATTATAAAGAATATGAAGAAGCTTTAAAGGCTGGCCCAGGTGTAAAGGAAAGATGGGAAAAGCCCGGAACCGATTATTCTAAATGGTCTGCTGTAGACCTTCCTGCCAATTGGGAGTCTACAGAGATTGGCAATGAAGATGGGATTATTTGGTTTGCCAAATCATTTGAGGTTTCTGAGGAATCCACCGGAAAACCAGGTGAGATCAGCTTAGGGCCTATTGACGATTGGGATGATACCTACATCAATGGACAACTTGTTGGTCAACTCACAGACTGGACGGAGGAGAGAAGCTATCAGATCAAAGAAGGAGTTTTGAAACCAGGTACCAACTGGGTGGTAGTCAAAGTGACTGATGGCACGGGCGGTGGAGGTCTTTATGGGGCGCCGGAGAAGCTTTTTATAAAAACTGCATCCGGTAAAATTTCTCTTACAGGAAGCTGGAAGTACAAGCCCTCAGTATTGGCCTCTGATTTTGGAATTGTTAGCATGAGCCCCAATGAATTCCCAACTCAACTTTACAATGCCATGATTGCTCCACTTACTGGATTGGCCATCAAGGGCGTGATCTGGTACCAGGGCGAAAACAATGCTAGAAATCCCAAGGAATACCAGGAACTTTTCCCAATCATGATCAGGGACTGGCGCGGGCAGTTCGGTCAGGAGTTTCCATTTCTGTGGGTACAACTGGCCAACTTTATGAAATCTGATGAGGAACCTTCCAATAGCAATTGGGCGGAATTGCGAGAAGCTCAGTCTATGACTCTGTCTTTACCTAAAACCGGACAGGCAGTAATTATAGATATTGGAGAAGCGAATGATATTCATCCTCGAAATAAAAAGGATGTGGGAGAACGTATCGCTCTGGCCGCTAAAAAGGTGGCTTATGGTCAGGATGTGGTACACTCAGGCCCAACCTTCAAAAGTATGGAGATAAAGGGGAATAAAGTGATCATTACATTTTCCAGCATAGGTAGTGGCTTGGTGTCAAAAGATAAATATGGCTATCTGAGGGGTTTCGCTGTTGCGGGACAGAATGGCAAGTATGTGTGGGCAAAAGCCGAGATATCAGGTGACCAGGTGATTGTTTCCAGTGCTCAAGTGCCTAACCCAGTGAGTGTAAGGTATGCCTGGGGAGACAATCCGGACGATGCGAATTTATACAATACAGAAGGCTTGCCAGCTGGTCCGTTTCGGACAGACAAACCGCCCCAGTGAAGTGCTTTATTAAGATAAATAGAAACAATGTCATGAGAAAGATTTTTTTGTTAACTGCCGTCTTGATGGGTAGCTTTTTTGCTCAGGCTCAATGGGAACCTGCCGGAGACAAAATTAAAACGAAGTGGGCTGCTCAAATTGACCCCAACAATGTGCTGCCTGAATATCCCAGACCTATTATGGAGAGGGATGATTGGCAAAACCTGAATGGCCTTTGGCATTATGCCATTGCACCTGCTAGCGCTCCGCATCCGGCCAAATTCTCAGAGCAAATATTGGTACCATTCGCTGTGGAGTCGAGCTTGTCTGGAGTACAGAAGGAAGTTGGCGATGAAAATGTGGTTTGGTACTATAGGAGTTTCACAATACCATACGATTGGGATGGAAAAAATATACTGCTTCACTTCGGAGCGGTTGATTGGAGAGCAGAAGTGTATGTCAATAGTATCAAAATGGGTGTGCACGAAGGCGGATATACCCCTTTCTCGTTTGACATTACGCCTTTCTTAAAGGATGGCGATCAGGATCTCACCGTCAAGGTGTGGGATCCAAGTGACAAAGGCCCACAGCCAAGAGGCAAACAGGTGAGCAAACCTGGCGGCATTTGGTATACGCCGGTTACAGGCATTTGGCAAACAGTGTGGCTAGAGCCAGTTGACACAAAATCGATTACCAATATTCGAACTACCCCGAATATTGACAACAATACCATTGCTGTATTGGCTGCAACATCAGGAACTACCTACGGCGATCTTGTTTCTGTAAAAGTTTTGGCTGGTGAAAATGTGATTGCGACAAGCAAAGCTGTAATTGGTCAGGAGGCTGTTATCAACATAACTTCACCAAAGCTTTGGTCACCCGAATCCCCATTCCTGTATGATATGGAAGTGTCTTTGCTCAGCAATGGGAATACCACAGATGTGGTGAAAAGCTATTTTGCCATGCGGAAAATCTCAACAAAGAGAGATGATAAGGGCATAGTTCGTCTACAGCTCAACAACAAAGATTACTTTCAGTTTGGTCCGTTAGATCAGGGGTGGTGGCCTGATGGGTTGTACACGGCACCAACAGATGAGGCGCTGAAGTACGACATTCAGAAAACGAAAGATTTTGGGTTCAACATGATCCGTAAGCATGTGAAGGTAGAGCCCGCCAGATGGTATACTCATTGTGATCAGATGGGCATACTGGTTTGGCAGGATATGCCCAATGGTGACGGTCAGCCTATTTGGCAAAATAGACAATATTTTACAGGAACCGAATTACAACGATCAGCAGCGTCGGAAGCCATTTACCGTAAGGAATGGATGGAAATAATGGATTATCTGTATGCTTACCCAAGTATCGTTTGCTGGGTCCCTTTCAATGAAGGTTGGGGACAGTTTAAAACCAAAGAAATTGTCCAGTGGAACATGGCCTACGATCCATCGAGATTGGTAAATCCGGCGAGTGGAGGCAATCATTTCCCAGTAGGCGATATGTTGGATTTGCACAATTACCCTGGGCCGGAGATGTATCTATACGACGCACAAAGAGCGAATGTGCTCGGTGAGTACGGAGGTATAGGCCTGCCACTTAAAGGCCACCTTTGGGAGCCTGAGCGCAATTGGGGTTACGTGCAGTTTAAGACCTCAAAAGAAGTGACCGATAAATACGTAGAGTATGCAAAGCAGCTCACCGAAATGGCTAAATCAGGCTTCTCTGGGGCGATTTATACCCAGACCACTGATGTGGAAGTGGAAGTAAACGGACTGATGACCTATGATAGGGCAGTGATCAAGTTGGACGAGAAAGCTGTACGAAAAGCCAATTTGGAAGTAATTAATGCCATTCAAAAATAGAAACATGAAACATTCAATGAAACTTGCGGTCATTGTTGCCCTAGTCATGGGGTGCTTCGGCTGTAGCCAACCGAAAAAAGAAAGTGAGTCAGAAAAGCCACTGACTTATAGTAACCCCATAGATGTGGAGTTTGGTGATCCATACATTTTGGATAATGGTGATGGTACCTACTACATGTATGGTACTGGTGGCGGAGCCAAAGATGGCTTTGCTACATATTCATCTACTGATCTGATAGATTGGAAATTCGAAGGGCAGGTATATACAGGAAATACCGATAGCTCCTGGACAGAAAAATGGTTTTGGGCGCCGGAGGTATACAAAAGAGAAGGTCAATATTATCTGTTTTTTAGTGCTCAGTGGAAGGAAAATCCTACCAACGAGGAGGAGAACTTTATGATTGGTGTGGCTGTGGCTGATAAGCCAACAGGGCCATTTAAAGAGATGTATGACCGTCCTATTTTCAATCCTGGTTATCCGATCATTGATGCCAATGTGTTTGTGGATGATGATGGCAAAAACTATCTCTATTACTCAAGAGCTTGCTGGAAACATCCGGTGGAAAGTGAAGTAGCTGACTGGGCCCGTGAAAAAGGATGGTATGAAGAGATCGAGGAGAGCTGGGTGTACGGTGTGGAGCTAAAGCCTGACTTTAGTGGGGTGATCGGTGAGCCAACATTACTGCTCCGTCCGCCGGTGAAGATGGATGATAAGCAGGCGGACTGGGAGAGCCGATCGGTCACTTCCCAGGAGATCAACCGACGATGGACAGAAGGATCGTTCTTGTTTAAGAAAAATGATACTTATTACATGATGTACTCTGCCAACTACTATGCCGGTAAGAACTATGCCGTTGGTTATGCCACAGGTGATAATCCACTTGGGCCATTTACAAAAGCTGCCAACAATCCTGTATTACAAAAGAATGTGGATCAGGGTGGTGATGTAACCGGCACTGGTCACAACATGGTTTTGTTTTCTCCAGATAGCTCTAAGATGTATTGCGTGTATCATGGCCGAACCACCGCTAGTGGTCAGGACCGGGTCGTGTTCATTGATGAGATGCGCCTGGAAGAGGATGGAAAATTGGTGGTAGCGGGACCAACGACTAGTAAGCAGGATGTTCCTGATTTGGAATAATTCAGACCTTCCTTTTCTTCCGGTAAAGCCAAAAATTGATCAGATAGTCATGATATTTTTGGGCAGTTTAGTTCTGACAAATAAAACTTTCTCTGGATCGGTATTGGTTAATCCGTTATTTTGAAGTGTGGTACTAAAATGCCCAATAGAAAAATGGCGATAGTTTCATAAGTTGTGTATTCCGGGCATTGTAAAGGTCACTCCGAGGTATGATTGTGTAGGTATGAACAGCGCTTCCATACAACTTGCATGAGAGAAATTTACACACATGTGGCAATAAACGCTTTGACTGGCATCAAAAACCTACTAGATTAGTCAGGTCATATGTGAAATAACCTGAAGTTTTATCGGTATACTCGTATGTTGTATGCTATTCTATCCCATTAAAGCGAACTGGCTTCTATACTTGGGAATAAACCTTAAATTCTACGAAAAAGTAATCAGGCACTTGCTAATTAGAATTTAATATGTAGTTTTACAAACTGAACGCACGTGCAGTCAGTATTCTAAAGTCATGGATAAACGAACGGAACTCATTGAAATCGCCACCAAATTATTTTCTGAAAGAGGATTTGAGAATACGCCTCTTTCGGTTGTATGTGAAACCGCTAATGTGTCGAAAGGTTTGATATCTCATCATTTTAAATCTAAGGATGGATTGCTGAGGGAGATATTTAAGAGAACGACAGACTTGATTGTGAAAATGAACCATATAGACAAGGTTAATCTATCTGCCCAAGAAAGGTTATTACAACTTCTAGAGTCCTTCTTTTCACAGTTGCAGGTCGATAAGCTGTTCTTTCAATTTAATTTGAATATGATCGTCCAGCCAAGCACGAGAGAGGTATTGGCCGACCTGATTACAGAAAGGTCATCTTTTATCCTCAATGCGACCCTAAGCATTTTCAATGAGATCGACCCTGAGAATTCACTAGTAAAAAGCCATATGTTCATTGCCGAACTAGATGGAATCGCATTGAGCTATTTAGGTGTTTACAAGGAATTTCCACTGGAACAGATTAAAGAACAGATTATTAAAAAATATTCCCAGGCATGAAATTTATAAAAACAAATGATCCAGACTCCATTAGTGGCTTAAGGGCTAAACTATATCAAAATCTGACCGCTCCTATTGATGCCATGTGGGAACAGCTTTACATCGCATCAGCTCAACCTTACCTCATCGAAAACGAGGGAATTACCCTAGGCTATTGCTGTGTCAATGATCAGAATTGCCTGATACAAATTTTTCTTCAGGAGGAATCCATATCACAAACGGATCAAGTTATTACAAGCTTAGTCGTATCCAAACTGATCATTTCGGCATGTTTAAGTTCTGCCGAGCCTGTTTCATTTAATGCCTGCCTAAATAGATCTGAGTCTATTCAGGCCAACACTTTTTGTTTTCAGCATTCAAATAAGCCAATTGAATTGAAGAATACTTTGGATGTAGAATTAGTTTCAGCTAATGATATTCCTGCTGTCAAAGCATTCTTAAAGGACCAGGTAGGAATGGATGATACGTTCGGCTATACCGAAAATCTTGTTTCCAGAAAGGAGATATATATGATTTATGAGTCAGATACGATTATTGCAACTAGCGAATGTAGGGTGAGTGATTCACAGCCAGAAATTGCCGATATAGGAATCATTGTAAACAAAGAATATCAAAACAAAGGCATAGGAACACATGTAATGCAAATGCAGGTAAATCGAGTATTGAAGGCTAATAGAAAACCGATTTGCTCTACTACGCTGAATAATCTTGCTGCAAGAAAAGCGATTGAAAAATCAGGCTTTTACTGTTCAAACATTCTATTTGACATCCAATTGAAACTTAGCCAAGACCAATAAATAAAAAAATGAAAAGCTTCATATTCACATGTTTGATTTTGAGTCTGTTTTTAGAAAATGGTTTTACCCAAACCTGGTCTGGGGCTATACATTTCGAAGAATCATCCCTTCATTATCAAGTGAAGCTGGTTTTAGAGGGTAATGAATTGCGGGGATATTTTTCAAGTATCGAAATGAACGCCTATGAAATTCCTTGTCAGAGAACAACCTTAAAAAATGACTCATTGCATTTTTATGTTTTCAGTGATTATTACACTTATGAATATCTATATTTTAAGCAAGAGGAAGGTTTTCTGGGGAAATTAAAAGTGTTTTCGAATGAAACAGAACAGTTATTGAATACTTTTAAAACCGACCTTGTTCGAGAGCCCTTGATAGCGTCTGACATCATTGAAAAAAAAGAAGTATCTTTTAATTCCAATAATTTTAAACTTTTTGGGACAATATGGAAACCTGAAAATCCCAAAAACATAGGTTTGCTTTTTGTTACATCTTCTCAAGGTAATGACCGTAGCGGTACTAATGCTGAAGCATTACATTTTGCTAAATTAGGTTATACTGTCTTCAATTATGATAAACGTGGAACTGGTAAATCTGAAGGAGATTGGCAATTGTCAACTATAGAGGACCTCTGCTCTGATGATATGAATGCAGTGGAATTCTTTTCACAAATCTCTTCGATACCGCTAATTGATATTGGTATAAAAGGAAGCAGTCAGGGAGGAATAAAAATACCTTACATTTTGGCCAAAATGCCCAATTTAGGTTTTGGGATTTCTGTCAGTTGCCCAAGTGGAACTCTTTTGGAAAGTGATCTGAACCATTGGAGAAATTTGAATTATGAGAAGGTTGGAGAATCTAATATTGACCAAGCTGTGAAAGTTCAAAAGGCGGGTTATGATTATCTTGCAGGGAACATTTCTTATCAATCATTACTTGATACAGAGAATGAAAATAGCGATAAAGATTGGTTTGGGAATGTATGGATCCCCAAACAAGATGTGCAGAAAGATTATAAGTTGAATTTTAGCGGACTGCCTTATTTTAGGAAAATAACCCAGCCAGTTTTGGTAATTCAGGGTTTATCTGACAATGTGATTCCTGAAGATAGTTACAGGGTAATTGAGCGGGCATTAAAAAAATCGGATTCAAAAAAGTATAAAGTTTTGACTCTAGAAAATACGAATCATTCTATGACCTATTTAGATAAAGAATTTCCGTACTTTCAATTATTGCCACGCGATTATTTGATTGTGATTAATGATTGGCTTGAAAAAATTGAAACAAGATGAAAACGGCATACAACAAATGTAGCTGTTGCACAACCCCTCCAGAAAACTAATTTTAATAGAAGTTAACTATAAAGCGTTATAAGGAAAGAATTTTAGTGGAATTTTACTCTACCTGGACTCAGACCTGAATATCTGTCAAAAAATGCTTGTATGCTGAAC
>JAVJQA010000027.1:0-95719 GCA_040218045.1 Marinoscillum sp.
GAAAGCTGGTCGCCGCAACTATCATCAGCCGTTGGGAGTCTCTTGATAGTACAATGGAACTATGCATGCAACAACTTGCAAGGTACCATTGCCAGATCCAACAGAATTATAAACGCAATTCAGTAACTTGACAAAGTAGGACTAGTAAAAATGCCAAAATCAACGGCCATTTATATTTAGCAGAAAACACACTTGAGCCGGAGGCCATATTAACTTTTACATCGTGTTTAATCTTTTCAATGATTAATTGGGCTTCCTCTTTCGAAGCATTCTTTTCTAAAATCTTGAGCGCTCCAAATTCATCATCCTTATGAATGAGTACCCACCGTGGACTTCTAGGCACACCCAAAACCATGATGATATAAGCTGCTGCTGGAATTGCTTCAACCCCAAGCATCCATCGCCAATCATTTTCTCCACCTACTCCCTGAAGAAGATAATTGGAGATAAAAGCAACAAGTATCCCAAGTACTATATTGAATTGATAAAGCGCTACCAACCGACCTCTATTTCCAGCCGCGGAAATCTCAGAGGTGTACGTTGGAGCTGCAATGGAAGACACGCCTACACCAAGCCCTCCTATGAACCGGAAGAATGAAAACAGATATGGATCAGTAGCCAGGGCCGAACCCAATGCCGACACCAAATAAAGTACGCCAATCCAGTAGAGTGTGGTACGTCTTCCTAGATAGTCAGTAGGATACCCCCCAAGTAGCGCTCCAACTACTGTGCCCCACAGAGCCATCGACATGATGAAGGTTCCGTGAAACCATTCACTGGTATTCCACAACTCTTTAATAGGAAGATTGGCTCCTGAAATGACCACTGTATCAAATCCGAAGAGAAAACCTGCGAGTCCAACAACGATGGCATAATATAGAATTCGTGTGTTCATATCCTGGAAAACTTTCCTCCAAGTTATGACCAGGTCACATCGCCAATTTTCCAAAGGCGTACCAAAAAATTACAATTTTGATTTTAAATAGCCTATTTCTTTAAAATAAATGCTTTAAAGCAGGAAATGAAGGTTTTTATTTTAGCACTTTCGTAAATGCGCTTTCAATTTTGATCGCTTGTTTCAAAATTGTAACACACTAGACTAGTGTTTGGATTTAAACTCTGAAGGAGTCACGCCAAACTGATTCTTGAAAGCTGTGGAGAAATATGATGGGGTAGAAAAACCAACCATATGAGCTATTTGTGAGAAGCTGAGATCATCCTGCAAGATGAGGTGTTTTGCTTTCTTCAATCGAACATTGTTAATGTAATCATTTACGCTATATCCCAGCAGTGCTTTGACCTTACGGTATAGCTGCATTCTGGACAACCCCATTTCATGACCAATTTCATTAACTCCAAAATTAGGATCGCCAAGATGCTCCTCCACAATTGCAGTAAATTCGCTGACAAACCTCTTATCAATTTTAGAACTACTACCTGACTTTTGATCTATTGGGAGTTCATGAAGGAAATGTTCCCTCAGCTTTTGCCTGTTCACCAGTAGGGTGTTAATGCGCTCTGTTAAAATGGAAATCTCAAAAGGTTTGGTCATGTAGTCATCCGCACCCAAACGAATGCCTTTGATCTTTTCCTCCGTTGAGGATTTAGCCGAAAGAATGATAATTGGAATGTGTGAAGAGCGAAGATCTTCCTTTAATGCCTGGATTATTTCATATCCGGATCCATGCTTTAACATTAGATCACAAATGATCAGGTCGGGCACTTCATTTCTGGCTTTCTCAATTCCGTCAGAAACATTAGATGCTTCAATGACCTGGTAACTCTTGCTGAGCTTAGTTTTAAGGTATCCTCGGAGCTCCTCGTTATCTTCAATGATCAGAATAGAACTTTTCTCAGCCTTTGGATCATCTGTGAGTATTTCTTCTTCACTATCATTTTCTGTTAAAAATAAGTATTCATCGGTTCTTGCATGGAGGCCCTGATCACTTACGATCATTGATTCATCAAAATGCCCTTTACCCGTCTGTAAGAGCAACTCAAACCTTGTACCACGTCCTAAAACACTCTCCACATCTATTTTGCCCTGGTGCAATTCTACTATCTCCCTGGAAAGAGAAAGCCCCAAACCAGTCCCCAAACTTCTATATTGATCTCCCTGATAAAACCGATCAAAAATATGCTCCACCTGTTCTTGGGTCATTCCACTGCCAGAGTCATCAACAGCGATCTTTACTTCATCATTTAATTGATTGGTCTCCACACGTACGAAAATAGATCCTCCCTTATTTGTGAATTTAAAAGCGTTTGACAAAAGATTAAAGAACACCTTGTCCATCATGTTCGCATCAAACCACAGCTTCACCTGATCACTATCATTTACCAATTTGAATTCTATTTTCTTATCACTCGCCAGCTTGTCAAATGAATCCATGATTTCCTTCAAAAAGGGAATAAGATTGTGTTCAGAAACCTTCAGGCTCATTTTGGCATTATCTATTTTACGAAAGTCCATGATCTGATTGACCAATCTCAATAGACGTAATGTGTTTTTCCTAATTAGCTTAAGGTCTTTGCGAAATACTCCTACATCTTTACTTGCAAGCATATCGTCAACAGGTGCTTTGATCAGTGTAAGAGGAGTCCTAAACTCATGAGAAATGTTTGTGAAAAACCTGAATTTAGCCTGGGTAGCCTCCTCCGCTTGTTGTGCATATTGTGTAATCTGCTCATTTTTCTCCTGTAGTTCTTTATTGATCCTCCGCTTCTCCACCAGCGATTTCAGTACAAAAGCCGTCATGATGATTGAGATCACCATGGTCAAGGCAAAAAGGTATGTAAGTGTCCGCTGAGTTTTGAATACTTTCTGAATCACCCCCAACTTATCCGCTAAACTGAGAATGTCCGTTTGCTGGTTCATGATTTTCCTGGCCTGGGATTGGATGATCCCAACATTAGTCGAATCAATGACTAATGTTTGTAGGGTGTTCTCCTTATTGTACGGTTGACTTTTGAGAATCTGTGCCGCTATTTCTATGGCAATGTCACCGCCTGTTGGATAGAGAATGGTAGCAGTCAGTTCGCCCTTTTCCACCAGGTCCAACCCGTTACCTTCCCCCGGTAAAGCATCAATACCTACGTATGCCCTGGTTTTGTCATCAATCCCTTCCTCAATCGCTACATCATAAGCAAACTTGGCCGCAACATCCGTGGCTGCATATAAACCATCATAGTCCACTTCGTGAATTAATCTACGGTACTTACCCTCGCCTTTATCAATGGCCATAACTGAATCAACAGTAATTTCTGGATACTGGTCTATTACTTCTCTAAATCCTGAGTGGCGATCAGCAAAGGCAGTAATGTTAAGATTTTCATATACCTCCAAAATCCGTCCCTTACCATTGAGCAAACGAACCAAATACTTCCCTGCCTCTCTTCCAATCAGCTTGTTGTCAGCACCTATGTAGGCTGTATATTTACTTGAGTTGATCCTTCGATCCAGGATAATTACAGGGATCCCTTGTTCATAGACAGACTCAATAATAGGCGTGAGTGGAGAAGCTTCGTTGGGAGAGACGATCAAAAGGTCAATACCACTCGCTACCATTTCCAGTATTTGCGCAATTTGAGTGCTTGTTCTGGTGTTAGCATTTCTAAAAATCAGATCGATTTCATCATGGAAGATGAGTTGGCGTTGCATTTCGATATACATCGACCTACGCCATTCATCAGCCATCAAAGGTTGGGAAAACCCCACTCGATAACGCTTCTCCTCTTTCTCTTGGCTAAAAGAGGTTAGAAAAGGTATTAGAAGAATAAAGAAACCGATCAATCTACATCTCATCCGTGCAATGCTTGATCCCGAAATTAAAGAATTAATACCCGATCACGGATATATCAATATTCCCAACTGGCTGTATCAATCTCCTCAAGTGCCGCGATAAGCAACTCAATGGAACCAACAATATCATCTTTATGCGCCATCTCTATAACCTGGTGCAGGTGCCTGGTAGGAATTGAAATAGCTCCGGCAATCGATCCATTTTTTCCCATTCGCTGCACGCCAGAAGTGTCTGTACCTCCTGCGGCGAGGATTTCGGGCTGCCATGTGATTTTATGTTTGTCAGCAGTTTGCTTGAGGAATCTCACCATACGGCTATCGCAAATAGTCATGGCGTCCATAATTTTCACAGCAGTTCCTTTTCCTAGAGCAGTCACTTGCTCATGCGATTGAGCGCCGGGCAGGTCATAAGCTATGGTGGTATCCAGCGCAATTCCAAAATCTGGATTGATGGTATGGGCAGAGACATTTGCTCCCCTTATACCAACCTCTTCCTGCACGGTAAATACACCATAAAAGTCAAAAGCCGGAGATTTAATTTGCTTTAATGCCTCTATCAGGATGTAAACAGATACGCGATTATCAATGGACTTGCAGTTTACGCATTCCCCCATCTCTATCAACTCACGTTCTCTGGTAATTGGATTTCCGATTTCAATCACCTTTTCGATCTCCTCTTTTGATCTCCCGCAATCGATAAAATATTCATCAATCTTTGAAGGCTTATTGCGCTCTTCTGCCTTCATTACATGAATAGGCTTGCTGCCCATCACTCCAATCACGTCTTCCTTTCCATGAATAATTACCCGCTGGGCAGTCAGGGTTTTCGGATCAAATCCACCAAGGGTTTGAAAGCGTATGAATCCCTTATCATCAATGTGCGAGACCATAAAGCCAATCTCATCCATATGCGCAGCCACCATCACCTTCTTGCCATCAGGATTTTTTGTTCCTTTCTTGATCGCTATCAGGTTGCCCATGTTGTCGATACTATACTCATCCACATGGTCTTTGATCTCGCTGATAATCAATTGTCTCACTGGATTTTCATAACCAGGTGCTCCGGGTGCTTCACATATTGCCTTGAGTAATTTTACGTCTACTTTCATAGCTTGAAAATTAAGTAATTTTTTTATGTATGTTTAAGAACAAAAAAGTCTGACCATTGCGTGATCAGACTTTTAGGTTATTGTGCCCAGAGGGGGACTCGATCTGGTCGATCACATCGCAGCGGCGAACCGCCCCACACGTCCTAAAAACACATGGCCCTCTTTTATTTTCGGCTGATCTGCTAACATATAACAAAAGTCTAACAGAAAATAAAAAGTGCCCAGAGGGGGACTCGAACCCCCACGTCCTAAAGAACACATGGCCCTCAACCATGCCTGTCTACCAGTTTCAGCACCTGGGCAGGTGGACGGCAAATTTAGTTTGATAATTGAAAAACGAAAGGAACAACCCCGGAATTTATCAGATTACTTCCCAGATCGAATCTGTGAACATTTTATCCGCATCAAATAAGTTTTCAACGACCCTGAACCCGCAATTTTGAGCAAGAATGTTAATCTCCTCAAGATCATACTTCTTTGAAACCTCCATGAAGATGGGTTCCCATACCTTAAACCTAACCTGTAAATCCAGTTTTTTGATATTTACCTCCATTGCTTCTTTAGAGATCAAGTAACTCCGACATTCTCCCGTCATCGGGTCATAGATTGGATTATGATCAAAATTCTCCGTTTCAAAATCCGCATCAAATTCCCGATTGATTCTTTTAAGCAAATTAAGGTTAAATGATTTGGTTACTCCCTCCGCATCATTGTAGGCACTCAAAATTATCCTGGGATCCTTTTTCAAATCAAAGCCTATCATTAAAAAATCTCCCTTACTCAAGTTATTCTGAATGCTCTTCAAGAAACGCTCTGCCATTTCATTTCTGAAATTCCCAATGTTGGATCCAAGAAAAAAAGCAATGTTCTTCTTGTGGTTTTGGAATTTCAAATCCGATAAAACATGAAAATAATCCCCAGCCAGAGGCTTCATGTCCAAATCCGGGATTTCCTGCATCACATTACGCTCCAGGTCTTTCAGTACATTGGCAGAAATATCAACTGGTGAGTAAGAAAAATTGGCTTTTTGTTGCTGGAAATATTTGAGCAATACTTTGGTTTTCATACCATCTCCAGCTCCCAATTCCACAATTCTGAAAGGAGTGCCCGGATCAATGATTTCAAGCAGTTTTTCCTTTTTGGTCTCGAAGATTTCGAGTTCTGCCCGGGTGAGATAGTATTCGGGGAGCTTCATGATCTTTTGAAAAATCTTGTCCCCTACTGCATCGTAGAAATACTTAGAAGACAAATGCTTAGGAGAAGCGGTCAGACCAGACTTAATATCCCTGGCGAATTGAGTTTCTTGCAAAATCTGAGTTTTTAAATAGTGGTTTTGAGTTTAAATATGTCTGGCGAGTCGCACCCCGCTAAACAGCCATTGTAAGTGTGGATGAAAGAAATTCCGATAAGTCAACCTGATCTGATCCCGGGAAGTACCAAATGATCCCCCTCTAAGTACTTTTTGATTGACCATGAACTTTCCGTTGTACTCACCAAGAGCGCCATCTGGAGCCTTATAAAACGGATAGGGCAAATAAGCACTGGAGGTCCACTCCCAGAGATTACCAAAAAAATCTTGGCCTACCGTCGGGATTGGTTGGAAAGTATTTGATTCCATAAAATTAGCCTCAGCAGACACCGGTAACCCATAGTGAAATGCAGCCACCTCCCACTCAAACTCTGTTGGCAACCGACATCCTTTCCACCTTGCGAACGCATCAGCTTCAAAATAAGACAAATGTGAAACCGGCATGACAGGATTTATTGACTTCAACCCCCCGAACGTATAATGTAGCCATTCCCCATTTTCATTGATCCAGTACATCGGTGCCTTGATCAACTGGCTTTTAGCCCACTCCCAACCCTCCGAGAGCCAGTAAGTATGGTTCTCATAACCGCCTGATTTCATAAACTCCAGAAACTCTCCATTGGTAACCAGCTGATCTGACACATCAAAAGCCTCCAGATGCACTTCATGCCGGCCCAATTCATTGTCAAAGCAGAAACCATCTCCTGTATGACCAATATGATAATTACCTTTCTCCACACTCAACCATTGAGCCTCTCTTTGAACGCCCTTTACAGGGAAATCAGAATCCTTGTAAACAGGAAATAGCGGATTGTGCCCTAAGATGAATTTTACATCGTAAAGCAGTAGTTCCTGATGTTGCTGCTCATGTTGCAAACCAATCTCCAGGACATATTTCAATTCATTATTGATTTCTGTTTTTCCCAGAAACACCGACAGGTGCTCCTCAACATGTTTTCTATATTGCATCACCTCTTTCACCGTTGGACGGGTAAGGTGTCCCCTCTGGGCCCGAGTCCAGCGATCCCCCGCAGCCACATAGTAACTATTGAAGAGATAAGGATAATCCTTGTTAAAGAGTTGATAACCTTTAACATTTGGAACTAGTACAAACACTTCAAAAAACCATGTAGTATGTGCCAGATGCCACTTGGGTGGACTTACATCTTCAATAGGCTGTACTACAAAGTCTTCTATCTCAAGTGGCTCTACAAGTTTTAGCGTTTGCTTCCTCACCTTTTGGAATCGAGCAAGCATGCTTTTATTCAGAGTAAGGGAAGCCGAATTCGGATCAGGCATAATTCATTAGTGGGTTCATTTTTTACCAACTCCCAAAAGGTTGATGTGGTTTGGTTGTAATAAAAATAAAAATACCCTGATTCTTATGAACCAGGGTATTTGTAATCAAAAACTCAAAAACTTAACCTTACTGCATTTGATATTATCAACACAAACAAGGTAAACCTGGTTCCTTTATCAATCATTTAACCAACGCTTGAACGGACCGGAACGCTCTACGCTCACCACTACCTCAATGGAGTTGGGCGGTGGTGGTACCAGATCGATCTTAACTCTACTCTTAGAGTAGGCCACCATATTCTGAATACTCGCATAGGAAATGATGAATTTCCGGTTGATCCGATAAAATCTCTTTGGGTTCAGACTACCTTCCAGATCTCCGAGATTGGTGTTGATAATATGCTGTGTGCCTTTCTTGGTCACTAAAAAAGTGTAGCGGTCTTCGCTGAAAAAGTATGCCACTTCCTCCTCAGGAATCGAGTGGATTTTTTCGCCAAGTGTAACTAAAAACCTTTCCTGAAACTTCTGATCAGAGTACGGCTTAAGCACCTCCAGAAGATTGCCCATGTCAAACTCCTGTCCGTTCTGGTTCCAGTTTTTATACTTGCCAATAGCACGCTCGAGTTCAGCTTTATCGATAGGTTTTAGGAGGTAGTCAATACTATTCTCCTTAAACGCCCTGATAGCATATTGATCATAGGCAGTAGTGATAATAATCGGAACAGTACTTTGAACCTTACTGAAGATATCAAAACTGAGACCATCACCTAGCTCAATATCAGAAAGGATTAGATCAACCTCATTCTGTTCTAACCATTCGATGGCAGACTGCACACTTGCAAGCTTGGCCACCACAACGGCCTCACTGTCTACCTGGATGAGTGTTTTCTCTAGATCTTCAGCAGCAAGAGGCTCATCTTCTATTATAGCAACCTTTAACATATAGCAACCTTTCTATTTAATTTAAGATTTATCTTTCAATAATGGAATTTTAGAAACATAAAAATCCTCTTCTTGATAAAATTCAGGATCTGGTAAGGATAGGTATGACAACCTTTTTAATAGATTCTTCTGCCCAATTCCGGTTGAATCCTGTCTTGATTTTTTGGGTTGAAAATTATTCTTTACATATAACCAATCATCCTGAACATATACCTCCACTTGTAAAGGGTTTTCACGGGTTATAATGTTGTGTTTCAACGTGTTCTCTACCAATAGCTGTAAAGATGCACTGGGTACCATGTATTGTTCATCACTTGCATCAACACTCATCTTAAAAACGAATGCATCCTTAAACCTTACCCGTTGTAAATAAATATAATTCTGAACAAAACTAATCTCTGATTTCAAAGGAACAAGGTTTTCACTATGTTCCAGTAAATAGCGATAAGTACTCGCTAGGTTTTTCACAAAATCCCTTGCCTGATCATTGTCATGAACCAGCGCATGTAGGGTATTGAGACAATTGAAAAGAAAATGTGGATTAACCTGATTGCGGAGATTTTCGAGCTGAGCAACCACCCGCTCTTTCTCCATCCGCTCTGATTGGATCAATAATTCCTTATTGATGGACCTGAGCTTATACGTCTCAATGGCCCGCTTGATGATGATTTGCATCTCATCATAAGTCCAGGGTTTGGAGATATAGTAGTAGATATGACCCAGGTTCACGGCATTGATCACTGTCTCCATGTCCGCGTATCCGGTTACGAGGATCCTGATACTATCTCTTGCTATGTCAATTGATTTTCGCAAGAACTCCACACCCGTCATTCTCGGCATTCTTTGATCTGTGAGGATTACCGGAATGCCTTGGTCCTTTAATAGTATTTCTAGACCCTCTTCACCTGAATTGGCCGTAACTATCTCATATTCACGCCTGAATACTGATCGGAAATAGTCGATGTTTCCTCGTTCATCATCTACATACAGAATTTTTACTACCTCCGACATTTCACGTTTAAGTTTTAGCCATCCAGACCTTTCTTGTAAATCAACACAATCAGCATAACGCCTACAACAAATATCATAGATAGCAAGAAGTTCTTGATATCATGAGGCACATAGCCTATATCATTTTTAATGAGCATGATTAATATACCCATTAATGCAATAAATAATGCGCCAAAATAAACAAGTCTTCTTAGTACAGTGATCATGATTGTTAAAATTTCATTAAACGGATTTAAAGTTTCAAAATAGTTGATTTTCCCAATGATGACTATTAAATCTGAAATTGTTAGACGAAATTAAATCCATCAGGGATTAATGGTAGCTCTACCCCCTTCAAATAATCAGTTCCGTTGAACTTTCTGAAGATCATATCTGAGTCCTGTCAATCCGTAATTATCCAAAATATGATTATTCTAATAATAAATATAAATTATTCACATTTATGTAACTCTGCCGGATTGATTAACGAGGCCCTTAAGTCATGGTAGTTAATCATGCTAACCCGATGGCTAAACCACTAACGTTAATCAGTGAGTAAACTTTTTGGAGAAGTTAAGTCCGATAAGAGATTTTCAAGTAGTTCCAGAACACGGGATAATTAGTTCAGATCGATCTTAAGAATTTACTGGTATTTGCTTTAAACAGCCCACAGCTAATTATCTAAGTGCATCTATACGTTGTTCACCGGTCGTATCTCTTTGACTTAAACAATTTGCTCTTGCGAAATCCCTTATATTTATCATGTATTGACATTTAAAATCCATGAAGACCTGCTTACTACTTTTCTCTATCCTCATCTCACTTCAGCTTTTTGGACAAACCGAATATGCCTACGAAACCTTTGATGACACTCGGATCATCAATGGGCATTCCATTGAAACCAATACAGAAGGCGTGTTGACATTTATCATCTCTCACAGGTTTGGCAAAATCAATGAGGGTGCTTACCAACAATTTGGCTTGGACAATGCCACCATGCGAATCGGGTTTGACTATGGGATTACCAACAATCTATCCGTTGGAATCGGAAGGAGCACTTTTGAAAAAACGCGTGATGGCTATTTAAAATATAGGTTACTTGCGCAATCCACCGGAGAAAAGAAAATGCCCATCACCTTGACCTTATTAGGCTCCTCAGCCATGAAAACGGTGAAAAGACCCGATGGAATTAATCTGGATTTTGCGCAAAAGCTAACTTATACAGGTCAGCTGTTAATTGCCCGGAAGTTTGGGCCAAGGCTTAGCCTTCAGCTGATGCCAACTTATCTTCATAGAAACCTGGTCAATGACGATGAGAAAAATACGATCTACTCATTAGGAGCAGCTGGCCAATATCAGGTCCTAAAAAACTGGAGTTTATCAGTGGAGTACTACGCTACTCATCCTGACGACCTACCGGATGGGAGCGGGCCAAGTCTTGAGCATTATCAATCTATCGCGGTAGGTATCCAGATTGATACAAAAGGGCACGTATTCCAACTTCAATTTGGAAATAGTGCTGGTATGACAGAGAAATTCTTCATTGCAGAAACAACGGGAAACTGGCTTGATGGCGACATTCATTTTGGATTCAATATCACCAGGGATTTTACAGTAAAGGGCAGAAAAGTCAGATAAAATGAAAAGATATACTTCAGCCCTTCTGGTACTATTCATCATTCTCGGAATCTCAGCGAATGAATTCATTCAGGAAATTGATAGCAACGATTCCTTAGCTCAAACCCTTTTTGCACTCGGTGAAGCACGGCCGGATCATTATATCGAGTCGCCTTCTTCAGAGGCCGTCAAAAGAGGTGAAGAATTAATAAAACTTGGTAAAACCATAGACCCCAAAGGATCCTCAAGTGGATACATCAGCAAATACTATGTGTGCACCAGCTGCCACAACCTACAGCGGGAAGACACGGATTTGACTGTGGTAGATCAAAATGCCCGGTTAGACTATGCAATGGCCAATAAAATCCCCTACCTACAAGGATCTACTTTTTGGGGAATGGTCAATCGTGAAACATGGTACAATGATGATTATGTGCTTAAGTATGGGGACTTGGTGAAGGACGCAGAGAAAAGTTTAAAAGCTTCGGTAGAGCTCTGCGCAACAGTATGCTCACAGGGAAGGTCACTGAAAGGCTGGGAAATGGAAAGCATTATGGCCTATCTCTGGTCCCTAGAAATGAAAATCAGCGATTTGGGTCTTTCTGATGCCGAAATGGCTCAACTCAACAGCTCTATGAGCAAGAATGGGAAGATTACTCTTTTGAAATCCAAATACTTACAAAAGTCGCCCGCCACCTTCGTGGATCCTCCTGCTGATCAACTACTTGGCTATGACTATGAAGGCGATCCTGTACTGGGAAAAGCTATTTACGAATTAGGTTGTCAGCATTGCCACAGACCAAATGGTGAAAGTGATGTTATTTTGGACAATACAGCACTGAGCCTGAACTGGCTGGAAAGACATATTACTGACCAGACTCAACTTTCGATTTATCAAATTATCAGAAAGGGTACTTATGCTGAATACGGACATAAGGAATACATGCCACATTACACCCTGGAGAAAATGTCCGACCAACAACTGGAACACTTACGCGCTTTTATTGAAAATCCAGAAGCAGCTAACGTAAACTAATAGAAAGAGAATAAGAATTTGGGATCATTACTCTGGCCGCCTCAAATGAAGGTGGCCCAAAAGTTCCCATAACATTATTTGAGAATCCATAAGGTTCTTTGGGGATCCCTACCAAATTAGTATTGAGTTTTTTGTCATTATTGAGGTCGTGGTAGATGGCAATGGAATAGGTTCCATCAGGTAAATCAAGCTCAATAGTCATGGAACCGGTCTCGGTAACCGGAACTTCCTTATAAAATGCAATGGTCTCTTCATCCAGGTGGGTTGCCTCACTGTCATACACAGCTATCCTCAACGTACCTTTCAGTTCCTTGATTTCCTTCACTTCAAGGGTCAACTGAGAAGTGAAAAACAGATGAATGAAAATGAGTAAACAAGACATATTGCATATTTAAAGAAAAAACCGTTCCGTACTGAATGATCAGTTCGAAACGGTTTCATTAGGATTATTAACTAAGTTTTAGGCAGCTACCTTCTTAGATTCTTTTTCCATCTTCACTTCCTTCTGCTTGGCAAGCTTAATGGCTCCCACAGCATTCAAAATCTTAATAACCTGGTAAGTAGGGTCAATCTCATGCCATCTTACTCCACCAAAGTTGGCTCTTGAGCCATGTTTGTGGTGGTTGTTGTGATAGCTTTCTCCCATCATCAAAAAATCAAATGGCAGGAAGTTTTTAGAGGTGTCCTTAACTTCAAAATTTCTGTATCCATAGATGTGTGCAAACCAGTTGATAATTGCTCCGTGCACAGGAGACAAAATAAACTGAACTGGTAATAGCAACCATATCCACCAAACATCAGCGTAAAACCAGTAAACAGAAAAGTAAGCAGCGCCCCAAAGCAACCTGGATACCCATGATCTCGCAAACTTATCAAAAGCCTCCCACTCAGGAACACCTTCTGTAAATCGCTTGTCCACTACCACCCGCTTGCTTGTAATATCAGAGTATATGGTCTTGGTTTTCCACATCATTTTGAAAAGACTTTCGTCATATTTCGGAGAATGTGGATCATTTTCCGTATCAGCAAAAGCATGGTGCATCCTGTGCATCACACCATAACCATATGCGCTCAGGTAATTTGACCCCTGGAAAAACCAGGTGAGCACGAAGAAAACTTTTTCCATGAATGGACTCATGGTAAACGCCTTGTGCGCAGCATATCTGTGCAAGAAAAACGTTTGGAAAAATAGCGACAAATACCAATGCGCTATAAAGAATGCGATTATTACTCCCATCTACACTTTTTAAATTAAAATCTGTTTAACAGAAGGATTACTTTCCCTCATTTATACTGTTAAGACAAGTGGATTTGGAGTTTGTGACAAAAGGGTGAAATATTTTTGAAAAATATTTTATTCCTCGTCTTTGTGCTGGTCCTGGATATGCCCAATCAGGTCAGTGAAGCTTCCCTCAGCGCATGCTTTTTTTACAGCTTCAAAATACTTCTGAGAGTCAAAAGAGTAAGTGAACCGTTCTGTTTCTTTGCTCAGCTTCTCTTTTGCACGGCAAACTAGCTGGCGACAATGATCCTTCTTTTTATCAAAAATCTGCTGAAGCTCATCATAATCGAAATCGAAACCTTCGCGCAAGAGAAATAAACCACGCTCTAAAGGGCCCAGCTTTTTGTGCAAAAGATCAAGTGCAGACTGGATTTCCTGCTTGAGGTCCAAATGCGAGAAATCAATCTTATCAAACATCTCAGGAAGCTTCACCGAGTCCAAATAGTCCTTCTTCTTTTGCTTGAGACTATTCAGGTGATTGAGACAATTATTGGTCACCACACGGATCAAATATGCCTTGGTATTCTGGATCTTTTCAGGATCAACAGACAAGTACTTTAAATAAGCATCTTGCACCATGTCTTCAGCATCATGCATGCAGCCCACCATTCTGTAGGCAATGCTCTGAAGCATAGGTTGATATAGCGCTATGGTATTTGATGGATTCACAGTATATTAAAATGCAAAGTTATGTATTTGATTCAATTAAATGAGTACTATTTAATGTAAACCTCAATTCATTGGGTCAGATTTGCAATCGGCTATTGCATTAGTATGTTGGAAATACTTTATCAAGATGATGTCGTTGTGGCTATTAACAAACCTCCGGGATTGTTGGTTCACCGATCCCCCATTGCAAAGGATGTGGAAGTCTTCGCTATGCAGCTCCTCAGGGATCAGCTGGGCCAGCATGTCTATCCTGCACATCGCCTCGACAGAAAAACATCTGGAGTCCTACTTTTTGCTCTCAATGCTGAGTCTCATAAGCTGTTACAGCAGCAGTTTGCTGAAAAGACTGTTCAAAAAACCTACTATGCCATTGTTCGGGGATTTACTCCAACCGAAGGCACCATAGATTACGCTCTGAAAAGAGAAGATGGCAAAAGCCAGGAAGCAGTCACCCATTATCAACTGGCTGATCAGGCGGAGTTGCCTGTCCCTTTTGGCAAACACAGCACGTCCAGATACTCTCTGTTAAAGATTACCCCTGAAACCGGCCGAATGCATCAAATCAGGAAACACATGGCCCACATCTTTCACCCGATCATTGGTGACCGACCACACGGGTGCAACAAGCAAAACCGCTTGTTTAAAGAAACTTGGAACATGTCTGAAATGATGCTACATGCGCGATCTCTAACCTTCACTCATCCTGTAAATCAGCAGCAAATCACCGTTTCAGCAGATTTCTCTATGGAATTTCATCGGATGATGGCGCTAATGGGATTTCAGGATTCCCACAAATCCTCCATAGTATAAGGCGAACCCTCCACTGTCCAAATAGAACCATCGATGTACCGAAATGACTTTTCCATTCCATCCAGGTGCATCATTTCCTGATCAGAAAAACTCAACTTGGCTGATTCCAGGTTTTCCTTGATCCTCATTTCGTTGACAGATTTAGGAATCACCGCAATACCACGATGCAGTGACCAGGCGATCAGCACCTGTGCAGGTGTGGCATTGTGGGCTTCTGCTATTTTCTTGACAACTGGTTGCTCCAGGAGCAAGGGTTCATCAGCAGCTTTCGCTTTGGGGCTCCTGTCAAGCGACCCCAGAGGAGAATAAGCCGTCATGGCAATCTCTTTGGACTTGCAATAGTCCACCAGTTTTTGTTGGTGCAACAAGGGGTGCATTTCTACCTGGTTCATCTCCGGGCACTCTACTCTGCAAAGCTTCTCCAGGTTAAGAATGTTATAGTTGCTTACTCCAATGTGCTTGACCAATCCTTCTTCTTTACACCCAACCATAGATGTCCAGGTTTCCTCCAAAGGCACTTCTTTCAAAGTGAGAAAATCCTCTCCTTTAAAAGGAAAACCGGTGGTCTCTTTCATGGCAATGGGCCAATGCATCAAATATAGATCCAGGTAATCCAACTGTAAGTCTTTAAGTGTTTTCTGTAGTGCAGGTTTGACCTGCATCTTGCGATGGGCTGTGTTCCAAAGCTTGGAAGTAACCCACAACTCCTCTCTCTTTACGTCACCAGCGGCAAATGCATCAGAAAATGCAGAACCAATTTCCGCTTCATTTCCATAGATGGCAGCACAGTCGATATGCCTGTAACCAGCAAGTATTGCAGTCCTGACTGCCTGATAAACCTCACCGGGCCTGGACTTCCAGGTGCCCAAACCAAGCATTGGAAGTTTATCATTATTATTGAAAATGATATATTTCATTATTTATTCTTTTGAACGTTGTACTTTAGTAACCATCATCGCCTAATAACGTTTTCGAAAACCTACTGTTAACTTAGTTTATAAAAGCTATGATCAAGTGTCTTGCTATAGATGATGATGCACTATTTTTAAAATTACTCAAGGTCTTCTTCGAAGATATTGATTCCGCAGATCTTATTGCCACTTATTCAAATTCGGTGGACGGTGTTATGGCCTGTGTGAAACAGAAACCAGACGTCTTGCTGCTGGATTTGGAAATGCCTTATTTGGATGGATTTGAAACTTTGGAAACCTTGGATCATCCGCCCAAGGTAATTGTGATCTCTGGTCACCTCAATGGAATGAAGGATATTGAGTTTCCTATTGATAAATTTCTCAGTAAGTCAGAGGTAAAATCGTCTGATGTGCTGGAAAATGCCATTCTGGAAGTAATGAATGCATAAAAAATCCCTCACCATTCACTGATGAGGGATTGCAAGCAAAGAGTTAAGAATTAATTTTAATTACACCAAAGTTACTCACTAAGCACTACAATCTCAAACGAGATTAGCTGCTTATGGCCATGAGCAAATCACTCTGGGTTACGATGTGCACATTGTTTTGCTCATCACGTACAAGCAGTGCATGAGCCTCCTTGCTGATGAGTGAAGAAAGTACGTCAACAGTATTGTCCATCCCCACAAATTGAAACCCGGGATCCATAATTTCACTGACCTCTACATTTTTCACCTCAGGATTTTCCAACAGGCTTTTCAAAACTTTGGTGTCATTAAGACTCCCTACAAAGTCTCCTGATTCGTTGACCACAGGCACCTGATCTATTCCAAACTTATTCATGGTCAGGATGGCTTCACCAACTTTCATGTGCTGGTCTATGGTTTTCAGTTCACCCGATCCATTTCTAGATTCGATAATGTCTTTTGCCGTAGCAAATTTCCTGGACTCCAGGAAGCCATGGTCCTTCATCCAGTTGTCATTGTAAACCTTACCAAGATATCGTGTGCCATGATCAGGAAGCAAAATCACCATCACATCCTCTTCCTTCAGATTTTCTTTTGCAAACTCCAGGGCGCCATGAACCGCCGACCCACATGACCACCCACAGAACAATCCTTCTTCACGGGCAAGTCTTCGTGCCATCACGGCACCATCCTTATCTGTCACCTTCACTATATGATCGATCAAATCAAAATTGACATTCTTTGGTAAAATGTCCTCACCAATTCCCTCTGTGAGATAAGGATAGATTTCCTTCTCATCAAAAATGCCAGTCTCCTTATATTTCTTAAATACTGATCCATAAGAATCAATAGCCACGGAAACGACGCCTGAATTTTGTTCTTTCAAATACTTTGAGGTACCACAGATCGTCCCTCCAGTGCCAATTCCAGCTGCATAGTGAGTGATTTCACCTTCTGTATCTCTCCAGATTTCCGGGCCAGTAGATTCGTAATGTGCCTTTGTATTGGACATGTTGTCGTACTGGTTCGGGTAAAATGAATTGGGAATGTCTTCATTGAGCTTTTTAGCCACCGAATAATAAGAGCGCGGATCATCGGGAGATACGTTGGTAGGACACACAACCACTTCGGCACCTACTGCCCGAAGAACGTCCATTTTCTCAGGAGACTGCTTATCAGCAAGGGTGAAAATACATTTATAGCCTTTGGCCTGAGCCACCAATGCCAGTCCCATGCCAGTATTTCCGGAAGTTCCTTCGATAATGGTACCACCCGGCTTTAACTTACCCTCTTTCTCAGCATCTTCTATCATCTTCAGCGCAATTCTATCTTTTACAGAATTGCCCGGATTGAAATATTCTACCTTTACCAAAATAGTGCCTTTCACTCCCTTGCTCACATTATTTAGCTTCACTAAGGGGGTGTCACCGATTGTTTCAATCAGGGTGTTGTAATATCGCATTGGTGTCTTGTCTTTTATTTTCCGCAAATTTATGGAATTAGAAACCTATCATGACTGCTAAAAACATTCTTTTTCAACAACTACCAATCAAAACGGCCGTATTCTGGTTAATTCAATAACATATGAAAAGCAAACAAGACACATCTGAATCTGGCAATATCAATGTACACCTACGTCACCTTCAACTCTCAGATTATCCACAACTGAGGGAAATCATGGAGGAATCCTATCAGGGGGTAGATGATCCTTACTGGGAAAAGATGGACATTAAGAGATTGCTCAAGATTTTCCCGGAAGGCCAGTTGTGTGTGGAACTGGATGGCAAGATGGTGGCCGCTGCATTGGCAATCATTGTGGATTACAAAAAATTTGGTGACAACCATACCTACAACAAGATCACAGGAAACGAAACCTTCAGCACACACGATGATGACGGCAATGTGCTCTATGGCATTGATGTGTTTGTACATCCCGAATACCGTGGGTTAAGGCTGGGCCGAAGGCTCTATGATGGGCGCAAAGAACTTTGTGAAAACCTCAACCTCAAGGCGATCGTAGCTGGGGGGCGGATTCCCAATTATGTTAAATATTCGGAGGAGATGACCCCTCGGGAATACATAGATGCAGTGAAAAACCGTGAAATCCATGACCCAATCCTGAACTTCCAGATGGGCAATGATTTTCACGTTAAGAAAGTGCTCAAAAACTACCTGCCCGGTGATTCTAAATCTAAAGATTACGCCACACTCTTAGAGTGGAACAACATCTACTACCAGGAAAAGGAACAACTCATCAATGCCCCGAGAACATACATCCGTGTGGGATTGGTGCAGTGGCAGATGCGGCCATTCAATGATGTGGACAGCCTGGTAGAGCAAATGGAGTATTTTATTGATGCTTTTGGTGATTATCAATCGGATTTCATCCTTTTCCCAGAACTATTCAATGCGCCTCTTATGGCGGAGTTTAACCACCTGGGAGCACCTGAAGCCATCCGTGGGCTGGCAAAATACACCCAATATATTCGGGAGAAATTCACCGAGTTTGCCATTTCCTATAATGTGAATATCATCACCGGATCCATGCCAGAGATCAGGGATGAAAGCCTTTACAATGTTTCCTATCTCTGCCGAAGAGACGGCTCCTGGGACAGCTATGAAAAAATCCACATTACTCCATCGGAGCAAAACTCATGGGGAATGGCCGGTGGTGATAAGGTGAAAGTATTTGAAACGGACGCAGGCAAGATTGGAATCACCATTTGCTATGATGTGGAGTTTCCGGAAATCTCAAGGCTCTATGCCGAGCAGGGCATGCAGATTTTGTTCGTTCCATTCCTCACAGATACGCAAAATGGTTTCAACCGGGTTCGATACTGCGCACAGGCAAGGGCCATTGAAAATGAATGCTATGTAGCCATAGCAGGTTGTGTGGGAAACTTGCCCAAAGTGAACAATATGGACATCCAATATGCTCAGAGCGCAATATTCACACCATCAGATTTTGCCTTTCCGACCAATGCCATCAAAGCAGAGGCTACACCAAACACCGAAATGACAGTAATCGGCGATTTAGACCTGGAGTTGCTTAAAGAATTGCATGAGTTTGGGAGTGTCAGAAACCTTAAAGACCGGCGACTAGACCTGTACAATATTAAATTAAAGAAATAAAGTAATGGAAATACCACATATAGGGTATTGATATTGGTTTCGATTTTTGCGACCTTTATAAATAGATTGAGTACACACATACTTCTTCAATCCTCTTCAGATTACGCGTCACAGTTCGGCGCGTAATTTTTTTTTGCCCGTTCCCACCAAGTCCACAGCACGAAAGTCATCCCGAAGGGATCTTTGAAAAACCCAAAAAGAAGGCGCATCAAACTAACCTTCTACACGTCAAGATTCCTACGGAATGACTATCTGTTTGCATTCTTCACAAAGAAAATCAACGTCAGGGGCCTCTTTGAACAACCCAAGAGAAGATTATGTCACCAATCTTCAATACGTCAAGATGCCTACGGCCTGACTACCTATGCTCATTCTTCAAATTAAGGATCACCCTCTCAATAAGAAAGTCATCCCGAAGGGATCTCTTTGAAAACCCAAAAAGAACGAGCATCAAACCAAACAAACTTCTACGCGTCAAGATGCCTACGCATGACTACAAGAATTCACTTAAGAATACTACCTTTAACTGATGTTCGGAAAAAACTACTTTGTTTATATCACTACAAACCCAGCTAAATCAGTCCTTTATACGGGAATGACCAATGATTTAGAGCAAAGGATAGTAGAGCATTATCTCAATAGAGGAATTAATGACACCTTCGCTGGAAAATACTACTGCTACAACCTCCTTTATTACGAACGTTTCATCAATCCAAATCATGCTATCAAGCGAGAGAAAGAAATAAAGAATTGGAGACGATCACTAAAAGAAAACTTAATCACCTCTGAAAACCCAGAATGGGATTTCCTTAATGGTAAAATAATGGATTGGCCTCCACACCCAGAGATTACTTCACGTTAAAAAATCCTTGACATTACCGATTAACGCTCTTAATAAGAAAGTTATCCGCTAAGAATCTATTTTAGAAGCCTAAAAGAACGAGCATCAAACCAACAATCTTCTACACGTCAAGATTCCTACGGAATGACTATCTGTTTGCATTCTTCACAAAGAAAATCATCTCGTCAGGGGTCTCTTTGAACAACCCAAGAGAAGATTATGCCACCAACCTTCTATACGTCATGATGCCTACGGAATGACTACCTATGCTCATTCTTCAAATTTAGGATCATCCTCTCAATAAGAAAGTCATCCCGAAGGGATCTCTTTGAGAAGCCCAAAAAGAAGGCGCATCAAACCAGCAACCTTCTATATGTCAAGATTCCAACGGAATGATTATCTGTTTGCATTCTTCACAAAGAAAATCATCTCGTCAGGGGCCTCTTTGAACAACCCAAGAGAAGATTATGCCACCAACCTTCTATACGTCATGATGCCTACGGAATAACTACCTATGCTCATTCTTCAAATTAAGGATCATCCTCTCAATAAGAAAGTCATCCCGAAGGGATCTCTTTGAAAAACCCAAAAAGAAGGCGCATCAATCTAACCTTCTACACGTCAAGATTCCTACGGAATGACTATCTGTTTGCATTCTTCACAAAGAAAATCATCTCGTCAGGGGCCTCTTTGAACAACCCAAGAGAAGATTATGTCACCAACCTTCAATATGTCAAGACGCCTACGGCATGACTACCTATGTTCATTCTTCAAATTAAGGATCATCCTCTCAATAAGAAAGTCATCCCGAAGGGATCTCTTTGAGAAGCCCAAAAAGAACGAGCATCAAACTAGCAACCTTCTATACGTCAAGATTCCTACGGAATGACTATCTGTTTGCATTCTTCACAAAGAAAATCATCTCGTCAGGGGTCTCTTTGAACAACCCAAGAGAAGATTATGCCACCAACCTTCAATACGTCATAATGCCTACGGAATGACTACCTATGCTCATTCTTCAAATTAAGGATCACCCTCTCAATAAGAAAGTCATCCCGAAGGGATTTCTTTGAGCTCATAAAGAAAAGATATCCGGCATGTTTTACCACAAATGGTGCACCTCTTCTTTGATGTACTCCTCATAGATCTTGCGGACTGTTTGCATTTGATCGGAATTAAAATCAGGCAACTGTGACGCCTGGATATTGGCGATGACCTGCTCAGGTCTGCTGGCCCCGGGGATCACCGTGCTTACCTGCGGAAAACCAAGGATCCATTTCAGCGCATATTTATAAAGGTGATCATCCCCGAACAACTCCTTTAGTTCTGCTGCCGCTTTAAGTCCCAGGTCCAGCGGAACTCCGGAAAACGTCTCTCCCTTGTCAAAAACCTCACCGTTTCTATTGAAGTGTCGGTGATCATTGGGATCAAACTTCATGTTGGCACTCATTTTTCCTGAAAGCAACCCACTGGCCAAAGGAACACGGGCAATGATGCCAATCCCTCTTTCATGAAGCAAGTCGAAAATCTTTTCTGAAGGCTTCTGCCGAAACATGTTGAAAATGATCTGGACAGACTCCACCACTTCATAGGAAGCTGCCATTTCCGCCTCTTCCACTTTCTCTACACTCACACCAAAGTGCCGTACCTTGCCAGAAGCACGGATTTCCTCCAGTTTAGAAAACACCTCCTGAAACTCATAGACTGGCGTAGGCGGACAATGCAGCTGTACCAGGTCCAGATAATCCAATCCTGTGTTGACCAGTGCCTGATCTACAAAATCTTCCAAAGCCTCAGGCGTATAAGCATCTGCTTCATGTGGATTCAACCTTCGGCCAATTTTAGTAGCGATGATGAGTTTGTCCCGATCAGCCTTTACATATTCACCAACTTTGCGTTCACTTTGCTGATCATCATAGACGTCCGCAGTATCCAGGAAATTAACCCCATGCTCCAGTGCCGTTTTGATGATCTCATCCGCAACTTTCGGATCAAAAGAACCTCCCCAGCCACCTCCCACCTGCCAGGTTCCTAGAGATATTTCAGAAATGTCGAGTCCGGTTCTTCCAAGTTTTCTATACTTCATGATTTTTGGCTTTGCTCTGTTTACAATGATAAAGAAGGCTTAATGTTTTAAAAGGCTTCAATTGAAACATTTTTCTAATTTTAACCAGTCAAATCCAACTTAATAAAACAACATGCCAAAAAGACTCGCCATATTCTGTGGCTCAAGTACCGGAAATCAGGAAATCTATCAACAGCAAGCCATCAAAATGGGACAGCTACTCAGTAGCCTAAACATTGAAATCGTATTTGGTGGTGGTAAAATAGGCCTGATGGGCGCAGTAGCCGATGCGGCACTTTCCAATGGCGGCAAAGTGATAGGGGTCATTCCTGAAAAACTGATGACCACAGAAGTAGGCCATACGGGTTGCACAGAATTACATGTGGTGCAAACCATGCACGATCGCAAAGCGATGATGGCCAGGCTCTCCGATGGCTTCATTGCCTTACCTGGAGGTATTGGTACTTTGGAGGAGATCATTGAGGTTTTTACCTGGCACCAGATCGGCTATCATGACAAACCCTGCGGGTTTCTCAATACCAATGGCTACTACGATAAGCTCTTTGCATTCATTGATCATATGGTGGAGGATGGCTTCTTGTCGGCTGAGCAGCGAAACCAGCTGGTAATAGCTGATACACCTGAAGAGTTGCTAGAAGTGATGGAGTATTAGTAAATTATCAAATACCGTACTTTGTTCAATAAAGAGGTTGAGCTCGAATAGTGCTTCTACAAACCCGGCTTTGTCTGGCGGAAATTGCCTAGGTATTACTTGTTTTTAGCTTTAACGATCTCGTTTCTCAATTTAGGTATGTCCCTTTTTAACCTTCTTAAGCCTTTCTGACAATCACGAATCAGTTGGTCTGTTTCATAAAGGCTCTTTTTTAACTTAAAGTTTATTCCACCCAATCTTCTTCTTTGAAACTCCGAAATAAATCTAGCATCCATCATAGAAGCTTCTCTTACCTGGATGGTAATTGCTTTTAAATCCTTACAAATTTTACCATCATATTTTGTGCTCTGAAGATACTGGTTTTCAAGCTGCAGTTGAGATTCATACATCAATAGAAAGCCACTATTCAATGAATTGTAGAGACTCTCATCACATATTGTATTCCCGGATAGCTGGCAATTCTGGATGATCATTTTTTGCATTTGAGTAGATGCAACCCTCATCGATGAGCGCAACTGCTTTATTGCGCTCCTATCCTGTCTGATCCGTCTATCCATTACCATTTTCTCCACGTTCAAGCTGTCAATGATCTGGCCAATTGAGTCTGCAGCATGCATTGATTGACTAACCTGAGTCAGTCCAAAATTTTGAGTAATGAAATATATGTTGGTATCAAATAAGCTGGGCAATTTTTGATATTGATTCACAATCTCCTTCTGAATTGGCCTCCTGGCTTCCATGCACAACTGAACACTCTTGACTAGCGCCACCACTGAATCTTGATGGTGATTTAGATCAGTTATGGACTCTTCTATTTCCGACCTGTTTTTTTCAACCAATTCAGGCCTTTCTCGTCTTGTGGGAGCAGGCTTCTCAAACGACCGATATTTTCTGGAAATACTCTTTTGCAGTCTGATGATATTCCCTTTGTGACTATCAATTAGCCTGGGCAGTTTGTCCAAAAAAGAATCAGCTACTTTATGCTCACGGTTATTTCTGTTAATCCTTTCATTGAGAGGTCGTGTGAGTTCTCTATTTATTCTGTCTTCTGAGATTTTAATCACTTTACTGGACTCAGAAATAGCGCTTCTTTGATGTCGTTTTAATTGGTTGATTGCTTCTTTATATGATTGAGCCGCCCGGTTGTACGCTTCTAATCTTTCCTCCAAATCTCCTGAAGCATTCTCATAAGACTTAGCATTTGAATAGGAAGAAATCCCCTCTAGTCTATAATTTCTTGAATTGAATATATTACTCTGCTCAGCAGTCTTTTGAAGGTATTGCAACCCTGATGAATATTCATACTTATTCAAATTATGAACGTAAACCGATGAGTCTACCTGTTTCTGATAAATACTATCCATCTCCGCCACATACGACTGCCACTTTGAGGATTCGAAAGTGTTTACAGAAATAGGGAATTTCAATAATTGCCAATTGGGATCCACAGGTAAATGATCCCGAATCAAAAATTGGGGTTTTACCATGAAATAGTGATAATCAGGTTGAGTTATAAACTTGTACTTATCATTGATATAAGGTTTTTTGAACCATCTAAATCTCCATTCTTTAAACCACCTTCTCTTTTGCTGAAGTCTTCCACTTCCCCAGGTTACGTCTAAGAGGTACCAGGCCGAATCAATCTTTACGCCATTCCACGAATGATTGGCCTCAAAGAACCGATCGTCTTCATGGTAAGAAAAACCGCGACTATAGCCAGTAATTTCTCGTGAAGAAATTCCAGCATTCTGACATAATGAGGCAAACAGAGCCGAATATTGATAACATATTCCCTTCCTGCGTCTCAGGGTCTGTTTCGGTGAGTAAGTTTTTGATTTGATCTTTCCTAAAGCGCCAACGTCATACTTGATGTTATTCACCATCCAGGTATAAATGTTGACTGCTTTTTGAAATTCCGAGGTGTCATTTTCGGTTAAATACTGGGCCAGCTTTATGGGTGAATTCGCAATGGGCCACGGAGCTTTTTCATACTTAGGGTTCACCAGTAACGTGAAGGACTGAGAGCCAGCCTGCAAAGAGATGACAAGAAGCAAAAAAGTGAGGATTCTCAATTATGGTGAATTTAATTATTCCAAAAAGCCTAATGGTGCACAGATGGGTGTACCGCTCAACTTCAGTTGATCATAATTTTTAAGCAACAGGTTTTTGTAATCCTAAAGATAGAAAAGACAAACATATTGAGTTGTCTTCACACCAAACCTTTGAAAGGCATTTATAATGCAGGTATTGCTTCAATGGAAATGAAGTTCAAAAGTGCAGCACCAACAATTGTCGCAAAGCTTAACTAAGCGACATTGATCCCGCGACCCAGTTGATGATCCCTCTGGCTGGCGTTCTGGCCTAGTGGTCTACGCCCGCCATCGGATTGTGTGCTGGGTTATTATGATTTGCCAATCTTTTAGCTACTTTGAGTTCGACTATCACGAGGATTGTTACAATCAAAATTTCAATTAGAATATAAGTCCACCCAAAATTTGTGATGGTTCCAATATGGCGAAATGCAACCCCAATTGACAAACAACAATAGAGCAAATTGATAACTGCAATTCCTGTCAAGTATGGGCTTAATTTATCATTCCCTTTTCGGTAGCCATAGAAATCATAAATCGCAAAAAATATTGGCAATATTGCAAGGAAGTATAATGTGGAGGAAGGTATCCCAAAAATCCGCTCCAGATTCGCCAGCACAACTCCTAATAATAAAGCTGACATAATTGCTCCAATGCCGTCTATCAAAAAGAGTTTTTTTGGATTCAGTTCAGCTTTAGCAACTAAATAATTAAGTGGCATACTTTAATTTTTTCTGGTTTCTCTGCGCTTGCACACGATAGCTGCCAGGCGGGTTTACATATTCTAAAGTTAAACATTGAACTCTACTTTCCAATAGAGCCAATTTTTACTCAACCACTCTGCCCCCAAAACTTGATAGCTAATGTGTGTGTGCCCGGCCCGGGCATCGGGAAGTTACTCCAAATTATTATCGCCCGGGCTGGCGACCCAGGGGAAAAGGCTATCTGCCCCTATATTGCTATCTATTAAGCAAACTTTGGAGGTTTTCGGACGCCACCAAAGTATAAAATGCAGTTAGGCGGACTTCCGAGAAGATGTATCAAGTTAAGCCCAAAGAGCCCAGTACCGCATGATGTTTCAGGGCCATCTTTCCCGAAATGACCAATTGGGATTTTCTATTGGATTGTGGTCATAGGTGATCAAAAAGGGTGAAGCCTTCCATATATTTCGGGATGGTTACGTTCCAGTTTTGAGCTTTCAGCTTTCTTTGTAATGCCAACGCTCCTTCCTCCTCTCCATGGATCAGGAAGGTCTGTTTGGGTGAATCTTCAATCTCACCAGCCCACGCCAAAAGTTGCTCCTGATCTGCATGGGCTGAAAAACCATCAATTTGTTTGATAGTGGCCCTGACCGGAACCTCTTCACCAAAGATTTTCACAGTGTTTACTCCGTCCACCAGAGATCGCCCTCTGCTGCCTTCTGCCTGGTAGCCTGAAAATAGTATTGTATCCTGCGCATTGGGGAGGCGGTGGTATAGGTGATGTAGGATGCGCCCTCCAGTCGCCATTCCGCTGGCCGATAGAATGACCGCATTGTTTTTTATCGTATTCAGCATCCTGGATTGCTCCTGTTTGGTAACATAGTGAACGAAAGGGGCATCGAAGATGGAATGCCCGAAATCCCCCTGGCTTTTTAATCGATGGTAGTATTCATATTTTTTATACAGCCATGTTACACTAATTGCCATGGGGCTATCCACATACACCGGCCTGGACTTCATCCCCTGAAACGCTTTCCATAAATAGTAAAGGATCAACTGTGTACGCCCCAGAGAAAATGCCGGAATCACCAAACATCCACCTCTCACATCGCTTTCTTTGATCAGCTCGACCAGCTGATCCTCGATATTTTGATGGTTGTGGATGCGTCCACCATAAGTAGACTCCATGAATAGGATATCTGCTTTTTTAGGCTTCTCGGGCGGGAGGTGCAGGGGATTGTCATCCGAACCAATATCCCCTGAGAAAACCAGCGTTTTATTTCCTTGAGAGGTTTTAACGGTAACTTCCACTGATCCTGCTCCCAGTATATGTCCTGCATGGAAATAGCGAAAGCTGATGTGTTCATTCAGCTCAATAGTTTGCCCTATGGGGTGTGCCGCCAGATGTGGGAAAACCACTTCTGCATCTTTTATGGTATAAAGGGCTGCGGCAGGGTGATGTTTGGAATACCCCTTTTTATTGGCAAATTCAGCTTCTTCTTCATGAAGTTTGGCACTATCAGTGAGCAATATTTCGAGTAGTTCTTTTGTGGGCTCTGTACAGTGCACGTCCCCAGTGTACCCGTTTTTGAAAAGCAGGGGCAAATAACCCGAATGATCGATGTGGGCATGGGTCAAAACCACCGCATCTATTAATTGAGGCTGGATGGGCAATTTGCTCCAGTTTCTGAGTCTTAGCTCTTTGAGGCCCTGAAAAAGACCACAATCAATAAGGAGTTTAAAGCGATCTATTTCCAATAGAAATTTGGATCCTGTAACAGATCCGGCCGCTCCCAAAAATTTCACGCTGATATCCATTTCAGGAAGTTAGGAATTCTAACGAAAATACAAGCACAGACTGACCTGATCAATATCCAATGAGGCCCTGATTAAAGTCAGCCCACAAATCATGTATATCGGTGAACTTAGTAGGACTGAAACCCCACTAACAAATTGTATCATGGAAGGTCATTATTATAATGTAGATATCAACTGGAACCAGGGCCGCCAGGGCATGATGTGTTCCCCCGACTTAGGCCAAAGCCAAAATCACTGTATTGAGGTGGCCACACCTCCGGAATTCCGAAAGGGAGTACCGGGCATCTGGTCTCCCGAGCACCTGTTTACTGCAGCTGTCAGTAGCTGTCTGATGACCACTTTTCTGGCAATTGCCGAAAACTCAAACTTGGAATTTGTTGACTTTAGCTGTGTGGCCAAAGGAAAACTGGAGCAAGTGAATGGAAAATACCTGATGACAGAGATCATCCTGGAGCCAACTGTGGTCATTGCTGATGAAAGGGACACAGAACGGGCCAATAGGGTATTGCGAAAATCAGAGAAAGCGTGTTTGATTTCTAATTCCATTCACTCAAAGGTTATAATGATCCCCAATATTGCTTTGCAGGAACGGGAAGTAGATATATGAAAAAATTCACCTTAAAAGATGCGGAGCGCATCGGGCATGCGCTTCACATCGATTGGCAGGATGTTAACCTTGAGGAATTCTTGATCGGCCTCAATGTAGAGCTTGAGCATGGCACTCGATACCTGGAAACGAACGTTACCGGAGATGATGAGCTAATGACAGGCAAAATAGCCTGGGCCCATCTCAAGGAATTTCCGGACTATTATACCAGGTTAGAACGGATGGAAAGGGAAGCCGAAGCATTTTGGAAAGAAAGTTAAATGGCATTCATCGATTACTATGCCATCCTCGGGATTGATAAAAAGGCCACTCCAGAGGAAATCAAGAAGGCTTACCGAAAGCTGGCCAGGAAGTATCATCCAGATCTCAATGCAAACGACAAAGATGCAGAAAGGAAATTTAAGGAAATCAATGAAGCCAATGCCGTACTGAGCGATCCCGAGAATCGCAAGAAATACGATAAGTATGGGGAACAATGGAAACATGCTGAACACTTTGAAACCTCTGGGCAATCCCCACATCAAGGAAGTCAGCAACAAGATTCCGGAAATTTCTCGGAAGGAGGTTTCTCGGACTTTTTTGAATCCATGTTTGGGAATGGGTTCAACAGAGGGCATCGTCAGGAAGTCAAATTCAAAGGAACCGACTTCCATGCTGACCTTCAGTTGAATATTCGGGATATTTACACGACGCATAAGCGAACCTTGACCATCGATAAAAAAAACATCCGCCTGACAATCCCTGCAGGAGTAAAAGATGGCCAGGTGATTAAAATAAAGGGACAAGGAGGTGTGGGAATGAATGGTGGACCACCCGGAGACTTGTTTCTCAGGTTTTCAATTATGAACGATACCCGGTTTAAACTGGTCGGCAATGATCTGCACGCTACTGTAGACGTCAGCCTTTACCATGCCATGCTTGGGGGAGAAATGACTATTGATACCTTCGATGGTAAAGCAAAATTGAAAGTGAAGCCCGAAACCCAGAATGGCACCCGGGTCAAGCTAAGAGGAAAAGGTTTTCCCATTTATAAGAAGGAGGGGCATTTTGGTGACCTGTATATCACCTATCAGGTGATCCTGCCATCTGGCCTTACCAAAAAAGAAAAGGAATTATTCCAGGAACTATCCAAGTTAAGAACATCATGAACATAGTGGAATACATTGCCATCAGCAAATTATCGGGATGCTACCAGGTGGACCTGACTTTCTTTTCGCAGCTCGATGAACTTGGGCTCATTGAACTTCACACCATTGATCAGGTACTTTATGTTCATCAGGATAAGATCAATGACCTGGAACGAATGCTTCGATTACATAGGGAGTTGGAGATCAACCTGGAAGGCATTGATACGATTTTCAACCTGTTGAAAAAAATTGATGACCTACAGTCTGAATTGACCACCTTGAAAAATAAGCTGCGATTTTATGAGGATGATTAATCCACGACGACCTGAAAAAGCGGTTCAGTAAAAAACAAGCGACAGTAAACACGGAAGCCGCTTAACATGCATTGATCAAAAATGCATCCACAAAAATGCGCACGGCCTGTTACCCGAGAGGGACAGGCCGTTTGTTTGAGTAATCCCTTATCCTGAGGAAAGGCAAGGGGGTACTTCCTTGCCCCTATGCCGGACCTTTTATCCTCGGTGTTGCACCTATTTACCTCATCGCCGGACCTAAAAGGTGCAACGTCGCACCTAAAAGGTGCATCGTTGGGCCTTTTTACCTCATCGTTGGACCTATTTGCTCCATCGTCAGGCCTTTTTACCTCATCGGTGGGCCTAAAAGGTCCATCGTCGGGCCTATTTACCCCAACGATGGACCTTTTAAGTGGGGGGGGGTACTTCTGAAGTGGGGGGGGGTACCTGCCTGCGGCAGGCAGGCTTCCGAAGTGGGGTACCTGCCTGCTGCAGGCAGGATTACAGTAATCCCTGTATAGTTACAAATAGGCGGCCCGCGAAGGGATTATGAATTATTATTGTAAACTAGTATCAGTATTTCCAGTTGATGAAAAAAGACCCTTATAAAGAAGTATTCAGCTGTCAATAAGATGAGTATTGGCTGATTCATCAAAATGCTCTACAAGGTGGGCAAATGAGTTTTTGTAACAAATGTATCTATTGTTGTGAAAGTTGATCAGGCCTTTGGATTTGAATCCCTCTACGATTGTGTAGAGAAGATCGGGTGAAACCTCATTGAAATCAGAAATGAGCGATTTAATAGAGAGATTTTGGTTCTTTGAGATAATATGATCAAGAATAGCGTGCTGGGTATTCGTGAAATCATTTCTTGAAAGATATTGATAGATGAGTTTGCTGTACTTGACACTGCGCTTAATCGCCTTGGCGATATAATTTGGATATATCTCTGTATTGATGGGTTCTGTATGGTCCCAGAAGTATTCGCCTTTAGAAGGTAATCGGTAGTCGATAAGACGGGTATGAAAAATTCCTTTTACTAAAACAGAATCTACAATGGCATTCCCTGTCGCGTAATGATTACATATGGGGAGAATTGGATGGTTCATTGTTTCCAAAATTTGGTTTTGTTATAATAATCAACATCAAAAAAGTGGCAATGATTTGTCCCGATTTCTCTGGGTTGAAGAAAAAATTCAATGACAAATAAGAGGTTTGGTAAATATAATTGTCCAGGGCCAAAATCAAGAGTTAAAGAAGGGTATTATTGTTACTATCCTCCCCTAGCCCTCCCAACAATGCCAGTCCCTACGTCCGCTGGTGCTCAATGGAGGGGTTGATCTCCAGCAGTGTTTTTACAAACCCGGGCTTATCCTTAGGGGAGATGATCACCGAGTCCCATTTGCCATACTTTAGCTCCAGACGATCCAGGGAAGCCGCAGGTGAGGCCATGATGTTTCTGGTTTCAGCTATGGACTTGATTTCAGCAATCTTCACAACTGAGCGGTACAGCAAACCGCACCTGATCTCCAGCTCGTGCTTGTCAGTGATGCGGTAAGAGGTATGATAAAAAAGGTGCAGGATAAACAGTGTAACTGGCCCGATAATAGCCGCCATGGTATATACAGACGAAGCAGACCCGCCACTCAATAGTGGTGTGAGCATAACCCCCAGCATCAGCACCAAAACAGGTATAAGGATGCCATAGCTGATTTTTGATTTATAGGTTTTCATTTGGTGTGGTTTCGTGAAAATCTTTGCAACTTCCAAATGACCTAACAAAGTCGCAAAAGTTGGTGCTTAATGAAAGGGTTGATCGCCTTTCAGTGGTTCGGTTCAATTAAGGGGTTCGAGTCGTACCAACCACATGAAGGCTTAGTTCGCATCTGTTTTTTATAGCAATGGGTGCATTTTACTCAGATGTTGAAGAGAAATGTCCAAGTATTTCGGATTAGAGAACATCGAGCGCTTTCTGTCACTCCACGTCTCAAGTTTGGAAGATATTAGATCGCGGTTTAGACTTTTTTCTTGTTCAGATATGAAATCAACCGATGATAATAATTCAAGCGCAAAATCAGAGTAAAAGCCATTTAAAAATTCAATGGTCTTTTTTGCAATTTTCTTAAGCTCAGGTTTAGATTCCACAAACTCTTTAACCTCTTCATATCCATCAGCAATTAGGGTCAATGGCTCAAAGGGTTTTTTGCTCATATCACTGTACCCCATGATATAACTACCATTTAGGGCATTAAGTAAAAACCTAACTTTTCCCGAATATGGCCCATAAAAGTTAGGCTGGTACGTTAACTTGAAATACTTCCATGCTCCAAATTTTTGTAGAAAATAAGCTACTTTCTCACTAGCAAATTCAGACACATATTCCCCGTCTCTTACCAAATCGTATAATACATAAAGGAGCAACGCTCTTGCGTCTGTTAGCTTAACCCTTTCCTTCTTTAGTTTTTCCTTAATAATTGCGGATGGTTCATAGACTAAAACATCTACATCAACTTGACTCAAGTATTTTGAGATAATGTTTTTAACTTTTTGCCATTCTAAACCACCGTTCCCAGCGCCCAGTGGTGGAATTGCAATACTCTTAATGTTATAGGAATCAATAACGTTTAATAAATCTTTCAGACCTTTTTCAATGTATTCATATTCCGAAGGTTTTCGCCAGTTTTTCTTGGTTGGGAAATTGATAATGTATTTCTCACCTGTACTCACACTTCTATCTTTTGTAACGAATAGTTTACCAATATCAATTTGTTCGTCTTTGCATGCTTGACTGTAAGCCTTGAAGTTGTTAGGGTAAACCTTCTTGAATTGCAAAGCGATTCCTTTTCCCATAACCCCGACAGTATTAACTGTATTTACCAGTGCCTCAGCTTCACTATCGAGAATATTTCCTGTTAGATACCTGATCATAATTGAAACTTAATAATAAGCATTAGGGATGACTTTAACTAATTGTTCATCTACTCCGAATCCCATCAATTTTTGCTTGGCAAAATTATTATAACAACCTAATCCGACAATGAAGTCAGATGGAATATCACCCTGCACTAGAAATTCCGCTTGTTTCTTTCTTTTTATGTTAAGATTTTCTTGTCCACCCCAATAAGGGGTTTTGACAGCTGTCCAATCCACAATCTGTGGTAATTGGTCCGCCTCATCTTTATTGTAGAAAGTCGTTAAAAAATCCGTTGCATGTCCATCAGAAAAATAATATCTCAAACCTGACTTTATTATAGATTCAGCAGAGCATGCAACATATATGACATTTTCTGGACTATTTGCTTTTTCCACGAAGTTTCCACCATTCTGAATTACATATAGCATTGGCATCTTGACTCCAAAGTAGAAGGGTGTAAAATCACCGAGAGTAATGGTTTCTATTGTATTGAAAGTGTTTCCATTGTCGACATTCACTCTTCTGGTATTGCGATTATTTATCAAGCTTAAGTCTCCAATTCCAACAAAATCGGAATTGGCATGCGGTGAATCCTTATGAGTTATACCGTTTGAAAGAATATGCGGAATGTTCTCAATATGAAGTATTCTGTAGATTTTGATCTGGCTCAAATTCATTTTGTGAGGATAGCCGATTTCTAGATTAGAAACAAGAAAATCAAAACAGATTGCCTTAGCGTGACACCAACAACTAACTCATATTGATGAGTGGGGATTAGTCCGGGGCATAGGCTTCAGGACTAAAAAACTTCCTAATTCAGTCGACTAGTCCTTCACGGCTTCCCAGTCCTCCGCATAAAACTTCCGTACTTTCTTAAGTGACTCCTCACTGATCAAAGGGGCTTTGGAAACCCACGAGTCAGGAATCAGCACTGCCAGATACAAAACCAAATGGTAAAAAGCCCAAACCGGCCGGTAAGTCAGCCAGTGCAGCAGCTTTTTTTCTTTTCCCTTCGGCACTGATTTTACATACCTTTTACAAAATGCCTGTAGCACTTTGAGCTGTTTGTCGCTGAAGGACGTGTGGACTTTCTTCCAGTGCACTACCGGGGTTTCCACACCCATATATCCACAGAGCCTTTGCAGGAACCACTCTGGCCTGGCCACCAGGTCATCGTAAATAAGCACCAGCGGCTCCTGCCCTGAGTGCCGCCTGATAAAATCAACCTTCGGGGCAAACGCAAAATCGGACTGTTTCCATAGCCCCTGATCATGCTCCAAATCCAAAAACTCTTCGAACGAACCATACCAGCCATTCTTGACCTTGCGCCGATACTGAGAAGCGGCCCACTCATCCTGCCTCCTCAAGAGGATAATCACTTTGGCCTGGGGGAAATCTTTTGAAAACCATGCCACTTCCTGCTCCAACTGGCGGTCAAACTCACGGGATACGAGTACTTTTTCAGTCTTGCTTTTTGCAATTATTTTTTTAGCAGACCTATATTTTCCTGTAGATATGTATTGGATATTGGCCAGGTTCGGAAACACCTTCTGCTGCAGAAAAGTAGAAGCCACCTTTCCCAAACCCACATGAAAATACACCTCTTTTCCTCTCATTGCTCAACGAATCTAGAAAATTCATTTTATTCGGAAATTACTTTTTAATACTGCGGTCTTATTTCAGTAATGTTTTATTAATTTCGTAAGCTGTTTACATGTCAACTGGACAGTGAACTAACAAACTCAACCATTGATCAGTACCACAAATAGTTTTGTGAAAAAGAATAAAGCCAACTGGAAAAACATCCTCCTCGTTTTGGAAATAGGTGTCCTCCTCGGATTTCTTTTAATAGTGGTGCTCAACCATTTCTATCGATTTCTGATTTAGGCAGATAAACCATTCTGCGCAGGCAGAAGTACTGCAAGTTATGCGCCCGTCCTGTGCTGGCCGTAAATCCCCAGATCACCTGTGTTTGCCCTTCAAACACATCATTGATCAGATCACGCTTGAGCCCAACTACCCGCACACCATCCCAAAATACCTCCAGCAATTGCTCCTCAGGTGTCCACCGAAACCTGAAATCATGCAGCAGATCATCCTCCAGGTTATAAGTGGGGTCGTTGTTGTTCCAATAGGCTTCATGCCTGCTCACGCCATTTTCCAGGTAAGCCACATGGTCACAGGCAGGATCATTCTGATAGCGGTTCTGATAAGTATCAAACTCCACCGCTACCGATGGGTCTATTGAATTTCCCGGGCTGTAGGGATTGAAGCGGCCATAGCCCATGCATTCCCCCCATTGGCCAAAAGCCTCAAACTGGCGCGGATCATTGTGCACCACAAAGGTGATGCCGTCAGCGCCCAAGTCATCTTTACCCAGGTACATATCAAACTGGATTTCGAAAAACCTGGTCAGGTCAAGTTTGGTATAGTTGTAAGCCAGGCCTTCGGCATAAGGCTGGTCTGGGGTGAGCTGAATGCAGCCGTTCTGCATGTTTTGGGCGGTGCCCAGGAAGTAGTATTGGGCACTGAGCTGCCAACTGAAAAACAAGGAGAGGAAGGTGAACAATATCTTCATGGCCAGGATTTACTCAACTCAACGGAATTTAGAACCAATTTGATTTTGAAAACCGTCATTAATTCTACTTTGTCAAGTCATTAAGCGTAGATACTGAAACAAGTTCAGTATGACCCTGGGATGATAGAACGAAGATTAAACCAAGTAACGCCATGCTAAATTTATTTCAGCATCTAAAACAGGTCAAAGTAGGATTAGTCCAATTTTAGATCATCTTGAGAGATACCAGAATAAACACTTAACCGGTCAGTGAGATTTCTCATTCTTCGAGATTACATTCGTTTCAAAAAGACATTCAAATCTAAATTCTTGATTTGTCACCTGATTTTCAATCACATCATACTCCAAGTATCTCGATTAAATTAGATTTGCCGGATGGCAAGTGAAGTGCAGGCAAACTATCTCAACGAACTCAATCCTCCCCAGCGTGAAGGCGTAATCAATACCGAAGGACCCACCATGCTAATAGCTGGTGCTGGCTCTGGAAAGACCCGCGTGCTGACCTATAGGATTGCCCACCTGATGAAGCACCACAATGTGGATCCGTTCAACATCATGGCCCTCACTTTCACCAATAAAGCAGCGCGTGAAATGCGGAACCGGATAGAGAAAATCGTGGGCAATGAAGCACGTAATCTTTACATGGGTACTTTTCACTCTGTCTTCGCCAGAATCCTGCGGTCTGAAGCCCCAAAATTGGGCTATCCGAGCAACTTCACCATCTACGATACGGATGACTCCAAAACGCTGATCAAGCAAATAGTGAAGGAGTTTAACCTGGATGATAAGCTCTACAAAGCCAATGTGGTGTACAACCGGATCTCTGCAGCCAAAAACAGGCTGGTCTCCTGGCGGGATTATGTCAACAATCCCATCTATGCAGAGGACGATGCCTCCAACATGAGGCCAGAAATGGGTAAACTCTATAAGACTTATGTCAATCGGTGTTTCAGCGCCGGAGCGATGGATTTTGATGACCTGCTCTTCAATACCAATGTGCTTTTCCAGGAAAATCCTGACGTGCTCAACAAGTATCAGCAAAGATTCAGATACCTGCTGATTGATGAGTTTCAGGATACCAACATCTCCCAGTACCTGATCGCCAAACGGCTGGCTGCTGTAAGGCAAAATATTGCCGTGGTGGGTGATGATGCGCAAAGTATCTATGCTTTCCGCGGGGCGGACATCCAAAACATTCTCAATTTCGAAAGAGACTATCCCGATCTGAAAGTGATCAAGCTGGAGCAAAATTACAGGTCTACCAAAACGATCGTGAATGCTGCCAATTCGGTGATCAATAAGAATACCGCACAGCTAAAGAAAAACGTCTGGACTGATAATGTGGATGGCGACCTCATAGAGCTGATCAAAGCCACTTCGGACAATGAAGAAGGCAAACTGATTGCTTCGTCCATCTTTGAGACCAAGATGCAGACCCAATCCAGCAACAACGATTTTGCCATTTTGTATCGGACGAACAGCCAGTCAAGGGCCATGGAAGAAGCCCTCAGAAGAAATAACCTGAAGTATCGTGTGGTTGGTGGATTGTCGTTCTACCAAAGGAGAGAAATTAAGGATTTGATCGCATATCTGCGATTCATTGTAAATCCAAATGATGAGCAGGCCATGCGCAGAAGCATCAACCTACCCAAGCGCGGAATCGGTCCGGGAACTGTGGAAAAACTGGTCGTGGCTTCTTCAGAGAATGAAAAGCCGCTTTGGGAGATCATGGAAAATGCCACCAACTATGTAGGTGGTAAAGGAGGTAAGCAGGTGGAAGGTTATGTAAACCTCATCAAGAGCTTTCGCTTAACATCAGAAAAAAAAGACGCTTACGATACTGCGGCACAGGTAGCCAAGAACTCCGGATTGCTCAAAGAGCTGTATGCTGATAAAACCATTGAGGGGATGAGCCGGTACGAAAACGTACAGGAACTGCTCAATGCGATCAAGGAATTTACCGACGACACGCAGCGCGAGGACAAAAGCCTTGCAGCTTTCTTGCAGGAGGTAACGCTGCTCACGGATGAGGATAGAAACGCCAATCCCGAAGAAGCGATTACCCTAATGACCATACACATGGCCAAAGGGCTGGAGTTCAAATATGTGTATATCGTTGGATTGGAAGAGGATTTGTTTCCTTCGCAAATGATGCTGAGCAGCCGGGCTGACCTGGAAGAAGAGCGCCGTTTGTTCTATGTGGCCATCACTCGTGCCAAGGAAAAGCTGCACATCAGCTATGCTTTAAACAGGTACCGGTTTGGACGGTTGAAACCCTGTGAGCCAAGTAGGTTTATCCAGGAAATCGATCCCCAGTTTATTAAGGTAAACCGTAAGTTCTCCAGCTCCGCACCGCTCTCCTCTGCTGAAAGTTACGTGACCAAAAACTTTGTCAGCAACCTGAAAAAGGATAAGTCAAACAGGAAGTTTGCCTCTAACCCGAACCATACACCAAGCCCTGATTTTAAACCAAGTGACACCACCGGACTGGAAGAGGGCATGAAGGTGGAGCATGCAAAATTCGGCTTTGGCAAGGTAACCCTGATTGATGCCGAAGGAGCGAATAGAAAAGCCCGTGTTGAATTTGATAAAGCCGGGGAAAAAACACTTTTGTTAAGTTTTGCTAAACTAAGAATCATTGAAGATTAATTACCACAAGAAGAGATTTAGAGCTGTTTCCAATAGCGAAGCAGGTGAAGTTGATGAGAAAACCTTGTTTCATTACTCGCAGGAGGGAGATTTGTTATGGGCAGTCTACCAGGGCAGCAAGATCAAACTGGGAACCATAACCGGGGTGGTAAATGCTGACAACTCATTGGAGTTTTCGTACCAGCATGTAAATGAAGAAGGCCGGATCAGAAGTGGCAAATGCACCTCTACTCCAGAGCTATTGGACGATGGCAGAGTAGTACTTCATGAAACATGGAAATGGGATGACGCTGAAGAAACCGGTCAGTCTATTGTGGAAGAGGTGGTGATGGATCAGGTAGACTGATCCTCACTTTTCAACCGTTTGATATCTTCTATAAGTCTGGACATCTCAAGAGGCAAAGTGCCATTGTAAACTCCACGAATGCGCTGCTGCTTGTCTACTAGTACAATGTTTTCCGTATGAAGGAAATCCGATTCGAGGGTTACCTCTTTGCCAAATCCTTCATCGGCAAAGTAGGATTGCCGACCCAGGGTATAAAGTTGCTCTTTGGTACCAGTCAGCAAGTGCCACTTGGCACTCTCAATCTGCTTCAATTGGGCAAATTCTTTTAGAACTTCCACGGTATCAATCCATGGCATTACCGTGTGTGAAACAAGCATTACCTCCGGATCATCAACAAATTCCTTTTGAATCCGGCTCAGATTGTTGGTCATCTTCGGGCAAATGGTAGGACAAATGGTAAAGAAGAAGTTGGCGACATAAATTTTTCCTTTGAGTGTTTCGTTGGTTACAGTATCTCCATCCTGGTTGACCAGGTTAAATGGCGCTACTGTATGGATCTTTTTATAATCCGGATCATTGGTTTCAATCCACTCCGGTGAAAAGTCAGCCTGATTGTAAAAAGGCAAATCAATCGCCTCATTGGCAGGAGTTTGACATGCAAATCCTAATGTGATAATCAGTAGCGTAAATACATTAATCGGTCTCATAAATAGCTGCGGTAAGTGGTTTGATTTCTTCTTCCTTAATATCCAGGTTTTTACACCTTTTCATCCCTACCAATCCATATCTTCGACCATCCTCACGAATCACGTAATTGGACCGGATTTTCCCATCAGATCGCCACACCTTTTGTGAGCCAAAAGGCCTCCCATCCTTAAAATTCATCAGTTTGGCCTGTTGGCCTGAAGCGTACCATTCCTGGTGGGTGCCTACACTCAGTCCATTTTCAAAATAGTAAATGAAGCGGTTGGATCCATCAGCAAAGTATCCTTTATGCACCCCATTCTTTTCACCATTTTTATAGGGTCTTTCATACATCAATTCCCCTTTTGGGTAGTACCCAACCTTTACGAATTCTTCTAGACCATTGCGATAAGGAGTAACCGATTTGACAGCTCCTCCATAGTAATGGTCAACCACATACCCACTAAAAGGTTCTTCCTTATGAAGCAGTAGGCCCTCATTGTGGCTGAGGTAAGGGTCATCCGAGGACACCTCAAAATCTGGTATCCCCGAACACCCTATGAGCAAAAAGGTGGTTAAAATAAGTACGAATGTTTTCATTACTGGGTGATAGTGCCTGGTGTGCCATAAAAACCATCACCATTGATCCATGGCAGATCATCAGTTATATGATAGTGGTAAATGCCTTCCGGGAACTCTGCAGTAGCTGATGTATGTCCATGATAATCGTCCAGGTCATCATTGGTGATCGTTTTGCCATTTTCTTTTGGCCCATATACAGGAAAACCATCAAGCAAAAGACCTAGAAAAGCCTCATCACCAAGTTCCTCGGTTAACCAAACTGGCTCAATATGATAGTGATAATTACCACCTTGTGCCGGATGTCCCTCATATTGATCAAACGTATTGAGTTCTTCCAGAATATCATCACCGGGTGCAGCATTCTGATTGAAAAAAGCAACCGAATTAACTGAAATACCCATTGGTCCGAAAGGAGTGGTTTCTTTGGATGTGGCTTCAACAGGATACCTTGGAATAGTGTACACATGATCCTGTGTTTCTATGCTGTTTGGGTTCTGCTTAAAATCAGGATTGTTTGGCTCATCATATGGCTCATAAAGTGAGCTATTCTGAGCATAGTACATGCTTTTGTGGTCCGGCTCATTGGTCGATTCAATGACAATCACGTTCTCCTTCACGGTGACTACCAGAGCGTCATTGTTATAAAACTTCTCAGCCAGAATACTGATATCAACTGCATCATTCTCCACTTCCTCTTGTTCCTCATCCTCCATTTCCATATCATCATTCTCATCAGATAGGGATTCACAAGATTGAATAGAGGCTGTTAAGAAGATGCCAGCTAATAATAAAAGATTGAATTTTGATTTAAACATGTTGGTTTTATTGAGTTATACAAGCAAAACGGGAAGTTTCACGATAACCCTACTCCAACAGGTCTATAAGATTACTCTGTCATTAGAATGCGTGCTCCGTAGCTTTGTGGGTCATCTGGAGGAGCGGCATTCCATCTATTGAATGAGTGAGATCCATCAGATTCGTAGTACAGCATGTATTCGCCAGATGGTAAAGTGAGGGTCTCTGTAATGGACCTGTTTTTCTTGGCGCCGCCAGCATGTCTGGTGTCGTAGTATTCCATTTCCCAGACAATTCTCCCGGTGTCCATATTTTTGATCCAAGCCAGATCATTCATTCGGCCATCACTTCCTTCACCAAGTGCCATGACTGTGACTTTGGTGGTTTTAGACAACTCAAAGGTTTTACGTCTGTAATCATTATCGCCAACCATGCTGATTTCGGCGATCACATTTTTAGCCATGTAATCCTTCTCATCAAAAGCCACCACGTCATCGATATCCGATTCATTGACTGCCCACAACGTCAGTCCCCAACGACCCTCCTCATTTGGCCTGGAGGAGTTCCATGAGTTATAAGCATGAGATCCATCAGTTCTGTAATATGCTATGTAATGTCCTTTTGGCAAGGAGATCTGATCATTTACCATTCTGTTTTTATCAGCTCCACCTGCATGTTCAGATCGGTAAGGACGCATTTTCCAAACAGTCTCACGTGTATTGGCATCCACGATCCATCCATAATCAGCCATCTCATCATTTCCATCTCGTTCACCCAGACACATCAATCTGACATTTACTTCCTTCTTCAATTCAAACCCCTGAGACACGAGCTCATAGTTTCTGATTTTCGTTAATTCAACAACTGGTTTCAATGTTTTAGGCGCTACAAATTCTACCATGTTGGTTTTGTCTTTGGCTGTAGCCGGAAAAAGCGCCACACCCCAGAATTGAGGATCATCTGGCGGAAGGGCATTCCATGATTCATAAGAATGAGAATCATCAGTACGGTAGTTCACAACATAACTCCCCGCAGGTAAATCAATGATTTCATCCATCCTGATATTCTTATCGGCACCACCAGCATGGCGTGTATTGCGGTAATTCATTTCAAAAACACGCTCTCGGGTTTTGGCGTCATAGATCCAAGCATAGTCAAATACTTCATCCTTCCTGCCCTCACCAATGCTATATACCCGGATACTGGAAGGTTTTGTAAGAGTAAATCCCTGCTCGAAATGCTCTTCATCCTCCGCTCTCACGAAGTAAGCAAAGGAGTCTTTCACATAACCTCCCACGGTCTCAGAAGTACTGATCTCGGTCAACCCATTGGCATTCAATGACATAAACAGATCTTCCTGTTGGCTTCTCCTAAAGCGGTCACGATCGCCCGAATCAAAGATTTCTACGAGTAGGTCGTCAATATTGGCCAAGCCCCAGCTTCCACTCCAGCTTTTGCTATCAAATGCGCCAGTAAAATACATCTCGTAACTACCTGCATCCAGGTCAATATTCCTTTTGAAATCAAGCTTCCCTTCAGCTCCACTAGAGCTATATCGCATGTCACTAAAAGCACTCCACACCACTCGGCGGGTTTTTGCATCAATGATCCAGCCGTAGTAAACCAGAAATTTGTAATTGTCCCTAAAAAGACCGCCCGTTCCCGAAATTTCTACCGTAGTACGCTGATCAAGTTTGAATGCTTTGGCTTCCACAGTCTGAGGATCAACATCTTCTATTGCCAAAGACTGTGCAGTGATTGCCACACTGCATAAACACGATAAATAAAACAAAATACTCTTCATTAGAAACAATTATCTGTTGGTGGTTGCTGGTATATTGTGAGAACCAGGTAGTAGTAAGGAACAATCTCTTGAGTCTGAGAGATCATTTTCTTATCAACCAACTAATCCTCACCTTATCTAAATAGTTTGAAACGGAAGAACAAAACGAACTGTTGCAATAAAATTTGTGGATGTGCCAGAGAGTTAGTCAATTGCCCCAGTCCTTTAAGCCATAAACCCTGCTCCAAAAGCAGGTAACCCTTGAGAATATAAGCGTAGGATCTCTCTCGTGATATATGATAAAGCTTGTCCCTCAGGATATAATCAACAAATGATGCGCTGCGGCCCTTTTTTTCAGGGGACACTCTGTAGTATCCTCCTAAAAGATCAACTGACCGCATTTGAACCGCATTCTTCCTCAACCTGAGAAACAGCTCCCGATCTTCTCCATAGGTCAGTGTTTCATCAAACCGGATGTCATCAAAGCATGACCTTTTCCAAACCACACAGTGAATGGCCGGACAATAGACAAGGAAATATCCATAGGCATCGATCCCCTGATGATGATACCGAGACTGTAGAAAATTATAGTATTTTTTTCGCTTTTCATCACCATACAATGAGGCTTTCGCCATGACGACCTTATCCCCTGAATGGAATAACCCAATTGCTTTTGCTGCAAATCCATCTGCGAGCCAGTCGTCATCATCCAGAAGAATAATATATTGCCCCGAAGAAGTTTGCACACCCAAATTTCGAGCGGCACTCACCCCGTAATTGATTTCCTGACGAATCAATTTTGCTCCAGCATGCTCCGCAATTGATTTGATTTTGGCCTCTTCTTCCGGATTAGAGCCATCATCCACTACCAAAATCTCCACAGCTTCTAACCCTTGCCTTTTCGCCGAAGCAATGGCCTCCGCCAGAAAACTACTTCTGTTGTAAGTAGGAATAATTACCGATAGTGTGGGTTGAGACATATTGTCTGGTAATTTATTTGTTATCATTAAAAATGATTGGTCATCATTCGTAAAATTGCAGTGATAGAATGGCCCAGGAAGAAAAAATCATATTACCCCCCAAATATTATCTTGATTATTTCAAGTATCTGCTTGATTTCATTCAAAATGGCTCGTCGCATTTGCTCAATCAAACCGATCGGGATTTCCTTGATTTGTTCAACCATCTCAGTGAAGATGCTCAATGTCTGATGGTGCGCATGATGAATCGTAAGGGGGAGTATTTCCGACTGGAAAAGTTTAAATATGAGGAAATTGAAAACATACCCCAGGCAGCTGAAGAGCTGGTGGAAGCAGAGATCATCTCGCTTGAACCCCCTGAAGATTTCATCCTATTCAGGCTTTTCACCAAGTCGGAACTTCACCACCTCTATCCTGACCGGGATTTTGACAAAAAATATAAAGAAGATATTCTGCTGGAACTTGCTGAGGAAAATGCAAGTGACGATTATCAAACCCTCAATGCTCATTATTCCATTATGCACTTTTTACGGCAGGAGCAAATCGAATATTTCAAGCTCCTGTTCTTCGGACATGCCCATGGTATGATGACAGAGTTTGTCATTCGGGACATTGGCAATGTGAAATTGGAAAATCTCGATGACGTGGAGTTCACTCCCTGGTTTGACTATGAAGAAGAAGCCAGGTCTGTGTTTGAGCTCTACAAGTGGGATCGAACCATTCGGCATGCCATGCCTGTATTACTGCCTGAAGAAATAGCAGAACTGGTCTCAGTGGTGAATTGGAGTGATTTTTTGAATCATCCAAAATCCAGAAAAATTGGCGACAGGTTCATGCTCCGGCTGGGTGAGTATTTTGAAAAAGCGGGCTTGCCGGAAGAGGCAATTACATATTACAGCCTGGCGCGAAAACACCCGGCGAGAGAGCGAAGAATCAGAATCCATGAAAAGCTGGATCAACCCGAAGCAGCGCGCGAAATAGCCGAAGTAGCCCTGGAATCACCCTACAATGCCTCGGAAAGAATCTTCGCCGAAGATTACCTGGCTAAAAAGAGTAAGAGAAACTACAGAAGCACCACAGTAAAGATTAACTCAAGTCCTGAAATAATTATCGAAAACCCACAAGGCCATCGGGTGGAGGTACACGCCCTTTCCTACTATGCAGACCTGGGTTATGAAGGCACCCATTCTGAAAATTACCTTTGGCGAGGACTTTTCGGACTCGTGTTTTGGGAGGAGCTCTTCGGTGCCGGCCATGCATCCTTTCACCATCCTCTTCAGCGGATGCCCAGCGACTTACATTCCGAAGCCTTTTATGAAAACCGGAAAATTGATCTGGAAAATAAAATTTCCAGGTTCAAATCTAAAAAAGCATTGATCAAACATCTGGAACAAACCTATCAGCGAAAAGAAAATATCAACAACCATCTGGTTGGCTGGCACGAAAATTTACTGCCTACGCTGGAAGCCTGCGTGAGCCGTCTACCGCTGAAGGGGCTCTCCAATGTCCTTATGGAAATATCGAAAAATGTGAAAGACAACAGCGCTGGATTTCCTGATCTGTTTATCTGGAAAGACAAGGACTATCAATTTTATGAAATCAAATCTCCAAATGATCACCTCTCTGCACAGCAGCTTTTTTGGATAGATTTTATGAACAAGCAAAAGATCAAAGCAGACATTCTGAGAGTGAGATATCACTAATTCGTGATTTTTTCTGTATTTGATTATTGGAGGTATTATCTTATTGATTCAAACAACAAAACTTATGAAAATACTCATGTTGGGCTGGGAGTTTCCCCCTAAAATTTCAGGTGGTTTGGGAGTGGCAAGTCAGGAATTGGCAGAGGCTTTGGCTGATGCAGGTCATGACATTTCATTTCTCTTACCGAAGAAAAACAAAACCCAGGTGAGCAAAAAAGTCAAGCTGATCGATGCTTCGGCACTTAAACCAGATGTTGGGTTTTGGAAAAAGAAAAGCACATATACCGAGTCCTTAAGTGAAATTGAGCTCGGAACCATGCTACTTCCCTATCTGGATCCCATTCACTTTGAGGTTGCTAAGAAGCAGCAAAAGCAAAAAATAGTTTTGGAGGATACCGAAGAATCCAAACTTCTGGAACACATTGAGTTGACCGGACAATACGAAGCAAACCTCGGTGCGGAGCTACTCAAGTATGCGCTACTTGCCGTTCAAGTGGCAAAGAAACAAAAGCCTGAGGTAGTGCATGCCCATGACTGGATAACCTTTCGGGCTGCATGCATGATCAAGCGTTTGCTTAACATTCCAGTGGTCCTCCATGTGCATAGTACGGAACACGATCGGAATGGTGTATATGCGCAGCCTCATGTGATTTCAGAGGAGCGGGCAGGGTTTGACCAAGCTGATTGCATTATCAGCGTGAGTGGTAAATTAAAGGACACGATTGTCAACGCTTATCAGGTTTCCTCTGGAAAAATCACAGTCGTCCCCAATGCACTTTCTCTAAAAGGAGCCACCAGGGAAGTTACCTCCGCGCCTAAGCATATAGCCTTTGTGGGTCGGCTAACCCACCAGAAAAGTCCTTCCATTTTTGTAGACTTGGCACGTGATTTAAGCTCTAAAGGATATGATTTCCAGTACTCAATCATTGGTGATGGCTATTTAAGGGCAGACCTGGAGAATCGTGTGATGAGTTCCAACTTTTCTAATAAAGTAACATTTACAGGCTTTCTAGACAGGGGGGAGGTACTCAAAAAGCTTGGTGAGATTGATTTGTTGGTAGTTCCTTCGGCCTCCGAACCGTTTGGGTTGGTAGCCCTTGAAGCCATACTGAAAAAAATACCAGTGGCTGCTGCCCGGGGAATCGGACTCGGGGAATTCATACACAGCTTACCCCAGGTAGAGCGCTGGGACCATTACTCTTTTGTGCAATTGATTGAGCGATTAATGACTGACCCGGCCTATTATCAGGATGTCGTGGAAACCTGCTTCAAAGAAGCCAAAAAACTCAATTGGAAAAACATCCTGAACCAGGTAGAAAAATGCTATCAGAAAGCGATCGGGTAATACTCCTATAATTTTTTAAACCCCCAACGATTAACCCTATGCTCAGTTTCTGGGAAAGAGAGTCACTTTTAAAGTATGATGTCATCATTGTTGGTGCTGGGATCACCGGGTTGTCCACAGCTGCATCCCTCAAAGAAAAACATCCAGACCTGGATGTTCTGATCCTGGAGCGGGGAACACTTCCATCCGGTGCCAGTACAAAAAATGCGGGGTTTGCCTGCTTTGGGAGCATTTCAGAACTCGTCAATGATCGCAAAGTTCTGGGTGATGTCAAGATGGTGAACCTGGTAAAACGACGCTGGGACGGTCTTCAAAAAACCATTACGCGTTTGGGCGCTGCTAAAATTGGTCTTGAACAAAAAGGTGGATATGAGTTATTAAGTGCATCCAACGCTCATCACCTCCATGACATCCCTAAAGTAAACGATTTGTTATCAGTACAATTTGAAAATCCTGTCTTTCAGGAAGTTCCATCAAAACTCCGTGATTTTCGATTTGGCAAAACTTCACACCTCGTTTACAATCCATACGAAGCACAGCTCAACACCGGTGAATTGATCCGGTCGCTTTGGACTTACTGTAGCCAACTTGGAGTCAAAATCCTGACTGGGACTTCTGTAAGCTCCATTGAGCAAAAGGAGCAATTCGTGACAATAACCTCAGGTGCATTGCATTTTTCAGCCAAAGCTATCGCACTCTGCACCAATGCTTTCTCGCAGGGACTGATCAAAGAAAAACTGGATATCGCCCCAGGAAGAGGGATGGTGATGCTCATAAAACCAGAGACTTCCTTACCATTTGAGGGAACCTTCCATTATGAAGAAGGCTACTATTATTTCAGGGATTTTAACGGAAAAATCATTTTTGGTGGCGGTAGAAACATCGCTATCGACGAAGAACAAACATCAGAGTTTGGCATCAACGAAAAAATTGAGAAAAAACTTCTTGAAGACCTGAGAGCGGTAATCATCCCCGGTATTGACTTTGAAGTAGAAATGAAGTGGTCAGGTATTATGGCGTTTGGAGCCAGCAAAGAACCGATAATCAGGCAGTTAGACAAACGAACCTACCTTGGCGCAAGACTTGGTGGAATGGGTGTGGCATTAGGGAGCCTGGTCGGGGAGGAAATAGCTACTATGATCAGTCAGGATCATTTTTGAAAATTGTATTATCTTTTCGTTTTTGCAAAAAAATGACTGATGGCGATTAAGCGAGAACCGACTCTTTTTGAAGCACTTATTCCTGTAATCTTTCTTATTGTGCTGTTGTCCATCAATGTTTACATCTTCAAAGATGATGCATTGGCAGGCTCCAATCAGATTGTGCTCATTCTCTCCGCGGCAGTAGCTGCACTGGTAGCAGGGAAGCTGGGCTACAAGTGGAATGAAATTCAGGACGGAATAGTCAAAAGCATCAGTTCTGCTATGACTTCCTTGTTGATCCTTCTGCTGATCGGATCTCTGGCGGGCACATGGCTACTCAGCGGTGTAGTGCCAGCAATGATTTACTACGGGCTACAAATTCTTAACCCTACTATTTTCTTATTTGCAGCCTGTGTGGTTTGTTCTATCGTTTCAGTAGCAACAGGTAGCTCCTGGACCACTGCTGCCACAGTAGGTATTGCACTCATAGGTATTGGAAAAGCACTAGGCATCTCTGAAGGACTCATCGCCGGGGCAATTCTCTCCGGTGCTTATTTTGGAGATAAAATGTCTCCTCTTTCAGATACGACAAATCTTGCTCCGGCCATGGCTGGAACAGATCTTTTCACCCATATTCGATACATGACCATCACGACTGTGCCGAGTATCATCATCACACTCATCATCTTTTTGGTGATTGGCTTTACCCGGGACTCTTCGGCTAGTGTGGTGCAAACCGGAGATATTCTAACAGCTATTAGTGACAAGTTTTACATTTCCGGTTGGTTATTCATCGTACCGGTTGCAGTTGTTATCTTAATTGTGAGAAAAGTGCCTGCCATTCCTGCATTACTTGCAGGCACGTTACTTGGAGCCCTTTTCGCACTAATTTTTCAACCCGATATTGTAGCTGGCGTAGGTGGTTCTTCATCTGCCTCAGGAATGTTTGTTGGGATTATGACCTCTCTGTATGGTGATGTGGCTGTTACTACTTCTAATGACATGGTCAATGAACTGCTATCTTCGGGAGGAATGGCTGGCATGCTCGGCACTATTTGGCTGATCCTTTCAGCAATGATTTTCGGTGGTGTAATGGAGTCTTCCGGTATGCTCAAGCGTATTGCCAAAGCGATATTGAGTATGGTCAACTCAACGGGTTCTCTTATTAGTTCTACAGTCTTTACTTGTGTATTTTTCAATGTCACAGCGTCTGATCAGTATTTAGCGATTGTAGTTCCGGGGAGAATGTATGCCGATATCTATAAGCGAAAAGGCCTGGCTCCTGAAAACCTTAGCCGGACATTGGAAGATTCTGGTACAGTTACTTCAGTGCTGATCCCATGGAATACGTGTGGTGCTTATCACTCTAAAGTATTAGGAGTGGCTACCGGTGATTATTTCATGTTCTGTTTTTTCAATATCATAAGCCCCTTCATGACCATGTTTTTCGGTTATATTGGGTACAAAATCAAAAAAATAGCCCCTGAACAATAACCCATGTTTCCGAGTCAGATAGATAAAGAAGATGTAAAAACACTACCTCTACTGAGGTTTGGAGGCAAGATTCACCTCATAGATGATGAAGAAAAACTAAAAGATCTAATCTCCGCTCTGGGGAATGAGGCCTATCTGGGTTTCGATACGGAAACCAAGCCAACTTTCAACAAAGGAGAATACAACCAAACCTCACTGGTACAACTCTCCACTATGGATGATGCCTACATTATTCGGGTGAAGGACCTGGGTATAAACAATGTGCTGAAAAATCTTCTGGAAGACCGGGACGTGCTAAAAATCGGTATCAGTATCAGGGATGACCTAAAAGAGCTGAAGAAAATGTGCGCATTCAGAGCAGGTGGATTTATAGACCTCAATGACATTGCCGCAGACCTGGGCATCACCCAAATTGGCATGAGGAGCCTTGCTGGGATTTTCCTGAAATCCAGGGTAAGTAAGAGCCAACAAACCTCTAACTGGGAATCTCGAGAACTGAGCTCAGGACAGCTTTCTTATGCTGCTACAGACGCATGGATCTGCTTTAAAATCTATCACATGCTATTGAAAAAGGGCTATCTCTAGTCCGTAAATGACAACTCTACTCCATTTGTCAACTCCAACCTGGATGACAGTATCGAAACATCCTCATCTTTCAATAAGCCTTTGAAAAAACAGTCTTCGGTATAAGCTTTTTCCTGATATACAATATCAAACTCGGCAAGCGCCCGCTCCACCTCTGCCGTGGCATCATAAGCAAACCTTAACTCAAATGAAGTTTGAGAGAATATTTTTGAGATAGAAATCTTATTGAGCGCATCCTCAGTAGCTGCTTTGTAGGCTGTAATGAGCCCACCGACACCAAGCTTGGTCCCACCAAAGTACCGCACAACTACCACAAGGCAATTCGTTAGATTTTTTGATCGGATCTGTCCCAATATCGGGTCGCCGGCCGAATGATTGGGCTCACCGTCATCGTTGGCCCGATAGAATTGATCCTTTAATCCAATGATGTAAGCGTAGCAATGGTGCCTGGCATCATAGTACTGTTTCTTTACTTCTTCCAGTTTGAGTTTCACTTCATCTTCTGATGAAACCGGAAAAGCAAGCCCGATGAACTTGCTACCCTTTTCTTTGTAAAAACCTTCAGTAGGAGTTTTTAATGTAAAGAATTCATTCATTCGATTTGATCCAATACTTCACGTGCCTGTTTTTCGATATCATCAGCTGCAGACACTTCTATGGCTTTATTGAGATTGTAGATAGCTTTTTCCCGAGCACCCTGCTTGGCATAAATCCTACCTAATCCGAGATAAGCAAGGCCTCTATAATAAGTGCCATGACCTATGATATCATTACCGGCCACAATCCCACTACGATAATAGGAAATTGCCTTTTTGGTGTCACGGGTTATGCGCTCGTGGTAAAGCCCATAAAAAGCCATTCCTGCCATTTGATAATATGGCCTGTCAGAAGCATTAAGTTCTTTTATTATCTCCAGTGGAGCGTTCTTAAAATCATCCTCTGGGGTTAAAGATTCCAATAACTTGGTTTTTATATACAAGTTGTTAGGATACTTTTTATTCAGGTTCCACAGATAAGATTGTGCCTTTTTGGGTTCATATTCATACCTCAAATAAATGTAGGCCAGATAGATATAAGCCTCTACATTGGTAAGCACAGCCTTTTGGGTGGCCAGCTCAAGCTGGTTTAAGCCCAATTCTATATCTCCACTTCTAAAAAACCATAACAATGGCTTGTAAACCGGGTATTTCTCAGGGTATTTTTCCCTAAAATAATTATAGACTCCTGTGGTCAAATAAAAGTCCGGCACCTGATCGCTAAGTTCAAAGCCACTCTTGATCAGGTCATATGCTTTACCAGCTTCTGAAAGGGCCTTCATATAATGACCATCATCGGCATAATATTCTGCCAGCAATCCACGCGCCGACATTTCAAAAAATATGGCTTCCGGATGTTCCTGTCTGCCGCCATCCAGCCGATTGGCCAGCCTGATCACCTCTCTAAGCTGACTGCTGAAATCTTTAAAAACAGAATCTACAGTAACCACCGGAATATTGGCCCAAAGAATATTCAATGCCCGAAGCATTGGAATAGATGGGTGATCGGGAAGCCTTCTCTCAACTTTGGCAATGTACATATCTGCAGAATCGGACTGTATATTGTAGATATAGTCCACACACTTTTTAACTAGTTGTAGATTTGCTGGGTTGTCAAATAGCTGTGCATAGCCAGTTTGACTCGTAAGAAAAAGTATGGCGATAACTACTTTCTTCAATTTGTCTTTTTTATGGAATGTTTTGCACTAATTTAAGAGCAATTTAATCCTTGATAAGCGTAAACTAAAACATCAGGCGTACTAACTTTAGGGACACATTAGTCAGGCAAATAGATGGATTCCACCCAATCAACAGCTCACCGTGGTTGTCTTTTTTTTGATCAGAAATATGCCCAAATTCAGCAATTTGAAAACTTTCAAAAATTTGAAAGCGATCAGTTTATAATTTGTTTTAATGTAACAGGTCATCAAGCCTTCAGCCTTCCAAAAAGTCCTTTTGGAGGATTTTTTACTGATAACGCAAATAAAACTGATTTATTAAGATTTTATGAGAATGTGGAAAACTCCTTAAAAAATCTTGGCGTCAATGAGATCTACATTACTCAACCACAGTCTGTTTACCGTTCTATTCCAAAAGGATGGATGAAAGATATTGGATTTAATGTGGAACAAACTGAGATCGGCCACTACCTGCCTTTGAAAGGAGATCTCATCAACCGAATCCACCAAATGGAGCGCAGGAAGCTGAAAACGTCAAAAACCTATTATGTGAGCCAGGAAGGTCACGAAAACCTGGCGGAGATCCATCAGTTTCTCAGCGTCTGTCGAAAGCATCAGGATCTGAATATTAATGTTACCCTTGAATCGTTACAATCGCAAGTTGAGTCTTTTCCCAATCAATATAGAATATTCTCCGCACGCAAAGACGCTGAGCTGATGAGTGCTGTAATCATGAATGCCGCTACGGAAAATATCGCCTACTATTTTTTACCTGGCACATTGCCCAAATTCAAAAAATTCTCACCGATGGTCGGTCTTATTGGTCACATTTATAGGGATTATCAAAATGAAGGATTCGAGTACATTGATTTTGGGATTTCTTCGGTAGATGAAGTCCCTCAGCGTTCGTTAATTACTTTCAAAGAGCACATGGGAGGCATCCGTAACGAACGGATTACCTATTTCAAACAGCTCACTGAGTAAGTATCTCATTGTAAATTTCCTCTAACTGGCTACAAACCTGTGCCGGAGAAAAGGTTTTTTCAACAAAACTCCTGATATGGTCTACATCATAGGAATGATAGTTTTCAATCATCTGACTCAACCCTCGAATCAATGCTTCTTCTGTTAGCTCTACCACCAGTCCGACATCTTCAGGTATTTGTTCATCAATGCCGCCAGATTTAGTTACGATCACGGGTTTGCCACAAGCCATTGCCTCCAATGCCACTACTCCAAAAGACTCATGCAAACTTGGCATTACCAAAAAACTTGAATGCTTCATCTGGTAAGCAACTTCCGTTTGATCTAATGTCCCCAGGAAAGAAATTCGTCCTTCCAGACCATGCTTTAACACCAGTTTCTTCAGTCTTTTCAATTCTGTACCATCACCTCCAATGGACAGCTTCCATGGTTTATCTTTCAAATAGGCCAGTGAATTGATCAACACCTGAAAGTTCTTCTGTGGCTCCAGCCTCCCCAATGCGAATATCTCCGGTACTTCTGAGGTAAAATCAGACACTTTGAACTGCTCCAAATCCACAAAATTATTAATTCGCCTGGAGTTGATGCCGAAAGATGACAGTTCCTGAGAAAGTTTCTGTCCTACAGATAGCACCGCAGAAGCGGACTTCAATGGTGGTATCAAATACTTGCTTGTTGAACGCTTAAAGGAGGGCATTGGAAAAGGACTCATGTGCTCTGTAATCAAATAAGGGAGCTTTTTCAAACCAGAGAGTTCTTTAGCTATGGCACCTGCTGGATAAGAGACATGCGCATGAACTATATCGATTGGCCCAAAATGAGCTTCAAACCGTTCAAAATTCCTCTTATTGGCATGACCAATCCCTTTCATATTTCCTTTCAAGATGCTTCTTGTCCAGGTGTATGCTGGGGTGAAGAATTCCACACAATTAGTCTCTACAAGATTGTCATATGGTTTTAAAGCAGGCTTTGACCCCAATTTGATCAAGCTGTCCAGAGGAGTGGACCGGTGCACCCACAGTTTAGGCTCGTGTGATCCCCAGATACTAACACCAATATTCCAATCAGGCCTGGCCTGAGCCATCAGCCGCGCTTGTTCATGAAAAAAAATCCCTACCGTTGGGTGACTTTCGCTTGGGTACCAGGATGGAATAATGAAAATATTCATAGGTAATCAAACTGTTTCAAACCACTTTTAATAATCGGCATAATCTGTGCCAATTCTACGTCAGACAGGATTTCCTGATAGCTTCCAATAGATCTTGCCGAGATTGGCTTACGCAAATTTTCATGGATCTCCTGCTGATAAATTTCTCTTTCAGGTATGTGATCATGAAACCGAAGCATTCCCTGCTCAAATGGCACACCTATTTTTCCGCAAACTTCCTGTAAAATAACTTCAGGAGCAGTGACGAGCTCTTCATATCTGATGAGTTTTAAGTCCACTTTGCGCTTGAGGTATTCATACATTTTAATGGAATTGATCCATTGATTTGCAGCTACTATCGGGTTGGAACGGTCTTCAAATATTTCCGGACCCCCTTTTTTGAATGATGCCACAACATCGCGTCCGTCCCTGATCAGAAAGAAGTATTTCCCATTTGGATAGACCTTTACAATCTCGGGGGCATAATTGGTATTGAGGTGAGTTGTATCTCCCCAGAGCTGCTTCTTGTCATAATTTACTGTTAGGAAAATTTCATTGATTAAACGCTGCAGGCTCCTTTCCTCTTTGGGCCAGAGAAAGATTGACCTCAAATCGGGAAATTCCTGAATGTGCCAATTATGACTCTTTGAGGTCTGTATCAACTCCCCTGCGATCACCTTCACCAGGTCACGCCAGATCATAAAGTTGTAAAGGCTGTATTTGATAATCGAAGGGCCAAGGAAATATTGCTCTGGTGGTAGAAAAAGCTGAGAATGCTGATTGAGTATCCTGTTGAGCAGGGTGCTTCCATTTCTACCCGACCCAAACACAAAAAAAGGTTGACCACCATCCCATTTTGAATCCCACACGGGATGTTTCTTTGGCAGCAACGCCGCAAAATGGAGCAAGATTCTGGCTAACTTTATTCTTTTCATGTTACTTTTTAATGGAAAACAATATTAACTAGCCGTAAAGGATCTTCGCATAAATTTCAGATGACCGTTCAACAAGGATTTCATTGGATCAAGAAAGGTATTATAGCTATTGCAACAATAATAGCAAATCCTAAAAAACTATACTTTGTATTGAACAATGAAGATCATTTCAGAAGCCGGGTTTCAAACCAATTTCCTGGATTCCAAAACGGTCTACCTCAAATCTCCCTTAGTCAGCTTACCCCTAATTTTGATCAATCCATTACTCATTACAGCTTTTTAGGAGGAACCTCCTCACCTATTGACATTGCCCTATTAAAAACACTCGCTTTAAGGTATGAACAGTGCACATATTTTGAAATTGGGACCTGGCGAGGTGAAAGTGCCCTCAACCTAATGGGAGTAACGAGTAAAATAATCTCACTTAATCTGCCCAAAGAGGAACTCAACAAGAGAGGCACACCAGTGAATGAGGTGGATGTCCAGGATTTTTATCTTTCAGAAAATGACCAAGTAATTAAGTTGAAAACGGATTCTTCAACTTTTGATTATCAAAGCATTGCTGAAAAAATCGATCTTGCATTCATTGATGGAGATCATCATTATGAGGCTGTGAAACTGGATAGTGCAAATGTCATACAATATTTAATAGATGAAAACAGCATTGTAGTCTGGCATGATTACACGCGGAACTATTCTACTATTTGGTGGGAAGTACTCCTTGGGATCCTGAAAGGGGTGCCGCACCATCATCACAAAAACCTCTATCACGTACGAAATACCAACTGTGCGATAATGCTACCCTTTGAACTAACTCCACTTAATGAGGACAACCCTTTCAAACCTTTGACTCAATTTGAAGTGCATATTAAATCATCTAATTCATGAAAACACCATTGGTATCCGTGATTTGCCTTTGTCACAATCAGAAAAACTTTGTTGAGGCTGCTATCCGATCGGTGTTTGCACAAACTTATCAAAACATTGAGTTGATTGTAGTAGACGATGCCAGTACAGATGGAAGTAAAGAAGAAATCAAGAAGATTTTAAAAGATGAGCCTGTTCAATTTATTGATATAGAAAAGAATATAGGGAATTGTGCAGCCTTCAACCAGGGTTATAGAGCAAGTAAAGGTGCGTACATAATTGACCTTGCGGCTGATGATCTATTACTTCCAAAAAGGATTGAAGAAGGTGTTAATGATTTCTCCAATGCCAAAAACCAGGCTGGTATCCATTTCAGCGACGCTTTTGTGATCAACGAGAAGGGCGATATTTTGTCTACTCACTATCCCCGTAACCCCGAAGGAAAACTCAAAGCAGAGATTCCTCAAGGTGATATTTATATCAATCTTATCAGAAAATACTTTATCTGTCCTCCCACTATGATGTTTAAGAGAGAAGTTCTGAATGCTCTGAATGGGTATGACGAATCGCTACTATATGAAGATTTTGACTTCTGGATCCGATCATCCAGACAGTTTGAATACATTTTCAATGGCGCTCCATTGGTTAAACGCAGGATTGTGAAGCATTCTGACTCTCATGTTCAATTCTCAATTCGCACCAAACACGCCTTTTCCACTTTCAAGATCTGCCAAAAGATTTTTGAACTCAACCAATCAAAGGAAGAAGATAAAGCACTCATAAGAAGATGCAGATATGAGATCAAACAATGCGCAAAAACTATCAACCTAAGCCTCATTCCCAAGTATCTTCACCTGATGCGTATGGCTGGCAGAAGAATCTTCTAAATCCTCCAGAATCGCATTTCAAGTGAGATCCGTGTTTCATTGAGGTTATGATTGGCGGATAAACCATGAATTGTGTAGGGAGAAAAAATGAGCATTTCATTTTCCCCGGGGTTTGGCCTGATCAATTCTATTGGTTGATCACTCGAAATCAAGCCGGGTACATTGAATTTTACTTCGTTCATCAGTGCTCCTTCTTTTGATCGGACAGTGGCAGATTCTGGCCACAGGTGAGATCCCGGACAAAGTTGTAATGAAGAGTTTTGATTACTCCCTATCAAAGGAACATAGATATTGATTGCTCCACGATTCTCATCCTGCCATGCATCCCGGTGCAGGGGGTTATAGTCAGCAGACCCAGGCCGGATTACTCTCAGATGAAAAACACGTTCCTTGTTCATTGGTTTGATACTTTTCACTTCAACCTTCAGCAATTCAGATACCCTCTTCTCTACCATTGACATATCGATTGGAAAGTCTACTGCATCAAAAAGTTTGGTTTTACCAATAACTTTCAAATGTTGCTCGTAATTGTCGGCTACAAGCTGATGATAATATTTTGGGGTAAACCCAGAGGGTACTTCTAATCCTGCATCCAATAATGTGTTGTTAAACAACAGTTCAAATCCCTGATAGAACTGTCGATAATCATCTGGTTTCAGAAAAGGGGAAATAGCAAAACCAACGTCAGACCAGGGTTGATTTAAAGTAAGGTCATTGTCCACTTTGGCCAGCACCACATCATCACCCATCAAGGGCGTTCCAATCACACGGTCTCTATCTCCTGTTGTCATCTCCTTCAAGCATTGATAAGTAGCCATAATATCGCTCTCCGGGGATTTTCCCCTCTTCTACTGCAAATTTCACCACACACCCTGGCTCATTGACATGGAGGCAATTGTGAAACTTGCACTCCCCTAAAAAAGCCCGCATTTCGGGAAAATAGTGTGCCAGCTCCTCGGGTTCTATTTCAGCCAAACCAAGCTCTTTGATTCCGGGAGTATCAATAATGGCAGAATCCGTATCCAGGTAAAACATTTCTGCAAACGTGGTGGTATGCACCCCCTTATTGGCAAAAGCTGAAATATCAGAAATTTTCTGATCAACGTCAGGTAAGAGTAAATTGATCAACGTGGATTTTCCTGCACCAGAATGCCCGGATAGCAGCGTTTTTTTTGCTTTGAACAAGTTCAAAAACTCATCAGTTAGACCTTCCTTCAGAAAAGAAGATTGTAGGCATTTATAGCCAACCTTTTGCTCATACATGAAGCAGAGGTAGCCTACTTCATCCTTTTCCTCTTCATTGAGCAGGTCCATTTTATTGAAGATAATGATTCCTGGGATTCGGTAAGCTTCCAAAGTGACCAGGAAGCGATCTATGAAACCAAGAGAAGTCTTTGGTTGCTTCATGGTCGCAATCATTACTGCCTGATCCACATTGGAGGCAATAAGGTGGTCATGATGTTTCTTCTTAGGTGATTTACGAATGATGTAGTTCTGCCGGTCTTCAATTCCCTCAATGATGTATTCTCCAGAGATTTCCACTAGAGATACAAAATCTCCAACTGCTATTGGGTTAGTGATTTTCTTGTCTTCGAGCTTAAACTTGCCCCGGATGCGCGCATCCACTTCTATTAACTCTTTGTGAGGCTCATCCAATTTCACGCGGTACCATGACCCTGTCGACTTGATTACCAATCCTCTCATAATAGCAAATCTATCTCTTTCATGATTTTAGTGGTAGCTCCTGACCTTTCTTTCACAAATTTCCCCGAAGCGTTACCCATGCTTTCTCTAAGTTTTGAGTTCGAGATTAGTTGCTGCAGGAATGAACTCAATTCCCCAACACTGCCAATAGTGATTCCTCCACCGTGAGCAACCAATTCCTTAGCCTCAATGAACTTATCGTTGGCCGGATGATCTGCAAAAATGACGGGAATCCCATAGACTGCAGGCTCTAATACATTGTGGAGTGCTCCTCTGAATGCGCCGCCAACAAAAGCAACCTGAGCATACCGATAAATGGATGACAACATCCCGATATTGTCAATCACTAGAACACGCATTTGACCAATATCATGATGACGGGCTTCGGTGTATTTTATAGAGTCATCTACCTCCAAAAAAGGCTTCAAATTTTCGTTTTCAATATGATGAGGAGCAATGATAAATTTAACTTTTTCAGCAAACTCAGTAACCAGTGGTTCCAGGTATTGCCAATCAGATGGCCAGACACTCCCGAGAACCATCACCAATTCATCGTCAACAAATTTTGCGATGGCTGCATCATTGAAATAAGAAGTTGACAGCTCCAACACCCGATCGAAGCGAGTGTCACCAGCCAATGTTACCTGAGCTATTCCGTGTGACTCCAACAACCTGACTGACTGCTCATCCTGAACAAAACAATGAGTAGCTCCTTGTAGTGCCTTCAAATAAAAACCTCCCAATGGATGAAAGAACATCTGATTTTTCCGGAAAATGGAAGAAACAAGTAGCAATGGAATTGATGCCTTCTGCAACTCCATCATGTAGAAATACCAGAATTCATATTTAATGAAAATGGCCAGGGATGGGTTAACCAACTGAATGAATTCACATGCGTTTTTAGGTGAGTCTAAAGGCAGATAAGCAACGAAATCAACCTCGCTATTTAATTTATAGTTTTCAAATCCGGATGGTGAAAAAAATGTTAGCAAGATTTGATGATTGGGGTAAGCTTGGCTCAGTGCCGAAATCAAAGGTTTACCCTGCTCGTATTCCCCAAGTGATGCTGCATGGATCCAAATCCTCGGGTTATCCCATTTAGAAAGTTGCGCCTGGAGTTTTTTCTGCCAATCACGTCTACCTTGTACAAATCTCTGTGCCTTGTCATTAAAAATCGAAACTATCTGAATGATCAAGTGATAGGCCCATATGCTAAGGCGGTAGATTATATGCATCCTGGCCTCATTCCCCTGTTTGTTCTGGTGCTTTTGGCAGACTACTCAGATCCATTGATTGGAGATATGCTCTTCCTTCAATTTCCGAAATACCATAACCAGAAATCGTGATCAAAAACCGGTTGTTCACAGTGAGTGCAAAGCTGGTAGATTTACTTTCAAAATCAACTGTAAACCAGCCCGGAAACCCTGACACTTCAATTGATCTCAACATTCCTTCGGTAGATTCATACTCATATTTATTAGTGTATGCTGCTAATATTCCTCCAGTCTGCATGTAATCAAATATAGAGGCAGTGAGCTCAGCGGATCCATTCTCATATGCTTTCATCCCACTGCTATATTCGTATTCCCCATATTTCATCGTAGAGCCATCTGGTTTTGAGGAGAGTTTGTAAGACCCAAAATCGTCAGGAAGAAAGTTGATCAAATCACGAAACCCAACCACCTGTGTAGTCGATAACGAACCATATTCCACAGAAGACCTCTTGTATCCACCTAAAGGATCATTTCCTCCATAGGCATCTTCTGTTTCTGAGCCATACTCTGTATCCGACTCATTGGTATTCTGAGTTGTATTCGGATCTGAGGTGTTTTTCTCTTTATCCTTTTTACCAAAAAGCAGGTTGTCCAGTTCCTGGTTGGCTTTCTTGGACAACTTCTCTTTCAATTTTGCTTGTCCATTACATACAGTAATGGCGGGTAGCAATAGCAGACATAGCAATAACTTGTGCATAGTATAATTTAAGAATATACAAAGCTAAGTTAAGTCCAAATCAAAATAAAAGCTCTCCCGGAATCCGGGAGAGCTTTTATCTACTCTAATTCTCCAATATCATTAATTTAAGCTCAAAAAGGTTATTCTGTTAAGAATCTTATCGGACATTGCTGATGTCTTCGTAGCTTAAGTTCATGACATTGTCTAATACACTTTGAAGGGAGATTAGTGTGAAGCCAGATAAGAAGACACACCGTCTCTTGTTGCCTGCATGGCATCTTTACCCTCTTCCCAGTTTGCAGGGCATACTTCACCATGTTGCTCTACGTGATGCCATGCATCCACGATCCTGAGCATTTCATCAATATTTCTTCCAAGTGGAAGGTCATTGATGGTTTCGTGACGCACGATTCCTTCTTTATCGATGAAGAAAGTACCCCGGAACGATACCGGCTGACCATCAAAAACCAATTCGCCTTCTTCGTTGTAGTTCCATTCTCCGGCCAATACTCCGTAGTTGTTGGCGATAGTTTTAGAGCTATCCGCTACCAATGGGTAAGTTACCCCAGAGATACCACCTTTATCTTTATCAGTCATTAACCACGCAAGATGCGTTTCTTCAGTGTCGCAAGAAGCTCCCACTACTTGTACACCTCTTTTTTCAAATTCAGCTAGTTTCTCCTGAAAAGCATGAATCTCAGTTGGGCAAACGAATGTGAAGTCTTTTGGATAAAAGAATAACATCACTTCTTTTTTGCCAACGAATTCATCCAAAGAGAAGCTCTCTACAATCTCTTCTCCATTGATTACTGCCGGAGCGTCAAATATTGGTGCCTTTTTTCCTACTAATGACATGTTTTAATTATGCGTTTTATGTTTATCAATAAAAATTCAATTTCTCCTTGTGTTTTGCAATGATGTGGTCAGTTCATTGCAAATGAACCCAACCACCCCTGAAACACGCCACAAAATTAAGCTTACTAATGAGGGGAAGCAAACAATTACAATTAATAAGGATTTATATAGTTATTACTTCAAGTTATTAGACCAACAAATACATGAAACATCTATACAAAGCCCTTTTAGTAACTGTTTGCTTTTTCACATTCACTTTGTCCAATGCGCAGGATTTTGGAAACATTCTTGCAGTTGGAGCGGAAAATGCCGAAACCTACCTCACCAACTATGCTGGCCCTGCTATCAATGCATTCGGAAATGGGCTTTCCAATGGTTGGTATAATACAGCCAAACCTCACAAATCACTGGGTTTTAACATTACCGTATCCCCGGGTTTTTCGTTCATTCCCCAGTCTGACCAAACCTTTGTTTTTGATCCAAACGACTACCAGGACCTCACACTTGAAGGTGATGCAGACGGGATCATCCCGACCCTGGTTGGTGGAGATGCACAATCGGGATCAGAACTTGTTTTTACTGGTGAAGCCACTTACCCGGGAGGAGTTACATTCGACGGTGAACAAAGATTTAATGTACCTAATGGGGTTATTGACTTAGGCAATATTCCTTTTGGAGGTACGCCTGCCCCTACTTACAATATCGGTATAGGTATTATCAAGGGAACAGAGTTAAAAGTAAGAATCCTTCCTGAAGTTACTGCCGGAGACTTTGGGGCATCCATGATTGGATTTGGCGTGCAACATGATGTAAAACAGTGGATTCCAGTCATTTCAAAACTTCCTTTCGACCTTTCAGCCCTAGTGGCCTTTTCCAACCTCAAATTAAACTATGCCATAGATGTAAATACAGGAGATTTCGAAGGTACTGGTGAAGCCATATTTGAAACCAATGCCACGACTGTTCAGGGAATTATTTCTAAGAAACTGCTCTTTTTCACTCCATACCTGGGTGTTGGTTTCAATACCGTAAAAAGCTCTCTTCAAGTCAATGGCACCTACAGATATAACTCCACACTGGGATCCGGCTCAGAGATAGAGGACCCAATAGATCTTACCTTTGATGGTGCCGGTGGGATGAGAACAACCGTAGGTGGACGGATCAACCTTGCCATACTTACCTTCCATGCTGCCTATACCTTGCAGAAGTACAATACTTTCAATGTTGGGGTAGGAATCAGCGTCAGATAAGAATAAGTCTATATTAGGGGCGGATTTAACCCGGTAATCCTTAAAAATCACTCATTTATCCCAAAGAATACCGAATACATGGTATTGGAAATGGTGCTACATCCAAATAAATTTGAATTATTGATTTGATAGCTAAGGAATAACTATTTTTGTTAAATCACATCTTAATCTAAGACTAATGAAACAACTATTTTGCATCGCTTTACTAGGAGCGATATTTTACTCGTGTGGCGAAGAAGGCATCGGATTCAACGCTCGAAAAGAAGTGGGAGTTGAGTCTCCAATGGAAGTACCGAGCGTTCCTGTAAATATATTGGATGCTCCTGAGCAGCGCCAAGATATAAGCTTCAACCTTGAAGATGTAACCAGTGACCTTGACTTTCTTGATGAAATAGAATTAAATGGAATCTCTTACGAAATCACAGGTATTGATCCTAATGAAGAATTAGACATTGATGAATTGACAGTTACCATAAGTACTTCTTCAGGTGATATTGAATTTTTAAGCTTGACTTCACTTGCCAATACCAATGGGAAAATTGCTCTTTCACTGAGTGCTTCTGAGCTACTTCAATTAGAAAACCAGATTTTTTCAAGCACAGAAAAAGAACTCAACGGCGAAATTCTCCTTGATCTTATTGATTTTCCTGAGGAAGACCTTGAATTCACCATTACAACCTATTTCGACGTAACTGCCAAAATCAGAGACCTCTAAACCGACCTAACTATACTTAAATCATGAAAAAAATATTTCTACTATTTGTCTTAGGCATCTCTATCACTTCTTTGTCTGCCCAGGACCTGGGAGACTTCTTAGAAGGTGGTGTGGAAGATGGTAACCAACTATTACAGGATTATCTGGAGCCGGCATTCGTGGGTTTTGGGTATGCGCTGAATAGTGGATGGTACAATACAGGAAGACCTCATAAGACTTTAGGTTTTGACATTACTGTCAACATGAACCTGGCTTATGTGCCAACCGACGCACAATATTTCACCATCAACGAAAGTGACTACACCAATCTATCCACTGCACCAGCTGAGAATGGTCAAACTGAGTACCCAACGATCATGGGACCAAACCTCGGAGCAGATGACATCCCCTATCTTGTCTTCAACGAAGGCACCGAAGAAGAAATCAGTATCACTTCACCTACAGGGCTTGGTCTTGATGAAGAATATGGAGTAAACTTCGTGCCCGCACCTTCGGTACAGTTAGGCATTGGCATCTACAAAGGCACGGAAATTAAACTTAGATTAATCCCCGAGCAAACTTTTGGAGATCCGGGAGAAGAGTTCAGCACTAAAATGTTCGGCCTGGGTGTTATGCACGACGTGAAGCAGTGGATCCCCGGAATTAAAAACCTCCCATTTGATCTTTCTGGATTTTTTGCTTTTACTAAAATGAGCAATTCGTATCAGATGGATGCCGATTATCCAGATCAGATTGCCAACTTCGATGTTTCAGGTACTACCCTACAAGGGATCATTTCCAAGAAGCTGGCCATCCTTACTGCATATGCCGGAGTAGGATTTATGACCAGTAAGGTGAACTTTTCAATGGATGGTACTTATGATGAATTGCCAAACAACCCTGACCCAATAGACTTTGAATACAGTAAAGGTGGACTAAGAGCAAACGTTGGAGCAAGATTGAAATTATTGATCTTTACATTCCATGCTGAATATGCCCTTCAGAAATACAATACCCTTACTGTAGGGTTTGGAATTAGCGTTCGCTAGTAAAAAAGAATTTATTATCAGTATTTTTAAAAGCGGGCATGTCCCGCTTTTTTTGTTACTCCTCTCCTATGTATAGACTAATTTTGATTCTGACATTCGCCCCAATTTTTGCCTGGGGATACACGAGTGACACAATCCGTCTTTCACAGGATAAACTACTGGTCTTAAAAGACACCATTTTCGCACCAAACCAAGACACCATTATTGTTTTGGAAGATGACACACCCTATCGGATCAAAACAAATCCGTACAAATCCACCGAGGATTTCTACCAAAAACTCAGAGAGAAAACCGGCCAGAACAAGGTGACTGCCAGGTTATTTGAACTTCTGTATGTAGACAAGAAATACGAATCCGAGCTTAAAAAGAAGAAAGTTGATCGCACCTCCAACCAACCCTTCATGCCTTTTGAAGGTAAGCACATTGGTAAAATCACCATAAAACACGTGGACTTGATAGAAGGGAATGTAAATGATACATCGAGACAAGCCACTAGTTACGTTGCAAGAACCGCTGAAAAATTTCATATCAATACCTGGAATAGGGTCATTCGAAACACCTTAAATGTAAAAAGTGGGGAAGAGTTAAATCCCTATACTGTGGCCGATGGCGAGCGGCTGCTCCGGCGATTGAGATTTGTCAAAGATGCCAGGATTTACATAGCACCTTCCGCAGATAGCGAAGAAGTAGAACTGATCGTGGTGATCCAGGATCGGTTTTCATGGGGGTTAAATCTGGATATTGATCAAATTGATGATTTCGGCGCAAAAGCCATTAATAGAAGCATTCTAGGAACAGGTAAGTTTGCTTCAGCATCTTATCTTTTCGAAGGAAACACTCCCAATCCCCATGGATATGCCTTTTCTGTTGGTGGTCAAAACATCAACAAAGCCATCACCAACTGGGAGTTAAACCACTTCAACATCAACACGCGAAAAGAATGGGGTGCATCCTTACAAAAGGAGTTTGTGAGCCCTGAAATCAAGTATGGAGGAGGTTTAGATGTACGAAACGTAAGGGATACCACCATCTTCCTAGATGGTCAGGAAGCATCTGCTGGTTATTATGCACTTGGGTATTATGATTTGTGGCTTGGGAGAGCCTTTAAACTTCCTTCACAATACAGTCGCAAAAACATCACTATGACCCTTCGCTGGCTCAATAATGAATTTTCTTCCAGACCGTTTGTTTCTGCTGACACCAATACTTTGTACTACAACAGGAACCTTTGGCTTTCGGAAATAAGTATATCGAGTCAAAAATTCCTCAAGAGCAATTACGTCAGATCATTTGGTATCTCTGAGGACATACCAATTGGTTACCGTTTGTCAGTAATAGGTGGTAAAGACTTTAATGAATTCTTCGAGCAGGATTACCTCGGAATTAAAATGTTCTGGAGTTTTTACATTTTGGATCTTGGCTATCTATTACTCAATCAGGAAATTGGAAATTTTTACCATGACGAAGATCGACAAGGCGTTTACAAGGCCACAATCAATTACTTCAGTCCACTTCTTGAGTTTAACAGGTACTATATTCGAAATTTCTTTAAACTGACCTATTCCAAAGGCATCAATCAACCATTGAACAATGAAATATCACTGAGGGGTAAAATACGGGACATAAATGGTGATCTGATCTATGGTAGTGGCTCGATCAGCTTGTCGGTAGAATCAATCACCTATACACCCTGGTACTTTTATGGGTTCAGGTTTGCTCCTTTCTTTTATTACAATATTGGAGAACTATGGGACTATCGCGATGACCGTTCCTACAGCGTAGGATATCAGGGAGTTGGATTGGGCTGTAGAATCAGAAACGAAAACCTGGCGTTTAGCACAATAGAGCTCAGATACAATCATTTCCTGACAGGCCCCCAGCTAGATTCACAAAACACTTTTTCACTTTCTACTACCTTCCCCATTAACTTTGGTAACATCTTTAGGTTTAAGCCAACCTTGGTTACCTATTGATATAAAAGAAAAGTCCCGGCAGTACCGGGACTCTTCAAAGATGTCAAACAGGTGTATGAATATAAAATTTGTGTTATGCTTTTATATATACTGTATCTTTATAAAAGGTAACCAGCAACCATAATAAAAATGATAAAAATAATTTTCGTATGTCTGGGCAACATATGCAGATCACCATTAGCTGAGGCAATCTTCAATCATAAAGTAAAAGAAAAGGGGCTTGATCAAGCACTTAAGGGTGAATCCTGCGGTACTGCAGATTATCATATTGGAGAAGATCCTGACACCCGGAGCATTGCCGTGGCTGTAAAACATAAGGTTGAGATTTCTCACAAGGGCCGCCAATTCCATTTTAAAGACGGCAAAAACTATAACTACATTTTAGCAATGGATATGTCCAACCATAGGAACATCATTCACACACTAGGTTACAAGCATGAGGGCTTGTTTCTCATGAGGGATTTTGATGAGCAAGCAAAAGGAGCCGACGTACCAGATCCCTATTACGGAGGTGAAGATGGTTTTGAAGATGTATACCAGATGCTCGACCGAACAATTGAATCCTTTATTGATTATATCGTAAAGGAACACGATTTATAAGTTATGCCTATCGAAAACACGTTTTTCGAATCTGCACTTTTTCAAGCTACCGGGCTTGATCATCAAATCAAAAACATCACATCAGTCCCTGGAGGTGACATCAATCAGGCTGCAAGACTAATCACCCACCATGACACCTATTTCATTAAGTACAATGGCATGGCCGTAGGTGATCTCTTTGAAAAGGAGGCTTTAGGATTAGCTCTTCTGGCAGAAACCAGAACCCTTAAAATTCCTGAAGTAACTGGTCAAGGAACTGCGGCAGGAAATCACTTTCTCATATTGGAATACTTAAATCAGGAAGCTCCTTCACATAATTTCTGGGAGGAATTTGGCAGGTCTTTAGCCCAACTTCATCAGCACTCAAATGAGCATTTCGGGTTGGGCCATGACAACCATATAGGGAGACTTCACCAGAAAAATACATGCAACTCAACCTGGGTGGACTTCTTTATTGAAAACAGACTTGAGGTCCAGCTGGGGTTGGCCATTTACAATGATCATGTTGATCCCTCTTTCGCGAAAAAATTCAGGCAACTCTATGCGCAACTTCCCGGAATATTTCCTGAAGAACCTCCAGCACTGATTCATGGCGATCTATGGAGCGGAAATTTTATGTGCGGACCAAATTCAGTGCCTTGCATCTATGATCCGGCCGTCTACTATGGCCATCGAGAGATGGAGTTGGCGTTTACCCGTCTGTTTGGTGGGTTTGATCTTCAGTTTTACCAGAGCTACCATGAAACATTCCCCTTGCAACCAAACTTTGAAGATCGCATCGACATCTACAATTTATATCCACTACTGGTCCATGTCAATCTTTTTGGCCCTTCTTATCTTTCTGGTATTCACAGCACCATCAGCCGGTTTCTATAGGCCGATAAAGCACTTGATAATTGTTTCTGGTCTTTTGCTCAAGTATGATCTCACCCATATGTGGAAGCAATGCAAAGGATTCCTGCTGGAAGTTTTTAATGGTAGCAAGGTGCAGGCCTTCATTGTATAATACCTGAAAATCATTAGCTAAATATCCTTTCAGGCTTTCGAGCTTGTCTGCAATGTGATCCATGCAAAATGTAAACGTCAAGGCTGAATTGTGCATCAGGTTTATTTTGATATTGACATGAGTCATTGCCTGAAAAACCTTGACGAGCTTTTTCTCATCCATAAAGCTATTATCCTTCACCCTGAGCGTTACCACTAGCTGATTTTCCTTGAAAACGAAACAGTGCTTCGTAGCAATTTTCTCATGATCGTAAATCTTTGTACCGACTCCCTCGGGAGAAATAAACGATTTCACCAAAAGTGGAATATTGCGCTGGGCCAAAGGGCGAATGGTTTTTGGATGGATGACCTTCGCCCCATAAAAAGTTAGCTCCGTCACTTCCTGAAAGGACAACTCATCGAAGAGCTCTGCCTCTGGCATTACTTTAGGATCTGCATTAAGTAATCCCGGCACATCTTTCCAGACGGTGAGGCTTTCAGCGTTCAGGCAATAAGCGAAGACAGCTCCCGTGTAATCAGAGCCTTCTCTTCCCAACGTAGTGGTCTTTCCCGTAAGGTCTGATCCTATGAACCCTTGTGTAATAACTGGGCCGGTTTGTAGCAACTTTTGAACATCCCTCTTAATAAAATGCTCAGTAAGTTGCCAGTCCACATTGGCTTCAGTAAAAAAACTATTTGTTTTCACACAAGTACGTGCATCCAACCATTCACAGCTCAGGTGTTCCCTTAGGTAATGGTAAACTATGGAGGTGGACATCAACTCACCAAAAGGGATCACCTGATCATAAAACTGAACCCAATTTTTACCAGGAGTTTTTAGCGTTTCGTCAAGTTGGACAGACCAGTTCTTTACTTCTTCGGGCGTGTCACCAAATAGTTCTTTACAGATGTCGTAATGAAATTGTAATATCTGCTCAAGATGAATTTCATACTCTCTATGATCAAAGGAAGAACGTGCTATTGATTCCAACGAATTAGTCACCTTTCCCATTGCAGAAACCACAATAACCAAAGGTTTGTCAAGCCCGGTCTTAACAATTTCATAAACATTCCTTACACCATCAGCATCCTTCACAGAGGCTCCACCAAATTTGAAAATTCGCATTTGCAAACGATTTAAATCAATAAAAAGGCCTATTTTTACAATCTGTTTCTCAAAAAAAGACATACAATAGGATGAACAAAAATAGTCTAGGACTTCCGATCGGCACGACACTTGATCGTTTTATCAAGAAAAAGCAAGATGAGTTTGAATATGCAACAGGTGAACTCTCTCAGCTTCTGCGGGATATCGCGCTTGCTGGCAAAATCATCAATCGTGAAGTCAACAAATCCGGACTATTGGACATTGCCGGAGCTTATGGATCCAAAAATGTGCAAGGTGAAGACCAGCAGAAACTTGATGTCATTGCCAACATCCGGTTCATCCGTGCATTGAGAAATGGCGGCCAGGTTTGCGCTGTAGTAAGTGAGGAAGACGAAGAAATTGTACATCTCAATCCACACTGCCGATATATAGTAGCAATTGACCCATTGGACGGGTCATCAAATATTGACGTGAATGTATCAATTGGTACTATTTTCTCCATCTATAGAAGAAAATCTGCTGTGGGCGGGCCAGTTAATGAAGAAGACATACTACAGCCCGGAACAGAGCAAGTAGCCGCAGGATACATCCTCTATGGGTCTTCTACTATGCTGGTGTATACCACTGGTCATGGAGTACATGGTTTTACTTTGGAACCGTCGTTAGGTGAGTTTGTCCTTTCCCACACCAATATGGATTGTCCTATTGACGGAAATATTTATTCTATCAATGAAGGTAGCTATCACCAGTTTGACAAATCCATGCAGGACTACACTGATTGGTGCAAAGAACAGGAGCTTACCGCGCGATATATTGGATCTCTGGTAGCTGACTACCATAGAAATATGCTCAAAGGCGGAATTTATCTATACCCGAATACCGCAAAGGCCCCTGAAGGAAAGCTAAGATTGCTCTATGAGTGCAATGCCCTGGCCTTCATAGCTGAGCAAGCGGGCGGAATGGCTACCAATGGTGAGCAGAGAATTCTTGAAATTCAACCCACTACTTTTCATCAGCGTACCCCGTTCTATATTGGGTCTAAAAACATGGTAAAAAAAGTATTGGAGTTTGTGAAATCAGAAAAAGCTGAAATTGCGTAGCTGACCTTCTGTGATCATCAGACTGACCCCAAACTGGAGCACGGTTCGATTGTACCAAAATTGATAATCTATATCAACCGTGTTTCCATTAAATCCGAATGATCGCGTCTGTCCACTTGTATAGAGCAGGTATTGGGACAATCCAATATTCCATTTGAGAGCGTTCTTTGAGGCAAAAAGCACACCTAAGCCAGGCTGGAAATACAAACCTCCATTGTGATTATCTTCCCAAAAGTCGAAAACAGCTATTCCACACCCCAACTTGGAATCAACATAAAGTCTCATGAAGTGCTTGTTGAGATAGTATCTACCATAACCGTAGACGTGCACAAACTCATTATAAACCCAATCATTGCCCATCTCTACGTCATGTCCTGAAATCCCCAGGCCGGCCCCAATGTCCAATCGATCATTTAGTGCAAAACCAAGAGTGCCATCCCACTGCACCGATGACTCCCAACCTGCATGAAATGTCAAAGAACTATTCGCAAACAGACCTTTCCTTGTATGATATTTATTCTTTCGGAAGAAAATTGCTTCCGACTCAGCTAGTAAACGATCGATTAACGCTGGGTTCAAATGAATCGTGTCACCGGTTGATAGCTTGAAAGCCCAGGCTGGATAGTCACGGGAAAGGATATGACCAATAAAGAAGGAGCCATCTCGATAGGACACCATGGCTCTTTCAGGATCGGTTGTTTTAAACTGACTTTTAACTTCCAGGAACCCTATGACTCCCAGAAATACAAGAACAAAACGTATCAAAACTTGATATTACTGACAAATTGGAGGTTTTGTTCAACGTCTACCCGAACTTGCATTAAACCTTCAGAGTTAGCAAGCAACAAAATATCTGAATACGTTGGATGGATCAATACGTCATAGGCTTCAGTGCTATTGTCCGAACTAATCAGCTGAGGAGATCTTCTGTCAGTAACATCAAATACCTTCAGTCCATGTTTCCCCTCTCCTACATACAATCTATCTCCAATCAAGGTCATACCGTAAGGGCTATCCATCTGGATCGACATGACCTGATTAGTAAAATTAGATTCAGTGATATCCAGAACCAATAGCTCATTGTTGTCACCAGGACACTCCGAAAAATCACCTGTGCGAAGCGTGACATAAGCAGTTTCTTCGTTTACCGGCAACACAGGGTCACAAGAGGTCATATGAGCGTAACCAGAAATATAAGAAGGATTTCCACGGTCTGTAATGTCATAGATGTCCACAGAGTTTCTTGCTCCTACAAACAGTCGGTCTCCGAGCGGGTAGACTGTCTCCATTTCCCATCCAAGGTTAGAATTAAACACTTGCGTAAAATCATTTTCAGACTCGTAAACTGTCATTTTCTCACGGCTGACAGCATACACATAATTATCATATGCCACAATCCTATTGACTGACCCGATTCCCGAACTACTGTTTCCTGCAAAAGATGCCGGTACGGCTGATGGTGGAATTAAGGAGTTCGCAAAGTCATAGTAATAGATGTTGTCAGAAGTCTCATACTCAAAGATCGGGTCGTCAATCTCTAGCTTTTCAGTAACCTGAGTGTATTCAAACCCAATGACGGCTTCTCCATCTGAATTGTATAAAGGGTCTGTAAATGCATTGATGATCCTTCCAGATAATACGGGATTATGAATGTCGTGAATGTCTATCTTCAACATATCATAGACACTCTCCGCATAAAGAAATCCATCCAATACAAAATACTCCCTGTTCCCCGGAATATTGATGAAAGACAGAGGTGCAGGATTAGCCGGATCGGTGTTATCAATAATGTGAATCCCAAAACCTTCCTCTCCTACCAAAATCACGTTATTGTAGACGAAAATCTTACCCGGATCGGTAATTTCTCGTGCGTGACCAGTCAAGGATACTGATCTCATGGCTTCCAGGTCCCCATACTCAGCGGTTGCTTTCAAATAGGTAACTGTCTTGGATCCAAAGTCCTCATTGCATGAAGACAAAATAACGATCCCTGCTAAAAGTGGTAATAGTGTTTGGCGTATCATAGAGATTAATTTTAGGACAAACCACCTGCAAGTTTGCCTTAAAGGTGGTAAGTGTTATATAAATCTAACTGTATTGTACGATAAAAAGTATAGAAGGGATATAAAAAAAGAAGCCCCACAACTATAAAAGCTGCGGGGCATTCACCGCCATAATGATTAACTAATACCCAAATGTAAGATTATGAAATGAAAATACCCAATTTTGGGTATAAGAATTTTTGAATGTTTTTTAGGAATATTTAATTCTAGTTAAAACTTTTTGTCTCTCTCGATCAATTATTGCATTTGCAAGCTCTGAAGCCACTTTTTCAGGAGCGGAAAAATTTAGGATCGCTTTGAATTTTGTTTCAGAAATATCGATCCGGTACATGGAATTTAACAATTTATCGAAATTTCGGTCCAATAATACCCTAATTTGGGTAGTCAGATAAGCATGAAGTTCTCCAAAAGGATTCTCAACTTGCAAATCAAGATCTGCTTCAATACCTAAATCTTTTTGTAAAAGTTCTAAACTTTTCACAGCAAGTGTTGAGTCTTCCATTTTTTTGTTCTCTGTTAACTTTGAAAGTTAGTAATTGATCAGGCAACTCCATAGTAATTCAAATCATGAAATCACTAGTTTTGTTTGAGCCTTTTACTGATGCCTGACAAAAGTCTACATTCTATACACAAGCAAAGCACCAAGGAGGAATTGGTAGAATTGTTTTTCCGAAACCACTACGGGGAGCTATGCAAAAGTGTCAATCGACTCTTAGCAGACCAGGCACTTTCAGAGGATTTGGTCCAGGAAGTCTTTATTAAAGTATGGAAGCGTAAGGATAAAATCGACTTCAATGATCGATTTATCTTCTATCTCAAACGATCCTGTTATCATGAAGCACTAACCTACCTGTCAGGAAACAATTATAAATTAGACACTGACCCGGCAGAAAACACTACGCATAGTTCTTCATCTTCTCTACCGATAGAACAAATCGAACTAGAACATGAGGTGAGAAGCGCAATTGGCGACTTGCCTGAGAAAACCCGACTGGCATTTACCCTGAGCAGATACGAGGACATGAGTTATAAGGAAATAGCCGAACAGCTCAACATCTCACTCAAAACTGTGGAGAAACACATTGGGATTGCATTGAAACGACTAAGGGAAGCACTAAAAAACCATTTAACCATTCTCTTCCTTTTAATACCACTTCTTTAAATCACACATTTTCATAACTGATAACACACTTTTGAAAAAAAATAACAAGTAAAAGGTAGGGTGATCATCATATTTTCGATTAGGTAGTTAGAAGATATGAAAAACAGTCAGGAGACATACAACAGAATCATTGAGTACTTGACCCAAAGATCAACTGAGCAAGAGGAATCCGCCTTTCAGAAGTGGCTGGAGCAAGCCAATGACGAAGAGGTCAGCTTATACGAATCGATCAGGAAAACTTGGGCGGTAGCGCATCTGAATAGTGGAGATTTCGAACCAAATGCTGACGAAGCATGGAACCAGTTGCAGATGAAAGTGCGCATAAGGCATAAGGAAAAACGCTCGTTCCCATGGGTGGCTGCAGCTTCTGTAATACTGGTACTCTCACTGATTGCAACTCTTTATCTATCTCGGAGTGCGAATGAACCAACTTCAATTAACAAGATTGCTCTACAGGAAATAGAGGTTGTTGCCCTGCCTGATGGGAGCCAGGTGTGGTTGAGCCAGAATGCATCACTCTCCTATTCAGAGAGTTTTTCGGAAGATCAGCGGGAAGTACATCTTTCAGGAAAAGCATTTTTTGAGGTTGCCAAAGTCAATGGCAAGCGATTTACCATTTATACTAAAACCACAAAGACGGAGGTTTTGGGCACTTCGTTCAACTTAGATGCCAGTGCTGAAGAAGTGTCCATTCAGGTCACTACTGGTAAGGTAGCTTTCTCAGGTCTTAAGGACACAGAACAAGTTCTGCTTACTCCGGGGAAACAGGCCACCTACACTCCACATTCAGAGAAGAAAATTATAGAAAAGGCCATCTCGGATGAGAACTACAGAGCCTGGCAAAACAAGAAACTGGTTTTTAGCAATGCGAAAATGGACGTATTGATAGAAACACTGGAAAACCATTACCAAACTCCGCTGGAAGTTTCTGATGAACTTCAAAACTGCCGATTTACGGCTTCATTCGATCATCAATCACTCGAATCTGTTTTGGAAATACTTGAGATCACAGGTGATCTCAAAATTGACAAAGCTGAGAATGGATATCTAATCACAGGAAAACCTTGTATCTAACCGCCAATTTTTTAATCCAATGATCAAAAACATTACTTTCGCCTTCCTTTTTACATTGCTTGGCCTATGTGCTCAAGCTCAGGACCTCAATCAAACTATCAACCTCAAAGCTGAGAATAAGACCCTTATCCAGGTTTTTGATCAAATCAGTAAAGACTATGATGTTTCGTTCTCATACCTCAACAATGAACTTCCAAACAACAAGGTTGATATTGAATTTGAAGGAATCAGCCTTGATCATGCACTAACGAATCTATTGGAAGGTTTCCAGCTCCAGCATGTTACTCACTCTGGTCAAATCATTATTAAAAAGAAAAATGCGGTCAAAAAAGATCCTCAGCCAGATCCGGTTCCATTTGAAACTCCGGGAGAAGAGGCTGAAATCCAATTGATCTCTCCAGAAGAAACTTCTTCAGTATCAGTTAATGAAGCGGAAGAAGATTCAACAATCCTTGAAGAGACGGTTCAAGAACCCATTGTGGCCGTAGATAGCGCAATCGTTCAACCAGACTCTGTTGATGCAGGCTCCATAGCTGATGAATCAATCAATTCTACCTCATTCCCTAAGGACGACAATTTTCAAAGGAGTAGCGCGGGTTCCTCCATATTGGTAACGATCATTGATGGCAAAGAAGGTGTGAATCACTCAGACACTGTGGAAGTGACTGATGATCTGGAGCGAAGAATTGCTCATTTTGGCATCTTCTATCCTTTCAGTACCAATGGCTATCATGCCAGAAATTACATCAACAATATCTCCATGCACCTGATTGCAGGCTATTCGGGTGGTCTGGATGGATTTGAATTTTCTGGAATAGCCAACATTGTGGATGGTAGTGCTAAAGGGTTTCAACTAGGTGGAGTTTTGAATCTTACAAAAGAAAGCTTCACTGGTGCACAAATATCAGGTGTAACCAATATTACCTGGTATGATTTCAGAGGACTTCAACTTGCGGGGATTGCTAATATCAGTCATGATCGCAATTTGGGATTTCAACTTGCCGGGGTTGCGAATGTCTCCAAAGGACGTGAGAGTGGTTTTCAATTATCAGGGATAGCCAATGTAACCTATGGCAAATCCCGATTTGGACAGGTGGCCGGGATCGTTAATTCAGCCTGGGAGGTAGAAGGGATACAAGCTGCCGGAATCGTCAACATCTCATCCAACCAGTACGGTTTGCAAATTTCACCGTTCCTCAACAAAGCAGGGAACATCTCAGGAGGTCAGGTCTCCGGATTTATTAACCGTGCTGGAGAAGTGAAAGGAGTTCAGATTGCACCATTCCTAAATGTCGCCAAAAAGGTTCATGGAGCACAGATAGGTCTGATTAATATCTCTGACGAGATGCATGGGACTCCGATCGGACTGTTCTGTCTGGCTAAGCGAAATGGGTATTTCGATTTTGAAATGTTCTATTCCGATGACTTCCAGGCCAATGCTGCCATTAAAATTGGTGCTGCTCATTTCCATAACATTTTTGCTTTCTCCTATGAAACTGATTACAAAAACAGATGGGCTTATGGATACGGGTTCGGTAGTCAGTGGGGCAAAGGTGGGGTGCGACTCAACACCGACGTGGTAACGTATTACGTCATGGAGCAGGAGTTTCCAAATGGGGCTTTTAGGGATTTTGAGTTGAACCTCCTCAGTAGGTTTAGGTTCTTGCCAAGTCTTCATGTAGGCGACTTTGGAGTATTTGCCGGGCCTACTGTCAATGTCATGCTTTCCGATCATTATGATGAAGAAAATGGCTTATATGGTTCTGACATCACTCCCACTCCTCTGTACGAAAATGTAGATTCTTTCGGTAGAAGTTTGAAGTTCTGGATAGGATATAATGTCGGCGTGAGATTCTAAGTTCTTGCGTAGTTTTATACGATGATTTTGAAAGAAATTCGCTCACAGGATCGGGATAGGTACAATCAGTTCATACAGCAAGGGCTTCGTGAGGATGCAGAAAGCTTCAGGATTAGCATCAATGACCCAGCTGTCTTTCCTACTGAAGACACTTCTTACAGTTTCACCCTTGGTGCATTTGAGAATGATCAGATTATCGGTGTAGTAAGTTTTTACCGCGATGGTGGGGATCGTGAGAAACTAAAGCACAAAGGTTGGTTGGTTCGGATGTTGGTTGCGTCAACTCACCGAGGCAAGGGTGTTGGTTCAGCTTTGATTCAAGCACTCATTGAACGAGTTCGTCATCTCGAAGGAATAGAGCGAATCAATCTCACGGTAATGTCCCCTAAGGCGAAAGCGCTTTATGAAAAACTCGGATTTGTTTGTTTTGCTGAAGAGCCAGAAGCTGTGAAATCCGGTGAGCAATACTGCACCGAATTTCAAATGTCCCTGAAATTGTGAAATCAAGCCTCCTTCTCCAGCCAGAAAAAATCTTCCGTTTTGGGGATCTGCTCCAGCATGTCAATAATCTCTTGGGGTGGCACCACTACTTTGCGTTCTTTTAAACTCATAAATGCACCAGTAGCAATGATCGTGCAGGCCAGCTTCCCATTCTGTTTCAACACATCCTGGCGGAATTTCCAAATCTTCAGGTCCTTCCTGAACGCCACTGCCGCACAGGTCACCACAATTTTCTCATTCATAAACACCTCGCTTTTGAAGGTGGTGTCCTCATGAAAGAGAATCGGGCCGTATCCTGATGCTACAAGTTTAGCAAGAGGCAATTCGAGCTCTTCAAAAAGCCCAACCCTCACCTGTGCCGCATAATCGTTGTAGGCGGTATGACGCATATGGGCATTGGGATCCAAATCCGCCCATATCACCTGAAATTCCTGCTTAAAAGGCTCCAACTAGTCTTCTTTCTTTTTAGATTTCGTTGCCTTCTTAGGCTTATCTTCAGCAGGTGCTTTCTCTTCCTTTTTAGGTTTGTCGTCTTGCTTTTCTGCTTTAGTCTTTTCTTCTTTTTTCTCCTCTAAAAGCTCAGGAAGCTTTTCAGCAATAGCATTGTACCAGGTGACTAATTTCTTAATATCAGACACATAAACCCTGGATTCGTCATATTCAGGTAGAATAAACTTTAAGAAAGCCTTCAATTCATCCCCATCAGAGTTTGACGAAAGTCCGGTATCTCCATTGAATTCTTTATGGATCTTTTTCATTACCTCCTCCAGTGGCACAGCTCCTTCTTCATCTGTAGTATAGATGGAGATGTCTGACAGGATCGAAACTTTAGACTGCATGTTGGCAATCATCTTTTTATTCGTCCCATCCATTGCTTCCAGAATCACACCGGTGCGGGTTGGCGAAACCACTCTAAACAGCCCACCTTTTCCTGATACCGCTGCTACTTCACTAAAATCCATAATGTCTATTTAATATAGTTGAGTTAAAAGTCTGGCAAAAATAGGCATCCTACTCCAATCGCAAAACCCTAAATCGCAAGTGTCATATTAATATCGCGGATATATTGAATAACCTCATCCTTTCCATACCCTGTCACCGTGGAGGTCAAAAAATCCGGTGGCAGCTCCTCCCATTCCTTTTTTAATGCCTTTTTAAACTTCGCAACGTTCGATTGAGCTTTTGTAATCCCGTTTTTATCTGCTTTGGTAAAAACCAATGTGAGCGGAATACCCGCCAGCCCGAGTGTATTTATAAACTCCAGATCATTGCGCTGAGGCTCGTGACGAGAATCAATCAAAACAAAAACATTGGTAAGATTTTCGCGCTCCTCAAAATAACGACTGATCATTTTCTTCCATTCTGCCTTAAGAGATTTGCTTGCCTTTGCCCATCCATACCCTGGCAAATCCACCAGGTACCAGGTTTTATCAATTAAAAAATGGTTGATCAATTGAGTTTTTCCTGGCTTTGAGGAAACCTTCGCTAACTTACCATGGTTAGTCAGAAGGTTAATCAATGAAGATTTTCCTACATTGGATCTTCCTATGAAAGCATATTCTGGCAAATCAGGCGCAGGACATTCCTCTACCCGGGCACTGCTTTTTATGAACTCGGCTGTTTTGATTGGCTTCATTGAATATTTTTTAACAATAAGGGTAAACGCGCTCTTAAAGGGTTAATATTGCAAGCAATTATGGCGGTAATACCTTACAAAGATAAGCAGGGCAGCAAGAAAGAACAGGTTGCCAACATGTTTGACAACATAAGTGGGAAGTATGATTTCCTAAACCACTTCCTAAGTCTTGGAATCGACATTTCCTGGAGAAAAAAAGCAATCAAACTTCTCAAAAAAGATCAACCAAAGCAGATCCTGGATATCGCTACGGGAACTGGTGACTTTGCCATAGAAGCTTTGGCGTTAAACCCGGACAAGGTGACGGGTGTTGACATATCAGAAGGGATGCTCGCCGTAGGACGCGAGAAAATGAAGAAAAAGAACCTCTCAGACAAGATCGAGTTGCTATCAGGTGATTCGGAAGAGCTTCAGTTTGAGGACAATAAGTTTGATGCCGTGATCGTTTCCTTTGGGGTAAGAAATTTTGAACACCTGGAGAAAGGGCTGGCGGATATGTACCGGGTATTGAAACCCGGGGGCAAGACGGTTATTTTGGAATTTTCCAAACCTAAATCATTCCCTTTCAAACAGCTATATAGTTTTTATTTTAAGTGGATTTTACCTAAAATAGGCAATACGATTTCCAAGGATCAGGCTGCATATACCTATCTTCCTGAATCCGTAAGGCAATTTCCAGATGGCCAGAATTTTTTAGAGATATTGAAGAAAGTTGGCTTTAAAGACACTAAATGCAAACCATTAACCCTAGGAATCAGCTCCATATACACTGGCACAAAGTAATCGTTCTCGGACTTTTATTGGTCTTTGTGGTCCCTGCACAGGCACAAAATGACGTGTCTGAGAATCTGTTGGACTATGACAACCAGTGGATTCATTATGGATTCCTGTTGGGTTTGCATTCTTCCAAGTACAAAACACTTTACTCTGATGCTTATGCCACTCCGGAACTTGATTCATTGCATTCGATCATTCCCGGCAAACTACCAGGATGGAAAGTAGGTTTCGTGGTAGACATGTCCCTTCATAAATACCTCAGCTTCAGAGTACTCCCAACAGTGGGGTTTTACGAACAAGACCTAACTTATCGATTCACCAATGGTCAGGAAATACGAGAATTAAAAGACGCCACACTGGTAGAGCTGCCATTGATGCTAAAATATAAATCAGCAAGAAGAGGCAATGTAGCGATGTATGTCACAGGTGGTTTTAGTCCCTCACTTGAAGCTTCGGGAAGAGGCGATGAACTGGATTCACGAGAAAGGCTTGAATTGCGAAATGTCAACTATGCCATCGATGCTGGAGTGGGTTTTGACCTATACTTTCCTTTGTTCAAATTCTCACCTGAAGTGCGCTATTCATGGGGTTTGAGAAACATGCTTACCCCTGAAGTCAATGCTTATGATGTTGGTCTTAAAAGGCTTTCTTACCAAAACATTGCCTTTTACATCACTTTTGAAGGAGGGCCAAGTTATCTCCGTAACAACAAGAAGCGAAAAAGATGAAACCTATTGCGCTAATTACCGGAGCCACAAGCGGAATTGGTGAAGCTACCGCAAGAGAATTGGCGCCAAAATACAACCTGATCATCACAGGAAGAAGAGAAGATCGTCTCGAAAAACTAAAGCAAGAGCTTCACACTGAGGTGGTTACTCTTTGCTTTGATGTGCGAGACAAGAATGCTGTAGATCAGGCCATAGAAGGATTAAGTGCCGATTGGAAAAACATTGATGTACTGATCAACAATGCCGGAAATGCCCATGGATTAGCTCCAATCCATGAAGGTGATGTAGCCGATTGGGATGCGATGATTGACATCAACCTAAAGGGACTTCTGTATGTCACCAAAGCTATCATTCCACAGATGGTTCAACGACAAAAAGGTCACATTGTAAACATTGGCTCTGTGGCCGGAGTAGAGGCTTACGCCAATGGCAATGTCTATAACGCCTCCAAATTTGGAGTGGACGCTCTTTCAAAAGGTATGCGACTGGATCTGATCAAACATGGCATCAAAGTAGGCGAGATCAAACCAGGTCTTGTGCAGACAGAGTTTTCCGAAGTTAGATTTAAAGGGGATACTGAAAAAGCCAATAAGGTTTACCAGGGCTTTGATCCGCTACAGGCTAAGGATATTGCTGAATCTATAGCGTTTATTCTCTCCAGACCTGCCAATGTCAACATTGCAGATATGTTGGTTCTTGCTAGTGCACAAGCCTCTGCAACTGTGGTAAATAAGAAATCTCAATAGCCATTGTAAAAGCATCTGCTTCGATTAGGTTTGTGGTCAAACAACATTACCTTAAACCCATTTCTTATCTAGTTTGAAGTACAATTAGAATTCTGGATCAGTTCAGCATGGCTATAACTTGACTGGATAGGTAAAACGTCTAAATTATTTTATGAAGCAAGTTTTGATCTTAGGAGCAGGTCGCTCCTCCACCTCATTGATCAATTACCTACTGGAACATGCCTCAAAAAATGACTGGAGAGTAGTCATTGGTGAGAAGGATGCGGCATTGGCCAAAAGGAAATTTCCAGACGCTCATGTGATTGAGTTTGATATTTTCAATAAGGAACTCGCCATGCAGCACATCGCTGAATCGAACCTGGTGATCAGCATGGTACCTGCGAGCCTTCATGTTCATGTGGCAACCGTGTGTGCGGAGATCGGTTGTGATATGCTCACTGCCTCATATGTTTCTGATGACATCAGAAAACTTTCTGATGCGTTTGCCACAAAAGGCAAGCAATGCCTCATGGAGCTTGGGTTAGACCCGGGCATAGATCACATGTCAGCAATGAAAGTGCTGGACAGGATCAAAGCTGCCGGACATGAACTCACTGCTTTTGAAACATTCACAGGTGGGCTACTAGCAGACGATCAGATAAAAGACAACCCATGGCAATACAAGTTTACGTGGAACCCCAGAAACGTAGTGTTAGCAGGAACTGGCACAGTAAAATTTATTCAGGAAAGCCGCCTGAAGTACATTCCCTACCAGAAGCTGTTTGCCAGAACGGAGGTCATCCACATTCCCGGATATGGCTACTTTGAAGGGTATGCCAACAGGGACTCACTCAAATATCTTGACCTGTACAATCTCAGAGGAATTAAAACGCTCTATCGAGGTACGCTTAGAAGAGTTGGATTTTGTAAGGCGTGGAACATTTTTGTGCAGCTTGGTGCCACAGATGACACCTATGAAATGGAAAACGTGCCCGAAATGACCCACCGACAGTTCATCAACTCCTTTCTCCTATACAATCCGCATGACTCAGTAGAACTGAAACTTGCCCATTATATGAATATTGGGCTGGAATCTGAAGAAATGTACAAGATGCAATGGCTGGGATTATTTGAGAATGAACTCGTGGGATTGGATAAGGGCACTCCAGCGCAGATTTTGGAGCATATCCTGAAAAAGAAATGGACCCTGGAAGAATCAGACAAGGACATGATCGTGATGTGGCATAAGTTCAATTACCTGGACAATGGCCAGCCAAAAGAGATCCAATCACACATGATCGCCCTTGGCGACGATGCAGTAAACACTGCCATGTCTAAAACTGTAGGACTGCCGTTGGCGATTGCGGCCAAACTTGTTCTCCAGGGAAAAATTCAAACCACAGGAGTCAATATCCCAACTAAGAGAGCGATCTACGAACCGATTTTGGAGGAGTTAGAAGCCATGGGATTTGAGTTTTCAGAGCGGGAAGTCCCTTAAATACTGGCAGGGTTAAGAAAACCAACAAATCGTCCTGTTTCGATATAAAGCGGGTTGCTTCCTAAAGGTTAAAACCCTTAACGACTTCAATAAAATCAGAGTCAATAAAGATACTTTTCTCAAAAAACGTATCTTGTAAGTAACATAACCTTAATAGATGCAAAACCAATTAAAAACCAACAGCTATGATGCGATCGTTGTGGGATCTGGCATTAGTGGAGGCTGGTCGGCAAAAATCCTGACAGAAGGTGGTTTAAAAACACTGATGTTGGAAAGAGGCCGAATGATTCAACACGGCCAGTACCCCACTGCAGGTCTCGACCCCTGGGATATTCCCTATCGTGGTGCTTTGACCCCTGAGACGCTTAAAGACTATGAAAAGCAAAGCCGAACCGGGTGGATCAATTACGTCAACCAAGACCTGTTCGTCAAAGATGTAGAAAACCCTTACGATGAAGATAAGCGTTTTGACTGGATCCGTGGGTATCAGGTAGGTGGTCGGTCCATCACATGGGGCCGGCAGACGTATCGGCTGAGTGATCTGGACTTTGAAGCCAACGCCAAAGAAGGCATTGGAGTGGATTGGCCGATCCGCTATAAGGATATAGCTCCATGGTATGATTATGTTGAAAAATATGTTGGGATCAGTGGTCAGGCCATGGGCTTACCTCACTTGCCGGATGGGCAGTTTTTACCACCTATGGAGCTCAACTGTGTAGAGCAGCACACCAAAGAAAAAATTGAGTCAAGCTTTGACAACCGATATCTCACCATAGGTCGCGTTACCAATCTGACCCAGGAACACAATGGGCGCGGGCCATGCCAATATCGAAATCGTTGCAATCGTGGTTGTCCATATTCGGGATATTTTAGCAGCCTGTCCTCAACCATCCCTGATGCAGAAAAAACCGGAAATCTTACCATCCGGGCCAATTCTGTGGTGCATTCCATAATTTATGATGAGACCACTGGCAAGGCTTCAGGAGTTAGGGTTGTAGATGCGGAAACCAAAGAAACCCACGAATTTTTTGCTAACATTGTTTTCCTCAACGCCTCTGCAATTGGTTCCACGGCCATCCTTTTGAATTCCACTTCAGATCGATACCCTAATGGGTTGGGCAATGATAGCGATCAACTTGGACGCAACCTGATGGACCACCACTACCGTATAGGGGCTATGGGTTTTATTGATGGGTTTGACGACAAATACTACAATGGAAGAAGGCCTAATGGGGTTTATATCCCAAGATTTAGAAATGTGAACGAAGCGACCAGGCGAAATGACTACTTAAGAGGATTTGGCTACCAGGGAGGAGCTTCCAGAGCAAGCCATGACCAATCGGAGTATACAGAGGGATATGGTGCAGAGTTTAAAGATAAGATGATGAAACCAGGCCCATGGCACATGTCACTTGTGGGGTTTGGGGAAATGTTGCCAGACCCCTCAAACCGGCTTTATCTAAATCAAGACAAGAAGGATCCATATGGTATCCCGATGGTAACATTTGCTTGTGAGTTTAAAGAAAACGAACTAAACATGCGCAAAGACATGAAAGCCTCAGCTGGAGAAATGTTGGAAGCTGCAGGGTTTAGAAATGTTCGGGAATATGATGATCCGGGAGCTCCAGGTCTTGGAATCCATGAAATGGGAACCGCTCGAATGGGTCACAACTCCAAAACCTCCGTACTCAATAAGTGGAACCAGGTGCATGGTGCAGAAAATGTATTTGTAACCGATGGTGCATGTATGACTTCCTCGGCATGTCAAAACCCTTCCCTTACCTACATGGCACTAACAGCCAGGGCTGCGCACTATGCTTTGGATCAGTTGAAAAAGAAAAATCTATAGTTATGGAACGTAGAGATGCAATGAAAAAAATGGGACTTGCAATGGGTTATACCCTATCCGCAAGTACCCTGGCCAGTTTAATGACCAGTTGTGCTGAGCCAGCTACTCTGGACTGGGAACCAAAATACTTCTCCAGCGAACAGGCCTTAAATGTAGAAGCACTTTCGGAGGCAATTCTTCCGAAGACAGACACGCCTGGCGCAGTGGAATTGGGAGTTCCTCAGTTTCTTGATTCTTTCGTAGGGGAGGTAATGACCCAGCAAGACCGGGAATCCTACTTTAAGGAACTAGACCAGTTTTTTCAATTATGCAAGACCTCACAAGGAGAACAGCTTTACCAGTGTGATGAACAGCAGAAAAAAGCATTTCTGGATGAGCAAAATGCTCAGAACAAAATAAAGTATCCCGGAATTTGGGGAGCAGATATGGTCAAAGCTGATACTCGGAATTTCTTTGGAAAATTTAAAGACACATTGGTTTGGGTATTTTTCACCACTGAGGTGGGAGGCGAACAACTTCTCGCCTACGATCCGGTTCCGGGAAGTTACACCGGATGTACCACTATTTCGGAAAATACCAGGTCCTGGTCATTGAGTTGATTATCAACCATTCAACAAATTCATATGACTTATACAAAACCTAAACTGAAAATTCGATTAATTTTCGGAGTACATAATCAATTACAAAAATAATAATTGTGAAAAAACTGATTGTTTTAATTGCTCTAATGGCAATTTCAGCGAGTACTTACTCGCAGGATATTATAGTAAGAGATAACGGGGATAAAATAGAGTGCAAAGTCACCAAAGTAGACAGCATGATTGTTTACTTTGATGTAATTAAAAATGGCGTTGAAATTTCTACAACCCTGGCTAAAAGTCAAATAGCAGAAATTCTTTATGAATCCCCAAAGAATGTAACCTCTCCAAGTTCTATTATTATGAGAAAAGAATTTGTGGGATATCAATTTTATCAAGAAGAGAAGAGATTAGGTGTCAAACAACTCTTAGAAGCAGTTAGATCCAATTACCAGGCTTATCAGCAGATTCAGTCCGCACAGAGCATACATAGTTTGGCCGTCATTCTTAGTAGCGCTGGAGGGTTTATGGTGGGTTGGCCAATAGGGACAGCTGTTGGGGGCGGGGATCCGAACTGGAAACTTGCAGCTGTTGGTGCGGGTTTTCTCGCTGCTTCGATTCCAATAAGTCTGACTTTTAACAAAAAAGTGAGGAAAGCTGTAAATATCTACAACAGCGGTTTACAAACTAGCACATTTAAGAAAAAAAGTGAGTTTAAACTATTGGTAGGTGCAAATACGGTAGGACTAACCTTGAAGTTTTAAGATTCTTTAATATGGACTAAACAAGACTAATCAAATCCTGATCATAATTCAAAGTTGGCATTCGGCCAGCTGATTCAGAGCTTCTTTGGTCGCAAGCTGTCTATTCCGCTGTATTCACCAAAACAGCCTAAACACCAGGTTTGGGGTAATTCCCAAAGAGTAAATCCGGGTGTCAATCAATTCATTGTCAAGGGTCGGTGTGGTTCTGAATTCCCGATTGAGAATATTCTTCCTATTGTAAACGTTGAGCACTGATAAACCTACCCTGTAGCGAACCTTATTGCCGGTTTGGATTTCATAAAGTGCGGAGAAATCGAGCCGGTGATATACCGGTAGGTTCTCACCATTAATTTCATCAAACCCTACTGTGACTGGCCCGTTTCCACCACCCTCCAGCACTACATCGGTGTATGCTTTCCCCGTATGCCATTTCCATCCAAGTGATAGATAAAAATCGCCAAGTGTATAAAAGTGCGACCAGTTGACAAAGTGACGAATGTTCCAATTGCCAGGAAATGACGCTCCATTGTTCAAACCAGTGAATGTATTGCGTGTATGGAGGTAGGAATAAGACACCCAGGATTTGTAACCACCCCAGTTCTTTTTGAGAAAAACATCCAATCCAAGTATTTGACTATCTCCTATCCGATAATCATTATCCACCGGATTGAGAAACCCAAAGGTCAAAGACGTTACTCCTTCAATCTGCTTGAGATACGCTTCACTTTCAAAAAACCATCCATTCCGGGAATACACCACGCCTGAGGTCAACTGAAAACTCTCGATAATCGGAAACCTGTCTGTAGAGGCTAGTTTCCACACCTGGTTCTCCAGGGACAAATCACTGACTACAGACTCCTTGATCTGACTGATGAACTGGGTTCTGTATTCACCGGAAGCCGTAATTTTCAGTGGATCGAATAGTTTCCATGAGAGGTAAGCACGCGGTTCAAGATAGAACTTATTAAAATCATGATAGTAGTTTCCTCTCAAACCTACAGTGGCGAACAACCGATCTCCACCATACTTATACTCTGTAAATGCAGCATTGACCAAAAGGGTGCGATCATCCTGATCCAACACGAGCTCATATGCCGGCCCGAAATCTTCAAAGGCATATCGGGTGTGATTGCGATTGAGTTGGTATCCTATTTTGAGTTCACTTTGCTCTTTAAGCTCCATTGTTACATCCGCGTAATACCCAATGTCCGAAACAAGGTTTTTCTTCGAGGAAATGGCGGCTGTATCATTAACTATATGTTGAAATTCATACTGCAACAGATAATTGGAGTATTGTAATCCCTGGCTTAGCTGAAAGTGTGTTTTCCGCAAATCCCATGAGATACCGTAACCTTCATTTTGCGTGAGCAAGTCATCTTCAAAGGATATACCAGACTCAGAAAGAGAATTGTAAGTCAGGTGGTTCTTATAGTAAAGTGAGCTCGCCCTAAATGTTTGCTCCTCAGTTGGTTTGAACACGATGCTGGCATTGTAATCGGTGAAGAAAAAATCATTCCGATTTTCAGCATTCTCATTTTCCCCGATTTTGGTGTTTTGGAATACTCGTTTGGAATATTGATTGTAAGTAGGTGTCTCTAACCAGTCTGTATAGGAGCGCCGCCCCGACAAGGTCATAGACAACTTGTCTTTGATCACAGGTACAGAAACAAATGCATCTCCATGCAGCATGTTGAATCCAGCTCCACCGGAAACAGATTCATTCACCTCATCACTGGTCTGGATATCGATCACCCCCGAAACCCTACCTCCATATGACGAACTGGTTCCATTCTTAATGAAATTAACCTCTTTGGTAATGTAGGGGTTGAATGTGGACAGCATCCCAAAAAAATGCCCCTGATTGTAGGTAGTTATACCATTCCATAATACGAGGTTCTGATCGGGTGAACCACCACGGACATGCAGGCCGGAAACCGTCTCATAGGGGCTGTTTACCCCAGGTGATTGCTGGATACTTTGCAATATGTCAGGCTCAATTAAGCCTGGCAATACAGTCAGGTCTTCTGGTAAAACTTTGACCAGATTATTCACCTTGTAAACCCCTGAAGCTGTATAGTTTTCAATGGTCACCGTTTCAAGAAAGGAGGCCTTTTCTTTCATTGCCAGCGTTGGGCATCCCACAGCCATCAATTCAGATGTTGCTCTTCGCAACCGACCAAACCCTAGATGCTCAAAATTCAAAACATCGGAGAACACAACACTGACCTGAAAAAAACCCTCAAGATCAGAAATGGTATTTACCCCGGAATCAGAACGAATCAAAACCCCAAACATTGGTTCTCCTGATTCATCTTTCAGGTAGCCACATATAAGCAGTTCATCATTTTTCTCAAAAGCACGAATGGCAATGTAATCCTTCGAAATAGCAGTAAAGCGAAGTTTTGTCTTCACTTGAAGCACTTGAAGTACCTCCTCTAAGGTTGTTGAATCGGATAAACTGATGGCCACAAAAACACCCTCCACCAATTCATCAGAATAGGAAAACCTAACATCAAATCGGTCTTCAATTTGCTGGAGAACAGAGACAAGCGAATCCTCCTCAACAGGCGGTTGGCCATGAAGAACACAAGAAAGAAGGCATGCTGTGGCGAACAAAAATGATCTCATCACATAGGTTCAAGGTACACCTGATCACCTTTTAGCTGGTATTTTATATTTAATGGTTCAAAAACAACCGACAGGGCAACACTCAAATCATCATGAGGAAACTGCCCGGTAAAAGGTTGTTCCAAACTTATCTTTTCTGTGTTGTTGATCTCAATTTCATACTGGTTTTTCAGAGATTCAATTACATACTTTACAGGAATAGAGCTGAATGTACTTACCCCGGACATCCAACCTGGCCCATTCACGGTTACTGTTGATCTGGAGAACTTATCAGAAACCATGGTGACCCTTTGTCCTACTGTAAGGATTGACTCTGATTGCCCCATATTCACCTGCACTTTGCCTTCATAGCAGGTAACCTCCATTAGTCCGTCAGCTACTATCACATTGAATTCAGTTCCCAGTACGGTGACCTTTCCCAAATTAGTCTTCACAGTAAAAGCACTTCCTTTTGCTACCTCAAAATAGGCTTCCCCCTGAAGATCGAGTGTTCGATCATCTTCCCAGCCCCTCTTTTTCAAACTTACTTGAGAATTGGCATTTAAAAGGACGGACGATCCATCAGGAAGCTCATATGCCAGCTGATCTCCAAATCCAGAACTGATACGAGTCGTCCAGTTGATGATGATAAAAAAGCCAATGACGAGGGTTATGGAAGCTGCAGCGGCGTACCACCAAACCTGTTTGCCTTTGGATTTGGCTTTATTGCTTTCGATCCTATCCCGAATACTGCTTGCGTCAAACTCAGGGGACCGAATAGTGTCTGCAGCCATGACAATCTTTCGAAAACTGGCGTAATCCGGACTGGCCTCAAATTCCCTTTTCTCGTCAGGAGTGAGTTCATCACTGAGCCATCTGGCTAAAAACGTATCGTCATTTTGATTCATGATTTCCTGGTCTCATCATACAAACGTTGCAAACCTCATCTACCCTACCCTACAAGTCACCAATTTGATCCTTTAATTTCAGCAGGGCCTTGTGCATCAATTTCTCCACCGCTTTCACCGACACATCCATGATCTCCGCTACTTCCCGGTACTTCTTTTTCTCCACCCGGTTGAGCAAAAAAGCCTCTCTCTGGCGATCGGGCAAAGAGCTGATAGCATGGTTTAGTTTTTCCATGAACTCCTTCTCCAGTGAAATAAACTCTGGTGACTCATGATCCACTCCCCTGTTTACCTGCATGTGGGAAACCTCATAATTCAGCTTCACCTTCTCATGTCTTTTGACACTTTTGGTGATATTGTTGGCTACGGTATATAGATAGCCTTTGGCTTTTTCAATTGGCACTTTGGCACAATTTTTCCAAAGCTTCACAAAAGCTTCCTGAGTAGCATCATCCGCTTGATCTTCATCTCCAAACTTATAGTAGATGAAGTTGCGCAGGACACGCGCATGCTCTTTGAACAAAGCGTCAAAAACTGATTGTTTACAAACTGATTTTTCTGAATCTAAACTCAAAGCAGGTGTTTCCAGATTTCATTTGGTGATTCCCCAAAGATTCTAAAAAAAAACATGAAAATCCTAGTCAAGGGGGTGGGGTAGTTTTTTGGTCGCCGCGTTTCACCACCGAATCGCGGACATAACCGCCAAAATGAAAACTTAACAAAACTGAATTAACCATGAAATCTTTCAAACTTTTCAATCTTTTACTCACAATATCTATAATGCTGCTAATGATGGCAGCCTGTGAGTCCGACATCCCAGCAGAGTGTCAAAACATTAGTATTGTGGCTGAGGCCAACAGTGACTCCACTTCCTACTCATTGATCGCAGACCTTCAGGGACTCGACAACATCGACTTTGAGTGGTTTGTAAATGATCAACTGATTGCCAATGGCGATTCTTTGGGTACTTCTTTTGATTTTTCATTTGCGCCAGGCGTATACAATGTCTGTATCAATGCAGAATCCGAAGAATGCGGAACCATCAACTTCTGCACAGAAGTGGTGATCAGAGGGGAAGACGAAACGGGAAAAGAATGCCCGGAGCTAAAGTTCGAAGCGAAGCAGCTCAGCCGCATCAAGTACTTGTTCGAGGCAGGATTCGCTGGTATGGATACCATCCAGTACGTATGGTACGTGGACGGAGACTCCATTGAATCAGAGCAACTGGGTAACGAGCGTCACCACAAATTTGATTATGAATTCAGGCCTGGTGTTCATACGGTTTGCATCAAATCAAGAAGTGAGCGATGTGGCGAACTGGAATACTGCAAGGAAATAGAAATCGGGGAATCCAATTGCCCTGAGGTTTCTTTCTACAAAGAAGCTGATGGTGAACGTGCCTACCTGTTTGTGGCTGATTTTGATGGTAAGGACACCACTCAATACAAATGGTATGTGAATGGTGAGTTTGTAGACAAAGAAAATTTTGAAGAACACGAAACAGATCACAAGCTCTACCGGCAGTTTGACGCAGGTCACCATGAAGTTTGCCTGGAAAGCCTGGAAACTGATGAGTGCGGACAATCTGTCTACTGTGTGGAGTTTGACATAGAAGGTGAAACCGAAGGGTGTCCGAACCTGTATTTTTCTTACCAACAAGAAGATAATGGTGAGTACAATTTCTTCGCTGACTTTGAGGGCATGAATGACCTGGAATGGTATGCCTGGTATGTGAACGGAGAAGAAGCTGATAATGAATCAGGTGATCAGAGGGACAACTTCCTGAGCCTGGACCTGAGCGCCGCTGGCACTTATGAGATCTGTCTGAAAACAGAGACCCCAAGTTGTCCTGAAGGCACAGCTTATTGTAAAACCATCACAGTGGATAGTGAAAACTGCGTGGATCTTACCTTCTCTGCTGAAGAAGAGACCAACGGCTTCATCTTTACCGCCGACTTTGAAGCAAGGGATGAGGTCACTTACATCTGGAAAGTCTACAAAGGAGATGACTACCAGGGTGGCGAAACGCGCCAGACAGGTAGTGATGCTGATCATGATTTCTTTTGGGAATTTGAATCTGGAGTAGAATACAAAGTTTGCTTAAGACAGGATGGATGTGCAAATAATATTGTTTGCGAAACATTCATGATCCAATAGTCTAATACCGCTGGACTGCTGATCAAAGGGCCGGCTGGTTGGGCCGGCCCTTTACCTTACTTTACTTTTATCTGATTTCCGCACCACCTAATGAAAGCTTTTATGCCAAAGAAATTATACTTTTAAGATTCAATTATTCCCATGAAGTGCTGCAGGTTGGTATTTGTGTTATTGATAAGTCTGATGTCCCTGACATCATGCCTGGAGGACAATCTGGATTTTCCAGAACCTGACCTTACGCGGACAACCTCAAGTACTGCGCTCGTTTCTCTCCTCAACACCCTCAGTAACAATCGTGACATCACCTGCTTTGATTTTGTGTATCCCCTGAAACTGAGGCTCAGCAACGACATACTCATTGAAGTAGCATCCCGATCTGCGCTCCACGATATCAGTAAAGATCAAAACAGTGGAGTTCACGTAAGCGAACTGGCCTTCCCTGTACTTATCACCTCAAACAACCAGATCAACTCCATTGATTCTGAGCAGGAGTTTTTTGAGCTGCTACAAAGCTGTGAACTCCCGACATTGCGCACCATACTGGAGCGAACCCACAAGCAATGCTTTGATTTCGTTTACCCAATAACCTTGATCGATATCGATAGCACTACAAAGCCTATCCCTTCACTGGACGATTACATCCAGTTTTATTACAACAACCAGCCATCCAATTATCAACCGAACTTCGTTTTTCCTTTTGAGATCACAAGGTTTTCAAGGAATGAAAGCATTACCATCGGCAATGTATTTGAACTCTTTGAGCAACTCAACTCCTGTGGGTCATGCCCTGATCTGTTTTTTGAAACATCACAGAGAAAAGCCCTGGAATATCAATTCACTGCCACGATCAGTGGTGCCTCCACATTTGACTGGTATGTGGATGATGTATTTATCCAGGAAGGCACAGCAGAAAGAAATATCCTGGTCAAGTCGTTCGATCCCGGAGATCATGAAGTATGCATCAAGGCCAAGTCAGAAGACTGCACTCAGGGTGAGGTTTACTGTGAAGCGTTTGTGGTAGAGGATCCATGTCCACAGTTGTTTTTCGAGACAGTTAAAAAGGGTTATGGCCACTATCTGTTTGAGGCCAACTTTGAGAAAATGTTTGAACTGGCTTCCTACAAATGGTATATCAATGGGACCTTCAAAGAAGAAGAGGGAATCCTTCAGGGAAATGATAGCGATCACAAATTTGAATATAGGTTTGACCCGGGCAGCTATGAAGTATGTATCAAGACCACCACGGACGATTGCCCGGAAGGTACTCAGTACTGTGAGCAGGTGAACGTAGAGTGCATCCAAGATTTAAACTTTGACTGGGACCTGGAAACTGATGGTTACACCTTCACCGCCAATTTTGAGCTGCGGGATGAGGTTACCTATATCTGGTCTGCTTACTTACGGGACGAATTGGTCACTTCATTGGTTCGTGAGGCAGGTAGCACCAGCAGTCATGATTTCATAGTACTGATGGAGCAGGGGCAGTCCTATACCATTTGCCTGAAACAAGATGGTGGCTGTGATGAGCGGAAGGTTTGTGAGGTGTTTGAGTTTTAACCAACTCTCCCTAGCCGGGCGCCCACCCAGCCCCTCACTTGGAAGGCGCACGGCTAGTGAGAGGGGAGATGTAGAATTATCAATACCTAACAATAATGCCAATTGGGGTGAGTTGGCCAACGCATTAGATTCGTCCAGTTTCTTCTCAGAATCCTCTTCCCTGATTTAGGGTATTTTTCTTCTCAATTGGGGTTTCCTTTTGATTGTTGGGAGGAAAGTGGTTTTTCAAAAGAACAATCGCTTATATTGTCCTTTTTTAACAGATGCAAGAGCAACTGGTGATAAGCCACTAGAATCTATAAAAGGAATTTGCTTCACTAGTAGAATCCGGATAGTAAACACCACCTATGATGACAAAAGAAGAAAAACTGGAAATCCTTCGGAGAGTCTTTTCTCCCATGTCTCCAATTAAAAGTCAAGACTTATTCTTTGGAAGAAGCTTACAACTTGATAATGTGTGTGATGCAATTAACGAGCAAGGTCAACATGCCATTCTATTTGGTGAACGAGGTGTGGGAAAGACTTCCCTGGGTAACATTATGGCAACTCAACTTACCAATGTCTTTCCTGTCAAAATAACCTGTACACGAGAATATGACTTTCGGTCATTATGGTATCGAGCTTTGCAAGCTATTCCTATAGCAACAAGAACTGATGGAATCGGATTTAATCCTGAACAACAAATTACATATTCTTCTTTGGCAAACCAACTAGCAAATTATGAAGACTTAATGCCAGCTCATATCCAGTATATTCTGACACCTGTTCTTTCAAATAGAATGCTATTCGTTTTCGATGAGTTTGATAACATTACTAAGAACACGGCGCGTGAGCAATTCGCCGATTTGATAAAATCACTATCAGATAATTGTGACAATGTCACTATTGTTATAATCGGCATCTCTGACAATGTGGTTAACTTAATTGGAAATCATCAGTCTTTGGAACGGTGCATGAAACAAATCAAAATGCCAAGAATGAACTCGAAGGAACTTGGAGACATAATTGATAATGGCTTAAAAGCATTGACCCTTAAAGTCAGTAATGAGGTAAGAAAAAAAATAATAGATTTTTCAATGGGGTTTCCTCATTATACTCACCTACTTTGCAAATATGGCTGCAAAGCCGCCATAGACGAAGAAAAGACAAGTTATACATCTGGTCATTTTAAGGTTGCCACAAAGTTGGCAATTGAAAACGTTCAGGAGCAAATAAAAGATGGGTACAGAAAAGCAACATTTTCATCTGCTCAAGAATCACAGTGGGAACAAGTTTTATTTGCATCTGCAATTTCACAATCTGATGAATATAATTGTTTTACTATTAAGGAAATTTCAAAACAATTTAGTGAGCTCTCAGGTAAAGCTTTATCAAAAGTTAATATTACTCATAACCTTGGTAAACTTTGTCAACCCGATCGAGGTGAAATTCTTGAGAAAATATCAGTAGATGGAAGTGTTAAATATCGTTTTACCAATCCCTTATCGAAAGCATTTGTTAAGCTGAAAATGTATGAAGACAAAGGTGTCTAGTAGAGTAGTTTAGGGAATTATTATCCCGCACCTCTTTCCATTTACCATCCTTCAGACAGAACCGACGGATTTCAAGCCAGACGATCACCAAACAACCACGCTACCCCCGTCAAACATCCGTGTTTTAAGTTTTTCCACCTGTCGGAAAGCTCAAACATCCGTGTTTCACCCTTCCCCACATTGCAGAAGACTAAAACACGCGTGTTTTAGCGTTTCGCAGCTTGCTGAGAATCTCCAAAACTGCAGTTTTGGGGGCTATCGCTCAGGGAAATAAGCAGAAAACTCCAGACTTGGGCTTCCGCGGGTTGGAAATAGCATGAAAACTCCAGTATTCTGCCTTCTGACAGGTGGAAATTCACTGAAAACTCCAGTAGTGGGCCTCCGCCAGCTTGCGGAAAGGTAAAAACTCCAGTAGCCAGCTATCAGTAATCAGTAGTCGATAAGTCAATAGTCGATAGTCTACACTAAAATCTAAGCCTCTTAATCCCAAATCAATCAAATCCCAAATCAGATATCAGAAATCAGTAACCAGTTATCAGTGGTCAGTAAACAGTAATCGGTGGTCAGTGGTCAGTGGTCAATAAGTCGATAGTCAATAGTCCAAACTAAGATCTAAACCAATCAGCAATCCCAAAACCAAACCTAAACTGCTATCAGTAATCAGTAAAAAGCTATGTAAACAGCTATCAGCTATCAGCTATCAGTGGTCAGCTATCAGCAACCCGAAATCCTCAATCAGAAATCAGAAATCAGTAACCAGCTATCAGTAATAAGTAGTCGATAGTCAATAGTCCACACTAAGATCTAAACCTCTTAATCCAAAAACCTAGAACACAAAACCTAAAACCCAAAACCTAGAAATCCCAAATCCCTTAATCCGCAATCTTCAATCAGAAATCCTCAATCAGAAATCAGTAACCAGCTATCAGTAAACAGTAATCGGTGGTCAGTGGTCAATAAGTCGATAGTCAATAGTCGATAGTCTACACTAAAATCTAAGCCTCTTAATCCCAAATCAATCAAATCCCAAATCAGCTATCAGCTATCAGTAGTCAGTAATCGGCTTTCAGTGGTCAGTTGTCAATAAGTCGGATAGTGAATAGTCGATAGTCAATAGTCGATAGTTAGAAATCAGTAGTCAGTAAGGATCTAAACCTAGAAATCAAAAATCCCAAATCCTAAATCCTAAATCAATCAAATCCTAAAACCCAAAACCTAGTCCTAAAACCCAAAACCTAAAACCTAAAACCCAAAACCTAAAACCCAAAACCTAAAACCTTAAACCCAGAACCTAAAACCTTAAACCTTAAACCTAAAACCCCAAAACCCAAAACCTTAAAACCCCAAATAATACCCCTTGAGCAGCTCCACAAAGTCAGCCGTATATTCCCTGTTGATGTCCCGGGTGTTCATTGCCCCCTTTATTAGCTCCTTCTCCTCTCTCTGGTACTGGCCAATCACCCTAAACCGCCTGGAGCCGGGAGAGTTGAACACAGAAAGCTCCCGCACCAGGTGAAGCCCGGAATGCTCTGCCACCTGCCGAAATGTCTCGGCCTCTCGCTCAGGGAAGAGCACACAAAAAGATCCGTCTTCGGCCAGATGTTGATTGACTGATGCTACTAGTTGCTGCTGGCCCAGGGAATTGTCATGACGGGCGAGATTGAGATTTGCTACAGGGGACAGTAGCGATTGTTTAAAGAATGGCGGATTGGAGAGGACCAAATCATACTTTTTCGTGTCCTGATAATCCTGCACATCCACATGATGCAGGGTCAGGTTGTCCGACCATTTACTGGCCTCAAAATTTATTCTCGCCTGATTAGCAGCCTCCACATTGATCTCCACTGCATCTATGATGGCCTCTTCGTACTGCTGCGCCAGCATCAGTGACAACAAGCCCGTGCCAGTACCAATATCCAGGATTCTTCCGGGAGATTCGGCCACCCTGGCCACCCAGGCACCAAACAGGCAACCCTCAGTGGTCACTTTCATGGAAGTTTCACCCTGATCGATTCTAAACTGTTTGAACTGAAAATATGAATTGGGCACCCTCTTTAAAATTGATTTTCCACGGCAAAGGTGTCAAACTCCCCAGGAATCAGTGCATTCACCGCGTTTATTATTTAGAGCTAAAGGTCTCAAGCGGATCGTGAAACGTTACCTGTTTATTTCAATGACCACTGACAATCAACCATTCGCCACAAACATTAGGTGCTTCGCCACAAATGTTTTCCAAAGATCCCAGCAATCATCAATTTGTCGATGGCAAGTAGCACTAGACTTTGAACAGGACTGAATCCTCAAATCCTTTTCACCGTCGGTTGGGAAACCGGTTACCAGTGTGGTGATGACTAAATTAGTTTACTAAATTTTTGCCTTTATTTTTTTCTTTAGACAAGACAAAATTTGAGAGCATAGCATCGCTACGGTTGAAAATTTTAACACTGTATTAAGGAAAAAGAGAGGTGAAAATAGTGAATGAATTTAGTCATGACCACACTAAAGGGTGGCCGGTTTATTTTTTACCCTAAAAACCACTTTCAAATCAAGTGAAGCCGACAAATCTTGCTAAATCAAACTATTTGGTAAAGCTTGACCAATCTGATGTGATAAGTTTTGAGCTTGCTCCTGATACCCATGCTAATTGCAAGTGCATAAAGGAATGAGCCTCCTGGAATTCGTTTTTTTAACTTCTGAATTTCACCTAAAGAGCACTGCGTAATTCACGTGTCAATTCCATATGAGAATTGCCCAATGGGATTCTCGTACTCCTTTTCGGATAACCCGTGAATTTTCCGATTGGGTGTTATGCTCTTATATTCGGGCGGCTG
>JAVJQA010000031.1:0-93730 GCA_040218045.1 Marinoscillum sp.
TGGGCCTAGGGTAGGTTGAACTTCATCCGGCAATAGGCCAGATGGAATGGAATTGAGTTTTTCCAGAATTCGAGATCGACTCCAGTAAAATTCAATGTCTTCATTGAAGATGATGTAGATACTGGAAAAGCCGAAGATGGATGAGCTTCGGATTGATTTAACACCCGGAATACCTAAGAGATAAGTAGTCATTGGATAAGAGATCTGATCTTCAATATCCTGAGGTGACCTTCCTTGCCATTGAGTGAATACAATCTGTTGATTCTCCCCGATATCGGGAATGGCATCCACAGGCACAGGATCAGAAGGTAATGAGCCGACTTTCCATCCGAAAGGTGCTGTCACAATTCCCCAGGCAATAAAGCCAATGAGAATTAGAACAGTTACCAACCTGTTTTCTAAAAAGTATTTTATGATTCGATTGAGCATAATATGTTTTGAGTTGAAACTGAAACATCAGTCCAAAATGGGTAATGATATACCCGACCTGACAAACTTGTCAGGAACATACTATGCGTTTATATGATGAAGACCTGGTGAAGGATCGATATGTCCTCTGTGACCAGAGGTGGGTCGTACTCCGTGTATTGTGGATTTACCTCATCTACTGAAAAGACATCAAGATATGAGACAACAAATGCCGCAACAAACTCGAAATTCAGTGTACTTTGCTCTATAGTTGGTTTAAACTCATCCTCAACTTCTATGCTGAGGTATTCATTCTCGCAACAAGGCATTTTATCCAGATAGGTTTTTCCGTCGGACTTGCCTTCACATTCTTTATCCATGTCAGCCATTCCACAATCCAGGTGCTCATGTCCAATCATCAATTTGGCTTCTACAGCAAGTCCCCCACAGAAGTGAGTTCCTACGGCAAAACCCAGATGACTTGTAAGCATCAGGAGTGCAAGCGATATGGATATAACCTTTTTCAACCTAACAAATATACGAAAACTGAAAAGGAAGGATTTACAGAATTACGGAAGAGAGTTACATGATTTCAATATTATAACCTTCAGCGCATGAGACTTGGTGATATTGAGCGATTCAAAATGTAGCCTTTCCCGAAAATAGGAAAGTTTAAAAATGAACAAATTAGTAAACTGACTGTCAAAATGAAACAATCGAGATTTACAGAGAGACGGATCATTAAGGTTCTGAAATAAATTCTCACTTCTCCATATCGATATTTTCGAATCATGATTTTTTCACTAGTACAGTACCTTGATCAGTGTTTTTGCTATGCGAGATTTAGTGATATTTGCACGTTCTTTCTCATCCAGACTCTCTTCATTCGTAATGTTTTTTGGATGTCTTATGGTGTCCGATATACAGTTATTTCGTAAAAAACCTTTATTCCATTTCCCACCAGTTTTAGCGAGATCATTAAATAGGGTGTCGAAGAATTCATCCTGTTTAATATTTAATTCTTTAAATATTAATGTTGAAACAAATCGGTTGTCAGAGGTGTCAATTTCTACCAGGTTTATTTGAGGATTTGACTGAAAGGATACTAAAACTCCAAGTCGTTCATGACCATTTATATATTTGAATCTCGATTTTAGTTCTTTATTAAATGAAAGTAAATCGTAAGAAAAATCAAGGTCTAATACTTTGCTCACAAGAGAAATTGCATTGCAGAAGTGTTGGAGTCCTTTAGGGATTTCTGTGAAATCAAATGACGGTTCATCATTAACATCATTAATTTTAAGTTCAGTTGTCTCGCCCGACTTATCCGCTTTATCCATGGATAGACTTATATCTTTAAGCTTAAATTCAGTATATACTTTATTGCCTCCAAGACCAGGACTGGTACCATAATCTGATTTTTTCCTTATGATCTCTATTTGATCATCGATCCTAAATCCAGGCTTTTTAGTCGTTATTGAAGCTTTCTTTTTATTCGAAGGATTCGATTCATAGTCAAATTTGATGTCCTTTGGGACGTCAACATCTCTTTTGCTAGGTTTTGACTTTTTACCTTCGCTTATTGGACTTTCAATCAGTGAGGGATGTTTGATGATAACTTTTTCAAAAGGTAATTCCTTTTGAAAATTTATGGCACTAATGCTCGTAATCAAATCAAAGTTCGAATAGCTCAGAGTGTTGGCCTTTAAGTCTATAGAGTCGTAAGGGGGAGTGAAGAATTTGAAGTTATTGACGTTATCAACCGTATGAGCTTGGATCTCCTTCCAATACCTTCTTAAACTTTCATCAAAAAGTAAGGAAACCATGCATGAGATAAATTCATTGTCGCGAACAAGTCTGGCATTCAGGAGATTGTTGAGTTCGATTGTTAAGGTTCTCTGGTTATTCTCAGAAGTAATTGTTTGTCCATCAATGAAAATATCAAGCATGTCATATTCAAATGCATATTGACAAATGCCTTCACTGTACCCAATGAACTGCCTGAATAACTCATATAAAAAAATCACAGTTTCCTGGCCATTGACTGTAAAAGAATAAACAAGGGTTTCCCTATGAAGGGGGTGGTTATTTACAAGGTGATAGACTTTGTCTGATAACTCAGCTAGCGGCTTTATTAAACCAGTCTTAAAATTATTGATTTGATACTCTCTGAACTTTGTATTTGTTCTTCCTTGAATGATATCATCATTAATCTCTATACCAATTGGCAATAAGGTATTTTGTTTAAGGGGGTAATCTTTAGATTGTACGAAGTAGGGCGTCTTATCCAGATCAATTTCAAATACCTTGAGATACCAACTTTTTAGTTTTTTGTAAGCATATGGCACAGAAATGATCTCTTTTCTCATGAATGATTACGCGATTTCACTAGTTTGATTTTTTGTAGTGTCTAATCCACAAGTTAAAAGGTGGTTTACTAGAGTTTCAATTTCAAAATCAATGTACTCTTTTCTAATTCCGGCTTGACGGAGAAGTATCCATTTCTTTACAGGTACTTCTTTTGTGGAAAGTGCTTTATAAGCGAGGACCAGCCTTCTTTTTCTATGTTTCTGGAGTGATTCAGAGTAGTGATTTAAAAATGCTTTGCATTTTGGCAACTTGATCATGTGTTGATTGTAAAGCACTTCGGATTTTGCTAGTCTTAGTAAAAGGCTTTTGGATCTTCGTTTCCTTGGAAACTTAATTTTCAAATTATTATATGAGGCCTGTAGTTTGATAAGAATCTGGCGATCTCGTTTCTCCCATTCGATACGATTAGTATTAGTTGGAATGGCTTGAGCGTATTTGTGAGAAAGTAGCCATTTTTTGTCATGCTTATATAAGTATGAATATACTGCTGGCTTTATCCTACGGATTTGTGTTATAGATAATTCCTTGTTTGCCTTAACAAGGGATAGCCATTCCTTCTTTGCACTTGAGATTTCCTTTTTTCGACCTTCGTCACTAGGGTGTTCTTTTAAATAGGTTTTTATTGTTTTGGGGTCAACGTTTAACCTCTTAGCAATTGCTCTAAGACTTAGTTTTTGATTTATGAGTTTTAGAAGTTCATTCTCCCATTCTTTACCAAAGGTTCTAACTCTAATAAAATGGTGACCTTTATCTTTTAAATATGACGATGTATATATATAGCCACAACTACAACTTACATAAGTGATATCTCTATTGGACTTTGGATCCCTCTTAATCTCATGTGTTGTGTTAGCTTTCCCATAATTCTTGCATATTGGATTCTTACATGCATAGTTTTTATGTTGAGATGGAATTGGTTTAGTCTGATTAGATTTTAAATATTCGAAAAAAGCTTCAATCAGCATATGCCGAACCGGATCAAATGTTTTGCGATGTTTCCTCAAAATTGCCTTCAACCAGCAGCTTGGATTAACGGAACTGACTTCTGATCTGAAATGTATCAGTGTTGATTTAGCAAAGAAATTTTCGAATTCATTATATATTCTGGGCCAGTCAAGAGAATATTGACCTTTATTAAAGCCCAATTGCTTCATTTCCTCATTGTAAATGTGAGGCTCATCATAAGGCCAGGAACTCACGGGTTTTAGAGCAAGACTTTCCAGTCTCGATATTAGGCTAATTATTTCTTCATTGAAGAAAGGAATATTTTTTTTAAGCCATAAACTAGATTGGTAATCATACAAATCAATGAATAGATGCTTATTAATTGATTTATAGTTGAATTCAACTTGATTAAGAAGTATTTTGTGTTTGGTGCAAATATTAACTGATGGAATCTGATGAGTCAATTTTAAGTAGGGCTCCTTATACAATTCGATTTGTTCTTTCATGCAAATTGGACAGAACCTAGGTGTGGACAATGGAGGAAAAGGCCCTGTGACAATTCCACATCTGGTATGAATATCTCCTGACTTGGTGAGCATTGAGTTCCATACTTTTCTGCGTCTATTTTCTGGGATGAATTGAGTATAATAATGGAACAGCGTATGTCTATCAATTAAATCTTCTACAGTTTGATCTTTAATATTGATGTGTTTTGCCAGATGATTTATTCCACTTGGAAGGTCAAGCGTTGAGCAGATAGTGGTTCTATCAAAAAGTCTTTTGAGGAGCTGTTTTGGTCCTTTGGTGCCTAGGTAGCTGATATTTCTAGCAATGGTGCTATAGAGAATTTCGTCTGGATAAGGTTTTGACCAATATGACTTCATTCTAATTCATGAATTCAGAAAGGTTAACGATATCTCCTTGTTCTAAAAGTTCTTTATGCAACTCTTCTTGATTAGATGCTTTTATTTTTCTCAAGTCACCATCAATGTAATTCGAGGTAAGTTGTCTCTTGACAATTGACTCTGAGGAATTTGCAGGATTAGATCGATACTTTTTAATTATTGAATAAGCAATTTCATTATCACTTAATGAAGGATTTTTCAAAATTGATGATTCAAGCATTGGGTAGTAGAAATTTTTGGGGATATTGAAATCTTCTAACTCATTCTGAATATTTACTAGCCTGTAGTTGCTTTTGAAGTCACTAACATCATCAGGCAACATCATGTCACTGGCTTTACTAATGTTAAGATTCCTATCTCTTATGTTTTTAAACATTGGTTCATCTAGCCACATCATTTCAGCCACAACTTTGTTAATGATTTCAATAGTTAATGATTTCGCATTAATCGAAAAGGCCCATTTTTGAGAAGAGACAAATAGTTTTATAGCTCGATCAATAATTCCTTGTGAATAAAAATAAAAGATATCAGCCCAATTAATATTTATGTTAGCTAATTCATCGGTGTATTGATACTTGAATAAATGTTTAATGATCATTGACCATTCAGCATCATGTGGTAGTTTATCCCACTTCAAGCCAGCGCCTGCAGTAAACCTTCTTCTCAATCTCTGTTTTTCAGAGAAAAGCTCTAGCGCTTCAGGTGTTCCTACAATAAGTATTGGTATATGCAAAGTATTGTCGAGGTGTAAAAAGAAGTTCAACATTGTGTCTGAACCACCACTTTTAGTTTGGTTAAGGTGTTGAATTTCATCTACGATAAGAGTTCCTACACAATGAGCAGCAACGAGCTTTGACATTGCTATTACACGGTCACTTGCATTATCTCTTGGTTTGCAATACTCATGTTCATAGCTTGTCCCTAAGATGTTGTCCACTTCAATGAAGAAATATCTACACAGATCTTTTAAAGATCCATCTTTAGGACACTCAATTTTGATAATTGGAATTTGAATAAGTGGTTCTTCTGTGTTAGTATGTCTTATGGCTTTTTTGAATAATGCACAAGCTACGTTTATGCTGGTTGTTTTGCCAATCCCTGAGATACCGACCAAAAGAGAACTCTTAGAAAAGGTAGATTGGTAGTTGTCCTTGAAAAGGGTTTTGAAGTCCTGTCTTAGATTTGACTTTATCGAATTCTCAATTGGGTTTCGAAGCTTGTAGCTTGCATTGATAGATGAATGGATTAGTTCATAAACCTGATATAATCGTCTATTAGGAACTAAAAATTTATCAATCATTTCATCTAGAAAATGAGGTCGAATATCTCTTTCTATTTCTAATATCTCGGCTCGAGTACGTGGTGTTTGATCAATTAATATTTTAAAGAACTCTTGTGGACTCAGAAAATCAAATAGGTTTTCTAATAAAGGGTTTCCAATATGTGATGGATCCTTTGGTGTCCTTTGAATCGCATCAACAATTTGATCACTATTCATCGCCCATCAATTGATCAATAAAGTCTAAGAAATCAGGCTGGTCAAGATTAGTGGATGTCATCTTAATTACTTTCGTTTCTTTCTCGTTGTTATCAGGGTTTGCAGCGTCCATCCTTCTTTGGCGTTCCAACTCTTTGTCTTGTTCTCTATTTTTCTTTACTGTTTTTGATTGAGGTGAAGAGCTGATCTTCTTCGCCTTCTTTTTTCTAATATTTTCTGCGGACTCCAAGAAACGAATTGCTTCTAAGGTTTCAGAGTCTTTTGCCTCAGCTATTTTAGATTTTTGAGTTGCAATAAATGATTTTATATCCCAAATGGTTTTGTTCTCGAATAAGCCACTTTTCTCCAGATTTAAGTTACATGGGACAATCTCTTTTTCGTTAATAATGAAGAGTTGATTAAGATTGTAGGGTTCATATGAGGCAGCCAATTTTGTGGTTTTCCTTTGGGTTTTTAGTTGAACATCTCTCAAAGGATGATCCTTTGGTAGTTTATACCACACATTGTTAAACTTAATTCCATTCTTTGTAAGGTTCACATTCTCTCTAGGAAGCATAAGAGTCCGCAAATCCCTGATTTTATTTGATCTAAGTTTTCCAGATTTATTTAGTATTCCCCAATTGAATACTTCAGAGGGTGTCGGGACATATAAACCATCTTTTGGCATTTCAGGGTCTAAGGGGTAGTTTTTTAATAGTCTACTATTATTATGCCTTACAATAGCCATTACAAGAATTGCAAGATATTCTCTCATGGTAAAGGTACCATGGGCTCGAGCTTTGGTGGCACCTCTTCGACCGTCATCTTTATCTTTAATTCCAATATTTTCTTCTGATCCCCGAAGTTCTTTGTGGACTAAATCTATAAGTTTCTCAACTAACCCCTTTAATTCTGGTCTATATGACTCTTTATTCTCTATTTGGATACCAAGACTTTCAACTAAGTTGTTCGAATTTCGGCTTATAAATTCTGGTCCTCTGTCAGTAACGATGCTATTAGGGATATATTCGCAAGGCCAGTCCTCAGATGATAGTTCGAAGCTTTCAATACTGTCAAGAAGAGATTTTTTAAAGAATTCATCTTTATTGCTAAAACTACAATACAGAGCTTCCATTGCTTGTACGTAGGAGGGACTTTCAAGGGTGACATGAACGCCCAAGACCATTGCACTATACACATCACAAACAAAATAGACTGTTGGACAACCAATAGGAGACTCATCTATTTCGGAGATTAATTCTACATCAGATTGAGTTGAATCAATTTGAGATATACCAGGGCCGTTAACTGAACTATAAGAGGAACCCTCGTGAATTCTAAAGTCCTTATCAAAGTTAATATCCCCATGTTTAGCTTTCAGTCTGGTTTCTGAACTAAGGTCTAGTTCACCCCAGTATATAAACTGTTTAAAAGAAGGTACCTTAGATAGATTTTTGGTTTTCCACTCTTTAGGAAAGTTCTTTCTTATAAAATTGTTATAAGCGGTCCTCTTTGAAGCTTGTTTGACTTTTAGGTACCATCTTTTATATCCTTTTTTTAACTTTAATTTGGTCGCATTATCAAGAATAATAGACTTTCGATTATCAGTTCTTTGTCTCCCGTTTATTAGAGTAAGTTGCTTTTGTTTTCCTTTACCACCGGAGTTATGATAATTAGAAATCAAGCTCAATTTTGTCTTCCCGTTTACCCAGTACTTAATTGCCAACCTTCTCACTGTTTGTCTAGAGCAATTATGTAGTTCTCCTAATTCTCTACACTTCTTATTAAAATGTTTTCTATCAAAAACTATTGGCTCATCGTTGATAAAATCAGTAATTAATGCCCAATCATTCTCGAGTTTGATTTTGGTTTTTGATGTCAAATTATCAATTGGTACATATTCATCAGTATAGTTTAAAAGGACTACTTCTGATCTTTTTAACAGAGCTCTAAATTCAGATAATTCCAATTCTTCGGGAAAGCAGTTGTCATTGTACCTTGTTTCGATCCATATTAGTAAATCAATTTCTTGATCGATGTAGAGGATCCGATAATGTTTATTGTTATGCGACCAAATTTGATTTATCAATATATCTAACATTATCAGAAAGTTTAATTGAACTTAACAGAACCTCATTTGAGAAAGTATTCATTCTCAAATCAGCATTTACTATTCTCCGGGCTATCAATATTTTAAAGATTCTTAAAGACATACCTTCTTCAAAGTTCAGCTTTTTATCAGCGGTTTTCATAAATGAAACTACCCCTAATTGACCCAAATCTTGGAATGACATGTGAAGGAAATGATAAAACAACTGAATAGGTTCTATCGAGATGTCACCACTCACAAATAAGTTTATCGATTCATAAATGTCTCGATAGTTTGATAACCAAATAGGTTCATGAGGGATGTCTAATTCAGTCATTATATGCCATTCTATACCTTTTCTTTGCCAATAGGTTTTTTCTATTTGGAATAACTCAAGCTGGCGTGAATCAATATTACCTAATGGCTTGAAAGTAACTATTCTAGATGTGCCTGATTTAAAATCAATCCAGAAATCGCTTGTAAGAATGTGTTGCGAGTTTTGAAATTTTGGGTATTTGATTCCGAGTTCCTCGGAAATTGAGTGTGCAAGATCAGTATCTAAGAGTGGAAACTGTTCTCTGATATCTGATATTTGAGGATTTAAGTCAAAAACGATAAACAGAAGCTTCTCGTAGTTTGAAAGTAGGTGATGGGTTCTTTTGGTTTTGAGTCCTTTCAGTTTAAACCCATTACCTCTGCTTTTCTCTCCTCTTTTTGAGGAATCGTGACTTTCTCCAACTTTATACCAAGGGATATAGTCTTTGCCTGAACCCAATCCCCTTTTTTCTGTGATTTTTCGCTGATAACTGACGTGTCTTCCCACTTATCCCATAATAGTTTGTTCAATATAGGGATAAATTCATTCGGTTCAAACATTTTTGGTCATGTTCAATCTTTTTTGATCACGTTCAATCTTTTTTGGTTAATGACATAAGGAAAAATTGCTTTAGTTATCTACTCCACCGTCACGCTCTTTGCCAGATTCCTCGGCTGATCTACGTTGGCACCACGCATCACTGCAATGTGATAGGAGAGTAGCTGCAGAGGTATTACTGAGACTAAGGGCATTAGTGCTTCATTTGTAGATGGTACCTCTATCGTAAAATCGGCCATGGTAGGAATCAATACATCGCCTTCTGTCACTACGGCTATCACTTTTCCTTTTCTGGATCTCACCTCCTGAATGTTCGAGACGATCTTGTCGTAGGAGCTATCTCTTGTAGCGATAAATACCACTGGCATGTTCTCATCAATCAATGCAATAGGGCCATGTTTCATTTCTGCTGCAGGATAGCCCTCCGCATGGATATAGGAGATCTCTTTGAGCTTGAGCGCACCTTCCAAAGCAACAGGGAAGTTATAGCCACGTCCTAAGTATAGGAAGTTTCTGGCGTCTTTAAATAGAGCAGATATTTCCTTGATCTTCTCATCACTTTTCAGTGCCTTCGCCACTTTGCCCGGGATGTTCTCCAGGTCTACAAGCAGTTCACGGTACTTTGAGTCTGAAATGGTTCCTTTTCGCGACCCCACTCTTAGTGCTATCATGGTAAGCACTGTGAGCTGAGCTGTGAAGGCTTTGGTAGATGCCACACCTATTTCTGGTCCGGCATGAAGATAAGCCCCTTCATGTGTAGCCCTGGCAATAGAGGAACCCACGGTATTGACTACCCCAAAGACAATGGCACCTTTGGATTTAGCTAGTTCAATTGCGGCAAGGGTGTCAGCTGTTTCTCCGGATTGTGAAATGGCAATCACTACATCTCCTTCTTTGATTACAGGGTTCCGGTAGCGAAACTCTGAGGCATATTCTACTTCTACTGGAATCCGGCACAAGTCCTCAAAAATGTACTCTGAGACCAAACCAGCATGCCATGAAGTGCCACAGGCCACAATGACTATTTTCTCTGCATTTACAAGCTTTTCTGCATAATCCCTGATCCCACCAAGCATTAGCTGTCCTTCCTTTGCCCTGAGTCGTCCTCTCATGCAGTCTGCAATAGATCGTGGTTGCTCCATGATCTCTTTTAGCATGAAGTGGTCATAGCCACTTTTCTCAATGGATTCTAGTTTGAGGTCCAGTTTGTGGATTTCCGCTTCTTGTGGTATGTCTTTGGTGTCGGTGATTTCCAGTTTATCACGGGTAATCACGGCAATTTGCTCATCATTGAGATAAATCACCTCATTGGTATATTCCACAATCGGGCTCGCGTCTGAAGCGATGTAATATTCCTTATTGCCCAATCCGATTACCATAGGACTGCCCTTCCTTGCGGCGATGAGCTTATTAGGATCATCTTTCGACATGATGACTATGGCATATGCCCCAACCACCTTGGTAAGAGCGATCCGGACCGCATCTTCAAGCTCAAGGTTGAGTGTTTTCTGAAGGTCTTCTATAAAGGTTATGAATACTTCCGTGTCAGTATCACTCTTGAAAGAGTAGCCTTTTTCCGTAAGTTCTGTTTTCAGAGAACCATAGTTCTCAATGATTCCATTGTGAATGATGGCAAGTTTTTCGTTGGCCGAATAGTGTGGGTGTGCGTTTCTGTCATTTGGCTCGCCGTGAGTTGCCCATCGGGTATGTCCAATGCCAATTGTACTCGAAAATGAGTGCGCACTGGTGATTGCTTCCAGTTCACTCACCTTTCCTTTACGTTTGAATAATTCCAACTGGTTATTTTCAATTAGTGCTACCCCAGCACTATCATAACCACGATACTCCAGTCTTTTAAGACCTTTTATCAGAATAGGAAAAGCGGGTCTGTCACCCAGATATCCTACTATGCCACACATATAGAACTACTTTAAATTGGTATAAAAAACAGTTAACTTAAACGCTGAATTCGAAAATGCAGATTGTCTTAAGTCTAAATTGTTTGAACCTGACAATACAAGTTCGTTGGTAAGATAATCCACTTCTTCTTCCTCAGATTGATCCAGTAGGATTTGTGAAAATAAAGTAACCGATGGACTTGAATAGTGCATTGATTTAATATTGTAAACTGTAGGTTGAAGTTGTGGTGAGGCACTAGAGCTACCGTAGGATTGATAGGAATTATCGGTCATCAGGCCGTTTTCAATCATTGAAAAACCTAGTCCGGGTCCGTTTATTCTGCCATCATCTCTTATGAAAAGGAAATTAATTGTCCCAACATAACTACTGTCCAGGTAATGAGCCAAATCCGTAGTTTCCATGGAAAGTAAAGCTTGATTAATTATTAGATTTTCACTTTGAGCGACAAAATCCAGGTAAGGTTGTAAGTCCAGTTTTGTATGGATTCCGCTAATCATGTCTAAATAAGCAACTCCTCCGGCATTTGAACTTTCCACATACTCTGTAGATAAATCGGATAAAACACTACCCGAGCGATCTCTCTGAATGTTGCTATAGTGCTTGTTTCTGAAATGAAGTTTGTAGAATTTGTTTTCAGAATTCTCTTTGTCCAGGATTTCAATGTAGATAGCAGTTGTGTCGTTGCTCAGGTCAAAATTAATCAATGCAGAGTTGTCTTCTCCTGGAACGAATACAAGCGGTTTTCTAAAGAAATACCCACTTCTTAAAGAATCCAGTGTAACCCTAGAGGTGTCAGTTGATGCATTGTAAAGCTTGTTGAAGTACTCCATCCCAATCGCTTCTGGTAAATCGATTTTCAAAACAGCTGAGTCTAAATTGTTGTAGTGATTCGATATTCGATTATATGAGAACGTACGCTCAGCAATCGGACTTTCGTTATATGGAACTTGTCGGCTAGCGAGATATCTGGCACTATTGAATAAGGTGTCTTCCCCAAGATGAACTGAAATCGTTTGATTACTCAGGCTAGTTGTAGTTGATCTTACATAGGCAGAACTTAGGCAAATGAACGCACGCACAAAAGTGTCAGAAGAGTCAGGGAAGTATCCTCCACTAATGCTTTGGTTGGCATAGGCAATGGCCTTTGTAGTTCCAAAAATGTCGTCCGAATATTTACCAAATGTGACCAAAGTACTATTATCAGTCAATAGACTATCTATGGCAATGGTGGAAGCTGGGAGGTCAAATTCAATTTTTTGGGTATTGAGCTTATTATCCTCACCATCCAACTCCAGGCCCAGCTCAGTAGGGTCATCACAAGCAAAAAAAATCGGGACCAGCAAAATAGCTAGTCCCGACTTTATCAAGTATGTTAGTTTATCCAACAAGGTCATTGTAAAGGTTATAATAAGATTCTTCGAAATTTTCATCTTTCTCAATTGTGTCGATACGCTTTCCAGCCAAATCGTCCATCAGTTTTTGGAAACTCTCGGATGACTCTTCATTGGCATTGATTACAGCATCAGCATATTCCACACCCATCTTTACGAAACCTTCGTAATCTGCGGTTTTTAGTGGGCCTAGCATGCTATCATCTATGTCAATCATTTTCACTTTCTCTAACAAGTCAGCGCCGAATTTGTGCGTAAACTTATTATTATAAAATGTGAATACAGTCTTAGACTCCTTAAATATTGGATCGTTTTTGTAAGTTGATTTTACATACAAAGGAATCAGGCTTGTCATCCAATCATTACAGTGAATGATATCAGGAGACCATCCCAGTTTTTTTACTGTTTCTAAAACGCCTTTACAGAAAAATATTGCACGTTCGTCATTGTCTTCATAGAAATTATCTTCCTTGTCAAAGAAGACGGATTTTCTGTGGAAGTAATCTTCATTATCGATGAAATACACCTGTAGTTTCGCATTCGGAATAGATGCAACCTTAATCACAAGAGGCTTTTCCTCATCACCAACAGAAATGTTGATGCCTGAAAGCCTTACTACCTCATGTAGCCTGTTTTTTCGCTCGTTAATCAACCCGAATCTTGGTACTAAAATCCTGATCTCCATTCCCCTCTCCTGCATTGCCTGCGGTAGCCGTCTGACAAAATCAGCTACTTCGGTTGTCTTGAGGAAAGGGTTAATCTCACTTGCCACATAAAGGATTCTTAAATTTGACATAGATATGCTATTTTATTGAGGATTGACTAAAATGACCTCAAAATTACCATATTTTTGCCATATAATCAACGTTTTCAATAAGTTACGCAACTTTAATTCTATTTTGAATGCAAGTCATTAAGCACCCCAATGACATATTTGGGCTAACCCACAGTTATAGAAAACAGGGAAAATCTATCGGATTAGTCCCTACGATGGGTGCTTTGCACGCTGGTCACTTTCATTTGGTGAAAATGGCCAGGGAGGTTTGTGATGTTTTAGTTGTCAGCATATTCGTGAACCCACTCCAATTCAACAATAAAGAGGACCTGATTAACTATCCACGGACGCTTGATGAGGACCTGAAAGCGCTTTCAACACTCGAAGCAGACCTGGTATTTGTGCCCTCAGAAGAGGAGATGTACCCAAGTCAACCTGAGGTGTCCATTGACTTTGGCAGAATGTCTGCTGTAATGGAGGGAGAGTTTCGTCCCGGCCATTTTTCTGGAGTGGGATTGGTCGTTGCCAAACTGTTTAACCTTACCAGCCCAACCCATGCCTATTTCGGTATAAAAGACTTACAACAATATCTACTTGTTAAAAGAATGGTAAGTGACCTTAACATACCCGTTGTGGTCATCGGGGTACCGATAGTGCGTGAAGAGTCTGGACTAGCCATGTCCTCCAGGAATGGGCGATTGTCTCCGGATGGACTGGATCTGGCAGCTAAAATTTATGCTGGTCTGGCTCTGGCGAGAAGTTCCTGGGAAAATGGTCAGTCTGCAGAGGAAACTAAAAATGTAGTAATCGATTTTTATAACATGCAGGAAGGGCTACAAGTAGAGTATGTGCATCTGGTGGATCCTGACAATTTGGTAGAAGTGACACTGAACGATTCTCAGGCTGCCGTGTTATGTGTAGCATGCTATGTAGAAGGTGTAAGATTAATTGATAACCTATATTTGCGGCAAGATTGATCGAGAGATGTTTATAGAAGTATTAAAATCAAAGATTCACAGAGTAAAGATTACTGAGGCGGAGCTACATTATGTAGGCTCAATCACGATAGATGAAGACTTGATGGATGCGGCTGATATGGTTGCAAATGAAAAAGTCCAGATTGTAAATATAAACAACGGTGAGCGCCTGGAAACTTATGTGATCAAAGGAGAGCGTGGTAGTGGGCAAATCTGTTTGAATGGCCCGGCAGCTAGAAAGGCACAGGTTGGGGATGTCATCATCATTATATCCTATTGTTCTATTGAAAAGGATAAGGCCAAAGCTCATGAGCCTATCGTCATCTTCCCGGATGAGAAAAACATGCTTACCAAGTAAACGCTAAGAATGCTCAAGAAAGCCATCTCTGTTTTAAAGTATTTGTTATCGCTTGGGTTGGCATTTGTGCTCCTGTATTTTGCTTTTCGGAACATCGATTTTGTTGAATTCCTTGAAAAGTCAAAACAGGTAAATTATACCTGGGTAATTATTTCAATCGCACTTTCGCTGGTTTCTTATTATGCCCGAGCCTATCGGTGGAATATTCTCATGAGACCTCTTGGCCATCCTGATTTGAGCATCCACCGTACCAATTTGGCCATATTGGTTGGCTATCTGGCAAACCTCGCCTTTCCAAGATTGGGCGAAGTGACCCGCTGTGGAATGATGAAAAGGTACGATGATGTGCCGGTATCCACATCACTTGGGACGGTAATTACGGAGCGGCTCATCGATTTGCTCACATTGATTGTGCTAATCCTTCTCACGCTACTTGTAGAATACGATCGATTGATGAGTTTTTTCAGGGATACTGTTTCTTCTTACATAGACATTGACGGGTTTGCCTGGAAGTTTTTACTCATCCTTTTTCTGGGTGGAGTTTTGTTTCTAGGCTTGATTTATATCCTATATATCCGGGTTCAAAACATCAGGGCCTTTATCAATGATATGATCAGGGGCATCTTATCGCTAAGAGAAATCCGCAATATCCCCGGTTTTATCATTTCTACAATCATCTTGTGGGTCACCTATTTCTTCATGTCTTACATCATCGTGTTTGCCGTTCCGGAAACGGCCCACTTGTCATGGGGTGTGGGGGTTATGTTGCTCGTTACCGGAGGTATTGCCTTGGCGATCCCTGTGCAGGGTGGGATAGGGACTTATCATGCGCTTATTAGCAGTATGTTGGTACTCTATGCAGTAGACCAAACCACCGGGGTATTTCTGGCGACCTTGTTACACACCTCGCAGATTGTGGCCATTGCTGCGTTTGGTGGCATAGCCCTCATTATTTCTATTTTCATCAAACGAGAAGTCACTGAAGAAAATGATCAGCAGCACGTACCGGAATAGAATTAATGCATGGAAGGAAGCTGGCCAAACCATCGTATTCACCAATGGATGCTTTGATTTACTCCATCCCGGACATATTGACTCTTTAGAGAAGTGCAGATCATTTGGTGATAGACTGGTTGTAGGGCTAAACTCAGATGCTTCTGTTAAAATATTAAAGGGAGTTGATCGTCCTATTATGGATGCCCATTCCCGGAAAAGATGTCTGGACGCCCTTACTTGCGTGGATATGGTAATCATTTTTGAGGATGACAACCCTGAGGCCTTGATTAAAGAGGTTTTACCAGATATCTTAGCCAAAGGAAGTGACTATGATTTGAGCAACATCATGGGTACTGATATCGTATTAAGGAATGGTGGAAAAGTGGAACAGATTAGTTTGGTTCCGGGTTATTCTACTACAGAAATTATTAATAAAATTAGAAAACAAATAGATAAATAGAAAATGCTGTTCATAATCATTATTGGTTTTATGATTGCGAGTTTGGTCGTAAGTACCAGGCTTAAGAATAAGTTTAAGAAATATTCCAAAATTGCTTTGTCATCTGGACTTTCAGGGCGAGAGATCGCCGAATTGATGCTGGCTGATAATGGGATACATGATGTAAAAGTAATGTCCGTTCAGGGGCAACTCACAGATCATTACAACCCGGCCAACAAGACCGTGAACCTAAGTCCGGATGTGTACAATGGCAGGTCTGCCGCTGCTGCTGCCGTGGCAGCTCACGAATGTGGTCATGCAGTACAGCATGCTACTGCCTACAGCTTTTTGGAGTTTAGGTCTGCAATGGTTCCGGTACAAAACATAAGCTCTAAAATCATCAATGCAGTATTTATGATGATGTTTTTAGGAGCGTTTTTATTACCACAGGTTATTCCATTTAACCTGGCTATTCTTGTAATCATAGCATGTTATGGTGTGTTTACTCTATTCGCATTCATCACTTTGCCAGTAGAATTTGATGCAAGTAAGCGGGCACTTGCCTGGATCCAGGATCGAAATATCGTTAACCCTGGTGAACACAAAATGGCGAAGGATGCTTTGGATACTGCTGCGCAAACTTACCTGATAGCTGCGCTTTCTTCTCTGGCTATGCTGCTTTACTGGGTAATGATCTTTCTGAGCGGGAGCAGGGATTAGTAAAAATTCGGAATAAAATTTTGTAAAAGGCCTCTCAAACGAGAAGCCTTTTTGTGTTTATATAGTCTGCATGCATAACAAAATTCATGTTAAATTTGTGTATTGAGATAAACAACATAGACAACCTTATAAAGTAAAAAGATGGACTTTAACTTATCTGAAGAGCAGCTAGCAGTAAGAGATGCGGCAAGAGACTTTGCTGAGAAAGAACTATTACCCGGAGTTATTGAGCGTGACAATGAACAGCGCGTTCCACTTGAGCAATTGAAGAAAATGGGACAACTGGGATTTTTGGGCATGATGGTAGATCCCAAATATGGTGGCGGAGGAATGGACACAGTGTCCTATGTTCTGGCCATGGAAGAAATCTCAAAAGTGGATTGCTCAGCTTCTGTTTGTATGTCAGTAAACAACAGCCTGGTTTGCTGGGGAATTGAAACTTTTGGTAGTGAAGAGCAAAAACAAAAATACCTTCCAGCTCTTGCTACAGGAGAAAAGATAGGTGCTTTTTGCCTGTCGGAGCCAGAGGCTGGTTCTGATGCTACCATGCAGCGTACTACTGCAGAGGATAAAGGTGACCACTATTTACTAAACGGCACTAAAAACTGGATTACCAATGGCAGCACCGCTTCCATTTACCTGGTGATGGCTCAAACAGACCCCGAAAAAGGCCATAAAGGGATTAACTGCCTGATTGTGGAGCGGGAAATGGAAGGATTCGTGGTTGGTAAAAAAGAAGATAAATTGGGTATCAGAGGATCAGATACTCATTCACTAATGTTCACTGATGTGAAGGTTCCAAAGGAAAATCGAATAGGTGAGGATGGATTTGGATTCACCTTTGCCATGAAAACGCTAAATGGCGGACGAATTGGGATTGCCTCTCAGGCACTGGGGATTGCTTCTGCATCATTGGAGCGGTCTGTAGCTTATGCAAAAGAAAGAAAGGCGTTTGGTAAAGAAATAGCAAACCACCAGGCCATTCAGTTTAAAATTGCCGATATGGGCTTGAAAGTAGAGGCCGCCCGTCTTTTATGTTTAAAAGCTGCTGCACTTAAAGACAGCAAGCAGGACTATTCCCAAGCCAGTGCTATGGCTAAGTTATTTGCTTCAGAAGCGGCCATGCAGAACTCTATAGAAGCAGTCCAAATCCACGGTGGATATGGTTTTGTGAAGGAATACCATGTAGAGAGATTTATGCGTGATGCCAAGATTACTCAAATCTACGAGGGCACTTCTGAGATACAAAAAATTGTCATTTCAAGGGGATTATTGAAATAGTATAAGTTTGATATCAGGGGTTAAGACCCCTGATATTTGGATTATTCCACTTTTTAATATTAGATTTATACAATTATTTATTCGTAAATCATTCGATAATCCGTATTTAATCATATTATAGCTTGGTAGAAGATTATAACAAGATCATAGAATCTCTGGGGGTAAGGTTTATAAAAGCTAAGAATATTAATATTTTAAAACCAGTTACCATTGAGAACAACTATGATATCGAGAATTCACTGATTCTGGTGAATAGCGGTTCTTTAGGTTTTGGCAAGGAAAAAGAGACTTGCAGTGAAGGAGAAGTATTTTTTGTGCCTGGTGGCAAACAAGTATCCATTACCTATGGAGCAGGAAATGCCGTGAGTTTGTCCAAGGATGACTTTCTAAGTAATAAGGAGTCTTACTTCCAGAGTTATGTACATGAGGCCACGAGTTCTAACAGCTATAGTTATGTTTCATTTGAAGCGAAAGCTTTTGATTCAGTCAACTTTTTTGCTTCTTTGGATATACCAGCCTTCAGGGTCCAGGATTCTGGGAAAATTGCTTCTTTAATCCAGACAATCAACTATGAAGTAGCTGAAAATGCACCAGGCAAAGGCCGAATCATTAAAGTAATGACGGAGCAATTGGCGGTGGAACTTATCCGCTATATTTTACGGCAAGGTTTATTTGTAGAGCAATTTGCCACAAACAGTACATATTTTAAAGACCCAAGGTTAATTGATATTTTCACCTTTATCAAGGAAAACCTAGGGGAGGACTTGTCCAATAAAGTACTGGCCAATGTAGCCAACGTTTCGGAGGATTACGTGGGACAGTATTTTAAGATGTTAACAGGTATTAATCCGCAGGACTACATCGAATACCAGCGAATGGAGGAAGCCGTAAATTTGCTTCGAACCTCTAAGAAGAGTATCCGTGAAATAGGTAAGGAAGTTGGGTATAAAGACACTGCTTACTTCTGCAGACGGTTTAAAATGATGTTTGGTATACCGGCAGGCAAGATGAGAAGACGAGAGTCTTTGATCAACGCCTAATCCTTCTCGTCATCTTTCTGGCTTAATTTATTGGACAGCAAAACTGCCAGTTGGGCACTTATGAAATTGACAGCAATAATCGCTATCCGTTCAAAGACTAGAGACTTCCAGCTAAATGAATTGTGAGCTCTGATTTTCTCAGGCTTTAGGTTCTGCTGAACTTTTGGTGGAGGGGTCTGTTCTTTTACTCTTGGTTTGCCCGAACTGAAGGCCTTGTAAAGTCCATAGCCAGCTACTAATGCCAGACCAGAAACGAGCGAAATAACAGCCACTCGTTTTACTTGGGACTCAAAATTGGTGGAAGCTTCTTCTAGTTCTCTTTTCGCCTCTGTCTCTTTACGAACAACAGAGCCGTGTTGTTTGAGCCAGGTATTTGATCGTTTACTCTTCATCTTCGTATTCTTCTTGAATATTTTGGCTTAACCTGACAAAAAGGGTCTCCAACCAACGTTGCATTCTGTTGGACCGGAGTAAAATGATAATGACAATTAATATGATCAGGTAAATTCCAGAAACGATCAAATAACCATAGTGTGAACTGTCCAATAGGTTGTTGAGGTAGGCAGAAAGAGCCATTGAGAGAAAGATCAACAGAAAAACCCCGATTACAGCAATAGTCATGAAGCCCACGAAATGCGCAAGTAAACGTGATACCTGGGCAATGATGTCAAGCTTAAGCCTTTCACCTTTCAGCTTGATATAGTCCGATAATCTATCTACCAACTTATTTATTAACGCCATAGATGTTTAGGTTTGAAAACCAACTAGTCAAGTTATATAATATCGGGGAAGGCCTAAATGTTTGGTTTATTTATTTGAGGTTAGCTTTTCAGTTTTGTTCTTAGCGTGAAGAATCTTTGTGTTGGGTGACTTACTGAAATAGATCAAGGTGAATGGCAACACAAAGAATAGGACTAGAATGTAAGCAAATGCGGTCAACTTATACCGCAATGAAATAGAGCCCAATCTGCTGGAAAAATAAATAGGAATATTTCTTAATATAGGGACAATCATAAAAAGTATTACACCTGTCATATTAAACATAAAGTGAGCCAGAGCTAAGCTCATAGCTGCCTCACTTTTAAATAAAGCTGCCAGGATAGCTGTAATGCAGGTGCCCAGATTTGCACCGACCACAAATTGGAAAGCGCGTTTCAGCGGGATTTTACCAGTGGCTACAAGCGGCACAATTAGTGAAGTGGTAATAGAGCTACTTTGAATAATGGAGGTCGTAAGAAACCCCCAGCCAAATGAGCGGAAAGTGTTTTGGAAGGCAATCGCTTCAAATTTGCTTCTTGTTTTACCAATAAGCTGATTGTAAGAGATATTGGAGATGGCCTTCACCGTAGCAAAGAGTATTACTACTGCCAATATCAAAAGTATAAACCCTCCCAACCAATTAAGTAGAGTATGACCAATCATATCAAACCAGCGGTAGAGAAAGATTTTTTCATTGATCGGAGCCACATTCTCAGTGATTTGAAACAAGCCAGCGATCTGTTGGCTCACACTACTAAGCAGACCATACTGTAACTCCAGTGGAAATAGAATGAGGCAGGTTAGCAGGTTGAAGAAATCATGAACAGTACCAGCAGAAACGGCTTTTTTAAACTCAGCCGTTTTGGTGACATAACTCATGGAAACAATGGTACTGGTAAGCGTGGTGCCAATATTTGCTCCCATCATGATCGGGATGGCATTCTCAAGCTGGATGGTACCAGCAGCTACAGCCGCCACAGCCATGGAAGTAGTAGTGGAGCTGCTTTGAAGAATCGCTGTGCCCAATAGACCAATAAACAGACCGATAGCAGGATTGGCAAAAGCCATCTCAAAGTTTTGAGAAAAATTAGCTCCAATGGCACCAAATGCAATCCCCAGGAAGTTGATCGCACAGAAAAAACCTAATATTGACAATAAAATTGCCAGAATCCTCTTATAGGATTGAGTAGACATAGATTGATTCTTAAAAATTGATGTGTTCAGTCTTAATTATTCGGACAATTCTTCTTCAAGTCGCCTCTTGGCCCTCTCAGACTCTCCGGTAATTGCTTCTGACACATTAATGACATGATCACCTACTTTTTCCATCGATTGGAAAAGGTCTTTATATAACGCTCCGATTTGAACATCATAATTTTTACTTCGCATTTCTTCCATGAGCTCTTTTCTCAGCTTATTTCTGAATTCATCAATCTCTTGCTCATGTCTTATTGCTGGTTCGAGTGATATGGTATGGTAGTTTGCGTTAAGATTTTCTACCATAGTATTGATGGAAGAATCCATCAAATCAAACATCTTGTTAAGATTGGATTTTTGTTTCTTGGTAAAACCTCTTTTTTCTTTTTGCTTGGTTTCAAAATCCTTAGACATTTGGAAAAACATATCACCAATTCGCTCCATATCATTGATAATACTTAGAAGGCTCACCACACGTACTGAAGTGGCCGAACTTAAACTGCCATCAGAAACTCTGGCCAGGTAATTGGAAATTTCTTCTTCCAGATGATCAGTGTTTTCTTCATACTTACGCATCTTCTTTAAGAGCTTTTTCTGTCTCTTTTTCTTTGGTTCAGAGAGCAACTCCTTCATTGCATTGGACATTTTCACAATAATTTTTCCAAATGCAGCAGTTTCTTTTTTAGCTTCTTCTAATGACAGCTCGGCTGTGTTGAGCAGACCAGTTCCTATATACTCCAGCTTAAAGTCATCATCCTCATCTCCTTTTGATTTGATTACACGCGTTACCACCTTTGCAATGAATTTGACAAAGCCAAGAAGTAAAATAGTATTGATCACATTAAAGCATGTGTGGAATACCGAGAGTGCAATAGGAATCGCCTCTGCGCTGGTTTCCGGAGATAGGCCGGTTTGGAAGATCATGTAACTCGAGATGGCAGATAGAAAAGGACCCATCAACAGAATAATCCACAACACCCCGAAAACATTAAATATGAAGTGCGCGAACGCCGCTCTTTTGGCGTGCACATTACCTACTATTGCTGCAAGATTTGCAGTAATGGTCGTTCCAATATTTTCACCAAGCACCATCGCTGCAGCCAACTCAAAAGGTATCCATCCATTGTTGGCCATTACCAGTGTAAGCGCCATTGCTGCACTGGATGATTGTACCACTACAGTTATAATTGTGCCTATGGCTACAAAAAGTATAATTGAGAGGAAGCCTAAGTCAGAATATTGGCTCAAAAAAGCGAGAATCTCAGGGTTCGATTTCAGGTCTGGAACTGCATCTTTAAGGTAAGCTAACCCCATGAATAGTAATGCAAATCCAATAAATACTTCACCCCAGGTTTTGATCCTGTCTCTGCTGAAAAAAAGTAGTGGGAAAGAGAAAGCTATGATAATGAGTGCATAAGCATCAATCTTTACTTTAAAGCCAACAATGGAAATTAGCCATGCTGTGATAGTTGTGCCAATATTGGCACCCATGATGACCCCAATTGATTCCACCAGGGAGAGAAGCCCGGCATTAACGAAGCTTACAACCAGGACGGTGGTGGCTGATGACGACTGGACTAAACCTGTAATAATAAATCCGGTTAAAACGCCCTTGAACCTGTTGGAGGTCATTGAGCTAAGGATTTGTCTCATTTTGGAGCCAGCAACACGCTGTATGGCTTCACTCATGATTTTCATTCCATAAATGAAAAATGCAAGTGATCCAAGTAGGTTGAATAGGTCTAATAATCCGAATTTCATTATTTTCTGGGCTTATTTAGAAGTGCAAAACTATACTTTGAATGTTACTAGAATATTAAGTTAATGGGATGTCTTAGATAAGAATTAATTAACATTTCCTTAACATTGCCCCAAATTAAATGTTTGAAATCCCACAATATTGAATTGAATGAGAATTTGTTTTTCTTTTTTACTTCTATTCACAATTATCTGTTCAGGTTCTGGTCAAATACCAGTGGATGCTTCCTGGGGAGAAGGTATTAAACTTCAGGCAATTGATTCTTCTTTTTCCTTAAAACTAGGATTGAGATTTCAAACGCTCTATGAGGGCGAAAAATATGGTGAGAATGGTGACTGGAATGAACAACTGATGGTCCGGAGGTACAGAATAAAGTTTGATGGGTATGCATTCAAACCAAATATCAAGTATAAAATGGAGCTTGGGATTTCCAATCGAGATTCACGATCCGGCAATATGGATGAGATTGGCCATACGGCCAACATTGTTTTAGATGCAGTGGTGAAATGGGAGTTTATCTCGGGTGTGGAGCTATGGGCAGGACAAACAAAACTTCCCGGTAATAGGGAGCGCGTAGTGTCTTCTCAGAAATTGCAATTTGTTGATAGAAGTCTTGTCAACTCCAGGTTTAATCTGGATCGGGATATTGGCTTACAATTGAGGGCTACCCAATCATTATCTGGTGTGGTATTTAGAGAAGCATTTGCCGTTTCTATGGGTGAGGGCAGAGGAGTAATTGAGGATAATCCTGGGAATGGGCGTCAATATACTTCTCGTTTTGAAATATTGCCACTGGGTTCCTTCAAATCGAAGGGAGATTATGTTGGGGCTGATGTGGAGCGACAGCCAGCCCCTAAACTGGCAATAGGAGTCACCTATGATTACAATAATAAGACACCTAGGTCAAGAGGAAATCTCGGTGCTTTCTTAACCGATGTAGATGGCAACTATGTCTATTCTGACCTTTCCACGTTGTTTATTGATGCCCTCTTTAAGTACCAGGGGCTTTCATGGAATGCGGAGTACGCTAATAGATATACAAAAAATGAGGTTGCTGGTTTTGGCTATGGCAAAGGTTTTGTTACAGCTGTAGGCTACGTCTTCAAATCAAATTATGAGATTGCTGGTAGGTACACCACAATTGCACCAAATGGCGCACTGTCTGCTATTTCGGCAATTGATGAATACACTCTGGGAGTTTCAAGGTACATCGTGGGGCATTCACTAAAAGTTCAGGGTGATGTTTCTTATATGGATGCGGTAGATAATTTCATGAGATTTCGACTCCAATTTGAGGTAGCATTGTAAACCTGCTCTAGCGATTTAGTTCAGCAATGGCCAACCAGCTAAACAACCCCATGCCTATTTTTAGGGCATCTTCGTCTATGTCGAAAGTAGGGGTGTGAACTCCCGAGGTAATTCCTTTGGCTTCATTTCGAGTGCCTAATCGGTAAAAGCAGGCATCTACTTCCTGAGAATAGTAAGCAAAGTCTTCACCAGCTAGCCACATGTCGATTTCCTGTACATTCTCCTCTCCTAGATATGCCCTGGCCGCTTCAATATTGGCTTCTGTATACTCAGGGTGGTTTTTTAGATGTGGATAACCTTTCATCACGTTAAATTCACAGGTAGCTCCCATGGCTTCAGCAATCCCTTCAGCCATTTTGACCATTCGTTTGTGCGCATCAGCCCGCCATTCTTCATCATAGGTACGGAATGTTCCCTGCACCTTCACTTCGTTTGGGATGACGTTCGTAGCTCCATTGGCCTCTACTCTTCCAAAAGACAATACGGAAGGGATTTTCGGACTACAGTTCCGACTGATAATCTGCTGCAAAGCAACAATGATGTGGCTTGTGATGAGAACCGGGTCAACTGCATTTTCAGGCATCGCCGCATGGCCCCCTTTACCTTTTACAGTAAAGTAAATCTCATCAGCACTGGCCATGTACATGCCTTTGCGAAACCCTACTTTTCCAGCTGGGATAAGTGGCATCACATGTTGACCCAGGATCCTGTTTGGAGTTGGGTTCGCCAAAATACCTTCTTCAATCATCAGCGAGGCTCCTCCGGGTAGTTTCTCCTCACCTGGCTGAAAGATCACTTTAATAGTACCTGAATAATGGTCTTTAAGTTCATTCAAGATCTTCACAGCCCCAAGTAGTGAAGAAGTATGAACGTCGTGACCGCATGCATGCATCACCCCTTCATTCTTGGACTTATAGGGAACATCGTTGGCTTCTTTGATTGGAAGCGCATCCATATCTGCCCGCATGGCCACTACTTTGCCATTATCCTCCTTTCCCTTCAGTAAAAAGGTAATCCCGGTTTCAGCTTTACGCTCAAAATCGGTGATACCCATGCTTTTAAGTTGGTCTTCTATAAATTCAGCAGTCTGGAACTCTTCAAAAGATAACTCCGGGTTGCTGTGAAGATGACGCCTATAAGAGAGTACTTCTTCAAAATATTCTTCAGAGAGTGCTTTGATTGCAGCAATGGTGTCAGTCATAATTTACTGGTATTCTTTCAGGAATCAACAGTGCCAGGGGGAACTCTGTTTTGAGGGATTCAAAAATCTCATGGGCTTCCAAACGACTGATGTATTGGCCAACCTTCACTTTATAGCTTGGTTGCACATATCTAATCTTTGGTTCAAGTTCTGGGTTGATCATATTAACTTTTCTAACCGCATCATTGGCCACATCTCTATCACTGCCTGTGTAGACCTGAATCGTAAATCCATCAACAAATCGCTTTGCCTTATTTTGTTCGATGATGATACGATTGACACTATCCAACTCATATTTGATATGACCAGTCAGCGGGCCATAGCCTATCACTTTTGTCGAGTCGATATTGGTCGTGTCAAACGAATTGTCTGTCAGGTCAGGCCTGAGTACAGACAAGTCCTCTCTATAAGCTTCCTTAGTTGTAGCCGTGGTGGAGACCGATGATGTCTTACAGGCATATGCTGCCAGTGCCACGACAAAGATTAAGAGTTTAGAACCACGCATTTGTTGTTTTTTATGTCTTCTTCAACAGTCTTGTACTTCACATCTTTTTTCACGGAACCATCGCTATACTGAACAGTCACTCGCTGATTTCGACTGGCTATTTTTACTGTTTGGACTGGCTGGGTTTTCTCAACTGGAGGTCTGTTGGCAGCTGCCTGCCCACGGTTGAGTAGCGAACCACTATCTTCTTTAGATTCTTTGTAATTCTGCTTAGCCCGGTTTGATCGCGCTTCCTGTACTTGACTAGGATCCTGTACCGGAATGTGCGATTTCATCAAGAAGGAAGTACATTCTTCATTTACCTTGCCAAGGAAGCCTTTGAACAACTCAAACCCTTCGAACTTATAAATGATCAACGGATCTTTTTGCTCATACACCGCATTTTGGACGGACTGTTTCAAATCGTCCATTTCTCTGAGGTGTTCCTTCCAGGTTTGATCAATGATCGCCAGCGTGATCATTTTCTCCATGGATTTGATCATTTCCCGGCCTTCAGTAGTCACTGATTTTTCCAACGGAGCAGCTACACCAATTTGTTTTTTGCCATCGGTGAAGGGTACCAGGATATTTTCAACTGTGGCACCTTTGTCTTTATGTATTTGCTTCAGCAATGGCAATGCCCTGTCGGCAATATTCTTGTTTTTATCCTTATAGTGTCCTTGTGCTTCCTCAAAGAGTTTTTGGGAAAGCTCCATTTCGTTAAGTTTGGCCAGCTCTTCCTGTGTAATCTGGAAGTCAATACCCAATACACTAATTGAGTTGAGCTTTAGGCCATCAAGATTGTCACCTGCTTTTGCGTTGAGAGCAATGTCCTCACAAGTGTCATAAAGCATGTTGTTGATGTCCAGGTCAAGTCGCTCACCATATAGAGCATTTCTTCTTCGCTTGTAGATAACTTCACGTTGGGAGTTCATCACATCATCATACTCAAGTAGTCTTTTTCTGATGGCGAAGTTGTTTTCTTCTACCTTTTTCTGAGCTCTTTCGATGGATTTGGTGATCATGCTATGCTGAATCACCTCACCTTCCTGTAGGCCAAGTCTATCCATGATTTTGGCCACTCGATCTGACATGAAAAGCCGCATCAGGTTGTCTTCCAAAGACACGTAAAACTGCGAGGATCCCGGGTCTCCCTGACGACCGGAACGACCTCTTAACTGCCTGTCGACCCTTCTTGATTCATGACGCTCTGTACCTATGATGGCCAGTCCACCTGCGGCCTTGGCTTCCGGGGTAAGCTTGATATCTGTACCACGACCAGCCATATTGGTGGCGATGGTTACCGTGCCTGGTTTACCAGCTTCAGCCACTACGTCGGCTTCCCTTGCATGCTGCTTGGCGTTGAGTACCTGGTGGTCAATGCTGCGTATTTTCAGCATACGTGATAGCAACTCTGAGATTTCCACGGAAGTGGTACCTACCAATACAGGTCTTCCTTTTTGTCTAAGCTCTACGATTTCGTCTGCAACTGCGTTGAATTTCTCACGAATAGATTTGTAAATCTTGTCATGTTCATCATTTCTTGCAATTGGTCGGTTCGTCGGGATGACAATTACGTCCAGCTTATAAATGTCCCAAAACTCACCTGCTTCGGTCTCTGCCGTACCGGTCATCCCAGCCAGCTTGTGGTACATCCTAAAGTAATTCTGCAAGGTAATAGTGGCATAAGTCTGAGTGGCGTCTTCCACCTTCACACTTTCCTTCGCTTCAATTGCCTGGTGCAACCCATCAGAGTAGCGTCGGCCATCCATTACCCGGCCGGTCTGCTCATCCACAATCTTCACCTTATCATCCACCACAATGTATTCAGTGTCTTTCTCGTAAAGACAATATGCCCTTAGCAGCTGATTGACGCTGTGTATTCTTTGCGCCTTTACGCTATAGTCCTGGATGACTTCCTCTTTGCGTTTCAGCTTTTCGCTTTCTTCTACATCTTCCTGGTTTTCCAGCTTGGCTACCTCATCCCCAATATCAGGTAGTATAAAGAAGTTGGGATCTTCGCCTGACCCGGTAATCAGGTCGATACCGTTTTCGGTGAGGTCAATGCTGTTGTGCTTCTCATCTATAGTGAAGTAAAGAGGCTCATCTGCCTCCGGCATTGCTTTCTGGTTATCCTGAAGGTAGAAATTCTCCGTTTTTTGAAGGACAGCCCTAATACCTGTTTCACTGAGGAATTTGATCAATGGTTTGTTCTTTGGCAAACCTCGATAGGCCCTGAAAAGTGGAAGGCCAGCCTCGGCTTCTTTGCCTTCTTTCATTAGTTTCTTCGCCTCATTCAAATAATCTGAAACGAGTTTCTTTTGAGCTTCTACAAGTTTGGAAATCCTTGGCTTCAGCTCATAGAACTCATGTTCGTCACCTTTAGGTATAGGCCCAGAAATGATCAGTGGGGTTCGGGCTTCATCAATTAAAACCGAATCCACCTCATCCACCATTGCATAGTGGTGTTTGCTTTGTACCAGCTCCTCTGGGTTTCTGGCCATGTTGTCGCGGAGGTAATCAAAGCCAAATTCATTGTTTGTTCCATAAATAATGTCACACTGATAGGCAGCTCTTCTTTCCGGGGAATTGGGTTGGTGCCGGTCAATACAGTCTACTTTCAATCCATGAAACTGGAAGATTGGCGCATTCCACTCGGAATCTCGCTTGGCCAGGTAATCGTTTACTGTTACTACGTGGACGCCACGTCCTGCCAGAGCATTTAGATAAGCTGGGAGCGTTGCCACGAGGGTCTTACCTTCACCAGTTGCCATCTCGGCAATTTTACCTGAATGAAGCACAATCCCACCAATCAACTGAACATCATAGTGGACCATGTTCCACTCCACAAGTGTGCCTGCAGCATCCCATTTATTGGCCCAGATGGCTTTGTCACCATCTATTTTTATATGAGGCTTTTTGGATGCCAACTCCTGATCCATAGTGGTGGCAGTGACTACAAGCTGTTTGTTTTCAGCAAGCCGCCTGGCGGTTTCCTTTACCACGGCGAAGGCCACAGGTAATATATCTTTAAGAATGACCTCCAGATCTTCGTCCCGTTTCTCTTCGAGCTTATCGATTTGACCGAAAAGTTCTTCTTTCTGATCTATGTCAAGTGTGCTGTCAGTATCCACTTTTTCGTGAATGGCCACCAATTCATCATCAATATGTTTCAACCTGGAGGCGATGATTTCCTTTAACTCGGCGGTTTTTCCTCGAAGTTCATCATCACTAATGCCTGAAAGCTTTGAGTATTCCTGTTTGATTAGATTGACAAGTGGTGTCAACTCTTTTAAGTCTTTCTCTGCCTTGGTTCCGAAAACCTTCGCTATTCCCTTTGTGACTAAGTTTAACATGTATCTATATCTTAATAATGGGTCTAAAGTTATAAAATGGAATTCGATTAAATAGGCAATTCCATGATGCCTTCATAGACTTTTTTAGCCGGCCCAGCCAGATAAATGTCTTCAAACTGTTCGTTTCCTTTTCTTACAAAAGAAACGGTAAGGTTTCCCCCCAGTGTTTCCACATGGACCGGGCTCTCATAGTTCATCAAACTGGCAGAAATTGCACAGGCTGTAACGCCTGTTCCACAAGAGAGGGTTTCATTTTCCACACCCCGTTCATAGGTACGTACTTTAATTCCTTTGCCATTAGGCTCCACGAAATTGACATTGGTGCCAGCAGGTTTGTATTTTTCGCTGTAGCGAATGGCCCTGCCTGCCGAAATAATATCAAAATTTTGTAAGTCGTCCACCACCTGAATGTGATGTGGGGACCCGGTATTGATAAACCAGTCTTTCCCGATTTTCTCCACACCGCTTACATCATGTAAATGAAAATGGTAGATGTCATTTTCTATAAAGGCATCATGCACTCCATCAGTAGTTTCAAAAGTGGTTTTGTCGGTAATGATCCCGAGTGCTTCCGCAAATGCAATGGCGCACCTGCTACCATTTCCACAGAGGCTCTCACTTCCATCAGGATTGAAATAGACCATTCTGAAATCAAGATCAGGATGGTTTTGAATAAGGATCACTCCATCTGCACCTATGCCCATCTTGCGATCACACAAGAATCCGATAAGTTCTTTGTTGTCTCGTGGGAATGATTCACTACGGTCATCTATCATGACGAAATCATTTCCAGTACCCTGATATTTGTGAAAAACTATTTGCATGAGCCTAAGATTTGGCAAAAATCGTACACCAAATTATGGAGGAGCAAATTAAGTGAATTATTCTGCCAAATAGTCAGAGAGGCAGACAGAAAGTAGGAATGGGGGCAAAAAGAAAAAGCCAACTTTGACAAGTTGGCTTTTAAATCGTATTGATTGAATCTTAAAGTTTTTCTTTGATACGAGCAGCTTTACCTTTTCTACCTCTTAAGTAGAATAACCTTGCTCTTCTTACGCGACCTTTTCTCACGAGCTCTATTTTCTCGATGTTTGGAGAAAGGATTGGAAAAATTCTTTCCACACCAATACCACTAGAAATCTTTCTTACGGTGAAAGTCTCACCACTAGATCCCACGTTTCTGATCTGTAGAACAGCTCCCTGGAATTGCTGGATTCTTTCTTTATTACCTTCTTTAATTTTGTAGTGAACGTTTACTGTGTCCCCAGCAGCGAATTTAGGAAACCCTTCCTTTACTGCTTTATTCTCTTCTTCTACAAATTTTAATAAGTCGCTCATGTCTTTACTCTGTATTGAGTGTTTCTCAAAAAGGAGTGCAAATATAGATAATAAATTGATAATTGATAAAGTGAGGTAATAATTTTATTGAGAAATTATCGGATCAAATTAACTGCTGGCTTAATGCATATTGCACAGCTTGAGAACTGTTGTTGACGTTCAGTTTTTTCAGGATGTTTTTACGATGTGTTTTCACGGTATGATCCGAAAGAAATAGCTTTTCTGCGATCTCCGAACTGGTTAAGCCTTCAGACATTAATTTGATTACTTCAATCTCCCGCTCACTCAGTTTGTACTGGGTCACTTCTTCCTCCGGAGAGTTGAACGTGCCAATGCGGTCATAGTATTGTTTACCACCCATTACCCGGAGGATTGCGTCAATCAATTCCTTACCAGTATTGTTTTTAAGCAAGCAGCCATCAATCCCAATTTTTACAATTTCCTCTACGAAGGATTTTTGCGCATACATGGTCAGGATGATGATTTTCACATCTGGAAAATCTCTTTTGAGGATACGTGCGCAACTGATGCCATCCATTACAGGCATGTTGATATCCAGGATGACTATATCCACGGGGTTGTTTCGTACGTAGCGCACGGCTTCCTCACCATTGCCAACTGTAGCCACTACGGAGATTTCTTCATCTGCACTGAGCACTTCCTTAAGACCTTCCATGACTATGGCATGATCATCTGCCAGCAATGTCTTGATGTTTCTCATGTGATTGGTATTTCGATGATGGTGGTTGTTCCTTTGTCTTTCATGCTTTCTATGGTAAGTGTGCCCTCCATGCTATCCACTCTGGATTCCAGGTTTTTCAAGCCCATTCCTTTTGGTTGATCTTGTGTCATCTCAAAACCGATTCCATCGTCTTCATAAATCAAGCTTAAGTGATCCTTGATCTGGTTGAGGTCTATTGTGATTTTAGAAGCATGCGCATGCTTGAGCGTGTTGTTGATCAGCTCCTGGATGATCCGGTAGACATTGAGGCTCAGCTCACTGTCCAGCTTTTCAGTGATCTGGATGTGGCTGGAAACCGCGATAGTTTCGGATTCATTGAGGGCGCCAATCAGTTCGTTTATTGCTGTCTCTAGCCCGAAATGCTTCAACACACCTGAGTCCAGGCTGTGAGAGATTTTGCGGGTGGCTTCATTGGCTACCTGAGCTACTTCACTGATTTTCTGGGCTAGTTTCTTCTGATCTTCTGGTTTGGTTTTTTTCTGCAGCGTATCGGCAAACATGTTTAAGGTGACCAGAATGCTTCCAAGGTTATCATGCAGCTCCATGGCGATCCGTTTATGCGCCTTTTCCTGACCAGCGAGCATGGCGTATGCTGATTTTAGTTCTTGCTGTTTGAGGAGGTCTTCGATTCGTTGCACATTTTCCTGCTCTCGCTGCATCGCTAGGGCGCGAATGACTTTCTTACGTTGCTCATTATATAAGTAGACAGCAAGAATGGACAATCCAAGAAAGGCAGCAATTATATAGAGATAGATCATTCTTTGTTCCTGTGTTTCTATTCGGGTTTGTTTCAGTGCATTATCCCGTTCTATTTCAGTCGTTCGGAATTTGGTTTCGAGTTCGAGGATTTTGTCGTTGTAATCTTTGTGAATCGCGTTTAAGTATATAGAGTCATTAGCTTGATAATACTTCATTGACTTTACAGAATCACCCATGAGTAAATAGGTGCCTGCAATCCCGCTAATCGAAAGTATTGTTTGGTGCTGATCATTTAGCTTAAGCGCTATTTCATTACTCAATTTAAAATATTCTAATGCTTCTGCATAATCGCTTAATTCTGAATGCATCAAGGCCAGATTTCGATAATTGCCGATGGCAGCTGAGCTATCTTTTAATTCAATGTTTGATTTCAAAGATTCATGGAGGAACGTCATCCCTTTGTCATATTGACCAGTTTTCTTTGAAAGTAGGGCAAGGTTATTCATTAACCCATTTAAATTTTCCTGATCATTTATTGCTCTTAAATTAAGAAGAGACAACCCATAAAAGTAGGTTGCTGAGTCAAGCATATTGAGAATGTGATTTGCGGTGCCTAACCCAAGATAACAACGTCCTACTAAAAGTGTATCGCGTTCTTTGAGGGCGAGTTCTAGTGCTTTCTTGAATATAGGAATGCATTCATTAATTTTCTGACTTTTCCCAAGAATACTGGCATATCTGATATGAAATCGAATTTCACTGTCAATTTGATTATATTTTCGAGCATGAACAATTCCTGTTTGCGCTAAAATTACGGCACTATCCAAGTCTCCTGAATCTTCAAGCCTTCTTACGCTCTCCAATAGTGCGGTAGTTTGTTCGATTTGAGCGTGAACCTCTATCGAGGACAAAGAGATAGAAAAAACAAAAAAGCACTTAAGGTTTAGGCCAATGGAATGTTCCCTCATGATATTTATCTTCTGGAGTTGAGTCATCCTTGCTTGCCACATATAGTCGTCCTTTACTTTTGTGATCAAAATTACCTTCCTTTAGTGCCACTCTGTTGGAATTAATCCATCCGAACTTTGATTTACGTAGTTTCTCCCATTTATTTATCATTTTTTCATCAAAGGAGTATAAAAAGACCTGATCATCTTCGGTTATGTCTGGAGGCAAGTCAGGGTGACTAAATCCGTTTAGACTAGCCTTTTGGAGAAGTACTCCATAAACGTCTTGAGATTTATGAATTCGAAAAATAATATCAAAGTGAGTGATGTCTTTGTTCGTTTCATGATGATGAATTGAGACATAAGGTTCTTTAGTCTTCATGATTTGCTTGTTTGGTGAAATGAAAAATTACGATTAAAAACCGTTAAACCAAAAATCCCCATAATTGGGGATTTTGTAAATACCTAAAAGGAGGTAAAAACATAGATATTTATTTATTGACTCAACTTGTTTGAAGTGGATATTAGTCACCGGAAGGGTCGTCTGATTCAGAATCATGAGGTAAGTGAACAGTACCGTCAACATGATTAATCCGTGAACCTGGTTCAAGAAAATGAATTTTTAGTCTGGGTTTTTCAATTTTGGTTGTGGCTAAAATTGAAAAAATAATCATATCCGTGTTATCAATAGCAAGTGGAATTCTTTTTGGGTTCTCTACTCTTGACCAATTGTTTACTGGAGTTGTGGAAAGATCAAAATCAATTATACCATTAACCCAACTTCCTTCATCAACTTCATTGTAATATATTTCTTCATTCTGTTTGATAAAAACGACAATATTGAATTGTAATTGACCATTTTCATTTTTGGTTATGGAAACATGGGGTTCGTTTAGGCTAAAATCTTCAATAACAATTGGAGAAGGCTCGAATTGGGCAATTAATAACTGATTTTCATTTCTTATAATTGGAACTTCCGACTCCTCAGTACACCCTAGGAGAAGTAAAGACATGAATGTCAACTTTACAGTTTTCATAATAGTAAATTTTAAGTAGTGAATATTACGGAAAACTGAAAATACTAATTGGGGGGTAAGTACAAGAAAAAATTCAAATTAGTTGAAAAAATTAAAGAGAATTTAGTTGTATATGTGGAATCTAAGGCTCACAGACTTTTTTGATTCAAAACACTGGCAATTTGTTAACTTTAGTGAACGAAAGAATCAAATCATGACGACACTCACGATCAAATCGGATGATGAACAAGCCATTAAAAAAGTAAAGGAGCTTGCTGAATCACTGGATATGCCAGTGGAAGAGGAGAGCACTGGAACCAGTAGTAAAAGACAGAAATTAGCAAACTTACTGAGAAAGTGGCATAAACAAGGTGGATTAATAACTTCAATAGATGATCCGGTGGAATGGCAGAGGGAGCAAAGGAAAGATAGAAAACTTCCTTTTAGAGAAGAATAATGCTTTGGGATAGTAATATTATTATCTACTCCGCAAAACCGAAGTATTCATTTCTTCTTGATCTGTTGGAGAATCAGGATATCAAAGTATCGGTGATTTCAAAAATTGAGGTCTTTGGATATGGCCTATTGGATGTTTCTGATCATGAATATTTCAGCCTGATGTTTAGTCAAATTGATGTCCTTTCAGTATCTCCTGCAGTAGTTGACCTTTCCATTGAAGTTAAAAAACTTAAGAAAATATCGCTCGGAGATGCAATCATCGCTTCTAATGCTCTTGATCATGGACAAACCCTTGTTACCAGAAATACCAAAGACTTTGAACATATTGATGGTTTGTCGTTGCTCAATCCTTTTTAGGGAAGAGTGATGCTTGAAATTAGAGTTTGGAAGCTGTTAGAGCGGAGTGCATTGAGCTTATTGTGACTTGCGTATTGCCTATTTTGTGTGCGAGGGATTGAAACTTGATAATGTTGCGGTTTGCCTTCAGCGAGAAGCTGTTATCACTCCAACAAATCCGGTCTTCTTTCTTCAGTGCGCTTCACGGCTTCATCATGTCGCCACTTTTCTATTTTGGCCTCATGGCCAGAGGTGAGGATGTCCGGCACTTTCCAGCCTTTGTATTCTGCAGGCCGGGTAAAGACTGGTGGAGCCAGTAAATTATCCTGAAAGGAGTCTGTCAAAGCCGAGGATTCGTCATTGAGTACTCCCGGGACTAGTCGGATCAGGGAATCTGCCAGCACCATGGCGGCAAGCTCACCGCCTGAAAGCACATAGTCACCAATGCTGATCTCTTTGGTGATAAAGTGATCTCTTACGCGTTGGTCTACACCTTTATAGTGCCCACAGAGCATGATCATGTTTTCGTTCATGGAGAGGCCATTGGCCATACCCTGATTAAGAGTCTTGCCATCCGGGGTTAAATAAATCACTTCCTGGTAGTCACGTTGTGCCTTGAGTTTGGAGATGCAGTTGTCGATTGGCTCAATCATCAGGACCATACCTGCGCCACCACCAAATGCATAATCATCCACGCTTTTCTGTTTGTGGGTAGAGTAGTCACGAAGGTTGTGCACTTGGATTTCTACTAGGCCTTTTTGTTGAGCCCTTTTAACAATGCTTTGATTCAGTGGGCCATCGAAGAGTTCCGGCAAACAAGTGATGATGTCGAGCCTCATGATTTGTTTTGATCCAGATAAACTTCTAACAGGCCATCAGGAAGCGTAGCTATGATCTTTTTGTCCTGAAGGTTGACGGATGTGAGTATGGCATCCTCTGCAGGCACCAGCACTTCCGTTCCTTTAAAATCAACATTTAAGAGATGATTGGTTGGCATTTCATACACTTCTTTCACCTGACCAAGATATTGATCCTGATTGTAGAAGTCAAAACCAATAAGCTGGTGGTAGTAATATTTACCTTCAGGGAGGTCGGGAAGGCTTTTAAGTGGGAGGAAAAGGTTTTTACCGACCAGGTCTTTTGCCTCATCAATCTTCTCTATATCCTCCAGGGTCACAATTGCCCGATCACCTTGCAGATGAAGTGATTCAATAAAAAATGGAACCAATTTCCCATTGATTTCAATGAGAACTGATTCCATTTCTTGATAAGTTTCAGGATGGTCTACGTCAAGGAAAAATACAACTTCGCCTCTCAGACCATGAGTCTTGACCACATTACCAAGCTGGTAGCATTCATCAAAACTCATTGACCCTTTATTAGTCTTTCTTTTTCTCTTCAGAAGATTCATCTTCGGCCTTAGCTTCAGGTGCTTCTTCTTTCTTGGCTTCTTCTTTCGGAGCCTCTTCTGCTTTCACCTCTTCCTTAGGAGCTTCTTCAGCTTTCACCTCTTCCTTAGGGGCTTCTTCAGCTTTCGCTTCTTCCTTAGGGGCTTCCTCTACTTTTGCTTGTGGAGCCTCTTCAGCTTTTGCTTCAGCTGGAGCTTCTTCTTTCACTTCAGCTTCAGGAGCGGCTTCTGTTTCAGCTACTGCTTCATTACCTTCTTCTTCCAGCTCTTTCTCGGCTTCATCAGCACTTGCTTCAGCTACTTCAGCTACCAATGCATCATCATCAGCTTTCTTTCTGGCTGCAATGGCCTCAGCTCTGGCTGTAGATACTTTCTTCTCTGCCTCCAACCTTGCTTTTGCTTTCGCTGCTTTGTCAGCTGATAATAGATCCATTTTACCTTGAATCTTGGATTCCTTCTCAGACAACCAAGCTTCGAATTTCTTGTCAGCTTCTTCTTGACTCAAAGCACCTTTGATCACACCGATCTGCAAATGCTTCTTCATCAGGATTCCTCTATATGAAAGCATAGCTCTCACAGTGTCTGTTGGCTGAGCGCCCTTCATTACCCAGTCAAATGCTTTCTCCTCATTCAAAGAGATCGCTGCTGGATCAGTATTTGGGTTATATGTCCCAATCTTCTCAATAAATTTACCATCACGTGGTGATCTTGAGTCTGCCACTACTACATCGTACATGGCTTGCTTTTTGCGTCCTCGACGCGCTAATCTGATTTTTACAGGCATAATTTTTCTTTTATGTATGGAACTCGTCCATTCAAAGATTTATTTAAAAGGACCGCAAAGATAGAGGTAAAATCACAATTTTGAAAGCTATCCTGAAAAACAGGTAGTTAGCTATTGATATTTGTTTAAGCGTGTAAGCAATTAGAATGTTAGGTAATGTCTGCCTATATTTGTTCTTCGATAGACAAAACACATATCTAACGCCCATAAAATGGACAAATACTCTTACATATCCAATGCCGATGTGGGCTACATCGACGAACTATACAAGTCTTACAAAGCAAATCCAGGCAATGTAGATGAAAGCTGGCAGAAATTTTTTGAAGGTTACGAGTTTTCCTTACAGAAATATGGAGAAAATGGGGCGGCTTCAGACACGTTGGAAGGATCTCGGGAAATCAAGGTAAGAAATCTCATTTACGCCCATCGGTCACGTGCGCATCTGAAATCTGACACCAATCCGGTACGGGAGAGAAGGCAACATAATGTTCGTCTGGAACTGGAGAATTTTGGTCTGACCAAAGAAGATCTCAATGAAGAGTTTGAAGTCGGCAGTGAGATCGGTTTAGGTAAGACAACTTTAAAGAATATCATTCAGAGACTCGAGACTTTATACCTGGGTCATATTGGATATGAATATAACCACTTGAGGAATTCAGAGATTTTTGACTGGATGAAAACGAAGGTGGAGTCGGAGGGAGCTAAAATAGATCCTTCACGAGATGAAAAGAAACGAATGCTCCAGAAACTCACTGAAGCAGTTGTGTTCGAAAACTTTTTGCACACCAAATTTTTGGGACAAAAAAGGTTTTCACTGGAAGGTGGAGAAAACACGATTCCGGCATTGGACAAGATCATCCGTAAATCCGCGGAGCTTGGAGCAGAAGAAGTAGTTATCGGGATGGCCCACAGAGGGCGACTGAATGTTTTGGCAAACATCATGGGCAAGACCTATGAAGAAATCTTTGCTGAATTTGAAGGAAATACCGATCCTGATTTGACCATGGGTGACGGAGATGTGAAATATCATCTCGGTTATTCCAGTCATATCCAGTTGAATGGAAAGAAAATCTATATAAAGCTGGCTCCAAACCCTTCTCACCTGGAAGCGGTAGATCCGGTAGTATTAGGTTATACCCGAGCACAGATAGATGACGAATATCGTGGAGATGCTACCAAGGCTATTCCTATTTTGATACACGGGGATGCAGCTATTGCTGGTCAGGGTGTGGTTTATGAGTGTATTCAAATGGCACTTCTTGATGGATATAGAACAGGCGGAACGATCCATTTTGTGATTAATAACCAGGTCGGGTTCACCACAGACTATGACGATGCACGATCCAGTATTTACTGTACTGACCTGGCAAAGATTGTAGATGCTCCAGTGTTACATGTGAATGGAGATGATCCAGAGGCTGTCAATTTTGCTGCAAACCTTGCCATTGAATATCGCCAAAAATGGAAAAAGGACTTTTTCATTGACTTGCTGTGCTACAGAAGGCATGGTCACAATGAGAGTGATGAGCCTAAATTCACACAACCGAAACTATACAATCTGATTGCGAAGCACAGCAACCCACGTGAACTCTATGTGAAATCGTTGATCGAGCGTGGAGACATCAGCGAAAATGAGGCTGAGCAGCTAGATAAAGAGTTTAAGAACCAGCTTCAGGATCGGCTGGATGAAGTCAAACAAAAGCCATTGCCATACAAACCTCAAAAGATTGAGGAGGAATGGCAATTCTTGAGAAGGTCCAAAAACGAAGATTTTGATCAGTCTCCTGATACAGGCATTTCTGATGACGTACTTAAAAAAGTAGCCAAGGCTTTGACGAGCATTCCAAAGGGCTTCAAACCACTTCGTCAGATCGATAAATTATTGAAGGAACGTAAAGCACATTTCTTTGAAGAGAAGGTACTAAACTGGGCAGATGCTGAATTACTTGCCTATGGTTCCTTATTGGCAGAAGGCAATATTGTGAGAATGTCAGGACAGGATGTAAAGCGTGGTACATTTTCCCACAGGCATTCTTACCTGTTCGATTCCAATACAAACGAACCCTATAGTAACCTCGACCATATTCAGGAAAAACAGGAACCTTTCAGAATATTTAATTCACTGCTGTCAGAATATGCAGTACTGGGCTTTGAGTATGGGTATGCCATGGCTACTCCGAATGCCCTGGTCATCTGGGAAGCACAGTTTGGTGATTTCTCCAATGGTGCACAGGTAATGATTGATCAGTTTATCACCAGTGCGGAAACCAAGTGGCAACGAATGAATGGTTTGGTGATGCTTTTGCCACACGGCTATGAAGGTCAGGGACCAGAACACTCTAGTGCTAGAATGGAGCGTTTTCTTCAAATGACGGCACAGGAGAATATGATTGTTGCAGACATTACCACTCCGGCAAACTTCTTCCACTTGTTGAGAAGACAGCTCTATTGGGAGTTTAGAAAGCCATGTGTGGTATTCTCTCCAAAATCTTTATTGAGACATCCTAAGGTGGTTTCCTCACTCGATGAGTTCCAGAAAGGGAGCTTCCAGGAGGTAATAGGTGATGATTTTGTAACCAACAAGAATGTTGAAAAGGTGTTGTTATGTACTGGTAAAGTCTATTTTGACTTATTGGAAGAGCAGCAAAGGAAAAAGGATAAAACCACGGCTGTGGTGAGGTTAGAGCAACTATATCCTTTTCCTAAAAAACAACTGGAGAAAATATTAAAGAAATATAGCAATCCTAAATTGGTATGGGTTCAGGAAGAACCTGAAAACATGGGGGCGTGGGGCTTTATGCTAAGAGTATCAGGGTTGAACCTGGAACTTATTTCGCGCAAAGCATCTGCTTCACCAGCCACAGGATACTCCAAAGTTCATAAAGAAGAACAAGCGGACATTGTTAATAAAGCATTCAAAAAATAACAGAGACAATTATGAGCCTTGAAATGAAAGTGCCAGCGGTAGGTGAATCAATCACTGAAGTGACCATTGCGCAATGGATGAAGCAGGACGGAGACGTTGTGGAGATGGATGAGGTAATCTGTGAACTGGAATCAGATAAAGCCACTTTTGAAGTGACAGCTGAAGCTGCAGGCCAATTAAAAATAAAAGCACAGGAAGGCGATACATTGGATATCGGTGGAGTGTTGTGCGAGATCGATGAATCGAAAGCAACCTCTTCTCCTGAACCAGAAAAAAAAGAAGAGCCTGCTAAAGAAACTCAATCTACTGGTGAGGTGAAAGAAATGCATGTCCCAACAGTGGGAGAGTCAATCAATGAGGTGACGATCTCTGGCTGGACGAAGAAGACCGGTGACATGGTAGAGTTGGATGAAGTGATTGCTGAGATTGAATCAGATAAAGCAACCTTTGAGTTAACTGCTGAGGCAAATGGGAAGCTTGAAATCATCGCTCAGGAAGGTGAAACACTGGAAATCGGTGCATTGATCTGCAAGATTGAGGTAACTGAAGGTGGCGGTTCGTCTGAATCAAGCGGTTCTGCGGAACCATCGGAATCAGAGTCTCAGGATTCTAATGAGACTTATGCCACGGGTCATGCGTCGCCAGCTGCTGCCAAGATTCTGGAAGAGAAAGGGATCTCTGCCGAAAGTGTAAAGGGGACAGGAAAGGATGGTCGTATCACAAAAGAAGATGCGATGAATGCTCAAAAGTCTTCACCAAAACCCGAAGCACCGAAACCTGCTGCTAAAGAAGAAGCAAAGCCTTCTAAACCCTCGTTTGACGCACCAACATTTAATACCGGTGTAAGCAGAGAGAAGAGAAAGGAGAAAATGACCTCTTTGAGGAAGACAATCTCCAAGCGTTTGGTTTCAGTGAAAAATGAAACGGCCATGCTGACTACCTTCAATGAGGTGAACATGCAGCCGATTATGGACATTCGTAAAAAATACAAGGAGAGTTTCAAGGAAAAGCACGAAGTGGGTTTAGGCTTCATGTCGTTCTTTACAAAAGCAGTTTGTATAGCACTTCAGGATTGGCCTGCAGTAGGTGCGGCTATAGATGGCGAGGAGTTGGTTTTCCATGATTATTGTGATGTTTCCATCGCCGTTTCTACACCAAAGGGTTTAGTAGTGCCTGTAATCAGAAATGCTGAGCAATTAAGCTTTGATCAGGTAGAAAAAGAAGTTGTACGATTGGCTACCCGTGCGCGCGATGGCAAGTTGAGCATAGATGAGATGCAGGGCGGAACATTCACGATTACCAATGGTGGAATCTTTGGTTCTATGCTGTCGACTCCTATTATTAACGCTCCTCAATCTGCCATATTAGGCATGCACAATATCGTGGAGCGTGCTGTTGTGGAGAATGGAGAAATAGTGGTGAGACCAATCATGTATGTTGCTCTTTCTTATGATCATCGGGTAATAGATGGTAGAGAGTCGGTTAGCTTCCTTGTGAGAGTGAAAGAGTTGCTTGAAGATCCTACAAGGTTGTTGTTGGGGGTTTGATAGGTGTAACTGGTAATTGGTAGTTGGTATTTAGATTTTGAAAAATGCACGACTATAAAAAACTCGACGTTTGGACAAAGTCAATGGATTTCTGTCAGTCGGTTTATCAACTAACTAGTGATTTACCTGAGAGTGAGAAGTTTGGTTTGGCTAATCAACTAAGAAGAGCATCGACTTCAGTCCCCTCCAATATTGCTGAGGGAGCAGGAAGAGGATCTAATGCAGATTTTGGGCGGTTCTTATCGATTGCTCTGGGATCAGTTTTTGAAATGGAAACTCAGCTTTACCTCTTAGTGAGATTGGGATATAAAAGTGAATTAGATATTAATAAATACTTGTTAGAACTGGGGTCAATTGGCAAAATGATTCATTCATTAAAAAAGAATCTCAAATCAGTCTAAATACCAGTTACTACTTACTAAATACCAATAAAATGGATTACGACGTTACTGTAATTGGTTCAGGGCCCGGGGGATATGTTGCAGCTATCAGAGCTTCGCAACTTGGCTTTAAAACTGCCATCATAGAAAAGTACCCAACACTTGGTGGAACCTGTCTTAATGTGGGATGTATTCCTTCCAAGGCACTTCTGGATTCTTCTGAGCATTTCCATAATGCAGAGCATACCTTCAAGGAGCATGGCATAGACATTCCTAAACCAAAGGTTAACCTCAAACAAATGATCGCACGCAAGTCAGATGTGGTGAAACAAAATGTTGAAGGGATCTCCTTCCTGATGAAAAAGAACAAAATTGATGTTCACGAAGGAGTGGGGTCTTTTAAAGATAAGAACACCATAGTAGTGACTTCAGGTAAGGAAAAGAAGGAAATTACTTCAGAGAAAATCATTATCGCTACTGGTTCCAAACCTGCTTCACTTCCTTTTATCAAACTTGATAAGAAGAGAGTCATAACCAGTACTGAGGCCCTGGAGCTGAAAGAGGTACCAAAACATATGATTGTGATTGGTGGTGGTGTGATCGGTATGGAACTTGGTTCAGTATACGCCAGACTAGGTGCCAAAGTCTCTGTGGTGGAGTATTTGGACAATCTTATTCCATCCATGGACAGTACTATGGGCAAGGAGTTACAGAAATCCCTGAAGAAGCTGGGGTTTGATATTTTCACCAGTCATAAGGTTACGGCTGTGGAGTCTAAAGGCAAAGAGGTAACTGTAAAAGCCGAAAGTCAAAAAGGTGAGACCCTTGAGTTGAAAGGGGATTATTGCCTGGTATCAATTGGTAGAAAACCTTACACAGAGGGGCTTGGACTTGAGAACGTAGGGATCAGCACAGACAAGCAAGGAAGGGTTGAAGTAGATGAGCACCTTAAAACTTCTGTTGACAACATCTGGGCTATAGGCGATGTAGTAAAAGGTGCTATGCTTGCGCATAAGGCTGAAGAAGAAGGTGTATTTGTAGCTGAACAAATGGCAGGTCAGAAACCCCATGTGAATTATAACCTGATTCCTGGTGTGGTATATACTTGGCCAGAAGTGGCGAGTGTTGGGTTCACCGAGGAGCAACTTAAGCAGCAAGGCAAAAAATTCAAAACTGGCAAATTCCCTTACAAAGCACTCGGTAGAGCACGCGCTTCTATGGATCTTGATGGTTTGGTGAAAGTATTGGCAGATGCACAGACTGATGAAATTTTAGGGATTCATATCATCGGGGCAAGAGCTGCGGATATGATAGCGGCAGGAGTTACTGCCATGGAGTACAGGGCCTCAGCTGAGGATGTCTCCAGAATGTCCCATGCGCACCCAACCTATATGGAAGCCGTGAAAGAAGCCTGCCTGGCTGCGACCGACAATAGACCTATCCACGTGTAGACAGGTTTCATAAGGTTCTGGAGAATTATGGTCTTGGAAATTCTCTCTATATGGTATTTGTGGTGATTCAAGCCCAATATAGGCTCACTGGCCTAAATTATTGGGCAATTTGATGCCATATTTTGTACATTCGTTAGCTTATGACTAGGTTATCTATTTTAGTAGTCAGTCTTCTGTGGACGTTCACTCTCACCGCTCAAGTGCACCCACTCTCAAGAAGTGATTCGGGGATTGTGGTGAAAAGTCTTGAAAAATACGAAAGGTTAAAGGATCAAAATGATTTTCGTGGAGCGTCATCTGCGTTGAATGATGTGGCTTTTGTCTATTGGAACAACAATCACTATGCTCGGGCCGCCTCTTATTATGAATTGTCACTTTCATTTAATAAGCGAATAGGTAATGAGAATGGAGTAGCCATGATTAACAACAATCTGGGCATGCTCTACTCTGATCTAGGTAAATACAACGAATCATTGCAAAAATTCACGGAGACTTTAGCCGCAAGAAGATCCGAAAACAAAGTAGAAGGAATAATTTCAGCACTCATTAACCTTTCTGTAGTACATAATAATCTAGGCGAGTACAAAAAGTCAGTTAATTGCTTATCTGAAGCATTGGATTTGGCGCGTGAAAAATATGACGAGCCAAGAATGAGAAGTGTTTACGGAATGATGTCCGAGACTTATGAGAAAATGGGCAATGTCGAGAAATCGTTATTTTATTTTGATCTGTATAGATCTTTTCATGAGAAGATTCAGAGGGAAGAGATTCAGACTGTGACCAGGGAATTACAAGAGGAGCGTAGAGAGCGTCAAAACCTACTGGCTGAGAAAATGCAAAAGGAAAATGAAATACTCAAGCAACGTCTCGAACTTTACGAAAAAGAAGAACGAATCCTGGCTCAGGATTCAATCAATCAGAGTTTATATTCCAGTCTGAGTAAGGCTGAAATGCAACGTAACCTTTTGGAAAGGGATAATGAGCTTGCGGAGTTTAAGTCAGAAAACCAGGAACTGGAAAATCAGCGTCTTCAAGAGAAGGAGTCGCAACTACGGGTTATATTTTTAATAACTGTTTTATCAATAGTTGTAATTTTGTGTTTGATTTGGTTTGGACAACAGCGAACCAAGAGGCAAAATGAAAAGCTTGCTATTATTAATGCCTCACTAGAAGGGAGAACAAGTGAGCTAGCGATAGCCAATCATACTAAGGATCGCATTTTTTCAGTGATTTCGCATGATTTGAGAAGCCCTATTACGTCATTGCAAGGATTCTTCATGGCAATAGACGAATTTGACATTCCCAGTGACCTTAAAGCGGCCTTGGGTAACGTTGAGTCTCAGTTGACCAATAGTGCCACTCTTCTGGATAATTTGTTGGTTTGGTCAAGATCACAGCTAGAAACCGAAGAACCATCGATTCAAGAGTTTAAGCCATCTGAGTTGGTCGAACACAATGTGAGGTTACTTCAGCAAATGGCCAACACGAAGCAAATAGCACTGCAGAATGTCATTAGTCCTGAAGATACAATAAAAAGTGATCCCCAAATGGTTAGTATCGTGGTTAGAAACCTAATCCAAAATGCTATCAAGTTTACCCCTAGAGGTGGAAAAGTGAATGTTGAGTTGGTTCGAAATGGTCAGGCCTCTTATCTCAAAGTTGTTGATAATGGAGTAGGTATGAGTTCGGAAAAACTGGAATCTTTATTTGATATCACCACCAATAGAACTTCAAATGGAACTGAGGATGAAAAAGGATCGGGGCTCGGACTAATCTTGTGCAAGGAGTTGATAGAGAAAGTAGGTGGAAAAATAGAAGTAAAAAGTGAAGTAGGCGAGGGGACTGAATTTTTCCTAAAATTTTATAATTGAAAGAGTCATAGACTCATCGTTAAATTGTTCATCAGCCAATGAGATTTTTTTTAAGTTTAATGTTATCCTTCATCTTTCTGAGCGGCATAGCTCAGCAGGAACCAACTCACATTGTAGATACCACGGGCACTATTTATTGGAGGAAATCGACTCCAGTTTACCTGTTCGTCTCGGATTCACCAACAGGAGAGAACAGCGAAAGGCTCAAAAGTGAACGAACACCTCAGTATGCCGAGCGCTTTTATTTGGATACCGAAGGGGTTAATTATATTCGCTCCAGGGAAGCAGTTGATCCTGAAACAATGAGGGTAATTCCGGATTCGGAGGTAATGTTTGAGATATATGCCGATGGTATTGCCCCGATTACTAAAGCAACTTTTGATTATCAGAGTAAGTATGATGACAAAATAACTTACTACGGGAACAAAGTTACAATCTCTCTTGAAGCCACGGATAATTTGACTGGTGTGAGTCGTTTGCTGTACTCGTTGAATGGCAGGGAGGAAAAGGAATACTCAGGGCCTATAGAAGTTGATACTCGGGAAGCAGAATTTGAATATTATGCCATAGATAAGGTTGGAAACATCGAAGAAAAGCATACTTCGAGATTTATGGTTGACATGGATATGCCATTTAGTGATTTGACAATTAATGGTATAACAAAGGACAGTGTAATTTCCCTTAGTTCTAAACTCTATCTACAGGCATATGATTCTACATCAGGCATTGCCTCCGTCTTCTATAAATTTGATGATTCAGATTATCGGAAATATGGAGGAAAGGAATTGCTCATATCCAACTTGGTGGAAGGTCAGCATTCATTGACTTATTATTCAACTGACAATGTTGGGAATGAAGAAAAGGCAAAAACTTTTGAATTTTATTTGGACAGGTCCGCACCTTTGATGGTGGCCGACGTATTGGGAGACAGGTTCATAGTAGGTGATGAGATTTACTTTTCGGGCAGGACCAAATTAAAGCTGACTGCTGTGGACAATAAGGTAGGGGTCAAGGAAATCATGTATACCATTGATGATGGGGACTTTGTACAGTATACAGTGCCTTTTTATCTGCCCAGTGTTGCTGGTATTCACAGTATTAAATATTACTCGGTGGATAATTTAAACAACTCTACAGCGGATAGTAAAAAAAGCCGGTATTTGGGGCAAGGTGGTTATGAGGAGTTTAAACACAACGTCAATAAATTTTATGTAGACCTTACTGGCCCCTTGGTAGAGCATGCAATATTAAACCACTCCTTTGTTCGTGATGACACCTTGTTTATTGGCCCACAAACTAAAATTAAGTTCTCAGGGAGTGATTCAGAGTCAGGGCTTAACAAATTTTCTTATTCCTTTAAGGAAGATATTGGAGAGCAAGAATACTCTGAACCCTTTGCTATTTCTAATGAAAAGGATGGTTTTTATACACTTGAATATTTTGGTTATGACAATGTGAATAATCGCAATGTTTCAGAATTTTCATTCTATTATGATGCCACGTTGCCAGAAATTTTCATCCAATTCAACACTGGAAGTGTGGAAGGAACCAAAATCCCTACTTATCCAATTACATCAGGTTTATTTTTATCCGCTACCGATAGAACATCAGGTATCAGGTCTCTGAGTTACAGTTTGGATGGATCGGCGTTTGTGCCATATAAGGGATTGATTTCAGGTTTTCAGAAGGGTAAACACGAAATGACTATCAGAGCCAATGACTTTCTAAACAATGTTCAAGAAACAACCATCGAATTCAAAATCAAATAGAAGCAGTCCTGTCGTGTGCCAAGACAGCTAGCATTTTATCTGTAATCTGAAGTAAACATACCGTCAGACAGGTTCAGCTGACGGCAGTATTAACTCATTTCATTGATTTGAAAATTCTCAGCACACCGATAATCCCAACGAGGATCCCCAATCCAAGGCAGACATAGTACCAGGTTTCGGACATAGTGTAGCCACCAGAAACAGCATTCCCTAAAACCTGACCGAAATCCTTTGGTGAATGGGATTGTGCCCAATAAACTAAAAAAATACCTAAAGCAGTAATTACTACTCCGCGGATCATTCCACTTTTCATATTGAATTTGAGTTAGTCCTACTTTGACAAGTTATAACCACAGATACTGAAACAAGTTCAGTATGGCCTCTAGTTTAATAGAGTGAAGATTAAAACTAAGCAACGTCATGCTGAATTAATTTCAGTATCTAAACTTGACGAAGTAGGATTAGTTGAAAATCAAATGTAAAACCATATGATTCAGCATTTGTTTAATTCACAACATTATTCACTCCCTTCGATCATCTCTTTGATTGCTTTTAGCAATGCGTCCCAATTATTAATGGAATGCTTCCTTGCGTCCTCATTTTCAAACCCTTCTTGTATAATCGTCAGCGTGGTGTGCTCACCATCTGATTCCAATAGATTGGTAATGATCGAGTAGTTTTCCGGCTTGTCATCCAGGCTTGAAAAACTGCTGATGTAATCATACTTCAGTACTCTAAGTGGTTCAATTTCCAAAATAGTGCCTTTATCTACATAACTTGTTCCTTCCCATTCTCCTCTGAAGGTCAGGGACGACCCCTTTTCCCACTCCGACTCAGCTTGCGTGCCAAAGAAGTACACTTTTATTTTTTCCGGATTGACCAGAGCGTCCCATACTTCCTTTGCAGAAGCTTTTATTTGGATTGAATTCTCAATTTTTAATTCCTTATTGATCATCAGTAGGTTCTTTAGTTTGAAATGATTTGATAATGTTTGACAGCTTCTTCATTGTGTGGCTCCATCAGGTCAAAGTATTGGTTGGCCACTTCATACTCCTTACAGACCTCAAAGGCCTTTTGAGCTTCTGTTTCTGACGCCCAGTAGATCAGGTCAACGAAGCCTTCATCTTTGGTGAGCAACTCTCTGCGCAAGAATCCAGGTTGGTGAATCAGGAACTCCTTTTCCAGACGATCAGAGACTTGCATCAATTGATCTGTGGTAACGTCGGATTTCAGTTTGAATTCTGCCCATTCTATGATCGCGTTTACTGGTTGCTGTACTTTAAAATATGGATTGTAAATCAAGCCGATCACATTCTGCCAAGGGTCTTTAACCAGCGCCACCATCAGTCCTTCACCTACATCCTTAGGTTCTTCCAGTTCCTTGGCCCCGTTAGAAACCATGATGTCGTAAGCATCGGTGATGTCATCCACCGCCCAATAGGATAAAATATTTGTTGTTTTTGGTTCTGGGGTTTTTTCAGGCAAAAGGCCCAATTCGTATCCGCCAATATTGAAGCCAACATAAAATGGCTCATTGAAATAAGGAGCAACACCGAATGCTTTGGTATACCACCCGGTTGCTGACTCAAGGTCATCTACCTTGTAGATAGTCGTTCTGAGTCCTTTAGCGCTGATGTTCATAGAGTTCTGGTTTTTTGAGTATTTACAAGCCAATCTTTGGAGAGAAAATTCTCCTTTTATTTCTTTTCTATTTGATATCTTAGAATAGTCTTGAGCTTTTCCGGGGCCACCCTTCTTGGGTCATTTAAATAGATTTCTTTGTGATACCCTGTAATCTCATAACCTTCCAGATCAAGCAGTTCATGTATTTTATTGATTGAAGGCATTTCCTCTTCATAGGAACCCAGATGAAGAATTTGCGCGCACACACCTTCTTTCAGGTATTCAAACTTGACAATGTCAAAATTGAGATCCGGCTTTTTTTCCCTGCTCTGATGTATGGCTTTGAAAAAGTGGTCGGATTCCACCATATCAGGCATACGGATTTTGATTTGCCATAACCAAAGGTTGCGCGGCGTTTCCGTGAATTGATGCTGTGCGGACAGACCACCGGACACGTACCAGTGACATTCCATCTTTGGTACAGTGAAGTCGTTATCTTCCGCTTTGCAAAGAAATTTTATGTCGTAAGCCACTGTATAAATGGTTTCTATGGCAGATAAAAACCTGGAGTCTTCTGGTGAGGACTGGCCTCTGATAGTTAGATAGCCATATGAATCGAGTTCCACTATTTCAGCTGATTTTTTGGCTGAGTAGTAGGTGCGATCAGTTTTGGTAAGGTCTGTTTTGAGCATTTCCATGTTCATGATAATTTGGTTTCATGATCAAAGAAAAGCGGGAGAGTGACAGCCCTATGTCACTCAGTTATTTCGCTCAAAAAATATTTCTTATGATGATCAAACAACTCCTTTGAGTATTTGGCAACAAGGCCTTGAAGCTCATTGGGTGACAGCACTGTGGCTTCATCTCCGTACATCATGATCCACCTAGCTAAATAAGCATAGTGTGGGGTAATGAATTTCATATCCACATAATCTTTGTGTTTGGTTTCTTCTACAAACCCGTGAGCATACTTCTGGTCCTGGATAAAGCGAGACATTTTTTTTGTAAAGCGAATTTCAACTTCTTTGGCATCAGTACCACCTACCATCCCGTGTACAAAGTCCATAAAGTTTGGATGTTTGCCCGGATCAAAGGAATCAAGAAGAATTCTCAGGGTTTGGATGCGATCCGTTCTGAAGTCCCTGAAATCTTTTCGCAAGAGGCAATATCCGATCAGGTGCCACCGGCCGGAATAATGAACCAACCCCAATGGCTCCACTTCCCGGTCATTGGTTTGCTCTGTATAGTTTGAATAATAGCTTATTTTGATTTTTTTCCTTGAGGCGAGCGCGGTTTGAATTTCTTCAATATGTGAATCCGGAAAATGCATTTTTGTTGCCGTAGGTGGTCCGATCACCGAGATGCTTTGTTCCAGATTCTCTAAAAACTCACGATCACGGTACCTCAGCACTGCTTTGATCTTGTAAAGTGCTTCTGAGAAGTTTCTGGCAATTTGGCTATCAGCATTTTTTTCAATGAATTTAGCACCAATTAAAATGGCTGAAGCTTCTTCCTTATTAAAGACTACCGGAGGTAAATGATAGCCTTCTACAATGAAATAGCCCTCACCAGCATCTCCACCAATAGGTACACCAGCTTCCATGAGAGATTTTATATCACGAAAGATTGTTCGGCGACTTACCACAAATCGCTCTTCCAATTCCTCCAGCGGAATCCGCGGTTTGCCTTGGAGATGTACCAAAATGGCCGTGAGGCGATCAATTCTATTCATGACAGTTAAAAAATCTTATTTCGTGTCACCACTTCTTTTGGGGGACTTTCAAGTATAAAAAGGAAAATAAATGGCCTTCTACCCAAATTTAATTTTAATCGGTTTTCCGGTGGAGGTTTGCTGGATTAAATTTGCCCCAATTTGTACCTATGTAACCTCGATTAGAAAATTATGCCGAAAGATTCCAGTATTAAGTCAGTGCTCATTATCGGAAGTGGTCCAATCATTATTGGTCAAGCCTGCGAATTTGATTATTCGGGTACTCAAGCTTCCAGATCACTGAGAGAAGAAGGAATAGAAGTTATCCTGATTAATAGTAATCCAGCTACCATCATGACGGATCCGGTTACTGCGGATCATGTTTACCTGAAGCCGTTGACTAAAAAATCTATCAAAGAGATTTTAGAAAAGCATGACATTGATGCGGTGCTTCCAACTCAGGGTGGTCAAACTGCTTTGAACCTGGCCATTGATTGTGAGAAAGCCGGAATTTGGGAAAAATACAATGTACGCATCATCGGAGTAGATATCAATGCGATTGAAACTACGGAAGATCGTGAGAAATTCCGAATGAAGATGCATGAGCTTGGGGTCAACGTTTGTAAAGGCGAAACGGCCACCTCATTCCTGAAGGGTAAGGAGATTGCTCAGGAAATCGGATTTCCGTTAGTGATCAGACCTTCATATACCCTTGGTGGTTATGGTGGAGGTTTTGTTAACACAGCAGAGGAATTTGACAAAGCACTAAATGCAGGCCTGCAAGCCTCACCAATTCATGAAGTACTTGTAGAGCAGAGTATCCTGGGGTGGAAGGAATATGAGCTGGAGCTGCTTAGAGATAATATTGGCAACATCATCATTATCTGTAGCATCGAGAACTTCGATCCCATGGGGATTCACACAGGAGACAGTATCACTGTAGCTCCTGCGATGACACTACCAGATACGATCTATCAGAACATGAGAGATCTGGCAATCAGAATGATGAATGGAATCGGGCAGTTTGCTGGCGGTTGTAACGTCCAGTTTGCAGTAGATCCGGATACTGACCGCATCATTGGAATTGAGATCAACCCAAGGGTTTCGAGATCTTCAGCACTTGCGTCAAAAGCAACTGGCTACCCTATTGCCAAGATTGCTGCAAAGTTGGCCATTGGTTACAACCTGGATGAGTTAAAAAACCAAATCACAAAAACCACCTCGGCATTTTTTGAGCCGGCCCTGGACTATGTGATTGTAAAAATACCAAGATGGAACTTTGACAAGTTTCCAGGTTCTGATAGAAAATTAGGACTGCAAATGAAGTCTGTAGGCGAGGCAATGGGTATTGGTCGCAACTTCCAGGAAGCACTTCAGAAAGCGTGTCAATCACTTGAAATCAAGAGAAATGGTCTTGGTGCGGATGGTAAAGAACTAAAAGATCAGGCTGCACTACTCCATAGCCTGGAGAACCCAAGTTGGAACAGACTTTTTCATGTGTATGATGCTTTTAAGTTGGGCATACCTTTTAAGACCATCTATAAGCTGACGAAAATTGATCCGTGGTTCCTTCATCAGATTGAAGAGCTGATCCTTTTGGAGGATGAAATAGAAACTTACACCCTCGATAATGTTCCAAAATCTCTTTTGAAAGAAGCAAAGGAAAAGGGATATGCGGATCGACAGATTGCGCACTTATTGAAGTGTCTGGAAAGTGAAGTGTACACCAAGAGAAATGAGTTTGGAATCAAGCGGGTTTATAAACTTGTAGATACCTGTGCAGCGGAATTTGAAGCTCAGACTCCTTACTACTATTCCGCTTTTGATGATGAAAATGAATCCATACCATCAGACAAGAAAAAGATAGTAGTACTAGGTTCAGGTCCGAACAGGATTGGACAGGGTATAGAGTTTGACTATTCGTGTGTGCATGGAGTTTTAGCTGCGAAGGAAGCTGGTTATGAGACCATCATGATCAACTGTAATCCAGAAACAGTTTCCACAGACTTTGATGTGGCGGATAAACTTTACTTTGAACCGGTTTTCTGGGAACATATTTACGACATTATCCTTCATGAAAAGCCTGAAGGAGTGATTGTTCAGCTCGGCGGACAGACGGCACTGAAGTTGTCAGAAAAACTCAGTAGATACGGCATCAAAATCATTGGTACAAGCTTTGAAGCTCTGGATCTGGCCGAAGATCGCGGTAGGTTCTCCGACCTTTTGAAGGAGCAAAATATTCCATATCCGCAATATGGGACTATTGAAGATGCCGAGGAGGCCATTGAATTGTCCAAAGAAATCGGGTTTCCACTGCTTGTAAGACCAAGTTATGTACTGGGAGGGCAGAATATGAAAATTGTGATCAACGAGCAGGAGCTTGAAGAGCACGTAGTAAACCTTCTGAAGCATAAAAATGACGGGAAGATCTTACTCGATCACTTCTTGGAGAAGGCCATAGAAGCTGAAGCGGATGCTATCTGCGATGGTGAGGATGTGTACATCATCGGCATTATGCAGCATATAGAGCCAGCGGGCATCCACTCAGGTGATTCTTATGCCGTATTACCTCCTTATAACCTGGGTGATTTTGTGATGCGCCAGATAGAGGAGTATACCATCAAAATTGCAAAGGCGTTGAGAACAGTTGGCCTGATCAATATACAATTTGCTATCAAGGAAGATAAGGTCTATATCATCGAAGCGAACCCAAGAGCATCCCGAACAGTTCCATTTATTTGTAAAGCTTACCGTGAGCCATATGTGAACTATGCCACTAAAGTGATGCTTGGAGACAAGAAAGTGAAGGATTTTGATTTCAAGCCATACAAACGTGGATACGCTATTAAGGAGCCGGTTTTTTCATTCCATAAATTCCCGAACGTGAACAAAGAGCTAGGGCCTGAGATGAAATCAACAGGTGAGGCGATTTACTTCATTGACGACTTAATGGATGATTATTTCTTAGAAATCTACGCAGAACGAAACCTGTACCTTAGTAGATAAGTTATTAGTATACTATGATCAAGTTTTTATTAATTGTTGTACTGTTTTGTTACCTACTTTATAGAGTCGGGGGCTTTCTATTTAGAATGCTGTTCATAGGAGCCCAGCAGCAGCAACGCAACCAGTATCAGGGTAATCATCAAAGTAATCAGTCGAAAAAGGCTCCTGGAAGTAATCTGAACATTGACCATATCCCACAAAAAGACCAAAAAAATCAGAAGGATTTTAATGGAGGGGAATATGTTGATTTTGAAGAGGTTAAGTAGATTTTATTATGGGAGTGAATACTCTCTAGTAGAAATCTATGGGTGCGTTATTCGAATTCGGCAACATCTCTTAGTTTTGCAGACTCACATAAAATCAGCACATGGCTTGGTTTAAAAGACAAGACAAAGGAATTCATACTCCTACTGAAAAGAAGAAAGAAGCTCCAGACGGACTTTGGTACAAAACCCCAAGTGGTAATATCATCCACATGCGCGAGTTGAAAAACAACTCGTATGTGTGTCCTGATGATGATTATCATGTTCGGATTGGCTCAAAGGAGTATTTTGAAATCCTGTTTGACAACAATAAATTCACCGAGTTGGACGAGAATTTGACCTCTGCCGACCCATTGAAATTTACGGATAGCAAGAAATACCCCGACAGGATTATTGCCACTCAGAATAAAACGAACCTCAAAGATGCGGTGAGGACTGCTCATGGTAAGATGAATGGTCTCGACATTACTATTTGCTGTATGGACTTTGCGTTCATAGGCGGATCTATGGGTTCAGTGGTTGGGGAAAAGATCGCCAGAGGCATTGATTACTCACTGAAGAAAAAGATTCCTTTCCTCATGATTTCCAAATCAGGAGGAGCCCGAATGATGGAAGCAGGGTTTTCTTTGATGCAGATGGCGAAAACTTCTGCGAAGCTGGCCTTGCTATCTGAGGCTAGAATCCCGTACGTTTCGTTATTGACAGATCCTACCACAGGTGGAGTTACAGCTTCTTTTGCGATGCTTGGAGATTTCAACATTGCTGAACCTGGCGCGTTGATCGGTTTTGCAGGTCCACGAGTGATTCGCGAAACAATCGGGAAAGATTTGCCAAAAGGGTTTCAAAGCTCTGAGTTCGTGCTTGACCATGGATTTTTAGATTTTATTGTAGATAGAAGACAGCTAAAAGCAAAGCTTACTTCCCTACTCAAGATGGTCTATTGATCTATGAGTTTTTCTAAAACAAAAACAGTAAAAAATACGGAGCAATAATTGAACTCTCCTACCTTTAATGAGAAGGGTTTATCACTTATATTTGCTCCCAATTTAAGTTAAATCAAAAGGCTTCAGACCTATGTCATCAGTCATAATTACATCCATCATTGCATTTACCGGAGTTATTCTCCTGCTGGTTTTTATCCTCTTGTTTGCCCAATCGAGGTTGGTGCAATCAGGCCCGGTGAAAATCATTGTCAACGGAGATGAAGCAAATGCGATCACTGCTCCTGCAGGATCATCACTTTTGTCTACACTTTCTGGTCAGAAAGTATTTTTACCATCAGCGTGTGGTGGTGGTGGTACTTGTGCTCAGTGCAAGTGTACGGTTCATGAAGGTGGTGGAGAAGTGCTCCCTACTGAGGTGGGTCACTTAAGTAGATCTGAGCAGAAAGAAGGCGTTCGCCTTGGCTGCCAGGTGAAGGTAAAGCAAGATATGAGAATCGAGATACCGGAAGAAATTTTCGGTATCAAGAAATGGGAAGCAACTGTAGTAAGAAATTACAACGTGGCATCCTTTATTAAAGAGTTTGTTGTGGAGATACCTGAAGACATGGATTATCAAGCTGGAGGATATATCCAGATTGAGATACCTGAATGTGAGGTTGACTATAAAGATATGGATATCACTGCTCACCCTGAAGAGCACGATCAGCCAGATAAATTCCAACTTGAGTGGGATAAATTTGGACTGTGGGACCTGAAGATGAAAAACAGTGAAATAGTTGAGCGAGCATATTCTATGGCTTCTTATCCTGCTGAAGGCAGAGAAATCATGCTAAATGTGCGTGTGGCAACTCCACCATGGGACAGGTCAGCAAATGGCTGGATGAAAGTAAATCCGGGTATTGCTTCTTCTTATATATTCTCTAGAAAGCCAGGAGATAAAGTGATTATTTCCGGGCCTTACGGTGAGTTCTTCATCAATCCTTCAGATGCAGAGATGCTTTATGTAGGTGGTGGAGCAGGAATGGCACCTATGCGGTCACACCTTTATCACCTGTTCAGAACTTTAAAAACCGGCAGAAAAGTGACTTACTGGTACGGTGGGCGATCGAAGAGAGAGTTATTCTACCTTGATCACTTCCTTGACCTAGAGAAGAACTTTCCTAATTTCAAGTTTTACGTTGTGCTTTCTGAGCCACTCCCAGAGGATAACTGGAAAGTGAAAAAAGACATGGAGGATGAGCAGGGTGATGGATTCCTAGGGTTCGTACATCAGGCGGTGATAGATCAGTACCTCAGTAAGCATGATCAGCCAGAAGAAATTGAACTTTACTTCTGTGGGCCTCCATTGATGAACGCTGCAGTTCAGAAAATGGGTGAGGATTACGGAATTCCTGATGAAAACATCCGATTCGATGATTTCGGAGGGTAATCACAAAAAGCATTAATTGGAAGGGGAAAGCAATTTCCCCTTTTTTGTTTCTTCAAAGTCCAATCGAGGATAGGCGATTTTTTTATTTAGTTTTGTCCAAACCATTTACCATCATGGATTTAAAGCTCTTTTTCGATCCTATTTCTGAGGATATTGATCTTTCCAAATTGCCATCTTCGGCCATTGCCCATAGTATTTATATCAATCGCGAGCGAATGCCAGAGCTTGATGATCGCGATATAGCGATTATTGGTTTACAGGAAGCACGAGGCTCTGAGGAGGTCAACCAACATGGGATTGCAAAATCCTCAGATGAAATCAGACGAAGCTTCTATCAGCTCAAAAAGGGGTCTGGCAACTTGAAAATCGTCGATCTGGGCAATTTTAGAAATGGCCCCGAACTGGAAGACACCTATCAACGGCTTCAGGAGGTTTGTGCTTTTTTAATGGAAGAGAGCATCTTGCCATTGATTATTGGAGGCAGTCACAATCTTGATCTGGGACAGTACCAGGCATATGAAAATCAAGAGAAGCTAATCACCGTTCTCAATATTGATAATAAACTGGACCTGGGTGACCCTAAATCAGCTATTGCTTCTCTGTCTCACATTCACCGTATTTTTAAGCATGACCCTAATTTTCTTTTCAGTTACTACCAGTTAGCTCACCAGTCTTATCTGGTGGAAACCAAGGAAGCTGAGTTGCTGGAAAAGCTCTATTTTGAAAACGTAAGGCTTGGTGTGGTCAAAGAAAACATTAAGGATTTGGAGCCAATAGTAAGGGATGCCGACATGCTTTCATTTGATATCTCGGCAATTCAGGCACATTATTGCCCCGGGGCTGTGGATTCCAAAGTATACGGGCTTACTGGAGAGGAGGCGTGTCAGCTGTGTTGGTATGCTGGTTTGAATGACAAGCTGAGCTCTATAGGCTTTTATGAATATGATGTGGATAAAGATACTGAAGACCGTAAAACAGCTTTTGTGCTCTCCACCATGATCTGGTATTTCATTGAAGGATTTTATAACCGAAAGGGAGACAAGAACTTCAGGTCAAATGATTACCTGGTTTATGAAGTATCACTCGGAGGGGAACCTTCGACCATTAAATTCTATAAAAGCAAGATTTCTGAAAAGTGGTGGATGGAAGTGCCGCATCCGGAAGAAACTTCTGGCTTTCTGCGAAGTAGAATGATCCCTTGCAATTATTCAGATTATGAAACAGCTGTCAGCGGCGAAGTGCCTACACGATGGATCAACACTTATTCTAAATTTATTTAGAACTGTTCGGGGATAACAATCCAGAGGATTAAGTAAACCAATAGTCCGGGAAAAGCTGCACTTAAGATGGATACCAACACATAAGCAATCCTTACAAGCGAAGGGTCCAGTCCGAAATATTCGGCAATACCACCACATACTCCCGCAAGCATTGTATCTGTTTTTGATCTGAAAAGTCGCTTTTGCATAGTCCTTATTTGTTGTTCAAATACGGTAGGTTGTTGGTAAATATATGAAACATTTGGGTAGTAGAATTGAAACTTGAGCCAGAAGATCCCTTTGAGTTTGAGTTTTGATCCTTAGGTAGTTCAGCAACTGGCTCAAGTTCAGCTCCAGGTAGATTGATACTTTCCGCAGTAAAGAGAGGACTGTTCAATGTCAGTAAAATCGCTATGATCACCCCGATGATGATCAAGAGCGTTTTACTAAGTCCGTTTTGAGTAAATGTCTTTTTCGATAACATAACGAGTATCTAATTGGCAATGCCTGTGCCAAAAATCATAACACTCATAAAATCAGATAGTTATAAATATAAGATTGAAGCCTAATGCAAAATGTGTTCGCATCCGAACATTGTGGATTTCGATACTGTACAGCTTGCGTACACTTTTTCAGAAATCAAAGCATTCCTTTCATTATTGGAAAACTCGTGTCAAAATGGCAAAAAACTGCTTTGTGTGTAAAATGTAACTATCAGTGGATCAAACATCTACGTGTTTGGTATGGTTGTTTCAATGCTGTTATTACTCAAAACGATTACATACTGTAAATAATTATGAACTCAAATAACACCATTATGAAGACGATAACCAGAATTTTAAGCATAGTCCTGATTTCTACATTTGTAGTTGCATGTTCTAACACAAAAGAGCAACGCAATGAGGATACTGCCATGCAAGAGATGGAAAGTGACTTTGTCGAAGAAAAAAATGACTTGAAGTATGAGTTAGAAGAGATGAAGCTCAATGTAGAAACTGAGCTTGATAAGCTTGATGATAAGATCGCACAAGCATCTGACAACAACAAAGCCAGACTTGAGGACGTCAAAGATGACCTTGAAGAGAAAGGTGATGATCTTGACCGAGCTTTGGATAGAGTAGAAAACTCTACTGAGCAAGCTTGGGATGATACTAAAGAGTTTGCGAAAAACACTTCAAATGACGTAGAAGAAGCTCTTGATGACTTTGGTGATAGAGTAGAGGAGATTTTCAATTCGTAATTTATAACCAGTTATAGACGAAAAGTCATTGGTGACGAGATTACTCGTGGATCAATGACTTTTTTTTGTTGGTGGTGTGAGGTACTTTTAATCTATGCTAGTCTTTAAAAATAGAGCGTTTAGATTTATCTCATTCATATTGTTGTTGACTCCTTTAATAACATTTGGCCAGTCGGATGAGGATATCCAGACAGAAATTCGGCTGAAAATAGAAGCGTTAAGAGGAAGTGGCCTTATGGTAAAGGGAGAACCTATTTGCTGTGGAAAGTCCATCTCCAATTTTTATACAAATCGCTTTTTTGAACCCATCTGGACCAATATGTTGAGAGATCAACTGATCAGGGAAGTAAAGGCCTGTGCTGACGATGGATTGAATCCGGAGGATTATCACCTTCAGGTCATTGAAGAAATGACCATGAAGTCTGATCTGAATTATTTTGAACAAGCAGGTCTTGAACTTTTACTTACAGATTCATTCTTTTTACTGGCTTCTCATTTAATGTCCGGCAAAGTAAACCCGGCTACTCTGAATACAGATTGGAAGGTAAACAGACGTGAGGGAGATCCAGTGGAATTGATGACTAAAGCCTTATTATCGGAGGATATTCCCGGGGCACTCAATGAAATACGGCCAATCTACAAAGCTTACAATAGGCTCAAAGAACAATTGAAAGTATATCAGGAGCTTCAAGCCAAAGGTGGTTGGGCGACACTAGAAGAGGGTTCTACGCTTAAATTGGGAGATCAGGGTAATCGGGTTCTTGCTGTGCGTGATCGCCTGAAAAAAACCGGGGACCTTCTCCCATATACAAATGATCAACCTGAAGTATTTGATGAAGAACTGGAAGCAGCTATTAAGCATTATCAAAAACGTCATGGCCTGGAGGTAGATGGTGCTTTGGGCAAAGGAACAATTCAGTCTATGAACGTGCCTGTTGAGGATAGAATTGAAGATATTATCCTGAATTTGGAGCGTAGCAGATGGCTGCCACAGGATTTGGGTGATCACTACATCATGGTCAATCTTCCGGCATTTGAATTGGAGGTGGTGAAAGACTCTCAAGTGAACCTGGAAATGGAAGTTGCAGTGGGTAAACCTTACAGGCAAACCCCTGTCTTCTCCTCTAACATGACATACATGGTGGTGAATCCTTACTGGACAGTGCCGCCTACAATATTGTTTCAGGACATGATTCCCGCTCAGGCTAAAAAACCTAATTATCTCACTTCTCTTAATATTAAGGTATTAAACAGTGCCGGAGCTGAAGTAAATCCATCCGAAATAGATTGGGCAGGTATCAAAGGAAGGTCTTTTCCTTATACACTCCGTCAAGAGCCAGGACCCAACAATGCTCTGGGTCAGGTGAAGTTCATTTTTCCAAATGAATACAACATCTATATGCATGATACCAACCATCGGGAGCTTTTTGTAAAAGCAGAACGAGCGCTGAGTTCCGGATGTATAAGGCTGTCAAGGCCTATGGATTTTGCTTACTATCTGAGCAGTCTTCAGGCCCGGCCTTTGGGCAAGGTTCAGGTAGATGAGATTGTAAAATCAAAAAGCAACCAAACGATTATTCTAAGCAAACCACTACGTGTTCACATGCAATACTGGACGTCTTTTGTTGATGAACGTGGCGTTTTGAATTTCCGGAAAGATGTCTACAACCGCGATGAACGACTCAAGACAGCTCTAGCTAGTGAGCCCACACTATAAATAGTTGTTGGTGTAATATGCACGTGCTTTGTCTATATCGTTGTATTTGGTTTGCTCTTCATACTCCTTTAAAGGGTAATAAATAAAGAGCACAGATTGATTGGCCAGGCCTTTAATGATTTCCTTATGATCCTTCAGGGCAATGGCCGGACAGCCAAAAGATCTTCCCAACCTCCCAATGTTTTTGGTGAAATCCTTACTGACATAAGCTGCAGAATGCATCACAATCGCCCTGTTTCGAGCCATATCATTGAAGCCAGGTTCCATCCCATCCAACCTAAGGGATAGTCCATGTTTTCCATTGTAATTTTCACCCGTCAGATAAAATCCAACACTGCTTTGATTAGAGTTTTTAATGTTGGAGAAATGACGAGCATACTCTTCACCGGTATTTTTACCATGGGCAACTAACCTGTAATATATGACCTTATTTTGGTTAAGGTCAATTATCCACAGCCTTTTTTTATTGGACGAAAGTCTAAAATCAATGAGTGTGATCTTGCCATTGTTGATCTCTTTGCCGTCTTCCAGCATATTAAAATAACCCACCATACCCCGGCGGTAAAGATCAAACGAAGGTTTTGAATTTTCCATTGGTTTCAACTGGTCATACTGTCGTTGTATGAAGTCATCCAATTGATGTTCACCCGCCGTAGAGCGGCCAGGAATCGAAGCTCTTAAGCCAAAAAGAATCGCAAAAGCAAACCCGGTTACAATCGCAATTCGATAAAACAAACTAGTATTGAGGTTCATTTTAATAATTGTAAATGCGATAACGTAAATCTTATTTAAAAGGTGCGCGTAAAAACTATTTATGTAAAAATATTTTTCGATTTATGACTAGAAAATTAACTCTACTATTCTTCCTGATAATTACCCTTTTTTCAGCACAAGCCCAGGAGGAAGAACCGGCCCCTACAATGGATTTTGAAACGTACGATCCAGAGTCCACATTGGTGGTTCCGCAACACCCAGTTACTCGTGCTAAATTTCCATTTATTGATGTACATAGTCATCAATGGAACCTTACGGTAGATAAAATAGAAAGGCTGGAAGATGAGATGGATGCACTCAATATGGGGATTATGGTTAACCTGAGCGGAAGAGGCTTTGACCGGGAAGCCGGGGACATAGGATCACAGGAATATCTCGCATCCATGGTGAGACGTGTAAATGGCGAAGCTCCCGGAAGAATTGTTGTTTTTACCAATGTTTCTTTCAAAGAAATAGGTAGAGAAGACTGGACTCAAGCTGCCGTACGTCAGCTGGAAGAAGATGTGGAAAATGGCGCAAAAGGGCTAAAGATTTATAAAAGCCTGGGTATGGGTATCAATGACATTGAGGGAAATAGAGTGGCCATAGATGACCCGAGGATTGACGCGGTTTGGGCTAAATGTGGAGAGTTGGGAATTCCCGTACTGATACATGCCGCTGACCCAAAGAGTTTTTGGGATCCACATGATGAGAAAAACGAACGTTGGTTGGAGCTGAAATTGCGTCCCGGGAGAAAGCGAAGTGCGGATGATCCGGCTCCGTTTGAGCAAATAATTGCGGAGCAGCATCAGATATTTAAAAAGCATCCGGGCACCACCTTTATCAATGCGCATATGGGTTGGATGGCCAATGATCTGGCTGCACTCGGGGAGCATCTTGATACTTACCCAAATGTGAATGTTGGGATTGGTGCAGTAATAGCGGAGTTGGGTCGACAGCCACGATTTGCAAAGGCCTTCTTTGAGAAATACCAGGATCGTATTTTGTTTGCGAAAGATGCTTACAATCCGGAGGAGTTTTACACCTACTTCCGGGTATTGGAAACCGCCGATGAGTATTTTCCTTATTATAAAAAGTACCATGCTTTCTGGAGTATGTATGGTTTAGACCTCTCTGATGAGGTATTGAAAAAGGTCTATTATAAAAATGCACTGCGAATCATTCCGGGATTGGATGGCTCATTATTTCCAGAGTGATCTGTTAGTCATTATATTACTAAAGTAATTTGTGTGGGAGGACGGTTTTGATCGCTCCTCCTATTTAATTGACTGCTGTAAAACTTGAAGTTAAAAGATCTCTTACCGACCAATAATGAGCACAATCCTGTTGAGCACAGACTGTTTGAGATCACGCTATTCCTTACCGTACTCGTCTTCTATTTCTGGACTGTGGCAGGTTTACTTTTTGGTTATCAATGGCCGGTAATGTCCATATATGCCTTTGGGTCCATTGTTTATACTGCGCTATATTTTTTCCATAAGAGAGGTGCCTCACTGAGGTATGTCTCTGCTGCTTATTATATCATTGTTTTCATCTTTTTGGGTCTGGCATGGATGCCTTCAGGCGGATTGAAGGGAGCGATAAGCTACTTCTTCGTTTTGGTGTTTTTGTCCGGCTTGCTGGTATTGGATCCGCGGGATTTCAAGTTGTTCATTCTGCTCTCCATAGGAATGGTGCTCGGCCTTACGACTTTTGAGTTTTATGATCCAGATGCTGCTGCACCATATCTTGATCAATTTGCGCTCCTACGTGATCTGGCAATAGCCAACGTGATCATGCTAGGTCTGCTGGCGATCACCATGTTTATCTTCAAAAGTGCTTATGCGCGGGATCGGGTGCAGCTCACCAGAACAAACAACAACCTGGAACGCGAGAAACAAAAAGCTCAGATCGCTGATCGGGCTAAGACTACTTTTCTGGCCAATATCAGTCATGAAATGCGTACTCCACTGAATGGGATTGTGGGAACCGCTGAGCTCCTGGATCAGACGAACCTCAATGAAGAACAAAAAATACTCGTCAGAGACCTGGTATATAGTAGCGATATTCTTAGAAACCTTATTTCCGATGTGCTGGATCTGACCATGATCGAGGAAGATAAGATGGTACTGCTCGAAAATCAGTTTGATTATCATAAGGTAATTGGCGAAGTTGTGAATTTTTTCCACCCGGTATTGAGTGAGAAAATAGAGGTGAACCTGGTGCACGAAAGCGATTATTCAATTCCTGTTAGACTCCTGGGAGATGCTGGGCGCCTGCGCCAGGTGCTGATCAATCTGGTAAATAATGCACTGAAATTTACGGAAAAAGGTCAGGTTACCATCAGGTCTAAGCTGATCTCAAAAGTGGAAGACAGGGCCATCATAAAAACCTGGGTGGAGGATACCGGGTCAGGGATTCCTGAAGAACTTCAACCGTATATTTTCGAAAAATTTCATCGTGACAACAGCAATCCGGCTGTAGAAGGTACGGGACTGGGTCTTGCGATCAGCAAGCGCATAGTCACCATGATGGGTGGGAATATTCAATTGGAAGAATCAACGGGAATTGGATCTGTTTTTAGTTTTATTCTACCCTTCAAGGTTAATGAAGGTGTGGAGGAGAAGGAACAGCCTAAACTTCGGTATGAGGTCGATTTCTCCGGGTTAAAAATACTCGTGGCTGAAGACCAGGCGATCAACCAAATGGTCTTGATTAAGATGCTCAATAATCTTGGGGTTTCCGATATTCACCTGGCCGAAGATGGGCAGAAAGCTGTGAATCTGGCATTGAAAGGTGATTACGACTTTATCCTGATGGACATCAGGATGCCTGAGAAAAGCGGGATAGAGGCCGCAAAGGAAATACTGGAACACGAACGTGACCGACACCCGGTGATCATTTCCATTACCGCCAATGCATTAAAGGTTGATCAGGAAGCTTGCTTTGCAGTGGGTATCAAAGACTTTATTAGTAAACCGTTCAGCATGGAGGTATTAAGAAGCACGTTGGGGAAGTATGTTTAAAGAATAGATTATTTGAAAAGGAACATGTGTTCGGAATCAATTCTGAATGTACCAAAACACAAAAGTCCTTTCATATGGATGAAAGGGCTTTGCTCTCTTAGAGACCTCCGCAGCCTGCCTGCCGGCAAGGCAGGGATTCAAACGCGCCCGGCTAGGGCTGCAACTCGTTGCAGGTTTGAAGAAAAAACCTTTTAAAACAAGAAGAGCCCGAGAAGTATTTCCCGAGCTCTCTTAGTGACCTCCGCAGGATTCAAACCTGCAACCTCCTGAGCCGTAATCAGGTGCTCTATTCAATTGAGCTAGGAGGCCATTTTCTTTTTCAACCATTCTCTACCCGAACCACTTTTTAAATACTTTTCACGTATCCTGGCTTCTTCACGAGTTTGGTATTCTTCACTATAAACGATAACCCACGGCTTGTAAGCTCTTGTGGATTTTGTTTTGCCATTATTATGTTCTTCTAACCTTCGTTCAAGGTTATCGGTCATTCCAGTATAGTGCCTTCCAAAACCAACACTTTTTAAAACGTATACCATATACATACGCACAGCCGTAATCAGGTGCTCCCTGCCTGCCGGCAAGGCAGGTATTCAATTGAGCTAGGAAGCCATTTTTTTTGATTAACACTTTTTAAGATCACAACTCCTTCCGAGCTGAATTCTTGACCTTATCTTGCACCCTTTAATAGGGCAGGTCAATCAAAATCGAGCACAAAGTTAATAATTTGTCTTATATATCAACGTTAATCCCCTAGGTTTTAAAATAGATTCTATCTTTGCCACCGAAATCAAAAACAGTATGAAGCGACTAAGCGGAATTGCACTTTTATTATTACTTACCCTTACTGCATTTGCACAAGATGATTCGCGTCCAAAGCAGCCAGATCTTCCTGGTGATTTGATGGTTGATTTCGGAATGAACCTTTGGTCAGATAAACCAGAGTTATTGCCGGCCAAACTGTGGGGTTCTGAATCAGTAGGAATTTATTATAACCATAGAGTACGGTTCAGTGATCATTTTGCATTTCACGCTTCTCTCGGATTTACTTTTGATAAGTACTCTTTTGATGGACAGTACACCTGGCTGCGGGATGATGATGGTTCGGTGAGCCTGGATACACTGGCTGGAGCATTTTTGACTAAGAATAAACTAAGTACTACCTATCTGGAGCTCCCCGTCGAATTCAGATGGCATCCTTTGGGGACTGTAAATGGTGAAGGTTGGTTTATTGGCCTTGGCGGAATGGCTGGTATGCGCATAGGAGGACATACAAAGATCAAATATGGAATTGGTGAGGATGAGTATAAGGAAAAACTATATGCCAATTTTGGCCTGGAGCAGTTCCGTTATGGTGTGCAGGCCCGATTTGGATTCAAAACCTTCCATGTTTTTTACAAATACTATTTCAATAATGTATTTGATGGGCCAGTGGATGATTCAGGGATTGTTCCACAGGCTGCCACTATAGGGATCAACTTCAGTGGATTCTGAGTTTAACCAAAGAAGAAAAACGCTGCAAAGCAAAAGAAGAACCCAAGACAAACTCCACTCCAGCTTTCGTCTGGAGTATGTCTACCCAGTGAAAGTCTCGACATAGTCGTAGCTCCCGCCGCTAAAAAGATCAAGGATAATGGCAAAATGAAATCCGTGGACAAGTATTTGATGGCTAGTGCACTGAAGATGCCGGCCACTCCCCAAATAGCGGATGAATGTACGCTGATCTTAAACCTGAGGCTAATTAAATAAATCAGGAATATCAGGATGGTCACGCTAATCATCATCACCAAAAGCGATTGTGGCACACGCATTTTTGAGTAAAACATGTAGCAGGTCACTCCATAAAAAGCCCCAATAGACAAAAACGGTAAAGACCGCTCTTCCAATCTTGTCATTTCCATGCTTGAGATTCTTTGTGTCAACCGGAGAAAAAGGATGCTCAGTGTCGGCACTACGCTGGTGGTAAGAAAAACAACCCCAATAAAATAAGGAATGGACTCGTAGCTGATTGGTGCATAAATCTCTGGGATCAATAGATACATCAACACACAGCAATAAGTGGCCATCAACAGCGGATGAAATACTCCAGAGATAATTTTCATCAAGATTTCCTTCACTTAGAGTTGTTTTCTAAGTCTGGCCACAGGGATATTGAGTTGCTCGCGATACTTAGCCACTGTTCTTCTGGCAATATTGTATCCTTCTCCTCGGAGTAATTTCTCCAATTTGTCATCAGAGAGCGGTTTGGCCTTATCCTCATGATCAATGAACTCTTTCAGTTTATTTTTGACCTCCCTACTGCTTACGTCTTCACCGCTGTCTGTAGCGATACCTTCTGAGAAGAAGTATTTCAAAGGGAATATGCCAAATTCGGTTTGGATGCTTTTACTGTTGGCCACACGCGAAATCGTGGAGATGTCCATGTGTATGGTATCGGCAATATCCTTCAAAATCATGGGGCGCAGTTTGCTCTCATCACCCTCCTGAAAATAATCATACTGGAAGTCAATAATGGCTTGCATAGTATTGAGCAGCGTATTTTGACGTTGTTTTATCGCATCAATAAACCATTTGGCTGAATCCAGCTTCTGCTTGATGAAGGAAACAGTCTCTTTTAGTTTCTTGTCTTTTTTGTCACTCTTGTCATAGGCATGGAGCATATCTGCGTAGGATCTACTCACCTTCAGCATTGGTGCATTTCTTGAATTGAGGGTGAGTTCCAGTTTGCCATTATTGTTGCTCAGTAAGAAGTCAGGCATTAGGTATTGAGCAGTTTTGGCCATGTCTTCACCTGACCCACCTGGCTTGGGATTAAGTTTGGTGATCATGGAGATGGCCTCCTTGAGCACTTCCTCGCTTTCAATCCCCAATTTTTTCGAAATCTTGTCGTAGTGTTTTTTGCTAAACTCATTGAAGCACTTCTCAAGAATGAGCTTGGCTATATCCACATACTCTGTATGGTCATCTTTTCTTTCCAGTTGCAGCATGAGGCACTCCTGGAGGTTACGAGCAGCGATTCCCGGAGGATCAAAGTCCTGAATTTTATAGAGGATAGTTTCAAGTTCCTCTACGTCAGTTTCAATGTTTTGTGAAAAGATCAGGTCGTTGACTATCGCTTCGAGTTCTCTTCGGATATACCCATCAGAATCGATGCTCCCAATGAGTTGCTCGCCCAGTTTATGCTCTCTTTCATTAAGACGAAGATACCCGAGCTGAGTCATCAGCCGCTCGTGCAGGGTAGAGCCCACAGAAATAGGTATTTCTTTGTCTTCCTCATCCGGGCTACGGCCATCTCCTTGCATTTTATATCCCGAAAAGTCATCATGAAGATACTCTTCTATACTCTCCTTATCGGATGTATTGTCATACTCATCATATTCATCTTCACTGGCATATTCCTCTTCTTTTTCCTGTGCCCCTTCTTCCAATGCCGGATTTACTTCCAGCTCCTCTTCTATGCGCGCGTCCAGCTCCGCAGTGGGCACCTGAAGCAGCTTGATAAACTGTATCTGCTGAGGAGACAGCTTCTGGGATAATGATTGTGTAAGATTGAGTTTTTGCATGGTTTACTTTAGCTCCAAATCAAAATTATCATAATTCTGTGATTCTTTGATTAAACCGTCAAAATATCCTTTTTTTGCGCTGTTTATATGGACTTAAGTTATTGATACTGTGAAAGAAAAACGAACCAAGATTCAAGTTGTTTTGACCAAAGAGCCAATTGGCCAAGAATTAACGGTCATGGGGTGGGTGCGTACCAAACGCGCCAGCAAGAATGTTGCGTTTATAGCGCTGAATGACGGTTCCACAATCAATAATTTGCAAATAGTAGCAGATGCGGAAAAGTTTGGTGAAGAACTGCTCCGAAAGATCACCACTGGTGCGAGTATTTCCGCAACGGGCGAGGTAGTAGCATCTCAGGGCTCAGGACAAACTTGTGAGTTGGTGGCTGAAACCATTCATGTGTTTGGAGAGGCAGATCCGGAGAAGTATCCGTTGCAACCAAAAAAGCACAGTCTCGAATTTTTACGTGAAATCGCTCACCTACGCCCTAGAACCAATACTTTTAGTGCGGTGATGCGCGTGCGACATGCCATGGCATTTGCAGTCCATAAGTTCTTCAATGATCAGGGTTTTTTCTATATCAACACGCCTATCATCACTTCTTCAGATGCAGAAGGTGCTGGTGAAACCTTTCGGGTAACAAACTTTGAACTGGACAACATTCCAAAAAATGATGAAGGTGGCATTGATTTCAGACAGGATTTCTTTGAAAAAGAAGCGAACCTGACTGTATCTGGTCAGCTGGAAGGTGAGCTTGCCGCCATGGCACTTTCTGAGATCTATACGTTTGGTCCTACTTTCAGAGCTGAAAATTCCAATACCACCAGGCACCTTGCTGAATTTTGGATGATTGAGCCGGAGATGGCTTTCTATGATCTTCAGGACAACATGAACCTGGCTGAGAGTATGCTGAAGTATCTGGTGAAGTATGCGTTGGACAACTGTGGGGATGACCTGGCTTTCCTGGAGAAACGTGCTGATGAAGAGGACAAAAATAAACCTCAGAGTGAACGAGCTGAAATGTCACTTACAGAACGACTGAAGTTTGTGCTTGAAAATGATTTTGAGCGCGTGAGCTATACTGAAGCGATCGAAATCCTGAAACGATCTAAGCCAAACCAAAAGAAGAAGTTTAGCTATATTATAGAGGAGTGGGGGGCAGACCTTCAGTCAGAGCATGAGCGATTTCTGGTGGAGAAGCATTTCAAAAAGCCGGTTATTCTTTACAACTACCCGAAAGACATCAAAGCCTTCTATATGCGCCAAAATGATGATGAAAAGACTGTTGGAGCAATGGATATCCTGTTTCCGGGTATTGGGGAAATTGTAGGGGGATCCCAGCGTGAGGAGCGTTTGGACAGGCTCACTACCCGCATGAAGGAAATGGATATTCCCCAAGAGGAAATGTGGTGGTACCTGGATACACGAAAGTTTGGAGCTGTTCCGCACAGCGGGTACGGTCTTGGCTTTGAGCGTATGATCCAGTTTGTGACTGGCATGGGCAATATCCGGGACGTGATTGCTTTTCCTCGTACTCCGGGCAACTGCGAGTTTTAATAGATAGGCCAATTCTCGATTTATAAAATCACCACACTAGCCATTGAAATACTCATCGATGATTTCTTCCATTTGAGAATCGATCATCAATGTGTAAAGGTTCAATCTCCTTTATTGTGATGAGATGTGCAAAGTCAGGATGTTGTGGATTGAAAATAATGTTGAATTCTCCTGGTACGATCACGGAAGGCACTTGAATGCCCAATATGTCTTGGTCGAAATACTCCTTGGAAATTTGTTGACAGGATATGTGATAGTTCAGTGAGTTCCAGCCATGGGGAAGATCAGATAGGGGAGCTATGGGAGATTTTTGACCAACTTCTATGGTAGCTATTGAGATATTTGAAGGCCAGGTTTGCTGGTCAAACTGGTGAACAATAAACTCAAGATAAGCAAGGGATTTGGTGACCGCAGTGTAAAGCGCATAAGTTCCCTTAGTAGACCACCTACCACCATACAGATATGCCCCATAGCCACTGAGGTCTTCAATGTATTTGTTTTTTGCGATTCTATATACTTTCATGCCATCACCCCATGAGCTGCTCGGCCGAGGGTGTCAATGATCACCTGACATCCCGTAGTGGTTTTTAGGTAGTTTTTGGGACAATCACCTAATATAGGGTTGTAGCGGTTGATCCAATCTTTGAAAGGAGCCACATCCCCAAAGAACTCCTCACCCACTTTGAAGACACGAATGATGGTCAGTATGCGCTCGCCCATGGACTCGTCAAGTGTGCTTTTTCTGCTAAAAGTTTTGAGGGAATAAGGCAAAAGCTCCTCAAAATCTGATTTACTTGTTTTGATGACTTTAAGAAAATCCCAAAGCATTTTGGTTTGCACTCCAGAGCGTGCATGGTTGATCAACTCAATGTCTGAATCAAGATCGTTTTTCTTAATTCCGTAAATTGCCAAGGGTTCTTCTACTTTCATTTCGGACAAATTTCTATTATATATACGAAATTTGTCTCAAATAGTTTTCCATTGAGAGATAAACCCTGTGGAAATTCTATTCAAGTCCAAGCATTCTTTCGGATGGTAGGAGTTAGTTTTTATATGTCTTGCCTGATTGTGGAATACCAATAGTATTTTCGTCCAGGTGATATTCGACCTTAACAGACTGCTGGCCATTAAAAGTCATCACATATACTTCCAGGTGTAGGTGCGGGCCACTGGCAAAACCGGTTTCACCGCTTAGTGCTATCGGATCCCCAGCCTTTACTCTGTCCCCGATTTTAACTTTAGACCCATTTTTCATGATGTGGGAATAGTCAGCTACGGAACCGTCATCATGTCGGATCATTACATAGTTATTGTATTTAGAGCATTCTTCACGAGGGCAACCCTTACTGTTTTTTTCTTCCACATCCATCACTATTCCATCTCTAATTGCCGTAATTTCTGTGCCTGTATCCATATGAAAGTCCAGTGCATATTGGTTCATGTGGGTAGGTCCTTCATTATAACCCTGATCTATTTTGAAAGTCCGTCCCTTTGCATAGGGTAGCATGTAAACCACATCATCATTGTGATTTGCATTTACATCACCTTTGATATAAGTGAACCTGTAATTATAGGAGTAAGATCCTTTTTCTGGTGTGAGGGTAAAGAAATAAAGACTTTCCTTAGGCTCAACCACTTTAACCATCGGTAGGTTATCTGAGATTTTCATGCCTTTAAATGTCGCTTCAATTTTCACACTTTGTACCACCGCAGTGTTATTCCGAGCGAAAATCCTGATTGAATTGTCCTCCTGAGTTTCATGGTAAACTTCTACATCTTTTTTTTGAGCCTGTAGGCAAAACGTGTATGCAATCAGGGAAATACTAAGTAGTAACTTCATTGGTGGAGACCTGTGCATCAGGTGCTTCTTTGGGTTTGTTTACGATTGGTGGCCTGTATTTCTGAAAAGGAATGCTTAACAGGTTACCCAATCGATCATTCTCATCAGGAGACATATGGGTATCAATCCCATATTTCAAGCTCTTTGTATCTTCTACGCTGGTATAGGTTCCAAAGATTCGGTCCCACAAAGAAAATATATTACCATAGTTGGAATCGGTCAAGGGTTGTTGATAGTGATGGTGCACTTTGTGCATGTGTGGGGTTACAAAAACATACGATAGCGCACGATCTACTTTGGATGGCATGTTGATGTTGGCATGGGTAATATGGGCAAACAAGACAGAGAGCGATTGGTACAGCATGACAATGCCAATTGGTGCACCAACCACAATTACCGCCAAAATAGTAAAACTGATCCGAAAGACCGTTTCACCAGGATGATGTCTTAGTCCTGTAGTTACATCTACCGTTGTATCACTATGATGTACCAGATGAAATTTCCACATCCATTTTACTTTGTGCTCGGTCCAGTGGATAAAATATGCCCCGATCAGGTCTAGCAATAAAATACCCACAATTACCTGTGCCCACAAAGGCATCTCGATCAGGTATAACAAGCCAAACTGATTATCTGCCACCCAGCGAGAGGAAAGCAGTAATACACCAGCCAGTCCAAAGCCAATGATGGCTGTGGTAAGGGTGAAGAATAAATTAAGTCCGGCATGCCGTGTCTTTTTGTACTGAAATGTGAACAGAGGTAATACCCCTTCGGCAATCCAGAAAATCACGATACCACCAATCAAAATCAGCGACCGGAACCAGGTCGGTACCTCTTCGAAAAAGCTAATGATGTCTTCCATAATGGGCTTGTTGTCTAATATAAAACTAATGATTTCAGAGCAAAAAAAGTTGCAACATCGTTAGTGAAAAGAATTTTAGGGACAAGCTTACTGCTCTACTACCTTGGAGTGGTAGTCTGACGGGCTTTGGCCAAATTGCTCTTTAAAGCACTTGCTAAAATACTTCGGGTCACTAAACCCAACCGCATAAGCTACTTCTGAGATGTTCATTTCTGCATCCTGAAGGAGTTGTACACTTTTCTTTAACCTGATATTCTTGAGAAACTCATTGACTGACAGCCCGGATACGGTTTTGATTTTGCGCAGCAGGTTTCTTCTGCTCATGCGAAAGTGCTCGCTGAAGTCTTCTACACTAAATTTAGAATTAGATAGATTTTCCTCAATGACTTCAATGGCCTTTCGGATGAATTTGGCATCTGCCTGGTTAGTGGCCAACTTCGTGGCATCCAGGGAAACAGTGGTCTCAAAGCGCTCAATCAGATGTCTGCGTGTGGACAGGATGTTTTTAATTTTCTGCTTGAGCAGATTGATGTTGAATGGTTTGATCATATAGTCATCAGCACCACAGGTCAACCCTTCTAGCTGTTTCTCCTCACCGGAATAGGCGGTCAAAAGAATGACCGATATATGACTGGTTCTTTCATCGTTTTTCAGTTGCTCGCATAGCTCAAAGCCACTTGCTCGTGGCATTCGTACATCACTTATGATCAGGTCTGGCAAATGCTCCAACGCTTGCTCTAATCCTTCCTGACCATCTTCTGCTTCTATGATTTTAAAAGCCCCACTAAGTCCTTCTTTGATGTAATGCCTGATTTCATGATTGTCCTCTACGATAAGTAGCGTAGGGGATTCTCCCAGGTCAAGGTCCCAAAGAGGTGCTTTTTCTTTGCTTTCTATTTCAGGGAACTGGCTTTCCAGTTCATAGGAAGTGTAGTAAGAGTTGTACAATTCTACTTCCTCGTTGGTGTATTCTGCTGAGCTTAAGTGCCCTTTGCCCTCCTTAAATTTCACGATAATGGTAGTGCCTTCACCAATTTGACTGATTACCTGAATCTCACCGTGGTGCAGGTCTACATACTGACGCATCAGTGCCAAACCAATACCAGTGCTGGCTTGGCGAAGGTTTGAGGCATTCTGAGCCTGGTAGTACAAATCGAATATTTTGTCTATCTGGTCTTCAGCAATGCCCGTTCCTGTATCAGCAATAGTAATGGCCACCTTTTGGTTTTCTTCCGTTAATTCACGATTGATGCTAAAAGTGATTTTACCCCCAGGAGGTGTGAACTTGAAGGCATTGGAAAGTAGGTTGGTGATGATCTTTTCCATTTTCTCCATGTCAAACCACAAGTCAAGAGTGTCTGAACTGGCATTGAACTCATATTGGATCCTTTTTTTCTCTGCAAGGAATGCGAAGGACCTGAATACGTCGTTGGAGAATGATACGATGTTATGACGGTGAGCATGCAAGCTGATATTTCCTGATTCAATTTTTCTAAAGTCTAACAGCTGATTGATCAATTGGAGTAGCTTCACGGCATTGCGGTGCATTGTGTCATACTCTCTCTGTACTGTTCCGTTTTTAATGGTTCTGGCAATCAGGTTTTCCAATGGGCCAATGATAAGTGTAAGCGGCGATCTCAGCTCGTGCGAGATATTGGTGAAAAAGCGGAGCTTCATTTCGCTTAAGTCCTGGATATCCTTCAGCAGTTTCTGGATTTTTTTGGACTGACTTTCTAATTCTTCATTTTGCTTGGTGAGCAACTGATTGTTATTTATAAGGGTGCTGTTCTGCCTTTCTATTTCTTCGTTGCGTTCTTCCAGGAGTGTGTTTACATTTTGAATCTCAAGTGTAGCTTCTGCCACCTGTTTCTTCAGTATTGTCTGTCTCAGCTTTAGCTGATATAGCCTGATGCGGAAAACTGCAATGATTCCCAGAATGATTGTCAGCGCACACAGTGCCTGAAACCATGTGGTGCGCCACCATGGCGGAAGAATCTTGATCTCAATTGAGGTGCCTTGTTCATTCCAAACACCATCATTGTTGGAAGCCTTTACTCTAAAGGTGTAATTGCCTGGATTTAGGTTGGTGTAGGTAGCTGAGTTTTGATTTTCCACAAAATTCCAGTTACGCTCAAATCCCTCCATCATATAGGCATATTCGTTCTTTTGTGGAAGCAAAAAGTTTAGTGCTGCAAATTCAATGCTGAACACATTATGTTTATAAGACAATACAATTTCAGTTGCTTCATCTATGGGTTTGTCTATGGGTTGGCCTTCGCCAAAGTCTACTTCCTGGTTGAACAACTTAAATCCTGTAAGCTCAACGGGAGGAGGTAAGGGGTTTTCTTTGATGTCATTGGGGTTGAATCGATTGAAACCATTTTGTCCGCCGAAGTACACGGTTCCATCTCTTCCTTTAAAACAAGCCAGGTCTTTAAAGTCATTTCCCTGCAACCCATCTTCTACTGTGTAGATCTGAAAATCAGGCTGATCATAGTTGTTGATAGCATTTTTAAACCTTACGAGTCCTTTCATAGTACCTATCCAGAGGTGCCCATTCTCATCCTCTATTACCCCGGTGATGCTACTACTAGGCAGTCCATCCTGCTCGGTATAGGTTCTGAACTTTTTGTTGATGGGATCAAAAAACCACAATGCTTCTCGAGTCCCCATCCAGATATTCTTTTTGCTATCTACAATAGTCGCAATTGGCATGCCTGCGATTATGTTGAAGAGATTTTCCAGCCGCTCAAAGGTTTTGGTTTTCGGATCAAATATTTCCAGTGACTTGCCTGTCTGGATCAATAGTTTTCCATTTTGATCTTCGGTGATTTCTGATATAAAGTTGTCTCTGATGCTTGAAGGATCTCCCGGCTTGTATTGAAAACGCTCGAACGTTCGTGTTCGTGGATCAAACAGATTAAGGCCTCCTTTCATGGTCCCAATCCATAAGTTTTTGTTCTTATCTTCAAATATTGCACTGACATCTTTTCCACTTAGTGTCTTTGGGTCGTTTGGATCATATCGATAGTGTTTGATCTGACCATTTGTTTGGATATGATCCAATCCGCCATTGAAGGTGCCCACCCACAGGTCTCCTTTAGAGGAAATATGCATGGACAGCACCGCATCGCTCAAGATAGTGTTTGGATCCTCTTCAGAGTGACTCAGATAGCTGAAAGTATTGGTCTTCAGGTTGAGGATGTTTACACCACCACCATCAGTGCCTACGTAGAGGTTAGACTTTTGGTCTTCTTTAAAACAAAGCACGTTGTTGTTATTCAATCCATTGGCTTCTGATTTGTAATGGTAGAATGGTTTAGTCAGATTGCTGAAATAATTGATGCCACCATGGTAAGTCCCTACCCAGGTGATTTGTGTGACCGGATCATGAAAAAGACTGTGAATGGAGTTACTGTTGATGCTAGCCTGGTCATGGTTTGGGATGTAACTATGGATGCTTCTGTTGTGGATTTCCATAATGTTTAAACCACCACCTTCTGTGCCAATGAATAGTTGTCCTGATTGATTTCCGGAAAGGCACAAAACGCTATTATGAGATAGTCCTGAACCTGAGCCATTCGTAAACCGATCAAAGGAATCCATGGCGGGATTGTAGAGGTTCAAACCACCACCCAATGTACCAATCCACATTTGTTTGTTTTCATCCAGGTAAAGCGAGGTAACATGACTGTTAGATAGGCTAGACTCATCTTCTGGTGTATTTTCGTACAGAGCGATTTTTTTTGTTTTAAGATCTATTCTGTAAAGTCCGAGTTCCGTACCCACCCACAAATCTCCGCTTTGATCTTCACAAATGGCATAAACGGCTCCTTTTACTGTGAAATGTGGCTGCCCTTTCATGCCATGATAGCGAGAAAAGTACTGATTGTCATAGTCGTATTCATCCAGGCCCCGGTTCGTCCCAATCCAAAGCCTTCCTTTGGAGTCTTCATAAATCGTGTGAATCCGGTCATCACTAATAGAATAGAGACTCTTTGGTTTGTTTCTGAACGATTCGAATTTTTCTGTAGATCTGTCAAAGAGTTTCAACCCACCACTATAAGTACCAACCCAGATATTCCCTTTGGAGTCTTCTTTTATCGTTTGGATAAAGCTGTCCGTAAGCCCATTGTCATTGGTATTGTCACTTTTGAATACTTTAAAAGTTTTGCCGTCGTACCTGTTGGCACCATGAATGGTGCCTACCCAAAGGAAGCCTTTACTGTCTTTGGTGATACAAATTGCCCAGGTATGGCTCAGTCCTTCATGGGTACCGAGATGTGCAAATTTGATTTGCTCCTGGGCAGTCAGACAAGCGCTACAAACCATAAAGGCTATGGTCAAAAAGACTCCTGTTATCCGTGGGCTTTTGGTTGTCATTCTGGTTGAGTTGGTTGCTCCTTTATCGGAGAAGATAATCAATTGGACTGTGTGCTCAATGATCGATTACCCTTTCCGTAAGTTGATGATTTTGAAAATCATATTTATTCCTATAAAGATTGAAAAAAGCATAAAAAAAGACATGAAATAATCGATTAATTTATGAATTGTCCGATTATTCCACCTTTTCGGAAATTTATTCTACCCCACTTGAAGCCCGATTCTTGACTATTGCATTAACACTTCATGCAGTGAGTGTACCAGTGATTATTTGGAGAATCACTGCATTGAGAAAATAAAATGCGAAACAATACTTTAAATCCAAACTTAAAAATTATGAAAATGACAAGAATGTTATTCGTGTGGGTGCTGATGCTTACTTCTGCTTTTTTGCTCAGCTGTGGAGAAACTGAAGAGCCAGAGCCTGAAGCAACACCTGCAGTTTCCAAGTTTAGTGTGTCCGTGGACAATGAAACCAAGACAGTGACGCTTACCAACGAGTCATTAAATGCGGTTAGTTATGCATGGGATTTTGGCGATGGAAACACTTCGACCGACGAAAGTCCGGGTACTCATACTTATGATGACTATGGTGCTTACACCATTGTGCTGACAGTGGAAAACACTGACGGTGTGGAGGACTCAAGTGAAAAGGCAGTCACACTTGAAAAAGGTGCATTAACCACTATGGATATCCTTTCTGGAGAGTCTTCTAAGACCTGGGTGCTTGCTCCGATGCTTCATGGCTATAGATTTGGTGCGATTGAAGATCCAGCATCTGTCTGGTGGGGCACAGATCCGGCGATTGCCGAGTCCAGAGCATGTATGTTCAACAATGAATTCACTTTTACTTCTGATGGAAACTATACTCGAAACTTTAACGGCAACTTTTGGCAAGAATATCTCTACTTTAATTCCTGTGGAGAAGAAAGTGCTGAAGGTTGTATTGATTTGACATCAGAGACAACCCTCGAAAACAAACTGGGTGCAGATGTAACTGCCTGGTTGGAAACTGACTTTACTTACTCCATAGATGGAGATGAACTCACTGTAGACGGTGAAGGAGGGTATGTCGGTCACTATACGTCAGGTAGGAACACAAGAGATTTTGGGCTGGTATCTGAATACAAATACACTATTGTGTCGATTTCTGCAGATACGCTTGTGATTTCAGGTCTTGGAAACACAGGTGATTCAAACGAAGATCCTACTTGTCTTGGATATGAAGCGGGAGGGCTGGACACAGAAGGTGAAGCTCATGCATTGTTCACCATGACTTTAGTTCCTAAATCGAACTAAGAAGAGATTTTTTAAACTGGAACCCCTATTCCCAAATATGCGGCGGAGCAATCCGCCGCATATCAATATCGGTCAGTCTTTGAAAACCAAGAAAACGAACTAAACAAATGGAGAACAGACTTAGATTTTTTAATCCGCAGGTCATAATCAGCATGCTATTGATGGTGCTTTCTCTTTACGCTTATGCCCAGGAAAAGATGGTCATCAGTGGCACCGTGCTTGATGATACGGGTGAGCCAATTCCCGGTGTGAGTATTATCGCCAAAGGGACTAACCTTGGTACCACTACTGATTTTGAAGGGCTCTATAGGCTAGAGATTCCAGCGGCTACACAAACCCTGGTATTCTCATTTGTTGGCTTTGTTACACAAGAGATCAACATTGGGTCACAGACAAGGATCGATGTGAAAATGCAAATGGATATTGCTGAGTTGGCCGAGGTGGTAGTGATAGGCTATGGCAGTATAGAAAAAAAGGATGTGACTGGCGCCATGACCACAGTTACGCCCAAAGACTTTAACAAAGGGGTGATGACCAATCCCACAGAACTTCTACAGGGAAGGGTTTCTGGAGTCAACATTACCCCTTCCAGCGGAGAACCCGGAGCAGCAGTAAGTGTCAATATTAGAGGTGCAAACAGTATCAGGTCTTCTAATCAACCACTTTATGTAATAGATGGGGTGCCGCTAAGTGGAGGCAATACCACAGAGGGTGGTTCTGGTACAGGAGATACCGGAGGGTCCCAGGCTAAAAACCCACTGAATTTCTTAAACCCAGACGATATTGCCAGCATTGATATCCTAAAGGATGCCTCGGCTACAGCAATCTATGGCTCCAGAGGAGCCAATGGAGTTGTAATCATCACCACAAAGCGAGGTAAGTCAGGCCAGGGAAATGTCAGTTACTCCACGTATGTGAGTGCATCTCAGGTCAGAAAGAAAATGGACGTACTTTCAGCAATCGATTGGCGTAAAGCAAGAATTGGTCTTTATCAGGAAACAGGTAACGATGGGTACCTGGATTTCGATTTTGGAGCAACCACCGACTGGCAAGACGAAATATTCCGAACAGCCATTACACAAAACCATAGTCTTTCCTTTTCGGGAGGGTCAGAAAAGGGAAACTACAGGGCCTCAATAGGATATTTGAACCAGGATGGAATTGTGGAAACTTCCAACCTCAACCGATACACTGCCAGGCTGAACTTAAGCCAAAAACTACTGAATGATAAGCTCTCTATGAGCATGAACCTAACCGCTACCAATACCAAAGACCGCACTCCACCTATCGGAGATGGAGGTGGTCATTTGGGAGATGCTTTGGTAAATGCCATTCGTGCCAATCCTACCATGCCTGTAAAAACAGATGATGGTGAGTATTTCCAATTCGCTACCTCAGATCGAAACCCGGTGGCCATGATCAACTTGATGGATGACCGATCCACTACGGACCGTTACTTGGGCAATGTCACAGGAGACCTGGAAATTGTCAAAGGACTTCATTTAAATTTTAACTACGGACTTGACAGGTCTACCTCTACCCGAAATGCCAATTACTCAAATAGGCTCGTCTACATCACCCCTGATGGTCAGGCTGAGGTCAGGGACTTGTATACACATTCCGATTTAATGGAAGTGTATCTGAAATACAACACTTCTGTTGGTGCGCATTCATTTGATGTGCTGGGTGGATATGCCTATCAGTATTTTGAGCGAAGAGGAAAAGGAATTACCGCTTTGGGTTATACCAATAACTTATTGCTCTACACCAATAGCCTGGGAGCTCGCGTATCGGATGTTCCGGTTGGACTGTATTCCTGGGGAGATATTTCCGAACTTCAGTCTTATTTCGGGCGTGTCAACTACAGCTATGATAATAAATACTTGGCAACCTTCACCCTAAGAGCTGATGGATCCTCTAAGTTCGGGCCTAACAACAGATATGGTATATTCCCGTCGGCCGCAGTGAGTTGGCGACTTTCAGAGGAGGATTTTCTCAAATCAAATACAACAGTGTCTAACTTGAAGTTTAGACTTGGATTCGGGAAAACAGGCAATCAGGAGATTCCGAATTACGCTTACTTCCCTCAATACCAGGCTGTATCTTATGATTTGAATGGCGAAACATTGCTTTCCATAAGAACTGCCAGAACGTCTAACCCTAACCTGCAGTGGGAAACTTCCGTGCAGTATAATGCTGGTTTGGATTTTGGGTTTTTCAATGACCGGGTAGAAGGCACAATGGATTACTTCTACAAGACCACTAGCAACCTACTCTACAATACCCCAACAGGTGGCGTGGCCTTTACCACCAACTTTTGGCAAAATCTAGATACTGAGATTATCAACAATGGTATAGAACTAGCCGTAACCGGACACCTGATGACTACCAAGAATTTCGACTGGTCTACAACTGTCATTTTCACTAAAATTGACAACAAGGTGAAGGGATTTGAATATGCCGCCATTCAGACCGGCAGGCTCAATGGCCCTGGAATGACCAATGTCTATATTCAGGTAATTGAGGATGGAGCGGGTCTGCATGCATTCAACCTGAGGCAATTTGAAGGCTATGATAGTGAGGGCTATAGCATTTATGCAAATGAAGGCCAGTTGTCACTGACAGGCTCTCCATATCCTGATTTTACACTTGGATTAAGCAATAGCATTACATATAGAGGCTTTGACCTGGATTTCTTCCTGGATTCGAAAGTGGGACAAGATGTCTATAACAACACTGCCAATTCATTAATCAACAAACCTGCATTGGCTCAGGCAAAAAACATCTCTTATGATGAGCTGTACGCTCAGCGAAGCATTGAGGATGGCGAGGTTCCATCCACCAAATATTTGGAAGATGCCAGTTTTTTAAGGGTCAGCAATGTGACACTTGGTTACAACTTTCCGGTTACAGGAATCGACTGGATCAGCTCCGCGAAAATTTATGTGACCGGTCAAAACCTGTATGTCATGACAAATTATACAGGATACGACCCAGAGGTAAATACGAATAAAGCTGTTGGAGATATCCCATCATTCGGGATCGATTATTCTTCTTATCCGCGTCCAAGAACTATACTGGTTGGTATGAACCTGAACTTTTGATTTAAAAATCTAAAGCAATATGAAAACGAAAATAGTGCAAAGAATATCCAGCGTCGTGTTGATGGTAATTATAGTTGGGTGTACTGACTTGTCACCAGAACTGGTCAGTGAAACCACGGGAGATGAGCTGCTCAATGATGCCCGTGCCAGAATACTGAATGACATCACAGAAGCTGAGGGAATCATTCAACCTGCTTATGATGGTTTGTATCAGTTTCTCGGAGAGCGCAACATTTATGCCCTAACGGAGGGCTCAACTGATGAGATGGTAACACCAACACGCGGTACGGACTGGGGTGACAATGGTATTTGGTTGGCGCTACATCAGCATAAGTGGACTCCAGATCATTTCATAGTTCAAAATGGTTGGGATGATCTGCGCACAGGATCAGCCAGGGCTTATGAGGCCATCGATCTGCTTGAAAAGATTGCAGGAGATGATCAGGCGTTGTTGTTTGAGCTGGAACCGTTTATTGCAGAAGCCAGATTTCTTAGAGCTTATTACTCATGGCATTTTATCGATCTTTTTGGTCAAACTCCTGTTCTGGACGAAAACCTGGAGGAAGATCTCTTGCAAAGAGGGCAGGCCGTTGAGTTTGTGATCAATGAACTGGAAGAGATTGTTCCTATACTTCCTGATGCTTCTTCCTCAACCTATGGTAAAGTGAATCGACAGACAGCACAGGCACTTTTGGCAAAAGTGTACCTGAACAAGCACATCTATGAGGATCGGGAGGTTGAAAACTCAGATTTGGATAAGGTTATTGGGTTTTGTGATGAGGTGATCACCTCAGGCAACTTTCAATTGGCCAGCGATTACTTTGCCATGTTTGACCAACATAATGAGAGCAGCACAGAGACCTTGCTGGTACTCCAAAACAGTGGTGATTTTCAGCGCGGGTTTCAGGCACAAACCAGGGCTCTAATGACCTTACATTATTATATGAATGCCGGTGGTGTGCTGGAGCCATGGAATGGGATGTGTTCTACGGAGGATTTTTTCAATAAGTGGGATGCTGATAAAAACCTCACCAATGGAGTCGCTACATCCGATTCCAGGTTCACTGATGACCGGTACTTTCCTACCCTGGCATTGAACCTTGGATTCATTACTGGTCAGCAGTACAAAGTGAATGGAGATCCGCTCACAGACCGCAAAGGAAATCCACTGATAATAACTGCTGAAATTGAAAGCATAACCCAGGCCAAGGAATATGAAGGTGCAAGGGTATTGAAATGGGCTCCTGATACTGATGCCGCATATCAGTCTTGGGCTGATAATGATATTGCACTTCTAAGATACGCCGATGTAGTGCTGATGAAAGCAGAGGCCATGTGGCGTAAGGGAAATAGTGGTGGAGCTATGAGTATTTTGAATAACCTAAGATCAGTAAGAGGAGCTGCAAACCTAACGGAAGTCTCTGCTCAAACTATACTTGACGAACGTGGCTTTGAGTTGTACTGGGAAGGTTACAGGAGAACAGACCTTGTTCGCTTTGGTCAATTTACCCAAGGTACATGGTTTGGTAAAGAAGTCAGCGCTGAGACTTATAACCTGTATTCTATTCCTTCTGTGGCACTTTCTGCTTTTAGGAAACTCAAGCAAAACCCCGGATATTAAAAACAGGCTCGCTTTTGAAATCAAACGAAATGATAAGATTGATATTTTTTATGGGTACCTGCCTTGCGCTAATTGCTTGTGGGGATGATCCAACTAATGATGACATATGCTTTGTCAACTGCGGGGGAAATGATGGAGTGTCCGTGCAGGTGCTGAGTCCGGGCTCAGTGAGCAAGACCAATAACGTGCCGGTCTATATGCACTACATGCCTTGGTTTGAAGCCAAAGACGGGATCAATGACCGCTGGGGAATTCACTGGACCATGAATGCATCCTTTCCGGATGTAATTGGCAATGATGGCCAACGCGATATCGCTTCGCACTACTACCCTTTGATTGGCCCATACAGTACCAATGACCCTTTAGTCATTGATTACCATTTGCTCTTGATGAAGTACGCCGGTATAGACGGCATACTAATCAATTGGTATGGAGTAGAAGGTAGCAATGGCGATATCAATTCGTTGTTGGAACATTCCGAAACCATTATTGGCCGCACCGATGAAGTTGGATTGGGCTTCAGTGTGGTTATGGAAGACCGGTTTAGCAGAAATGTCAATGAGGTGATTGCCAACATCAGTTACGTCAATGACAACTACTATAGGAGTGACCAGTTCATCCATATCGGAAGCAATCCACTCCTGATGATATTTGGGCCTATCACCATCCAGGACCCGGTACAGTGGACAACCATCCTGGGAAGTACCAGTGCCAGTGAAATCTTTTTGCCATTGTGGGGATTTACCGGCAAGACCGGAGCCAGCAATGTGAGCGGTGAGTACTCTTGGGTGGTTTCTTCAGGGATGAGCGGATTATCTAACTATTATCAAAACGTGAATGCTTCAAAAGTGATAGGAGGCGCTGCGTACCCGGGGTTTAAGGATTACTATGAAGAAGGTGGCTGGACAAGTTCTGCATTACCATGGAGCATTGAAGTAGGTGCGGCCACACTTAAATCCACTCTTGATTTGGCTAAAACCAATGCATCAAAGATTGATTTTCTTCAACTGGTTACCTGGAACGATTACGGCGAGGGAACGATGATTGAGCCGACAGAGGAGTTTGGCTTTTCATTCCTTCAGGAGGTTCAAAGCTTCACCGGAGTAGCGTTTGGGTTGGAAGAACTAGAAATGATCCATGAACTCTATCTGAAAAGAAGGCAGTATGAAGGTTCAGGAGAAAGCGATGTGATCAAGAAATTGGATCAGGTCTACTATTACCTGGTAGCACTTAAAGTAGAAGATGCGAGGGCCTTGTTGGACTCGGTAGAGTAAACCTCATGATTAACTAAATAGACACACCGAAAAATGATAAATAAAACCAATGTTTTTGTTCTGGTAATTTTTTGCATCATCCTTCTGAGCTGTAGTAGCATCTTCAGGTATGATACAAACGTCAGGACGGTGGCATCACCAGATGGCTCTGTTAAACTCACCTTTACACTGCTTGATGAGCAGCCCACATATTCCATGTCTTACAAGGATACCGAAATAATTGAGAATTCATCTCTTGGCTATCGGTTCAAAACGCTTGCGCCGCTTTTAGGCAAATTTGAATTGGATAAAATGGACGAGAGAAGCTTTAGTGAAACGTGGGAAACGGTTTGGGGAGAACGCCGGAAGGTTGATAATAACTACAATGAGTTGATGGTCTACTTAAGTGAAAAAGAAGGTGCACAGCGTAAATTAAATGTTTATTTCAGGGTATTCAATGACGGGATAGGGTTTAGGTATGAGATACCTGAACAAGAAGGTTTGACCGATTTACAAATTACTTCAGAGGAAACAGCATTCAATTTCCCCAAGGATCACAGTATTTGGTTTCAACCGTGTGATACCTTGTCCAGAGTTTGGGAAAATGGATACAATACTTATGAAAGACTCTATGAAAACAGCAAGGTAAGTGAATTGAGTACATTGGTTCACACACCTGTGACCATAGAGACAGATGAAGGTGTGTTCATCACCATCCATGAGGCCAACCTCACGGACTACCCATCTATGGTGTTAACAAAGGGCAAGCAAGCAAAAGATCTTAAAAGTGATTTGGTGCCGTGGCCTGATGGTGTCAAAGTTAAAACTACCGCACCGATGAAAAGTCCCTGGAGAACCATCCAGGTGTCGGATAAACTTAGTGGCTTGGTAGAGTCGGACATGATTCTCAACCTCAACGAACCCAACGTTATTGAAGATGTGTCGTGGATTCAACCAATGAAATACATAGGCATCTGGTGGGAAATGCACTTGAATAAATCCACCTGGGAGTCTGGCCCCAGACATGGAGCAAATACTGAAAACACAGTTAAGTATATAGATTTTGCTGCCGAGAACGGATTTGGTGGCGTACTGGTAGAAGGATGGAATACCGGCTGGGAAGTATGGACTACCGCTCCCGACTTTAGTTTTGTAAACCCTTATCCAGATTATGATCTTGACTACCTGGCCAAGTATTCGAAGGAAAAAGGTGTTGGCCTGATCGGCCATCACGAAACCAGCGGAGATGCCGAAGCTTATGAAAAACAAATTGAAGAGGCATTTCAACTTATGGAAGACAAGGGTATTCATGCGTTAAAAACCGGATACGTAGGGTATATACGACCAACCGGACAAAATCATCATGGGCAATGGATGGTCAAACACTATCGCAGAGTGTTGGAACTAGCCGCCAAACATAAGATCAATCTTGTAGCACACGAGCCCATTAAACCAACAGGCATTAGAAGAACTTATCCAAATATGCTCAGCAGGGAGGCCATGAGAGGAATGGAGTACAATGCCTGGAGCAGTGGCAACCCCCCTGAGCACATGACCATCCTTGCATATACCATGATGCTCGCTGGCCCATTGGACTATACACCTGGCATATTTCAGGCCAATCTTGACCAATTCAGAAAGGGAAACAGCATTCACACCACAGTGGCAAATCAGTTGGCCTTGTATGTGGTCATATTTAGCCCGGTACAGATGGCTGCTGACCTACCAGAGCATTACCAGGGTAATCCCGCATTCCAGTTCATTAAAGACGTAGCTGTAAACTGGGAAACATCCCGGTTAATCGATGGCGAAATTGGAGATTATGTAGTGACTGCCCGCAAACAACGCGGTTCAGATGACTGGTTTTTAGGAGCCATTACCGACGAAAACCCACGGGATTTGGTAGTAAGTTTTGATTTTCTGGATGAAGGGAAAACCTACGTGGCAGAGATTTATGAAGATGCAGAAAATGCCAGCTTCAATCACAATCCGGAACTTGTCGATATCAGTAAACACCTGGTTTCTTCCACGACAAAACATAAGCTAAAATTAGCCCCGGGAGGAGGTCAGGCAATAAGATTCCGGCCTGCTGTTGAAGAAGATCTAAAGACATTAAATCAGCTGTAATTGAAACCAAATCAAGAACCCTATGAAATCCTTAAGAACCTGCCAATGAAATAGACGAATATCAAGTATTAATCACTGAGCACATGAGTTGGTACGTGAGGGAGCGCTCTTAATGTAAAAATGTAATAGTATGAAGAAGTTGATTTTATTACTCCATTCCCTTTCCATCCATGGACCACCAAATTGTGGTGGTTTCTGATGGGTCCCCGCCAAATGATTAACTCCTGCATGAAGCAATCCATTCAGGTCTTAACTTATAAACTAACTCAAAATTGGTACTCAAACCAAGCATCTTCCACCCTAACCAAATGATGCTCAACAATGATTCGTACCGATTTTATTAAAGAACAAAATTATGATTAAACCTAAACATGATGTCAGGTGGTATGGGAATCGTATTTCCCAAATTCTCCTGCTAGTACTCTTCTTTTCACTGAGCGGATCAGTTGCCCAAGCTCAGGGTGACGGACTGCCTCGTGGAGCTTTTCAAATGCCTTATACCCGATATGAATCAGATGCTACCAGCCAGTCTCAGGCCCTGGCGCATACAGATTATGACTTTCTCCCAGATGTGGCTGCTGCCGAAGCATCTTCGCAGCACTATTTGGGATTAAACTCCGATGGAGATTTTGTACAATGGACCGTTAATGAGTTTGCTGACGGAGTGACCCTGAGGTTCACCATTCCTGATAACTCAACAGGTGATGGCAATCAGGGAGCATTGAATGTTTATGTCAATGGTGCGCTTGATCAAACCATTACTTTGAATTCCTACTGGGCATTTCATTACTTGAATAAATTTCAAGGTGCACAAGGCGGTAATGCCCCTAATCAGGGATTTAGCGAAGTGAGAATGTATTTCGATGACATCAACTTTAAGCTGAATACGCCACTTTCCCCGGGAAGTACTATCCGTCTGGAGAAGACTGGTGGAAGCCCGTTTGAATATGGGATTGATTTTATAGAAATAGAAGAGATTGATCCTATAAAAGGACCGCCAGCAAATTACCTGTCGGTGACAGATGCTCCTTACAATGCCAATGGTAATGATCAGGTGGATGATTTGGCCGCTTTTCATGCATGTTTGGCAGATGCCAATGCGCAGGGTAAAAACATGTACATCCCCGCTGGGAAATACTATCTGGATGGGCAGTTCAGGTTAAACGCCAGTAATATTAAGGTGCAAGGTGCCGGAATCTGGCATACAGAACTCTTCTTTTCGTCTGACCTGGCGTTTTCAGGAGGTGTTAAAGCCCGTGCTGACAACCTGGAGTTTTCGGATGTACATGTTACTACCAACAACAACGACCGTTTCTGTCCTGATGATGAACGGATACCCGGATGGAACGAGCCATATAAAGGTTATAAAGGGATTTTTGGAACATGGGGCAGCTACTCGGTTATCAAAAATGTATGGGTAGAGCATTTTGAAACGGGAATGTGGTTTGCCGATTATGACTGGGCAGTAGAAGGAGCATCACAGCCGGACATTACAAACAATCTGCTGGTTACCAATGCACGTATCAGAAATAATTATGCGGATGGTGTCAACTTTGCAGAAGGAAGTAACAATTGTACGGTGGAACATACCAACATCAGAAACAGTGGAGATGATGGATTTGCCGTTTGGTCTTCGGATGCTTTTGGACATGGTACTCCCGGATCCAACAATACCCTGCAGTTTAGCACTGTGGAGAATGTTTGGCGTGCAGGCGGAGTGGCTTTTCACGGTGCAGATGGACACGGGGTAAACCATGTGTTGATCCGTGATGGAAGAGGTTGTGCAGGGATCAGATTTACAGATACGTTCCCAGGTTTTAAGTTTCTTCAAAACAACCAGTCAGTAATGAGCAATATTACGATCATTAATCACGGTACAACCTATGATCTGTTCAATGAAGAAATTGGAGCCATTTACTTGTCTGGTGCGGCTGGGCTTTGGAACGTCTATTGGGAGGATATTGATCTCATCAACTCTCAAAGACACGCCATTACACTTGAAGGTGGTCCGTATCAGAACATAGAATTTCATTCTTTGAAAGTAGATGGGACAGGATTGGATCCTTATGATCACAATACAGTGGTTTACACTGATGGAGGAACGGGGATCGCGGCAAGTGCCAATGGACAAATTGATTTATATAATCCTCAATGGATAAGTTGGGAGACTCAGGATAGCATTATTACCACTGGTAATTTGACGGTAAACACCTATTTCACTGAACCAGTAGGTGTTCAGTCGGTAAATATGCCGGATGGTCCGCTTACCTTGGTTGTAGGCGAAGTGACAAGTTTGGCTCCAACTTTTGCACCACAAAATGCATCCAACAAAGCTGTAACCTACACAAACAGTAACCCTTCCGTTGGAACCATCAATCAGGTAACAGGTGCTTTCGAAGCAACAGGAGTCGGACAAACAACAATTACTGTTACCTCCGATGACAACCCGGCCGCCACTGATCAGGTAACGATCAATGTTACAGCTGCTGTAAACGTAGAGGCTGTTTCCAGCCAGGCAAACGAGAGCGGAGCAACTGGCGAATTTGTATTCAGCACAACTGAACTTTCCGCTAGTCTCACTGTGAGCTACGCGGTTACCGGATCAGCATCTGCTGGAGATTACTCAGCAAGTCCCTCTTTGACTGGATCAGTTATATTAACCCCATCTAACCTTTCTCAATCAATTATCATCACAGCAGTTGATGATTCAGATTTTGAGGGCAATGAATCACTCACTATCAACATAGTAGATAATGGCAATTACAACATAGGCGTAGGAAGTGCAACGATCACGATTGTAGACAATGAAAACCCACCCTGCACTGCGCCGGTGATTGGCCTTACTGCCAATGCACCCGGCAATAACAACAGCATAGAGGCTGAGTGGAGTGAAGTGCCTGCAAGAGGTATCTCCAATGTGACTGTAGGTGGAATGCCAGGAGACTTTTCAGGGCAATGGAGAGCTATGTATGACAATCAATCTTTGTATGTGCTCGTAGAAGTTTCAGATAATTCATTGAACAATGATTCAGGTTCTGAATGGTGGAACGATGATGTGGTAAATATCTTCATTGATGGTAACAATTCTAAAGGAACTTCATTCGATGGTGTCAATGACTTCCAAATTGGTTTCAGATGGAATGATGGCACGGTGCATCTTGGTGGTAATTCTGTGCAAAATGCGAGTGGTATCACGTTCAATATGTTTGCTGTTTCAGGCGGATATACATTGAAAGCGGCCATTCCATGGTCTACAATAGGAGTTTCACCATCTATAGGGTACACCATTGGGTTTGATGTGGCTGTGGACGATGATGATGGCGGAGGCACAAGGGATGCCCAAATCTCAAGTTTTGCAACCACAGAAATGGGATGGAGTAATCCAAGTCTGTTTGGTTCTGTGTACATGACTACCTGTGAGCCCATTACACCTACAACACCGGTGATTACTAGTGACCTAGAAGTGACAAGGACTGAAGGTGATGAGATCAATTACACCATTGTAGCGTCCAACTTTCCAGAGTCTTTCGGAGCGACTAACCTTCCATCTGGGATTTCGCTTAATTCCAGCACGGGATTGCTGAGCGGCACACTGGCTACAGCTGGCACGTTCAATATCACAATCAGTGCTACCAACGCTGCAGGTACGGATTCAGAAACCCTGGCGCTTACAGTAAATGAGGTTGCTGAGCAACCGCCGGTGGCGTCCGTTACTGGAAGTAGTATCACGCTCCCGGCCAATAGCACATCTGTGGATGGTTCGGCTAGTAATGACCCTGATGGCACCATCAGCAGTTATTTCTGGGTACAGCTCAGTGGGCCGAATTCCGCCACACTTTCAGGGCATAATACAGCTATTCTCAATCTAAGTGGCTTGATTGAGGGTTCCTATCAGTTTGAACTGACAGTAACTGACAATGATGGAAATACAGATGCTGCTATATCTACAGTTACAGTTAGTACTGAACCGACATACCCAAGTGATCGTGGTTACTATGATGCGCCGTACACACGCTACGAGGCTTCTGGAGCATCGGCTGGTGGTGGTGCAGAAGTATTGCCATTTAGTATGAGCCAAGCTGACCTACAGTTTGAGGCGACAGATCGCACAGCGGTTAAGCTGAATAGTTCTGGACAATATGTTCAATGGACCACTTCCGACCCTGGTCAGGGTATGGTCATTCGATATAGTATGCCAGATGCGCCAAATGGTGGTGGCTTGAGTGGAAGCTTGGCACTCTACATCGATGGAAACTTTTATGCAGATATAGACCTGACATCCAAATGGGCGTACAACTATTTTGATAATGTCAATAGTGGTGATCCAAACCTTCCGCGAAATGACCCGGGTACTAACCGGACAATTCGAATGCGGTATGATGAGAAGCGGGTGAAGCTAGATCAGGAATACCCTGCTGGTACCACATTCCGTTTGGAAAGGAATGCCGCATCGGGTTCTGTAAGCCATTATATTGTTGATTTTATGGAGTTGGAATCCATTCCTGCGCCAGTACCATTCAATGCCTCTACAATGATTTCTGTAGAAGATTTTGGTGCTGTAAAAAATGACGGAAGCAGTGATACTCAGCCGTTTGTGAATGCTATCAATGCCGCACGCACTAGTGGTGAGACATTGTACATCCCCGAAGGAGTGTGGGACCTGCAGTTTAAGTTGAGCATTGGGCACGACATTACCATTCAGGGAGCTGGAATGTGGCATACAGAATTGCACTTTTTACAAGGAAGCCCAAGTGCAGGTGGTATCAGTGCGGATGGTAGCAATGTCCATATATCAGACATGTATCTTTCTACAGAGAACACCATTCGAACTTCAGACTACAAAGGGATCACAGGTTCATATGGTAGCAACTCTACAATAGAGCGCATGTGGGTTGTTCATCATGAAACCGGTGCCTGGATTTGGCAGGTAAATGGAGTAGCTACTTCTAACGTCCTGGTTAAAGACTGCCGGTTTAGGAACAACTATGCAGATGGGATCAACTTGTCAAGCGGGACATCATATTCTTTGGTTGAGCATTGTGACATGCGAAATAACCTTGATGATGCCATTGCTTCATGGTCGCCTTCAGACGGCCCTACTGCTTGTCTTTTCAATGAATTCCGGTACTGCACAACTGAAAATACACTGAGAGCAGCCGGGGTTGGATTCTTCGGTGGAGGAGGTCATAAAGCACACCATATTATTGTGAAGGACAATACTGAAGCCGGGTTGAGGATCAATTCAGATTTTCCTGGGTATCAGTTTACCAATGACCTGATTGAGTTCAGTAACATTACCGTGATCGGTTCTGGTACTAATGCAAACCTCTGGTCAAACAGATATGGCGCAATTGATATTTTCACCAGACTATATAATATCAACAATGTAACTTTTGATAATATTGATATTATTGACTCACAAAAGGATGCCATCTTCATTTACGCAGTGAATCCGAGTTACACCATTCAAAACCTGCAGTTGAGCAACATTACCATTAATGGAACCGGGTTGGATGAAAATCAAAATAACTTCACTTCGGGCACTTATGATGATTATGCGGGATATGCCGTATTGATGGACAATCAGATTCAGGCCTCAGTGACAATTTGCGATTTATCAGTGACCAATGCAGCTTCTCAGCCAGATGTTCAGATGGACACTCCTGGCAATATTAATTTGACTTACTGTAATTCAGTTGATCCAACGGGAATCTCATTGAACCCTACTTCTTTAAGTTTGAATTCAGGAAACACCGGTACAATTACGGCTACTGTTTCACCGGCTGATGCTACCAATAAGTCAGTGACATGGGCCAGTAGCAATACGAATGTAGCTACGGTCTCAAATGGCGTGGTGACTGCCGTGAGTGACGGAACAGCGATCATTACTGCATCTACGGTAAATGGCATTACCTCAACTGCATCAGTTACCGTATCAACCCTGGAGGTGTTACCCACCAGTGTTACTTTGGATTGTCCGGAAACACTCGATGCAGGGCAAACACACCAGTTGACATGGACAGTTTTGCCAACAAGTGCGACTAATAAGAATGTCACATTTGCCACGAGCAATTCGTCTGTTTTATCAGTGAACACTGGTGGGTTGCTTACCGCGAATACTGCAGGTACGGCTACCATTACGGTGACCACCAGCGCAAATGGTTTGACGGATAATTGTCAGATTGATGTGATTGTGGTGGAGCAGGATCCTTATTTGGGTTCACCGGTTAGCCTTCCAGGTACTGTGGAGGTGGAGAACTTCGATACCGGAGGTGCAGGCGTTGCTTACTCTGACACTGATACAGGAAATAACGGAGGAGCATTTAGAACCGGAGAGAACGTGGATATAGAGAACTGCTCGGCAGGAGGCTATAACCTTGGATGGAATGCTCCTGGCGAATGGCAGGAGTATACCGTTGACGTGACACAATCGGGCAGTTATGACTTTGAGTTTAGGGTTTCATCTCCATATGATGCGGGAACGTTCCATGTAGAGTTTGCCGGACAAAATGCAACAGGAACTGTGACGAGTATCAATACCGGAGGCTGGCAAAACTGGCAAAGTGTTTATGCCAATGGTGTAAACCTCAGTGCAGGGCAGCAGGTCATGAGAGTGATATGGGACAATCCTAATCATAATCTCGATAAAATTATCATTACGAATACTGGAGGAGGTTCGAATCAATCGCCTTCAGCAAATGCAGGAACTGACCAAACCTTAAACGCAGGTATCACTTCAGCTAGTTTAAATGGTTCAGGCAGTGATCCTGACAATGATCCTGTGACCTACAGCTGGACCCAGATAAGTGGCCCATCGGCTATCATCAATACTTCCAGTAGTGCGAGTGCATCAGTAAGCGGGTTAACTGATGGAAATAGCTATGTGTTCAGACTGACCGTAAGCGATGGTACTCTAACTGCAACAGATGATGTGACCATTTCAGTAGATAATGGTTCATCATCAGGGTTTAGAATTCGCAACAGATGGCAAAATACCTACCTAGGTGATGGTGGAGCTACTGTGACTTATAGTAGTTCAGGTTCCGGAGATAATTATCTGTGGGTACTAGAAGATGTGGGAGGTGGAAATGTAGAAATCCGTAATGTTGGTACCGGAGAGTATATGCATATTGAAAACCTAACCGGAAACGTGCAGAGCACTTCGAGAACATTTGGTTGGTATAGTTCCAGATGGGCATTGGAGAATGTAGATGGCACTTACAGCAGAATTCGCAATGCATGGCAAGGTAGTCACTACATACATGTAGAGAATCTTAATGGTAGCGCTCAGCATGGAACTATTGATTTTGGATGGCAAAGTGCCCAATGGGAGCTTGAATCTGTTGGTGGTGCCAGGATGTGGGAACAGCCAAAGTCAATAGCAGAAAGCTCCTCAGATATACTGATCTACCCAAATCCGGTTTTCAATGGAATAATTTCCATAAACTTTGGTCACGTTCCATTTGGTACCGAATATGAAATACTGACTTTGTCGGGAGTGATCCTTTATTCGAGTTCTATTCAGTCTCAGATTCAGTCTCTGGATGTTTCCGAACTTAAGGCAGGTTTGTATATGATTCGAGTGAATGATGGCAATAAGAGATCAGTTAAAAGGCTAATTGTTAAATAGTTTTTTATTGCTTCATTTTTTCAATTTAAAAGCTCCTGCATTTGTGCAGGGGCTTTTTTATGCCAAATATTCTATTGTTGTTCTAATTAATTTATTCATAATCTCATTCAACTGCTCATATTTATAAGTTTTTAGTATATTGTCGGTCACTGTCAACAACTAATTTACGCCGTGCTAAAATTTATTTTCTTTTTGATTGGAATTCTTTCCATTCATAATCTCTATTGCCAATCGAGTTTTACCGACAATCGTGACAAAAAGGTTTATCCTGTCCAAAACATTGATGGAACCATCTGGATGAAGTCCAATTTGAAATTCAATCCCAATTATTCCTCATTTTACTACCTGGGAGCTGATGAAGTCTATTACTCCAGTAAACAGGTCATTGATGGATCTGTATGTCCCGATGGATGGCGGATTCCTACGCTTGAAGAGTGGAAAGCTGCTGAGGAGTATATTGATGATTTAATGAGCCGCAATGGATGGGTTAATGGAGGTCAGTTTAAGGATAATGGAGTAGTTGGTGCCTACTGGACATCCACCTTGGATAGTGTCGGTAAATCAAACTATTTGGTAAAGCTTGAACAATCTGATGTGATAAGTTTTGAGCTTGCTCCTGATACCCATGCTAATTGCAAGTGCATAAAGGAATGAGCCTCCCTGTAATTCGTTTTTTTAGCTTCTGAATTTCACCTAAAGAGCACTGCGTAATTCACGTGTCAATTCCATATGAGAATTGCCCAATGGGATTCTCGTACTCCTTTTCGGATAACCCGTGAATTTTCCGATTGGGTGTTATGCTCTTATATTCGGGCGGCTG
>JAVJQA010000062.1:0-39565 GCA_040218045.1 Marinoscillum sp.
GGAAAAGTTCAGGAGAAGTGCTCGGAAGGCTTTTGAAAATAGGCTTACTCATAGATATATAACGCTATATGTAATATAATGAATCTATGAGACTAATCATAAAAAAAGCTGTCCAAATTACTTTTTGGACAGCCTCTTTTTGCATTTAATACCTTTTTTGCCCTGAAATGACCCTAAGCTTGACGTGTTTTCTTACAAATTACCTCAAAAGTTAACTTCTTCATATTTCCTTCAGATTCATTTATTAATATTGTTTTGTGTATTTTGTACACAGTAATAGACAGTCAACCCAAATCGATATCAACCCACTGAAACTACAATTTATCCTTATCGATGAAGAACGTAATCCTTTTAATCTTTACACTTCTTTTTACTCAATTTATCTTTGCGCAAACCTTTACCCTCTCGGGATCAGTTAAAAGTGCCGAAGATCAGTCAACCTTTCCCGGAGCTACCGTACTACTGACCAATCCGGCAGACACCTCTACATTAAAAGGGAATGTGACTGACTTCAATGGAGAGTTCCGGATTGGTGGAATCGAAACTGGAAAATACTTGATTCGGGTAAACTTTGTTGGGTTCGAAACCCTTTACCAACCTATCGAAATCACAGAAAGCATAAAGATAGAACCCCTACTTATCCAGGAGAATACACAAGAACTTGATGCTGTGATAATTGAAGGAAAAGCCATGGCTACCATGATGAAGGGTGATACGAGCGAGTTTAGTGCAAAAGCATATAAAACAGCACCTGATGCATCCAGTCAGGATTTGATCGAGAAGCTACCAGGCATCTCCAATGTAGATGGAAAATTACAAGCTAATGGTGAGGATGTTCAGCTGATCTTGGTGGATGGAAAGCCCTTTTTCGGTGGGGATGTGAATGCTGCTCTTCAAAACTTACCAGCCGAAGTAGTGGCAAGTATCCAGATTTTTGATAAGAAAAGTGATAAGGCCGCTCTAAGTGGATTTGATGATGGCAATCAGCAAAAAACGATTAACATTATTACCAAACCGAGTAGAAGAATCGGGCAATTTGGAAAGTCAACGGCTGGTGTTGGGACCAATAGCACCTACCAGGCAGGTGCCAGTGTCAATTTTTTCAACAATGACCGAAGAATCACCGTAACCGGACTCAGTAACAACATCAACACCATCAATTACTCTGCTGATCCAAACAGCCTTGGTGATTCCAGAACGCAGAATGGACTGATTCGCACAAACAATATTGGCATCAACTTTAGCGATGATATTGGTGAACACTTTGAAGTACATGGAAGCTATGATTTCTCAAACCAACAAAAAGAAGAAAACAGGAATAAACTAAGAGATTATGCACTGGCATCAGATTCCGGCCAGGTCTACAAAGAGGATAGCTATACCAACAACCTGAACAATGAGCATAAATTTCGTTTCAAACTTGAGTACAAACCTGACGAGAACAATACTTTCCTAATGAGGCCCAATTTCTCCTTTAGACATGAAGATGATATTCGGGAATTTGAAGGGTCGACATCCTCAGGCAAAAGCCCTATTAATAATACGCTAAATAATTCAACTGCTTTTAATTCAGATTATGACTACAATAACGACATGTTCTATAGTCGAAAGTTTGACAAAAAAGGAAGAAGCTTAACTACAAGGTTACACACCGGTTACCATACCAATCGTGATGAATCAAATAGGATGGCTACAAATATCTTCTACAATGAGGAGGACAGTTTGAGTACAATCGATCAGCAAACTACACGGGATCGAACAGGTGTTTCATGGGAGTGGCAGGCATCCTACACCGAACCGCTTGGTGAGAGAAGCCTTATAGAGCTGGAGTATGAAATTGGAGATAGGCTCAATGACTCTGACAAACTCACCTACTCCACTTCTGAATCGGACAACTATACAACTTTGGATACTGCTTTGAGTAATACGTTTGAAAACAGCTACTTAAGACAGCAAATGGAGATTGGTTATCAGTACAGTTTTGAGAAACTTAAAGTCCAGCTGGAAACTGAATATCAGCTCGCACACATGCAAAATGATCAGGTTTTCCCACAACCTTATGATCAAAACAGATGGTTTACAAGCATTCTTCCATCAGCACGAGTTGACTACCGTTTTGATGAAAGTCGTCGACTTGAGGTCAATTATAGAACGTGGACACAGGAACCATCAATAGGAGACCTTCAGGATGTTATAGACAATTCCAATCCCCTTCAATTGCAAGCGGGAAACCCAAACCTAAATCAAACCTATAATCACTGGACAAGGGCAAGAATGTGGAGCAACAATATGGAATCTGGCAAATCCTTGTACGCCTCCATGGAAACTGCATTCGCCTCTGATCTAATTACAAAGTCAACTATCATTGCTGATAAGCCGATGGAAGTTTCAGAAGGAGTAACACTTGAGAATGGGTCACAATTGACCCGGCCGGTCAACGTTGACGGCTATTACCACTTCAGAACCTATTTGAGTTATGGAGAACCTGTTGATATCATTAAATCAAACGTTCGGTTGAGTGGCGGAATGAGTTTTACCAAACGCCCGGGGCAAATCAACGATCTGATCAACTTCTCCAACTCCAGCAACTATCACGTGGGGTTGTCTCTCAGCAGCAATATCAGTGAGTATCTCGACTTCAATATCTCAACAAGATCTAATTATAATGTGGTAGAAAACACACTACGCCCAAACCTCAACAACAACTTCTTCAATCAAACAACTCGTGTAAAATATAGATGGGTATTTCTTGATGGAATCGTCTATAGAATGGACTTAAGACACAGGATGAATTCTGGTCTTTCGGCTGGTTATGACAATAACTTTCTACTGATGAATATGAGTGCAGGAAAGAAATTCCTGAAGGATAACCTGGCAGAAATCAGCATCAATGTATATGACCTTTTTGAGCAGAATAATAATGTACAGCGCAACATTACAGAGCTATATGTTGAAGACAATCAATCCACCGTTTTACAACGTTATTTCATGCTGACATTTACTTACAACATCCGCCACTTCAATGCCGGAACAACCATCGAAGATTTTGATGATATCTAATCACTAGTCTCCATTATTTTCAGGTATAGTATTAAATTTGAATTCAATGTCGTTTAGTTATGCCTTTAATCTTGTCATTTCGACGCAGGAGAAAATCTCACTATTTAAATGAGCCGAATCCCTTTAACCAGTAAGATCTCTCATTCTTCGAGATGACACTCTAACCTAAGTGACCTTAAATTTGGAATAAATCAACCTTGTCTTCATGATAGCTGAAACACCAGAGCCTCCTTATTACGCAGTAATTTTTACTAATATAAGAACTGATTATGAAAAGGGCTATGCAGAAATGGCCTCCAGGATGGTTGAACTGGCTAGTGAACAACCAGGATTCCTAGGCTTTGAATCCGCCAGAGATGAGATCGGTATCTCTGTGAGCTATTGGAAAGATCTGGAGTCAATTAAAAATTGGAAAGCAAACTCAGAACATCAAGTAGCACAGCAATATGGCATTAATGATTGGTATGCGCATTACATCACAAGGATAGCAAAAGTAGAAAGAGCGTATACCTTCATTAAGGAAAAATAAAGGAAGTGGTATGCGTTTGCATCCCTACTGATTAATAAAAAAAACCATCCTGACGATCTATCAGAATGGCCTTTCATTGATTTATACTATTCTTAGTTTCCTACTTTGAAGAGTTTGTAACCTAAAGAAACCTGAAACATTCTATTTTTAGCAGCTTCTTGCGCTCCAGCAAAATCATTTATATCATTTAAGCCAACGATGTAGCGTGCCATGAAACGCAAACCGAACGGCGCATCCCAACCAGCACCAAAAGCAGCACTTATGTCAGCATTTTTATAAGTGTCCTTCGAAATAGGATCAGGATCCCCATCTCCATCATAATCTGCGGTAGTTCCGTCCGCAGACATCAACAAGCCAAATTGCGGACCAACCTGTAAGTTCAACCCTAATGGTAAATAGAGTTTGGCCATTATTGGAATGTCCAGATAGACAAAATCTTGCTGAAAATCCTCTTTAACGCCTGCAATTGTAACATCCCCTTTCGCACCTCTCGTGGAATACAGGATTTCGGGTTGTACCCCAAAACTGGCGGCTTTCACTAGTAAATAAAGACCACCATGATATCCGGTCGCATTCTCAAAATTAGCACCTGGTTCTTCAGTATTAATGTTTGTTAGATTTAGTCCTCCTTTCAGCCCAAGTTCCACTTTAGCTTGCGAAAACCCAAAAAAAGCTAACAAGCATAGAGCCGTAGTAAAAAATAGTTTTTTCATATTGTGTATTTGTTTAGTTTTTGAATCTGGTGTAAATCTACCCTTAAAACGGTGAAAGACCATTTCTGTTTTATATCCTATAGCGATACCACATCTAAAGCTAATAGAATCAGCACTACAACAGCAATACTCCGACCAAATAATATGGATTTTTTAAACCCAATAATAAAAACTACGTTTAGGAACTTAATATATTATATACAAACAGGAATTTTACTAATGAAAGACTACCAATTAGGTGAATTTGAAGAGATTGTTCTACTCACGGTAGCCATACTCCATGGCGATGCTTACGGGGTAAACGTTAAGAAGGAAATTCAACGGCGATTAGGCCGTCAGGTAAGTGTGGGCGCCCTACAAAGTGCTTTAAGGCGTATGGAGGAAAAAAGTTATCTGGCTTCTGAGTTTGGTGAAGCAACAGCTGTAAGAGGTGGAAAGAGGAAAAAATATTTTGCTGTAACTGATCTGGGAAAAAAGGCTTTGGCTTATACCAAAGAAACCAGGAACCAATTGTGGGACGCCATTCCTGAGGTCGTTTTCAAATTTCGCTGGGCGTGAGCACGGATGTTCATCCACCTAAGCTGGCCAACACCCTATTGGCCTCATTCTGCCATCCACACTATTTGGAAGATATTCAAGGCGACCTGGAAGAAGAATACTACGAAAGGGTCCGGGACACAAAAGGAAAATGGAACAAGCTCTGGTATTTCTATCAGGTGTTCAAACTCATAAGACCCAAACTCATTAAAAGAAACAAAGTCAAAAACTTAATCTACTCATCTATGCTCAAAAATTATCTTAAAATCGGATTTAGAAATCTTTGGAAATACAAATCCGGCACATTAATCAATGTATTGGGTTTGTCCACAGGATTAGCAGCATTCATTCTTATAGCGCTCTTTATTAAAGATGAGCTCTCATATGACATCCATCACAAAGACGCTGACAACATTTACCGGTTGACCATCAAAAACTTCAATACTGACGGAGATTTGTCCAGGCAATGGGCTTTTGCATCAGCTGGTCATGCCACAAGACTTAAAGATGATTATGCAGAAATCACACATGCCACACGTTTTTATCCCTGGGCATTCCCGGACCTTACAGTGGCTGGCAAAAAGTTCCCCTCAGAACAGGTAGTCTTTGCCGATGAAGATGTGTTCGATATTTTCACATTTCCATTCCTAATCGGTGACCCTCAGACCGCATTTTCTGACATACAAAGTCTAGTACTTACTGAAAGCTCGGCTATCAAGCTTTTCGGTAATGATTGGCGTGGAAAAGATATTATTGGTGAGCCGGTAAAGCTTGAGCGAAGTGGCCAGCAAGCGACTTTTACAGTAACCGGAGTAATGGAAAACATGCCTGAACAACAACATTTCCACTTTGAATACCTGGCTCCAATTAACTTTATTGAGAAACTATTTGGAGAAAGTAGCATGAGTAATGTCACGGGCAACTACAACTGGTTGACATATCTGAAACTTAAAGATGGAACAGCTCCGGAAACAATCGAATCCAAGAGGGATGAGTTTTTTGACAAATATGTCGGGCAATTTTCAAACGGATTGGATGCAAAAGCCTTTTATGATTTTGAGCTCCAACCTCTCCTAAGCATTCATCTAAACTCCAGCCTAGAAGGTGAAATAGAAAACAATGGGAGTATCCAACAAATCTTGATATTTGGGACTATTGGAGTGCTTTTGCTACTTGTAGCCTGTATCAATTACATGAACCTTGCAACGTCTCATTTCTCTCGAAGAATGAAAGAAGTGGGTGTACGAAAAGTTATGGGAGCACAAAAATCCTCCCTCATCAACCAGTTCCTTACTGAGGCCTTCCTTGTCAACCTGATGGCTGTTCCTATGGCAATTGTTCTCGGTGTACTTGCATTACCTTATCTCAATGAGTTTATGGACAAGCAGCTAAGTCTAAACTTAATTGCCAATGTGGATTTATTACTAGGCCTTGTTTTGTTGATCATTCTGGTCGCGGTGATTTCTGGTTCATATCCCTCATTGTTCCTATCAAAAATCAACCTGATCCAAGCATTAAAAGGAGAATCGGCTATCAATAGCAGCAAATGGAATTTCCGAAATGTCCTCGTCACTTTTCAGTATGTTGTCACCATAGGATTAATCTTCACATTACTGGTCATCGAAAGCCAACTGAGTTTTATTCAAAACTCTGATCCTGGTTATCGCAAAGATCAGATCATTCACCTTTCTCTATCCAGGAACATCAACAATTTGGATGTATTTAAAAGAGAGATGCTCAATCATCCCAATATCTCTAATGGCACCTATGCATCTCGCATCCCTACTGGAAGGTTGGCAGATAGCATGGGCGCTGGTTTTTTTAAGAATGACAGTGTTGTTGGACTTGATTTCAGGCTGCCATTCATTCTAGTGGATGAAGATTTTCTTAAAACTTTTGAAATCAATCTTCTTGCAGGAGAAAACTTCAAGGCTTCCATGGACATGGGTGGGGATTCAGTAGGTTATTATCTCATAAACAATGCTGCGGCTAAAGCTTTAGGGTACAATGATCCATCTGAAGTCGTTGGCAAGAAGCTTTCCTATGGTCAGTACAATGATCAATCACTGCGTGCAGGCCGCATCCTTGGAGTGACTCAAGACTTTCATTTCGAATCACTTCACAATGAGATCAAACCTATGGTAATGCTCAAAGGATCCTGGAATATGAACCGCCTGTGCATGCAGGTGAAACCTGAAGACCTGGCATCAACCATCGATCATATTGAATCCACATGGACAAAGTTTGATCCTGAAAGAAGTGCTAATTATAGATTCCTGGATGAGATTTTCTCAGAGCAATATCAGGCAGAGCAGCGCTTGAGTACAATGATTACGGCATTCACTATAATAGCCATCCTTATCGGATGTCTGGGTTTGATCGGAATGGTTGGTTTTATTATCGACACCAAATTGAAGGAAATCGGGATCCGAAAGGTTTTGGGTGCTTCTATCACCAACATTGCAAGTGGTATTGGCAAGAAATTCCTGCTACTGATTGGCATTGCATTCATTATAGCTGTGCCCACTGCTTATTACCTGATTTCTGGATGGTTGGATGATTTTGTGTACAGAACGAGCATTGCACTTTGGATTATTCTGGCGCCTGCGGTGGCAGTTTTAATGATCACTGCGATAAGCGTAGGTTATCAAACTCTCAAGGCAAGTTTAGTTAACCCGGTGGAATGTCTGAAGGATGAATAATTAAGAAATAGGTACGCTGAAGCTAACTTCAAGACCACCAGATCGGGGGTGATGATACTCAATTGTCCCCCCTATTTTATTTATCCTGTTGCGAATGTTATAAGACCCAATTCCAATAGTAGAGGTGTTTTGCATACCCACACCATTATCACGAATGGTCACAAAAATATCATCACCAATCTCTTCAAGGCATATGGATGCGAATGTAGCCTTGCTATGCTTGATGATGTTGGTCAACAATTCCTGAACTGTTCGATACGTATTTACTTTCACCTCCTTTGAAATATCCTCCTCATGATTCAAATGAGTTTCAATTTTAACATCAATCTGGGTATAGCCTTTGAGCTGATGCTCCAGTCTGCCCATTAATTCAGACAACCGCATTTGGTTAACATCCGCCGACATCAAATCATGCGAGACAGACCTGGTATCATTGGTGATTTTCTTGATCAAATCTGTAAGGTGAATTATCCTCTTTTGAAGTTCTACCGGATCTTTGATAACTTTTTCGAGATGTTCTGCATAAATACCGCATGCTACCATCTCCTGGACTATTCCATCATGGATTTCGGAGGCTATCCTATTTTTTTCCATCTCCTGTGCCTGAATTGAGTTCTCCAGAATCTGTTCCTGGAGTTCTTTCTTTTCAGAAATATCCTCAAGTATTACCAGAAACGAATTTGGTTCTTCTCCTTCGTTCCAAAGCGGAGAAACAGTGAGGTTAGCCCATATCTGCTTATCCCCTTTACCAAAGTATCTCTTTTCTAAACTATATTCTGATATGTCTCCCGCTCGTAAATCTTTAAGCCGTCTATCAGATATCTCCCGATCATCTGGATGTGTCAAGTCATAAAATGTCTTTGTTCGGATTTCCTTTTTTGAGTACCCAAAGAGTTTACAGTAGCGATCATTGACTTCCAGGTATTCACCACTAGTGGCATCTATATGAGCGACCCCCACAGCTGCTTGTTCAAAAAATGATCTAAACCTTCGTTCATTATCAGACAGTTCTTTCGAATGCAAATCGAGCTGATGTTGTAATTCAGTTGGTTTTTTAATGATCTCTGCTACAAAAAATCCTGCAATGACAGAAAGCAGTAAGCTCAAAATAGCCATTGGTAACACAGCGAAATAACTGGAAAATGGCTCTGTACTACCTACGTAAAGGTTCCACTCACCATCCGGTATGTGTACTTTGAAACTATTGCCATCAGGAAACCCTTTTACTTCTTTTAAAAATGACTCTTCAATACCTGTGTTAGGATCCACCTTTGTAATCTGTACATTGTACTGCCTACTAGCCGAAAAATCTACACCTGTAGAAGCCAGAAACTTCTGTAGATTAATCAACACTGCAGAAAAGCCCCAAAACTTATTATGAATATAAACTGGTAAACGTCCAATTATGGCCATTCCACCTTGTTTGAGTTCCACAGGTCCGGCGTAATACATTTGCCTCAACTCCGCTGCTTTGAAGGCCTCTTTATTCCTGTTTTCATCCGCTAGTATATTATAGTCCAAGGCTGCTTCATTACCAGCCATTGGATAGATGTACTTGATCACACCATCAGGTACCAATTCCAGAACGTCAAAGTATTTACTATTGGATATGAGCTTTTCAGCTACGGAATCAAAATTACGTGGTTCACCTGCATCATCAATCGTATAAGCCAGCATCACCGCGGCTGAATGGCACTGACTCAATGATTTCTCTACGTTGGATTCGATAACATGGCTGAAATTCATCAAGTCCCGTTCCTTGTTTCTTTCGTTGACTTTGAATGCCAGATAGGTGGTATTCCCCCCTATTAAGAGAAGGAGAAAAAATGCCAAAAATCCAATTAAGGTTGGATTGCCAACGAGTGGCGATTTTGATGTAGCTAGTTTATTTTCATTCATAAAGCGGTGGCCATCAGTGGGCTACATAATGGCATAGTCAAGATAACATGTTCAGTAGTGCGAACAAAACCACTGACTATGAATCCGTATTATTTCTGCTGAAGTGGTAAAATAAGGCATTAAAAAAGCGTCCCCACTCCTGAGGACGCTCCGTGTTTACCTTCCAATGTTTTGAACCTAACCTAATCCCGAAAGGTAAACGAACTCCACTATGAAAAAACTCATTACAAAGATTCCACCTTCTGATGAATCAACCTACACTTAATCGTTGATTGGCAGGAATCTCACGATGAATGACACAAATCACATGCCAAGAGACCGTTTAATCATACCAAACCTTTAACAATCAAGAACGATCCGTGCTTAAAAGAAAGAAAATCACTCGCTCACAACAATAGCAAGCCGCTGCTTGTCGGGTGATATTGATACTCTCGAAATGCCGGTAAGATTCCATTGGCTCAAATCTGCACACTGAACCCAGTCCGTTTTCTCAGACCATTGATATAGCAAGTGATCCTTTCCCATAAGCAAACGACCCTCATCATACCAGCACATATCTTCCACTCCAGCCAAAGTTGCTGTAACCGCAGAAATAGAATCCTGGGCAACATGGTATTTATTGATTATCCACTCATCAGTTTGTTTCTTGATAAATGAAATATCATTAGTGCCGGGCACAACATGTATGGATCTGCCAATATCGTCGACAACAATCTCAGCAGTCTGTGCATCCTGGTCGATGCGCTGTAACGTCATATGCGGACCTAATACAAACGCAAATAGAATATTATCATTCAACCAGGTGTGATAACCAATTTTTAGATAAGGAACCAGTACGTCCCCTTTTCCGGGTTTATTCATCGGATATTTCCATAGGAGTTGCCGGCCATTCGGCTCAAGAGTAATGGTACTTAAATAATTGCCACCAGGCATTTGCGTGGGTGAATATTCGCTGGCTTGAGTATTGGTCAGATAAGTCTTCTTACTATCAGAAATCGAATATTTCACAAGATCTACCTGCTGAACCCTCCAGGAAGAGTACAACAAACTACCTTCATTGGTGAAGGAAGGCTGGTTGTCATAGCCAGGGTTTGATGAGATATTTATTGGGTTGGATAAAGTGAATAGGCCCTCTTTTACCACCAAATCAAAGAGATAAATCTCAGTTCCGGGCTGTGTATAGCAGGCTAATGAAACCGTAAGCAGACAAAAAATGAATAGAATCTTAGTCTTCATTTCGACAAGAAACGAAAAAACTAATTCATTTCATTTATTCTTTCTTAAAAATGACCTTTGCGTTCGTGGCTTGCTCAGAAAAATCCGGACAGGAATTGAATCCGGCTATACCACCAAACAAACAGATGTTTTCACCATTGGTATCGTAAACTGTAGACATCCCATCAGCACAATCTTCACAAGCTGCTACCAGGTATACACACTCTCCTTTGTACAAATACTGCGTGATAGATGATTGATTCCCTGAGTCATTCAGTTGATCCCTCATTTCACCTAACCACTCATAAGTGGTAAATGGCTGCTTCTCACAAGGAGCCAGAGCATTTTCACAAGCAAAAGCTGCAATAAGTAGAAAAAGTATTTTGAAAGACGTCATAGTTTCAATTTTTGGGTTTACCCAATAGACACACAAACCATGCCTTGAGTGGCAAAGAAACCAACATCTTCTTACGGAATTTCAATAAATTAGTGATCTCATGAGAAATGCCACTCAAGAAGACAAATCCACGGTTATTGCTATTATTAAAGAATCCTTTCAGAACAATCCAAGCGTGGTTTCGGTGATTAACCCCAAAAAGCCAAATAGTCTGAGCGCATTGGCTAGTGTGGTAATTGCTAAATTGGTTTACTTAATTTTTGCCTTTATTTTTTCTTTAGGCAAGCGGTTCCACGCCGGGACAAAATTTGAGAGCATAGCAACGCTACGGTAGAAAATTTTAACGCAGTATAAAGGAAAAAGAGAGGTGAAAATAGTGAATGAATTTAGTAATTACCACACTAGTTATGCTTTTGAAACCGGTATAACACGCAATGGAGTATTTCTCTCAGATGACAGGCAATGCACTGCTATTTGCTATCGGTACAATTTCAAAAAAGATGGCTTTAAAGATTACTGGAATCAACTGCTATTGGTTCTAAACTGTATTGGGATATCAAACCTTTCAAGTGTACTCAAACGAGAAGCCTATATCAATAAGCTCAGGCCTAAAGATGGTCAATTTCTTTACTTCTGGTTTTTCGGTGCTACCCAAAGAGGAATAAAAATGCGATCAGTCTATGAACTCAAGAAGCATATTTTTGATCTGTCAAAAAACCTTAACCTTCCTATCTATCTGGAAACATCTGTTCCCAAAAACCAGAAGATTTACCAGCGCTTCGGGTTCGAGATTTACCACACCTGGGGTCAACGCGAACAAACTACTCTGTGGTTTATGAAACGTGAGCCACGATGAAAGACCTGTTTTCTGATCATTCGAATGCATATGCCAAGTATCGTCCGGGTTATCCACCAGAGCTTATCGAGATAATTTGTTCAGTGTGTGAAAACCACAACAAAGTGTGGGATTGTGCAACAGGCAATGGTCAAATGGCACTATTGCTTGCACCTTATTTCAAACATGTATTGGCATCGGATATCAGTAAGAATCAAATTGCTGTTGCTCCCTCTATCCATAATATCACCTATTCAGTACAACCAGCTGAAAATACAAATTACCCTGATCGATCATTTGATCTTGTTGTTGTAGCCCAGGCAATTCATTGGTTTGATTTTGATGCATTCTGGAAGGAGGTTAAACGCGTCTTAAAACCAGGCGGTATAGTTGCGCTGACCGGTTATGGTTTGGCCTCAATAAATGAAAGAATTGATCAGGTTGTTTACCAACTATATCAGCCAATACTCAGTGCATACTGGCCTCCAGAGCGCGCTCACATCGAAAATGAATATGCCTCAATTCCGTTTCCGTTTGAAAGGGTCGACGTGCCTGAACTTGTCAACAAGAAACAATGGCCCCTGGATCATTTTTTAGGTTATCTTAGAACCTGGTCAGCTGCCAAACGCTATCAGCAGGATTTAGGACACGACCCAATAGAACTGATTCGGGAAGATCTTGAACAATTGTGGGACACAAAAACAGTAGTTAGTTTCCCTCTGCTATTAAAGATTGGTCGAAATCTATAAAACTTATCATAATGAATTCATTTCGCTCTATTGTTGAAACCAACTATCAGCAACTTAAAACCCTGGATGAAAAAACTGTATCCACAAAACCAACCCCTGACAAATGGAGCAAAAAAGAGATTCTAGGCCATCTTTGTGATTCATGCATCAATAACTACTATCGGTTCATGCATCTTCAGCACACGATTGACCCATTTATACTTACACAATATCGGCAAGATGATTGGGTCTCCACCAGAAATTATCAAGGAGACTCATGGGACAACATCCTGACAGAATGGTACGCCTTACATCAGGCTCTGCTATTGATTCTAGAGAATTCGCTTGCTCAAATGGCCAAAAAACCAGTAATTATTGACGGGGTGACTCACGATTATCAATTTCTAGCGGAAGACTACTTCGTTCATTTACAGCATCACCTTGATCAGATATTTTCATGAGACATTCTATTATTTCGGTTGTCATCCTCTTCTTTTTAGGATGTACTAACACTAAAGAATCTAGTGACACAACACCACCGAATGTGATCATCATCATGACTGATGATCAGGGCTATCAGGATGTTGGCTGCTTTGGTTCGCCAGATATCCTTACTCCCAACCTTGATCAAATGGCAAAAGATGGTATAAAACTAACTCACTTTTACGCCGCACAAGCTGTGTGTACTGCTTCACGAGCAGGCTTACTCACTGGATGTTATCCCAATAGATTGGGCCTTCATGGCGCCCTGATGCCAGATAGTCCGATTGGACTTCATCCTGATGAGACTACCATCGCAGACATGCTCAAAAAACAAGGATACTCTACCGGGATTTTTGGTAAATGGCACCTTGGTGATCAACCTGAGTTTATGCCAACCAATCAAGGATTTGATGAATTCTTTGGGATTCCCTACTCCAATGACATGTGGCCACATCATCCTAACCAGGACTATTTCAACTTTGATCCCCTACTACTTTATCAGAACAATCAGGTGATTGATACACTTAATGATCAGTCAGGACTAACCACTCAGATCACAGAGCAAAGTGTTGATTTCATCAAACGAAATGCCGCTAATCCATTCTTTTTATATGTGGCACATCCTCAGCCACATGTTCCGTTATTTGTCTCCGAAAAGTTTCAGGGCAAATCTGAAAGAGGTCTTTACGGAGATGTAATTATGGAAATTGATTGGTCTGTTGGCCAAATCCTTAATCAATTGAACCAATCGGGTTTATCGGAGAATACTATTGTAATTTTTACTTCAGACAATGGCCCATGGCTTGCTTATGGTGATCATGCAGGAAGTGCAGATCCTTTGAGAGAAGGAAAGGGAACAGCCTGGGAAGGTGGTCATCGAGAACCTTTCATTATGAGATACCCAAAACTACTTAATGGTGGCAGGACAATCTCCTCGCCTGTCATGTCCATTGACCTCTTGCCCACAATTGCTGAATTAACCCACTCTTCACTTCCTGAGAAAGTAATTGACGGTATGAACATCTGGCCGGTATTGACCGGACAAGTTGATAAAAGCCCACAGTTAGCTTATTTCTGCTACTACAAGCAAAATGAACTGCAAAGTGTCAGAATGGATGAATGGAAACTGTATTTCCCACATACCTACCGTACCTTAAAGGGTAGGCAGGGTGGACAGAATGGTCTTCCTGTAATCTATGAGCAGGAAAATGTAGAGGAAATTGAACTCTACAACCTGGTAAGTGATCCGTCAGAAACAAATAATATTGCTCAAGAATATTCTGAAGTAGTTGCTACCATACAGAAGTATGCAGAAGATATGCGTCAAAAACTTGGCGATGAATTAACTAATGTGGTTGGCACAGAAAATCGTGAACCTGGAAGGGTTCAAAAACCTAAAGAATTATGAAAAACCTAATCAAACTCGAAGAGTTGGCCATGTTTGGCCTTTCTATTTATCTGTTCTCATTGCTCAACTTTGCATGGTGGTGGTACCTGGCGTTGATTCTTGTGCCAGACATAGGAATGATCGGATATGCATTCAATACACGAATGGGAGCAATCACTTACAATATTTTTCACCACAAAGGGCTCGCTATATTGATTCTGGTTTGTGGTTATGCATTTCACCATGAGTGGCTCACACTTTCAGGGATTATTTTATTTGGGCACGCCAGCATGGACCGGATGTTTGGCTATGGCCTCAAGTACAATGATAATTTTAAAAACACGCACCTTGGAAAAATAGGTGGTTAATCCAGCGTAATGGTCAGACGATCATAAACACGACCATCTTTGACCACAACCATAGAGTTTACAGGAATAGATTCCCAACCAGGATCAGAGCTAAGCGGCTCTGAACTTATGATTACGGCTTTTTCGCGATCACCAGGATCAATCATCGAGCAAACTCCATCCTCACAAACATATTTACGACCAATATTCAGGTAGAGTGAATCCGCGTGCTTTGGTAAATCAGTAGTAAAACGAACTGCCACAGCAAGCTCTCCATTTGTTAGTACCATGTTCATGTAACTATGATCTTCAACTCCAGCTTCTTCTATAATCTTCATGATCTTTTTGATTGTAGCCATCAATGCACTACTCATCTGATCATGCGGATCAAGCCCGTCCCTCCTTTGTAGTTCGTCCTGAAGCATACAAAAGAAATGCTCTGAATCAGTTGAACCTTTCAGTGACTCAAAAGCATCATCAGAAAGCGACTGTACAATTTTGCGCCTGATGTGGTGAAACCCTCCAATATCTCCATTGTGCATGAATGCATACTGACGGAAACCAAATGGATGACAGTTCGTCTCAGCTACCAATAATCCCTGAGTAGCTGCTCGCACATGTGCCATTATGCATGTGGACTCTGTAATACGAGACAACTCAAGTAAGTTACGGTTGTTCCACGCAGGAGTAACCGACTTGAAAAAAGCCGGAATTGGCGTGATTGACATATTGTACCAGGCAAGCCCAAACCCATCTCCATTAAGAGGCTCGTCTCTTTCCAGTGCATTGAAACTTTGGTTGATCAGGGAGTGATCTGGTTCGGTGATTAGGGAGCCAATCCTGATTGGCCGGCCCTGGTAGAATGTAAAGCGGCACATGGCCTTGGGTCGTTGTTTTGAGAAAAGATAGTGAATTAATGATTGTTATTATAGATGAACTTCATCATTCTGCCTCCTGGTTATTTATCCTGATTGTCGTGGCATTTTTTTTCACTAGTCCTTTGGTAATATTTCCACCGCCCTACATTCACTAACCTCACGCAGTAAAGTCGCATGATATATACCATAAACACCCAATTTTTAGGCCTTATTAGGAAATCATTAACAGTGATTTAGAGCAAAATTTAACAAATTACTTTAGAACTAACCTCTCATCTGATGAAAAGACTAACACTCATAATTCTACTTTCTGCAACAGCAATATTGGTGCAAGCCCAGGAAGCAACACAGGAACATAAGGACTCACTGATCCACATTGTCAACCAATATTATGCCTTGAACGAGATAATATTTCAAGCCAATTCAACCCTAAACGATATTGATCAGCTGTTTGAATTATTCACTGAAGACTTTACCTATGTACATCCAAAATACGGAGGTGAATATTCGAGAAATGATCTTTTGGAAGGATATATGAGAAATCAGGAAAATAGTGGTTACAACGGAGATGTCACTGCAATCAAGGTCCTACAGATGATCGTAGGGCTCAATGCCGTCGCAACGGAAAAACAGTTCATTCATCTAAACAGTGAATCAGAGCCTCAAATGACCCTTTTCGAGTTTGAAAATGGAAAGATTTCCAGAATACAAGAGTATTGGTGAAGAACAAATGCCTCAAAGAACTTATTCAATTCACTTAAATTGAGGTAATAACCAAATGGCATCCCAATGAAAAAACCACTTCTCCTCTTTTTGCTCAGTGTTTACTCTATTGCACTTCTTGCCCAAAGTCCACTGAAAGTTGGTGTGGTAGGTCTTACCCATACCCATGTACATTGGATCCTCGGTCGAGAAGATATTGGTGACATTGAAATTGTTGGCATAGTAGAAGCAAATAAGGATTTAGCCAAGCGATATGTGGATCAACATGGTCTCTCAATGGATTTGGTTTACAATACCATGGAAGAAATGGTCGCCGCCACTAAACCTGAAGCAGTTACAGCGTTTGGAACCATATATGAGCACCTGGCGGTCGTAGAGTTCTGTGCTCCAAAGGGAATTCATGTAATGGTGGAGAAACCCCTGGCAGTCAATTGGGATCATGCAGAGAGAATGGCTGAACTCGCGAAAAAGCATCAAATTCATTTGCTCACTAATTATGAATCCACCTGGTACCCAACGAACCATAAAGCATATGAAATACTGCAATCCGGAAAAATTGGGTCAGTTCGTAAAGTGATCGTAAGAGATGGCCACAAGGGGCCCAAAAAGATCGGTGTCAATTCCGAATTCCTCGATTGGTTGACTGATCCTGTTCAGAATGGTGGTGGTGCTATCATTGATTTTGGGTGCTATGGAGCAAACCTGATGACCTGGATCATGCAGGGTGAACTACCTAATTCAGTCACGGCCGTCACTCAGCAGCTACAAAAAGAAAACAACCCCCAAGTTGACGATGAAGCTACTATCATACTCAATTATGATTCAGCAAATGCAATTCTTCAACCTTCCTGGAACTGGCCAATTGGCAGAAAAGACATGGAAATTTACGGATTGAAAGGAGCCATTTATGCGGACAATAGACATGACCTTCGTGTGCGCATTGCTGAAGGGTACGATGATTTCGAAGAATCTACCTATAAGCTTGAAGAACGACCGGCTCCATATAATGATCCATTTACACTATTGGAAGCAGTAGTTCGTGGTAAAATCGAATTGGCGTCATATGACTTGAGTTCATTAGAGAATAACTTGCTGGTAGTTAAAATTTTAGATGCTGCAGTGAGAAGTGCTGAATCGGGGAAGACAATAACTTTCACGGAATAGACCGTAGCACTTTAAAGAGGTTTCCTCGTTCTAAATCCCATCCCTTTTTATGTATAACTAAATTCTTAGTTAATAAATTTGTTTTATTTAAACTAAACTCTTAGTTTTGAACTAACGATTTAGTTATACATCCGGAAAATCAAACTGATCAATGAAAGAACTAACGAAAGCCGAAGAAGAAATCATGCAGGTACTTTGGGAATTGGACTCAGCATTTGTGAAGGAAGTCATCACAAAGCTACCTAAACCAAAACCTGCCTATAATACGGTTTCTACGATTGTCAGAATCCTACAGCAAAAAGGGTTTGTAGGGCATGAGGCTCATGGAAAATCACATAAATATCATCCTTTGATTACCAAAGAAGATTATACTAAGTCATTCATGAAAGGTTTCGTAAAGAGATACTTCAGCGGCTCATATCAGCAAATGGTCTCTTTCTTTACCAAAGAAGACAACCTGAGCCTGAATGAATTGGAGCAGTTACTTAAAGAACTTAAAGACAAGGAATCATGAGTAATTATCTAATAGAGCTTTCCGTCATTCATTTAGCATTGGTCCTGGGATACTGGTTATTCTTGAGAAAAGAACGACAATACTCAAAAATGAGATTTTACCTCATTGGATCCACCCTACTCGCTGTATTCATTCCTTTTCTAAAACTCCCAAACCTTTTGTTCAATAGTAAGGAGGCCATTTCCACAACTCCTCTAGGGTCGGTACAGCTTGAAGCCATAACCGTAGCTCAAACCAGTGACACGTCATGGTGGAGCTATGACATTCTTCTTTGGGTTTACATCGGAATCAGCTCATTCTTTTTACTCAAATTCAGCGGGAGCGTATTGTACCTTCTAGCGCTTGAGCGCAAAAGCAGCTATGAAAAATTCAATGACCTGTATATCCGAAGAGTGCGGAATATCAAGGGGAGTTTCACCTTTTTCAATTGGATTTTCCTAAGTGACGAAATCGATAAAAACCAGCAGGATTACGACGTAATATTAAAACATGAGAAAGCACATGCATCATTGGGCCACACCTATGATCTCATGCTCTTTGAGTTGTTCAAAGTGTGTTTTTGGTGGCTCCCGACATCTTGGTTTATCAACAAAGAAATTAAAAAAATACACGAGTATCAGGCCGATGCGTATGCGCTAAAGTCATACAATATCGACCAGTATTCGTCTATACTGATCAGTTCCACTTTAAAGTCAAATGGACTGAGCTTGGCCAGCTCGTTTCATGATGGTTTAATCTTAAAACGACTAATAGCAATGAAACAACAAGCAAAAAATGTAAGTCCCTGGAAGCTGGGGGCATTATCTATCCTATGTGCAATGCTCTTTGTAGTGTTTGCATGCAGTGAAGAAATGGATCAGGAAATCAAAGAGATCGGGAGTCAAAGCAATATGATCACTTTCGATCAGTTGCCATCTGATATGCAAATGGGTCTTGTAGAAGTAAAAGACCAACTCTCTTTCATGAAGGTAGATGTCTCTGAAAATGACAAGATATCCAATATAGACGAGCTTCAGGATCTAGATCCACAACTCATACATTCCATGAACGTGGATAAAACTATCAACGCAATCTTCATTGCGATCAAGAAAGATGGAGCCAACTTCAACTACCTATCGGAAAAATCGAAGCAGGATGGGGAGGTTTTCACTCTTGTTGAAGAGCAGCCCGAGTTTGAGGGGGGAATGGATGCCTTCTATAAGTATATAGGAGATGAAATGGATTACCCAAAACAGGCTCGCCAAATGGGTGTAGAAGGACGCGTATTTGTTCAGATGGTTGTGGAGAAAGATGGCTCAGTATCTGGTGTGAAATCACTTAAGGGTATTGGAGCCGGTTGTGACGCTGAAGCTGTTCGAGTAGTACAAAATGCACCAAGATTTAAGCCTGGCATGCAAAGAGGGAAAGCTGTAAGAGTGAAAATGGTACTTCCTATAATTTTCAAGCTCAATCATGAAGAACTCAATGCGGACAACACTTCTCAAGGGGTGATTATCATTGAAGAAGCTGAAACTGACAATGGCCCGCTCAAGGTAGACGCGAGCTACGCCAATGGAGAATGGTCAGGAACTGTACGTAGCCCGGAGGGAGAAATTCTTCCCGGTGTCAATATCGTGGTGTCAGGAACTAATTCTGGAACAGTCTCAGATCTAGATGGCACCTTCCAGGTGAAGGCTGATGAATCACAGGATCTGCATGTGAGTTTCGTCGGATATAAAAGTGTGAAGCTTGCGGGAAAGTAAAGACTATGTAATGAAATGTTAAAGCTCATCACTAAAGGACTAACAGTGTATTAGCAATTCACTTCAAAAAGGGTGCCTCTCTATGAGGTCACCCTACTTTTATTGCAATCAAATTATCAACTGTTAACCAGCACAATACTTATAAATATCTCCGATATCCTTAGTGCAGGTCCTTTCATAAATCGTTCTTTTCTACTCCCTCAAAAGTGATTATAACTGGCTTGATCCTCCCTTCATCATCAAATTCCATTCTGTCAATACAAACTACCCGATGATCTCTTTCCATATCATTTAGTGGCCTTCGATGGTAAACGATATACCACATATCACCATTCTTTAACAGGGAATGATGACCTGCTCCGGTTGCTACTTTCGGATCTTGCTGAAGGACCGTCCCTATTCTTTCAAACGGCCCAAAGGGCGAATCTGCTATAGCATAAGCTACCCGATAGTCAGGGCCACCCCATCCGCCTTCTGACCACATAAAATAATACTTTTCATTGCGGATAAACATAATGGGCCCCTCTACATACTGATCGGGGGTTATCTCCTTGAACATTGAACCATATTCATAAGGTAGAATCCTTTTAAAATCACTACTTAAACGAACGATATTGCAGTGCCTCCAGCCACCATAGATCATGTAGTATTGGCCATCTGTGTCCTGAAATACGAACTGATCAATTGGTTGTGCACCATTCACAATGGAATCCAATAAGGGCTTACCCAAGTGGTCAGAAAAAGGGCCAGCAGGACTATCAGACACCGCCACTCCTATCCCTCCCACGGATTCATTGTTCTGGATGTCATTCGCTGCAAAGAATAAGAAATACTGATCCTGTTTCTTGATGATAGCTGGAGCCCACATTGCACTATCGGCCCAACTCACAGCAGCTGTATCAATAATTCTTTCATGTTTTGTCCAGGTAATCAGGTCTTTGGAAGAGAATGCATCCAGATGTACCTGATTGCTGTAGATATCAGAGAAGGTTGGATAAATCCAATATTCGTTACCAAACACCACGCTTTCCGGGTCAGCATACCACCCATTGATAATTGGGTTCCCAGATTTTTCAACTGAAGTACAACTGAACAAATGGAGTAAAATTATTGCCCATAAAAGTTTCTTTGTGATCATGTCATTTTTGGTTTAAAAATGGGACTTCACTGCCTGAATGAAGCCAAAAAAGCGAACCCAATTTAACCATGACCATTTGGTTTCCCAGAACACGAGCCATAATATTTGGTCGGTGTAAAACAAAAAAGGCGATCCATACCTGAACCGCCAGTAATAGAAAAAGAAGTGCTTTCTAAGTCCTTTTTTTGATGAGCATGGATATACCAAAATAAGAAAGGTAACATATCACAAAACATAGCATTCCATAGATTGGAGTAATCGAAGAAACTTTAAGACCACCGGCCAATAGTGCTGGAGAAACTGGCCCCACTTCTTCTATGGCCTCAAATGCACTATACAGGCCTACCATTTGCCCAAGGAAACCTGTTACCAAACATAGCAATCCAATAGACCGTACGTAGCCTAGTAAGCGATATGTCGCCTGATTGGCACCATCTTCATTGTTGCTATTAATTACTGACAATAAAGATTTTACCGCCACAGTCAATCCTGCCAGGAGAATTAGTGTAATCGTACCCATAAAAAGCGGGCCACCCATCATAAATAGATCAAACATAATATTCGTGTTTTTAGTGAAACAAATTAATGTTCCAAAGCTAGGCGCAGCTACCCGTCAGCCACAAGGCGGAATCCTGTGTTAAACCTGCAGTTCATCGATAAACTCTATCCAATTGCTTAAAATTGGCGAATTTCACATCAAAAACACAAAGAATGCGAACAGCACAACATGTCATTTTTTGGATTGCGGTGTCTATCTTTTTGGTATTAACATTTGGGCAGGCAGACGGTGATTTTCTAAAATCGTTCTATTTTGTCACATTCCTTTTGCCAGCTGCCATTGGTACCTCATACTTCTTCAATTACTTCCTGGTTCCTAAGTATCTACTATCCAGGCAGTACTCAAAATTCGCCCTTTACCTTTTGTATACCCTGCTGATTTCCCTATATCTGGAGATGCTTGTGCTAACTGCAGCCCTAATCGTTTTGGCCAACTACAATTATCAAAACCTAAATCCTTATACGACAAATTTATTCCTGCTCACATCAACCCTATATTTTATTGTGTTTGTGAATGCTTTCATTTTGCTGATTAAAAGATATCAAAGAAAAGAACACCTAATAAGAGAATTAGAAACCAAATCTGAGAAGAATCAACAAACCCAAATCCAAATAAGATCTGATCGTAAACTCCGACCAGTTAACTTAAATGACATTTTATATATTGAGAGTCTAGCTGATTATGTGAAGATCCATATCAGCGACGAGCAAATAATTACAAAAGAAAAGATCAGTGATCTTGAAAATCAACTACCCGAATCCTTTCTGAGAATACACCGCTCTTTTCTTGTAAACAAAGCCCATATAACTTCCTACAACAAGGAAGAGGTCCTAATCAACGAAAAGGCTCTTAAAATCAGCCGGACATACAAACAAAAAACACTCGCATCCCTGGGGGATTAACTTTTCAGAATTACCCCGGGTTTTTTGCCATAGCGTTTTTCAAACAATGTGGAGAAATAGGCTGCCTGCTTAAAGCCAACAGCAGATGCAAGTTCACTGGTGCTACCAAAAACCTTTTTCCTAGCAAACTCATGTGCACGTGAGAGTTTTATTTCCTGTATGAATTGTAATGGTGTGAGTCCGGTGGCTGTTTTCAAGTATCGGTACAACTGTCTTTCACTCATGGCTGCAGCATCAGCCAGTCTTAATACATTAAAACTGTTATCATCCAGATTTACAATGACTTCCTCTTTTAGCCTCCTCATTATTTTCTCATCATAAGAAATCGCCACCTCCTCATCAGGTTCGAGGTTAGATCTATTTAGGAAATTGGCATAAAGATTTTTAACCCTGATGATCAATTCCTCAGGATCAAACGGTTTAACAAGAAAGTCATCAATCCCGATTCTTAATACTTCTTTTCTGAGTGTTTCGTCAGAGAGCGCTGATAGATGTACAAATGGCAGGTATTTCCACTTTGGACTTGCCTTGACTTGTTTGAGAAAAGAAACTCCGTCCATTTCAGGCATCATCACATCCGAAATAATAAATTCGATTTCCTTTTCCTCCAATGTACCCAAAGCTACGCGTCCATTAATGGCTTCCACAATCTCAAAGTGATCCTTCAGCAAAGATCCTACATATGCACGCATGTCATCATTGTCCTCTACGAGTAAAAGCTGCGGACGACGATCAAGGGTCAATCGACCATCGGAGGAAATAGCATATTTTACATCCTTGGTTTTCGCATTGCCCAGGACTTCTTCAAACTCCTCATCGTTCTTGTGGCTTACCAATTCGGCAGGCAAATTAAGTTTAAAAGTGCTTCCCATTCCAGGGGTACTTGACACCCGTAAACTCCCTCCATGCATCTCAGTAATCTCTTTGCTAAGCGCCAAGCCAATACCTGTACCACCCTGAACATCTTTTGAAGGTTGTGAGGTCTGGTAAAAACGGTCAAATATAAACGGGAGATCTTCACTTTGAATTCCAGAGCCATTGTCCTTAACAACCACGCACACTTCACCCGAACTCTTCTGACTTAAAATTACCTCCACTGATCCACCCTCTGGTGTGAATTTGAGGGCATTGGACAAAAGATTGAAAAACACTTTGTGCAGTTTTTCTCTATCAGCTGTTAGAAATACTTTATGCAAATCCTGGAACCGTAAGGTTATCCCTTGTTGTATAGCTTTGGAATCAAATGTATTGACAGTTCTTGCCAAAAGTTCATTCAGGTCAAACGTGGTTTCTTTCAGCGTCACCTCCCCTTCCTCGATTCTTGATAGCTCCAAAATTTCATTGACGAGATTGGTCAGGCTACTTGTATTCCTATCAACCAAAATCAAATCTGATTTGATCTCTTTGTCTAAAGCGTCATTCTTTAAAATTCTTGAAATCGGCCCTTTGATCAAAGTAAGTGGTGTGCGTAGCTCATGGGCCACGTTTATAAACCATCTGTTCTTGTGATCACTTAGGTTCTCCACTTTTTGGATATGTTGTTCTATTTCTTCATTCTTGATTCTCAAGAGGTGGTTGGCTTTTTTGCGCAGTACCGAGCTGCGATAAATTAAAAAAACAATAACCGTTAACAAGATTACAACCACTATAAGAACTATCTGGAAGTTACGCTGCTCTTTTAATGAATAACTAGCTTCCTGTAGTTGTAGGTTCTTTTCAGCTAGCTCTCGTTCTTCTTTCTCATTTTTATACTTTTCCTTCATTGCAGCGATCAACTCGGTATTCTCCAAACTAAAAACTGAATCTGACTTGGTGCTCATTTCATGATAAGTATCATAAGCTTGCTTGTACCTCCCGGTCTTGTAATAGACTTGCTCCAATACGCCCTGAGCATTATCAATCAACTGGGCATTGCTGATTTTTTTTGCCAGCTCCAGGGTTTTATCCATGTAATATTCAGCAGAATCGAACTCACCTTTATCTAAATAGTGAATCCCAAAGACCTGATACCCAAAACCGATTGCCTTTTGATCATTCATCAAAAAACCAAATTCCAGTGCTTTTCTGCAATGTGGAAGAGCATCTGAAAAATCACCCGCACGGGTATATGCCAGACCCAAGCCATGATGCAGCCTGTGAAGCAAACTGGAATCATTAGATAACTGGGCACTAGTAATAGCCTTTTCAAAATACTCAATAGCCGTAACCTGATCACCATCTTGTGAGTACATACCCCCAATATTCTTTAAACAACTGCCTTCTATATCCGGTCGGTTTAATTCCCTTGCCAGGGCAATACAATCCTCATAATAAATTCTTGCCGTTTCATGGTCATCAAGGTAGTCATAGTTGATCCCGATATCTTTTAAAACCAACAAGTAGTTCATTGAATCACTAAAGTCTTTATAAATTTCAAGAGCATTGGAGAGCTCAAGAATAGCCTCAGTGCGCTCGTCCTCCTCCATGAAGATATTGGCCAGTAACACATGATTTTCGGCAAGTTCTTCCCTGTTCTCTAATCCGCTCAACAGCTCAATAGCTTTAATCAAGTAGGTTTTAGCCTCGCGAAACTGATGATTGTTCTTAAACAATTTGGCCAGGTCTGTATATGCCTGGGACAAAGAGTTGATACTAATATCTTCTCCAGATGCTTCAAGGGAACTGATCTTTTTAAGCTGGCGATCGATCAATACGGAATCTGCAGATTGGGACAATAGCCAATGACCTTGAGTCATGAAAATCCACAAAATGAGATATGACCAAATTCTTGTCATAGGTGATAAGTTGCGGTGTAGAGGTAATTTAACCCTAAACACTTTAATAAAAGTCAGTATCTACCCTATTTAGGTAGCTAAATACCATATTCTGGGGAAACGATTCTTGGTTTAATGCAATTAAACTACGGTTGTATTCATAATGAAACAGCTAATTAATTACCCTTTTAATGGCCCGGCCCTTCTCCAGGAAATCCTTCAATCCATCATAGTCGTCTTTGATGATCATCTGTTTGATTAAATCTGTGTTTTTCTGAAAGTTCTCAAGTGCTTCCAAAACCATTTTCTTGTTCTCAAAAAATATGGGAGCCCACATTTCCGGTGAACTTTTAGCCAAACGCACTGTGGAAGCAAACCCTGACCCTGCCAACTCAAGTATGATATCTCCGTCCTTCTCTTTATCGAGTACGGTATTGCTCAAAGCAAAAGACGTAATGTGACTTAAGTGAGATATATAGGCCAGATGGCGGTCATGGGCTTCAGCATTCATGTATTCCAACTTCATCCCGATGGTCTTGCATACTCCCTCAAAATCGCTCAATCCACCTGGATTGGACTTACCATCCTCACAGATAATCATTAGCTTATCAATGAAGAGTTCTGCAAAAGCTGCATCGGGTCCGCTGTACTCGGTTCCAGCGATAGGGTGTGCCGCGATGAACCTGGTTCTACCTTGATGGTCTCTCACCGTTTCACAAATCTTTCCTTTAGTAGACCCAAAATCAACTACGAGTTGTTCCTCACCAATTTCATCTAAAATTCCCGGCAACATTTTGTTGATCACATCAACCGGAATTGATAAAATAATCCAATCTGCCCATTTCAATCCCTCGCTAAGATCTGTGAACTTTTTATGAATCAACCCCAACTCAACGGACCGATCCAGGTTCTGCTCTTTCCTACTAAATCCTCCTGCCTCGCTCAAGAGGCCATGTTTTTGCATAGCAAGGGAAAAAGACCCACCGATTAAACCAGTACCAACAAACAATACTTTCATACAAGCCTGTTTAAAACTTCTTCAAATATATCCACAGAAGCACATAAAGAGACCCTTATAAATTGATCGCCAGAAGCTTTTCCGAAAATGAACCCCGGGGTGATAAAAACATCATGTTTCTGGAGAATCTGATCACAAAAAGCCTCACCAGTACCGCCGGGCACTTTAGCCCAAACAAACATTCCCGATTGGTCGGAAGCATAAGTACAACCTAACTTGTCAAGTATTTTACATGCCAAAATGCGTCTTTGGGTATAAACCTGATTCAAGCCTTCGAACCAGTCCTTCCCTAAACCAAGTGCTTCTACTGCTGCCATTTGTACGGGTTTAAACATGCCTGAATCCATATTGCTTTTGATTTGCAACACTGGTTTGATCAAATCAGGATTCCCCATAGCCCAGCCCACTCTCCATCCGGCCATGTTGAACGTTTTGGACATAGAACCAAGCTCAATTGACACCTCCTCAGAACCATGCACATTAAAGACACTCAATGGCTTTTCATTACTTATAAAGCTATATGGGTTGTCGTGACAAAGCAAGACCTTGAATTTGCGGGCATAAGCCACTAATCGTTCAAGTATTTCTAAACTACCTCGCGTACCTGTGGGCATATGTGGGTAATTGATCCAAATAAGCTTCACTTTAGCGTAATCACATTGCTCAAAAAATGACCAGTCTGGTTCAAAATTTTTCGTTTCATCTAATGGATAATATACTGGTTCCGCACCCACCATCCTGGTCACTGATGTATAAGTAGGATAGCCTAGTGAGGGGATAAGTACCTGATCTCCCGGGTTGAGATAAGCAAGTGAAATATGTGTAATTCCCTCCTTAGAGCCCATAAGAGGTAGCACATCCAATTGCTCCGGGTTGAATTGGTAATTCATTTTGTGGAACGACTTAATGGCGGTGATCAAATCAGGAGTTCCCTGATAAGGTTGATATCCATGCACCTCCTCTTTGGACGCATGCTCTTGAAGCGTTCTAATCACTGTGGCATCCGGCATCTGGTCAGGGCTTCCAATCCCCAGGTTGATCACAGGTCTTCCTGCAGCCTGAAGCTGTTTGATCTCCCTGAGCTTAGCAGAGAAGTAATATTCTGAAAAATGTGAAAGCCTGTCAGCTGACTTGATCATGTGGAAATTTGATTTTTCACCGCTAAGAGAAATAATCGGAGGGTTTTTTCCCAAACCTTTCTTGATAAACTTTTGAAAAGTAAGCGGCACTCTCGAATCCTACCTCGCCGGCGATTTGGGACATCTTCTCAAATTTCTGACTTACAAGTAATTCCCGGGCGTGCTGTAATCTCACTTCCAGTATCACTTTTGAGGGAGACATACCAACGGATTCTGCCATTTTACGGTAGAGCTGTCTTTCGCTCAACCCCAGGTGGATGGCAAGTTGCCCTACATTCAGATGTTTATCCGCTACATGCTCCTTAACATAATTCCTGAAGCCAATGGCGAGATCATGATTGTCCTCTGAAATAATTGGTTGCTCATCTTCCTCAAACTCTCTAGCCCATTTAATTCTTTCACGAAGATTATTGACTACATTGGTTATCCTGATCAATAATTCTTCAACCTCAAAGGGCTTTATAATATAATCATCTACTCCAAGCCTCAGACCCTTTAACCGGTCTTCATTTTCGGCTATAGCCGTAAGGGCAATCACCGGAATCTGAGATAAGGCCGGATCAGCTCGCAGCCTTTTGATCAGTTCCCAACCATCCATCACAGGCATCATCACATCGGTAAGTATCAAATCTGGACGAACCTTTTCAAGCTGAACAAGTGCCTCCTCACCATTTTCTGCCCGATACAACTCAAAGTGATCACTAAGGATATTGGTCAGGTAATTCTGCAAAAGCAAATTGTCTTCTACTATTAAAACTGAGGTGTCCGAAGGAATTTTGAGTAAATCAAATTTCAAATCAGATAAAAGTTCCTGGTCTTCTTCTCCAGTCATTTCCTGAGATTCTCCAGCCATCTGGTTCTGGTCCTTTACGGGCAATACCAGTCTGACTACTGTGCCACTACCATCGGAACTCGCCACCGATATTTCACCATGCATTAACTCCAGGAGCTCCTTAGAGATGGCCAATCCCAGACCTGAACCAGCTGTCGAATTATCCTTTGGCGCCTGATAAAACCGATCAAAAATATAGGGCAAATCCTTTTCACTAATACCTGTTCCATTATCAGTGACAGTAATCTCCACACCTGTGCTCACCATATCAGATTTAACCGAAACAGCACCACCATTTGGAGTGAATTTGAATGCATTATAAATGAGATTATTCAGGACTTTCTCAAATTGCATTTCATCAAGATCAACCATAGTTTGCCCTGAGAGACCAGAACTATAAGTTAATCGGATTTGATTGGCATCAGCCAAAGACGAAAATGCAGCCGTCACTCTGGACACCACACTATCTATCATAACAGGTCTTAGGGTTACAAGTTTCTTGTTTAGTTCCAACTTAGAAAGATCAAGCAGGTCATTAACCAATAGCGACATTTGCTTTACATTTCGCTTGATCTTTCTTGCAGGTTCTACCACAAGAGGGTTGACTTTAGGAGTTGTGATGATTGCATCAGCATTGCCCTGTATCAAAGTAAGTGGAGTCCGCAATTCGTGACTAATGTTGGCAAAGAAGTGTGCTTTCAAATCATTCAATTCGCTTAGTTTGGTGGATTGCTGCTGAATAACATTCTTGTCCTCCTCCAACTGCCTGTTGGACTTTTGCTTAAGCAAATAAAGGAACACCAACAGTATCACAATTACCAGAAGGACAAATCCGCCAATTACAAGAGCCAGAGTAATGAACTTCTGCTCTCTTGCCTGACTTTTCAACATCTCATTTTCAGCGATCTTCTTCCCTGTTTCATATTTAGTGGTCATTTCGGACAAATTCCGGGAATTGACCTGATCACCAAGCTCTTCAACCACATCAATATATTCTTCGAAATGATCGTTCACATGATCAATCACCCCTAATTTGATCTCGGCAGTTATGAGATATGAAAGGGCATTTCTCTTGATCGGGAGTATACCCAGGCTATCAGAAAGCCTCAGTGCTTCCTTGGCGTTGGCAGAGGAGTTCTTATAATCACTATTGCGTTCATATATAGCCGCTAATGTATTATGAGTATTGGCAATGCCACGTATGTTGCCAACCTGGTATTTCAGATTCAAACTCTTATGACCATAGTACAGTGCGCTATCATAAAATGCCGCATTGATGTGTAACTGTTTCTCAAAACAATTGGCCAGATTGTTGTAATAAAAACTAAACTGACTAGGATGATCAGTTTCATTCAAATCCCGCATTGCTTCTCTAAATATCGGAATGGCTTCCGCATGTCTATCCATTTCCATCACCATCAAACCAATATTAAAAGTGGATCGAGCTAAGCATTTTGGATCATCCATTTCATCGCACAACACCTGCATTCTCTCCAAAACCTCAACTGCTTTTTCAAATTGACGCATACCTCTGTATACAAAAGCTATTGAATTAAATGAATTGGCAATCTTTTCCTTATCTCCAATCTCCTCCCTTATTTTAAGCGCTTCCAAATGAAATTTTAAAGAAGTTTCGTATTCTGATATAGATTCATAGGTCAAACCAAGATGATGATTGATATTAGCAATCATCACAGGCTCCTCAGCAAGCTCCAGAGCATCTTTAGAATAATCAATGGCGTCAGAGTAATTACTTAATTGCTCAGAAATCTGCGACATTAAAAAGAGAGATTTTAGGTGAAGATTTTTGTCTTTAACCTTACCAGTCAACTCAAGGCTCTCCCGCGCATATATTAGAGATTCATTTCGATGATCGTATTGATTTTCAGTTGCCAGTTTTTGCAATATCTCCACACGCTCAACTCCTTGCGCCTGCTCAAGAGCGAGTATCAGACTATCTTGATTTTGCGAGAATACAAAATAGCAGGTAAAACCCAAAAAAATGCTAAGGCAGCCTCTGATCATATGGTTAAGCTAAGGTTCCTAGCTGTGGGACTTTAAATATAAAAACAAAAAATCCACCGTACGGCGGATTTTAAATTTTATTCATTTCGCAGTAGATCAGCGGGATTGGCCCGAGCTGCTTTAAAGGTTTGCCAACCAATAGTAATCGCACCTAAAATAAAGATCAGAATAACCCCTAAAAAGAGCTCCACAGCTCCAAAAGTTATCCGATTGGCAACACCTGCCAAAACCACCGAATCAAACAAATAATAGGTGATTGGAATGGCAATAACTGCAGACACAACCATCATCAACAAAAAACCCCTGGAGAGCAGCAAGACCAGGTTCCGCTCAGAAGCCCCCATTACTTTTCTAATACTAATTTCTTTCAGTCTCGTTTCTGTGGTAAATACTGCCATGCCCAATAAACCAAGCGCTGCAATAGAAATAGTCAGAAAAGCCAAAAATCCAATCACTTTATAATAGGCATTGTACTCCTGATATGCCTCCTGAATCTGATCATTGTAAAATTTTGCCTCGAATGGATGCACTGAATCGACTTCCCTCCAGATGGTTTCCAGTTTGTTCATTAACCCGACCAAATCAGAAGTATTTACTTGTAGGTTAAGAACCCTCAAATAATCATCCTGAATAAATGCAAAGGATTGCAACTCATCAGTAATCTTTAAGTGCTGAAAATCCTTGACCACACCCACTATTTTAAGGCTATTTCCTCCATCACTTAGTTTCAATGATTCCCCAATGGCATCATTAGGATTACTAAAACCGAACCTGTTGAGCAAGTGCTCATTGATAATCATAAACTGCGGTTCCTCGTCCTTCTTTATGTCAAACGGGAATGTACCGCCTGCTAAAAACTCAAAATCATGAACTTCCAAATAAGCCTTGTCTACATTGTTAATATGAATATCCACAGAGTCAAAAGGGTCTTTGTATTTCACTGTTTCTCCCCATACCTCACCGGTGCTTGGAACCATGCCAGACCTTGAGATTTGTTGTACCTCAGGCAATTGAGCGTACTTATTCATTAGCAATTCATCATATTCTCCCTTGAGCTGAACGTTTAGAATGTTGTCTGTCTTAAAGCCCAAATCAAAATTGAGTGCATATTCATACTGTCGGTAAGAAATAGTAGCCGCTATTATAAACCCCATAGAAAGTGTGAACTGAACAATAATCAGTACCCTTCTCAAATTCACACCTCTCAATAATTTGAACTTACCTGCATCTTTTAGCACTGAAATCGCCTTGAGTTTGGATAACACCAGTGATGGAAGGAAACCGGCCGTAAAACCAACCAACACAGCAAAGACAACAAAGTAGACCAGGTGTACCCACTGAAAATCCAGCTGAATAGAAGATTGCTGGTCCAGGATAAGGTCAATGAACTCGGGTTTGATCAGAGTAAAAACACCATATGCAATAACCAACGCAATCAATGAAATCAAAATGGCTTCAAAGATAAATTGACCAAATACGTGCCACTTCCCAGCCCCAACAATCTTCCTAATCCCAACCTCACGAGCTCGCCTTAGTGACCTGGCAATAGACAAATTGGTGTAATTAAAACCTGCAGAAATGATGACAACCAATGTTAGTGCTACGAAAATGTAGATCATTTCCCACTCCATAGACTGCCCGATTTGATTGGACAGATCTCTGCCAGGCATAATGTCTTTGATGTTTTCCAGCTCATATTTTATTGCAAACCGATCATAATTTTCTCCTTCCTCGCTGGCTATTTGATCAAGATGTCCTTGTACTGTCAACGCCTCATGGCCTTCAGTCACTACCAAATACACATAATTCATCCAGACGCTATTGTAGCTATTGTAAAAATGTTGTTCTTCTTCAAGACCAGTTGCGTATTTCTCCAATGTGGAAAAGGAGCCTAATATTTCAAAATCCATATGTGAATTACCAGGAGGGTCTTTTACGACTCCAGAGATCTTCGCATTTGTGAAATTGTACCTTTCCTGACCTGCTACTTCCAGTGTTAACCCTACCGGATTTTGATCTTTAAACATTTTTTTCGCAACTGACTCTGTGATAATGATAGAATTCGGTTCCGACAGGGCAGTTACCGGATCCCCGGATATCAAGTCAAACGAGAACACTTTAAAAAATTCCTCAGTAGCCCAAAGCCCTTGGGCACTTATCACATGATCTCCATGAGTCAAGTCGAGCGATAGGTTTCGACGAAGAATGACGAGATTCTCTACGCCCGTATAATCATCTTTTAGTTTGTTACCGATAAATATTGATGTGGACGCCAGATCAAACCCTTCGTCATTGTTTACTCCCTGGTAGTTGGTGAGTACCCGGTAAATCCGGTCCTTTTTTTCATGAAAAGTATCGAAGGATAAAACCTCGGAAATGTAGGTAATCATCAAAATACCTACTGACATGGAGATCGCTAGGCCAACTATATTGATAGAAGTGAATAATTTACTGCGTGACATACTCCTAACGGACGTCAGGAAGTAATTGCGAAACATGCTAAAGAAATTCATTTGTCCTATGAGTTTTGGTTTTCGAATTGTATAAATCCTACAGAATTTGATGATATCAACCAGGTAGATGAGGTCAGCCATCCTTTTACCACGGTTGAGGTTTCGCTGATAATATTCGAATAAGTCACCCTGAAGATCTTCGAGTATTTCGGGCCTACAATACCACTGTAGAATCCTTGAAAGCCATTTTGGAGGATTTTGTTCCATCTTCTAAATGCCTTTAAACACGATATCAGGAATGGAATCCCACAATTGATTGCGTTGCTCCCGGGTCTTTAGTAGTGATTTTTTGCCAGCGTTGGACACACTGAAAAACCTCTTCCTCCGTCCACCGCGTTCTTTAGTTGGCTCTCCCAGCTCTGAAGAAATCATGCCCTTCTCCTCCAGCCGGTTGAGGACTGCATGCACCACGCCTAGTTTAGTGGAGCGCCCTGTAACCCGCTTGATTTCATCCACTATGTTTACACTATAGGCCTCGTCCATTAGTGATGCAATGGTGAGCAAAACGATCTCCTCAAATTCCCCAATATTGGTTCCTTTCATGATCAAATACTATTTATTCATTAATTGTATGAAATATCAAAACGAGCTTTTATAAAGAAGGTTTCATTTATTCATATTTTGTATAAATAATAAAGCACAAAAAAAACACCCTGCAGAAGCAGGGTGCTTTCTATAAAATTGTAAAAACCAATGTTAACCTAATTCAAAAAAATTGACTGCACAACTTCATAGTTTATCATCAATTGATAAAACCTTTTAAATCTTCATTACCCCTACGAAATGTTCAGGCAAATGTTGTCTGAGTATGCTAGTATTGATGATTTCGCAAAGCTGTATTTCTATTTTCTCCTTTAATCAGACATATGTGTGGTTGGTCATTTTTTCTGTGTGGGTGGTCGAATACAGATGTGGTTTTTATTAGGCAGATATCACGTAGTTGACAAAATAAAATCCCCGATTCTTCTACCTTTGTCACCTGTTACTAACACCCCAAAATTCAAATCAATATTTATGAAATTCGGAACGAAAGCGATACATGCTGGTCAACACCCAGACCCAACTACAGGAGCCATCATGACTCCTATTTATCAGACATCCACTTACACTCAGGAATCTCCGGGAAAACACAAAGGGTTTGAATATGCACGTACACAAAACCCTACAAGATCTGCTCTTGAAGCTAATATTGCCGCATTGGAAAATGCAAAACATGGTCGGTGTTTTAGCTCAGGCATGGGTGCTACTGATGCCATTCTGAAGATGTTTGCGCCTGGAGATGAAATTGTTAGCACCAATGATCTATACGGTGGTACTTATCGCATTTTCACAAAAATATATGCCAAATATGGCCTCAAGTTCACGTTTGTGGACATGAAGGACCTGGAGGCTGTAAAATCAGCTGTGACAGACAAAACCAAACTGGTCTGGGTAGAAACCCCAACAAACCCAATGATGAGCATAGTGGATATAGAAGCCATAGTCCATATTGCTAAAAAATCCGGGGCATTAACAGTAGTTGACAATACGTTTGCAAGTCCATATCTTCAAAACCCGATCTCGCTGGGGGCAGACATGGTAATGCACTCAGTGACGAAATACATAGCGGGCCACTCAGATGTGGTTATGGGTTTTGTGGGGACAAATGATCCGTCCATTGATGAGCAGATCGGTTTCATGCAAAACGCTGCCGGGGCTGTGCCTGGCCCTCAGGACTGCTTTCTTGTGCTTAGGGGTATTAAAACCCTTCACATCAGAATGGACAGACATTGTGAGAATGGAGCGGCAGTTGCCAACCATCTGAAAAATCATCCTAAAGTAGCTCATGTTTACTGGCCTGGGTTTGAAGACCACCCAAATCATGAGGTAGCCAAAAAGCAAATGAAAGGGTTCGGTGGGATGATCTCTTTTATCCTCAAGGAGGATAATCAGGAAGCGGCGTTTCGAGTTCTGGAGAAGTTCAAGGTTTTTAGTCTGGCGGAATCCCTCGGTGGAGTGGAATCATTAGTGGGGCACCCGGCAAGTATGACGCATGCCAGTATCCCAAAGGAACAGAGGTTACAAGCAGGTCTTACTGACTCACTCATTAGATTGTCAGTAGGGATTGAAGATATTGAAGATTTGATCGCTGATTTGGATCAGGCTATCGCATAATAATAGAACCAGGTTATGATTGAATCCATTCAAAAACTTTTTCTGAGAGATCTAGATCGATTGATCACTGAAATCGAAATGTACCCGAACAATGATTCCCTGTGGCTCAAGCCGGAGGGAATCAATAATTCTTCAGGCACTTTGGCGTTACACCTGGCCGGCAATCTCAACCACTTCATTGGAGCAGTTATTGGCCAGAGTGGCTATGTGCGTGATCGAGATGCGGAATTCAATGACCGTGATATTCCTAAAACAGACATTGTCAACCTTTTAAAGGAAACCCGGACTATGTTGTCAGATACTTTCGAAGCGAAAAATGATGAGCTACTTGGGCTGAAGTATCCTTTGGAAGTGTTTGGTCAGCCCATAACTCATGGGGAGTTTTTGATACATCTTCTGGGCCACCTCAATTACCATTTAGGCCAGATCAATTATCATAGACGCTTGCTCACTTAGTATCTGTTCCTGATTGATCGGAAATAATAAGATAAATCCTTATCTTTCAATCCCAACTACCAACCGATCAAGTTTATGTCAATTTTACAGCGGTCTCTCCCGATAGTCTGTATGGTCTTTTTGGCCTTACCGGCATTGAGCATGGGCTCAGCAGAAACCCCCTCAGCTTTTAACGGAATTTTAGGAATTCTGGAACTTCCATTTCTAGCTATGGCAGTAGTCTTTAGCTTCATGACTGCCAAAGCACTTAAGGGTGGAAAATTAGGACGAGGGATGTCTTTCCTGGCTTGGGGATTTCTGGTCATGGCTGTCGGTCATTTACATATGCAGATGGACTATCACTTTGGTTTCAACCTCTTTGAAGACATATTGGGTAATATTGGTGGGATGGTAGCCTGGTTCATTGCACTCATAGTTACCTGGGGATTGTCCGGCTATGGCTTTTATTTAATCTGGAAAGTAAGTAAGTCATAGGTTTGAAAAATCTCCTTACCAGGCTTTTTAAAGCCGATAATTCAAATCGCAGTAGTATCAGATCTGAGCTGAATGAGTTTATCAACTACTTTCACCAGTTCAGGACCCACTCTTCATGGAACGGAAACCTCGAAGAGAAACTGACATTCATCCTAAGTAAAGATTACCAGGAGCAAATTATTTTTATCCCTGGACTGATCCTACTATATGAACGTGCCCTGGACGGATCCCCAAAAGCAAATAGGTTCAGGCAAACATTTCGTGAGGAAATCAGAAGAAAATTCCCAACTCTTACTAGTCAGGAGCACTTCAAAATAATATTTGAAACCGCTCTTTACCAGGAGCGTAGCATGTCTTTACTCATGCTAAGTCATGTACATGATGACTGTAAAGAACTTATGGGGACCACCAAAGAATCACTCTTTGATAACTTCATCAATAAGGCCAATCAAGCTTTTGAGCTTGCCCAGGCGGATGTCTTATCCAGGTCTGATTTGCAAAATACCATCAAGCATGAAGTGTCAGTCATCTATGATTCACTCTTTAAGCCACTTGGTGATAAGAAAGTAAAATCTCTCTTTCAGACTTCTTACACATTACTTGGCGAGATTTATAGCCTACTCCCCTCTTTTTCATTTATTGTTTCCATACTACCTGAAAGCCTACTCACAGAGCAGCAGTTGAGTTTACTCAGTAGAGCGCAGATTGAAAGTGTATTAATAGAAAAAACCGCCAAACTGGAAGAAGCCAATGAGCGATTAAGAAATGAGATAAAGGAGAAAGAAAAAGTTCAAAGTGCACTCAAAGATAACGCTGACCGCCTCAATAGAATCATAGAAAATGCAATGGACGCTGTGGTGCTAATGGATGGAACTGGTACCATTCTCTTTTGGAACAATCAAGCGGAATCTATTTTTAAGTGGAAATCTGAGGAAGTGATCGGACGACCACTAGCTGAGTGCATCATACCTGAAGATAAACGTGCTGAGCATGAACGCGGGCTCAATTACTACCTGAGATCAGGGAAACATAAATTCCTTAATAGCCGGATAGAGGATAGTGGTATCACAAAGGATGGGGAAATCATCCCTTTGGAGCTATCAATTGTAGCCAACAGGGTTGAAGGGGAAATCATTTTCACATCCTTCATTCGTGATATATCAAATAGGAAGCGTTACGAACAAGAACTTATGTCTGCTAAAATCAAAGCAGAGAAAGCATCTAAAAGTAAAGCAGACTTCCTGTCAACAATGAGTCATGAGATCCGTACTCCAATGAATGGGTTGAGCGGAACAATTGAGTATCTGCTTGCAGAAAACCCACGTGAGGACCAGATAGATTCTCTTAAGTTGATGCGGCACTCATCAGAGAGTTTATTGGTTATTCTCAATGATATTCTGGATCTGTCCAAAATTGAGGAGGGGCATGTAGAGTTTGACAAACGTGAATTTTCGTTAAAAGAACTCTGTCAGCATATTGTCTCTACCTACATCCAGCGAGCTGAGCAAAAATCAATCAAACTGACTTTGGACCTAGACGATAACTGCCCTGACCAACTCCTTGGAGATCCTGTTCGTTTAAGCCAAATCCTTAATAACCTGGTAAGTAATGCGATTAAATTCACGTTGCATGGAGAAGTTCACCTCGCGGTATCTTTAGTAAAATCCAACCGTGAAAGTGCGACATATCGGTTCATGGTTAGCGATACAGGTATTGGAATAGCCAAAGGCAATATTGGGAAGATTTTTGATCGGTTCACCCAGGTTCATGACCAATCACACAATACACTATCAGGTACAGGACTGGGGCTTTCCATTTCCAAAAAACTACTAGAATTACAAGGCAGTAACCTAACCGCAGAAAGTGAACTTGGTACGGGATCGCGGTTTTACTTTGAACTCGTTTTTGGGCACGATAAGCAACATCATGAAATGCAGCTCATTCATGAAACCGATACTGAAAACCTTGCCGGAACAAAGATCCTGCTCGTGGAGGATAACCGTATCAACCAAATAGTAGCGGAGCGGTTTTTGAAAAAATGGAAATGTCAAGTTGATTTTGCAGATAATGGAGAACAGGCACTCGATCGGGTAATGGAGAATCACTATGATCTGATCCTAATGGATATTCAAATGCCAATCATGAATGGTTACCAGGCAACGGAAGCAATAAGAAAAATGCCTGGAATTCATCTAAGAGAAGTGCCTATCATCGCTTTAACTGCGGATGTACTTCCTGAAGTCAAAGAAGAAGCGATTAGAGTAGGCATGAATGACCTGATGACGAAACCGTTTGATTCCAATAAATTATATTCAATGATTATTAACAATATAAAATTTTCGAACATCATAAAGTAATTCATTATCTAAGTGTATTTTAATCCATAATTATCTAAGATTAGTCTAATCATAACATCTATTCACACATAATAGAGTTATCTTGGGCGTTCAAATAATGCAATAATGAGTAGAGCCTCCGTTAAATTTAACTCACAAGACCGACCAGAATTCTTCAAAGAACTACGACAAAGAGTCAACATCTATTTCAAGGAGAAAAACGTATCGCGTCATGCTAACCTGAACATGAAAATGAAAACCGTTTTCATGGTAACACTTTATTTCACCCCTTACCTATTGATGATCACCGGTGTGGTAACTGGTGTATGGCCAGTAATGGCCATGTGGGTCCTTATGGGACTCGGTATGTGTGGGATTGGACTATCAATCATGCACGATGCCAACCATGGTGCTTATTCAAAAAACAAACATGTCAACAACGCGCTAGGTTATCTGGTGAACTTCCTTGGCGCCTATCACGTCAACTGGAAGATACAGCACAATGTATTACACCATTCTTTTACTAATGTGGATGGGCATGATGAAGATATTGCTAAAGAGGGAATTATGCGTTTTTCGCCGAACCAACCTCGTAAAGATTTTTTCAAATTCCAGATCATCTATGCACCTTTCCTTTATGGATTAATGACTATCTACTGGTTGGTGAGTAAGGATTTCCAACAATTGGCTCGGTATCAGAAAAATGAGTTATTGAAAGGTCAGGGCCTTAGTTATAAAAAATGCATGGCTGAGGTAGTTTTCAACAAGGCGTGGTATATCGTGCTTTTTTTAGCTTTACCAATGTTTGTTGTAAGCATTGCCTGGTGGCAAATACTGATTGGTTTCTTTGTGATGCAGTTTATCTGTGGTTTGATCCTGGCGTTGATTTTTCAGCCTGCTCATGTGATCAACGAAACCGCCTTTTACGTACCAGATGAACATGGTAGTGTAGAAAACAACTGGGCGGTTCATCAATTGATGACCACATCCAACTTTGCCAACAACAGTAAAATATTCTCATGGTTCATTGGTGGGCTAAACTTTCAGATAGAACATCACCTTTTCCCCAACATTTGTCATGTACATTATCGTCACATTTCTAAAATCGTGAAAGCCACAGCAGAGGAATATGGTGTACCTTATTACCATCACAGTACATTCCTCAAAGCAGTAGGTAGCCACTTCTCATTGTTGCATGGATTAGGGACCGGATCGTATGACAAGAAATTGGAATTGGCACAAGTGCCAGCTTAGTTATAGAAATTAACCACAAAAAAGAGGCTGTCCAAAAAGGATAGCCTCTTTCATTTAAAGCAATTTTCAAATTCTCATCAGTAAAGTTGATTGGTCAAGTTTGATGGAGAAGTGCCGATAAAAGCTGTTAATAGCCTTTATAATTCTAGAGATTAGTTT
>JAVJQA010000017.1:0-106894 GCA_040218045.1 Marinoscillum sp.
TTACCCCTAAATCCCCTAAAGGGGACTTTCGTTCACCCCTTTAGGGGCAGGGGGTAGTTTTAGGAAATCGAAAAAATCTTTTCTCATTTCGTTTAAACGTACTTTTTTTGAACATTTAAAATTTAGTCGGACGCCAGTAAAAAATTATGCTTTTCTAAATTTCGCGAATGTAGGCTGATTAATTGGCAAACAAGGTAAATTTTAAGTGATGTTTTTGATAAGTAAAACGGAAATCGACAGGTTCATACTTGCACACTCCTTAATAATGTACAAAAGAAAAAGCTTCATGGCAGTTACCAAACTACACCATTAACAACAGAACCAGTTTATTTAAAAGTTGGCTTTGGAGTTTCTAGAGGTTATTCGTTAAGTTCCTCACATCCACGCTCACCTTCATGCTTTGCTTTCCGGAGCTGTAGACAATTCCCTTTAATGGAGTCACATCCGCAAAATCCCTTCCCACGGCTGTTCGGATATGCTTATCACTAACGAGCAAGTTGTTCGTAGCATCAAACTCCACCCACTCCAAGTCTGGTATATACAGCGCTATCCATGCATGAGAAGCATCTGAGCCTACCAGCTTCGGTTTTCCCGGTGGTGGCAAAGTCTCTATGTATCCACTCATATATCTCGCTGCCAACCCAATGGATCGCAGGCAGGCAAGAGAAAAGTGCGACAAATCCTGACAAACGCCTTTCTTATGCCTAAAAACATCTTCCAGAGGTGTACTGATGTCTGTAAACCCAGGTGTGAAATCAAAATCCGTGTAGATCCGAGTATTTAGCTCCAGCATGGCTTCCATTATAGGACGTCCGGGAGTAAATGACTGCAAGGTGTATTCTTTTACGCCATCAATGAAGCTCACATGGTTGGATTCCAAATAGAATTGTCGAATGTCATTCAATGCTTCTGTGCTCTTTAGCCAATTTACTACCTCCTCCCAGGGTTTGGTGGCACTTGGATTGACAGACATCCAGTGAGGAATGGATAATTCAATGGTGCTATCAGCAATAACTGTCAGTTTCTTGTGCGAATGATTGATGGAAAAATAGATGTACTTGTTTTCAAAAAAGTCTTCTCGAGTCACCTCATAGCTGGGGCTCGGATAAATATTATATCCGAAACTGATCACCTTTTGGAATGCGAAATCATGAGGCACCTGAAACATCACATTATGACAAAGTGAAGCAGGATTCTGATAGATATAGTCGGTTATGTGATTAACATGATATTTCATATTTCCGGTATATCAGATTTCATCACCTGGTAAGCACTCCCTGTATGACTGAAATATTTTTCATAGACCAAATTGGAGGTCTCTCTAAGTAAGGCAATGATTTCTTCTAATAAACTACTTAATTTCAAATACTCACCTTGCCCATTGACTTCTGACAGCTGCTGGATATCTGCAAGCCTTACTTTTGTCATTGCCTCCAGGAGTTTTTTACCTGCTGGTGACAAACCTATATTTTCTTCTCTCGGCAAATCCCTAAGGTGTTCGGCTATTTTCATGATTTGATAAATGACCGAGCGTGGGTTATCCTCACTTTGTAGCAGTAAGGTAAGTACTCCATTGAGGTCCATATTCGAGCGGTATCTGTATCGATAAGTCACCAGGCTTTCATTGCATCGCAGGGTATCCTCCATCAATGCCTTTGTGGTTTCCGAATCAAAATCTTTTGTGAGCATGGAATGCAACACAATACAATTATTAACCGCAGACTCGATAAATCGACCAGTATTTAAGAGGTGCCATGTGGCCTCCCGGGTCATGTTGTCAATATTCAATCCATAAAATCCCATCAATTTAATGACCAGGTTGTCCATGCACTGATAGACCATGTTTAAGTCGCCGTTCACATTTTTCAGTGCATTCAGTTCCTCAGAGATACTATCCAATATTCGCCAGGTATCAAGACTTAATCGATCTCTGACAGAATAGGCATTTCGGAGTAAACTTTGGATTGATTGTGCGAGGCTACCTCCCCTATTTGGATCACAGGCAAGAGACAACAACTCCACTTCTGGATTCTTGAGCGTTTTCTTTTTATTAAACCCGGGTAAAGTCCCCGTAAGGTTCGTCAAACATTTGAGTAAAGTGGACAAACCAGGGTCTTCCTGTATGTGAATATCACTATCCACCTCATTGAACGTGAGCAGGACGATTCGCATCAAACGAACTGTATATGCGGACCGCTCCAGATAGCGGCCAAGCCAAAACAAATGCTCCCCAGTTCTACTCGGCAATACATTGCGAACTATAGGCAGCACAAACGGCTCTTTTCTCGGAGTAGCTACGTCAACCCCTGCGGACTTATCAACTACCCATGTATCTTTGCTAATCCCGCCCGATTGATTGGAAACCAAGAAGATTCCTTTGTTTGGTGACGTTCGTGAAATCCCACCGGGCATTACCTGATAAGTGCTATTGACCGTATCAGCCACCACATTGCTACGGAAGACTGCATTGCGTGCCTCCAGATTCTCATTAACCCAGGATGGTGTGGTACTAAAGTTGACTACTTCCTGCCCTACATATAAATATGGGTGTTTTTTGATACGCTCTTTTAGCTCATGGAGCTCATTGCTGGACAAATCACCGCCATATACGGACTGATTCATCCCGTCACGATAGATCTTGCGGATAATCAAGGAATCAATCTTATCGAGCACAATGTTCAATTCCTTTGGCTGCCCACACCACCAGGTAGCCACGGATGGCAGGATCAACTCCTCACCAAGAATGTGGCGGCTAATCTTAGGCAGAAAAGCCATCAACCCGGGATTTTCCAATATGCGACACCCCAGCGGATTGATGACCTGAACCTTTCCCTGGCGCACGGACTCCATCAACCCAACAACTCCCAGTTGGGAGTCACTCCGAAACTCCAGCGGATCGCAATAAACATCATCTACCTTGCGGATAATCACGTCTACTTTCTCTAACCCTTTGATGGTTTTCAACCAGACATAGCCATCATTGACCGTCAAGTCAGGACCGAAAGCAAGCGTGAATCCCATGAAGGAAGACAAATAAGCATGTTCGAAAAAAGTCTCGTTGGTCGGTCCCGGTGATAGGAACACAATCCTCGGGTTTTCCTTATTTCTCGATGATAAATCAGTTAATGTATTCTTAAATGTCTGAAAGTAAGACGAGATGCGGCTTACCCTATTATCCCTGAGCATATCAGGAAATACCCTGGTCATCGCTACACGATTCTCGAGAGAATAACCGGTGCCTGAAGGTGCGTCTGTGCGATCATGAAGCACCCACATTTTGCCATTTGGCCCACGAGCCAAATCTGCTGAGTATTGAATGAGTTGCTGATCTCCATCAAGCATGATCTTATCTGCCTGGCGCAGAAATCCCTTGTGATTGTAGATCAGCTCGAAAGGTATAAATCCTTCTTTGATTAACCTTCGGCTGCCATAGAGGTCCTTCAAAATCTCATTGAGCAAGAAGACGCGCTGCTGCAATCCCTTCTCGGTAATCGCCCAGTCCTCACCACCGAAAACCATCGGAACGGGATCAAGCCTCCAAGGACGGTTCATTCCATCAGGGTCACCGTAAACATTGTACGTTACACCATTTTCGCGAAGCTGCCTGCTGACTTCCTCCTGATATCGGCGCATCTGCTCAGGTGCTAACCGCTGATAGTAACTGGCAATTTTTGACCAATTAGGTGAAATATTGCCCTCTGGGGTGGTCATCTCATCCACGAAAGGTGAATTTTCAAGTCTACGCTCCCCCAAGTAATTCTCAATCATTACTCAAAAATGATCATTTTATTCATCACTACCAATAGCACTTACTTACGCTTGAACCTTCTCAAATCCATGGTATGTGGAAAATCCGCATTGACCAGTTCCCCAACAGCCTCATAATTCGTCAAAATGTTCATTTTAGTAATAAAACGACCCATTCCTGCTGGTGCCTGTACCGTAGGTTCCACCACATTGATGCTATGACCAAAGTCAAAAAATCTTGAGATCCTGCGAGACTCAGCCTCGTAGCTATTGACCGGAAAGGTATCGTAATTTCTACCTCCAGGATGTGCCACATGGTATTGACAAGCACCTATTGACTTCTTAGTCCAAGAGTCATAAACGTCTATCACCAGCGGGGTATCCACACCCAGGGTAGGATGCAATGCCGAAGGTGGCTGCCATGCTCTGTACCTAATTCCTGCTACGAACTCTCCTTGCACACCGGTTTTTACGAGAGGAATTTTGAAGCCATTGCATAGTAAGTGGTATCGACCGTCGGTCAGACCTGATACTTTTACCTGCAGACGTTCCAATGATGAATCCACAAATCGAGCGGTTCCAGTGCTGGACATCTCCTCGCCTAACACATGCCATGGCTCAATACCCATGGTCATTTCTATATGAATGTCATCTACTTGGAGTTCTCCGACGAATGGGAACCTGAAAGCGAAAAACGGATCAAACCATGAGATATCGAATGCGTAACCAGCTCCTCTGAGCGTATTGATTACTTCTGATAGATCATTGAAACAATAGTGTGGAAGCAAGAACTTGTCATGCAAAGACGTGCCCCATCTCACCAGTTTGTGGTCATAAGGCACTTTCCAAAACCAACTGAGTAAAGTTCTGATCAGTAGAAACTGCACCATACTCATGCGGTAATGCGGAGGCATATCGAATCCACGGAATTCCAATATTCCTAATCGGCCAGTAGTAGAATCCGGTGAATACAACTTATCAATGCAGAATTCCGCACGGTGCGTGTTCCCTGTTATATCAACCAAGAGGTTTCTGAAAATCCTATCTACTAACCAGAAAGGCACTTCGTTTTCCTTGTAATTGGGCACTTGTTGAAATGCTAACTCCAACTCATACAAAATATCATCCCTCCCTTCATCTACTCTCGGCGCCTGACTGGTAGGCCCGATAAACTGAGTAGAGAATAAGTAACTCAAAGACGGATGATGCTGCCAGAATGTAATGAAGCTCTTTAAGATATCCGGCCGGCGTAGTAGTGGGCTGTCAGAGGGAACGACTCCTCCCAGTGTGACATGGTTGCCTCCGCCAGTACCTGTATGTCGTCCATCCAAATTGAATTTTTCGGTTGTCAATCTTGACTCACGAGCTTTCTCATAGAGAATCTCATAGTTCTCCCGAAGTTCTTTCCAGCTTTTGGCAGGATGAATGTTCACCTCTATTACCCCAGGATCAGGTGTGATGTTGAACTTCTGAATGCGATTGTCAGAAGGTGGATCATAGCCCTCGATCAGCACAGGTAATTGCAGCTGCTCTGCCGTGCGCTCCACTGCGTTGACCAGGTCCAGGTAGTGTTCGAAATATTGGACTGGAGGTAAGAAAACAAAGAGCTTCCCATCCCTCGCCTCCACCACAAAGCAGATCTTAAAAATCTTGCTGGTATTGTTGAACGCCTTCACTTCCCTACCAGCGGAAGGCAATTCGCCTATCGCTGGTAATGCGTCCTCTTCCGCAAACGGGTCACGCTCTGGCTTGATCTCCTCTTCCTCCTCCATGTGCTGGATGGACTCAAGCGGTAGTCTCAAACCTGCAGGACTATTTCCCGGCACCAAAAAGAGGTCATTTCTACGAAAAGTCCATCGGCAACTTTGCCAGCTTTCACTCGATAAGTCCCACGCTATGGGGACCGCATAGGCTATTGGTTCATCCAGACCTTTGTTCAACAGGTCTGCTAATTTCTGTCGCTCAAGAGAACTCTTCAGGTCTAGTTTGAGCGGATCTACATTGGTTGGCAGCTTACTTTCCTCCCAAATAAAATAGAAAGGATCTTCGTAAGCGGGGCTGATGTTTTGCTCATCTACGGAAAGCTCGTTAGCAAGGACTCTCATAAAATCACCAGCCTCTTTGGCACCAAAGCCATAGTCTTTGGAAAGATCGGCCATCATCGCATCATTCTGCCACATGGGCTCTCCATCCTTTCGCCAATAGCACCCCAGCTTCCACCTTGGGAGCGGCTCGCCAGGATACCATTTACCCTGACCGTATTGCATTAAGGCTCCTTTGCCAAATTCATCTTTGAGCTTGTGGAAAAGGACGTTGGATAGGCTGCGCTTATGCTCACCATCTGCGGCGGTATTCCATTCGGCCCCATCCTGATTGTCTATGGAAACGAACGTAGGCTCCCCACCCATGGTGAGTCGGATATCATTGGCATCGAGCTCTGCATCTACCTGATCACCGAGCTTCAAAATCTCCTCCCACTGCTCATCGGAGAACGGCTTGGTTACCCTGGGGGATTCTTCTATTCGGGTGACTACATTCTCGAATGAGAACCTGGTTTCTGCAGGCTCAGCAAAACCAGAAATAGGTGCCGCATCCTGTGTACTCGGCGTGGAGGCCAGTGGGATGTGCCCCTCACCAGCAAACAGTCCGGAAGTAGCATCAAGACCTATCCACCCCGCACCCGGAACGTACACTTCTGCCCAGGCGTGCAAATCTGTAAAATCTTCTTCAGTACCGGATGGCCCGTCCAGTGCCTTTTCATCCGCTTTGAGTTGTACCAAATAGCCGGAGGTAAATCGTGCCGCCAGTCCCAAATGGCGAAAGAGCATGACTAACAACCAGGAGAAATCGCGACAAGATCCTGACTTAATATCCAGGGTTTCCGCACATGACTGTACGCCAGGCTCCATGCGGATATTGTAGGAAAGCGACTGATTGACGAGCTGATTCATGAACACCAGGAAGTCTACGGTCTTGGTGTCTTTCGTCAAAAAAGCCCTGGCCTTCTCCACGAGCTTCATGAGCTCAGGGTCATTCTCTGTGATTTTGAGATAAGGGCTCAATTGCTGAACGAGCTCCTCTGTATAATTGAAAGGAAACTTCTCCGCATACTCTTCCATGAAAAAATCAAAAGGATTGATGACCACCATATCAGCAATCACCTCAACGTCAATCTCAAAATACTTGACCTTCTCTGGAAAAACGACCCGAGCCATGTAGTTGCCAAATGGATCCTGCTGCCAGTTGATGAAATGATTCTCGGGCATGATCTTCAATGAATAGCCTTTGAGCGGCGTGCGCGTGTGGGGTGCTGGCCTGAGGCGGATTACCTGCGGGCTGAGCTCAATGTGTCTGTCATATTCGTATTTGGTATAATGTCTTAGGGCAACTTTTATGGACATGTCTCGATAGTTCTTTTGATCCTACGATTTTACGAAAAAATCGGCTGATTAACTGAGATTCCCTTAACTGAATTAGAAGATCATTGAAATTTATTCAAAACAAGTTCCATAGATCCGAATAGGACTCAATAGGCCATTAAGCCTCTGTCGAAAGGTCATCTCGTAGAGATCTTTCATCAGGTTGCTTCAAATCTCAAAGATTCTTTCAGAATGTCTTAAGGAAGAAGCTGATGGCAACTTAACTTAAGGGCCATTGTGGAGCGCCAGGCCTTGAGGTTAGTAAGCTATAAAGCACTTCAATTTTGGGGGATTAGCTGAGACATACGCCAGCATCAGTATGTTACCCACCACTCCTTTTTGTTTTCAGTTCAACCGAATTTAGGGTTCGTTCAAAAGTTGCTTGTTGGTAAGCATTCACCATATTATACCAATACATGAAATTGTCAGAAATTTTTACCGCTTTCCAGAGTTTCCCAGAACTTCCAATAGTACCAGAGAAAACGTTTGAGTTCACCGATAAAGTGTCAAATTCTTCCTGTCTGTATGGCGTAAGTGTCGCGTTCCATCCATAAAAAATCGTAACCAAACTACTATCAGGAAATACATAGCTTAGGATGATTCCTTCTGTGTAATTATCAGACGTTCGTTTAAAATTGTTGGGCAGTTCTAGACGTCTACTCTTCGCCATTCCATCTGCTGCAAAACTTCATCTTTGATATATTATGAAACTTGTCCCTTTTCCAATGATACGCGTTCACCTTGAAATGTATAGGCATACACATGCTTTATTTTATTACTTTCCATATCCTTAAGTATTTCTACCGGACTGCATACAGGGATACTGTCATATTGTGATATGGGCAGTTCATAAAGCTGATTTTCAATAACAAGATAGTGGAGATAATGGCCTGATTCGCCCTTTGTTTTGCGTGGCTGATAGTTGGTTATCTTTACGTTAGAGCTTAATTTTTCAGCAACCTGCGTAAAAGACACTTCATGCTCCTTTCCTTCAATAAATTCTCGATGGGCCGCTTTAGGGCTTCGTGATAAAGCAGTGCCTGTCACCTCTGCACCCAGATAAAATCCTGATTGCGTCGTTTTCTCAATGCGCACCTGTTGTCCGGGAGAACTATTTTTATAAACCTCTGCTTTCACTTCATGCCAGTAATCGTTGAACTTAACATTATACTCGCTTTCAAACTCTGAGTTAAAACTACTATCCTGTGATGATACCTTTACTTTATAAATCTCCTTCCTATCGGAAACCGTGCCGAAGAATATATTCTTTTTGCCACTCTTAATATCTTTATAAACCCATGTACAAGTAATAGCTAATACAGTTACCAATAAAATCCCGATGAGGAGCAAGATGAAATAAAAGACTGCAACTTGCTGAGTTATTAGATATAGAGAGAGAATAATTAAAGCGGTTCCGATAGTACCAAACACATAGAAAATTATTGCACTCCTATGTATCCTTTTACGATCATCGGCAGTTAGGGGCATTTGTTCAAAAGGAGGCTGCATAGTTAAATTTTAAATTTATCGATAGTCAGCAATATTAGCACTAAAGCCACTGAGTCTCCTCACTTAATTTTTAGTCGTGTCTTTGGTCAATGCTTGTTAAGCATCACTAAATATTCCTTTGGTCGCTATAATTTCATTAAGATGGATCATAATGTCGAAAGTATTTCTAAATGTAATAGCTGGCGCGAGCTTGTAGCTCGTGCCAATACTAATCCAGAAACTGTATTTCCAGTAGGCCCTTGCCCCCTGGATAATCAACCACACTACTGTACTTCCAGTATTCAGTATCTCTCGTCCAAGAAAATAGAACAGAGTCTGAAAAAACACTTGTTGGAGACAACATAATTACTTCTAACTTTAAAGCAATAATCAGCACGATACTTGTATTTAGCACGAGCTACAAGCTCGCGCTAGCCGGGGGAGTTCGCTCCGCACACTCAAGCGGCAGATCGCCCTGAAGATGGATATCTTAGACGATACTTTGGAGGCTTATGCAGAAGATACAGAGAACACGGAGCTATTGGCCCAGGCTTCCAATACAGTCACAGATTACTTTAGCCTGACCAACGAGGAATTTGAGATCAAAACCAAAAATATGATTGATCTGCTGGATGCTAGAGTGGCAGAAATGGTCGACTATGGCATGACTGCCCCTCAAATAGAAGAGGTCAAAACAAGCTTTGGGTTGTTTCAAGACAAGCGTGGGACGCCCCGCTCCTACCGGATCGCATCAAGGATAGCCACCAGCGATCTTGTCACTTTGTTCGCTGAAGCCAACACCACCGTTGGTCGTCTGGACAAAGTTCTTAAGCGCTTCAAACGCTCCAACACTTCGTTTTATCAAGGCTACCTTGCCGCCCGCACTATCGTTAGTAGATAGCATCAGATATGCTCAGCAGGTTATGCCTGGTAGCCTGCTGGCATTCAGCTTTCCCCCACTTGTACAAGCGTCCGCTTGTGTCTTCATTCCATAATATGCACATCTAATAAACCTTTTCCTTGTAATCAATTGCACACCTGCTGGCACACGCGTGCCGCGTGTGCCGGTCAACCTCAATCAAGAAATACAATCTCCAGTAACCCATTAATACCGCAATAGCACGGATCAGGTTTGACTACTGTTTTTGTTTAAAAGTAGATGTAATCCCACAATTTCTCTTCAAACCAATCGAGGTTCTATCTGTTAATAATGGCATGGAGCTCATACACAAGAAACATTTTAATGAGAGAAACTATAAAATTGCTGTAGTCGCGTTATCGCTTGGACTGGCGGCCATTACCAAATCTGTAGTGAAAAAATCATGGAGTGCTTTAGCTTCCCAGGAACCGCCAGAAAACCCCGAAGACAATAATTATAGAATGACCGATGTGGTGATTTTCAGTGCTTCTTTGAGCATAGTGACCGCAGTTATCAAGCTCTTTGCACGACAATCCTTTGCTAAAAAATGGAAGCAATGGGGTGGTAAACTGCCAGCACATTTGGATTAGGTCATTTCTATCCACTCTCTAGAATTCGATAATAAAAAAGCACGTCCCAATTAAGAAGACGTGCTTTCAAATTTTTATACTTCGAATTTTTACTTACTCAACTCAGCAATCTGCTGCTTAAGTACTTCAAAGTCAGGCTGCATGTCCAGCGCTTTCTGATAAATTTCTTTGGCAAGGGCCGTATTGCCCCGCTCCTCTTCAATCATGCCTTTCAACCGTACGGTGGCTACCTTTAAACTTACCTCCTGATTTTTTTGCTCATTAATAGGAAAAATCAATTTGGTCTCTTCCGATTTCGGAGAGGCAATGATAATATCAGCATTGTTGATGGCTTCTCCATATCGCTTTAATCCCATCTGAAGGAAAGAAACCTTGTACAACACCCCTAAATCGTTATTGGCCAGGTACAATTTTTCATAATTATTAACTGCCTTGGCATTAACTCCCAGATTTTCAAAAGCAACTGCTGCGATCTCTGTAGCAAACAAATCATTAGGATTGATCTTAATAGCATCCTGGGCCACTAAGGCCGCTGACGCCAATTGATTGTAATCAAAGTAAAGAATAGCCAGGGAATCATAGATTGCCGGGTTGCCGGGACTCTCAGCTAGAATATTATAAAGAGCCATTCTGGCTACAGACGGATCATTGTACTTGGTAGCCATCGAATATATATAGGCTTGCTTACGTAGTTCCCAAGGAATAGAGTCCTGCTTGGCAGGAGCAGTTTGTGATGACGCACCAAGACCGGCCAGGAGAATAATGAATGAAAATAGATACTTCATATTTTGAGTAATGGTTATAAATGGTTTGCAAAAATAGGAATTACTTTGATTTGGGCGACAATCCCATTGATTTTCCGACTTTTAGCATCAAATCAAAGGCTTCATCATGATCATTTTTGATGGTTCCTTCCAGAATTGCCTCTTTTATGGCGTTTTTAATCTCACCAACTTCACGAGATGGTTCAATCCCAAACACTTCAATAATCTCTTCCCCAGAAACAGGCGGTTGAAAATTCCTGACATGATCGCGTTCTTCTACCTCTTTGATTTTTTTCTCTACTCGTTTGAAGTTGGCTTGATATTTCCTGACGCGATCCATATTTTTAGAAGTCACATCGGCACGGCACAAGGTCATCAGATCATCGATATCGTCACCCGCTTCATAAAGCAACCTGCGAATCGCAGAATCGGTAACCTTCTCGTTGACCAAAGCAATTGGCCTCAAGTGAAGCCTTACCAACTTTTGCACATACTTCATTCGGTCATTGAGTGGAAGCTTTAACCGCTTGAAAATTTTAGGAACCCAGCGGGCACCCATATCCTCATGTCCATGAAATGTCCAGCCTGCTTTATCGTGAAAACGCTGAGTGGCCGGCTTGGCAATGTCGTGTAATATAGCTGACCATCGTAACCATAAGTCATTGGTATCCAACGTGATATTATCTAACACCTGAAGTGTATGGTAAAAGTTGTCTTTATGTCCTTTCCCGTTGATCTTCTTTACCCCATGAAGCTTTGCCATTTCAGGAAAAATGATTTCCAAAAGGCCGGAAGTAAAAAGCAGCTTAAATCCATAAGAAGGTGTGTCCGCCAAAATAATCTTGTTTAGCTCATCACTTGTTCGCTCCTGGGAAATGATTTTGATCCGTTCTTTCTGCTTCACTATCGCTTCGAATGTTTCCGGGGCGATATCAAATTTGAGTTGAGTGGCAAACCGAATGGCACGCATGATCCGAAGTGGGTCATCTGAAAAGGTAATTTCAGGCTCGAGTGGCGTTTTGATAATTCCCTGATGCAAGTGTTCCACACCGCCAAAAGGATCTATCAGAGCTCCAAAATCCTTTTTGTTCAGGCTTATTGCAAGGGCGTTGATGGTGAAATCCCGTCTGTTTTGATCATCCTCAAGGGTGCCATTTTCCACAATTGGCTTTCTGGAATCTGTTCGGTAGCTCTCCTTTCTGGCTCCTACAAACTCTAGGTCAAACTCCTTGTAAGTAATGGCCGCAGTTCCAAAATTCTTGTACACAGCCAGTTTGGCTTCTTTACCCAAAACTTCTTTTACGGCTTTAGCAAGTTGGATTCCACTCCCTACACAGACGAAATCAATGTCCTGGGAATTTCTTTCAAGAATCAAATCCCTTACATACCCACCTACTATATAGGATTCCAAACTGAGTGATTGAGCCACTTCCCCTACCTGATGAATGATTGGATTTAAATTGATTTGCTTATCCAGAACCTCTATTGCCCTCATTGCCTCAAAATTATAACAACTCGGGCAATGCTAGTTAAACAACTGGTCACTAAAGGCAGGACAAGGCAGAAATCGTTTGCTACGCTCTACTTTTCGTGGGTCTTTCTGGATATTGAAAAGATAAATGAGCGAAACTTCATGCGCACCACCTGAAGCAGACCCAAGTCTGGAAATATTGGAGTCAAAACTATACCCAAACTGCATCTGATTGAATTCTACACCAAAAATCAAAATGATCGCATCATGATTGGCATAGTCGTTCACATCATTTGCCCATGGAATACCACGATAATAAAGACCCATCAATACCGGCGCATAATGAAAGGAAGCTCCAACATCGAGCTGTTGAAATTCTCCCTGGATTTTATAAATAAAACTCGGGGCCACACTGGCTTTTTTGATGTCCTTGAAGGCCTTGTTTCCCATCTCAAAGCGCATTCCGGCATGTGCGGTCAGCTTCATTGGCAAATAACCCGGCCCCTGAATCAATGAATTATTAGGTTGATTGATGTGGTAAGCAGATATACCACCCCAAAACCGGCGATTATAAACCAGTAGACCACTGCCCACCTCAAAGAAGTCATTGTTTTTAATGGCTGTCACACTTGGATCTTGTGTTGGAGCGCCTGGAATACCAAAGTCAATCTGATCACCAAACACCAACTTTTCATAATCGATATTTCGGGTCACATACCCAAAGGAAACCGCTGGTTTCACTACCCAACGATCCTCAAAATTGACAGAGTAACTATAGTTAAAAGCAGCTGACGTGTTTTTGAGATTGGCAGATCCTGCCCGATCCACATTGACCAGTATACCAAAACCACTATTCAAACTGGCTGCATTGAAGTCATAGGAGAAACTATAATTCGCAAAGGCTTTTGGCAGATTGGGCCACTGCAAGCGGTGATTGACTGCTACCCTGTGGTTTTGGATGGCTCCGGTAAACGCCGGGTTTAAATACAATGGATTGGAGTAATACTGAGAGTACTGAATGTCTTGTGACAACCCACACCATCCGATCAATCCAAATATCAAGGTTAGTAGAGTTCTGCTCATCGTACCAATGTTACGTCCCCTACCTTCACCATTTCCCTGCCATCCGAAAATGTCAACTCCAATTTGTAGACATACACGTCCGATGGCTGTAATTGTCCGTTGAAGTATCCGTCCCAACCATTTTCAATACTATTACTTTCAAAAAGCAGCTGCCCCCATTTATTGTAAATCAACATTTTAAACTGACTTACCCCTTCAACTCTCGGGATAAAGACATCATTGACTGCATCCGAAGCGTTGGAGCCATTGCCTCCCGGTGAAAAGGCATTTGGTGTTTGCTCTCTTCCACCAGCCACAGCTTGCACCACAGAGTTTTGAGTAAGTGTATCCGAACACCCATTGGCATTGGAAGCGATCAGCGTGACATTGTACTCCCCAAGTTCTTCGTAAGCATGAACCGGATTAAACTCTACAGATGTGATTCCATCACCAAAATCCCACATATAGGATGTTGCATTAATAGAAGAGTTTCTGAAATACACGTCCTGATCAGGAATATAAACGGTAGAGGGAGTTAGTGTGAAATTGGCTATCGGTTGGCTATATACCTCTATATAATCCTCTCTGATCAAATCAGCTCCACTCCCAACTGTATTTGCTCCATACAACCTCACACTGTAAACACCACTTCGCGCATAGGTATGGGTTGGGTTTTCGGCAAATGACGTATTTCCGTCTCCAAATTCCCAATAATAAGTATCAGGATTGGCATATTGGCTATTGTTGATAAACTGAACTGTCAGCGGACTACATCCCATTAAAACGTTGGCTGAAAAATCGATCACAGGGTCAGCTGGCTCTACAACCAGGTTTCTGGCAATAGACGTCTCACAGTAGGTGTTTGAAACGGTAAAACGAATACGATAAATACCGGAGTTTGTATAGCTATGGCTGATCGGATCTTCCAGATTTGAGGTAGATCCATCTCCAAAATCCCACAAAAAACCGGTACCTCCTGAAGAAGTATTAGTGATGCTTACCTCGCTATCAGGAAGAACAAGCGTATCGGGATCAAGTGTGAAATCTGCCACAATTGGCGTTTCTGACCTTTCTACAATGAAACTCTCAAAAGTGGTATCACTTTCACAAAGCGCCAGATTTTCCGTTTTCAGGGACACGTCAATACTCAGGTCTGCGGCTGCCGCATCGGGTCTGAAATAAGTCAAAGTCTGTACGTCTTCATCATCGAAACGCTGATCTGGAGCCGGGTCAAATGTCCATTGATAACTTGGTAATCCCTTTTGATCCGCTTCAAGAACGACAGTTTTATAAGTACAGGAATCTGCTATAGTGATGGTGAAGGTACTTCGAGGTTGTGGGTTGATGATAAAATCCCGTTGGCTATCTACCACACAGATTCCCGACTTCTCCACCATTAACGTTGCTGTATATGCCTGGTTACTGTTTGTCGCATTCTCAAGTGAATAGTCCAACTCATGGAAGTCAGGATCACCTGAATTCTTAACAACTGGATAGCCAGCCAAAACTCCATTTTGGTCACTAATAGACCAGGTATAACTATCGGCATCCAGTGCTTGAGTGGCATTGTTTACTACCAGGGTACTTTCCCAGATAGAACAATTACCTGTGGTCACGGAGTAATTAGGATCGTTGAATCCTGATGGTGCAGATGGTAATACCTCAATCGTCAATGCTTCAGACTGAGCCGTACAGTTGTTACTGGTTAGGCCAATAAGGCTGACATAGTAAACACTGGAAGAATCCCTTGTATTTTGGAATTGGTAAGTAGTGTCTGTTTGGTTGAATGCAAGTGTATCATAATAAGTTAAACTGTCAGTGACCACTAGCTGGTAGGTTGTGTTGGTCAGGTTTGAGTTATTGAAGAAATCAACCGAGTCATCCGGGCATATGGGGGTTGTGTAGCTGCTTGCTAACAGAGGTTCGGGCAAAGGATTCACTGTGACTGCCTCCTGGTAAATATCACTACATTCCCCGATGGCTGTAGTCATCCGCAGGGCCACCTGAAAAGTACCGGACTGAGAAGTTGCAGGCTCAGTACCCGAGTAGTCATTTCCATCCAGGTAAAAGCTAAAAGACTGGCTGTTGGTAAAAGACAACTCCGGGTTGAAGGTGGAGCCATCGTAGCTCAAATCCCATTCATACAGCGACACATAATCATTATTTACCCGGGGTGTTAAAGTCCCCAGCGAATCAGCGATGTTCAGAAAAGTAGTCCGCTCCCCTTCACAAACCGTGGTGCTTTCAAAAAACGCATCAGGTTGATCATAAAGAATGATGCTGTCTACTGCTATTGATTCACAAAGACTGCTTGTATTTCTGGCATAGAGATAGACTTCATAAATTCCGGGAGTTGAAAAAGTACGTACAAAATCAGTCACCTGAGCCCCATAAGTGCCTGAGCCGGTTGGAATACTTTCCCTCAATGTACCATCCGTATCGTAGATTTCCCATCTCCAATCGGTACCCGGTTCAATACTCGTCGTTTCATCTCTAAAACCTACCCTTACCGTACCTCCATCTACACAAAATATTCCGTCAATGGTCGAACTGAAAGTATCATCAAATAAGCCAATTCCAGCCATTGTGGCGGGCGACATGGTAATGGCCCTCTCGATTTGTTCTATACAAGAGCCCTGTGCATTCGGGTTTCCGGCAGTCAACCGGATCAACTTATCACCGGCACTGGTGTATGTAAAAGTCGGGTTTGCGTCATTGGATGTGCTAACCAAGCTTGTACCGGTTGCATCATCATAAAACTCCCAGGTGTATGCCCCGGCATTGGTGCTCAAATTCTCAAAATAGATGTCCTCACCTAAGCAAAAAACAGTTTGTAAAGGCCCCGAAGAGGTATTTAGCCGGGTTTGATAGTCCGGAGTTGGTGGATCTACAATGCGTATGTAAGCTGTGGTAGACACTGCCTCGTCATAGTTTGGGTTGTTGGGGTCACCATTATAAGGATTACAGATGTTCCAGTTGTACAAAGTGATTTCAAAATCATTTCCCACCAAATTGTTAACATCAGCAGGAGCACTGATTGGGAAAGTCTCGATGGTTGGGCCATCCGCAGGAAATGGGATCTGTACAATGGCCCCAAAATAAGCGCCGGAAACACCTGATCTGGTAACTGTGGAACTGAGATTGGCTGCACCATCCGTGAGGTTTATGGTAACTCCACCATCGTCGACCATGGACAAATTTCTAATGGAAGCTGCTGCATTGTGATTGGTGCCATAAACAAACTGCGTATGTCGCTGCTGCCTGTTCGGGTTATCTGGTTCTAAATTGACGTTACAATTGAAGGTAGAATTGTCTTCAAAAACCGCATTGACCACAGCATTGTTGAAACAAACATCATACTCTTCAGGGGTGATCAACATCTCACCACCAAAGTCATTGTCTGGTGCCCAGGAGGTTACTATCTGGACTTGTCTGGAAGTCTCGCAAACTGTTCCATCTACAACAAAACTGGAAACTGGTTGAAAAACACATTCGTCATTTTCCGGATATGTAAACGTGCCAACCGCTGTAAACTCCGTATTGGTCACATCCGCTGTAAAAGCAGCATCACCAACTGAATATACGTCTACATTGTTTCCCGGGTCATTCCACTCAAACTGAATGGACACGTCAGATGGATTCTGCGGTGTATTGAAAAAATAGGTAATGGTAAAATCAGTCACCGTAACCGGTGCACAATCCTTATCGGTGTTGAACGTAATGTTGCGCTGCTGCCGAATGCTGCTACATTGCGCATAGGTTTCCATTACCCCCAATAACATTAAAACGATTAAAGCTGGCTGTCTCAACTATTGGTATAGTTATAATTATTATAAATATAATTACATTAAATGAAAGGTATAAGTTAAATGTCGGTGTCTTTCATTCAATGCCAATAAAATCAAGGTAGGTCAATGGATAACGCCTCAAAATCAAAATAGTTATTTAAAGCACAATTATTTTATACCAACATAATTAAAGAAACTCAGGGCTTTCTATTTTCGTCAACTTGTTAGATTTGTATGTTCTATACCTTACTAATGAGCTCTACAGAAGAAAAAATCAATCAATTAACAGACGAACTGAACCACCACAGTTACATCTACTACCAGGAAAGTAGATCAGAAATCAGTGATTTTGAGTTTGATCAGAAGCTAAAGGAATTGGAAATCCTGGAAGCAGAACACCCTGAACTCAAAAGAGAAGACTCTCCTACCCATAGGGTTGGTGGCACCATTACCAAAAACTTCAATACAGTTTATCACAAATACCCAATGCTTTCCCTCGGGAACACCTATTCTAAGGACGACCTTGCAGAATTTGACAAACGTGTAGAGAAAGGCCTGGGAACTACGGAATACGAATACATCTGCGAGCTCAAATTTGATGGAGTGGCTATTAGCTTAACCTATGAGAATGGTTTCTTAAAACAAGCTGTGACCCGCGGAGATGGCGTAAAAGGTGATGAAGTAACCAGCAATGTGAAAACCATCCGGACCATTCCCCTGAAACTGCGTGGAGAAGTGCCCGAATCATTTGAAGTACGTGGGGAAGTCTTTATGCCTAAATCCGTTTTTAAACTTCTGAATGAAGAGCGGGCCAACAACGGCGAAGCGCTTTTGGCCAACCCCAGAAATACCGCCTCCGGCACTCTAAAAATGCAGGATTCCGCTGTGGTTGCAGGCCGTGGACTGGATTGCTTTTTATATTCTTTACTTGGAGACAGCATTGAAACGGAGACACATTCTGAATCTTTGGAATTGCTGGAAAAATTGAAGTTTAATGTATCGCCAACATATGCCCGGTGTAGTAACATTGACGAAGTATTTGAATACATCAATAAGTGGGAACAAAAAAGACATGAGCTTCCAGTAGAAACGGACGGTATTGTCATAAAAGTAAATAGCTCAGATCAACAACAGGAACTTGGCTTCACGGCCAAAAGTCCACGATGGGCTATTTCCTATAAGTACAAGGCAGAAGGTGCCGAAACCAGGCTAAATGGGATCACCTACCAGGTGGGCCGCACCGGGGCGATAACGCCTGTGGCAGAGTTGGAACCCGTATTGCTCGCTGGTACTACCGTAAAGCGCGCCTCACTGCACAATGCCAACGAAATAGCCCGGTTGGACATAAGGGTTGGTGATACGGTATTCGTAGAAAAAGGTGGAGAGATTATTCCAAAAATCACCGGTATCAACCTTCCACTGAGACCTGAGGACTCTACTCCTACCCAATACATTACCAATTGCCCTGAGTGTGGCACCGAGCTCGTACGCAAGGAAGGTGAAGCCAATCACTATTGCCCTAACCAGGATGCCTGCCCACCACAGGTTCAAGGCCGGGTTGAGCATTTCATTTCCCGTAATGCGATGGACATCAATCACCTGGGCCCAAATACCATTAAAGGATTATTCAACAACAACCTGATTCGTGGTATTGCGGATCTTTATGACCTCACTTTTGAAGACCTCAATGATTTGAAATTTGAAATCCCCGACCTGGTAACCGGAGAAGTGAAAACACGGTCAATTAAAGATAAGTCTGCGCAGAATATTGTGGACAGTCTTCAGCAATCAAAAGAGATCCCTTTTCAAAGTGTACTCTTTGGTATGGGTATTCGGTATGTAGGAAAGACTGTTGCTGAAAAACTTGCCGAACACTTCAAAAACATTGATAATCTCATGAATGCCTCCTACGATCAAATCCTTGAGGTACATGAAATTGGTGAGCGCATAGCAGAAAGTGTGGTAGACTTTTTCCAGTCGGAAGACAATAGAGTGCTGGTAGACCGTTTGAAATCCAAAGGACTACAGATGGAAATAGTAGAAATAGCGTCTAACTTAGACCTTGATTTAGTTTTTGACGGCAAAACCGTAGTTGTTTCGGGTGTATTTGAGCGCTTTGATCGGGAGGAGTTAAAAGGTCTGATCAAAAACATGGGTGGCAAAGTGTCCAGCTCCATTACCGGAAACACGGATTTTTTAATTGCCGGAGACAAAATGGGGCCAGCCAAGCTGGAGAAAGCAGAGAAACTGGGGACAACCATTCTATCCGAAGAGGAGTTTATTCAAATGAGTAACCTGTAGCAATGTTGAAGAAAGCCATATTAAATTATAAGACCCGACAAGCGCTCAAAAAGAGAGGCCATCAGAACGTAGTGGATTTCAGAAATAGTCAGCGCATTGCTATCATTTGTTCTGACCTCTTTGAAAATGAAGAAAATGTATCCCAGATTATTAAAGACATGCGGGGTTTGGGGAAAGATGTGAACCTGATGGTTTTCTGCCACCAACCCAAAAAGAAGATCACGGAACTGCCCTTTTTCACTTCACTTGATGTCTCTGTTGGAGGTACAATCAATAGTGAAGAACTCAATACATTTTTAAATCAGCCATATGATTTTGCACTATGTTTTGATCAATCGGGACATTTCTTAATTGATTATGTATTTTCGCTGATTAAGACCAGGTGTAGAGTTGGCGTGAGTAATGATACCAAATACCATCATTACGAATTGATGATACAAAAAGGTCAGGAAAATACACCGCTGAGTAGTGAAGTTCTGAGATACTTAAAGATGATCCAAAACCATGAATATCAACCAGTTTAAAGGTACAGGAGTTGCTTTGGTAACCCCGTTCAATAGTGATTTGAGCATTGATTTCGAAAGCCTGAAAAGACTAATTGATCATGTCAGTGATGGTGGAGCCGAATATTTGGTAGTATTGGGTACTACTGGTGAGGCACCAACTGTGACGGCAGAAGAAAAAAACCAGGTGATTGAGTTTGTACTCAAGAACAACACCAAAAACCTACCGGTGGTTTACGGACTTGGTGGTAATAGTACCAAGTGGGTGATTGATCAGCTGGAACTGGTCAAGGATTATGACCTTGCGGCGATACTAAGCCTGAGTCCTTATTATAATAAACCCTCACAAACAGGTATTCAATTACATTTCGAAGCAATCGCTGATGCCAGCCCTTTTCCAGTGATTCTCTACAATGTTCCAGCCAGAACGAGTTCCAATGTTTTGGCAGAAACTACTATTGCCTTATCTAAGCATAGCAATATCATTGGCGTAAAAGAAGCTTCGGGCAACCTGGAGCAATGCATGCAGATACAGCACAACACGAGCGAGGATTTCCTCCTGATCTCTGGTGATGACGCCCTTACCCTACCGATGATGTCATTTGGCTGTGTTGGAGCGATCTCAGTGATCGCCAATCTACAACCAAAGGAGTTTAGTGAAATGATACGCCTTGGCCTCAAGGATGATTTTGAAGGAGCTACCAAACTACACATGGAGCTGATCCCCGGCTATGATCTGGTAGGTCGTGAAGGTAATCCGGTATCAGTAAAAACAGGATTGGAAGCACTGGGTCTGATGCGTGGTGATGTAAGACTACCGCTCTTTAAAGGCTCCAAAGACCTGACCCGACATTTCAAAATGTATTTAGGCGATAAGTAAGGGTTTTTAGGGGGCAAGATATTGGGTCAAGTGATTGCTACGAAATTTCATATTTCTTCCTCATTCTCGCTGTTTTCAAGCTTTGACATAATGAGGCTGTGATCACAGAAAATAAAGGGTCTAAAAATATATTATTTTTTCTTGCTTCGTTCTTTTGCCTACGCGGCCCGGAACAAGCAAAAGAATGAAGGCTGTCATTCATACTGAAAGAGCGAATATAACCTGGGTGATGAATAGGCTCGATGCTACTCTAATCTACTTTTCCACGCAACTGGTCAACTAAACCATCATCACTGCAAATGAACCCCTTTTGATCAAATCGTGTTTGACACGATGAAATGTTAGACACAAAAAAAGGAGCGCATATGCTGAAAAACGGGAAGCACAACGTCTGGATATTGCTGCTATTCTTAGTGGGATGTACCCAGGTAAAGCAAATCATTAACAAAACTTCTCCCAGAGAAGATTTTACCATTGCCCTGAAAAACTCCCCGATCAATGAAAAACGCTTTGTACAGGAATGGAAAAGTGCCTGGGAAAACGCCAGGACCCAACCGGTAGATATTGACCTTCCATACCACGAAAAAGGTCGCTTCTTCCCTTCTGACATTACGGCCAGTGCTTTTCATTTTGTGGTAAACCAAGGAGAAAAGGTGACGGTCACTATCTCGTCTTCGGTCAATCTATTTGCTGAGCTCTTCAATAGAGAAGAAACTGAAAAACCGCTCGTTTACCTGAAACAGGATGAAACCAGCTTTACACATACCATCAAATCTTCAGGCAGCTACCTGCTGGTGCTCCAGCCGGAACTACTCGGCAGTGGCAGCTATGAGCTGACGATACAAAATACGGGTTCACTGGCATTTCCTGTGCTGGGCAAAGACAGTTACTCAATCCAGAGCTTCTGGGGCGCTATGCGTGAAGGAGGCAAACGCTCTCACGAAGGAGTGGATATCTTTGCCGGTAAAGGAACTCCTGTGCTGGCAGTAGCTCCGGGAACTGCTCACGCTGGCACCAACAACCTTGGTGGCAATGTGATCTGGCAGCGTTCCAATGACGGTCGGAACTTTTACTATGCACACCTCGACTCACAGACTGTGAGCTATGGCCAGGTCAACACCGGGGACACTATAGGGTTTGTGGGCAACAGCGGAAATGCTCGCTCCACTTCTCCACACCTGCATTTTGGTATCTACATGCGCGGCAGAGGTGCAGTTGATCCATTCCCGTTTATTGACAATGTGCATCCAGAAATTCCTGAAATCAACCTCGACACGGCCTGGAATGAATCCCTGGCAAGAATCTCAGCGCCTAAAGCCAATATGCGCTATTCTCCTTCCACCGAATTTGATCCGGATACAAGCTTGTTACAAAATACTGTGGTAAAACTCAACGCAGCCACCAAAGACTGGTACCGGATATCACTTCCTGATGGCACAGGAGGTTTTGTTTATCATACGCTCATTGATAGTTTAGAGGAAAGCACACACAAACTACCTGACAGCACCTATGTGGCTAAACTCAATCCCTGGGCCAGGCATCTCCGGGATTCTATACTGATCACTGGCCGCCCTGAAATTTATGGCAGCTTTGACAATCGCTTACTGGTGAAAGCATCCGGGAGGTATTTTTGGGTGATGAATCCTGAGTTCGTAGAGCAATGACTTAAAATTTAATTAAGGTTAAAATTCATTAAAAGAATCCTTCAATCGCTTTACCATATCGAAGACATCTTGAGCTTCTTTAATTCTCTTTTGCTTGAATTCATAACTCGGATAGTTGTCATATTTTTCAATTTCACTCAAAATCAATTCACTCTTTGCTTGAAGTGATAAATCAACAATTCTAAACTCCTATTAATGATCAAATACCCCCAAACAAAAAAAGGGGCTCAAACGAGCCCCTCTTTTTATGTATCTTAAGAATCAGATTCAGATATTACTTGTTTTTCATATCCTGAACTTCAATTCTAATCTCTTGAGCTAAATTCTTAAGCTCCTGCATTCCTTTTCTTACTCTAGTTCCTGCAGCAGAGTTTTCTTTGTCATAGAATTTAGCGAAATCTCCTTCAAGTCCGTCTACTAATTCTTTCAATTGTTCGAATCTTTTCATATTGATAATTCTTTAAGGTTACTGATAATTATTCGATTAAGCAATTTATACAAAATGTTCAAAAATCAAGCATAATGAGCTAAAAAAGCAGAAAATTCTAAATTTTCGCGTAAGCTCCTTCTACTCCAGCCTTCTTATATTCCCCACTATCCAGTTTTTCCTTCACTGCTTCAAACGCTACGATGGTCTCTTCCACATCTGCCAGAGTGTGAACAGCTGTTGGGATAATTCTCAAAATAATGGTTCCTTTTGGCACTACAGGATAAACCACCACAGAGCAGAATATATTGTGTGTCATCCTCAAATCTTTGACCAGATTTACCGCTTCCAGCGTGTCCCCGTTCATAACTACCGGAGTTACAGGGGATTGCGTGGTTCCGATCTGATAGCCTTTTTCTCTAAAACCATTCTGGATAGCATTCACAATCTTCCAAAGGTTTTCTTTATGCTCTGGCTGAGTTCTCAACAGCTCCAGTCGCTTCAGGTTACCAATCACGATTGGCATTGGTAGCGACTTGGCAAAAATCTGTGATCTCACGTTGTATTTGAGCACATCTATTATGTCTGCATCACCTGCGATGAACGCTCCTATACTCGCCATTGATTTTGCGAATGTGGAGAAATAAATATCAATTTCGTCCTGCACGCCCTGTTCTTCACCTGCTCCGGCACCGGTTGCTCCCATGGTTCCAAAACCATGCGCATCGTCTACTAGTAGCCTGAAGTTGAACTTCTCTTTTAGTTTGGCGATGGATTTGAGGTCTCCCATGTTGCCAGACATACCAAATACTCCCTCAGTGATCACCAGGATTCCACCACCAGATTCATTGGTAATACGCTCGGCACGCTTCAACTGTCGCTCAAGGTTTTCAATATCGTTGTGTGGATAAACAAATCGCTTGCCCATATGAAGTCTCAAACCATCTATAATACAGGCATGGGATTCTGCATCGTAAACAATCACATCTTTTCTGTCAACCAATGCATCGATCACCGACATTACACCCTGGTAGCCAAAGTTCAAAAGCATGGACGCTTCCTTGCTCACAAACTCCGCAAGCTCTTTTTCCAACTGCTCATGATACTTCGTGTTGCCAGTCATCATTCTGGCACCCATTGGATAAGCCAACCCCCACTCGGCTGCTGCATCTGCATCCGCCTTTCTTACTTCAGGATGATTGCCAAGACCCAGGTAATTGTTCAAACTCCAGGTTAACACTTCCTTACCTCTAAACTTCATACGCGGAGCAATCTCCCCTTCCAGCTTTGGAAACATATAAAAATTGTCATCGAAATAAGAATGCTGTCCTAGCGGCCCTCTATCCTTTAGTAATTTTTCAAATAAATCCATCTATCGTGTGTTAAATAAACCTTACCAAAATGTGCTACAAAACTAACATTAAATCGACATTGGACAAACCTATTATTTCCATTTAAAATGAACGATCATTGAAAATGTCTTTTATCCTAATTCAAAATATATTAACCGTGACCAATAATCAGGGCGTTTTATTACAAAGTTCAAAATTTTCTACCTTGGTAAGTGCCTTCCAGATGGTATCCTTTTGAATTTGCACCCTATGAGTCTTATAAGACGTCTATTCTATTGGGTTTGGAAGGAAGTAGTTATTTTAGCCACTTATGAAAAAAATCCAAAAGATACTGATTGCCAATAGAGGCGAAATCGCTATCCGTGTGATGAGGTCTGCAAAGGAAATGGGCATAAAAACTGTAGCAGTATACAGTGAAGCCGATCAATCCGCCGCTCATGTGCGATATGCCGATGAAGCCGTACTCATTGGTCCACCCCCATCAGCACAATCATACCTGGTCATTGATAAAATCATAGAAGCCTGCAAGCTAACAGGCGCCGATGCAATTCATCCGGGGTATGGATTCTTGTCTGAAAATGCAACATTCGCACAAAAAGTAGAAGAAGCTGGTATCACCTTCATCGGTCCGTCCACCGGTGCCATTAAAGTGATGGGAGATAAACTAGCCTCCAAGCAGGCAGTAAAGGAATTTGATGTGCCGCTCGTACCCGGTATGGATGAGCCCATCAGTGATGTGGCAGCGGCCAAAATGGTGGCGGAAACAATAGGCTACCCGGTAATGATCAAAGCAAGTGCGGGAGGTGGTGGAAAGGGCATGCGGATTGTCAATGATCCCAAAGATTTCGAGGAGCAAATGACCCGTGCGGTCAGTGAGGCCAAGAGCTCTTTCGGGGATGACTCTGTGTTTATTGAAAAATTCATCACTTCGCCCAAACATATAGAGGTACAAATATTAGGAGACCAGCACGGCAATGTAGTGTATCTCTTTGAGCGCGAATGCAGCATTCAGCGTAGGAATCAAAAAGTTATTGAAGAAGCTCCTTCTGCGGTGCTGACACCAGAAAAGCGTAAGCAATTCGGCGAAGCTGCCGTGAATGTGGCCAAATCATGTAATTATTATGGAGCCGGTACTGTGGAATTCATCGCTGATGTAAACCTCGATTTTTACTTCCTTGAGATGAATACCCGGCTACAGGTGGAGCATCCGGTCACTGAGCAAATCACCGGGATCGACCTGGTAAAAGAACAAATTAAAATCGCCCAGGGTGAGCCTCTTCCCTTCTCGCAGGACGATTTAAGTATTCAGGGCCATAGTATAGAAGTACGGGTATATGCAGAAGATCCTGAAAACAATTTTTTACCTGACACAGGGAGCCTAATCAAATACAAGAGACCTCAGGGTGTCGGTGTGCGTGTAGATGATGGATATGAAGAAGGCATGGAGATTCCAATCTATTATGACCCGATGATTGCCAAGCTGATCACCTATGGTAAAGACCGGTCTGAAGCCATTGAGCGGATGAAGAGGGCTATTTATGAATACCAGATCGTGGGAATTAAAACGACATTACCGTTCTGTCAATTTGTACTGGATCATCCTGAGTTTGTAGATGGATCATTCACCACCAAATTTGTAGAGCAACACTTCTCAGCCGATCGGGTCACTAAAGAAACACCAGATGATGTGAAAAAGGTAGCTGCTTTGTTTGCTTTTGAATACAGCAAAGAGGCCAAACTGAAACAGACGCCTGCAAATTCGGTGCAAAAGAGTAGTGGTTGGAAGCGTAGAATGAGAATGGATTAATGGCAGAAATCAGACCTTTTCCCGGCTGGAGGTACAATGCTGACTTATTGGCCGAAATCGATCAGCTTACTTCCCCTTTGTTTGATGTGGTCTCTGATAAGCAACGCCAAGTACTTTATCAAAAGCCTTACAACAGCATACACCTAAGTGTGCCTATGGATGCATCACCTGCCAAAGCTGCAAAAACCCGATTGACAGAATGGAAAGCGACTGGCATTATCCGACAGGACATTTTGCCTGCCATTTATGTGTATTATCAGCATTTTTCATTGCCGGGTTCGGACAAGCACTTTTGCCGGAAAGGCTTCATTTCTAATATCCGCGTCTACGACTGGCCTGAGAAAGTTATTCTGAGACACGAAAGCACCATGCCGCATTCGGTGAGTGATCGGCTGGAGCTCCTTGATCAAACCAAACTGAATGTATCTCCTACCCACGGCTTATATACAGACCCGGACATGGAGATCGAGAAATATCTCGATTCCAGTATGGAATCCCCGCTTTACGAATCTGAAGATTACCAGGGTGTGCGTGATGTGTTTTCGGTGATTCATGATGCCAGGATCATTAAAAGAATTCAGGAGATAATCAGTGAAAAACAAATCATCCTGGCAGATGGACACCACCGATATGGGGGTTCGCTTCAGTATATGAAGGAATGTAAAGCAGCGAACCCGGCTCATACCGGTCTGGAATCCTACAACTTCCACATGATGTTCCTGACCAATACTGAATCTGATGACCTACGCATACTACCCACTCACCGGGTGGTCAATGAGATTCCTAACTTCAGCGAGGAGTGGTTGCTAAACGCTTTGGACAAGCACTTTATCATCAAGCCTGTGGAGAATGCGCCGGATGTCAATGAGATCATCCTGGGAAAACAATGGGCATTTGGGTTGCTAGTAGGCGATAATGCTTATAAAATCAGGCTCAAGCCGGAATCCATTGGGGAGATTACGTGGAATTTTCCAAAGGAAATCAAGGAGTTGGACCTTACAGTCATGCACTATTTCATTTTTGAAAATATCCTGGGGATTCCAGGGCCAAAACAAGTAGATGCACGTAATATTACTTTTCAACGCAACTTTACCGAATGTCTGCGTGAGGTGGTAAAAGGTGAAGCCCAGTTTGCGCTCATTACTAAAGACATTTCGATTCAAACGGTCAAAGAAGTTTGCTACAGCGGATATACCATGCCCCAGAAGTCAACTTACTTTTATCCCAAAGTGATTAGCGGATTTGTATTTAGCTCAATTGACAAAGATGAATTCAAGACACCATTTGATTCTTGCTTCCAATAGCCCAAGAAGGCAACAGCTGCTTCGTGATGCAGGGTTTGAGTTTGAGGTTTTCACCCAAGACTTTGACGAGCACTTTCCAACTAATCTAGAAGCACTTGAAGTAGCTGAATACCTCGGCATACAGAAAAACAAACACTACCGGAAGTTGAAACCTGATGCTTTGATTATCACCGCCGATACCACGGTAATTTGTGATCATCTGGTACTCAACAAACCCGCAGATAAGGCTGAAGCTATCAAAATGCTTTCACTCCTTTCTGCCAGCATACACCAGGTTGTTTCCGGCGTATGCATCTCTTCACCTGAGAAAACGATTTCCTTTTCTGATATTACAGAAGTCACGTTTGATGCCATCAGTAAAGCCGAGATGGAGTACTATATTGATCAGTATCAGCCTTTTGACAAAGCGGGTGCTTATGGAATTCAGGAATGGATCGGGATGACAAAGATATCGGCAATCAAGGGCTCTTACTTCACGGTGATGGGTTTACCTGTGCATAAGGTGTATCAAATACTGAATAGTGAATTCTAGAAAGAAGTTTGGTGAAATTTTTTACTTGCTCATTGGATTGATAATCTTTCTATTGGGAATCGGTCTTATTGCTTTCAAGAAATCAATCATAGCACTGGATCACTATACCAGCCAAGTGACTGGATATGATGGTTGGTTACTTATATTATTAGGTGTCATATTTCTTGTTATTTTCTATTACACAATTGATCCATTCTCCCCAATTAGAAATTTCGGAAATAAAAAAAGGGGCAAGTAGCCCCTTCCTCCAAAAAAAAAATATTTTAATACGGATTATGCATTAGAAAATCTATTCTAAACTTATCTCTCTGTGAATCAGTGAAATAAATGAGTTTATTGATTTAACCATAGCCATGCTCTGCTGAAACCAAGCAAACTCCCTGATTCTGTGAGATATAAGCTTTCATAACCAAGTTCTAATGCATGATCCGGGTTTAACACTTAATCTTCAGAGCCTTTCTTGTCTCCTTCTTCCTTTTTCGCCTCTACAGCATCACCGTCTTTGAGTCGTTTACTCACTGCCAGGAATGGCCCAGAAATAATCTCTTCACCATCCTCAATACCTTGCAGCACCTCAATGCGCTCGAAATCAGAGATTCCGGTTTTCACGATGGTTTTTACTGCCTTGCCATCGACTACTTTAAATACAACCTCATCCAAATCTTTAGAAGCTATTTCATCAGCAGCTGAATCTTCATCTTGTGAGCCTTCTTCTTGCTCTTTCGGTTTTTTGTCCTCTTTGGCACGGGTGGTCACAGCAGCAAGTGGAAGTGTAAGGATATTTGACTTGGTTTCAGTAATGATATCTACACTAGCTGTCATTCCAGGTCTGAAAGGATACTTCTTCCCTTCATTGATAAGGTCCTGGTAAGAAGAATTCAAAATCTTGATCCGTACTTCAAATTCGGTAACAGCATCTGCTGATACTTTGTCATTTGCTGTATTGGCGATTTGGGTAACCACACCTTTGAAAGTCTTATCCATATAAGAATAAGAATCCACATCTATAATGGCTGTATCTCCATTGTTGATTCTAATGATATCATTTTCATTGACATCTACCCTTACTTCCATATTGGATAGATCAGCGATTCTAAGCATCTCCGTTCCTTGCATCTGAGAGGTTCCTACCACAGTCTCGCCTTCTTCTACGTCAAGTTTGGAGACGATTCCGTTCATGGGAGCCGTGATCCTGGTGAGTCGTAAGTTTTCCTCGGCTTCATCCACAGAAGCTTTAGCACTTTGCACCACAAATCTTGCAGCCTCTACATTTTGATTGGCTGAAGCCAGGTCTTGTTTGGCGATATTGTAGTTGGCCTCCGCCAATTGAAAATCAGCTTCTGAAATTACTTTTTCATCAAAAAGCTTCTTCTGACGCTTGTATTCCAGATCAGTTCGTTTGTAAGTTGCTTCAGCCCTTGCCATTCTTGCTTTTGCGTCTTCAAGGTTAGCCTTTTGCTGGTTATAATTGGCCTTTACACGATCTCTGGCCGAGATGAAGTTGTCCGGACGCAACTTCAGTAGGAAGTCGCCTTTTGAAACTGAGTCGCCTTCCTCGATGGATAGTTGAATGATCTCCCCGGGAACTTCAGGGCTTATTTTTACCTCAACGACTGGTTGTACGGAGCCAGAAGCACTCACCTTTTCGATGATGGTAGCATATTTAGCCTCGTCAAGCTCTACTTCCATGGCCTTCTTCTGGCCAACCCACCCCTGGGATTTCCCAACAAGTGCAAAAATGATTAGGAGTACTACTATACCCCCAAGAATATAAAGGATCTTATTTGATGATTTTTTCTTTTTAGCCATGATAGGTTAGAATGATATGGTTTTACCCTGATAAAAATCAAGGACTTTGGTTTTAAAAATAAAATCGAATTTGGCCCTTACCAAATCTGATTTAGCCTGGAAAAGATTGTTTGAAGCCACCTGATAGTCGGTGAAGTTAGCGGCTCCTAAATTATATTGATTCTCTATGGATCTAAAGGTCTCTTCCAGAGCTTCCACCTGTCTTTGTGAAGCGGAAAAAGTTTTTGAAGCAGCAAAAGCATCATTGTATGCCTGCTCAATAGTTTGTCTCAAAAAGTTCTTTTGCTCTGTCACTGTTATTTCGGCCTGTTGAAGACTGATTTTAGCCCTTTGAACAGCAGAAGAAGCTCTTAAATTATTAAAGATTGGTATGCTAAGGTTGAGGGAAAGTTGATTACTCAGGTTTTCCCTAAACTGCTCATTCAATGTAAAGCTGGGGTCCTCTCCGATTACATTTGGCTGGGTAATGTCAGAAACTACGATCTGAGTTTCATCATTGCTTAAATATCCAATGGGGGTGGTTACTTCTCTTGTTCCATCAAAAATTGGTCTGGCTCTGTCTGCTGCGTCAGAATAGTTTGTACTAAAGCTTCCATTGAGAGACAAAGAAGGGGAATATCCCGCTTCGGCTACTTTCACACCCATTACTGCACTCTGAACCATTAGTTGAGCACTCTGAATTTCCGGCATTGTTTCAATGGCCATTTGATAAACTTCTTCAGCAGAAATATTAAGTTCAGGATTCTCAATATCTAACTGAGGCACTATTAATTCTAAATCCTGAGACACAGGAATAAGCATGGCCTGCTTTAGACTCAACATTGCTAAACCGAAATTATTTTCCGCATTAACAAGGTTTACTTCATTGGTTGCAACTTGGGAAATCAATTCGAGTTCACTTGTACGGGGCAATGCGCCTCCTTGCACCATCTTTTTTGTTCTAGACAATTGGGTCTGACTAGATTCTAGTTGATACTGAGCATTCTCAACAAGCTCTTTATTGAAAACGACATTAAGGTAGAAGGTTACTATATTCAATGAAATGTCATTTTTTGCCTTTTCTACATCATACTCAGTAGATTCAAGATTCAGCCTGCTCTGCTTGATTGAATTGGTAATTCTGAACCAATTGAACAAAGTCACACTACTGTTCCCGTTAACTCCTGTAAAATTAATCTGTTGGGATATAAATTGATTTGTTGTAGGATCAATGGAACGCCCCCAGTTGTAGCCGTATCCACCTCCAATATTTAAGTTAGGATATCTACTGGCTTGAGTCTGCCGGTAATCTACTTCAGCTCCTTGTTTTGTAAGACTACTTCTTCTAACTGACAAGTTATTCTCAATGGCGATTTGAACACACTGCTGTAAATCCAGGACCATCAATGAATCCTGAGCAAAAGAGCTCCCGAGGACAAGGCAAATGAGTAATGTTAGGAGGGTATATTTCTTCATAGTTCTTTATTGGTCGATATCAGGGATATAGTTTACGTTTCTTACCCAGTTTAATGCCTTAATGTATTCCAGAGTAATAGGCTTAATACCAGAATCCATTTCAAAAACGAGGCATGCCAAATCGTTCTTTCCCTTTCTAGACACTGTCATGGTTGCAATGTTACAATCATCATGGGATAAAACATCAGAAATGAAGGCGATACTCCCCTTCTGATCATCAGCATAAATAATCAAGGTATGTGAGCTAGCTGTGAAATTACAATCAAATCCGTTGACTTCCCGGACCCGAATCACTCCTCCACCTCTACTCTCACCAACCACTTCTGCTACGTTATCTTTGGACTTAAGGTTTAGTCTTACTGTATTTGGATGCATAGTAGATGCATTGCCCACCGACTTAAATTTGTAAACTAAACCGGCTTTTTCTGCTAGATTCAGTGAATCTTTGATGCGTTCGTCATCGGTATGAAAATCCATCAAACCACCCAGAATTGCACGATTGCTTCCATGGCCTTCATAGGTTCTGGCAAACGAATTGTAAAAAGTGATGACTACTTCTGATGGGGTGATGCCGAGTATTCTTCTCGCTGCCCGGCCAATACGAACAACTCCAGCCGTGTGCGAACTTGATGGGCCAATCATGACTGGTCCGATCATATCAAATACACTACTTCTTTCTGACATTATTGGGTCTTTAACGCAAAGTGGGTCAATCCGATACTAATTTGTTGCAAAAAATGCGAGTTTATTACATAACCGGCATAAAAAGTATCATTAAACGGCTACCGGAGCTTTAATTCTGGGATAAGGATCGTAATTCAACAGCTCAAAATCTTCAATTTTAAAATCAAAAATACTCTTTACCGTTGGATTTAGCTTCATAGTTGGCAACTCCTTTGGCGCTCTGGAGAGTTGCAACTGAGTCTGCTCAAAATGATTGCTATACAAATGTGCATCACCTAAAGTATGAACAAAATCCCCATATTTTAAGCCACAAACCCGGGCCACCATCATGGTCAGGAGTGCATAAGAGGCTATGTTGAACGGTACACCTAAGAAAACATCTGCGCTGCGCTGATAGAGCTGGCAAGACAACTTGCCCTCGGCTACATAAAACTGGAACATCGTATGACATGGAGGTAAGCCAGACTTGGCCATAACAGGGATTTCTTTTGGGTTCCACGCCGAAACCAGCAGTCGTCTGGAATCTGGTTTGCTTTTAATATCTTCAATCACCTGAGAGATTTGGTCTACTCCTTCAAAATTTCGCCACTGACTGCCATAAACCGGACCAAGCTCTCCCCACTTCTTTGCAAACGCATCATCCGTTTTTACCTGCTCCACAAATTCTTTCATATGAGCCTTCCACTCATCGCTGTATTTGGGATAAGTATCGGTCAGGCCATTTTGGTTGAGATAACTCTGATAGGGCCAATCATTCCAGATGTTTACCCCATTCTGTACCAAATACCGGATGTTGGTGTCACCTTGCAAAAACCACAACAATTCATGAATGATGGATTTTAGGTGAATCTGCTTGGTGGTAACTAATGGAAAACCATGCGCCAGGTCAAACCTCATTTGATAACCGAATACACTCCTAGTGCCTGTACCCGTCCGATCCCCCTTATCCACACCAGTTTCCAAAATGTGTCTCATCAAATCAAGGTATTGCTTCATTTTCTTGAGTTCTATGTTATAGGTTTAAGGTTCAATGGTTCTAAGTAAAAAATAACTTAAAACTCAGAACATAGAACCATAATATCGGCTAAATTAATCAGTTAACAACAGAAAGCTGGAACCAATTATCAATAAGTATCTCGAAAATTTCAGAAGTGCCCGGTTTAAAATCGTGTTGATCATTACGTGGCTGCTAATTACTGGTTTCTTTGGAATTCAACTCACAACCTTAAAAGTTGATTTTGAGTTTGAGAAGTTCTTTCCTACCGACGACCCGGACATCCAGTTCTATCAGACCCATCTGGATCACTTCGCTTATGACAATGACTACATTATACTTATCCTAACCAACGAATCAGGCATATTTCAGCAGGAGTTTCTGAAAACTGCTCAAAAGCTTAGCGACTCATTGTCACGAATTGATGGAATCCTTAATGTATTTTCTCCCATCACACTTCAGCAACCGGTTAGAGGCCCCATGGGCATCACCCCCATTCCTTTGATCCACACTGATAATCCTGAAAGGTACCACGAGGACAGCACCAAAATCTACCAACATCCCATCTATCGAACCTTCTTTTCTTCAGATGGTCATTCTGTTCTGCTTCAGCTCAATCATGAGCATTTCAAAGATCCAAAGCACTCAAAAGAATTTTCCGAGCTTTTAACCAGGGTGATCTCCTCATATAGTTTTGACGATTCACGACTAGTGGGTAAACTCATCGCACAAGATGCTTTTGTCAGCTACATCCAAAATGATTTTGTGCTTTTCCTGGTTGCAGCATTGATTCTTAGCTTTATCCTTTTAGTGTTGATTTTCAGGTCTTTGAAAATTGCACTTCTCCCATACCTGATTAGTGTCACCAGCCTTATATGGTTGCTTGGACTAATGGCATGGCTTAATTACCCAATTACCATTTTAGGCACACTGATACCGCCAGTCATCCTTTTTGTGGCCACCTCAGATGCCATTCACTTGATCAATGCCTTTAGAAACCTTTCTGAAAAAGAGTTTATCAAACGCATTCAACTCTCCGTGAACAAGGTCTTCATTCCCACTATGTTGACCTCTGTTACCACAGCCATCGGATTCCTTAGCCTCATGACGATTGATACTGTTCCCATACAGCACCTGGGCATTTTTGCCGCACTCGGGATTATCATCGCCATTGTGGTGACTTTCACCTTTGCTCCACTTCTTATCAATCGAGAATTCCCGGAACGTAAACCATCCAGAAAACTAAAAAGAGCAGCAATATGGATTTTGAGAAACCAAAAAGTAGTTTTGTCAAGTTGGATTGTCATTACCGCTCTTTCAGTATTGGGAATCAGTCAATTAAAGACTGATGTTTATTTGCTCAAAGATTTGCCTGAAAACTCACAGGTTAGAAAGGATTTCTCATTGGTAGATAATCAATTTGGCGGATCCAAACCATGGGAAATGGCCATATGGGCAGCTCAAAGTAAGTCTGTCTGGTCGTATCAGGTCATTCTAGAACTCGACAAAGTTCATGCGCACATAGCAAATCATTACCCGATGGAGCGACTATTATCTCCAGTGACGCTCATCAAATATGCCAATCAGATGCTCAATGGCGGGTTAATCGACGCATATGAAATCCCTGAAGAAAAAGACTTTAAACAAACTGTAGAGCAGGTAAAGAGACTCCAAAAACGTGGGCTTCTACCAGAACTTACCACCCAATCTGGTGAGTACGGCAGATTGGCGGGCTTTATTCCTGAGTATGGCTCTTATGAAACCACTCTTCGAAACAAAGAACTTGAAGCGTTTATTCGATCTGAGGTTGATTCTACCGTGCTAATGACCAAATTGACCGGTACCACTTATTTGATTGACAAGAGTCATGAAATGTTGAGTATGAACCTCATTAAAGGTTTGTTGATTGGAATAGGAATCATTTCTTTGCTTCTTGGACTTTACTTCAGGTCCTTTAAAGTGCTGCTGATCAGCATTATACCAAATATTATCCCATTGCTTGCTGTAGCAGGTTACATGGGGTTAACTGATGCACCCTTAAAACTGACAACTTCCGTAATATTTGCTGTTGCTTTCGGAATAGCCGTAGATGATACCATTCACTTTCTCGCCGTTTACCAGCGATGCAAAAACAAGAGTTCTGTATGGAAAATCGTCCATACGTTCACCTCAGCAGGGAAAGCGATCATCCTGACGACTGTAATAATAGTAGGTGGGTTTTTCTTGTTCACACTCTCCTCTTTCGGGGCCACGTACTATTTAGGCTTGTTTATGACAATTTCTTTACTAATTGCGTTGCTTACTGACTTGACCATTCTACCTTTACAACTTCATTTGTTTCAAAAAACAAGGAAGTAAAACATCGGTTTACTTGTTATGGGCAAAACACTTCAAAAAGGTGACTTCATTCCTGATGTATCCCTAAAAGACCAGGATGGAAATTTGATTGACTTACCATCACTAATAGGAGAAAAAGCACTAGTCGTTTATTTCTACCCCAAAGATGACACACCCGGCTGTACAGCTGAGGCTTGTGGATTCAGGGATAAGTATGAAGAATTCTCAGAAATGGGTGCTGATGTGGTAGGGATTTCTTCTGACACTGTTGGTTCTCACAAAAAGTTTTCAGATAAGTATGGTCTTAACTTTACCCTGCTAAGTGATACTCATGGTCAGGCAGAGAAAGAGTTTGGGGTGCCTAGAAACTTGCTTGGCCTTTTGCCAAGCAGAGTGACTTACATTTTTGATAAGAAAGGCAAACTCGTTTCCTCTTTCAACTCAACGATCAAAGCTACCCGGCACATTGAGGAGGCCATGGAAGCACTCAAGGATTAGTACTTTGCTTCTTTCTATTGGCGAGAATAGAAACCTCATCATGGGTTTTCTGAATAATATCGGAGACATTCCCATAAGACTGTGGAATAGCGTCACCTATAGAAACTTCGATGATGGTTTTCCTGAACTTATTGACTCTAAAAGAACCATTGGGCTCTGAAATACCTACCGGAACCACATCCACACCAGCCTGGCTTGCCAACATAAATGGTCCTTTCTTGAAATCTGCCAGGAAGCCATCTTTACTTCGTGTGCCTTCAGGAAACATAATGACGCTTTTCCCCTTGGCTATAAGTTTTGCAGCCCTTTTGAGGCTCTCAACTGACTTAGCCCTATTCGTCCGGTCTATGAAAATCATTCCTGTAGCCATCATATACCACCCCAGAAATGGTATTTTCTTCAGCTCCTTTTTGGCTACAAAATATAGATTGACAGTAATCGCCCGAAAAAGAACCGGAATATCCAAATAGGACTGGTGATTGGCTACAAATACATAAGAATCCTGCTTTGAGAGCTGCTGACCTCCTGTTACCCTCATGCGGATCCCACAGATCCATAAAATACCGGGGGCCCACATGCTTCTGGCCATAGTCACGGAATGTTGGGCATTCCAAGTAAACATCAGAAGAATCAGGGAGCTCGAAATCATGAGAATGCTCCAAATCACAGCACTGATTATCCGTACTATTGCTATCAAATCGAAGGTTTTTTTAATAAAGTCACGAAGCTACACACATTTTGTGCAATCAGCCACACTAAAACCTTGGCAATTACCACTGCAATTTGAGGTCATCTTATAACTTTGCCACCCTTATAAAACCGGAAGAAGTCAAATGGCAGAGTACAAACATCAAGAGGTAGAAAAGAAGTGGCAACAGTACTGGGAAGAGCAGCAAGTATACAAAGTCAAAAATGACACTTCCAAACCAAAGTATTATGTGCTGGACATGTTTCCCTACCCATCTGGTGCTGGCTTGCACGTAGGTCATCCACTCGGATACATTGCTTCTGATATTGTTTCCCGGTTTAAAAGGCTGAAAGGGTTTAATGTGCTTCATCCTATGGGATTTGACTCCTTTGGATTGCCAGCAGAACAGTACGCGATACAAACTGGTCAGCATCCGGCGATCACTACGGACACCAATATCAAAAGATACAAGGAGCAATTAACCAACCTTGGATTTAGCTACGACTGGTCAAGAGAGGTACGTACCTCTGATCCATCTTACTACAAGTGGACCCAGTGGATTTTCAAGCAACTTTTCAATAGCTGGTACAACAAAGAATCTGATAAAGCAGAACACATTGATACGTTGATTGCAGTTTTCGCCAAAGAAGGAAATGCTAATGTAAATGCGGTTTGTGATGAAGATACGCCTGCATTTTCTGCTAAGGATTGGGAAAGTTGGCCTGAGGAATCACAGCAGAAGATGCTACTTAAGTACAGGCTGACTTTCATCGCAGAAACCACCGTAAACTGGTGTCCGGCCTTAGGAACTGTATTGTCCAATGACGAAGTAAAGGACGGTTTCTCTGAGCGTGGTGGTCATCCCGTGATCAAGAAAACCATGCCGCAATGGAGCATGCGGATCACGGCCTATGCTGATCGACTTGCTGCAGACTTGGACAAAGTAGATTGGCCAGAACCAATTAAAGACATGCAGCGCAACTGGATTGGGAAGTCTTTTGGTGCGGAGGTGGATTTTAAAGTCCTCTCCCCCAACCCCTTTCCAAAAGAGAGGGGCTTATCGGAAGATGCAAACCCTTCTTCAAAAGAGAGCGACTTTATAGCTGCCTGGAAAACCGGGAATCCAAAAATGGCTAAAACGCTGGTTGAATATGCAAGAAGAAATAGGAAGAACCCAACAGATCAAGAAGATGCCTTATGGCAAAGACTAAGAAACAAACAAATTGGTTCCAAAGTAAGAAGACAACACCCAATTGATGACTTTATCGTGGACTTCATATTCTTAAAGCAACAACTGGTTGTTGAGGTAGACGGTGGATATCATGACAGTGCAGAGCAACAAGAATTTGATAAAGCTAGAATGGATCTACTTAACCACCTCGGTTATGAAGTCATGGTGGTCAAAAATGAAGATGTCGATGAACACATTGAATCCGTAATCAACAAGATTCAAACTAAAATTGATGAAATAGATAAAAACTCCCCTTCTCAACAGGAGAAGGGGCCGGGGGATGAGGTCAAAATTACAGTTTTCACCACCAGAATAGACACTATTTACGGAGTGAGCTTTATGGTATTGGCCCCAGAGGCTGAGATCGTGAAAGCGCTCACCACTCCGGAACAAAAAGCTGAAGTCGAAGCTTATGTGGAAGTAGCTAAAAACCGCTCTGAGCGCGAGCGTATGAGCGATGTAAAAACGGTATCGGGAGTATTTACAGGAAGTTATGTCATCAACCCGTTCTCAGGTAAGAAAGTGCCGGTCTACATTGCTGATTATGTGTTGGCTGGCTATGGTACAGGCGCGGTAATGGCCGTACCTAGTGGAGACCAGCGAGACTTTGACTTTGCGAAACATTTTGATCTACCTATCATCCAGATTATAGATCAACAAAAAATCACTGACACGGAAGCTGACCCTACCAAAGAAGGTAAAATGGTCAACTCAGGTATGCTTGATGGCCTCTCTCCTTTGGATGCCATTCAGAAAGCCAACGAATACATCGTAGAGAAAGGCATCGGTACTCCGAAAGTAAATTATAGAATGCGTGATGCAATCTTTGGTCGCCAGCGCTATTGGGGTGAGCCAATCCCCGTTTACTTTGAGAATGGTGTGCCTTATCTTTTGGAAGATGATCAGTTGCCATTGGAACTACCAGAAGTGGACAAATACTTACCGACCGAAGATGGCGAACCGCCACTTGGTAGGGCTGATGATTGGAAAACAGCGGATGGCGCTCCTTACGAACTAACGACCATGCCGGGTTGGGCCGGATCGAGCTGGTACTTCTTCCGCTATATGGATCCACAAAACGATCAGGAGTTTGCTTCTAAAGAAGCTCTGGAATACTGGCAGCAGGTAGACTTCTACATAGGCGGCAGTGAGCATGCTACTGGTCACCTACTCTACTCCCGCTTCTGGACGAAGTTCCTGTACGACATGGGCTTCATCAAAGTGGATGAATATGCGAAGAAGTTAGTCAACCAGGGAATGATTCAAGGTGTATCTGCATTTTCTATTGGATTAGGTGGAATTAGTGAAGATGGACTTCCCAATCTTAACATACCAACCATATTCTTTTCCAAGAATCCTTGGAGGAAGAGTATTTCAGACGGAAATCTTAATATGATAATTCCAATATTAAAAAAGTACAATCCCGAGGTTGATTTTACTGATGTTAAGATCAATTTTACAAATGTACTAGCAAACAATGGAGGTGTATTGCGTCACGTACCAATTGAAATGGTTTCAGGAAATGATGAACTAGATATTGAGAAATTCAAAGAATGGAGAAAAAGTTGGGCAGGTGAATATGAGATTGAATTTATCATGGAAGAAGACGGAAAATATATCTGCCAAAGAGAAACTGAAAAAATGTCCAAGTCCAAGTACAACGTAGTAAACCCGGATAACCTGGTAGAGAAATATGGCGCGGACACGCTCAGAATGTACGAGATGTTCCTGGGGCCAATCGAGCAAAGCAAGCCATGGAACACCAACGGTATCGAGGGAGTGTACAAGTTCTTGCGCAAATTCTGGGGGCTCTTCCATGACAAACAAGACAATTTTGTGGTAAGTGATGACCCTGCATCTAAGGACGAGTTAAAGGTGCTTCATGGCCTACTTAAAAAACTGGAAGAGGATGTAGAACGTCTGTCTCTAAATACTTCGGTGAGCAATTTTATGATTGCGGTCAATGAACTTCAGGCTATGAAGTGCAACAAACGAGCAATCCTGGAACCAATGACCATTGCCCTGGCTCCTTTCGCTCCACACCTTGCCGAAGAGCTATGGCATGCGCTTGGCAATGACAGCACCGTTTGTGATGCGGACTTCCCGGTGTTTGACGCTTCTCATCTTGAAGAAGATACCATTGAGTACCCGGTGATGGTGAATGGCAAGATGCGTGCAAAAGTGCAACTTAGCGCTGACCTGAATCCGAAAGAGATCGAAGAACAGGCTTTGGCGCACCCCAACGTACAAAAGTGGACGGAAGGCAAAACCCCTAAGAAGGTGATTGTAGTGCCAAAGAAAATTGTGAACGTGGTGGTTTGATAAAACCACCACAATTCTTGTTCCTTTCATAAATTACTTCAATAATTCACTCCACCCAACATTTGAAAACTTTCTTCTACCTACTCATATTCTTGGCTATTGCATGTAGTTGTGCCAGTAATGAAGGATACATAGCCTACGAATCCGAAAACCTGAAAATCACACAAGTCTCTGAACACACCTGGCTCCACATCTCCGACCTCATAACGGAGACTTATGGAAATGTATCTTGCAATGGACTTATTTATGTTTCAGATGGTGAAGCGATAGTCTTCGACACACCAAGTAATCAACAAGCCACTGATGAACTCATTGCTTTGATGAATGAAAAGGGAATCAACATTAAGTATGTTGTACCCACTCATTTTCATGGCGATTGTTTGGGTCACCTAGAATCCTTTCATGAGAATAACATCCCGTCCGTTGCTAATGAAATGACTATAAGGCTTGCAGCGGCTAGTGATAAAACAATTCCACAGAATTCATTTAAAGGGATCCATCAGCTGGCTGTTGGATCTGGTACAATTACTTTGAAGCATTTCGGTGCGGGACACACGGAAGACAACATCATCGCTTATATGCCAGATGATCAGGTACTATTTGGAGGATGCCTGGTAAAATCCTTGTACGCTAGTGAAGGCAACCTGGAAGATGCAGATACCATCCAATGGTCAGGTACCATTCAAAAGATAAAAGATGAATATCCTGATTTGAAATTTGTTGTGCCCGGACATGGTAAATTTGGATCTCAAGATTTACTGGACTATACGATTACCATGTTTGAACAGAAGCAATAGATTAATTGCTTTTAATCCACTCCACCATTGCTTCAAAACTCTCAACCTGGCCATTGACCCCTTCAATGTCTTTACGGTCATAGTACACCTCCAGAAATTGACCTGCTGAGCACCACACGGTCTGCATCGTCCCCATTAACCTGGATTTCATAGGCCCAGGACTCGACTGTCTTAGCATCTCCATCATGTCCATTTGCGCTGTAGCAACTTCTGGTTTGTTCCAAAAGCATGAAATCACGCTAAGCCCTTTGGTTGCAAAATAGGCCGGTGTGGGTACAGCATTGTTATAGTGCCAGTCATTGATCACCACATCCTTGGGAATCTGATCAATGGCACCTGCAGTTCCATTTCCAGAAGCTTCCCAGATTCCAAGACCTGATGTTTCCCCATCTAGTAACCGATCCCCCCAAATCCACAAATCAATGCTATCAAGTGCCAGATGATCACGGATGATAGTTACTTCTGAAGCAAAAAGTGTTGCTTTGTCTTTCCCTGCACATCTCGGACATTGATCATTCCCCAGATAGAACACTTCATCCATTCCTGCATGAAAAGCATCTGCCTCAAAGGCATCAGTGATCTCATCCACCAATGCAAAGACTACTTCATGAACCCTGGGGTGTAATGGGCAGTAACTTCTGCAATAAAGACCATCATCATTGGGCCATTGATATTCAGAGGGCATTTTAATGTGTGGCGTCTCGTCAAATTCCGGATATTCGTTCAACAAAGCAAATGTGGTCTCCGCCCAGGATTGGTGTCCCAGGAGGTTAATTTGTGGAATCAACCTGATCTCATGCTTTTGAGCTGCGGCCACCAATTGTTTCACATCTGATTGTATCAATGGATTCTCGTCACTTAGATTGGGATAAGAGGTGAAATTGTAATTAAAGTCCACTCTTAAAATCAAAGTATTGATGCCCTTAGGCCCTAATTCCTCATCAATGAACCGAACAAAATCAGATAACCCATCTCTTTGGGGTGCAGCTATGCAAAACGCATAAACTGGTTCATGAGGTTTCACTTGTCCTAAAATAGTAAAATTGGAAAAAAGCAACAGTAATGGAATTAGTAATCGATTCATTCGCTAAAAATAATTCAGCCATTGATCATAGCACAATATTATCGCTACACGACAGCTACTTGTCGCCAAACGACTCAGACACCTCTATAAACCGCAATTGGACGGAATCTATTTTCATGATAAACATTGAAATTCGTTCCTAAATAATATGATTTATTGAAAATGGTTTCCTTAGTTTTAGGCTCAAACCTGAAAAAATAAGATGAAATATTGGCCATTTTTTACACTGCTCGTTTCCCTGATTGCTTGTACAATCCCCACCAAAGAAGTGACTCTACCAGAACCTTCCATATTGCCAAAGCCAGTTTCTGTGGAAATGAACCCCGGTACTTTCGAACTCAACCAATCAGTAAGTATCTCCACCACTGACAGTGCTACACAAAGCGTGGCTGAGTTTCTTTCCACTTACCTGGAAAGAATTGGTAAGGAGGTTTCATTTACTGAAGGGAAGGCTGATATTACCTTAACTCTAACAGGAAATACCCAGAAAGAAGCCTACACCCTGGAAATTGGTGACGAAGGCACTACTATTTCCGCAGAAGGAACTCCTGGTTTGTTCTACGGGATCCAATCTTTAATCCAAGTACTCTCAAATAACCCTTCAGTTTTACCACAAATGGTCATCAATGATGAGCCCAGGTTTGGCTACAGGGGAATGCATCTGGATGTGGCCAGGCATATGTTTCCGGTAGAATTTGTGAAGCGCTACATTGACCTGATGGCTCATTTTAAGTACAATACATTCCACTGGCATCTCACAGAAGATCAGGGCTGGAGAATTGAGATCAAGCAATATCCTCTACTTCAGGAAAAAGCTGCTTACCGCAATGAAACGGTAGTTGGACATGCGGCTACCGGAACTCGAGATGAAGCAACATACGATGGTCAGCGCTATGGTGGATATTACACGCAGGAAGAAGTAAAAGAAGTAGTTGCTTACGCGGCTGCCCGTCAGATCACAGTGGTTCCTGAGATCGAGCTACCGGGCCACTCCCAGGCTGCCTTGACAGCCTATCCACATCTTGGATGTACTGGAGGGCCTTATGAAACTGCTACAACATGGGGAGTTTTCCCAGACATTTATTGCGCAGGAAAAGAGTCTACTTTTGAGTTTTTAGAAAATGTCTTTAATGAAGTCATTCCCCTTTTTCCTGGAAAGTATGTCCACATAGGTGGAGATGAAGCACCTAAAGATCGGTGGAAAGAATGTCCACATTGCCAGAAACGAATCAAAGAAGAAGGCCTGAATGATGAACATGAACTGCAAAGCTATTTTGTGCAGCGAATTGAAAAATATCTCAACGCCAAAGGAAAAACCATTATTGGATGGGATGAGATACTGGAAGGTGGTTTGGCTGAGAATGCTGTGGTCATGAGTTGGAGAGGTGAAGAAGGTGGTATAGAAGCTGTCCAGCAAAATCATGAGGTAATCATGACCCCTGTTGGTTGGTGCTATTTTGACTACTACCAGGCAGATCCGGAGAATGAGCCCCTGGCCTTCCCCAATCAGATTACTGTGGAGAAAGTTTATGGATATGAACCAATTCCGGAAGAGTTGACGAAGGAACAGGAAAAACTGGTTCTCGGTGCACAATGCAATTTATGGTCTGAATACATTCCTAATGGCAAACAGGCTGAGTACCAGATTTATCCACGTGCCATTGCTATGTCAGAGGTGCTTTGGTCAGAGCGTGAGGAAAATCGCGACTTCAAATCATTCGTTAATCGTGTGAGCAACATCAGACCACTCATGGATCAGTGGAAAATCAATTATGCTACTCATATTTTTGAGGAAGAGTGATAAATTGCGGGGAAGATAAGTAGTTCCCCTATGTCCGAAACCAAAGCAAGACTTATTGAAGCCGAGACCAAGGCAAAACAATTATTTAAAGCTGTCGAAGATCAGCAGTTAATTGCCCCTGGTAAATCGGAGTTAGAGATCAATAAAAAAATATTTGAGTTGGCCAATGACCTTTTTAAGGTTGAGAAATACTGGCACAAACGTATAGTCAGGGCTGGAAAGAACACTTTATACCCTTACGATGAAAATCCGCCTAACCTTACTGTAAAAGATGATGACATTGTTTTCCTTGATTTCGGCCCTATTTTTGAAGATTACGAAGCTGATTTTGGCAGAACTTATGTGATCGGCAATGACCCACACAAAATCACCTTGATGAAAGATGTGGAAGATGCCTGGCATGAAGCCCAGGAGTGGTTTCTGCAACATACTTACCTCACCGGAGCAGAGTATTACAAATATCTGCACATCCTCGCAGAACGGTTGGGTTGGGAGTTCGGTGGCGAGATTGGTGGCCACCTGATTGGTAAGTTTCCCCATGAACGTATCGAACCCCATAAGTACCAGCTGTACGTTCATCCGGAAAATACAACGAATATGTTTGCACCTGATGATGATGGTAATCAACGCCATTGGATACTGGAGATTCATTTAGTGGATCGATCAAAAGAGATCGGTGGGTTCTTTGAACAGCTACTGGTCTAATGGAGTACCTGGATCAGTTGGAAGACGCGCTGCGTACGAGAGCAAATGATACGATTGCCATGCAGCAAAGTGCTTACATGCGCCATCAATTTGCATTCTTTGGCATCAAATCGCCAGTACGAAAGGAACTGTCAAAACCATTTTTATCACGTCATCAACTACCGGATAAATCTGGGTTGGATCATTTGGTTCGCGAACTCTGGGTAAAGGAAGAACGCGAGTTTCAGATGTTTGGACTAGACCTGGTTGCCAATTACCAAAAGCAGTTTGTTCAAGAGGACATTCAAATGCTTGAGTTTATGATTCTCAATAAATCATGGTGGGATTCGGTGGACTTAGCCGCTACTCATTTCATCAGTAGTTACCTGAAAATGTTTCCGGAACTTAAAGAGCAGAAAGTAAACGAATGGTTGGAGTCCGGCAACATTTGGCTCCAGAGAACTGCACTTATCTTTCAGCTAAAATGGAAAGACCAATTAAATACCAACTTATTGGCTCACTGCATCCATCAACTCAATGGCTCTTCGGAGTTTTTCATCAACAAAGCCATTGGCTGGATACTCCGGGAATACTCCAGGACCAACCCTCAATGGGTTCAGGAATTCGTTGAAGAAAATCCTCTTAATACCTTGAGCAAGCGTGAAGCCTTGCGGTTGATGAAATGAATTTAGGATTATTACACTTAAGCGTAACTTCTGGCATAATACCTGCATTGAATTTCGTTAATAGATTTGATACAGATAAAAGGACTATGAAATCAACAATTTACACTGCTTTACTCGCGCTACTGATTGTTTCTTGTGGCCGACCGGATCAAGAGCCTGAATTTCTTGGAATGACCAACATCAGGGTAACCAAGGTTACTGGAAAGGAAGCGATTTTAATGGCTGATGCCAATTTCTATAATCCCAATGATCAAAGTGTCAAACTAAAGGAAGTCAATGTAGACATAGAGGTGGATGATAGAATGGTAGGCAAAATTGATCAGAAAATGCGTCTCAGGATTCCTGCTAAGGATAAATTCTCAGTACCATTAAGCGCTTCATTTGATATTAGAGACTTTGGTTTACTCAATGGCCTGATCAGCGTACTGGGAGGTAAAAAGATCAAAGTACATTACAAAGGATATGTTCGTCTCTCCGTTCATGGTTATCCCACGAAGGTTCCTGTGGATTTTGAAGAGGAAATAAGAATGTAAAATCCCTAAAACGGGGTATTTACTAAAGGCATTCAGTGACTTAACTTTACGGCATTCACCGTTTATTTTTAAAAATGAAAAAATTAATTACCACCGCCCTCATTTTGCTCTTGTCCGGAGCATTGGTTTTTATAGGAATCAGCAAATATAAACCAGGAGCTAAAAAGGCTTCAAAACAGCTCTTTCTCTAGAATCCGTCATCTTCAGTTTCAAGCTCTTCCTGTACAGGCGGCTCTTCAGTTTCCACTATTGGTGGTTTCACTTTAACTGAAACACTATCGGATTTAACTTCTTTCTTATCAAAAAGTCCTTTAAAGAAAGCAAAAACTCCGCCACCCTCATTTTCGGCTTCAGGATTTTCTGAGGCTGGAGGTTCCTCCATCACCGGAACACGCCTGTAAAGATATTGGCCAAAATACTTATTGTAATAGGCTTGTTCTACATTTAGCTCCTTGTCCTTAGGATCGTACTTGTATAGGTATTGGGTTTCCAACTTAGGTTTTTGAGGTGGTGCTTGCACAATGGATGGGAACGAAGGTATGTCCAGGCTGTCATAGCCAAGTGTATCGGCCTCCATATTGGCAACAACTGCTGTTGAATCCATGGTCAATGAATCTGAAAAATCACTTGCCACAAACTGACCAACATCTTTTACCGTATCAACCGGCTCAATCACCGGAGGTGGAGGTGGTGCCAGCACATTCTCCATAGGTGCGGTCTTCTGCTGGTAGTTGGTGAGCCAATAAGGCTCATACTTCACCATTCCATATTTGTTCTTTTTGACTTCTCTCTCTCGAACTTTGTATGGCTCCAAATAGGCGAAATAGTCCGTTTGAGCAGTAGAGGCAATCACTGGCCCACCTAGCGCCGCAGAGTCCGCTGGGTCAACTGTAGCAGGGGTTATCAATCCAGCCAGATATTTCTCCCGCTCAGCAACATCCAATTTCCATAAATATGAGTAGTAAACAGAGCGCACAGAATCATCCAATATGTACGTGCTTTGAAAAGCCGGGCATATCACTTTATCCCTACACGAGGATATGCATAACATAAATACTATCAAGGTAATACTGAGCCTCATAACACCAGACTGCCCGTTTGAAAGCACTAAAATAGGATTATTTCAACTATCGTGAAAGAATAACGCTCAGAAAGAAACATGTGATATATCACTCAGGAAACATTTCCCTGACTTTTGGGTACATTAAACCAACCCAGGCATCATACATTTCAGCTGATGGGTGAAGTCCGTCATTGGCCACATATTCCGGCTTGTTAATAGCTTCTCGCGATATTGGGGTAATATCAAAGTACCTTACTTCATAAGTATCGGCAATGCTTTTATTCAGGGCATTGTACGCATCTATTTCCTTGGCGATCTTCTCTGGACCCCTACTTTGTCCGAATGGGGTAACTCCATAATCCGGTATGCTTACCACAAAAACCCGGTTTTTATCACCGCCAGCATACTCTATGGCCATTTTTAACAATTTCTCAAACTCTTCCTCCTGCTGAGAAATAGGATAACCACGATATTGATTGTTGACACCAATAAGTAAGGAAACAAGATCGTAAGGTTGCTGAATGTTGGAGGCATCTATTGCCCCTATCAACTCATTAGTCGTCCAGCCTGTTCTTGCAATGATCTGTGGATCCGATATTTCAACACCAGCGCTGCGCAAGTCCTCTACGAGCTGTACAGGCCATCTTTTTGATTCTTCTACACTCTCACCTATCGTGTAGGAATCACCAAGGGCTAAATAGGTTAAATCTTCCAAGGGATTGTCATTTTTAGTAGTATCCTGATCTTCCATTTCATCAAACTCTTGTGAGTTTACGGGTTCGAGAGGGTCTTCCATGCAAGACAAGAAAACCAATGAAACGAACAGGTAAATTATTTTCATAACAGCTTCAATTCTTCTTTCAACTTTTTAGGCAACCCAGCTACAATGAGTTCATATGAATGATCAATCAATTCTTTCAATTCATTGGTATTCAAACTTCCTTCTACCACGACTGTATTCCAATGATGCTTATTCATATGATAACCAGGAAGAACTGTGCCTTCATGCGTTTCTCGTAGCTCTACAGCTCGTTCGGGATCACATTTCAGGTTGATACTTACAAACTCTTCCACATCTGCCAAAGCAAACATTTTGTTCATCACTTTGAATACAAGGGTGTTTTCATCAAACGGAAAATGCTCGGTTACCCCCGGTTTGGCAATGCAATAATCTCTATATTCTTCAATATTCATTTGATGAAATTAGTGAATTACCAATTGAAGTACGATATGACTGCTATGAACGGATGATGAAACGTGTAATAATCACAATCAAACAGATCAGAAACATGATCATGGAGATTTTATTCACCCCGTGCATCATTTTGATACTGGTATTAGTCGGTCTGTTTGGGTCTTTTTTCCTGAAGAAATATGTTAAAACCTCTTTGAAATTAAAATAATAACCCAAATCCTTTTTCTCTTCCTCTTTACTTTCATCTGTCATCTCAAATCTATTTTAAGCTTCAAGGACAGCTTGCGGCTCTGTCCATTTGCCGTCCTCTCGTATCAAATTAATCAATTCATCGAGGGCTTTTGCTGAAGGAACTCCCCTTTTCATCACCTCCTGCCCTTTATAAAGCGTGATCTTACCTTTACCAGACCCGACATATCCATAGTCTGCATCTGCCATTTCGCCAGGACCATTCACGATGCAGCCCATAATACCAATTTTTATTCCTTTCAGGTGATCTGTCCGCTTTCTAATCATGGCTGTGGTTTCCTGTAAATCAAACAAGGTTCTACCGCATGAAGGACATGAAATGTATTCTGTTTTGGAAATGCGGGTCCTTGCAGCTTGAAGGATTCCAAAGAGTATATTGTTGTAAACTTTGGCTTGAGTAAAGTACTCTTTTCGATCAACTGATTCCATGCCCAGCATAACACCATCCCCAAAACCATCAATCAACAATCCACCCATATCGGTGGCCGGGTACATCATCATGGCATCTTCATTGAGACCTTCATAGTGTCTTTGAATCACTACAGGTAGGTCTACCCGTGCATTCATTAACTCAATGAAAGTTCTTCTCAAATCAGCTAATCCATGGGCATTGTTTGTGGACAATAGAAGGACAAAGTTGTTGGTACCCTTTAGGAATTCCATTAAACCTTCATCTACTTCATCTGTGGTTAACTTCAGGAAGTTTAACTCTGAATGAATCGATTTATCTACCTGATTTACAGTGAGTAAAGGAAATCTATTTTTCCTGTCCTCAAGTTCAATCCAGGTATTGTAATTAAGTATTTCTTTAAGTCCATTTGGCAGCATAAAGGAAATCGGGTGAGTACCTGTATAAAGGTAGTCACATCCTAGATCGTTCATGGTCCACTTGTCCAATTCTGGTAAATAGAAATGCCCTATTGACTTCAGATCTTTAATATCCACCTGATCCATATGTGAGAAATCCGCAATCACACGGGGCACATTTTCTCCACCGAAGTTTAGCACTTCATGTGTTTTTCGTTTTTGATATTCATAAGGATTGAATAGATCAAAATTGGTTGTTGGGATGGCATCATGACCAACACGTTTATTCAAGCGGTCTACCAGGATCCGGCCAACGGGTGCCTCTACTTCTGGTTCTTCCGTCAGGGATACTCTTACGGTATCTCCTAACCCATCTTCCAAAAGCGTACCGATACCCAGTGCACTTTTGATTCGTCCGTCCTCGGCTTCACCCGCTTCGGTGACGCCCAGGTGCAAGGGATATGGTTTCAATCCTTCCTCTTCCAACATCTTCACCAACAGACGATAAGCTTGTACCATCACCTGTGGGTTACTTGACTTCATAGAAATGACCAAATCGTAATAACCTAGATCTTCACAGATCCGAATAAATTCCAAGGCTGATTCTACCATGCCCAGCGGAGTATCTCCATATCGGCTCATGATTCGATCAGAGAGTGAACCATGATTGGTGCCTATTCGCATAGCAGTGCCGTGGGTTTTACAAAGCTCCACTAATGGTGTAAACTTCTCACGAATCCGATCAAGCTCAGCCTGGTAGGATTCGTCCGTATATTCTATTTCTTCAAACTTCTTTTTATCTGCATAGTTGCCTGGATTCACACGGACCTTCTCCACAATTTGGGCTGCCAACTCCGCGGCATTCGGGGTAAAATGAATATCCGCAACCAATGGTACCATACAGCCCCGATCCCGCAACTGTGCCTTGATGTTTCTCAGGTTCTCTGCTTCTTTAATACTGGGTGCTGTAATCCTTACATATTCACAGCCACTCTCTACCATACGAATGGTTTGAGCTACGGAACCATCAGTATCCATAGTGTCTATTGTGGTCATAGATTGAACACGGATAGGATTGTCTCCACCCATTGGCAAACCACCAATATTTACTTCTACTGTCTTTCTTCTTTTGTATTCAATAAGACTTTCGCAAAAATCGACCTTTTTGGTCTGAAGATCATCTGTGGGATTCATGGAGTCCGATTTTACTATCTAAACACACTTCAAAGATAAAGGTTGTGATCCTTCCAAGCTATTATTTCAACATACTACAAGTAATTCCGCTACTAGAGATCACCCAGCTGAGGCCGTATTACAAGGTCTTCCACAACCGTCCGGTCGCTTAGCTTATAAGTGGCAAAAACCATTTCAGCCACATCCTGGGCTTTCATAAACCTCTCTGGTGGAAGGTCTACTCCTTCCCAGCTAGCAGTGAGCGTAGCACCTGGCATCACTGAGGTCACGCGAATGCCATGTTCTTTCAGCTCTTCACGCAGGACTTTACTCATTCCATACATGGCAAATTTTGAGATGCAATAAGAACCACCATTACTGTAGGCCATAATACTTGCTGTAGAGCACATATTGAAGATATGGCCAATTTTAGTCTTTTTCATTCCGGGGATGATCCCCCTGCTTACACGATAGGCACTGTAAAGATTGGTTTCAATTTGGCTTTCCAAAATTCCATCCTCTTCATCGTGAACTTGTCCTGGGACAAACTTCCCTGCATTATTCACCAAAACGTGAACAACCGAGCCTGTCAATCGAATGAACTCAATAAAATCATTGACCTGGCTTTTTTTAGAAACATCAGCAACATTGATCATGACCTTATTGCCATACTGCTCCTCTACTTCCTTTTTCAGTAAATCAAGGTCACCTTCATTTCGGGCACAAGTGGCAATGGTATACCCCTCCTTTGAAAACCGCTCAATGATGGCCCGGCCAATACCTTTAGTACCACCCGTTACAACCACCAATTTGTCTTTATTTTCATTCATAAGACTTTAAATTAAATTCTCTGAAGATTGTTAATAGTTTTTCAAACAATCCTTCGTTTTAATTCTTTAATCTCTTTGAACACATCATTTTAATATGTTCTTATTAATTTCGGCAAAGCTAACATTTCTGAAGCAAGGGAAACTGAATGAAATCACTCGGTAAATTTTTAATTTTTGCAGGTCAGCTTTTTGTACGTAGAGAACGATTTGGCACTTACGTAAAATTAACCCTCGATGAGTGCATCAAAGTGGGTTATAACTCATTATTCATTGTAACCATCGTTTCAGTGTTTATGGGAGCTGTAGTAACAGTCCAGACGGCTTACAACCTCGTTAGTCCTTTTATTCCGGATTATGTGATCTCGCTAGTGGTGCGTGACATGACTGTGCTTGAGCTCTCTCCTACCATTATTGCCATCGTATATGCTGGTAAAGTAGGTTCCAATATTGCCGGAGAACTGGGCACGATGAGGATTACGGAGCAAATTGATGCACTGGAAGTGATGGGGATCAACTCTACCTCCTACCTGGTGCTTCCTAAAATTATTGCTTCCGTACTGATGTACCCAATGCTCGTGATCATGTCAGGGTTCCTTTGTATCTATGGAGGGTACCTCACCAGCATAACTACCGGCATCATCTCAGGTCATGATTACATTTATGGCATTCGCTATGAGTTCATTGAATTCAATATTGCTTTTGCCTTGATCAAAGCATTTTTCTTCGCGTTCCTTGTGGCTTCTATTTCCGCTTATAAAGGTTATTTCACTACTGGAGGAGCACTGGAAGTTGGTAAATCCTCTACAGCAGCCGTGACTAACAGTTGTATTGCCATACTACTAGCTGATTATTTACTTGCCCAACTTTTACTAGGATGATAGAAATAGAGAACATTCAGAAGACTTTTGGCGATAAAGAAGTACTAAAGGGAATAAGTGGAACTTTTGAAAATGGAAAGTGCAACCTGATCATTGGCTCAAGTGGAACTGGAAAAAGCGTATTGCTCAAGAGTATTGTCGGGTTGATTAAACCGGATACGGGCTCAGTGCTTTATGACGGCCGTGAATTTACCAATGGTGACAAAGAGCGCCAAACGGAAATCCGAAGAGAAATAGGAATGCTTTTTCAGGGAAGTGCTCTTTTTGACAGTAAGAATGTGGAACAAAATGTCATGTTTCCTTTGAATGTACTAACCGATCTAGGCCCGGAAGAAAAAATTGAGCGCGTCAACTTTTGCCTGGAGCGAGTGGGGCTTGAGAATGTAAATACTAAAATGCCCGCCGAAATCAGCGGCGGAATGAAGAAGCGTGTGGGGATAGCACGAGCGATTGTCAACAAGCCCAACTATCTGTTTTGTGACGAACCCAACTCCGGACTCGATCCCCAAACAAGTATGCTGATAGATGAACTCATCAAAGAAATTACTGATGAGTATGAAATTACCACAGTCGTTGTAACCCACGACATGAACTCCGTGATAGAGATTGGGCAAAAAGTGCTTTTCCTGTATAAGGGGAATAAACTTTGGGAAGGATCAAACAAAGACATTACCCATTCAGGCGTTAAAGAATTGGATGATTTTGTGTTTGCCAACCGCATGATGAAAGAGTTCAGGTAGTATTGCACCATACGCTTAGATTACCTACTTTAGATCAATGAGTGCCTTGTTAAATATCCCATGGATTTTAGTCCTTATACTGAGTATTATCCTACAAGGTGGATTTCTTCTTATTGCCCTGCTTATCAATAAATACCCGGCCAGCAGGTTCCTTGGAATCATCACTGCATTGCTGCTTATTACAGCATCGCTGCCCTTCCTGCTGCCAGATAATCACTCAGTGTTTTGTTTGATAGTCATGGGTCAGGCTTTTACTATCCACAGCTACGCTCAGGCATTCTTCACGCAAAAAACCAGAATTTCATACCTATTGGCTATTCCCGTGATAATGATAGGAAGTGGCCTCTTCATTTTAGAAGGGATTTGGTTTGATGCCATTCAATTTATTCTCTATCCCCTCTTTATCGCTTATTGTCTAAGGTCAGCCTTTCTTTTTATCAAACGTGAAGGCCAGGTCAGAGGCATCCAATGGATCGTTAATCCCGGATCGCGACTCATCTGGTTTCGGAATTTCTTTACTTATGAGTGTGTGCTCATAGGGGTTTTGACAGCAAGCTCCGTTGGTTGGGTTCCTCAAATATTTACACTGTTCGGGATTATGGTTCATATCTATTTCATAGTCTTCCAGTTGTTCAGGGAATCAGACTTTTTTGACCCAATACCTGTGACCAATAAGTATCAAAAATCAACCTTGACTCCCGCACAGAAATCGGACATCTTAAGTAAGCTGAATAAGTTGATTGAAGTTGAGAAGTTCTATTTGGAGAGTACAACAAGCTTGTCCAGTCTTGCTAAAAAACTTAACACCACAACCCACCACTTATCTCAGGTGCTCAATGAAACCAAAGGAATGAGCTTTCAAGAGTTATTAAGTCAATATCGCATTAGGGAAGCTAAAGTAATACTGAAATCCAACAAGCACGAAAGCACCAAAATAGAGCATGTTGCTTCAATGGTTGGGTATAATTCAAAATCATCCTTCAATACGGCTTTTAAGAAGTACACCAACCTCACGCCCAAAGAGTATAAGGAACAAAAGAATGTACAGACCTATCGGGAAGAACGTCCTCCCAACCGGGGAAAACCGACTTCCGGGATTTTCGGGTTTGATTTGATGAATCGTTTAAACCAAAACATTAATCAAATCATGGTCTCTAATTTTTTCAAAATCTTCTACCGTCGAGTGGCGCGAAACAAGGTATTTACCTTCATCAACCTCTTCGGTCTCACAGTTGGCTTTACCTGTAGCATTCTCATTTACCTCTTTATCGGGGAGCACACTTCTTACGATCAGGAGTTGCCACAAAGCAATCAAATCTATCGGGTGGCCTGGGTCAATGAAAATCCACAAACCAGAACTCCTCATCCATTTGCTCAAAGAATCAAAGAGGATTTACCTGAGGTAATCCAATCCACAACGCTCTCTCCTATTTATGGCCCCGGACTGACCCGTGATGGTGTGAGAGTGGAAAATAAAAAAGAAGATATTCAGTTCATTGAGAAAGACTTCTTCTATGTCGACTCTACTTTCCTGGATGTTTTTGATTTGAAAGTACTAGCTGGTGATCCAGATGCACTTAAGAAACCATGGAATGTGGTGATCTCCCAATCGACCGCTGAGAAGTACTTTGGCAATGAAGACCCAATTGGGCAAACAATCACAATCGATGATTGGGATATTGCTGTGGCAGCAGTCGTTGAGGACATGCCTAAAAGATCACATTTTCATGTTACCGGACTTGTGTCATATGTTACCCTGAAAAACATCAACCCCGAAAACCTGTGGTTTACATGGCAGGATTTTGGCCACTTTAATTACCTCAAACTTGCTCCGGGAACGGATTACAAAGAAATAGAATCGAAAATTCCTGAATGGATCGTAACGTATCTCGATTGGTCGCAAACTGACAAAGAAAGATTGCTTAACCACGAAGCGGCATTTAAACTCCAGCCTATAAAAGACATTCACTTACACTCACATTTAAGATGGGAACTGGAAAACAATACCAACATACTGTACATCTACATACTTACGGGTGCCATGGTATTTATTCTGCTCATAGCCTGTATCAACTATATCAATCTAACTACCGCCAAATCCATAGAAAGAGCCAGGGAAGTGGGAGTTAGGAAAACGCTTGGAGCCCTTTCCCTAAGCCTCACCGGACAATTCTACCTGGAATCGCTGGTTTTCTGCTTAGTTGCTGCTGTGCTTGCTTTTGCTTTTTCGGCAATGCTTCTTCCGTTTTTCAATCATATCACGCAAATCCAATTCTCCACGATCGACCTCATTCGACCGGGATTTCTCACTGCTGCTGGCATGGCAATTTTGGTTATTTCTATGCTCTCAGGCTCGTATCCGGCAATGGTGATGGACAAGTTTAAACCGGTAGATGTACTCAAAGGAAAATTAACCACTTCATTTCATGGTAGAAGGTTGCGAAATGGTCTTGTCATATTCCAGTTCTTTGTCTCGGCCATACTAATCATTGCATCGTTGATCATTCTCAAGCAACTCAACTACATGAAAACGAAGGAGTTGGGGTTTGATCAAGATGCTTTGATCTCTGTAAAAATGTATCCAAGTGCAGCTTTAGGTGGAATGGACGTAGAGATGATCCGCACGTTAGAGAATGAATTCAGCAATGTGTCCGGTGTAAAAGAAGTTTCTGCCGTTTCCAACCTTCCAGGTGGACAATTCGATCAACTCACCATTTACCAAACCATTTATCCTGAGGAAAAAATTGATGCTTCTCAAATGGGTGTTGATTATGATGCCTTAAATACATTAGGAATCTCCATGGCTGAAGGGCGAACATTTGATCGGTCATATGACAGTGACACACTGGACAATCACTTCATCATCAACGCTGAAGCAGCAAGCCGTTTGAACCTTGATGATCCTATTGGTGTGTCGATCACGTGGGAACAGGCAGGACGAAGTGGTCAAGGGGTCATTGTTGGGATTACCAATGACTTTCACTTCCAATCGCTTCACTCGGCCATCCAGCCGTTGATCATTTACCTGGATCCCTATGATGTAAACCACATTGTTGTGAAAATGGAGGGCAGGGAATTTCAGAATACGCTGAATCAAATCAATGCGATTTACGCTCAAAATATAATGGATATCCCATTCGAGTACCACTTTATTGATGAACAGTTAGCTGAGCTTTACAATGATGAGATCAGAACACTCAATATATTTACCATCTTCACCTCTATCGCATTGATTTTAGCATGTATTGGTCTAATTGGCCTGGCCATCGCACTGTTGAATCAAAGTATCAAGGATATTGGAATTCGCAAAATAATGGGGGCCAGATCCTGGGATATATTCAGTATGGTTCTGCTTCAATTTTTAAAACTTATTGGCATTGCCTTACTATTTGGATTACCTGTTGGCTATTTAATCATGCAAGTCTGGATACAGGAATTCTCTTATCAGGCAACCATTGGTGTCCTACCGTTTGTTGTTTCAGCCTGTACATTGGTAATCATCTCGATAATGAGTGTAAGTGTTATCATCGTTAAGATTGCCAGTACTAACCCTGCCGAGACCCTCAGGTACGAATAATACTAGTTTAGAAAATCAGAAATAAGCAGTAACAGAAATAGACCCAGAATGGATGGCCTTGCTCATTTCTGATTTTCTACCATAATACTGTAGAGAAAGTTGTAGACCCATGCCAAGTGATTGTTGCCAATTTACATTCCATTTTTGATTGGTTCCGGGTTGCAATGCTTCAAGTAATTCATACCCCAGATAAGTATTTCGTTCACCCGAAAAATCAATTTCTATCCAACTGAACGCAGCATTCAGGTTCCCTTTAGAAGACCGTATCCAGGTGATATCCATATTGTAATCCATGATTTGTGATGACTTCTCCTCGCCTACCTGATCAGCAGTTTTGACTCTTCTATCTATTCCAGCAATAAACCGGAACGAATTGGAAGGTTGCCAGACCACTTCATTGTTGATACCAGACCTCATGAGGTCAAAATTGCGGGTATCCAAAAAGTCAGACTGGTTAAGTGTAGACCCTTTCTCCAATCCACCTCTAATCGTAAATTCTCTTCCAAAGCTGATTCTGTAATTACCAATCCAGTCATTTTTCTCCCGAATTTCATAGCCACTGCTAAGCAGCGACTTAATGCCTTGAGTTGTTCTGGATATGTCAAATCCAATACCCGGTGCATTCCGGTTGAAAAACAATGTATTCCTGATCAGGTTTCTGGCCGACACGACTGCTTCATCTTCAAGATCCACCTCAAATGGATTTAACCGATCATTTGTATTTTCCGAGGTGGTTTTAAAATTGAACTTGAGGTTAGTGTTTAAAGAAAGTTTTGAGAGTGTAGCCAGAATGAACCCTTCATCTTCCCATCCGTCGGGCAACCTCATGTCAAGTGAATGGATATAAGTGGTCTGATAAGCATTGATATACTCGTCCGTTGGTGTGAATAATTTAATATAATTCTTCTCATCCTGATTAACAGCTTCATAGAATTCATTCAAATCCTGAATGTCATCCTCATTCTCATCACGCCAGGTATGAGTACCCTCTCCGGTCGCTACTTGCAAAAAGACAAACTCACGCTTTAACTCCCTGGCATTGGCTGTGGTAAAGGTGACCTGATTGTTGATATGTCGGTCGGCAAAGAATCCTGACCAGTTCAACCTTCCAAGTAAGTTCTTTTCCTTTGGTGAATCCTCCAGAAGTTCTTCAACCACCCGGTAATTTAGTTGAGCACTGAAATCATGTTGCTTTAACCTTTTGGACTGTAATCCAAATTTAAACTCCTCTGCATGTGTATAATCAACCATTTCACCAAGCTGGGGAATCTTATCTATTCTATTGATATAGTCGAATCTCATTCCGATTTTGCTCGAATCACCTGTCTCTATAAACGGATTGTGTAATTGATAATTCATCAGAGTGCTGGTAATGCTATCTATATCGGATGTCATTCTCTGATGCTCATCCAGAGCAAAACGATATCCTGGCCGAACAAACCAGTCCGAAAGTTGGAGTTGGGTAGATGATCTGACCCACCTGGAACTGAAAGTAGACGGGTCATTTCTCATAAAATAATTGATAGAGGACAACTGAAAAGGACCTAAATGTTGTTGAAGTTTGAAGTCTATCTGGTCTCCCTGAATCACATCGGCCCGGTTTCGGTGCCTGAATGCAGATTGGATTAGATTGCGCTGGTCTTTTACGATCCCGGCCTCTGCCACGAGTATTTGATCTTCTCTGGAAGCAAGAGAATCCGCAAAGACATCATAGCTCCAGTCCCGGTTAAAATCAATACTCCTAAATCGATCTATGAATGTAAACTGCTCATTATCAAACTCATAGCTTAGAGAACCCTGGAATCTGTATTCGGGCATGAAGTCAATGGTTCTACCGGTCGATTTGATTCCTACTTTTGTTCCCAGTCCAAAATTGTCGTCATCATCCAGGTTAGAGTACAAATTTTGATCCTGACCAGAGAATGCAACTTCTCCATAGATGGTTTCAAAGTCGGTGAGCTTAGAATGGACTCCAGATACAAACATCTGCTTTTGGTTAGGCGTAGGTATGATCTGGACAGGAAGGTAATTACCTTGCCCATCACCCAGGTATTCATAGATCCGTCCATTGCTGGTTGAATTGAGTAGACCGTAAGTTCCATTTCCTGCACCTACATCTGAAAAGCTGATCTGAAATAACCCTTCATCCGGATTGCCAGTGTACTGATAGTAAACTTGCTGTATGCCATTGACCAGGATGTCCTTGCGAGCATATAACACAGCATTTTCAATAAACCCCGTGGAGTCTACTCCTGAAATTCTTACCACACCATTGTTGTCTCCTGAGACAATTAGTTCTTCACGATCCTTCTGATCCAAATCGAAGCCTAAAGTAACATTTGGGTTATCCTTTTCACGATAATAATTAAAATACACTTTAGTGCGATCGTTGGACAATTCCTGCGTAGCTGTGATATTGGACCTGCTGTAGTACTGATTGGCATATTCATAGTCTACCCTGATTCGGGAAAACCTTGTGATCACAATGCCATTGCTGAATGTGATCTCACCCAGGTTATAGTCAATGACATAGTCTCGATCAAAACCTCTTTCAAGGAGTTCACCATCGAGATAGACTCTTTCCGAGTTGGCCATGATAATAATGAACCGTTCACCATTTCCACCCCTCAACTTATAAGGCCCCTGAACACCCTTCTGAGGTTGAATTACCGCAGAGGTGAATTGCCCCTTTGCCAGCGAACCAGAAGCCTGAGAAGCACCTTTCCAACTATTTTTTAAGCTATAATTATATTTGAGTCCAAGGCCCTGTACATTTTTGTAATACTTTAGAAAATAGGCTTCTTCCACTGGGTTTTGGAGAACAATATCTCCAGCTATGACTTCAAAATCCTCATTAAATAGTTTGATAAAAACATTGTCAAAATCCCTGATCTGCTGCGTATTTCCTTCCGGTTGATAAGGAATATTCTGATCTGTGATGACAGCAGACACCTTCAAATCCTCAGATAAATCACCCTCCATTTGAAGGTTGAGTGCAGAGTTTACGAATACATTCTGACGATTCCCAAAAGTGACGCCTCTCGTAATTGCTCCTGCTGTGTAAAGTGACCCGAATGAAAATATCTTATCCTCTGTCAGATTAGTTCGTTGGCTTAATGAGGTTCTTTCCTTATAATACCCGGCATTGTACTTTGCCACATCGCGATTAAAAATAGCCTGATTTATCATTGGTGAAACAGTTCTGAAACAAATGGTTATTGAATCCTGTGCTGTTTCGCTAAAGACTAAAGTGGTACGGGTAGAATCAAGAGTAAATAACATATCACTACCAATGACTATACTTCCTGATTCAATAGGTATTGTGTCCAATTGAATAATCGCTGCTGGCGGGAAAGTCTTGCAATGATAGTTTTGAGCTGTAACGGCTGACGAAGCAATAACCAGGAATAACCCACTAAATAAGAGGTAGAGAAATGTAGAAAGTAGTGCCCTCCCCTTCTTCTGAATCAAACCATATGTTTCCACCTGCGTTCTCAATTCCTTTCTTAGCTACTGCGAGTCCTATACCGCTCCCCTTCGATTTTGTACTAAAATAAGGAGTAAATATCTTTTCCTTTTGATCTTCAGATATTCCTACCCCATTATCCTGAATTGCGAGCATTACTTTATTCCCTGAATGTGTCATGGATACTTTTATTACAGGCCGGCCTTCCATTTTTGCTTGAATGGCATTCAAAATAATGTTGGTAATGATTCTTCCAAATATTTTAGGATCTACATAAACTTTAGCCTCTTTAGAATCAAAAAAGCGACGAATGTCCACTTCATTGTTATGATAAAGGTTAATTACATTGTCAACCAAACTTACCAGATCAACTTCCTCATTATGGGGAGCAGGCATCTTGGCAAATTCTGAAAATGAATCAGCGATACTACTAAGGGAATCCACTTGCGAAATGAGGGTGATGAAAGTTTTATATTGCTTTGAATCAGGTTCCAAACCTTTCATCATCTGTTGTATTTTCAGACGCATTGGAGTCAAAGGATTCTTGATTTCATGTGCTACCTGACGTGCAATCTCTTTCCACGCAGACTCCTTCTGGCTCGCTGCCAAAGCCTCCTTACTTTCATCCAATTTGATGAGCATTTTATTGTATTCCTTCACAAGGCTACCGATTTCGTCCTGTGATTCATATTGGATTGGCTGATTGGTTTCCTGCAAACTAGTCTTGCTGATCTTATCCCCGATGGTTTTTAGTGGACGCACTAATTGACCAACAATGAAATTGCCCCCGGTAAGTGAAATCAGAAAGATCATCGAAAATATCACCACCAGGTTGTTGAACACTTCTACTTGCTGTCGCCTAAGGTGGTTTTTAGAATCAAAATAAGGCATTGCCAATATCGCAAGCAAACGACCATCCTGGTAAGACCTTAAGGCCGTATAACTGGTCTTAAAATCCAAAGCACCGATATTTTGCTCGGCAATTAAGTTCTGCTCACGCTTGTAATTGATTTTATAATAGGCATCTGAGTAAAGTAACTCGGAGAGTAAGCCCAATCTAAATATTTCAGGCTGTGATGTGGTAACCAACCGTCCTTTTACATCATATATATTGAGGTCTGATTGAGCAATAGATGCTGCTTTTGCGATTTCATTCGCATATTCATCAATATTGATCTTGCTTGTAAAAAAAGCTTCGGATTGGTCAATTAAGTTTTCCGCAATATTGAAAGATCGCTTTCTGAAATTCCTGTCAATTTCTTCCCGATACGACCTGTTGAGGGTATTGATCAGCGCCACACTTACCACAATCATAGGAAGCATAAAAGAGAGCCCTAAATAAAGTTGAATTTTTGTAGATAGGTTGAATCGATTGGATGATGCAAACAATCCCAGCAAAACAAAAACAAACCCTGTAACGAAAAACATCAGCAGGAAAATAAAACTAAAGTTGGCCAGGATTGACTGGGTTTGATAGGTAGGAGAAACTATAATCAGAATCCGATTGTCTGCAGTTCGTAAACCAAAATAGTGATACCCGTCTTGTTCCACCCCTTCATCATAGAGTTGTTCATTTCTAAAATCAGAACTTGTCAACTTGTTTTCAAAAGAAACACGTCCTTGTTTATATAAAACTTCACCATTCTTAAAAACTCCATAATCAAACTCTTCTTTACTACCCATGTAATATTTACTCTCCAGCAACAGCTCCGGAAAAACACTGGATGGAATGAATTTTTTTAATGTTAAGTCGAGAATCACATACCCCACCTTGTTTCCGTAGGCTCCTATTTCCAGAAAACAGACGTACTTGTTCCTTACATTTTCTTCCCGGTCTTCTATAAAGTAAATCCCGGTATAATCAGTTTTATAAAGCTCCTGACCATACTTGGCTTTCCAGGCTTCATAATCACCAGTAGACACATCTTCCTGTAAGGATGAGCCGTCTGATTCAAACAAGTATACGTTGATATCATACTTTTTAAAATAAGAGCTCAAAAACTGCCGCTTTATTTTCTCACGAATGTTTTGGCGTGCGAGTAGTTTACTCATCAGCCGGGTTCTAACGTACCTGTCCTGAGAAATTTCCTCGGTAATCTGTGAAAGGTAAAATTCGCCAAGTATATCATTTTTGATGAGTAACCTGTTGGCAAACCGACCTTTGGAAATTAATTCATCCTTCTCCGTATGCTTATAGATGGCATAAGCAGAAATACAGGCAACAGACGTATAAACCAACACCAGTAAGATAAACGTCTGATATCGCAGTGAATTAATGACCTTGCTCAACTCGAAAAAGTCAACAGTCAGCCACAAAGCCAATACAATTAGGCCGTAGAGAAAGCCGGAGGATCCTGTTATGAACCCAAATCCCGTATAGCAAAACAGAAAGAAAGCGTAAAAATGAAGTTTAGATATTGTGCTTTTTGATCGAATCAACTGTGAAATAGCGAAAACAATCAAAAATATGATTCCTATAACAATCAGAAACAGGAATCCAACAACACGGAGTTCATCAAAAAATATTGATTTGCTAATATCCAGCTCAACTTGAGAATGTTCTAAGATCATCCAAGTAGCCGAATAGCACAAATATGCCATCGCTAGATTACTTATAACAACCACGCCATTCAGCAACCAATCAACACTTTTCCTACTTCCTATATCGAATGAGTTCCTCTCGGTAAAAAACAATAAGTAGAGTGTGATGCAAATACCTGAACCAAAAACCCCATGTAGAAGTAAATCACCCAAAGTGGGACTTATTGCTCCCACAGTAAAGTAAATTGGGTTAAAAAGATCTAAAGAGCTCACTGTGAACCGACTCCAAATAAAAAGAATCAATCGACTCCCAACCATAAACAGGAGCAAGTAGAAAAACCGGCTACTTAACGAACGTTCACTAATCTTTAGCTCACGCCAAAGAATAATACCAAGTAGTAGCAAAATCACCAATAACAAAACACCTTCAACCCACTCTTGGTCCAGTTGGCTTTGAGCAAGAATATTCATTCGGAAAAGAGGAACATTTCCTGACTGAATAGTGTAATCACCTCTTGGGTCAATTTCTACCTGATAATTCTCAAAAATATGTTCATTCAAACCATACTTCAGGTATTGGTTACTGACTGGCGGGTTAAAAGATATTGGTATAATTGAGAATATCTCGATCAAGTCCCGGTCAGTAACGATCTCTCTCCTTTTGATCAATTTGAGCCCAAAGTCATCAGTTATCGTATAGAGTGTATCTGGCTTTTTCAGGCTGCTATATTCAGGTAGATAGGAATTATCATTCCAATAGATCAATCCACCATTTAAGAATACCCGTTTCTCAAAAAGTACTTGATCATCAATAGCAAAGGGATTGGTATATACTGAGAGTTGATTCTCAAATTCGGTTATGTCTAACTCCTGGAGCCGAAGAAGGCTTTCAGTATTAGACAGTATTTGTTCTTTAACCGTATCAGGAGATGGTTCCTGAAAATAGATCACCAATAAAGTGATCAGCGTAATGAGTGTACCTAATTTTAAGCCAAGATTGGTGCGCATACCTTAGATTAATATCTCAAGATACACTATTTGCTCAATTCAGGATCATAGTTTACTCCACCAAAAAAATGCGCAAATAGTATTCTGGAATATCTAAGGTTGATGGGGTACAAAAGTAATGCCACTAATGTAATACTCACGATATAGGTTGTGAGTGATGGATCATCGAACAATAGGAAGAGTATGAGGGTTGTGGCTAAGAAAATACCCACTGACAAGGCATAGCTCACATACATTGCTCCATAGAAGTATCCAGGCTCCATTTCAAATTGATGTCCACAATGAGGACAATTCTTATTCATGGTCCCCAACTTCTTTATGTCATATGTAGAGCTAGCAAACATTTTACCTTGCCTGCACTTTGGACATCTACCCTCAAAAACGGCTTGTAAGGCTCCTTTTTCGCTCATTTGCTTTAGCATTTTTAAACCAAAAAAAAGCGACCACTCCCAGGGCCACATATGGGGTAAAGAACAAATAAAGTATTCCGAAATTCAATCCAGCTGCGAATGAAATCTCTCCATGGCTCACATTATTGACCACCTGGGTCCGGCACATCGCACATTGTGCATGTAGCAAAACCGGAGCGAGCATTATCCCCACAAAACAATATATCTTAAAAAATAGCTTCATTATATCTCTTAACCCAAATTTACTTCACCCCGTTCATTAATAATACGGACTAATCATTAAATACACAATTACTCCGGTAACCGAAACATAAAGCCAGATGGGAAATGTGTACTTCACTATTTTTTGATGCTTGCTTATCTGATTTGATAGGGCATAATAAAAAGCCAGTAAAACAAATGGCACTACAACAATGGAAAAACCAATATGTGACAACAAAGTGCTCAAATAAATCGTCCGCATCGAACCTAATGACTCCTTCTCCGTGATATCCAGCAGTCCATCATGATTGAGATCTCCATAAATAGTAGACGATGATGACGCATGATACAGTACATAAGACAATAAAAAAAGTACTCCCAACATCAGGGCAGTTAACATCAAATTACGATGAAGTGCTATCTTTTTAGATTTGATAGCAATCAACGCAGCAACCAGTAAAACCGAAGTAAGACTGTTGATCACCGCATTGAAACTGGGTAATGACTTTATCCAGCTTTGCCCTTCCAGATTTAGATTGAATGGTGCAAACAATAAAAACGCTACTACTAAAGGAATCAAAACAGAAACAATCTGAATGACCCTGAGGTAAGTCTTATTGGATTCTATGATTTGTGCTTGTGCCATTCTGGTAGTTCAATATGTAAATATCAACTTCAGCCATAAACCGGTCCACTTCTTCCCTATTGAAATCATAGACACCTCGAATTACTTTGTCATGATCTACAAGATTCATTTCATAGGACAGCTTACAACTATCCATATTTGTTTCAATAAACTGTACCTCTCCTAATTCCATTAACCTATTTATTACTCTTTGTCTTTCATTGGGCTGTCGTTCGGCAGCTTTCTCGTCTAGCAGTACAACAGCACTGTTCAGGGGAAGTTCACAAGTTGAAGTATATCTCCCATACTCGGGTAAAGCAAACTGGTTTTCACCGAACATCTGCAAAAATAAGTACCACGCCAATGGCATTCCGAAAACTACCAGAAAAAAAGCGACAACTAATACCTTCTTCTTATTCATTTCTCAAAAAAAAATCATGCCGTAAAAGACATGATTCTTTTGTTATAAGGTTTTAGACTCAATCAATACTTCACATCAAAGATTGCTGATCCCTGATACATCAGTATGAATATGAGGAAAATGATGAACATGGTAGGAAGAATGATTGAATAGACCAATGACTTCTTCTCGTGACCCAGGTGCATGAATTCCGCAACGATATAGAAAGCCTTCACAATGGTTAAAGCAATGAAAACAAAAGTCTTCGCTGCTCCGGCATCAATAGTAAAAGCAATCACGAACTCTATGGCAGTTACGATCCCGAGGATCAAAGCCACTTTCCAGATTTTCTTGATTTTTTCTTTATCCTCAGGTATTACCTGAACATGTGTGTTTTCTTGTTCCATTTTAGTGAGCTTTTAGAAGTTAGACAAGGTAAAAGAAGGTGAAAACAAACACCCAAACAAGATCAACAAAGTGCCAGTATAGACCTACTTTCTCAACCATTTCATAATGTCCACGTCTTTCATAAATACCTACAGTCGCTTGGTAGAAAATCACAAAGTTGATCACTACACCACTGAAGACGTGGAAACCATGAAATCCGGTAATAAAGAAAAACAACGCAGCAAAATTTGATGGGCCGTATTGGTTCATTTGCAAATTAGCTCCTTGAAAAAGGTTACTACCTATGTTTTTGGCTATGTCAGTACCCGCGATAAAGTGTGACCACTCCCATGCCTGACAACCTAAGAAAGTCAATCCACCTACAATGGTCCACAGCATCCATTTTTCCACACCCTTCTTATCCATTCTGTGACCTGCCTCCACAGCCAGTACCATAGTCACACTACTCAGAATGAGTATAAAAGTCATGATACCAACAAACACCAAAGGAGCGTGAATTCCATGAATAAATGGTACGGCATCAAACACCATCTCTGGAATAGGCCAGTACTCCTGAGAGAACGCAAAATCAGAAATTGCGCCATCAAAAGCTGGATGCGAATATCTGATCAATCCATAAGTGATCAATAATGCGGAAAATGAAAATGCATCCGAAAGCAAGAAAAACCACATCATGAGCTTCCCGTAGCTAGCCTTCATCGGCTCTACGCCACCGCCCCATGCATTGGTGCTGCTTTCGTTTACTACAACTGCAGTGTTTGCCATAGTTTAGTCTGTTCTAATTATTCAGTATCAAAAATAAGTATAAATACAACCAAAGTCCACCTAGAAAGTGCCAGTATGTTGTACACATTTCAATTTGGACCATGCTCTTGGAATGCACTTTATATTTAAAGGCATTCACCAATACGATTGCTAAGAAAACAACTCCACCAATTAAATGCAATGCATGTAACCCAGTGAAGATATAAATAAATGAACCCGCTGCATTTCCAACAAAATACACATCCTGATCAACCAATTGGCTCCAGGACATATACTGCCCAACAACGAATACCAAGGCCAATACCATGGTCACCACCAATCCAGCTCGAATCCCAAATAAATAATTCCTCTTTGCCCATAAATATGAAAGCTGCATAGAAATACTGCTTAGTACTATGATTATTGAGGTAATATTAAATAATGATGGAAAATCAACAATCAACCAATTCCCCTCAGCTCTTTTCACAACATATGCACTGGTCAGTGAAGCGAAAATCATCAACACCGAAATAATAAATAACCACATCGCAAATTTCTTTGGATGCATTGACTTCACTCTAGTCTTCCCTACTAATGGTATATCCGCAGATCTATCCATATCTATACTTTGTCAATTAAATAAGCTATCTGTACAATGGGCAGATAAATAAAAGACCCAAACATGATTTTCAATGCTGATTTTCTTGAGTAGTCTTTCATTAAAGAAAACGTTTGACTTAAGAACAACACACCGCAAATTGTTACAATCACTCCACTGGTGATACCTACCAACCCGAAATATGTTGGCAACAACCCAAGAGGCAATAAAAACAATGTATAAATCATGATATTAATCGCTGTATTCAAATCTTGTTTGCCACCACCGGGCAAAAGCTTAAACCCTGCTCTTTTATAATCCTCATCTGCCACCCAGGCAATAGCCCAAAAGTGTGGAAACTGCCAGATAAATTGGATGCCAAAGATAATTAATGCTTCGTGGGAGATAGACCCTGTAGCCGCCACCCAACCTAGTAACGGAGGAAGAGCACCAGGAATCGCCCCAACAAAAACGGCAATAGGCCCTACTCTCTTAAGCGGTGTATATACAAAAGAATACAACACCATAGAAAGAACAGACAACAACACTGTCAGGGTGTTGGTCTGCCAATATAAAATCCCAAAACCAATCAGTCCTGTGACTACTGCATATTGTTTAGCTTCATTGACGGTAAGCCTGCCTGTTGGCAACGGTCTGTTTTGGGTTCTTACCATCAACTTATCCAAATCTTTTTCTATGATCTGATTGATGATAATAGACGTTCCTGAAATCAAAAATCCCCCTAAAAACAACCAAATAAAATGAATCCAATTAATGGCTCCACTCGCTCCTAATAAGTATCCAAATCCACATGAAAATGCCACCAGAAAAGACAGTCTGAACTTGAGAAGTTCATAATAACTCTTGATCTTTTCTAGCCTGAGATTTCCATTTAATCCAATTGATTGCATCAGCTATGTTTGGTATTCAAATTCGATGACAAAAATAAGTAAAATATCACTCCGAAGGCTACCGTTCCTAAAAGCAAATGAAGTGGTTGAGCAAATGCAGGCATTCCAAAATAGGCCAGCACAATTCCCAGAACGATTTCGAGACCAATCACACCTATTAAACTTTTTAATGCCATGGTCATTTTGGCTTGTTTCCAGTTCTGATAAACCAACAACCCAACCAAACCTACAATCACTAGTGAATATGATCTATGAATGTAAAAAATCATTCCTACTTCCTCCAACCATTCCGACCTCACCAACCCTGAAAGGTGCTTTACCAAATCAATTTCCTCTCGCACTTGAACTCCAAAAGCAATCTGCACTAAAAACAACACCATCAAAGCAGCAATCAAAGGCTTTCCTGAAATCTTTGTTTGTCCCCTATTCATCAACATTCTCTGTGCAATCAATAACGCTACAAGCAGTAATGCGAGCATCATATGAAATGAAATAAAGCCTGGCAACAAATTAGTGGAAACAACCAACGAACCCACCCAACCTTGAAATACCACAAGAATGAAGCTTAATACACTTAGCACAACGATCCTTTTATCCGTTGACCAAAATTTAAATGCAAACACAATATTCAAAATGATCAGGAAACCAATCACTACACCAACGAGGCGATTTATATATTCAACCCAAGCCTTTTGAACATCAAACGTTGTTACGCTCCTTATACCTGGATCATTTGACACTCGATCCGCCAATTGCTCAAATCCCAGAGCATCCAATGTGTTAGCCAAACGTGCATTCTTTTTTACTCTGGAGGCAACGTAAATCTCCTCATAATTTTCAGGCAATAAAGACTCGTTAGCGGGTGGAATATAAGAGCCAAAGCATTTGGGCCAATCCGGACATCCCATCCCCGCGCCCATACTACGAACAATGCCGCCCACTAAGATTAAAAAGTAGACGGCAATGATCGTATAAAGATTAATTTTTTTAGCTAATGAATTACTTGGACTCATTGGTAGCTGGCGCAACATTCTCACCTTTTGCTAAATCATTCTCATGAGGAAGATTAGATTCTGGTGTTTTGCTGTAAGGAATGTGCTGAGGCACAAAATCTTCAGCAGCGCCAGGCTTGCTATAATCGTAAGGCCATCGATAAACTGTTGGTATAGCACCAGGCCAGTTTCCATGACCAGGAACTCTTGGTGTAGTCCACTCTAAGGTATTTGATCTCCAAGGGTTCAATGGGGCCTTTCTTCCTTTGAATATGCTAAAGAAGAAATTGAACAAGAAAATGAACTGTGCCCCGAATGTAATGATCGCTGCAATACTCACGAATGAGTTCAAATCAGTAAACGAACTGAAGGCATCAAAACTGGTGAATGAATAATATCTTCTTGGGAAACCTGCTATACCTATGTAATGCAGAGGGAAGAACACCAGGTACACGCCTACAAAAGTCAACCAGAAGTGGATCCAACCTAACCTGTCATCCATCATTCGCCCGAACATCTTAGGGAACCAGTGATATACTCCCGCTAATAGCCCAAAGAAAGCTGCACTACCCATTACAAGGTGAAAGTGTGCTACCACAAAGTAAGTATCATGAAGTGATATATCTACTGCTGAGTTTCCAAGGAACAATCCTGTTACCCCACCAGAAATAAAGAAGGACACCAGGCCAATAGAGAAAAGCATGGCAGGTGTAAACACGATGTTACCCCTCCAGAGTGTAGTGATATAGTTAAAAGCTTTAACAGCAGATGGAACTGCAATAATGAGCGTGAGGAACATAAAGATCGAACCAAGGAATGGATTCAAACCAGAAACGAACATATGGTGTGCCCACACAATAAACGAAAGGAAAGCAATGGCCAGAATCGAGCCAATCATAGCACGGTAACCAAAAATCGGTTTCCTTGAATTTGTTGAAATAATCTCTGAGGTGATCCCTAAAGCTGGCAGGATCACAATGTAAACTTCAGGGTGTCCCAAAAACCAGAACAAATGCTGATAAAGAATCGGACTACCTCCCATATTTGGTAGCGCTTCACCATTGATATAGATTTCAGACAAATAGAAACTTGTTCCAAATGATCTATCAAATACCAATAAGAGTGCTGCTGCAAATAATACAGGGAATGAAAGCAAACCAATAACTGCAGTAATAAAGAATGCCCAAATCGTAAGTGGCAATCTTGAGAATGACATTCCTTCAGTTCTCAGGTTAATCACTGTAGTGATGTAATTTATACCTCCTAAGAGCGTTGATGCAATGAAGAACACCATAGACACCAACCACAAAGTCATACCTGCTCCAGATCCCTGGATTGCTTGAGGCAATGCGCTAAGCGGTGGGTAAATTGTCCAACCTCCCGCTGCTGGTCCAGTTTCCAAAAATAGGGAAACAAACATCACCACACTCGAAAGGAAGAAGAACCAGTAAGATAGCATGTTCATGAATCCAGATGCCATATCCCGGGCACCAATTTGGAGTGGAATCAGGAAATTGCTAAAAGTACCACTTAGACCAGCAGTCAATACAAAGAATACCATAATGGTACCATGCATAGTTACCAGTGCCAAATAAAACTCAGAATCCAATTTACCAGCATCAGTAATCCATGATCCTAGAATAGGTCTCAACCACTCCAACTGCATTTCTGGAAAACCAAGCTGCAATCTGAATATAACTGAAAGTCCACCTCCAATAATTGCCCACAGTATACCTGTGATCAAGAATTGCTTGGCAATAGTTTTGTGATCAGTACTGAAAATATACTTACTTATAAAGCTTTGCTCATGATGCTCGTGATCATCATGTGCTAAGTGTTCGTCTACTTGAATGTCTGCTACTGACATGTTATCTCCTTTTAATATGTACTGCTAACTACTGAATTATCAATTTTTTGAATCTCGGTCTTGCTTTCGATTCCTGAAGCAATTCTGGCCATGTCCTGAAGGTTCTCTGGAACCTTAGACAGATAATCTGAATTTTGCTTCAACCAGGCATCCTGACTTGCATACCATTTATCATACGCTTCCGGCTCAAGCACTTCGATCAAATATTTCATGGCAAAATGACCCTTTCCACAAATCTTATTACAAACCAATTCGTAGTTGAATTCAGGATCACCAGTTTCTACTCTCATTTCCTCAGTTGTCTTTGTTGGAACAAACCAAAAACGAGTAGGCATACCGGGTACAGCATTCATTTGTAACCTGAAATGTGGTTGGTAAACACTGTGGATAACGTCACGTGCTCTTATTTGTAAATGAACTGGTCTACCTTTTGGAAGGTAAAGCTTAGTAGGGATGAAATCGTCAAATGACTTCTTGTCACTGAAATCGATACCCACCTGGTTCACTACATCAATTTTCTTGTAATCATAGTCACCTAGCTGCTTATCCGCTCCGCCATATCGAATAGACCATGAATACTGGTAACCCATGACCTCTATTACTTCTGACTCTGCTGGTGCCGGACCTGTAATGTCTACCCAGGTTTTCCATCCTGAAATAACCAACACAGCCAAAACAACCGCAGGTATAGCTGTCCAGATAATTTCCAGTTTATTGTTGTGAGGGTAAAAATCTGCTTGATTTCCTTCCTTATATTGATACTTATAAGAAAATCCGAAAAGAAAGATTTGTGTTAGAATAAACACAAAGCTCGTAATGGCCATTGTGATCCAAAACAATCTATCGGTATCAGCACCGTGCTCAGAGGCTAATGGTAAAACGAAATCTTCATCCAACCCACCGAAAGAGTAATAAAAGAAGCCAAAAATGCCGAGTATTAAGAATATCAACATCAATGCTCCCTGTAACTTATTTCCAGCAGGCACATATTTCTTCGAATCTCCTTTCACGATCCCTACAAGAGTTGTCACTCTGAATATCGAAACCAGAATGGCAAGAATCAATACTGCTGCTAGTACTATGATTAAATTCAACATATCGAATTAATTAAAATCTCTTTCTACGATTAAATATGGTGATGTAAACTTTCTTCCAACATTGGGTGGTTCTTCGCAAACAAAGGCGCCTTTGACAGTTGGTTTAAGACCACAAAGATGAATGCACCTGCATAAATGAACATTAAGCCCAACTCCATAAATCCGAATCCTCCGTTTTCTTTCAAAGTACCTGGAGTAATCATTAGATAAAAGTCTAACCAGTGACCAACAATTACTATCGGAGCCACCACCTTGATAAACCGAGCATGTCTCTTGGCATCTCTGGTCATTAGTACCAGGAATGGAAAGAAGAAATTCACTCCTAAATTCAAGTAGAACAACGGTGCATAATGGTTGTTCTTCCACCTTTCTACAAAGTATATCGTTTCCTCAGGAATGTTTGCGTAATAGATAAGTAGGAACTGAGAGAACCAGATATAGGTCCAGAAAATACTAAATGCAAAAACAAATTTTCCCAGGTCATGAATGTGATTGGAGTTCACAATACTTAAGTAACCTTTATCTTTTAAAAGCACAACAATGAGTGCCGTCAATGCCAATGCACTTACCCACCAGCTCGCAAAATTATACCAACCAAACATGGTACTGAACCAGTGTGTATCGATGGACATTACCCAATCCCATGCTGAGATAGATGATGAAACCGCATAGAAAATGATAAAGAAAGCCGAAAGTTTTCTCAACCTATACCACTTCTCGGTGCCTCCATCTACATCCTCTGAATAGGCTGCGGATTTTAACTTGTTAAATAACAGGTACCAAATGGCAAAAAAGATCACCAACCGGCCAAGAAAGAAAATAGGGAAAGAACCTTTAGCCATAGGCCAGAAGAAGTAACCACCCTTTCCATCGATTATAGAATCGTAATCTTCTGATGCGGGATCATACAAATCATGGTGTGTCCAGTGGAAAATGTCATGACCAGCAATGAAATAAGTTATTAACATCAAGACTCCAGCTATAGGAATCCAGGCTCCAAAAGAAAGGGGAATTCGCTTAATTCCAGCTGACCAGCCTGCTTGAGCAGCATATTGTATCGCAAAGAACAAAACGCCTACCAGTGCCAATCCCGCAAAAAACACATTGTTGATCCAAAGGTTAGCAAAAACTCTTTGATACCAGTGAAACTCATGATGTGATGTTGCAGCAGCTTCTGCAGCCTCTCCTGCTTCATGATGACCACCGCCACTCATGGCAAAGAATATTCCAATCACGGTCAGTACTAAACCTACCGCAATGAAAATAAAGAGGTTCTTCTTGGTCTTTGCTGTAAATTCAAATGTTTCTTCAGCCATATCTCAAAATGGATAATTCAGTTTTTTTATTGATTTTGAAGCGTTTGAACAAAGGATACGATTTTCCATCTCTCATCCACACTCAACTGTGATGCATGAGCTCCCATTCTTCCCTTACCATTGGTGATCACCCAAAAGATGTGACCAGCTTGTTTATCTTTTACAGTAGCAGAACTGTAGGCAGTTACTCCCTTGTATACTTCACCTACAAGTCCATCACCCAATCCCTTTTCTCCATGACAATGCTCACAAAATCTCAAGTAAAGTGCTTTGCCTTCTTTAAGAACTTCTTTCGAACCTTCGTATGGATTTTTCAGTACCTCTTCAGCTTTGGCATAATCCAACGGATCAATTCCATTGTCCTCAAGGTACGTTCCTCTTTTAATTGTATTTTCTGCAGGTTCAATCATGGTCATCCCAAACTTATTGTAAGGGTTGGAATTGTAAAATTCGCCATGTCCGTCATCTGGATTTGAATCCAACCATGAACCGAAGCTCTCATCTTGAATCTGAGACAATGGCTCATACGGTGTAGAATGGTACATCTGAGGGGCATACTCTACTCCTGTATTATCAGGGCCAGCTGTGCACGCTCCCAATACCGCTACGACTATACCTAAAACAACTATATTAAATGTATTCTTTAGCATTGTCATCAAAGTGTTTTCTTGTTCACCTCGGAAGCACCACTATCTTTCAATAATTTGTCGATAGCAGACTCCGCAACCTTATTTTTTCCAAGATCTATAGCCACGATGTGCTTGTCATCCGTGATCCTTTTATCAAATATTTTAGGTTTGCCCCATGGTTTCAGGTTACTGATAATCATGAAGGTCCCAACCATTCCGAAAGATGCTAACAGCACGGTCAATTCGAATGTTACAGGAATAAAAGAAGGTACTGGAGCATAGTCCTTACCTCCAATGATCATTGGCCAATCTATTGACATCATGCCGAACTGCATGGTCAGTGCGAGGGATGTACCTAACACACCAAACATAAACGCAACGACGGACAATCTTGACTTTTTATAACCCAGTACATCATCAATACCATGCACCGGAAATGGTGAATAAACCTCATGAATCTTCACTCCACCATCTCTTACAGTCTTGATGGCTTTGAGGAGTACATCCTCATCTTCGTATACACCAACAATATAATTGCTTTCGTGAGCCATTATTTATTAATTTTTTCGCCAGTAGCTTTAATAATACTTTTAACCTCTGCCATGTTGATCACAGGGAAGAACTTCGCAAAAAGGAAGAACGCCGTGAAGAACAAACCAAACGTGAACAGGTACACTCCCATGTCATAAACTGTAGGATAGAACATTGCCCAGCTCGATGGAAGGAAATCCCTGTGAAGTGAGGTAACGATAATCACGAAACGCTCAAACCACATTCCAATATTTACAATGATTGAAATCACAAATGTTGCAGCCAAATTCGTCCTGATTTTCTTGAACCAGAAGAGTTGAGGTGAAATCACATTACATGTCATCATAGAAGCATAAGCCCACCAATAAGGCCCTAAGGCCCTGTTGTAGAAAGCATATTGCTCTGCCTCTACTCCTGAATACCATGCCATGAACAACTCAGTGATATATGCCACACCCACTATGGAGCCGGTAATGATGATCACAATGTTCATCAACTCAATATGCTGTATGGTAATGTAATCTTCTAATTTGTAAACCTTTCTGGTAATCAACAACAATGTCAATACCATAGCAAAACCTGAGAAAATCGCTCCAGCAACGAAGTATGGAGGGAAAATCGTGGTATGCCATCCCGGAATTACAGAAGTTGCAAAGTCAAAGGATACAATGGTATGAACCGAAAGTACCAAAGGTGTTGCCAGACCTGCAAGAACCAACGCCACAGTTTCATAACGCGACCAGGTCTTGGCAGCTCCATCCCATCCGAAACTCAATGCTCCATAAATGGCTGCTGAAATCTTATTGGTTGCTCTGTCTCTGATGGTAGCGAAATCAGGAATCAATCCGATATACCAGAACACCAGGGAAACAGAGAAATAAGTTGAAATAGCAAATACATCCCAAAGTAGTGGTGAGTTAAAGTTCACCCACAGGGATCCGAATGTGTTAGGCAATGGCAATGCCCAGTAAAAACCTAACCATGGACGGCCCATGTGAAGCACCGGGAACATAGCCGCACATATTACTGCAAAGATGGTCATGGCTTCTGCCGCTCTGTTGATCGACATTCTCCATCGCTGACGGAAAAGTAAAAGAATAGCGGAGATCAAGGTACCAGCGTGACCAATCCCAACCCACCAAACGAAGTTGGTGATATCCCAGGCCCAGCCCACTGTTTTATTTAATCCCCACATACCAATACCTTCCCAAAGGGTCATGGCTACCGCATAAAGTCCTACAGTAAGGGCTCCAAGCGATACTGCCATAGCCAAAAGCCAGGTTTTCGCTGGTTTTTGCTCTACTCTACTGCATATATCTTCAGTTACATCATGGACGGTTTTACCGCCAGTTACCAAAGGTTCTCTAATGGCTGATTCTGCTATCATAGGTTATTATGCTTCTGCTTTTTCAGATTTAGACTCAACATCTTTATTTCTGACTTTTGTCAGGTACCACACATTCGGCATCACTCTAAGTTCCTCTAACACGTGGTAAGCTCTCTCTTCCTGTGCCTCTACGCTCTTCTCTCCTACTTTCAACTTAAGCATTTGAGATATTCTGCTATTTGGATCTTTCATATCTCCAAATACAAGCGCTTCTGATGGACATGAAGCAGCACATGCTGAAACTACATCTCCGTCTTCTGGTCTTCTGCCATCACGCTTAGCAGTAAGCTTGCCTGATTGAATTCTTTGCACACAGAAAGAACATTTCTCCATTACACCTCTGGCTCTTACTGTCACGTCCGGGTTCAATACCATTTTACCCAGATCGTTGTTCATAGAGATGTTTTTGTCAAACTGCTTATTGTCGTGGTACTTAAACCAGTTGAATCTTCTTACTTTATATGGACAGTTGTTAGCACAATATCTTGTACCGATACATCTGTTATAAGTCATTTGATTTAGCCCTTCTGTACTATGTGTAGTAGCAGCTACCGGACAAACCGTCTCACAAGGAGCATTATTGCACTGCTGGCACATCATCGGCTGGAAAGTAACCTCCGGATTGTCCGCAGCAACTTCCATGGCCCTGTAGCCATCTTCTTCTGTAGCGTCTGAGCTATAATAGCGGTCAATTCTCAACCAGCTCATTTCTCTACGGTTAAGCACTTCCTGCTTACCTACTACAGGGATATTGTTTTCTGTTTGACATGCTATGGTACAAGAACCACAACCAGTACATGAGTTTAGGTCAATCATCATTCCCCAATGGTGATTGTTATACTCATGACCTTGCCATAGGGAAACAGCGTAAGGTTTTACTTTACCTTTTGATGTAGCTATCTGAGGGAAATGTCTTCCTGACTGAGGATCTTTCTGGTACTTGCTCAAAACAGTCTCCTGGATCACAGTCTCACGGCCCATATAAGTCTGGTGAGTCTGTGTCTGAGCTATATTATATGGAGTGCCTGTTGGCTCCGCAGAAACACCTGAGGTAACTGCAAAACTCACAGATCCGTTGGTAGCTGTTGCAAATTTGTAGGCATTAACTCCCACTCCATCAGCTACTTTACCAGCCTTGCTTCTCCCGTATCCAATAGCCAAACCTACAGTGCCATCTGCCTGACCAGGCTGAACAAGAACCGGAATCTCTTCTGTGACACCATTTGCAGTGAAATTAACTTTCTGGGTAGACATATCTCCCAGTTTAATCTCCCACTCTTTAGCCTGTCTTGCTGAAATGGTCAAATAATTGTCCCAGGTTGCTTTGGTAATTGGATCAGGCATTTCCTGAAGCCACGGGTTATTCGCCTGTGTTCCATCCCCAATGCTGTTGTTTTGAAAAATCACCAGCTCCAAACCTGAATTATCCGCAGCGTATTTCTTAGCGATTGCTGCTCCGGAAGTGGCAACATCTACTGTTGCAGATACACCTGATGCTTCCACAGTGCTTTCAAATACACCATCATGAACACATTGGTCCCAGAATGCATCGAAATTGAAAAATTCTATGGTATTGGCCTTAGAGAATACATTCGCATCCCAGTTGGCCCTCACAAAATCGTAATAAGTTGTATTATCACCTGACCAGGTCAGGAATGATTCTTGTGCCTGACGTGTGTCAAAAATGTTTTTGATGGCTGGTTGTGAAAGACTGAAGCTTCCGGTCACCGGCTCAAAATCGTTCCATGACTCCAAGAAATGATTGTCCGGGGCCTTGTACTTCACCAATGATGAGGTTTCATCCAATGTTCCACTGGTAGAGATAGCAAACTTTGCCTTTTCTAACCCGGACGCAATTTGAGAACCCAGCGGATGATCATAAACCGGGTTGCAGTTGTAGAAAATCACTCCTGAAACCGCTCCACTATTTAATCCTTTCACAAAAGAATCAAATGCACGATCATCGCCCTTTCTTAGATTGACTGACTTATCTGCGTCAATAGTAGTACCGTAAGCTCCTAGCAGGTTATTGATAGCGATGACCATCAGTTGTACGTTGGTGTCGTTAGAACCACTCAGTACCAATCCTGCATTTCTGGACTTAATCAAGTCATTGGCAGCTTTCATCAAGACCACATCATCTCCAACCGCAGCAACATTTACAGTTGCACCACCTAACTTTTTGGCGATTGCGTTGTAAAGATTTGCCACATAAAGCCCTTCTTGAGAAGGTTTGATCGGTGTACGGTAATCAGCATTTGCTCCAGTCAAAGAGAGATTGGACTCAAAAGCATACAACCTTGACATTTCCTTTTTCTTGGAGTCAAGCTTACGCGTTGAGGCAAATTGCTTATTGTTTCCTGTGTTGTTCGGCCATGAACCTAAAAAGTCCGCTCCGAAAGAAACTATTGTTTTGGCTTTTGAAAAATCATGCTGAGGAAGCATTCTACTTCCAAATGCCACCTCATATGCCATCAACAAACCACTGAACGAAACCTGGTCATAGGACACATGTTTTGCTCCATAACGAGCGCTCAAAGCATCAATGGAAGCTTGAGTAGATGGAGAAGCAATGGAATTACTTACAATAGTTACTTTACCATTTGCAGCAGCCAATTCCTTGGTGATTGCTGCATCTATTTCATCCCAGGTAGCTTTTTCTCCATCAATCAATGGATTCTTTAATCGCTCCTGGTCATATAATGAAAGCACTGAGGCCTCTACTTGTGCAGAAGTACCACCACCACTGAACTTGGAAAGTCTATTTCCTTCCAGTTTAATTGGTCTACCCTCTCTGGTTTTCACCAATACACTGCAGTAGTCACTACCATTTACATAGGTAGATGCGTAGTAATTGGCCAATGTAGGATCAACTGCTTCTGGTTTTTTGATGTAAGGAATAGCTTTTTTGACAGGTGTCTCACATGCGGCCAACGAAACTGCCGCGATTCCAAAACCCATCAATTTCAAGAAATCCCTTCTTGAAGGCTCTTCGCCCTCTCCTGCTATAGGTAGGTATTCAGGAAACTCTTTATTTGCCTGTTCTTGAAACTGAGCACTGTTCTCAAGCTGCTCTAATCCTTTCCAGTATTTCTTAGTTTCTTTCATATTGCTGGACTAAATCCTTTATCAAGCTAGAATTAATAGTGACATTTTGAACATTCCAAACCACCAATGTCTTCGACCTTCATTGGCTCCTTACTATGCTCTGAGTGCAACTCTACTAGCTTAGAGTAGTATTCGTTATCTTTTGTATTGACGTTTGTTTCTCTGTGGCAATTGATACACCAGCCCATGGTCAGGGTAGAGTATTGGTAAACCACATCCATTTCTTCGATTGGTCCGTGACAGGTCTGACATTCCAAACCTCCAACTTCTACGTGCTGTGAGTGGTTAAAATAAGCCAGGTCAGGAAGGTTATGTACCCTTACCCATTCTATTGGCTTCACATTGTCACCATATTCTCCTGTAGACGGATCGTAATCTATAGCTGCGTAGATCTTTGCTATTTGGGCAGACTCTGTTTTGATAGCTGTGTGGCAGTTCATACATATATTGGCAGATGGAATGTTTGCTGCTTTTGACTTCCGCACTCCCGTGTGGCAGTAGTTACAGTCAATTTCATACTGACCTGCATGAAGTTTATGAGAGAATGCAATGGGTTGGGTCGGCTGATATCCTTGCTGTACTCCTATTGAAAAAGCACCATCAATGGCGGTCTTTAGTAATAGTGCCACAAATATGAACACCACCGAACCGATGAAGAAATCGCTTGTTAGAAGTTTCTGAACATCAACACGCTGGTTGACAACCTCTACATCCGCTTCCTCAAGTTCGCCTTTTTGATCTTTAAGATATTTGGTAAGGACCGATACAATCAAACCAAGGACTACTAGGATCAACACCAAAACCACCACAAGTACAATGAGTACCGCCGTGAGATAAGCAGAAGATACAGAATCACCAGTCTGAACCGGTTGTGTAGTACCATCAGTTCCAACAACTGGCTGTGCAGCAACTGGCTCTTTGTTGGATTCTACCTTTACATAAGAGAGAATAGAAGTAATTTCCTCATCCGAAAATGGAAAAGATGACATTGCTGTCTTATTGTACTCTTCCCAAATAGCAATAGCTTGTTCATCACCCTCCTGAATCATCTTTTGAGAGTTACGAATCCAACTGATCAACCATTCTTTGGATCTTCTATCGTGCACATCGTTAAGTGCTGGTCCAATCACCACTTCATTTATCGCGTGGCATTGTGTACAGTTTGCTTTAAACAAACTAGCACCCGCAGATACCATAGCCTCATCAGTTGGGATCCCATCTTCTGCTCCACCATCAGCTTCCTGAGCCGAAAGAGAGTTCAAAGAAAATAATAGAAAAAGGGTGAAAATGAATGAGGTTAGGACAAATCTGGGTGTTTTGGACATGGATTGTTTCTTTGTCAACATGTATATTCTACCGTTCTAGATCAAACGCGTACAAATGTAATACCGGTGGTACGTATTTCAAAGGCAGTTTTGCAACCCAATTTTCTTATTGCCGTATGTGGATAACTCCTGTGGATAAACAATGCTGATTCTCAGCGTATTAGGCATATATAGCTTTCTGAAAAAGGTTTATTTAGAATAATTATAAATAAGCTATTGAGGAACTTATTTAAAAAACGTGTTTATTCAACTATTTTGTCTATGTAGTTCGAGTTCAAAAGGCCTAAAGCGCCCATATATTTCAACTTGAATTTGACCCAGTCTCCTACTTGATAATTCCGCTTTGTACTACCCAAATCAATCACAATCATGTCTGAACTGGCCCCGGTAATTTTCACTCCTTTGTCTATAGGGTTTAAGAAGTCCGTGGAAATATCCAACAGTCCCAAATCAAGAATGGCGCGATAACTCGTTTTTCCATAATCCTCTTCATTGATCTTAAATTGTTCTCCGGAAGGATTGGTCTGAAGGTCGCCAGTTGGCACTTTTGGTTTCTCAATCAATTCGATAATCTGGGCATGTAAAGTGAAAACATCTGTCTTCATTCCTTTTACAGTTTTTTCAGTAAACAGATTGTTTCCAAAGTAGAGCATCTCTCCTATTCTAAAGTGATTGATGCCTTTTGGCAGCTGTCTGTTTAACAGTAAAGGAAACACCACCGAAGTGCCACCAGATACCCATTCTATTCTCCTGTTGAACTTGGCTTCTACGAGTTGTTTATAAAGACTCAATTGAATCAGCTTATCCTGTGATGGCATCACCCCATAAAGACAATTGAGGTTTGTGCCCAGACCAACTACCGTAATATTCGGTAACTCGAAGATCTTTCCATAAAAGTCTAACAGCTGGTCACCGAGAACTCCTTCACGCAGATCTCCCATTTCTATCATGATGATAATCTTGTGGAGTTTCCCCTGTTTCCCTGCTTCTTTGGAGAGTAGTCTTATAGTAGAGAGCTCGGTATTAAAACTAACATCTGCATACTGAATGATGCTTTTGATGGCTTTTTTAGCAGGAGGTTTGATATAGACCGTCTGAATGTCTGAATTGATCTCTTTGACCTTTTTCAGGTTACTGATTCTGGAGTCATGGATTTCAGTCACCCCCAGATCAATGAGTTCCTGGATGTACTTGACGGTACCGCACAAGAGTTTGGACACCACACCCCAGGCGATGCCTTCACTATCCAGTCGGTCGGCAATAAACTTATAGTTATGTTGTAATGATCTTCTTCTTAGCTTTAAATAAGCCATTCTAAGTTGTTTTTTGGATTAACTCTTTTTGATTCACCACTGTTCGGGGAATGTTTCGGGGAAGGCGCGACAACAGTTCATAATTCAGCTGATCACTTAGTTCGCCAAATGATGCCACGGATATCGCATTGTCACCCTGACTGCCTATCAGCACTACTTCATCACCCTTCTCAGCGTTTGGTACTTCTGAGATATCCACGATCAACAAATTCATATTGACAATACCCACCACGGCCAGTCGCTTACCGCGAATCAGCACCCGGCCCTGGTTACTCAATGACCGGGAATATCCGTGGCTATAACCCACAGGTACAGTCGCGATTTTCATATTTTCAGTGGCCATAAAGGTGGTGCCGTATCCGATAAATTCTCCGGTTGCAACCTCCTTTACATCCATCACTTTACTCTTCCACTTAATCACCCTCTTGAGAGGATCCTGCCTGTCTTCTGAATGCTTGATGCAGTCAATAAACGTTTCTTTGCTTGGCCAAAACCCATATTGTAAAATACCGATCCGCACCATGTCCATTCTGCTTTGAGGGTAAGACATAGCTGCCGCAGAACAGGCCGTATGCCTCAATTCAGGAGTAATCCCCTGACTACCCATCCACTTGTTGGTTTTATTGAATCGCTTGATCTGACTCTTCACACGCACGTAATTGGCTATGCTTTCTGCTCCGGCATAGTGCGTACAAGTGCCGCGCAGCTCAAATAGCTCTTCATTGCCAGATAAAAGGTCTACCACATCATGGAGTTGTTTTTTGCTAAAACCAGTTCTATTGAGACCGGTCTCTATCTCGACATGAATCTTTGCTTTTTTGCCAAACTTGCGGGCAACTTCCAGCGCCTTGCGCAAGCGGTCACTTTCAAATACAAAAAATTCAATGTCATTGAGAATGGCCCACTCCAGCTCCTCATTATCAATAAAGCCCATAATCATCACTTGTGACTTGTTAAAGCTTGTATTGGACACCTCCAGGGCTTCATCTGCACTGAACACAGAAAAGTGATCAATACCTGCACGCTCGGCCATAGGCACAAATTCAAATATGCCGTGACCATAGGCATTGCCTTTTACCACAGAGGAAAACTTGACATTGGAGCCTATGATGCTTTTAATATATGAGAGGTTATTCTCAAGTGCGGACTGATCTAACTCGATTTCAGAAGTCGAAAACATTAAAGTTTTAAAGTTTGGCTAATACCTGACCTTTTGATTAAAGGGTTAAATCTTCAAAGAAAATTATAACCCAAAACATGGATTGAAAGTTTGCCTTACTGATGATTCCATGTTTAAAAAATGGCAAACCGATTGGGCAAAGATACTATTTGTAAGAGTTCACACTAGAATAACCCTGGTTTTCTCAAATTAATTGGGGGATATCGCAAGGGATTGGGGTTGTATTTAATATTAAACGGAGCCCAAAATTCTTGCTTAAGTCCCCTATGAAATAGATCGATATGGGTTATTGATGTTGCTAGCGATCCATCCCCCAGTCATCAACCCAGAATTGCTCCAATATACTCTCTGTTCATCCGAACGATTGCCGCTATTGAAATCTCCTGTGGACATACGGCCTCACATGCCTGGGTAAAACTACACGCTCCAAACCCTTCCTGATCCATAGCATGCACCATCTTTTTTACACGTGTTTTGGCTTCCAGCTTACCTTGTGGTAATCCTGCAAGATGAGCCACTTTAGCCCCTGTGAATAAAGCTGCACTGGCATTTTTACACGTGGCGATGCACGCCGCACACCCGATACAAGATGCAGCATCCAACGCTGCTTCAGCCTGGTCTTTTGGGATGGGAATGGCATTGGCGTCTGGTGCCTGACCTGTATTAACGGAAATGTACCCGCCTGCCACGATGATTCGATCCATGGCCGACCGGTCTATTTTTAAGTCCTTTTTTACCGGTATATTTTTCGCTCTGAAGGGCTCTATGGTAATTACTGCTTCATCCTTAAACGAACGCAAATAGACCTGACAACTCGTATTGTGCGAACCGGGACCGTGCGCATGTCCATTGATCCAGAGGCCGCACTGTCCACAGATACCTTCCCGACAATCATGGTCAAATTCTATGGGGTCTTCTCCTTTTTTTAGAAGTTCATCGTTGAGCACATCCAGCGCTTCAAACAATGACATATCCTGATGAAGATTGTCCATCGGATAGTTGACAAATTTACCTTTGCGCTCACGGTGTGGCTGTCTCCATATGTTGAATGTTAGCTGCATAGTCATTTGTAGCTTCTTTTAGTCAGTTTTACATCTTGAAAAGTCAACGGCTCTTTGTGTAACTTCGGTTCACCATCCTGATTAAACTCCCAAACAGAGACAAAGCAAAAACGGTCATCATCACGCAATGCTTCACCTTCGGCTGTCTGATGTTCTTCTCTGAAATGAGCTCCGCAAGACTCCTCCCGGGTGAGTGCATCGCGTACGATGAGCTGGGCCAGCTCCAGGTAATCCGAAACCCTACCAGCCTTTTCCAATTCACTATTGAGGTTTTGATGGTCATGAGGCACCAGCAGGTCGTTGTAGAATTGCTCATGCAGCTGCTCGAGTTGTTTCAATGCAGCCTTTAAGTCCTTTTCGTTCCGGGAAAGTCCACATTGATTGTAAAGTAATTTTCCGATGGCCTTATGAAATTCGGTAGCTGTGGTTTTACCCTGTATGCTCGTCAGACGTTTGATTTTCTCAAGGACTTCATCAATGGTTTTTGTAAATGACTCACTGCTCGTGTCAATTGGATCGGCTGACTTGCCAGACAGGTAATCCATGATCGTGGTAGAGCCAATAAAATAGCCATCTACACAGGCCTGCAGTAGGGAATTTGCACCCAGCCTGTTTGCACCATGGTCAGAAAAATTGGCCTCTCCCAGTGCAAAGAGTCCGGGAATGGTAGTCATTAGGTGATAATCCACCCAAAGCCCTCCCATGGAGAAATGTGCTGATGGAGCGATCATCATCGGTTCTTCATAGGCGTCATGTCCTGTGATTTTATGGTACATGGAAAAAAGGTTGCCATATCGGTTTTGGATTTCGTCTTTGCCAAGACGCTTGATGGCATCTTTAAAATCAAGATAAACAGCATTTCTCATGGGGCCTACACCCTTGCCTTGATCCACTTCACGTTTGGCTGCTCGAGAACTGATATCACGTGGTGCCAGGTTGCCAAACGATGGATATTGTCGTTCCAGGTAATAGTCACGTTCCTTTTCAGGAATTTGCCCTGGCTGACGATCGTCAGACGGTTTCTTCGGCACCCACACCCGGCCATCATTGCGCAGTGACTCAGACATCAGTGTCATTTTGGACTGAAAATCACCTAATAAAGGCAATGACGTGGGGTGAAACTGTGTCCAGGATGGTGCAGCAAACCCTGCGCCTTTTTTGTGTGCACGCCATATGGCAGTGGCATTGCATTGCATGGCCAGTGTAGAATAATAGTAGATTTTGCCATATCCACCAGTCGCCAAAACAACGGCATGAGCTCCATGTGCAGAAATTTCCCCGGTATCGAGGTTGCGGCAGATAACACCTTTTGCTGTGCCATCCTCTACTACTAGTTCCAGCATTTCATGGCGTGTATGTAGCCTGACATGACCAAGGGCTACCTGTCTCATCAGCTGCTGATAAGCGCCTTGCATAAGCTGATGGCCTGTTTCACCTCGCGCATAAAATGTGCGGCTCACCTGTACTCCACCGAAACTACGGTTCTTTAGGTAACCGCTATACTCGCGTGCAAACGGGACACCCTGGGCTACAGCGTGATCAATGAGTTGAGAAGAGCACTCAGCAAGCCGGTAAACATTGGCCTCTCGTGAGCGGAAATCTCCTCCCTTGATGGTATCGTAAAACATCCTCCAGACTGTATCGCTATCATTCATGTAGTTTTTTGCTGCATTCACCCCGCCCTGGGCAGCCACCGAGTGCGCACGCCGTGGTGAATCGTGGTAGGTAAAGGCCTCTACCTGAAAGCCCAGTTCAGCGAGGGATGCAGCTACAGACGAACCCGCCAGCCCGGTCCCCACTACAATCACTTGATAACGTCCGCGTATGGTCGGATTAATTACCCGGCAAGTGGAGCGAAAATGACTCCATTTTTTTCCCAGCGGGCCTTCTGGTTCTCTAGGGTTCAGGTCCATGATGATTCACTTCTTTAAGCCAACGATTTCTTTTAGAGAATGCCTCTGATGAGGAAAAGTGATGCAAAAGCAATAATGGCATATAGTTCAGGAAATACAGCCATAATCATGGCTCTTCCAAAAATATCATTGCCTGCACCAATACTATCAATGCTGCTGGCACAGACTTTTCCCTGGTACATGCCAGAAAACAACCCTGCCAAACCGAGCGCGAGCCCACCACCCAATACACCAGCTCCCTGGAGTAAGGTCATTTCTGGTGAGATTAGGTCCTGCAGGATAAAAAAACCTGCAAATCCATAAAGCCCCTGCGTACCCGGCAAAGCACTAAGTACAATGAAGGACCCAAAAGATTCAGGTCTCTTTTTCATAGCGCCAATGGATGACATAGCGGCTATTGCTGTACCCATGGCACTACCACATCCTGAAAGGCCAACCAACAGGCCAATTCCTATGAATGCTATTATTAATGGTGCTACTTCCATAATTATAAAGTTTGTTTTGATTTACTAAAAGGTCGGTATGTAAGTCCTTTTCCCTGAAATCCTACATTGCCGTAAAACTCAACAAAGGTCAGCCTTAACGGGTGAACAAAAGAACCCAGCACGGCAATCCCAAAGTTGAGTGTATGTCCGAATAAAAGAAAGAGAACACCAATGACCACATTGATGATTCTCCCTTCCATGATTTGCTGGCCTATTTGATTCACAACCAGCCCCAAAACAGATGAGGCCAATCCCAGCGCAAATAACCTTACATAAGACAATATGTCCCCGAGTATACCGGTGAAGATGAAAAACAAAGGCATAAAGGAACCCCCTACTCGTTTGACCAACACCAGGTCAATGTCATGAAAAAAGATCACGAGAAGAACTCCTATGGTCAACAGATACTTTCTAAAGTCACCAAGTACATCCAATGAGCCAACTCCCTGCATATCCACTAAGAATATCCAAATCAGGCTCGTGACAATCAATAGTTTACCGAAAGGTGAAATGGCATATGCATATCCCTCGTACCTTATTTTGTTGTATATAGCGATGATCACACCTGTCAGGATCTGGATTACACCAATCATCAATGCCACATTGAACGCATTGAAAATCAGCGAACTATCATCTTTAATGATCACCCATTGTGAAAGCTGTCTTACCCAGGCTGCCGGGTGGTCGGGAAGCAGTGCAATACCAAAAAGACTGCCGGATTTAATGAGTCCTACAATCATGGTGAAAGCTCCCAGAATGATGCCCAGCCAAGCCACATTCCTTGATGCCTTGAGAAATGAAAAATAGCCGGTCAGCATCAGGATGGTCAGCACAAAGCCATAGCCTGCATCTCCCAGACAATAAGCAAAGAGAATCGGGTAAAAGACAGCCAAAATGGGCGTTAGGTCTGTTTCGTAATAATTGGGCAGGTCAAATACCTTGGTAATGGGTTCGAAAAGTCTTGGGTATTTTCGGTTTTTCAGTACGACCGGAACATTTTCTCCTTTTTGCGGGTCCCTGACCTTCCAGACGGTATTTTCTTTTTCCAAAAACCACACAATCTCCCGCTCCTTATGTGCTGGAAACCAAGCCGATAGAGAAATCACCTTTCCTTCACTGTGGTCGCTGAAACTGGACTGAATTTCCGCAAGGGCTATCGTATCATGTATTGATGTCAGGTACTGCTTCAGCATCGGTAGATTAACCACATCTTCCTGAAGGGAAGCCCGCACCTGTGATTGCTTATTTTGGAGCTGAAGCATTTCATCCTGCAGGATAGACGGTGGGGTTTTGGGAAGCGCAAAATGCTCATAGGGCGCATTGTAGTCCTTCTGATCAGTAATCACCACAAAATAAATAGCTCTGCCGTACTGATTGACCTTTTGTATGATGGCTTGAGAACGATCCAGCTTTTTGAAGGATTTTTTGTCCGTATGACATAGGTAGATGTACAAGCCTTGTTGGATCAACGGATGGAATTTTTGATAAGCATAATCACCCCAGGGTGCCAGATAGTGGGCTTTCTTCTCCAGTCTTTCAATCTCCTGATTGATTTTTTCAATTTGCTCTTCCTTTTCCTGGAGTCGCTTCATTACTTCCTTTACCGGAATCGGTTTAGCCGCTTGCTGTATCTTTTCACCGTCCTCTTCGTTTTCCAACAGTCGGGTTAAACGATTAGTTATGTTCAGCTCATGGATAAGCGACTTAGTCTCCTCAGGAAAATCATGGCTCTCTTGTACGATGTGCAGTAAGCCCAATTCCTGCATCGATTGGGTAAGCAACTGGCGCTGGCTTTCCCTGGTCATCAAAGTCAATTTCCTGAACTTCGTTTTCATGCTTCCTCCATTTATGCTTGCCGACTCTTCATGATTTTTTGCCCGGCTTTGGCAATATTCTCTTTGTCTTCCAGAAATCTTTTGATCTTAAGCACCGCCTGATCCATTTCAGGAATCTGCACCTTTTCGTACAAATTCACCTTTTGGGTGGTCTTCTTTCTGGCATTGTCTAGTGCCGCAATCTGTTGCTTCAATACATCTACTCGGATGTCAAGTACTATGGCTTCTTTGAGCAACTCTATTCCCGCTGGTATCCAGGCGGGATAGTTCCACCAGCTGATATCAGCTAGTTTGAATTCAATAGCCCGTACTTCGGGGACCTTTACACCCACTATAGTCTCTGTGCAGGTGTCCAGATCGTCGATGAACAGAATGTTTGGAAATTCGTTCCAGAATCCGACATAATGCCTGATTCTGGCGAGGAGTTCATGACGCTGATTGTCTGCTTTCGTTACTTGTACTTGCCTTTTTTTTACTTCCAGACGGAGGGCCGTTTCTTTATTCTTCAAAATCGGCAATGCCTTCTTACGAATGGTCAGCTGCTTGTTCAGCTCTTGTATAGTGGTTTTATTGTACTGGAATTTAAAGGCCATGGCTATACGGATGTTGGTTGTTCCTTTTTCCAGTGTTTTTGCAGCAGCTCATCCTTAATCCCAACTTCATATTTTTCAAAATGCGCTTGCAATAAATCCCACCCTGTATCCAGCATTTCATTGACCGTAATGTTGATATCTACGGCCAACAATTTCATGGCATAATTCCTGGCAAAGGCAAGGCATCTTACATCGTAATCATTGAGGTCAAACCCGTTTTCTTTTTTGGTTTTGGCATTCATTGCATCGGCATAGAGTCGGATGAGTGCATTCATAAGCTGCGGATGATCTTCGCGGGTTTTGATACCAATCACGTTTTGTTTCAATCGGGAAAGGCTTCTGAACGGGTCTAAAATGACTTTTCCTATATCCGCATCATGTTTTAGGTACAGCTGTCCTTCTGTGATATATCCGGTATTATCGGGGATCGCGTGCGTAATGTCTCCTTCGTTGAGTGTGGTAACGGCAATCATGGTGATCGAACCACCGTGCTCAAACTGAACCGCTTTTTCATAGATACTGGCCAGGTCACTGTAGAGGGACCCCGGCATGCTGTCTTTTGAAGGAATCTGGTCCATCTTGTTTGCGACGATCGCCAGCGCATCGGCGTAAAGGGTCATATCAGTCAGTAGCAGCAATACCTTCTCCTGCTTGTCATTGGCAAAGTATTCTGCGGCAGTACATGCCATATCCGGAATGAGTAGTCTTTCTAATGGCGGATCTTCCGAAGTGTTGACAAAACCCACAATCTTATCCAACACACCGGCTGCTTCGAAAGTGTTTTTGAAGAAAATAAAATCATCATTGGAAAGTCCCATGCCACCGAGGATGATTTTGTCTGCTTCTGCTCTTAGTGCTACCTCGGCCATTACCTGATTGTAGGGTTGATCGGGATCAGCAAAGAAGGGTATCTTTTGACCTGTTACCAGCGTATTGTTCAGGTCAATCCCTGCAATCCCCGTAGTAAGTAAAACATTCGGTTTGGCCCTTTTTACCGGGTTTACCGCAGGGCCTTTGATTTCACGCTCCTCGCCTGTAACAGGTGAAAGGCCATCTAAAGGTTGACCAAGCGCATTGAAAATACGACCTGCCAGCAAATCACTTACAGCCAATGAAGGCGGCTTGCCTGTAAAAACGACATGCGCATGAGTGGACAGGCCTTCAGTACCTCCAAAAACCTGAAGTGTGACTAGATTCCCGATAATACTGATGGCCTGCGCAGGCTTTTTTTCAACCCAGGCCAGTTCTCCAAACCTCACAGAAGTAGCTTTGAGTACGCATGTGGCTTTTGTGATCCGTTCGATCCGGGTATATGTTTTACGAAAGGCCTTGGTCTGCATGTTGTTCCGTATTTTGGTTTAAAATCTCAATAACCTGCTCCTCGTATTTATTAAAAGACGCAGACTCGAACGCTGAAAAATTCATCTGAGTAACCAGGTTGATGAGGTTTTTGAAGTAATCCCGCACCTCTTCAAAATTTTCAAATTGGAAATCCTTCGAGCACAAGTCCAATATAAAATTGAGCATGTAGCGCTGGCGGTCTATTTCGGATCGCATGTCTATGGGGTCAAAAGAGTTTTGTTGGATAATTCCAAAGTCAATCAGTTCACTTTTCCAGAAGCTGATATGATAATCAACCGGAACCGCATCATCGCCAAGGATATTGATCTGGTCTCTGGTTTCTAGCCCAATTCTCAGCAGATCTTTCAGTCGCTTTACGGACTGTACCCATCCTTTTTGAATGTGTTCGTCGCTATACTCTCCAAATTCCTGATAGTCGATGTATTTGGAATAAGAGGCCAGCGGATCAATCGCCGGATATCTTTTGGAATCTGCACGTTTCTGAGAAAGCGCATAGAAGCATCTTGCAACTTTACTCGTGGACTCAGTGACTGGCTCTTTAAAATTTCCTCCAGCTGGTGAGATGGTCCCAATAAAGGTCACGGATCCCATTTGTCCATTTCCCAGTTTCACAATCCCTGCCCGGCTATAAAAGTTGGCGATTGTTGCCGGGAGTTCCACCGGAAAAGCATCCTGACCCGGTAGTTCTTCCAAACGGTTGGACATTTCTCGCAAAGCCTGAGCCCATCGGGAAGTAGAATCAGCTAGCAGCAACACCTTATACCCCATGCACCGATAGTATTCAGCAAGGGTCATGCCCACATACACAGATGCTTCACGAGCAGCCACGGGCATGTTGGAGGTATTGCAAATGATGGCAGTCTTTTGATCTAGTTTATGGCCAGTAACAGGATCCACCAGATTGGGAAACTCGGAGAAAATTTCCACTACTTCGTTGGCGCGTTCTCCACAGGCCACAATCATGAGAATCTCTGCTTCACTGTTTTTGGCAATGGCCTGTTGCAAAACCGTCTTACCCGTACCGAAAGGCCCGGGAATATATCCTGTTCCACCCTCCATCATTGGGTTTAAGGTATCAATGACCCTTAACCCGGTCTGGAAAATCTTGCCAGGTCGAATTTTTTCTACAAACCCCGTCAATGGCACCTTGACCGGCCATTTCTGTACCATGGTTACTTCAAGAGTCTTGCCTCCCCCATCTTCAACTTTGGCAATGATATCATTGATCCGGAAATTGTCTTCAGAAGCAATCCAGGAGACCTTGAAGCTGCCTTCCCATGCAAAAGGCACCATGATTTTATGGTCGATCTGGTTTTCCTTTACAGACCCCAGCCAGTGGCCGGCTTTCACAAAATCGCCTTCATTCACAAGCGGAGTGAACAGGTAATTTCTTTCCTTGTCCAGTGCATCTGTATGATCACCAATCTCAATAAACGTTCCGGTCATTCGTTCCAGATCACTCTGAAGACCGTCATATTTTCTGGAGAGTATTCCGGGACCAAGCTCTACTTCCAGCATGCTCCCGGTGAAATGCACTTCAGCACCAACTTGAATAGAAGAACTGGACTCAAAAAGCTGGGCCGAGGCAATGTTTTGTCGGATTCGAATCACTTCGGCTTTGAGCCACTTTCCTGCATTGACCTGACAAATCTCGTTTTGTGTAACAGCTCCTTCTACTTCGATGAGCAAAAGGTTGGAAATTACCCCTACTACCTTTCCTGTAGTCATACGATTGGTATTTTAGGTGATGATCTTTTTTCTTTTAATTCGGCCACCAGTGTTCCAAAATGAAACCTGTCTGCTTCTCCTTTTGACACTATTCTCCTGCGACAATAGAGGCGTTGGAGTTTTACCATATAGGCCAATACCTGATCTGTAGAGAAAGGGTCTTGCCAACTACCCGAAAATTGCCAGTAGTATTGATCGACCTTGCGTTCAATAGCTTCCAGGTCTTTGGACTCTATAATTGGTTGCATCTGGCTGGTTATTTCTTGTGGCTCTGTTAGATCGTGTAGGGTACGAGTCGCAGGGAAGGACGGTTCACTGGCTTCATTTTTAGTCTTCAGGGAATCAAAAGATTTTAGGTTGGCTTCTGCTATGGCCTGCTTTAATCTAAAAGTCCAGGAGTAATATGTGTTCAGAAAAGGGTGGTCAATTCCCTGTATATATTCCAGAAAGTACCTATTCAGGGTTTGTTCCATTTCCCGCATGGTTAATGATGAAAAAGTACCGGAGAGATCGTTTAGGTAATTCATCAGGTAATCGGGAAGAGCAGAAAATTCCCGGCGATAGTTGTCAAGAACCTCAATTGGAAAGGAAGAAGGCTGATGTGTTGTCCGAATGTCAAAGTCATGGTATTCGCGGAAAAGGACGGACAGCAGGTTCTGATTGTCATTCTCATGTAGCAGGCAGTTCATAATCACCAGGTCATCATCGGACAGGTTTCGGGTGATCAACTCGATGATTTCATCCAATTGATCTGCGGATAACGAATCGTCAGTGACATCCAGTTTAGGCAAAGACGATATGAGATAGTAATAGTTCATTCGCTCTCATTAAATAAGATATTTCGCACAGCATCCGTGAGGTAAGGTTCGAAGAGCGCCTTGAAATCTGAATCTGTAAATGACAAAATGTATCCCTTCTCCTTGTTGTCTATTTGAAAACCATTCTCCAGATGAGCACTGGGGTTCACTTTCAGACCAGGCAAATGTTTGTGTACTTTGGCCCGGAGGTCTGATTCTGTAACCTTAAGCGACTCAGGAATCAATAATTCAACTTCTTTTCCGTCCTTCCATGTATCCAGTGAGGTAGTGATGAGATTCTTCACAAAGTCCTGGTCGGATAGGACTTCTTTGAGTGGATGATTTAGTACCCGGGCATTGATTAGCGTTTCAATAGCTGTTTTCAGGTCCTGTTTAGCATGTTTGGCCTTCTGCTGGATTTCGCTTTGAACAACGGCACGATGTTTTTCAGCCTCCTTCCTGGTCTTGGAGATGATTTCATCAGCTTGTTGAGTGGCTTGAGCCAAGATTTTCTCCGCTTTATCCTGAGCTTCACTGATGATCCTTTCCGACTCTTTTTGGGCCCTTTCCAGACCATCCTGGTAGAGTTGATCAGCTAATGCATTGAGGTTGTTGAATTCTGACATAGATTTTATTCGTTTATTCCTGCTCCTTAATTGTATTAAATACCACACGAACGAAGAAATCAGGGATTTTACGGTCATTTATCCCGGTATCGGTCAATGATGGCAAATGCTCAGCAAAATAATACTGTTTATTAGCCGCTTCAATGACACTGGATATCAGCATGTGCGCGTATGGAAATTCTGGGTTTATAGCCAATACCATGTCACTGACACGCTGGACCAACCGTGTATATGCCTCAAACATTCCCTTCTTTTGGTCATCATCTATTTGCTCAGTGTTATAAACCTTAGATGACTGTTCAATAACCAACCGGTTCAGAATCACCTCATTGATATGTGAAAAATCACTATCCTCCTTCACGGGTTTCGTCAATAACCTGATAGCTGTTTCGATCTGTTTTTCGGTGGACTGCATGTTGGCAGTAGCCAAAACCAATCTGAAATCCAGCCAACACCAGTACCAGTTAGTGAGATATAAAAGGATTTTATGCTTGTTTTCAAAATACCGATAGATGGTACTTTCAGCTGAACCTATCACCTTTCCGAGTTTTTTAATGGTAAATGCTTCCCAACCAATTTGATCCATCAGGGAGATGCTTTCAGAGATTATTCTTTTACCAATCTCTGAAGAATCCGGGTCCTTGATGAATATAGACTCATTTATCTTTAGCCGTATTTGTGTAGAATGATCTACCATGATCATATAGTTATGGTCCTATCATTTCTTTTCACTCCATTAGTGCCCACCTGCCAACCAATGTTTATTTCGTATTTCTGCCACTATTTTTTGTTCTTCCATTCGAGTACGAATTTCCTTAGCATGGTTGTGAGCGTCTTCAGCTTTTTTGTCTTCTTGCAGGCGGGCATAAGCCAGGGACAGGCCATCCCAGGATGGCGCATGCAAGTCATTAATACTGATACCTAGTTTAAACTGATTCAAAGCTTCTTTAGGTAGTCCGTTTTCAAGCATTTCCATGCCTTGTTTGAAGTGAGATTCCAGATCGTGAAGGTCAGCGTTCATTTGAACCACTATGAAGTCTTCTTGCTTCATGGTGATAAATGAACATGGCAAAGTCTGTGTCACCTTTTCGGTCACGCTTCCAAGCAACATTTTGCTGAAGCCAGTCCTGCCCGTAGTACCCATGACCAGTAAAGTCTCCGGCCCTTGACTTTCTGTAAATTTCAAAATCTCTGCAGAAGGTTTGCCGTAGAGTATCTTCTGTTCCCAGTTGACACCGTGAAAATCAAACGATTTAAGAAATTTGGAAAGCTCGTTTTCTAATTGGCCAGGCGCATTTGTATCCTCCAGGTCAACACTAAGACCGTCTAGCATGTCCTTATATGATTCGGTAACATGTAATACGGTCAACCCCAACTGGAAAGAACGGGCAAGATGGATTGCATTTCCAAGAGCACGCCGTGAGGGTTCGGATAGATCAACTGGACAAACGATTGATCGAATGGAATCCGTAGATTGCTCTGTGGTAATCCAGACAGGTTTAGTAGAGGTTTCTATAACTCTTTTGGTGGTTATTCCAATCTTAGGTTTACCTGTGCTAATACGTTCTCCTGACCCCATGAGGATTATATTTACATCGTGTTCTGAGGCAAACTGGTTGATCTCAAAGAACTTACTCCCCTTCCTCACAGCTTCAGTTACTTTTTCGATTCCACTGTCGGTAATTTTTGATCGCACGTCTTTTAGCTGTCTTTCTACTTCTTTATTGATCATGCTCTCGTATTGGCTCAAACCGGGATTATCAGTGAGAACGTGAAGTAAAATGATTTCTGAATCAAATTTTTTGGCCATGTCTATGGCCATCTCCACCGAACGATTGGCCGAACCATGAAAATCAGTTGGTACAAGAATTTTTTGGAGTAGTTTCATTCTTAAAGAGATTTAGAGATCTTGAGTTTTATTTATTTAATTATAAATGCTTTAATAAGACTTCTAGCAATGACAGTCCTGTTCCCTTCTTTTTTACAGCCATAAGCGGAATCCGGGTATTCAAAATAATGTCTTCGGTGACACTTCCAAGCAGTAGGCCTGCTCCCGCATTTCTACCTCTTGTGCCTAGCACCAAAAGATCAACCTTGTTATTTTCAACCACACTTTGAATGGCTTGCGCAGGTTTGTCATGGTGCAGGAAAATCGGGTTTACCTCCACGCCCTTCAAATCAATTTTTTTAACGAATCGCTCATAATCCTTGATGGCGTTCTTTTTCATTAATTCCTGAAATTCTTCCTGACTTTTTCCCGTCTTATAGTACCCTATGGGAAGTTGAAAAACATTCACGCATTGAATGGTTGAGATGTTATTAGCGAATGCAAGGTTGACAGCCTGCTCTAAAGCATTTAATGCAAATTCAGAGAAGTCTATCGGTACCAGGATGTTTGAAATCGTATGTTTGGAATTTTCCGGAACTACCAGTACCGAACATGGCGCCTTGCGAGCCAGGTTGATCGGTAGCCTCCGCGTGTCTTTTGCCTCCGTTTTCCGGCCGATTACCACCAGATCAATGTCCTTTTTTACAATATGCTCTAAAAGAACCTCAAGAGGTGTGCCCGCTTCTATCTGGAAAACGACATTGGTGTCTGGGGATTCAAACCACCCTACCTCGACTTGCGATTGCATTTTTTGTTTCCTTTCTTCTTCAGAAGGAACCAATAGTTGAGGGTATTCATCTAAAATTTGCTGAGGTATTTCCGAAGGCCTTTTCACATGAATGAAATAAGCGTTTTCAGATTTGGACGTTAAGCTGATTTGAGACGAAAACCGAATGGCAGCTTCATCGGTAGTTGTTAAATTTAATGGAACCAGAAGGTTTTTATATGGGTACATCTTTTCTAAAAGTTAGCGATTTTTGGATAGAATTGAAAGTACTACACGCATAATAACTACTACTAGTAGTATACGTACCCGTGACACATCTTGTTTCTGTAAAAAGCAGGTAATTGCTAAACAATCAGCTAGGTTTAATACCAATTGTGCAGTTGGTAACTAGCTGTCTGCTTAGTATCAAGATACCCCCTATTCACCGATTTAACCTTGCCTAAACCCGAAAATGCATGAGAAAAATCTAACCCAGGCTTATCTATCTATGAATCAGTGAATTGGATTTATTGATGCAACCATGACCAAGAGTCTGATCCCCTACTTTTTCAAAATGACAATATCCCTTAAAATCTCCTTTGATCATTTCATCCACAAAGAATCCTGGACTGTCAAACACGGTAGTCTGACTTTGTCGGTTTCTGAAAAGAGTGTCTGAGTAATGTGGGGATTTCGTACGATAGACACTTCCTGATGACGATGCAGGCCGTTTTATCAAAACACCTGATATCAGGCCATGACTACAAAAGTGCATTGAAGAGGAAACCCAGCAGGGTGATAAACGCGGTTACTACTCCAAAAAATATCAGAATCAACCGGAAGGTCATCACTTTTTTCAACAACGTGGCCTCCGGAAGTGAGAGTCCTACCGTACTCATCATAAAGGCAATGGCCGTGCCCAATGGCACTCCTTTGCTCACCAATACCTGAACCACGGGGATGACTCCAGCTGCATTGGCGTAAATTGGCACTGCGAGCACCACCGCTATCGGAACTGTCCACCACTGCCCACCGGATAGGTATTGCTGGAAAAAATTCTCAGGTATGTACCCGTGCATCACCGCTCCAATGCCAATGCCGATGATCACGTACCAAATGATACTTCTGACGATACTCAGGGATTCCCTGCTGATTCCGGGAATCCGCGCCATAAATCCCACATTGAGGTTGCTGGTGTCATTTTCAACGCTTACGTGCTGCCAGAGCTGTTTGACCCAGTCGGTGAGAAAAATTTCAACATGAAGTTTCCCCAATATCCAGCCACCAATAGCGCCCAACAGGATTCCGGAGAGCGCATAGATCAAGGTAACCTTCCAGCCAAACATACCGATAAAAAGCGCCAGGGCTACCTCGTTGACCAATGGTGAGGTAATCAGAAAGGAGAAAGTCACCCCAAGAGGAATGCCTCCCTGGACAAACCCAATAAACAGCGGAACAGATGAACAGGAACAAAACGGTGTAACAGCACCAAAAACAGAGGCCAGGAAGTACTCAAGGCCGTAAAGCTTGTGCCGGCTCAGAAAATTCCGCAAGCGTTCAATAGGAAAGTAGGCATTGACCATTCCCATCAGGAAAATGATGAGGAACAAAAGGAGGATGATTTTTACGACATCATAGACGAAGAAATTCAACGCCTCTCCGAGATGACTCCCGGCCTTAATGCTGAAAACTGTAAATATCAGCCAGTCCGCAAAGTGTTGGAGCCAATCGAACATTACCTTAAGGCATCAGTGATTTCACGAACAGAAGGCACACGGCCTTTGATGATCACCTGCTCATCTATCACCACAGCTGGTGTGGTGAGCACGTGGTATTCCATGATTTGCCGGATATCCACTACTTTGATCACCTCGGCTTCTATGCCCAACGATTGAATGGCGGTATTCACCACAGACGCTGTTTGCTTACATTTGGGGCAACCCATCCCCAGAATTTTGATCGTTTTCATTGCTTGGACTTTATATATGCCACACTGCTCTATTGCTCTATCTGAATGCTGGCTGGTGATCAGATCAATTGCTAAAAGGAAGGTTATTGAAAAGCCAACATCCCTGAGAAATGCCGGGAGCCATTGCATCTCATTGGAGTTTCATTAAATAGGCCTGCTTGTAATAAGTCAGGCCTATTTTTAGTTGTTCTTCCACTTTCTTTTGTTTTCGCGGCCTGTTTTTCCAGCCCAGAAGGGTTTTAATGCTTCATCCCTCAGGACTATTTCTTTTCCATTATAGCTCAGTTCCTTGCCGATATAGTGACCTTCAGGCAATTTGTTGGTTCGAAAGGCCATCAACCTGATCTCCTTACCTTCAATGTCAGCCACCATTTCGGAAACCTCTGTGGTTGACCCCAGATGAATGTTCAGCACGGTTCCGTTATCAGTTTCAACCATTAAATGGGTGCTGGAAACGGACTTTCCCGTAGTGTACTTGCAGGGTTCGACTTCTACCCGTGTTACAGTACCATTTAGCTCAATAACGTCAGTGTTTAGCCGCTGACGACTAACACCCACTGATTCTCCTACTCCCTTTTGAGAGTATCCAGTCATGGTCAGCAGTAGCAGGCCGGAGAGCATAACTGATTTTAAGTACATCACCATTGTTTTTGCCCTCTTAGGGCTAATTGTTGAGGGTAATGTACAGTCTGTAAGCGAGGACAAACATGACCGCCATCAGGCCTGCCTATGGTTTTGATCACCTGTATTACGTGTATGAATCTTTCATTATACAGGATTAATTCAGCTTCGCTAAGAGGGAGCTTCGAACATATTGTTCGAAAGTTATTTCATACGTAACCAAAAAATAGTACTGGTCGGTTTTCATTTATTCAAGATATGCTAGTCTTTGAACTCATCTGAACATCCAAAAAAAAATGCATTGTATATGCCTGTAAAATACACTTTTTCATATCTCCCAAATACCGGTATTATGGAGGTCAGTATCGTCCGCAATATCCAGCTAATACCTGACCTTTTGTTTAAAGGGTTAAACCTGAAATATTCAATAGATTATAACCCGAAACATGGATTGAAAGTTTGCCCTACTGATGATTCCATGTTTAAAAAATGGCAAACCTGATTTGGCAAAGGGGGATATCGCAAGTTATTGGGGTGTATTATTTGATTATCCTGAAATGAGTGCCTTTGTAACTAAGATAATTTTGGGCAATGGGGTGTTTTTCAACGAGTCTGATCTAGCTTGGAAAGTGGATGAAGTTGAGACCAGTATTCACTACTAAAATTCATTAAAAGTCTGCTTAAGATGTTTGACCTTATCAATAACGTCTTGATCATCTTTTATCCGTTTTTGTTTGAATTCGTAACTCGGATATTTCTGGGAATCTTCAAAAGCCACTGGTGTAGCGTAAAGACTCCAGTATGAAATCCAGATCTGATACATTCAACTCTTTATCATCCATAATTTTTCGTGTTTGGTTCTGCTACTCTAGCCAAATCATTTTCAATTAATTCGTATGGCTTGCGTAATCCATAATAACTTCTTAATAATCGCTCTGGATCACTTGACTCCAACAACAAATCCTTCTTTTCTTCCGAAAGGTCACAGATGCCGAAATTTTTAATATAGTTTTTGCTCATGGATATATAGCCAGACGAATAGTCCTTGGTTATATTCTTTATATAATCAAAGAATATATCTGATTCCATTATTCTCTTTAAGACTCTTAGCTCTCTGAGTGAATCTGACACTACGGCTATTCCACTATAAAACAGTAATCTTTTGTCTCTTGAAATTGTGAATGTAGGACGTTCACTTAGGTGAGGAAAGAATAATTTGTATGAGTTAATATCAAGGGACTGTCTACGGCCATATGCATACCATTTTTCATATTCCCTTTGCCCTTTATCACGTGCGCTTAAAATCTTCTTGTTATCGCTCAGATATTTGTAAGCATGAGGATATAATTCCTGAAAGACCTGTTCCTGTATAATCAATGTCTCCTTTTCGTTTTGTGTATAAGGAAAAACTATTTTCTCATTGTTAAACAATATATCCTCTTCACTTCTTGCCTTATTGGGGTTAACAATGTCACGACATATATCCTTTTCTATTTTATAGACCGATCCATTTTTGGTCCTTAATAAAAAACATCTATCATCTTCTCCGATAGGAAAAAACTTATAAATGTCATTTTTCAACGTTGCAATGCCGTTTCTTATCTTATAGACATCTTTAAATGGACGACCAACAGCTTCGATTTTATTAACGTATTCAAGTTGATCCTTTGAATCAACCAAATTCCATCCATCATGATCGTGAAGTGTATCGTATTTGTAAGAAGTGAACATTGAACCCTTGATGGATTCAATGCTATCAGGTGTTGCCTTTTTGTATTTGATTTTACCTGCACTATTCTTTAAAAAACAAATGCATGTATAAGTGCTACGGTTTTTGAAAATTTGCTCTCCTCCAAAGTTGATTATTTTCAAGTCAACCTTGTTTCTAGAAAAATATTCTCTTAGTGATCTTCCATTGACACTTTTTATGAAAGTGTTTACAGTTATAAACCCCAGAATTCCATTGGATTTTAAGCTTTCAAATCCCAACTGAAAAAATGGAATATATAAGTCTGGATGACCACTTTTAGTAACCTCCCAATTACCAATTAAATCAAGGGATTCCTGATCCATATTGCGAGAACATACATAGGGAGGATTGCCCAGAACTATGTCAAATCCTTTGAAATCTAATAAGTTATCGCACCAATTGAAGCTTAAAGCATTTCCTTTAAATAGGTTAAAATCAAATGACTCTTCATCTTCTCCTTCCGAAATTGCAAGAAGGCTAAGTAATATTTTAGACCTTTCAATTGAAAATTCCTCAATATCTAAACCAAATAACTGCTCTCTAAATATTTCACTGAAAGGTCTTCCAGTAACATTATTCAACAGCCTAGCGCAAGACAGTAAAAAGCCTGAGCAACCACATGCAGGATCGCATATTTCTATACTTTCAAGCTCCTGTTTATACGAGCTGATAGACTCATTAATAATATAATCCCTGATGTATTTTGGTGTGTAAATTGCTCCATTTACAACCTTTTCTTTCGGAGATATTACGAACTCAAAGAGCTCAATTAACTGCTCAAAACTATCGAGTACTTGTAAGGTCTTGAATTCATTAAGTGCATCAAAATCTTCATCTTCTTCATGGATCAAGAAATCCTGTAAATACCTGTTCCTGAGCGTTTTAATATTTCTTTGGTACAAAAATGACGACACCACCAATCTATTGATCTTTAGTGGTTCAAATGAGTATGATCGCAGGTATGTAAATACTTCCTTTTCCAATTCTACTGTGCTCTCAAATATTTTTTATAATCCATATACTTCATGGTTACTTGGATAAAAAGCTCCTTTGCATCACCATCATCACTTTTCTCGATGATTTCTCTTAGTTTGGTCATTCTTATTTCCAATTGTTCTAATGTCCATATTATACTATATCTCTTCAGATATAGTTTAAGCTTTTTGTACATATATACCGCTTGTTTAGAGTTTGATTCGGCGATAATTTCCCCTTTATCATTTCTATAAAAGTGTTGGTTATAATCAGTATCGCATGGATCAAGATAGTTGCCTACATCATTACTTTTTGCTCGATTAACATATGAACAGCTATAAATCAAATTAGAGTACTTGGTTTTCAGGTTTGGATGTGTGGATTGTGGTAGAAAGTGGTCAATTTGAAACGTGATTGAACCTCCAAACCAATCGTCAAGACAATTGGTATAACCACACTTCTTTTTGAAATCCTTTTGTAAATAGGGTTTATATCCTCGATAGTGTTTTAACTCTTTATCCTTATAGGTTCTAACTGGTACATCAGTACTGATTCTAAAATCAATTTTCACCATCACCACCCAGTCTTTTAGTCAGTAAATCAACCTTATTCAGCAAATCAGATAGTGAGTCTGACTCCTTCTTCTCTTTAATGATTTTAGGGACAACTGATTCTTTATCAAGTGATTTCTCAATCAAGCTATCTAGATGAACCATTTCCTCTTCTTCACCAGCATCCAGTTCATTCTTCTCACTTTTCTTAATTAGCTCAAGTAGTCTATTTTCAGCGCTCTCAAGTTTCGCTCTGTAATGAAGAATCTGATTTTTTACCCGATCTAAAAAATTCGCTTTTGCTTTAGTTTCTTTTTCAGTTCCATGAAGAATTCCTTTTATGTAAACAATATTAACATCCTCACTTTCTCCTACAGCATCATCATCAAATGCAGTCATAACAAAACATGGAAAATCTTCTCTCCGAGATAACACCTCACGAACGAGTTCTACACCATTATATGGAACGTTGTACTTTATATTCTCTTTGATTTCATTCAACATAAAGTCAGTAATAATTGCATCTACATGTGAACTCCAAATTACATCTAGCATTTCCACAAGATTTCCTGATGGATAAGTTGCAATTACCTCAAAAGAGTTGCTGACATCTTTAGCCTCAATGTAGTCCTTGAAATATTCGATATCATCCTGTTCTTCGTCAATAAATAGAATCCTGTACATGGCTATTTTTTAAATTTAGCAGGGAAAATCAACCTTAAACCAAATCCTATTTTTGGATATAATAGTTTTGCTTCCCCATCATTTTCTCTAGTAACTGATTTCACCAACCACATCCCCAACCCAGTTCCTTCTTCAGCACCTGTGAAGGCGTTTCGCTTTGTTGTATATAATGGATCAAATACTTTTTCAGGATCAGCAATATCTTGCGACAACCCCGGGCCATTGTCGTAATAGTCAATAGTAATATTCTTTGAAACTTTCGCCTTAATTGTGATAATTCTATCCCGGTTCTCTTTTGAATGTTTAAAAGCATCAAATGAATTCACCAATAAATTATTGAATATGCTATCAAAATCTATTTCAAAAACCCTAAGTTCTATCTTACCTACCTCTGATAAATCCAATTTTATCCCCCTATTTTCAAGTATCGTTAACCAATCAGCTTTTAAGTCATTTAAGTACTTATCTAAAAAAAGCTGCTTACGTTTTCTTTTATCTTTTCTAGCCGCCCCCATTGAAAAATTTAGCCAATTTTGAAGCTTCAAATCTTGCTTCTGCATTTTCTCAAGCTGAACAAAAGGGTTCTTACGATCTTCTTCGTTTTTGTATAGCTCTAAATCAAGCTTTTCAGAGATTAGAGATTTCACTTTGTCAACCCTTGACGTCAATACATCATTGAGCTTGCTTAGATCATGACTGAAGGATGCTAAGACGATACCACTGCTCGCCAAACCTCGGAGAACTTTTTGTTCATCCTCTAATCTTTCGATTTTCTCATTTTTCTCTTTATTTAATTCAGCAAGTAATACCAACTTATGAGATGAATTAGTTAGATCTGCCGATTCTTGCTCTGTATTTGGGGTATCTTTTTTTTCTTGCTTTTCCTTTCTACTGCGCTCAAGAATAGATTTTGCCAGTTCTTCAACCTTTTCCTTGTCTTTAATATGTCCATACTTCTCATCGAAAAACATATCCATTTCACGAGCAATAAGTGCTCGATCTTTTTCAAGAATTGAAATTATGCTCGATATGATCTCTTTAAAAATCAGAAATGTTTTATTTTCCTGAAGTCCTTCCCTACTTGACTTATCCTCAAAATTTAAGTTTGTTAGTCTAGAAATTTTGATCGATCCTGCAACGTTTTCAGGCTCTACTCTCCATCCACCCTCTTTTTAGCTATACCTGCTTGATTAGCAGATTTTCTTAATCCAAATCCTAACCAGTCGAATGAACTATCTTTCACTTCTCCGTATGGTCTTACTCTGAAATTATCCCTAAAAAGCTTAACACCACCAAATTTATCAAGCCATTCTCTACGCTGGCCTGTATTAAACTGGCGATTGTGAAAGCGCCTTGAGTCCTCGGAGGAGGATCCTCTTTTTAAATAGTAAAAGGTGAAATCAAACAAACCAATATCTCCGAATACATTAGATTTATCATTCTTGGCAAATCCAGGGAGTAATTGAGAGAACGTTGTAGTCTTTTTCCAATACCCCCTTTCAAAGTCCTTCTTTCTGAATGGAGCCTTCTTCATCTCATTTCGTCCAAAAAACTCAGGTTCAATAGTTTCTATATCATATTCATTCCTGTGAACTGTAATCGTAACATTCTGATTTGTATCAGCTTTTGCTGTTAACTTATAATCAAAATCATCACAAATCGATCCTTCCACTTCCCCGTATCTAGCTAGATCTTGTGTGCTATATAGATAGATCTTGAACGTTCCACTTTCTTTTGGTGGAACAAGAACTTCAAGATCTGAAAAAACTTCATTTACATAGAAATCTTCCCAACTCTCTCGCAGATCAGTGATTTTTAAAATAGTGCCATATTGAAATTTTTCATTCGTTTTTATTTTAGTCAAATCCAAATCAGGTAAGGTTTCCACCAATTTGGTTTTTAATGAGTCAACTTTGATTCCAATTAAGTCAGCCTCGACACTATCAATAGTTTTAAAATCACCCTCAAAATCCTCCCAATCAACATTCCATCTATAGCCATCAAAATCAGTTTTCACACCTTCTTCATCTACATCTGGATCATGATTCTTTGGGTTGAAGACCGTTATCATTTCGCACTTCCCTCCTAGTTTATCTAAGGCAAATCTTCCTATTCCTTTTGCTCCAGCTTTTACCTTACCAGACTTTGTGAAGACATTAAGGGCTTTATTGTCGGTACCAATTGTCATCCAGTGATCTCGAATAATCTTTTGAGTCATACCCTCACCTGAATCAATTATATACAGGGTATTAAGTTTTGCTAGTTTGGATTTAAAAGATTTAGTTTCTGACTCTATTAAGTTGTCCTTAATTGTATAATTACCATCACTTTTCTGATAAAGACTTTCAAGATATGTCTTGTCGAAACCAGCGCCAACTAAGTCATCAAACCCATCAACTCCGAGTCCTTCAGGGATGTCAGAAAATCTATTGTCAAAATAGACTATGCTAACATCGCTATCAGCATCATATCCATTCTTAACAAGTTCTATTATTGCTCCTTTAGAAGTTGCAATATTTTCTCGTCCAATTAACCGAGCTGTTCGGGCGGAGACTTTGAATGATACTTTAGTCATTTTGCACAGCCTTTAGATTAGGAACCATCAAATCTCTTACGTCAACATGAAGGATATCAGCAATTCTATTCAAGTCTTCGAAACTAGGTTGGTCTCTATTCTGAACATATGCATTAGTCATGTTATAGCTCTTACCCAGCCTCTTTGATAGCCATGTTAGTTTAATTTCCTTTGCTTCTAGGACTTCTTTTATCCTGTTCATTAATACTCTTGTCAATGGAATTTTAAAAATATGAAATTGCTATGGGTTTATATCATTCTATGCAGGTAATAATAAAAAAGAGACCCTGGATGGTGGGCTCTAGTCATTACATAACGGACTTAAGTTTCTGTATTTTGATTTATCATGCATATTCATGATTTGTATTAAAAAATCCTTGCATTGAAATCTTAAATAGGCCAGTAAGTTGTTCAAATACCTCTTAATGGGTATTGAACATGGTATAAAACGCTACTACCTTCATAAAAAAAAGTCATGAAAGTAAAAATTCAATTTGAACTAACTGATATTGAAGCAGCTGGCCTAATCAGTGAACTTCAATATTTTGTTGCACAGTCAGGCTCCGATCACTTGAACAAGCTTCTTAATGAAATTATCAAGGACTCTAGTATTTCTATTGAAATTGCCAACCACTTTATTCGTTGGGTAAAGAGTTATACAAGTTTTTCTGTGACCACTTCATCCACTTTCAAATATGATTTGCGTTTTGCAGATTGGTGGTTAGCAGCTGATGACGGATTGGCTCAGTTATGCAACTTAACGTTGATGGATATCAAAAAACAGTATGGAGGTAAGTTCACAACAGTTTTGGGTAAAGACGTCTACGAGAAGGATACAGTGAAAGAAGTTATTGAAGTAATTGTTACTAAATATTCCGGATGAGATGACTAAGATAAAATTACACTTATTGTGCGCTGTTCTATTCAGTACCCACCTGGGTATAGCTCAAATAACTTTTCAAGTTGGTCAGGCATCTGACAACTCATATACCAAAGGGGAAGCAGCACAGCTGGTCTACACCAACCCTTCCTCAGACACCACTGATACAAACTGGTTAACACAGGGGTTTGCTGATTTTGGTTACACATTTAAGACTAAATCGGGAAACATTAGTTTCACTGTCATTGGTGAAATTCACAAAAACACTCTTATTGATAAACAGCAGGATACACGGCAGTGGGGCACTACCATTGACTGGAAAAGATCATTTAAAGATTCAAATGGTGTTGCTTTAGCGATGCTGAATCCCACTCTAACCATAAAACGCTCGAATGACCGAACAAATGAAGAAGAGGGTATGCAGTATATTTTTGGAATTACTTACTACCCCAATGCCTCTGGAGCCTCAGGAATCAAGGGGATCTTAACACCTGATGCTTATTGGTCTCTTATCAATAATGGAATTGGATTTAAAACTTCTTATAATCTTGGTGCTACTTATGCCACCATAGAAAACGAACCATTAAACTTCCTCCAGGGAGATGTAGGTATTGATGCTTACTTACTACCAGGTGTCTTTGACAAACTGATGGACAATTATCGTTTTATTTTTGGTTCATTTAGCTATAATGGTAGATTGAAAATAAAAAATGATCCAGGAAAGGATCTGGATGCTCTGCGAAAATGGGGAGTCGGAGTTGACCTAAGCATTATTAAACTAGCAAAAGCTTTTAATAAAGAGGCCAAATCAGACAATAACAAAATTACTATAAAACATGAGTGGATTTCTGGTGCAGATCCGCTCAAGGGATTGGCTAACCAGTCTTATTCTCAGATGACCCTCAATGTATTGGTCAATTTCTAAGGAAAGGTTAAAGCAAGTTATGCTGAGAACCTCTGTGGATTTTGGAGCGCAATCAATGAAAACTGTCTCTTCCTTCTCAATGATGCAATGTAAGTTGGATGAAGACTCAATAAAGAGATAAGCTTTTCTTAAAAAAGCGGGTCACTTAATATAAAAAAGCCCCAGGTCAGGAACGAGGGGCTTTGCTATTAAGTGGTGATAAAAGCTATGTAGCCTGTACTGGCTCCAGCAGTTCATCTATGGCAATGATCTGATCGTCCCTGTACTGACGCTGGAGTTTCAGCTCGTCTATTTTGGCTTGCTGCAGGTAGGCTTCTTCATCGGTGAGGATGTTGCTGCCCTTGCTTTCCAGGGTTTTGTAAACCATCAACTATCCAAATATTGTTTAATAACGGCAGCCGTTCTTGATTTCTATTAAAAAGTCATGCGTTTTGGGATTTTAAGCAACTCACCCCCAGCCCCTCTCTAAACTAGAGAGGGGAGTTAAGAGATTGACAATATTTCAAAAAAGTAATGATTGGGGTGAGTTGGTCAATATGCGCCTGCCTGCCGGCAAGGCAGGTTTTGGTTTTTTAGTTTTTGATATGCGTTTTGAATCGGCAGCATTGGCATAATGCGTTTGGTTTTTATGCGTAGAAAGGAGGCTGTCCAAAAAGGATAGCCTCTTTCATTTAAAGCAATTTTCAAATTCTCATCAGTAAAGTTGATTGGTCAAGTTTGATGGAGAAGTGCCGATAAAAGCTGTTAATAGCCTTTATAATTCTAGAGATTAGTTTCAAT
>JAVJQA010000021.1:0-4809 GCA_040218045.1 Marinoscillum sp.
GCTCACAGGTGACAACAAGAATACGGCCAAAGCAGTTGCAGACAAGCTTGGATTAGATGGATATGAAGCGGATCTCTTACCAGAAAACAAATACGAGAAAGTCAAAGCGCTCCAGGAAGAGGGAAAGATTGTAGCTATGGCTGGAGATGGAATCAATGATGCCCCGGCACTTGCTCAGGCCAATGTAGGAATTGCTATGGGAACTGGTACCGATGTAGCTATTGAAAGTGCAAGTCTTACCTTGGTTAAAGGAGAATTGGACGGGATCGTGAGAGCTCGTAAGTTGAGTACAGATGTGATGAGAAACATTAAGCAGAATCTGTTCTTTGCATTCATTTATAATATGCTAGGTGTACCAATAGCCGCAGGAGTGCTCTTCCCTGTATTTGGTCTTTTGTTGAGTCCGATGCTTGCGGCATTGGCCATGAGCCTCAGCTCCGTTTCAGTAATAGGTAACAGTTTAAGATTAAGATAAAAAAAAAACCATGAAGACGACAGCACTAACACTTACAATTTTCGCATTGCTTTTTAGTTGTGGAAGCCCTGGTAAAGGTGAGCAAGAAAGCAATAAAAAGGATTCTCATGCCAACCATGAGCATGAGGCTAAAAAAGAGGACACCAAGAAAAAGCCACTGAGTCCCCGAACCGCTTCCATGTCCAATATTGGGAACAACCATGTGCATATTGATTACGGATCACCAGGTAAAAGAGGCCGAATGATCTTCGGAGGATTGGTTGGCTATGGCACAGTATGGGCTACTGGAGCACATAAGGCCACCACCATTTCTTTTGATAAAAATGTAATCATCAACAGTGTAGAGATTCCAGCAGGGAAGTTTGGATTGTTCACTATTCCTGGAGAAGAAGAATGGACAATCATTGTCAGTAAAGATTGGGACATGCACCTAGCGGATGATTACGATCAGGTAAATGATTTGGTTCGGGTGTCAGCTCCGGTTCAAAAGCTGGATGAGGTTGTAGAGTCTTTAACTTTTGAGGTCAGTGAAATCGACGATAAGAATGGACAAATCACAATTAAATGGGATCAAACGGCTGTCGCGTTTGATGTTGAGAATCAATGAAAAAGCTGCTAATCATTTCGTTTTTACTAATTGGTTTGATTGCTTGCCAACCGGAGAAGGACACGTTTATCAGTAAAATCAAACTGGCAGATTTGAAAGGTGAAACGCTGGACAAAGAGCAATTCAAAAACAAAATTGTCATTCTTAACCTTTGGGCTACATGGTGCACTCCTTGCATCAGGGAAATGCCCGATCTGGTGAAGATGCAAAATGAATTGCCGGGTGACTTTGTTTTACTTCTTGCATCGGATGAATCACTTGAAAAGATTCAACAATTCATTGAGAGACGACCTTTCGATCTTGCATTTGCTCAAATTCAAACTTCCATTGAGTCTTTAGGTGTCTATTCTTTGCCTACCACATTCATTATTGGAAAAGATGGTCAGCTATTAGAAACACTTGTTGGAGCACGGGAATGGGATAGCCCGGAACAAATTGAACAACTTAAAACCTACCTGAAATGAAATTATTAAGCGCACTAATCATAGCCAGTTTATTGCTTTCGTCTTGTCAGAAAAATCAAGAAAAGGCGACAGAAAATTCTACACTCCAAAATGTTGAGTCCCCTGCAGGGAGCAATGCTTCTTTGCCTTATTTGATCAAAGGAGGTGATGATCTTTTGTATATGTCCTGGGTGGAAAAAAGGGATTCAGGTTGGATCGACCTGAAGTATTCGGTCCAGAAAGAAGACATCTGGCAAACACCAGAAGTCATTGCATCAGGAAACGATTGGTTTGTGAATTGGGCAGACTATCCCATGATGGCAGTGGATAAGCACGGAAATATGATTACTCATTTTCTGGCTAAGAGCTCTTCAGGCACTTATTCATACGATGTGAATGTAGTCTATAAGCCAGTCGGGGGCGAATGGTCAGAACCAATTATCCCCCATGATGACGGCACACCAACAGAGCACGGATTTGTAACCATGCTACCTAAGAATGACGGAACGTTCCTACTTTCCTGGCTGGACGGTCGCAATACCGGAGGTGGTGATCACGATTCCGGCGGTCACGGAGGTGGAGGAGCAATGACGATCCGGACAGCCACATTGGATATGATGGGTAACCTAACACAGGAAGCAGAGCTCGATTCTCGCGTATGTGATTGCTGCCAGACAGGAGGTGCAATGACCCCAGGTGGACCTGTTATCGTTTACCGTGATCGCTCAGAGGAAGAAATGCGAGATATGTCTTTTGTAAGTATGGTTGAGAACAATTGGACTGAACCTAAAGTGGTAAACTCAGATGGATGGAAGATTGAGGGATGCCCGGTAAATGGCCCTAGAATAGCTGCTTATGAAAATACCACAGCTACGGCCTGGTTTACAGCCGCTGAGGGAATTGCCAAAGTGAAGGTTGCTTTTATGGATGCTTCTGGAGAATCTTTTCAGGAGCCAATCATTGTGGACGATTCCGTTTCGGTTGGTAGAGTGGATATTGTAATGATAGATAATCAATCAGCATATGTAAGCTGGCTTGACCTGGAAGGAGAAACCCCATTGATTAAATTCAGAAAAGTTTCCAGCGATGGTTCATTGGGGAAACCAGTAGTAGTTTCTGAAACCAGTGCATCAAGAGGAAGTGGATTTCCTCAGATGGAAGTGATTGATGGTACATTGTTTTTTGCCTGGACGGATATGGATGAACAGAGTACTTCAGTCAAATGCGGCATTTTTAAGCTTTAAAGGCTTTATTTAGCATTATCTTAAATACTGAACCTTTCTTGTATCTTTAGGTTTTAGTAATTGCTAAAACATTAAAATATGAGCAAGGCCTGTATTAGAGTATTGGCGGATCCCGTCCAAATTAAGGAATGCAAAGTATCCCTGAACCAGCTTGATGAACAGCTGGAGCTAGCAACACAGATATTCAATCTTTCAGGAAACCCAATAAGGTTGAAAATTCTTTTTCTACTACACAAAGAAGAAAAAATGTGTCCTTGTGACCTAAGCGATATCCTGGATATATCTGTAGGGGGTGTTTCCCAGCATTTAAGAAAACTGAAGGATGGAGGGCTTGTCAAGGACAAGAAAGTAGGCCAAACGGTCTTCTATTCTCTGGTAGATGAGAATATACAAGTGATCAAGCCCGTCTTAAAAAGCTTATTTGATAATTATAAAGAACCAGTATTATGAGCAACGCAAATCAAACAAATACATCCTCCAAAAGTGTTGGGGCAGGTTTGTTGGTGGCCATAACAGCGTCACTTTGTTGTATCACTCCTGTTTTTGCCACGTTGGCAGGGATTGGAGGCATTGCTTCGTCCTTTTCATGGATGGAGCCTTTTAGACCTTATTTAATAGGCCTCACCATTTTGGTATTAGGGTTTGCCTGGTATCAAAAATTAAGACCCAGGACCCAGGAAGAAATCGATTGTGCCTGTGAGGATGATGAAAAACCTTCCTTCTGGCAGTCCAAGAAGTTTCTGGGAATCGTAACCGTCTTTGCTGTATTGATGCTTGCTTTCCCATCCTATTCCGGCATCTTTTTCTCAGGCAATAGCAATGCAGATAAGATTATCGTGGTAAAAGAAAATGACATTCTGAATGCAGAGCTAAGTATCAAAGGCATGACCTGCGCAGGATGCGAGCACAGTGTGAATGCTGCGCTTAATAGTAGTGAAGGTGTTCTCGAAGCTTCTTCATCCTACGAAAGTGGCATTGCTGTGGTCAAGTTTGACCAATCAAAAGTATCCGTTGATCAATTGGCAACTAATGTTGAGGAAGCTACAGGCTATAAAGTGACAGATAAAAAAGTCATCGATTGAAAAAATTTTAAATAAAAAAGAAAATGAAAACAAATGAAAACCATCATTCTAAGTCTAACATTTGTCTTCTTGCTTGCAGGAAATGGAATGGCACAATCTGCCAATTTTCCAACAACCGAGTCCACACAGAAAAGTGAGACAGTTAAACTGAAAGTCACCGGTCTCACTTGTGCCGGCTGTGCCAGTCACCTATACAAGGTCTTGAAAGAAACTAAAGGTGTTGTAGACAATTCGGTAGAATATCCCGGTGATATTGCAGTGATTGGCTATGATCCAAAAAAGACCCAGCCTGAGCAACTCATTGCAGCCATTGAAGAAAAGACCAGCTATAAAGCTGAATTACTAAAACCTAACAACGACGAATAATGGAAAAAGAAATCGTTTTACAATCCACTATTACCTGTCCCAATTGTGGTCACCAAAAAGAAGAAACCATGCCTACAGATGCATGCCAGTACTTCTATGAGTGTGAAAGCTGCAAACAAGTCCTAAAACCAAAAGACGGGGATTGCTGTGTGTATTGCTCGTATGGTACTGTGGCATGTCCTCCTATTCAGGAAGATGGAAAAAGTAGCTGTTGTTCATGAAATACGATGTAATAGTAATCGGCTCCGGCATGGCTGGAATGACCATAGCCAACAAGTGCGCCAAAAAAGGTCTAAAAACTGCCGTGACGGATTCTAGACCTTATGGTGGAACTTGCGCACTACGCGGCTGTGATCCCAAGAAAATACTGGTAGGAGCAGCTGAAATAATTGATCGTGCCAATAAAATGAAGGGGATCGGCATTCAAGGAGATAGCTCTATTAACTGGCATGATCTGATGGCCTACAAAAACGACTTTGTCTCAAAAATGCCGAAAGGTGTAGAGAAAGGTTATGAAAAAGCAGGTGTAGACATGTATCACGGAGCAGCCAGCTTTGAATCGAAAGACACTGTCCGTATTGGAGACAACCTA
>JAVJQA010000022.1:0-72964 GCA_040218045.1 Marinoscillum sp.
CAGGTGCGCACATACGGAGCTGAAAATCCCGAATTGACCTACAGTTATGATGGTTTTGTCAATGGTGAAGGTGCAACAGACCTAGAGTCGGAACCTGAGGTTACCACCACTGCCACGGAAGCCAGCACTGTTGGTAGCTACTCGATAACATCCTCAGGTGGCTCGGCTACCAACTATGAATTTGACTTTACGGAAGGCACTCTAACTGTTGAAAAGGCTCCATTATCCGTTTTAGCGGATGACAAGGTGCGTGTATACGGAACAGCAAACCCTGAATTAACTTACAGCTATGAGGGCTTTGTGAATGGTGAAGGGGCAACAGACCTAGAGTCGGAACCCGAGATTACTACCATCGCCACGGAAGCCAGCGCTGTTGGTAGCTACTCGATAACATCCTCAGGTGGATCAGCAATCAATTATGTGTTCGAGCATACCAATGGTACACTGACAGTCGAAAAGGCTCCATTGTCTCTTTTGGTAGATGACCAGGTGCGCACATACGGAGCTACAAATCCTGAATTGACCTACAGCTATGATGGTTTTGTAAATAGTGAAGGTGCAACAGACCTAGAAGCGGAACCTGAGGTTACCACAACTGCCACGGAAGCCAGCACTGTTGGTAGCTACCCGATTACGTCCTCAGGTGGCTCAGCTACCAATTATGCGTTTGAGTATGCAGAAGGTGCCCTGGTAATTGAAAAAGCTCTATTATCAGTTTTGGTAGATGATCAAACTATCGTTTACGGTGACGCTCAACCTACCTACACCTGGAGCTACTCCGGGTTTGTCAATGAGGAGCAAGAAGGAGTTATTGATGTTTTGCCAGAAATTGTGGATATGGGCGATGTTAAGGATGCAGGAGCGTATGTGATTCAAGTCGCTGGAGGAATGGATGACAATTATATGTTTACGTTTAATTCGGGTCTATTGGTGGTTAGTAAGGCAGAATTGCAGGCTGTGATTCAGGATGTTATGATTTTGCAGGGGGATGCCATTCCAGCATTTACCGTCACTTTTCAGGGCTTTAAATACGATGACGACCAGACAGCTTTGGATGTCATACCATCAGCATCAGTTGACTTGACCGATACGGATACTCCAGGCACCTATAGCATCATGCTGGCTGGTGGTTTAGACAATAACTACGAATTTGACTTACAGGATGGGGTCTTGACTATTGGTCAAATACTACGGACTCAAATAGGGGACAACAGCCTGATCTACCCCAATCCAACAGATCAATTCATTTATGTAGTCCCTGGAAAAGCTAAATCCGTTGAGGTCTATAACTTACAGGGCTTACTAGTGCTTAGATCACTCGTTACCCAACAAATAGATGTCTCAGGACTATCTTCAGGAATTTATGTGATCTATTTAAAGGATGAAAACAGAAAGATCATCTCTCACCATAAGCTCAGTAAAAATTGATCTGCAATTTGATATTTTAATTCGCTGTAGGTTTGTAGTTCTATTCGCTAAAGCGCCTGTGAGATTCTAGAATATCTCCACTCACAGACGCATTAGATAAACTAAATAAAGTGCCAAACTCAATCAAACATATTGTTCATTCACCTGGGGCTCTCCGGAAATAATTGAGGCATCAGCCGCTTCCCTGTATTGATCAAAGTTGGCTTGAAACTTCCTGACCAGGGCGTTGGCTTGCTTGTAAAAACCTTCATCATTTTTCCAGGTTTCACGCGGACTGAGTAGGGCTGCCGGCACATCAGGGCAAGTCATGGGGATTTCGGCACCAAAGAGAGAATGTGTACGATAGCCCACATTTTCCAGTACACCGGAGAGTGCAGCTGAGATCATTGCTCTCGTGAATTTGAGCTTAATCCTGGATCCAACTCCATAAGCACCACCGGTCCATCCGGTATTGACCAGCCAGACCCTGGATTGATGTTCCTTTAGTTTCTGGCCCAGAAGCTCAGCATAGCGAGTAGGATGTAATGGCATAAATGGTGCACCAAAACATGCTGAAAATACAGGAGAAGGCTCGGTGACGCCTTCTTCCGTTCCGGCAACCTTGGAGGTGTACCCTGAAATAAAATGGTACATGGCTTGTCCTGCTGATAGCCTTTGAATTGGCGGCATTACGCCAAAAGCATCACAGGTCAGAAAGAAAATATTTTTAGGGATACCACCTATTGAAGGCTTGACAATTCCTGAAATATGAGACAAAGGATAGGAGACCCTGGTGTTCTGTGTCACCGAGGTATTGTCAAAGTCCACTTCTCTCGTATCTTCCTTAAATCTTGTGTTTTCCAGAATGGCACCGAATTTAATGGCATTCAAGATGTCCGGTTCATTCTCCTTGTCCAGACCAATCGTCTTGGCATAGCATCCGCCCTCAAAGTTAAACACGTTGCTGCTCGTCCACCCATGTTCATCATCACCAATCAGGAGCCGATCAGGATCTGCAGAGAGGGTGGTCTTGCCCGTACCAGAAAGTCCAAAGAATATTGCTGTATCCCTACGTTTCTTGCCCATGTTGGCCGAGCAGTGCATGGGGAATACATTGTCATTAATAGGAAGCAGGTAGTTCAATACTGAAAAAATCCCTTTCTTCATTTCTCCTGAGTACCCAGTACCCCCGATCAGAATGATCCTTTCCTTCAGGTTGATAATGGAAAAATTCTTTTGCCGGGTACCATCAGTAGCGGGATCAGCTTCGAACCCAGGACAGTTGATAATTGTAAAGTTGGGCACAAAGGATTTCAGCTGATAAATCTCGGGTTGAATAAACATGTTGTGGCAAAACAGGTTATGCCAGGCCACAGTATTGACCACTCTCAATTTTATCCTGTGGGTTTTGTCTGCACCTGCATAGGCATCCCTGACATATACTTTTTTATCGGATAAGTAACCAATCATTTTGGCATGAAGCCTGTCAAATTTCTCCTGCGAAATGCCAATATTGATATCACCCCACCAGATGGTATCCGCATTGGTTGCATCTTTCACAAAGTACCGGTCTTTAGGAGATCTCCCCGTAAATTCTCCGGTATCGCACATCAAAGCGCCACTGTCCGCCAGGTGTCCTTCGTTTTTTTGAAGAGATATCTCTGTGAGTTGGGAAGGCGAGAGGTTCCAGTAGGCTTCACTTACCTGGTTGATGCCAATATCACTAAGTCCGGCTTTATCTGATTTGATTCCGAATTCTTTCATTTTTGTAGTCTTCAATGTTAGCATTTTGTCAATTGATGAGGTTCTTCAGTAAGTTTTGAAATGGTTGGGACTGATACATTCTTTCACCATCATGACCTATCCCATCTACAATCACCCGGTTGTGATCATTGTTTGGGAAGTATTCGTTCATGAACTCAAAAATGTTCTCACCGCGTTGATAGCGTGAACTTCCCAATAGTATTGCATCACAGTCTGATGTATTCAGGGATCCGTCATTTTCAGTATTGTTTCCAAGCAGATAAGTAAGTGACCTGCCAGCAAACCGGGCATTTAAATCACTCTGTGAAATCGAACCAATATATGAGGGATGATTGCTGAACCCTAGGGGCCAATGGTCATGCCCAACACAATCCGCCGGGGTGTAAAATTCGCCATTGGATTCGTTGAGTCGCTGCTCGAGTGGATAATAAAAATACTGGCTATTGGCCACTATATAGTCGTAAGAAATTTCAGTTTCTGCGGTTTCGGATTGATTGGCAAGAGCATAAACATGCGTGAACAATCCACCGGATGAATGCCCGGTAACAATGATCTTTTCAAGCTCTGGAAAGTGAGCTTTATCTGATAGTTGAGCAATAAGGCTGTCGATTACTGCAAAAGAACTTAGCTGAAAGCCACCACCCGAATTCTGGCCGTCACGCCAATTTGATGTTGACCAGTAAAGGTCATCACCCAGAGCTTCATTAGCAGACTTAAACCATGGTGATATTAGCACGGTTTCGTCAGCTAGTCCTGTTGAATTCAACGCTTGGGTTAGGTATTGATAGTAGTTATCGGCATCTCTATTTTGACCATGAACCACTATAATTGCCTGAGTCAGATTTTCCCAAATGGCATTTTCCAGAAAAACAGGATAGTTGGCAAAAAAGTCAAAACTGGCTGTAGAATTTGAGGAAGTTAATGACATGGTCCTCAAGCAATTTGTAGTTCCTGTGCAAGGAGCCATTGAACGGACGATCTCATCAGATACTGTTATGAATGATATCAAAATAGTTTCTTTGAGAACCTCGCCATTCATTCCTATGCTTCCGGAAGCCAACTCAAAATTGTAACTAGTTTCATACTCCAGGCTTGCCGTAATGATGGCTTTAGAATTGGCATTACTCAATGAAACCTCTGCTGGTACCGAAGTACCGTTTGAGCTTAAGCTGAAAGATGCTTCCATCAATTGTTTGTTTAATGCAGATCCAAAAACGATCTCAATGGACATGTTTGTAGGGATTTCAGGGATTTCCGTCTTGAAGGAATACCCGTTGATAGTCGCAGAAATAACATTGAGCCCAGGCACCGTTTCATTATCATCCTTGCATGATGTTAGGCAGCTCAGGATTGAGACCATACAAATAGCACTTAATATAGTTTTGATCATCCTATTGTTTTAGTTACAGGCCAGGTCAAATGTCCTGGCCTGTGATATTGATTCATTTATTCACAAAAACTGTAGACACAGTCTGATGTGGCGTTTGTGGTAGATGTTGCGGCACAGTCCACTCCGCCATAGGTCCACTTACTTCCTATCTTATAAGCCCATGAGCCTGTGTAATCCCATACTTCACCACTTCCATCTACATCTACATCTCCATAAGTTTCGATTACGGTGGTGCCATTGAAGAGTTCGATTGCATCATCTCCGTTTTGGTTCATGGCATCAGTTTCAATCACCTGATCAAATCCTTCAAAGCAATTGCCAAAGTAGGTAGAAATCGTATTCACTTCTCTGGCCAGCAAAACATGTTCACCTTCTTTAAGAGCCATAGATGGAAGTGAAAACTCAATGCCATCTGTGCCTCCACCATTATTGGCCACACCGATACTATAGATACTGAGGTCAGCAATGTCGGAGTTGACGACCAGGTGGATTGCTTTGCCTCCGTTGGTTCCTGACCCATCCCACAGTATGGCGAGGACTCCTTTTAAGACTAACGGATTGTCACACAAAGGATAAATGCACTCAGAATCCAGGGTAGTATTAGACCCACCCGTGCAATTAACTAGCCCAGATATCCAGGTATCACCTAGTTTGTAAGCCCAGGAACTCGAGTATTCCCAATTCTGGTCAGTACCGTCTACGTCTGGATCACCGTAAGTTTCAATCACAGCAGTGCCTTTGTATAGCTCAATGGCATCATCTCCATTTTGTGCCATTTCATCTGTTTGTATTACATGTTCGAAACTAGTATAGCAACCACCAAAATAAGCTTCAAGAGCTGCAGGATCCCGTGCGACCAAAATGTCAGCTCCTTTGGATACAGCTATGGAGGGAAGGTTAAATTCAATACTATCGGTACCACCACCATTGTTGGCCACTCCAAGTGAGAAAAGACTTAAGTCAGCTATATCATCCAATGCCACCAGGTGTACTGCCTTGCCACTATTACCATCAGTTTCACTCGTCCATCTCAAGGCCATTACCCCCTTAAGTTCAAGGGACGGCAACTCATCCTGAAAAGAGAAGTTTAAGGATTGTGTCCCCGATTCCACGGCATTTTCAATACTTTCAATGCTGATGGTCAAAGTTTCTTCTCCCTCCGTTTCAGAATCATTTTTTAGTAAGAGGTCAACAGACATTGAAAGGCTCCCGGAAGGAATAATGATTGGTGACGCACTAAGCTCATAATCCGTATCCAACGTTGCTGTTCCTGCAAAGGACAAAACCACCGTGACGTCAGAAGCACTTGACTCATTGATTTTGGCTGTGACTTGTGTTGATTCACCTTCCAGTAAAGAAAGAGAACCCGCTGATAAGGTGACGATAGGAGGAATATACGGGCTGGTAGTAAAATGAAGTTCAAACCCTTCCTGCAACGGGTCAGCTTCATTGCTGTAATCACCAGCCGCCAGGATCAGTGTATAATCGGTTTCAAACGCCAGGTCATCAAATGTAAGTGTGGCAAATGAACTCGATTCATCATAACTCACAGTGTAGGAGGGATTGCCAGAAATCGTCAGTGCGTCTTCAAGTGCCGTGGTGTTGATAGTATGTGAAAAAACCAGCTCAATGACCAATCCTTCATTGTCAATTACCAGCATTTCATTCTTAATATCTTCACCATTGGCAGTAGCCGTAAGTAATCTCAGGTTATTTGAAATGGCCTGAGCCGTATCATCGTCGCAGCTCCAGACAAGGCCAAAAGTCATCATCACGAGCAAGCTCATTACCAGGTTTGTTGTATTATGTTTTTTCATGATATTTCATGTTTAGTATCAATTATTCATTTTTTAAATAGGCCCGGAATACATCCGGAAATTGGTTGGGATCAATATCCCATAGATAAGGGAGTATTAGATATGTGGCTGCTGTAATCAGGATAATAGAGATTATATTCATTAAAATACCCGCTCTAATCATATCCGGAATGCGCAAGTACCCTGATCCAAAAACCACCGCATTTGGTGGAGTGGCCACAGGCAGCATAAAGGCACACGAAGCAGCCAGTGTCACTGAAACCATGATCATAAACGGATGCAGGTTAAACGACAGGGCCATTGGTGCCAATACTGGCAGTAACATGGCGGTTGTGGCGAGGTTCGAAGTGATTTCTGTCAGGAAATTGACCATAGTCACCAGCACAAGTATGAGTAGCAACAAAGACAATCCATCCAATTGTGTCATCTGACCAGCTATCCAATCAGCAAGGCCCGTAGAGGTAAATCCCCTGGCCAATGCCATTCCTCCGCCGAAAAGCAATATGATGCCCCATGGTAGCTTTACAGCTTCTTCCCAGTTGATGAGTTTTCGGGTGCGGTCTTTATTTGGAATGACAAACAATGTAACAGCCGAAATCATTGCAATGATTGTGTCGTCCAATCCGGGGATTACCTTTTCGATCAAAGCCCTGAAAATCCACGCCAGTGCTGTTAGGAAAAACACAATTAAGACCGCTTTCTCTTCATAACTGATCTTACCCAACTCTTTCTTCATCTTGCTGATCTCACTTCTTCCTCCGGGAAATTCTACCTGATCAAACCTGAATGCATACTTTGTAAGATATTTCCAACAAATAAACAACAGCACCATAGATGTAGGAAGCCCAAACATGATCCATTGACCAAACGTGAGTTTGACATGGTAGATCTGTTCCAGGATTCCTGCCAGTACCAGGTTAGGTGGAGTGCCGATAAGTGTGGCAAAGCCTCCAATAGAGGCGCTGTAAGCTATGGCAAGCATCAGGGCTTTACCAAAAGTATTGCCCTCATCACTATCGCCATTCTCACGTTTTTTGAACTGAGACACGATCGCCATGCCTATGGGCAGCATCATTACCGATGTAGCTGTGTTGGAAATCCACATGGAGAGGAAAGCCGTGGCTACCATAAAACCCAAAATAATATTGGTTACGTTTGACCCAATAAGGCTAATAATATTAAGCGCAATCCTTCTATGTAAGCCCCACCGCTCTATGGCTATGGCCAATACAAAACCTCCTGTATAAAGGAAAATATACTTATGACCGAATGATTGGGTAGTTGGCCCAATCTCCAGTGCTCCGGTTAATGGGAATAATATGATTGGCAATAGTGCTGTCACAGCAATGGGAATAGCTTCAGTGATCCACCAGAGTGCTACCCAGGCAGTCACAGAGAGTACATGATAGGCTTCCACATTCATTGATGAAGGTTTGCCAATCAATTCCATTACTAAAAAAACCAATGGACCCAATGCTAAGGCCGTGCTTCTTTTTAATCTTTTAGTCATTTTGCGTTGTATCGTTCTAATTCGAATGAGTCTGTCAGCTCCTGCATAAATGTTGCATCTTCTTTACTCATCATAGAATAAAAGAGTTCTTCTCCATTCTTATCGATGGTAGAGATCCGCTCGGGCAAACCGTTTGATTTTTCACCAGTCAGGACGGTGAAAAAAACACATGCTGTCAGGTAAGTGCCAATAGTCGAAGGATGACTACTGTCAGGATCAAAGAGCCTTATGTCAGGCCGGAGAGTCCGGGCTTTGGCCCAAACCTCCCCAACAGGCGCTACATAGACCTGATGTTCTTTGCCTAAAGTTTTATAGCCTTCTGAGATGGCCTTCTGCATCAGGGGATTGAATTCACGAGCCCACGTCATGTAGAGAATAGGAATAGCACCGGATTCACGTACAAGATCAATGAACTTCTCCCCATAATCTGCAAAGTCACCAGGGTTATTGATTGTACTCATACTGTGATTTTGAAGCACCACAACGTCCCAATTGCCTTGGGCTATGATTTTCCTACTCTTGAGTTCTTTTTCACCTTTCCAATGCTGTTTCCATGTGGATCCACCAGCAGTAGATTTGCGAGCTACAATGGTTACGCCACGATTTTCCGCCATTGTGCTGACAGTCTGAGGAAGGTTCCAGAAATAGGTGTAGCTATTGCCTACAAACAACACCCTGAGGCTGTCCTGGGCCATTGCTGACCCTGACAAACAGCTGAGTATGAACAGGAACAGCAGGCGACTCATTCTATTTTGCATAAATCTCATTCAATCTATTGGTTGATTTCAGTTACTTCAAACAATCCTGGTATCGGGTTTGGAATGTTCTCGTTCCTGTCAATCTCAGATTGAGGATAAATAAAACGTTGTGGGAGCTGACTTCCATTATTTGGAACAACAGGAACCCTTACCACAGACTCACCTGCTGTTCTACGAGTATCACAAAACCCCTCAATCTGACCAAATAACGTCACATATCTTTCCTGTAGGATCTCTCTCAACAGTGCATCTTCAACCGCAATATTATCAGGGTTTTCCATTCCACCATTTTCGAAATCTGCTGCAACATAAGGGTCGTACTGTATTGAAGTCACATTTGTGTTGGTCAAATAACCCCCGGAAGCCATGAATGCCCTAAAGTCGTTCAAAGCATTCAACCCAGTATTGAAATCCTCGGACCTGAATCCAGCTTCAGCCAGAATCAAGAGGTTTTCCTGGTAAGTCACAATAGGAGCAGAGGCAGTAGGAGCCGCTAAACCATTGGTGGTGTTGGGTTGAGTACCCACACCATTCACCTGGAAATAAAATGAGTACCTTCCGGATTCATTGGTTTTTGCATTTCCTCTGTAAGCAGTAAAATCTGGGCTTACACTGGCATTCGGAGCGACCAGGCTGGTCATGAAATCCGATGTAACCAGATCGGCTCCACGCACCTGTACCGCAAAGAACTGGTAACTCAGATTGTTTTCATCTGCTCCAGGACCATGTGGTGCCAACAATGAATTGTCTGTAGACTGAATTCCATTTTGTGCAGCTTCATACGCATCATCATACTGTCGGGTATGCATAAAGTATCGCGCTTTTAAGGAGTAAGCCACTTCAATCCATGCATCCGGATCTCCATCAAAATAGATGTCTGCACCACTAGCTGGCCTGCCAGTGCCAACCTCCAAATTACCTATGGCCACATCCAGTAAGTTCTGCACCTGATTGTAAACAGCAGATTGGGCTTCAAAAGCAGGATCTTGGATGGTGATGTCACTGGCTTCATCAAATGGAATGTCTCCGAATAGCGCTGCCTCGGTACCGAAAGTCATGGCCTGCAATACTTGCGTAATCCCCACAGATACACCTTCAAGCCCTTCCTCAAGAGCAGCTTCTTCAGCTACTTTGGCATTGCGGAGCGTATTGATAAACGCATCATCCCAAAGCTCGTCAAAGTCACTTGTGGTTACTGTATAAGTATTGAAACCCTGATGTTGCCTTTGGATTCCCGTGTAATACCCACAAAAGATACCTGCTCTTCGTGCAGTTTCCCCGGTGTGTAAAATAATATTGCCAACTTCGGCACCTGTCAGGATGTTTTGAAACGAGGCAGACGTTGGACTATTAGGGTTGTCATTTAAACCCTCCACAAGATCGCTACATGCCCCAATAGTGAGCACAAGTAATATATAAATGGTTTTATTAAGATTTTTCATGGCTAGGCTGATTAAAGATTGAGAACAATTGTGAAGACATAAGACTTGGTTCCGGGGTTATTGAAATAATCAATACCGCGGGCAGCACTCACGCCACTAAAATTTGTGTCTGGATCATTTCCTTCAAATTCTGTCCAAAGAATGAGGTTTCTGCCAGTTACAGACAGGTCAGCTGATTGTATTCCAATGCTGTTGATCCATGGTCCTGTTAATGAATAGGAAAGTGTCATCTCACGCAATCGTGTCCAGGACCCGTCTTCGATATAAAGTTCGTCGTTTCCATTTCCGAAAAACCCTCCATCACCCAAATACCATGGCTCTGTTAACGCCACAGGCCCGGCACCGAAATCGTGGATCACTCCGCGAAAAGTAGTGCCCATTGGAATCACGTTGCCATTGTAATCCAATAAGTTTTGTGATGCTCTGGTTTCGGAATCAGTTCCTTTCCATCTACCCAGATCGGATAGTACAGATTTAGTACCTGCATAGATATCAGCACCCTGGAAGGTTTCAAATAACACGGATAAGCTCAAGGATTTCCAACTAATAGATGTAGCCAGTGAACCTTGCCAATCTGGGTTAGGATCCCCTATAACTCCTTCCAATTCATCTTGCTCAGGAAAACCATTCTCATCATATATAATGTTTCCTTGTTCATCTCTAAGTGTACGCGATCCCCACAGTACACCCAAGGATTGGCCTTCCACAGCACGAGAATTCACTGCATCAAGACCATTTAACGCCAGTGACTCAACTCCTGCTAAATCGGTTACTTCATTTTTTACTTTAGTGAAAATTGCATTGGCCTGCCAGGTGAAATCATCGGTCCTGACAATTGTATAGCCTAAATCACCTTCCCATCCCACATTCTGAATTTCAGCTCCATTAGAGTAAATGCTGTTATACCCCCTGGTGTTGGCAATTGGAAAATCGAGCAGTACATTCTCGGTTATATTTTGAAAATACGTTGCACTTAGCGAAAGCCGGTCGTTGATAAACCTTAAATCCGTTCCCAGCTCGAATTCTTTTTTCCGCTCAGGGAGTAAGGCAGGGTTGCCTCTGGAAGTACTCGGCACGAATCCACCATTTCCATACAAGCCAAGGCTTAATCCACCACCATATTGATCGGAATAAGTAGGCGAGACAAAATTGTTGGTAGTGTTGTACCTGGCTGGTTGTACACCCACCTCACCATAGGACACTCTAAGTTTACCAAAATTCAGAAATTCTGAGTCCATCAACTCACTAAATTGCCATGCCAGTGATGCTGAAGGGAAAAAGAACGTATTATCAGAATCATCCCCAAAAGTGGAAGCAGACTCTGCTCTTACAGTTCCGGTAAGGAATAGCATATCAAAGCCTGAAAGTGTAACTGAAGAATAAACACCTACTGTTCGCTCAGAACCAAAAGTACTTTCAACATTCCTGTTTTCTGGCAAGGCATTGTCTATGTCACGGGTTGGGCTGGCCACATCCGTAAACTGGATGAAGTTGGAAATTTCACTTCCATCTACAGAAACTTTCTTTTCATTGAAGTTAAATCCGACCAGGCCGGTAACGTTAAACTCAGCACCCACTTTGTGAGATGCTTTAGCGATATAATCCATATTGAATATCAAGTTTGAAGCTATTTCAGAACTAAATGTCCCAGCCTGATATTCTCCAGCTGCTGACCCTGGTGTGTTAAAGGCTTCTCTTTCTTCCGTATACTGATCAATACCAATCCGGGCAATCAGGTCTACCCAATTTACTGGAGAGTAGGTGAGTTTAAGCGTGTTGATGAAGCGATCCACAGTAGCTAGGTCTTCCTGCTCATTGATAGTCCAAAGTGGATTATTGTAAGTAGCAGAGCCATCAGCTCCTAGGGGTTCACGATAGCTTCTATGCCGGTTGGATACAGGCGAGGCATCTGGTGAAGCATAGTAATCTCCCCGATAACCTGAAATATCAAAGTCAGGAGCGTTTCTCAACAGACCAAGATATAAACCTGAAGAACTGGCTCCACGCCTGATTCGATTGGATGTGGACCGTGTATAACTAGTATTGGCATTGATCCGGAATTTGTCCGTGAACATGTGCTCACCATTGAACCTTACTGTAGTTCTTCTATAATCTGAGTTGTTGCGTATGATCCCTTCCTGATCGAGATCAGAAATACTAAAAAACGCAGTACTTCTCGTATTTCCCGCACTTAAGCTGACGTTGTTTTCCCAAAAATGTCCATTTTGGAATATTTGATCAAAATTGGATTCATCAAATGTTTCCTGAGAATTCTTAGTAATGACCGGATACCAAATATTGTTATCCTGATCCACGAAATATTCTCCAGAAGTGTCGAATTCATCCTGTCCACCAGAGCGATCGGAGATTTTGTCACCCCAGGAATCACGAGCTCTGCTATTGTAAACTCCATTATTCCCCTGGCCAAAAGTTGATTGCAGTGGGTACTTTCTGTTGATTTGGTCTATGGAGTAACTGGATTTCACTGATACCTTCAAGTCCTGATTATACTTCCCACTTTTGGTTGTGATCATAATCACGCCTCCAAGTGCCTGAGTACCCCAAAGTGCAGCAGCAGAGGCTCCTTTCAGGATCGTTACACTTTCTATGTCATTGGGATTGATGTCATTGATCCTTGATTGCTGGGCAATGCGTCCGGCACCATTTCCGCGAACATCATTGCTCACAGGAATTCCATCTACGACAATAAGAGGTTGAGCATCGCGTGTGATTGTAGAAAGTCCACGAATCTGTATATAGGCACCAGCTCCCGGGTCTCCTGAATTTCTAGAGATCCGAACTCCAGATGCCTTCCCTGACAGGGAGTTGAGTAGCGTAGATTCAGCGGCTTTGGTGACGGCTTCATCGTCAATCACCGAATTGGCATAACCGAGATTGTCCCGATCTTCTTCAAAGCCCAACGCTGTTACCACCACTTCATCCAATTCCGCCAGATCAACTTCCATGGTTACGTTGAGTGTAGCAAGTCCATTAACCGGTCTACGAACTGTTTTGAACCCAACAAAACTGAAAACGAGTGTGGCTTCCTCTGGAACGTTAATGGAATAGTTACCATCTATATCTGTGGTTGTTCCATTGGAAGTCCCTTCCTGTATAATTGTTGCACCAATGATGGCTTCACCATCATCGTCCGTGACTCTACCCTTTACCTGCTGCTGTGCCAGCGCCATATAGCTTGTCAACAAGCCAAGCAGGGTGAGGGTCATTATATGTAGTATTTTCATCATAATTGTGTACTTAAGGTTGTTGTTAAACACGCTTGTAAATACCACTGAAAACAGTGCTAAATATTAAGTTATTAATTGTAGTAGTTCATTTGGACGTCACATTGAACTTATCGTAATTATATTAGCTCTTTTTTGAAATAATGCCATTCTATTGAATTATATGGGTTTTTAACGAATTTTATCGAATTTCAACAATGAGAACTCGGATGGTTATCACGCTATTCAACTGAATTGTTTAGAATTACAATTGAATGAAAGATTTGTATACTGAATTTGTAACTAAGCTTAAAAAACTGTTCGGAAAGTTTGATGAGCAACATAAGCGATTCGAGAAATCGAGTAACTCGGAAATTTCAAGAGAACTGGGCTATAGCGATGCGCAGTTTTCAAGACTTATCAATGCTACTGCAACAGAAGGTGAATATCAAAGGGCTATTCAGAACCTCGACAGGATACTAAAAGTCAGTCATTTACAGCAAGAGTTGGATAAGCAAGGAAAGCCATCTCAAAATTGGAGACAACATCAGGTTTGGTTTGTTGTCAGTGTATGTTTAGTAATCGCACTGATTGTGGTATTCTTTCTATCATCTAAAGATTCAGCAACATTATCAGGAGATGAACCACCACGCGACCATATGCTCAAATGGACATTTGAAACCTCTTTCATCAACCCGTATATTAAGCTAAATGATCTACCACAGGATTGTAACTATCCATGCTATAAGTACCAGGGGAAATGGGAACTTAAGAATGGTTATAAAATCCCATTTTTCAGGGAAAGAAACGGGTTTCACTATGTGGCTACTGAGGTTAATATGTATGCAAGATGCATGAGCGAAAAGAGTGATGTTGGTGATATCCTGGAAGGGTTTGAATACCAAAAACATGAAATTTGGTATGACAAAAGAGAGTTGCCCTTAGATTCATTCATCGTTACCGATAACAGGTTGCAACGCTTTTATCAGGACCTTGATTTTAGCACCTCCAGAGACTTTGTCAGAGTAGCGACGGTGCACACCTTTTTCAGGAATGAGTTCTCAATCGACTCAACATTGATTTATAGATCCGGTCAAGTGATTGGCAGAGATCTTGAATTTGTAGATAATGACATTCTGAATGAGCAGTTTCCCAAACGAAACATTGTGCAGGATATAGAAAATGAACTCAATAGAATTGCGAGTAATCGTCTAGAGGATTTTTCAAGACCGATCAATTGTAGTCCTGCAGAAGTCCCCAATTTGGATTTTCATCAAATACAAGATGGCTCAGAAATGAGTTTTGATTGCCAATTGACCACCAACCGCATGTCTTTCAATTACAATAAAACGTTTGCCCTCACCAATCAATATATCAAAAACTACTGCAGAACTAGTGATTAGACTTAGCTACATGGAATGAAGTAATCAGGCATGGATTCCCTAAAACTGAAAACCTAAACTCACAGATGGCAGGTTCTCATCTTCAGTAAAGGCCATATTAAATACCAGTGCAAATTGGTTGAGTGGGGCGATCCACACACCAGCACCCTGGCTTCTATGCCATTTGCCAGAAGTTTCCTTCGGATACCACACCCTTCCAATGTCATGAAAACCAATCAGGCCAATGGTGCCCGGGAAAAGGTAAGTACGGAAGCTTAGAATTCTTAACCTCAGGTCCAGGCTGTGGTAAGCTGAAGAGTTGCCGATAAACCTACCACGACGATAGCCCCTCAAGTTGGCTCTTCCCAAATCCGCACCATTGTAAAACTCGACATCTCCAATTACATGTTTAAATCCAACTCTGTTGGCCACAGTTAACCGCTCCGGAGAAGCTGTGGACAGATAAAAGGAGAAAGACCCGTCAATTGCGGAAAATTCGGTTGAACGCTCATTCAATCCATAATACTTCGCATAAGTGGCAGTAGCATACACACCACGGGTAGGGATGCTCTTGAAGTTTCTTGTATCGCCTTCAATTTCTGCCCTTACCCCAAGAAACTGTTGGCTTTGCTTGAGGCTGTCCACTTTTTCGGAACTAAAATATTGATTGATGAATCGACCATTTACTTCACCTTCCAGCTCATAGGAGAGGTGCTCAGCACCAAATTTAAAATACCCGTTTTGGCCTACCCGGTTTCCAATACTGATGAAACTCTTTGAACGTTCGTAGCGGGTTCTGTAAAAGTCGATTTCATTAGGGAAAGCAGCGGCCAGGTCATCACCATTTGTATCAAATTCCGTTTCATTCCCGAATCCAAAGAAGTTCATGACCCCATACGGACGTTGCAGCTCCAGGTCCACGTTCAAATCCCAACCGATGAGGCTTACGAATCTTCCATGGTACTCCAGGTTAATGGCACCTGTAGCGAAAGCAGCATTGCCGTTCAAATGGTGTTTCTGGGCATAGGGGTATTTTCTCCAAGCCTGCTTTTTGTAAATAAAGCCGGCTCCTAAAAATATACCGTCATCAAAATTGAAAGCTGCGCTAATTAGTGGTATGAATTTATCATTGGTAAAGGCGGTCCTATTGTATAAGTTGACACCAATATCATCATCAAGTTCCGAGTTGGTTTCTTTTGATTGAACCAAATAGGTATCATTTTTCAAATCATAGACCAAAGTGTGTTTTCCCAGGCCTTTGACATTGGACTGGTCCCTGATCGTGTCCATATTCTCACCACCTATTATCCTGATTTTTAAGCCTTTATTTACTTCACCTTTAACCTCAAAAATATCTTCGCCTTCCAGGCCGTAAAGCCGAACTTCTTTGGTGATCTCATGATCAAAGGTGCGATCATATAGGATTTCCAATACTTCATCATCCTTGTTCCGTTTCCTGACCATCACCCGTGTTTGGTTGTCACTGATTCGGTCTACCAGAAAATACTCATGCTTGTCCGATCCGACAACTTCTACTTCTTTAGATAAAAACTCATAGTAAATTCTCGCAAATCGTGGCATATCATCTCGTCGGGCCTTTAATGTTTGCACAATCTCAGCACCGGTGAGCTTCTGAATGGTGTCCGGCCAAACCTTGATCGCATTTTCGATTACCTCATCAGTCAGCTGGGTTTGCAATTCTTCTATTTGCTTCTGCCAGTCAGTCCAATCCAGGCTAGTCAGGAATGTCCGGTCAAAGAAGCGCGCACTGGCATTGAAGCCAGGGGGGTACTCCATGCGATCATTAAATCCTTCCGTATTGGGCAGTGCAAACTTTCGGGATACGGCCCAACCAAAAAGTCCGTCATTCTCGAAAAATACCTGATCGCGATCCCTTGGAATCGGCCTCCAGTAATGACCCTTCGGCTCCCTGTCAACACTGACCCAGCGCCACTGGTCTTCATGACGGTCCCAATCCCCGATGATCATGTCAAACAACCTGTTTTTGAGTGTGAAAGGTTCATCCACCTGTTCGTCATTGTCTTCATGAAGAATCTCCACCAGGTCAGGCGTGCCTTCAATATCTTCCCCATCTCCAAAAAATTCCTTGGTCGCAGCTTCATCATTTGGCCGCTCTTCATAAAGTACCGGTAGTCCTGCAAACAATCCCTGGTATTTACCAAATCGAGGGTCATCCGGCACTACCACAAGCTTAGGGTTGGTGTGATAAATTCCCACGGCATCTGCCATGGGCGGAATGGCAAATGCTCCATAGGGGTTGGCTGAAGAAATCTGATCCTGCAAAATATCTGCCGCCAATGTGCCATATAAGGTAGAGGGGAGGAGCTTATCTGTGAATTTATCCAGGGAACGCAATACATATTGGCGGCCATTTTCTGCCTCCAACCTCAGGGATTTGGTTTGATTTCCACCACCCAATTTGACAATTTTCAATCCGCCATGTTCTCTCCCTATGTTGAAAACAGGCATTTCCACAGGTGCGCCCCAGGTTTTACGGTAGTTGGTACCCAGCCAATATTGCTTAGACCTACTGGCACCACTGTACTGATCTGAAATGTTTTGTACAATCACACTGTCCTCAAAATCAAAGTCTTTCACAGGTTCTGGTGCTGTAATCACACGGTTGAAGAGATCTTTGTTCCAAATTTCTTTCCTGGCCGGACCATCAAAAAACTTAAGGTTTACCGTGCCCATTGTGTCATAGGTAAGCTTTGCAAAACCATTTTTGGCTGTGGTATAAGATTTCAAATTCCGGGTTCTAACCACGGACGTCTTGGATCCGGATCCACTCACCACAAAATGTAAGCTGTCTTTTGGGATGTATTGCAGCGAATGCTCATGGCCGCTCACCCACACCAGGTCATCAACCTGCTGCAGGGATTTTACCAGTGTATTGCGTATCAGCTTATACCTGGGGTTGCTGATATCCTGTCTGCTGCCAAAAACTGACCGGAAAACTGGGTAAATACTACCAATCACAGGTAGGGGAATCCATAGCTTGCGATTGGCATCGGTAAGCGGAAATAAATGCTGTCTGAGCGTATACTTACTGCCATGAGGCCCAAATGAATATAAGGGGTGATGTGCCGCTACAACGATGTTTTTGTCTTTATTCCGTGACAACAAATCATCCAGAAGGATAATGGCATCACTACTCGACTTGGCCAGACAATTGGAATTCTCCCCTGGCTTTTCCCAGCGATGCAGCAGGTATTGCGTATCCATAATGATCAGTAGGAGATCCGGGCTCAAGTTTACTTCTATTGGGCCTGGACAGCCATTTCTAGGAATGAACACGGTCCTGTCATCTAGATAATGATCCACGAAAGACTGCATATTCATCAGCTGGTTCCATCCGTCTGGGCCCGAGTCTGCCCAATCGTGGTTGCCCGGGATAATGAAAGACCTGCCTTTAAATTTCTTAATGGCCTCCAGTGTAGGAACCAGCTTTTGTTCCATTCGCTCACGGCTGTAAGACCTATGAGAGGGAAGACCTGCCGGGTAGAGGTTGTCACCCAAAAAAATCAACACATCATGCGCTGTAGCCTCTTCGGTTACTTCATTGAGATAATCAAATGTAGGGTCATTGGGCAAGCTGGGTTCCCCTGCATCCCCGATTAAATACAAATTGATCTCCTGGCCAAATGCAAGAGTTACTAACAGCATCAAAACAATTGAACCCGGATACTTCATTTCTGAATGGGGGAAAATCTCACAATATAGCCACGCTCTCCTCTGCCTTCTGAGCTGATATACATCTCACCATCAGATGAAAACGCAATTCCTTCAGGCTGACCAAGAATGTAGGGTGGGATGGGATAGGTGCCTTGGATCTCCCCAGAACGATCAAGGACAATTAAAAATTGACCAACTGAAGCTAATAGGTAATAGTACTCATCAAGCGGATTGTATGCGATGCCTGAAGGTTTGAATTTGATCCTCTCTTCTTCATAATCAAAATCCCTGTTGGCTTCAAAAAAGGATTCCATATCTTTCGCTGTGAGCTCAAAAAAAGGCTCTTCAATCAACTCCTTTTTTGTTACGTCAAAGGCATAAACCGTTTTCCCTTTGGCATCCACACCCTTGATTTCTTCTTGTCCTTTACAGCCGATGAGCAATCTTTTACCTACCGGATCATATCCAAGAGCTTCGGTATCATTACCTCTATTGAGTTTGTTTTCGTACTTGGTGGCTTTTGCTTTGTCCTGGTCCGTATAGTCCATTTCGAAGATATCGCCATCACTTTCCAGCACATAAATCTTATCATTGACCAATTCTACACCTTCAAAATCTCCCGGAGACCAAAATTTTATGGAGTTAATTATTTCTTTGGACTTCACATCATATTCATACACATAACCCTTTTCATCTTCCACACAAAGCAAACGGTGGTCTGTTATCATGCCAAGACCTGATATTTCCGTGAGCACAAAAGGAAGCAACAAACGTTCCGATGGTTTTTTAAGGTCATAGTAGGTCTCCAAATGATCATGGATCAAAAACAGGCTGTCTGCACGCTCACGCAGCGGAATAGTGGAGCAGCCGGTGTTTAGTGTAAGTAATGTTGTCAATAATGTCAGCATTAGAAAAGTAAGGAACAAAGCCCTCAAATTGTTACAATTATTCCCCATGAAGAAAACTACGTTTGTAGAAGTAAACCTATTTGTCCTATTTTGGTTGAATTAATCTTAGGTTATGGAACCAGACAGATCTGAAATATTGGACAAAGCGCAGGAGTTTGCTGAAAACATCCTGAAACATCATCTCCCGGCAGAAATGAAGTACCATACCTTGCAGCATACCCGGGATGTAGTAGCTGCGGCTAAAGTCATTGGCCAGAACAGCAAGCTATCAGAACCGGAAATGGAGATTGTAGAGCTGGCTGCATGGTTTCATGATCTGGGTTATAGTGAAACGGTCAGTAACCACGAAGAGGTGAGTGCTGAAATAGCACTGAAGTTTCTTTCTAAACATGAATATGATGATGAACTAGCAGCCCAGGTGATTGGTTGTATCATGGCAACAAAAATGCCTCAAAGCCCAAAAAACCTAATGGAAGAGGTGCTTTGTGATGCCGATTTAGTTCACCTGGCCAAAGAAAATTACTGTGACAAGGCTGAGTTGTTGCAGGAAGAAATGGAAGAAGTTTCTGGTCAGGACATTTCGGATGAAGAGTGGTACAGAGGGAACAAAAGCTTTATTGCTGAACACCAGTTTTTCACTGAGTATGCACGATCCAGATTCCAGGAAAAGGTGAAAGAAAATCTGGAGAAAGTGGAAGAAAAAATTACAGAAATGCAGGATAAGAGTGAAACGGTGGAAGCACTGGAAAAGAAGGTGAGGAAGTTCAAGAAAAAAGCTAAAAAGGTTAAAAAGAACACACCGACACGCGGAATCGAAACCATGTTCAGGTTGACATCCAAGAACCATATTGACTTGAGTGCTATGGCAGATACCAAGTCCAATATCATGATTTCGGTGAATTCGATCATTCTTTCAGTACTGGTCTCAGTGCTTTTCAGGAAACTGGAAGAGTACCCACACCTGATCATTCCTTCCATAATTATGACGGTAGTTTGCCTGGCAACAATCGTTTTCGCTATCCTGGCCACTCGTCCCAATGTTTCCAAAGGGACTTTCACAGATGAAGACATCCTGAGCAAGCAAACAAACCTGCTTTTCTTTGGCAACTTTCATAACATGGACATGGATAAATATGAGTGGGGGATGAAGGAAATGATGAAAGACTCCGATTACCTCTACACCAGCCTTATCAGGGATATTTATTTTCTTGGGGTCGTTCTTGGTAAGAAATACCGGTTACTGAGGATTTCTTATACCATATTCATGTTTGGATTTGTGATCGCCGTATTGGCTTTTGCGGCGGCTGAAATGTTTTTCAAAGCACCAACTCCTTACTAAAAGATTTCAATCACTTCAATTTCCTCATCAAGACCTTTCATTTTGATCTTTCCTTTTGACTTGTATTCGGATACCCTGTCTTTGAGTAAATCATAAAGGACTTTGGAAATCAGTACAGAGCTTCCCATTTCCTTGTTGAGCTGCTCTATGCGGGAAGCTATGATCACCGGTGTGCCAGAAACAGACAATTGCCTTCTGGACTCAGTACCAATATTCCCGATGAGCACTTCCCCACAGTGAAGGCCCATGCCAACTTCCAAATCTTTGAATATTGGATTATGGATCCGGCTCATTTCCATAAACTGCTGGATCCTGTTAACAGCCATCCATGCACAGTTATAATGGGTTTTATCTGAAACTGGTGCCCCAAATGTAGCCATCAGCCCATCGCCCATTATTTGATTGACAATGCCTTTAGAATCGTTGATGATCTCAATAACAGGCGCAAAAAAATCATTTTGAAATTTATTGACTTCTTCAGGAGTGAGATGCTGCACTTTTTGCGTGAAATCCCGAATGTCCAAAAAAAGGATGGTGACTTCCAGCCGTGCCGAATAATCCTTTTTCACTTTTAAAACCTCAGCCATTTCCTTGGACACTTGCTGGTTGAACAAGCCCTCGATCTCTTCTTTTGACTTGATCTGGGCATAGGTCTTGAGCAAGCGCAATTTCAACTCGTTGGCAACAGCACCAGCAACAATTCCAGACATTAGAAACATAAAAGATTTCAAGTAGTAAGTGAGTGTAGGGAGCCCGAAAGGAGTGGGATAAGCATGAGTGACCCAATAAGTAAATCCCGCAAAGAAAATCGCGATCAGCAAACCCATAACCGCACTCACCCAAAACTCCAGGTGAAGCGAAGAAACAATGATCAGGATGAAATAAATGAAAACAACCGGTGAATCCAGCAGGGCAGCAGTCTCCTCAATACTTGAAGCAAGCACTAACCAAAAGGAAGGAAAGAAGATTTCCATTAAAATGGAGTACCAGTAATATTTCCTGGTCAGTTTCTCTTTGGTTCGCTGAACCCTCAAGACCCACTTGCGCCCGATTACAAACATCAACACCATGACAATGGAGAAAACCATAATCAATGGATAGGAAAATGGATTTTTGAAAGTGTCTTTTAACAACTCAGCATGAGCAAACTGCAGAACCAGGGCCATCAGTGTGGTCATCAACAAAAATCCTATGAAGACGTCCAACCGCTTTTTCTCTGACTTGATTACCTCGGCTTTTAAGTACGCTTTTGGGTTTGACAGTAAAGATTCGCTCATTTAATACCTTAACTTCAAATGAAATTCATTGGTTTTGGAATTCATTTTCCTAATTCAAATGTAACATGGCATATGTTGACAGGAAGTTATCTAAAAATAAATAATTGTACTGTAAGGAATTCAAGGCACCAAAGTACTAATTGGTCAAATGTCTGATTGATGATCGAGAAAAAGCAACAGGAAATACTTCATGATTGGCTACAGAGGCATCGGGGACTACTCTTCAAAGTAGTTCGAGCTTACGCAAAAATGGATGAAGACCGGGATGACCTGTTTCAGGAAATCACGCTCCAGGTGTGGCGGTCCATTCCAAACTTCAGAGGAGAATCCGCAGAAACTACCTGGATCTATCGCATCGCTTTCAACACCGCTATCCGGTGGAAAGGGAAGGAGAAGAAACATTCCGACGGACGAGAACCCATAGAGTCGGCACCAGTATTGCATATCCAGCATGAGCATCAGGACGAGCGGCTCACCTGGCTGTATGAGCAGATAGCTGAGCTACCCGAGGTGGACAGGTCTCTTTGTTTGCTTTTGCTGGATGACTTTAGCTATAAGGAAATGTCAGGGATCATCGGGATATCAGAGAGCAATGTAGCCGTGAAAATCCATCGCATCAAAAAGTATTTAAAATTACAATCTGAAAAAATGAGTGTCACTAATGGAATTTGAGGATATGAAAAAAATATGGAATGCTGATAGTCAGCAACATGCTTATGCCATTGATGAAAATGTAATGCACGAGAAAATTATCAGGAAGAAGCACGGATCAAGTAAAACTGTGAACAGAATGGAATGGATTTTAATGATTGCCAATGTCCTTGCCGGAACAGCCATTTTAGTGAAGGTCCTGGTTAGGGATATTAATAACCCATACCTATTTGCCATGGTGGCGGTGATGTACCTTTCTACTGCGTACATCTTTTGGAGAAGGCAGGTACGGTTAAGAGATGAGAACCAGTTTGACCGGACAATGCTTGGTGATTTAGATCACGCCATAAGAAATGCGACTTACCGGGAGCGATTGTCATTGCTTGCTTTCGGATACGCCATCCCATTCTTTATTTTAATATGGGTGGCAGCTTATCACGACGATAAATCGATCTATTACCTCATTGGGATTCCGATCTTGTTCATCATCACCATCCTGGCTTCTGTCATTGAGCACCGTACCATTCATATGAGGTATAGGAAGCGACTTGTGTCTATGAAGAAAATGCTGGTAGGTACAAAGTAGTATGGTCATACTTATATAGAACAGGTTCACTGGAGTACTTTAATCATTTGCTTATAAGGCACTGTATTATTGATTGTTATGCACTCAATATTAAAGCAGGATTCAATGCATTTGAAGTGCTCAGGTGATGTCTGATTAACCAAGAGAATAAATTGGATTTCTAATTGACATCTCAATTGACTCTGTCAGCAAATCAGGTTATTTTGCAAAGACCATGAAGATTAAAAATATTGGGGTATTGATCATGCTTATGATTATAGGGGAAGTGGTGTTTATGCTCCCTTTTGTAATTGTAAGGATCTTTAGACCTACATTCCTCACGGTATTTGACATTTCTAACCTTGAGCTGGGTACTGCCTTCTCGGCTTATGGCCTGGTGGCTATGATCGCTTATTTTTGCTGGCGGGCCATTAGCGGATCGTTTCACCCCACGAAAGTTAATCCCAATCGCACTGATCAGTACCGCGGCAGGTGGACTGGTTTTGATCACTATACCAAATGTATCGATGTTGGTCATAACCTATGCCTTTTGGGGAGCTTCCACCATTTTACTGTTCTGGGCATCATTTGTAAAAGTACAACGCCAGCTAGGCATAGATACCGGTCAGGGAAAGTCTTTTGGAATGGTAGACGCCGGGCGTGGCCTGATAGCAGCTGTACTTGCAAGTTCCTCAGTTTATTTGCTGGATTGGTTTCTGGAGGTGGATGCAGATGTAGCTTCAAAAGCACACTTTACGGATGCCCTGCAATGGATCATTGGGATCTTTTCTTTGGTCACCATACTCAGTGCGCTGCTGGTTTGGTGGCTACTGGAAGATGGTGATTCTGAAGTATCCACCACAAGGCTCAGTCTAAAAGGAGTGAGGCAGGCCATGACCAACCGGTCTATTTGGCAGCAAGCCATCATTGTGATGTGCGCCTATGTAGGTTACAAATGCACGGACGATTTCTCGCTTTACGCAAAGGATACTTTTCAATACAATGACGTGGAAGCAGCACGCCTTGCGGCAATCACCTTCTGGGCGCGACCAGTAGCAGCCGTAGTAAGTGGACTGATGGCTGATCGATGGGTCACTTCCAAAGTAGTGATTTGGTGTTTCTTCATCACAATTATTGGTAGTGTATTGATCAGCCTTGGTGTATTTCAAATTGGTGCAGAGGTGATGGTACTCATTACAGTGACCAGTACAGGTGCGGCTATCTACGGCTTACGTGGAATTTATTTTGCTCTTTTTGAAGAATCTCAAGTCCCGATGTATTTGACCGGGAGTGGAGCCGGACTGGTGTCTTTAGTCGGCTATACACCAGATGTATTTATGGGCCCACTGATGGGCATTATTTTGGATCACAATCCGGGAGCTATTGGTCACCAGTATTTGTTTGCGGTACTGGCCGGTTTTAGTGTGGTTGGGTTATTGACTTCCTTTGCCTTCAGGCAAAGAGCCCGTACTTTATGAGGTTTCTGGGTTACCTCAATTAACCCATCATAAAGGTCAGTATAATAGATAGTTATAAAGTAGAATCTCAAAACAAATCAAACAAATTGGTCTTTTTTGAATTGAATATGATGTGAAAGGCAGCATCAATCTACGGTTATATCATCTTACGGCATTCAAATCGACCCTTAGATTTGTGAGTTTGATTGCACTCCTTGGTAGTATTTCTACTTGCTCTCCCGAGCTTACACCTGTAGAATTAACTTACGATTCTCTAGAAGGATTTTCTCGCTCGGGCAATGTAGCGATGAACTCCAAATGGTGGCGTAGTTTTGAAGATACCGACTTAAACCTGCTTATTGATTCTGCCCTTGCAGATAACTTCAGCCTGGCAGCTACATGGCAGCAGCTCCGAGCAGCACAAGCCTCTGTGACCCAGGCAAGATCAGGACTTTTTCCCCAGGTTGACCTTAACCTCAGGAGCGGAATAAGTCGGCCAAAGCCAGATTTCGTAGGTGGTGAAAATACTCAACTCTCACTAGGCGCCAGCTATGAAGTAGACCTATGGGGACGCATCAGGTATGCTGCCCACGCTGAGGAATATCGAAAAGAAGCGACCAGGTTTGCTTACAAAACAGCTGCAATATCCCTGGCAGGTGAGCTTGCTATTACATGGTTCAGACTGAAGGCTGCCAATGAACAATTGGGCTTACTGGAGCAACAAATCTCTACCAATCAGAAGACACTGGCATTGATCAGGATACGTTTTGGTTCTGGTCAGGTCCGTGGAGTAGATATTTTAAGACAGCAACAGCTCATTGCGTCTTCTGAAGAACAGAAAATAATCCTGGAAACAGACATTGCAACACTTAAAAACCAGATGGCAATTTTATTGGGCCAACCCCCCACGACCATCGACCTGGACAGTAATTCATTCGTCTTACCGAAGCTTCCTCCATTGCCCAAAACCGGGGTTCCACTACAGTTGGTCAACCGCCGTCCTGATGTGCAACAAACCTATTACCAGTTGCAGGCATCTGATCGGGAAGTCGCAGCTGCAATAAGTGCCAAATACCCACGATTGAACCTTTCAGTCGCAGCAGCCATTCGGTCCAATGACATTAATAATTTACTGCAATCCCAGGCTGTCTCCCTCACGGGAGGCCTGTTGGCTCCATTGTTTTACGGTGGTCGGCTGAATGCAGCAGTTGATGAGGCCAAAGCCATCCGTGAGCAACAAATAAGCAACTACGCCCAGGCCGTTCTGGTTGCCTTTAGGGAAGTGGAAGATGCACTGGTCCGGGAGCAAAAACAACAGGAAAGGCTTGTTGTGATCAGGGAGAGGCTAGACTTGACGCAAAGAGCCAATTCACAGCTCAAAACAGAATACCTGAATGGCTCATTACAGTACCTGGATGTACTGACTGGGTTGAACCAGGAACAGCAGTTACAGCAAGAGTTAGTCATGGCAAAACTGGCATTATTGGAAATACGCATTTCACTCTACCGGGCTCTTGCCGGAGGGTTTGAAACAGAACGAGAAAACCAGGAGGATCAATCATGAGTAATAAAAAGACCGTTTGGATCAGTATTGGCATTATCGCTTTAAGTGTGTTGATTACCTCACTGGTATTCTTTACCGAGCCAGAGGCAAAACGAGAAGGTGCTACCAAAAAAACGGCCATGCTGGTGGAAGCCATTCCCGTTTCCCGGCAGAACTACCACCCGGTCATTGTTGCAACTGGCAATGTGCAGGCTTCCAGGGACATCACTTTAAGCTCGCAGGTAAGTGGGGCCATTACCAGTATTTCATCGGACTTCACACCCGGAGCGTATGTCAAAAAGGGACAAATGCTCATTCAGATTGACCCCTCAGACTACCGAAACACGCTCAAGCTTCGGGAAAGTGATTTGAAGCTTGCTGAATCTGATCTAAGTATAGAAATGGGTCGACAGGACGTGGCAATGAAGGATTATGAACTCGTTGGTGAAGATCTCTCTTCACAAAATAAGTCTTTGGTGCTTAGAGAGCCGCAATTGGCTTCAGCCCAGGCAACAGTGGAAGCGGCCGAAGCAGCCGTGGAGCAGGCGCGGCTCAATTTGAGACGGACAACCATTCGCGCACCGTTTGATGCGCATATCATTTCCAGAAATGCCAATACAGGTTCTCAGGTTGCAGTTGGCGCACAGTTGGGCCGAATTGTGGGAATGAAAGAATATTGGATTGTTACCAATATTCCCGTGGCTAAAATTCCTTACCTGTCTTTTGAGGAGCGAAAAGGAGAAACCGGAACACATGTGGAGATAACCAGTGAAACCAACTGGCCGGCAGGGCAATCACGGGTTGGTAGACTCTACCGTTTGATAGGGGCACTTGATGACCAAACGAGACTTGCCAGGGTCATAGTACGCGTAATGGACCCACTGGCACAAAATGAAGAAAACATGGACAAGCCACCCCTGATGATCGGTGCTTTTGTAGAAGTACACCTGGAGGCACGGGAGCTACCTGATGTCGTTCGTCTGGACCGGGCATATCTGCGTAAAAACGATGACGTCTGGGTAATCAGGGAAGGAAAACTTGAAATCCGGGATGTTACCCTCGCTTTTCAGGATGCCCGGTATGCTTATATTTCGGAAGGCCTGGAAGATCAGGAGCAGGTGATTACCTCCAACCTGGCCACAGTGGTGGAAGAAGCTCCGCTCAGGCGGGAAAAGCAAGATTCAACAGCTGCGCAACCGTCCAACCCTGATTCGTGATGAAAGACACTCCAAACAATCAAAAAGGGCCAATTGCCTACATGGCGAAGAACTCAATCATCGCCAACTTACTTATGGTCATCCTGATTGGTGGTGGCATTTGGACTATGTACAGCATTCAGAAAGAAGTCTTTCCTGAATTTGAACTTGATATAGTAGAAGTACACGTGGAGTATCCCGGGGCTGCACCTACTGAAGTGGAGCAGGGGATTATCCTGCCGGTAGAGGAAACGATCCGCGGGGTACAGGGAATCAAGGAAGTGATCTCTGAGGCAAATGAAGGCTCGGGACAAATCTCGGTTGAGTTGGTGGCGGGTGCCGACCGCATGAAGGCTTTTCAGGACATTGATCAGGCGGTATCGAGGATTCAGACCTTTCCTGATGATATAGAACAACCCCAGGTTACTTTACAAAACCGTCAGCGTGATGTGATGCAGATAGGCCTTTTTGGCGATGTGGATATCTGGACACTTCGTCAGCTTGCTGAGCGATTAAGAAACCGACTCCCCAGCAATAATGAAATCACACAGGTAGAGATTGGAAATGTACCAGAGTTTGTGACCCATGTTGAAATCCCGCGGAATACACTACGTGAATATGGGTTGACATTGCGACAGGTTGCGGATTTGATTCGCCAGTCGAGCCTGGACGTACCTGCCGGAGCAGTAGAAACCAAAACAGGAGAGGTGCTGCTGCGAATGGAGGAGCGAAAAGTATGGGCTTCAGAATTCGCTAATATCGATATCATCAGTGCAGGATCAGGTGCTACAATCAAGCTTTCAGACATTGCCACAATCACAGATGGGTTTGAAGAAACCGGTTTTCACGGGGAGTTCAACCAACAAAAGACGGTGGATCTGGAGATTTTCCGAATAGGGGACCAATCCCCGTTGGAAATTGAGTCCATCGTGAAGGAAATCCTTGTGGAGTATGAAGCATCCCTACCACCAGGAGTCAATGTGCGGATTGATAGCAACCGTGCAGAAGACTATCGTGAACGCTTGTCACTGCTCACGGAAAACGGCCTCATGGCAATTGTAATAGTGCTGGTCATCCTGGGATTGTTTCTGGAGTATCGTCTGGCCTTTTGGGTGATGATGGGCATGACCATTTCATTCATTGGCGGAATCGTTTTTATGCCGATGATTGACGTGAGTATCAACATGATCTCTATGTTCGGGTTTCTGGTGGTACTCGGCATTGTGGTAGATGATGCCATCGTGGTTGGTGAAAACATTTACGAGTATCGCCAAAAAGGAATGAGCTTTATTGATGCTGCCATTTTAGGTGCAAAGGACGTATCTAGACCTGTGATATTCAGTGTATTAACCACAATTATTGCATTTGTGCCTTTATTGTTTATTCCTGGTACTACAGGGAAATACTGGTGGCCATTGCCGGCGGTGGTCATTGTCGTTTTGATGGTATCGCTTTTTGAAGCTTTGTTCATTTTGCCATCACATGTGTCGCATAAACCCAAACCCAATAAACTGAAACTCATTAAACGGTTGGAGGGAGGCCAGCGAAAAATTGCAAGTGCATTCGATCATTTTGTCAACAAACATTACCGGCCATTCCTGGATACATGCCTTAATCACCGCTACATTACACTGAGTATTGCGCTTGGATTGTTGTTGATGGTTGGTGGATATGGCTACAGCGATCATATGGGCATGGTGATGATGCCCGAAGTGTCGGCAGACGAGATTGAGGCAGGAGTATCGCTTCCTGTGGGCACTACTACAGATCAGGCAGCAAAGATAGCTGAGGAAATTACCAACTCAACCCAGCGTATGTTTGAAGAACACAACCTGTACAAGCAAGCTGATGGAATCAAAACCAATGTAAGGGGCAAGAGCTTTATTGACGTGGAAATAGTAATGAAAGCACCAGATCAGCGCGACATGTCAGCCGGAGAGATTATTGAACTCTGGCGCGATAACATCGGTGATATAGAAGGGGTAGACCAGATTACCTTCGAGGCAGAACGCGGACCCGGTGGCTATAGACAGGATATCAGCGTAGATCTGAGCCACCCGGACATCAATGTGCTGGAAAAAGCCAGCCAGGCATTTATGGAGCGAATGACCGAATACCAGGAAACACGCGATATCAGTGACAATTATAACAAAGGAAAGACACAATTGGGTTTTGAGCTTTTGCCGGAAGGCCGAAGCCTTGGGCTTACACCGGAGTATGTGGGACAACAGGTACGTGATGCCTTCTTTGGAGCACTGGCTATCAGGCAGTTAAGGGGAATCAACGAAAATGAGATCCGGGTGAAATTACCTCGAAACGAACGGCAGGACCTAAACAACCTGGAAGACTTTATCATCCGCACACCGGAAGGTACAGTGGTTCCTTTGCTCAATGTGATTAAAATCACTGAAGGTGAGACATTTACAACGATTAACCGACGAGATGGTAAACGTGTTGTGAATGTGGGAATGGATGTGGAGCCCGCTAGTGCACAAACTCGGGTACTTGCTGCCATTAAAGCTGAAACCTTACCACAACTCCGTGCGGACTTTCCGGGGATTACCTGGACATTTGAAGGAAGTCAGGCTGAAATGCGTGAATCCACTCAAGCTCTGTGGGCAGGGTTTATCATCGCCATGTTGGTGATTTTCTCTTTACTGGCCATCGCATTAAATAGTTACCTACAGCCATTGATTGTCATGCTGGCAATTCCTTTTGGAATTGTGGGTGCTGTAATTGGTCACATTCTGCTGGGTTATGATTTATCGCTGGTGAGCCTGATGGGAGTTATTGCATTGTCTGGAGTGGTAGTGAATGACTCACTGATCATGATTGATTATGCCAACAAACATCGTGGTGATCAGTCTGCTTATGATGCCATACATGAAGCCGGGACCAGGAGATTTCGTCCGATTATGCTAACGACACTCACAACTTTTGGTGGACTCACACCGATCATACTAGAAACCTCACGCCAGGCGTACCAGTTGATCCCAATGGCGATCTCGCTAGGGTTCGGGATCATCTTTGCCACATCAATCATCCTGGTGATCGTGCCATGTCTGTATATGATTATGGAAGATTTTACCCAAAAAGTAGCAGACAAACCAGCAGTTGAAGTATAGCATGATGAGTCATGTTCTGGCTTCATCCTAAATCCTTAACCACAAGGGGAAGGACTATTAAAACCTCACCAATTTTCACAGCGGTTATTCTTGGGAGGAACGGAAAAATCTCTTTGAACAGTTATTCTCCATAGGTGAGCCTTATTGTAGGTCATAAACGCCGAGGAAATGACTTTTTGGGTTGGTGTCGAAACGAACCTTGGTTAACCACCCAGTTTTTTATTGATTTTGTGCCTGACAAGAATACCTACCGTGAACAGCCACAGCATTACCGTTTCCAGTAAAAATACCATAAGGGGCCATAGACTGTTAAAAGCCAGGACCCAAATGAGCAATATCAAGTCGAGGATCAAGATCAGGGTGCCAACTTTGGTCAATACCGGAAAGCCAAGAGGAAGGTTAAAGGTATGGCGGATGAGCCAACCTAGAAGACCCAGCAAGCCTATGAAAGCAACGGTATGTAGATGTCCAGCCCAGCTATCTGTGTAACTGTCAGGAAAGAAGGCAATGAACAAAACCAGGAAACCGGAAGTAAACAGCTCCATTCGGCCTTTTCGGTAGACCAGACCGTATACGATAAAGACCAGGCTGAAAAGGACCAATATCAGGATGAACAAAATCCTTATCTCTGTATAAAGGTACGAATTTACAGATGTAAGAAAGATCTGATCACTGCCCCTTACTAGCAGGCCCAATGGAAGAGCAATGGGTATGAGCAGGGTCATTATGCCCAGTAGAAGGCGGAGTACTTGTTTGCGAATAGGAATAAGGATACTCATGATCGTTAAAGGTAATGTATAATAGTGATCAAACCTGTGTTTGTGAGCATCAGACTTAATAAATCTTTTGATTGGGCCTAATGTTCAAATGTGCATAACCCGACCACCTATAATAAAAACCAGACATTTTTTAGATTTATAATTGTATAAATTACACTTTTTATTAATATTATATTTCGAGAGTGGTTTTGCGAGGTTAGTGTTAATATCTCACAGGTTATAAGCTGCTTTTTTTAATGTTTCATAAATGATAAAATGAATACCATATGAAGCTTTTAACTGCTTGCTGTGTATCAATACTTGCCCTAGTTGCTCTAAGTTGCAGTAACACAAAAAATCAGGATACAGGGCCGAGAAAAATTGAAATACTTTTTCTGGGACATGCCTCAACTCATCACAACTCAGCTGCCTTTATGCCAATGTTGGCCGCTGCTGTAGCCAAAGAGGGAATCAACTTCACTTATACGGATGACCCTGATGACCTAAACCGTGCGAATTTGGAAAAATATGATGCACTCATGCTTTATGCCAATCACGATGAAATTGAACCGGCACAGGAGGAAGCCCTATTGGAGTATGTCAGATCGGGCAAGGGTTTCTTGCCCATTCACAGTGCTAGTTTTTGTTTCAGAAATTCCGATGAATTCGTAGATATGGTCGGGGCTCAATTTAAAAGCCATGAGACGGGCACATTTACTGCTGAGATCATCAAAAAGGATCACCCCGCAGTGGAAGGGGTTCAGGAGTTCTCAACTTGGGATGAAACCTATGTACATGACAAACATGCAGAGGATCGAACGATACTGATGGAACGAGTAGAAGGAGGTCATCATGAACCTTGGACATGGGTAAAAAATTACGGCCAGGGAAGGGTTTTCTACACTGCTTATGGTCATGACGAACGCACCTGGAATAATCCCGGGTTTCACGCGCTTGTTAAAAAAGGGATTCTTTGGGCTGTAGGAGAGAAAGTGAAGGCACAATGGCAAGCTTATGTCTCCGAAATGCCAACATTGGTTTACAAGGATGTAGACAACATCCCGAACTACGAAAAGCGTGACCCTGCCCCTCAATACCAGGAGCCTCTTTCTCCGGAAGAAGAGAAAAAAATGATTCAGGTACCGGAAGGTTTCCATTTGGAGTTGTTCGCATCTGAGCCAGATATTATCAACCCAATAGCTATGGATTGGGATGAAAGGGGTCGCCTTTGGGTGATTGAAACAGTAGACTATCCAAATACCGTTCGCAATGAGCAAGGTGTCGGCGATGACCGCATTAAAATCTGTGAGGATACAGATGGAGATGGTAAGGCTGATAAGTTTACGGTATTTGTGAATGATTTGAATATCCCAACAAGTCTGACATTTGCCAATGGTGGAGTGATCGTTTCCCAGGCACCAGATTTTCTGTTTCTTAAAGATACTGATGGCGATGATGTAGCGGATATTAGAGAGGAGATCATCACTGGCTGGGGTACCAGAGATACACATGCAGGGCCTTCTAACCTAAAATATGGTATAGACAACCATATTTGGGGAGTGGTGGGCTATTCTGGTTTTGAAGGATCTATCGCCAACCAACCCTTTGAATTTGGACAAGGATTATACCGATTCCCTGCTGATGTGTCATCTTTTGAATTTATTTCCAGAACTAGCAACAATACCTGGGGGCTGGGCATAACAGAAGCCAACGACATATTTGCCTCTACAGCAAACAATACCCACAGTGTGTTCATTGCGATGCCCAACCGATATATCGATGGCGTAGAAGGAATCCGGCCAGTAGGCAATAAGAAAATTGATGGGCACTATGCCATGCATCCTATCACCGACAAGATAAGACAGGTAGATGTTTGGGGAGGGTTTACTGCTGCAGCAGGACATAGTTTTTATACTGCGAGGACATATCCTTCTTTCTATTGGGGAGGAACCGCTTTTGTATGTGAACCCACAGGACATTTAGTACATATTGCCAAAATAAAACCTAATGGTGGTGGATTTGAGGAAGAAGATGGGTGGAACCTTTTTGCCGGAGCCGATGAATGGACTTCACCAGTGGATGCCAAAGTGGGCCCTGATGGCATGGTATGGGTGGCAGATTGGTACAACTTCATCATCCAGCACAACCCAACTCCAACTCCGGACCGTGGGGGATATCAGGCAGAAGAAGGGGATGGAAATGCCTACATTAACCCCCTTAGGGATAAGCAACATGGCCGAATCTGGCGAGTGGTCTATAATAACCCACAAACAGAAGATGAGATAACTTCTCTCGATAAGGCGGATACTGATGAGCTGCTGGAAGCGCTCAAGAATCATAACATGTTCTGGAGATTAACTGCTCAGCGGTTGCTCATAGAGCGAGGAGAACAAGATGTATTCCCGCAACTCTCTAAAATAATTGGTAGCAATAGGCTGAATGAACAAGGTGAGAATTTTGGGGCTGTGCATGCATTATGGACGCTCCATGGTCTGGGAGCATTCCAAGATGAGTCAAACAATGAAGCCTTGAATGTTGCGAAAAAAGCCCTAAAACATTCATCATCGGCTGTTCGTAAGGCAGCTATTCAGGTAATCCCCGCTACCCAATGGGCAAAGCAGGCCATCCTGGATGCAGAACTGTATAATGATAAACATCCACAGGTAAGAATGGCTGCAATCTTAAAAATTGCCGAAATGCCAACTTCTACAAACACGGGGAAATTGCTTTATGACTTGTGTAAGGATGAATTTGCAGGTCGTGATGAATGGGTTTCGCGGGCAGTCTATGCTGCTGCTGTAAAACATCGTGAAGGCTTCTTCGGAGCGTACCTCGCAGATCACCCCAACTATCTGGAAGAAAGGAGCGAGAAACAAACAAAAACAGATCAGTATGCGGCTGTTTCCTATGAAGATAGCGACTGGAAAACGATGGAACTACCAGGCATGATAGAAGACAGGGGACTCGATGTGGATGGGGTCATTTGGTTTCGAAAGGAAATTACCATCAGTCCTGATGACTTTTTTGCTGCAGGGAATATCTATCTGGGCGAAATCGATGATTCGGATGAAACCTATATAAACGGTGTGAAAGTTGGGAGTATGCTGGATAGTAAGGATATCCGAAGGTTCTACTCAATTGAAGAAGGAATACTCAAGAAAGGTAAAAATGTGATTGCCATCAAATTAACCGATGTAGGTGGTTCAGGCGGCTTTTCTTCCAATAGGATCGGGATGTTTTCACAGGAAGGCAGGGTTGACCTGTCCGGTGAGTGGAAATACCTGGTTACCAAAGAATTGACACGTGTTGGAAAACAGACAGTAGCCATGATTGCTGATACATTTATGGACAACTACTACCAAACTGCGAATAGTAAACCCGATAATGAGCAGGGATCAAATGCACCCACTATTGGCAGGCAAATTGAAATTTCTGTAGTAAAAAACCAGATGAAGTATGACACTGAATCCTTTACGGTAAAAGCTGGAGAAACAGTTCAAATAACCTTTGAAAATCCTGATTTTATGCAGCACAACCTGCTGATCATTAAGCCCGGCACTCTCGAAAAGGTGGGAGCAGCTGCCGATGCACTCGCTACCAGTAGTGATGGGGTTGAGAAGGATTATATTCCGCAGATTTCGGAGGTGTTGTTCAAAACCAAACTGGTGGATCCTAATAAAAGTGTAACCTTAACTTTTACAGCACCAACCGAAGCAGGAGACTATCCTTTCGTTTGTACTTTCCCCGGGCACTGGCGGATCATGAATGGAATCATGAAAGTCGTACCTGCGGACCAGGCTATCTAAACCGTAATTGTGAAAATCAAAAAAGAAAACATGGAAAGCACTACCCAAGAAAATACTCCGGACAAAAAATTGTTTTGGGCCTGTTTCGTAGCCCTGGTCACTACTTCCTTCGGATTTATCCTGCGGGCTTTGACACTTCCTCAATGGGGAGAAGAATTTAACCTGACCAATACACAGATTGGTGAAATAGCAGGAGTAGGATTATGGCCCTTTGCCATTAGTATAGTTCTTTTTAGCCTTTTTATTGATAGAATTGGCTATAAGAACGCGATGGTTTTCGCCTTTGTTTGTCACCTCTCATCTGCAATTCTTACCTTCTTTGCTACGGGCTATTGGTCACTTTACATTGCTACTTTTATTGTGGCACTCGGAAACGGTACGGTTGAAGCAGTGGTAAATCCAGTAGTTGCTACGATGTTTAGGCGGGACAAAACCAAATGGCTCAACATGCTGCATGCAGGTTGGCCAGCTGGGTTGGTATTGGGTGGAATCCTGGCCTTGCTCATGGGTGAGGAATCGAGCTGGAGACTCAAAATGATTCTGATTTTGCTACCCACAGTGGTTTATGGTATCATGATGTTTGCCCGAAAAATCCCGGTAAACGAAAGGGTACAGGCAGGGGTTTCCTATTTGGCAATGCTCAAGGAGGTTGGCATCATTGGCGCCTTGATTGTCACTGGGCTAATTGTTTTTCAGGTGGGTTCTATAGCAGAGTGGACGCTCTTGACCAATGTGGTTGTTACACTGGCTATTGTGGCGGTGTTTGGTTATTTTGTGAGGAGCCTTGGGCAGCCCATTTTTATTATCCTTATCCTGCTGATGATCCCCGTGGCCACTACTGAGCTGGGGACAGACAGTTGGATTACTGATCTGATGACTCCAGAAATGCGTAAAATTGGTCTTCAGGCAGGATGGATCCTGGTGTATACCTCTACTATAATGGCTGTCTTGAGACTTTCTGCTGGATCTATTATTCACCGCATTTCACCCCTTGGTTTGCTTGCACTGAGTTCAGCCGTGGCTGGTGTTGGGCTGTTGCTGTTTTCGGCATCTTCGGGAATAATGATCCTGGTGGCAGCTACGGTTTTTGGTTTAGGAAAGACCTTCTTCTGGCCTACAATGCTTGGGGTAGTGGCCGAGCGGTTTCCAAAAGGGGGAGCTCTTACCCTAAATATTACCGGGGGGGTTGGGATGATTGCCGGAGGGGTGATAGGTGCCGTGATTCTTGGGTTTATTCAGGACACAACAATTGAGCAAAACCTGAGTGAATATGACAAACAGAACAACACCGAGCTTCATGACACTTATGCCACAGACGAGCAAACGAGCATTTTTGGGGAATACCTGGCATTGGACATGTCGCTTCTAAATGAGGCCAGTGATGAAATTAGAAACACAGTCACAACCATTCAAGAAGGAGCAAAAAAGGAAGCCTTGAGAACTGTGGCCATATTTCCAGCGATCATGCTGATTGCTTATATCGCGTTGATTTTCTACTTCAAGTCCAAAGGAGGGTATCGAGCGGTGATTCTAGAAAAGAAAGAAGAAACGGAAAAATTTGAATAACGCTATGAGCTTAAATGTAAAATTTGGAGTCAGTACCTGGCTATGGACTTCACCTTTTTCAACAGAAACGATTGATCTCTTGCCAAAAATCAAGGATATGGGATATGATCTGGTAGAAATACCTGTAGAAGATCCAGGGATCATCGACACCCGGAAAGTTAAAAAGGCACTGGATGATTTGAACCTTGGTTGCACAGTGTGTGGAGCCTTCGGGCCAGGTCGTGATTTGACCAATGATGATCCAGCGATTGTCAAACAAGGGTTGGAGTACATCGATGGTTGTCTGGAGATAGCCACAGACCTGGGAGCTTCTTTTTTTGCTGGCCCAATGTACTCAGCTGTAGGAAAAGCACGGTTGGTTTCGGCGGAACAGAAAAAAATAGAATGGGGAAGGGCCGTAGAAAATTTGAGCAAGGTTTGTGAAAGCGCTACCGCCAAAGGCCTTGATCTGGCTATTGAACCACTCAACCGATTTGAAACAGACCTTATTCATCGGGCTGAAGATGTCATGTCACTGATTTCTGATATCAATCACCCAAATGCAAAAGTGCTTTTGGATGGTTTTCATATGAATATTGAAGAACCGAGCATTACTGAAGCGATCCGTACAGCAGGTGATAAGTTGATTCATGTGCAGGTGTCTGAGAATTACCGGGGAACCCCAGGTACGGGCCAAACGCGATGGGAAGACTACATGATTGGGCTGAAGGCAATAAACTATCAAGGAGCTGTTACGATAGAAAGTTTCACACCCAATAATCAACAGCTTGCAGAGGCTGTATGCATCTGGAAACCGCTGGTGCCCAGTCAGGATGGGTTTGCCTCTGAGGGCATTCAGTTTTTGAAAAAGTGGGCTCAGAAAGGCTAAGAGAAGAGTATAATCATTAATAAATTACACAATGAGTAAGGATAAAATCAATATTGCAATAGTAGGATTAGGTTTTGGAACGGAGTTCATTCCTATTTATCTAAAACACCCAAACGCAAACATGTATGCCATATGCCAACGAACGCAAAGCAAACTTGATGAGGTGGGCGATGCCTTTGGGATAGACAAGAGATATACATCATATGATGATCTGCTAAATGATCCTGAAGTAGATGCTGTCCATATCAATACACCTATTCCCAACCATGGGGAACAATCCATTAAAGCCCTAAAGGCTGGAAAACATGTGGCATGTACTGTGCCAATGGCTACCAGTGTAGCGGAGTGCGAGGAAATAGTAAAGTTAACCCAGGAGACTGGCCTGACTTACATGATGATGGAAACGGTCGTCTATTCGAGAGAGTTTCTTTATATGAAAGAGCTGTATGATTCTGGAGAGCTGGGAAAAGTGCAGTTCTTAAAGGCGAGCCATCAACAAGACATGGACGGCTGGCCTGATTACTGGCCAGGATTGCCACCTATGCATTATGCTACACACTGTGTAGGGCCTGTGCTTGGTCTTACACGCTCAGATGCCGAATATGTGTCGTGTTTTCCATCGGGGACTATACGAAAAGAATTGCACCAACATTATAATTCTCCATATGCCGTGGAAACAGCGCATATTAAATTTAAAGATTCGGATCTTAGTGCTCAGGTCTATAGGTCACTGTTTGATGTGGCACGCCAATACCGGGAGAGCTTTGAGGTATATGGAGAGAAAAAAGGAGTGGAGTGGCCTTTGATAGAAGGAAAACCATTGGTAGTTCACACGGCCAAAAAATCAGAATCAGAAATTCCTGAAGAAGTAGAATGTCCTGATTTTGCCAAATTACTGCCCAAGGAGATTCAATCGTTTACGACCGGTGGTGTGTATGATTCAGATGATAACCAACACTTATCATTTACTCAGGGCGCTGGCCATGGAGGTTCGCATCCGCATTTGGTTCACGAGTTTGTGGATGCATTGGTTAGCAAACGCTCGCCATACCCAAATGCCAAGCAATCGGCCAATATCACTTGTGTAGGCATCCTTGCGCACGAATCAGCACAAAAAGGTGGAGAGATCATTCATCTTCCAGAATTCACTCTTTCATAAGTATAAAAAGAAAACCCTTCAGTTACAGATTAGTTTCTAACTGTTGTACTAAGAGTAGGTATTAACTAAAAAGAACCAAGGCATGTATAATGTACTTGGTTTTTTTTTGCCTGAACGAAAAGGCAGTTTGTGAACACAGTTTGTTGGTATACCAGTGTCTGGTGTAAACCCACTGGAGGAATCTTGACATTGGCAAACTAAATGATAAAGGTTGCTTAGGATCAATCGATCAATTAGTATGAAGGACAGAGAAGTGGTGTGAACTACGGTATAGTTGAGAGAATTGTCGTAGAAGGATAAGGTTCAGAATGACAACTTAACATAATATAAATTATATAACAATGCTATAGTTTATTGCTGTGTGGCTGTTTGACGATTATCGTACTGCTTGATTATATAATGATATTATGTTAACCAGCAAAGCTGGACTTTGACGTGCACGTTTCTGATTGACGATCTTTTTAGATTCTGCTTCTAATCACGGTGTTATATAATTAGACGTTATATTAAATAGCCGCTCGGCCAGCGCACAATTCCATCGCGCACCTTTGCCCTGACCAAACGGCTATTAATAGTTTTGCCAACGCGCTTTCATCCGCCAACTGGTCGGATGATGACCAACCCAAATGCAAGAGATTTCCAGGCAAAGCCTATCGTTCTATTTTTCGTTATTCGTATGATTGGTCAGATTGATTTCAAATACACCATTCTCAGCGATTAGGAATTTGCCTGTAAAACACTTGCTGGCCAATGCTCTGTTTTGGCACAGCTCACCACCAGTACATCATTCCGGAAGTAGCGCAGCGGATATCCGGAATCTCATTAAGCTTGTAGCAGAATTTAGAACAGCTCACAGGTCATCTGTCTTTCATATGTGTTCGCTTAATCGCTCAAGCCGCTAGGCTTTTACTTTTTTCATTGATAAAAAAGTAAACAAAAAATCTAGGCAAAATAATCACTCCCAACACACAGCCCACCGCACCCTCGGTATTTTGCCCTGCCAGCCCGCCTAGACATAGATTTAGATTCTACTTAACATAATAAAATAATTCATCTTGGAAATAGATTATTATTTTCCATCCACCTAATACCTTCAATAATTTTGTCCTCGCTGAATTTCTTCTTTTCCTTAGACCACTTATAGACTTTGCTTATGATGATGCTGTCATTAATGATTGAATTATCAGCTAATAGCTCTTCCCAACACGCAAAAATTGTCGCTATTAACTCTACTTTTTCCGTTTTGTTCGATCGAAAAATACTGATTAACCATTGTATTTTCTCATCATAATCTGAATAATACTTACTATAGTATTCTCTTTGTTTAGAGAGTCCTGGAAGAGCACGATACACATATTTGTTATATGGCCCCTCCTGTCTGACTTCAAACCATTTCTGTTTCTTGAATTCTTTATCGATTGAATGAATGAACCTATTGTCCATTGGACCTGCTGCCTGCTTAGAATATCTCATTTCTAAATTGTACTCGCAAATTTTTTCACACAAATACATCAACTTCATAAATTTCACGTGTCCGAATGTGTACTCTGCGTGAAGATGTTTAACGATTTCTCCTGCTAGGACTACTCGTCTAAAATAAACTTGTCTCTTATCAAGAGTATCAAGCCCTTTATTTGGCCGTTTTAGGGATAATAATTTGGGCGCAGGTTTAGTTTTCTTTCTAGTATCATATTTGTGTCTTTCTATATCGGAACCTAAGTCAAGCTCAATATTGGAAGGCACATCTTCCAATTCTCTTTGGTCTAAATACATCTTAACCTCGTTGATTGATTCAGGGATCAAGTGCCCATTTTCGACTAAAGACTTGGCTAACTTTTTTTCAAATTCATCCATGTCGTGTCTTTTTAGTTATTTCAATATCATCAGAATTGAGAACAATCTCTTTTATTTCCTTCAGTGCTCTCGATTTAATCTTTCTTAAAGCTTGCCTGCTCTTGCCAAAATGCTTTTCAAGCTCATCAAGCACCTTGGATGGAATATTTTTATTTTCGTCATGATATCGAAAACATTCAAGTAATATCAAACGAGTTTGTTCATTTAGAGTACCCAATGCTTTATTTAGCGTAGCTAATGGGATTGATTCTCCTTCATTACCCGTTAGATTTTCTTCAACATCCTCGTTGTAGACTTCAATAAATTCAATTTCAACAGAATTATTTGAATCTAATTCTCGCAGATATTGAAGCCCCTCGAATTTTATAAATTTTCCAATAATTGAACAGATTACATATTTCACCTCAGAATCAGGTACTGTATCTGGAACTTTCAGTTTTTCTGATTTCTGGAGGATTGTCACAAAAACATTGTTAAAGAAGCTCCCTAAGTGATCTTTATCATCAATTCCTCTTGTACTGAGGAAATCTTTGCATACAGTATAGACATAGTTTTTGAACTGTTCATAGAACAGCTCAAATGCCATGGATGATCTCTCACGCTCTTTATCACCAAGAGCCATCTCATCAAATAATTTCCTGAGTGGAATTTTTATATTTCTACGATTCTGGTGGTTCGAACTCATCCAATTAAATAATGGTGATTGTGTGACATCTGCTTTTGTCACGGTTTCTACATTCTTTCAGTGAATGTTATTTAAGCTAATAATTATGAAAAACAATTTAATTAAAACACAACGAAACGAAGCACAAATCTGCTTTCAAGATTGGTGTGCAAAAGTTTATGATGAGAATGCTGAGCTCATCAATGGATTAGCAACCTTAACTGGTTTTGTAATTCTCTTTTCAGCAATTGTTAAATCTTTTAAAAACTAGAAAAATGAAAGAAAAAGGTCAGAAACATGATGATGCTCCAGGGCAAAACAAGGAGATAACTATTTATGTGAATGGTACTCCTGAACCGTGGATAGGAAAAATAATTTCATTTGATGAAGTTGTCAAACTTGCCTACCCTACCCCTCCCTATGCTAATACAGAATATCAAGTCGTCTATGCAGAAGCGCAGGGTAACAAAGAGGGAACGTTGGCTGAAGGTCAAGAAGTTAAAATAAAAGAAGGAACTCAATTTGATGTCACAGCAACTGATAAATCATAGCGAAGACCTACGGAAACTTTTGGATCATGGGTTGGTCATGGATATAAGGGATAATTTTCTTTTTATCTACAGGGTTCCATATTTGACGTCCTTGAAAGATATCAAATATGGAGTCCTAGTTTCTAGGCTACAATTGGCAGGTCATAAAACGCAACCAAACCCAGAGCATACGGTATTTTTTGCTGGCGAAACTCCTTGCAAGTTAAGTGGCAAATCTCTTAACATTATTAACAACACTAATAAGCAGGTAATAGCCAATGGCTTTGAGATTGACATGTACTTTTCTAGCAAGCCAAAACCACATGGTTATACGGATTACTATCATAAGATGATGACATACATTAATATGTTGTCAGCTCCTGCCAAAGCAATTGATGATCAGGCCACAGAAAAGGGTAAAAAAATGGATTTGACTGAAGAAGATTCAGTATTCAATTATGCTGATACTAACTCAAATAAGCCGGAGTTAATCGAGCTAACAAAGAAATTTCAAGGTCAAAAAATTGGGATAATTGGGGTTGGAGGAACAGGTTCATACATCTTAGATATGGTATCTAAGACTCCTGTGGATGAGATTCACATATTTGACGGTGACTGGTATTATAATAATAATGCATTTCGGTCTCCTGGAGCCGCATCAATTGATGATTTAATGATACCAAGAAAGAAGGTAGAGCACTACTATTCTATTTATTCAAAAATGCATAAGCATATTGTAGTACATCCAGACTATTTAGTTGAAAATCAATTTGATATGCTCAAACAGCTCACCTTCATTTTTATCAATATTGATAAGGGTGAAATAAAGAAAAAAATTATAAAGTTCCTTCAAGCTAACAAGATACCGTTTATCGACTCTGGAATTGGAGTTGATATCAAAAAGGGATCGCTAACAGGACTTATTCGCAACACAACAAGCACAGAATTGAAAGGCGATCATTTCTGGAACAGTCCATACATATCATATACAGAAAATCCAGACAATGAGTATGATAAGAATATACAAATCGCGGAACTAAACTTACTTAATGCCGGATTTGCTGTTTTAAAGTGGAAAAAGCTACTCGGTTTCTATCATGACTTGACTGGGGAGCACAATATGTTCTATCGAATCAATGCCAACAAAATTCAAAATGATGAAACTGGAGCATGAATTTGTTGAGTTCATCCCAAAAGAACCAGAAGGTGGAAAATTATACATCTCTATCAGGTTCAAGACCGCAGTACATTTATGTGCATGTGGATGTGGCATTAAGACGGTTACTCCCCTATCTCCTACTGATTGGAAGTTAACTTTTGATGGCATAACTGTATCTCTTTATCCTTCAATTGGAAACTGGGGATTTCCATGTCGGTCCCATTATTGGATCACTAATAATGAAATAAGGTGGTCAACTGACTGGAGTGATGAAGAGATCCGATATGGTAGACAGTTAAACAGGCTTGCTAAGCAGAAGTATTTCAAGCAGCCAGAAGAGAAGTTAGTTGTACAAAAGCCAAGCGAGAAGAAAAGCTCTTGGTGGAAGTTTAAATGGTTGTTTTAACCTACTACCAAATAAGGTTGCTACCTTTAACTAAATAAAGAGTTTGGTTTTGAAATGGAGTTCTTTGCTTTGTTATATGGGTTCATAGACTTAAGGGTGATGCTCGGATTTTCTTTAATCTTAGTTTCAAATCTTAAAAATTTAAGTCTTATGAAAACAATAGTTTATATCATAACTGCCCTTGGTGTGGCCCATCTGAACGGGGAATTCGGGCATCACCTAAAAGGTTATGAAACCTATGAGCATTAGACAATCCTCTATTTTGAAATCCGAGTAGGATGGGCAGGGGGTTCAATTCCCCCAATTCCCCGCCACTCGCTTTTTCATATACGATTCACATTCGCTGCTCTCTTTTCTTCCTATCCTTTTTTCTTTCATTACTGAGTAGTAATTCCTCTTTTATTAGTACCATGAAGTGCTATATTAAGTTTGTGAAATAAAAATGCTTTCAGATTAATATGTCATTACTACACAAATTATCCTCTACCTCATTTTTATTGGAAGCTTGGAATCAGTTGAAGAAAGAAAACGAAGAGTCCCATGGCTTATCAGGACTAACTATTGGGGAATTTCAGCAGAATTTAGATAACAACATTCACAACATAAGGAGGTTTTTACAGAAAAGAACTTACAAATTTTCCTCTAACAGAGCAGCAGTCATAAAGAAGGAAAATGGAAAGTTCAGACCCTTGCAGATACCTGAAATAAGAGATCGTGTAGTTCTTAAAGCAATCGCTATTCTATTAGAGGAGAAATTGAAAAAACTACTTATTGATAGTGAAGAAATCAGCTATGCCTACCAAAAAGGTAAAGGCACTATTCATGCAGTTCTTAAAATGAAAAGCATTTATGACGAAGGAAAGCAAGTTATACTGAAAGCAGATATTATAGATTTTTTTGAACAGGTAGATAAAGATTCGCTACTAGAGCAATCAATTTATCCTAATCTTGAGGATGACTCAATTAACTTTCTAATTAGCGATGCTCTAAATCAAGAGCTTGGTGGATTAAATCGATTAAAGAAAGAACTCAAAGTTTATTTTAAGAATGCAGGAAAAGGTATTCCACAAGGAAATCCTCTTTCCCCGTTATTATCGAATATCTATTTGGCTGATTTCGATAGATTCGTGAAAGGTAAGAACTATCCAATGGTTCGATATGCGGATGATTTTATTGTTTTATTTAATAGTATTGAAGAGGCATCTTCGGGTTACCATGAAATCTCTGAGTATTTACAGGGAAGTCTTGGATTGAAAATTCATGAGTTGGAAGAATCAGCTTCAGGGAAAACCACTATCATAAATCCATCTCACGAAAATTTCTCCTTTTTATCTATCCGATTTAATGGAAATAAACTGCTACCTCCTAAAAATTCCATTGGATATCTTAAAAGCAAAATAGCTAAGGAAGTAAAAATTGGAGAACTTAATCAGGATACTTTTAATGCTATTTACAACATAATTACAAAATGGATTTCTCTTTATTACTTGTTAGATATTAGTGAATTATTTGCCACAATTGACGAATATCTTTTATCCTGCTTGAGGAAAAAACATGGCAAAATTGATTTCAAGACTACAAAGTGCTCAGAGCTTAAAAAAAGATATCTTAAGGAGAAGGGTAAGAAAAACAAAGCACCCTTTTGGAAGGTGTTTAGGTCATTGAAATCACCAAAATAAAAGGGATTTAATATATCCGGCTTAAATACCGCACACATTTGCCACTCTCCTTCCCTCCTGCCTACATCTCTCACTGCGGCATGGTGATTCCTCGTTCGAGAGGAGTGGCAAAAGAGTGCTCGTTCCTACTAAGAACTGATGTGATTGCTTTTGATCGATGAATTAGGCCTTCCCTAAACTATTAATCCCGCCCTCGAACCAAAGCTATATTAACATAACGCAGGCCATTATGTAACATTGTTATGGATTTGCTGCTTACGAGTACAGCGAGTAATTAACATAAGATCAGATATAGAATCTGTGTGTTGGCCTGTGCGCTGAAGTTCTATATCGGTACCGATCTTATGTTAAAAGCAAATCCAGGTTTCTGTTACAACTGCTCTTCATTAAAGACGAATCGCAAATCCATATCCCTCACACGAATCCACTAGCCGTGCACCTGCTTATATAATTCTATATAATGCTAAGCTGGCATCAAGTACAGCGAGTTTGTACATGTACTGTTCACTTGAGCAAGATACTTGGTCGGAAATTGACCCGATAGTGTTTGATTACACCCCGGTTCACATCCTCAGGGAGTTCCACGCCAACACCTCTGATATTTGGTGAAAAGCTGCCAAATTCCCCCAACCGTATGATCCTTCCTTCTTCAAGGTGAAAATACATACGATCCACAAGTGACTCCAGCACCGCAATTACATCGGTAGTATGGAGCGTACACATATTGGAGATTTCATTGGCAATCTTTCTAAGCTCCACGCTGCGCTCGCGAACGATACCAGCGTAATACTTACTTTGGCCTCCACCCAACACTCCTGGTTGAGTTTTAGCAATGGACTTATACATTACAGTCATGATTTCTAAAATTTAAAGGTTTACAAAAGTTTAAAAGGTGCTTAGCCTACTCAAGTATGCTTTGGACAAACCGATCCCGTGCTGAGAATCTGGCGAAAGCTGGTAGTGCCTACCTGAAGCTTTACATGATCCTAGGTGTACCTTATAAGTGTAACCTAATCTGTACTTGGTTTTGCTTTGGTCAGTCTTGCTGAAAAGGGTGTGACCTTCGCGATACTTGAATTTGCTGAAGCTGCCGAATGCGCCTTTCGACGGGTCTTAAGATGAAAACTAAAAAACAAATACCGTTCCAGAATGGGTGCCAAAACATGTTGTGAGATAAAAAAATAACTTTAATTTCTCAGGGTTAAAAAAGACACTTGATCACGAATCTTTCTCTCAAAAATCAACGTTTAAAGATTGGAACACTTGCACCGCATGAGTAGCCTAAAACTCACACGCAGATGCTGCTCCCCTTTCATCGAATTCATCCCCCAAAGGTTAGTGTCTGCTACTATTTTTTCGGATTGCTCGGGAAGGCCCAAACAAAGGTATCATTACCATTAAATTTCTTGCTGATTCCTGGCGATTTAAGACCCTCTCCCATGCCTTTTGATGGCTCAAAATAGCTGGATTTTGACCCAAAATACGAGCTTTCAAAAACGCCCTCCAGAACCAGAAAACGCCTTTTTTTTAGGTCTTTAAAAATGTAGTTACGTTTTACTCCAAATGTAACTACGTTTTGCTCTAAACCTAACTAGGTTTTACTCCAAATGAAGACGGTTTGTAGCCGCTCGGCCAGCGCCGCAGGCATGCTTTGTTCTGGCACAGCTTACCACCGGTGTCACTTTACTTTATTCATTATGTACACTTATCCTCCCCGGCAACCTGGCTCCTCACTAAATTCTTCCCCGGAAGAATTCTTAACGTTCAGCCCTGTTTCCGGTTTCTTGGCTGGTGGTTTCGGAACGCGTAGTTTTGGCGTTCGCTATCAGCAGCCTGCCTGCCGTAGCTGGATGGCCTGCCCTTCCGGCAAAGGCAGGTGTTCGTTTCGCTTTCACTGTTCCAGTGCTGGTATCAGGGATTTTCATCTCCGGGTGCTTTGGCGGGATGCGTAATCTATGAGTTGTCCATCTCAGAGCTCCCTTTTTAGGGGTGCCCGACTAGGGGGCTCTTTTAATTTTTACTATTATGAAAGAGTATCAGTTATTAGTTCATCGGCGTTTTCGCTTTTGGTTCCTCCGTGGGTGGTTATTTGTGGTAGTTCACCGCCAGCCCTCCTATCGTATCTTATGTCATTGGTGGGGCGGCTTGTTTCTTTACACATTTCGCTTCATGCGCTATGAGGTTGGTATCTCTGTAAGGTCCCCTATGATTAGGGGCGTCCGGCTAGGATAACTTTTCGTCTCGGCTATATATAGTCATACCCATTAATTAATCAGGAAATCTCAATATAACTTCCTTTACTTTTCCCCCTCTCAGAATCCTTAGTTTGAAGGAATTCAGGGCTTCTTCATCTATGACCAAGATCGATTTGAAAAACGCTATGATATTTTCCTCGGAGACAATGGGTATATCGTTTACTTCCAAAATAATATCTCCTCCTAAACTAATTTCTTGATCACCTATACGGAATGGCACATCTCCACCTTTCAGGTCCGCCATAAACGCCGGAGACAATGCCACTACACTTTGAATGAGTATGCCACCCTGCTGTGGAACATTGAGTAATCGAGCTAATTCCCGATCTACGAAAACTCCATTTATCCCAGTCCACCGTCTTCTATCACTTTCGACTACCAATTGTTTGGTTACATTGATCGTGGCAGCAAAACCTATTCCGTCAAATCCTCCAGACTCACTAACTATGTAGCTGACAAGGCCGATAACCTCCCCTTTCCTATTAAACATGGGTCCCCCGGAATTCCCATGATTAATAGCCGCATCAGTCTGAAAAAATTCGGCAAAGGTAAATCCTTCCATTCGCGTCTCTTCAATGCTTTTTCCGCTGATTATTCCTTTGGAAAGCGAGTGCTCCAGTCCAAAGGGTGCACCAATTATAAAAACATCATCTCCTACATCTACAAGACCTGAATCTCCCAATTCAGCAATCGGATAATGGTTGTCGAAATAGACCAATTTAATAAGTGCTACGTCAGCTACTGTAGCCAATCGTACCACTTTTGCGGGAAACTCCTTTCCGTCATGAAAAATCACAGTTACATGCTCAGCATTGTTCACTACGTGGGCGGCTGTTAGTATCTCACCCTGACTGGAAATAAGGACTCCCGATCCTTGTGAACCCATATAACTAACCTGACCGTTAATATTCTCTATCTTTTCTTTCGTTTCAATCACAACCACACTCGGGCTTACCTTTTTGTAGAGTTTGCTCAATGTTTGCCCACACAGAGCACCTGGAATTGAAATGATTATAAAGAGTATAAAATGTTTCATAGCTTTGATGGTTGGTTGATGAAATACAGTCTTGCGGTGTCTTGCTTCCCTTTTAGTTGGATGTCACCTATCATATGTGTGTTTTCTCTCAGGGATTCACTTAAAAAGGCCTTCAGATTTTCTGATATCAGAAGATCCTTATTGAATTGATTACAGCATTTCTGAATGCTTGATGCGGTGTTTAGTACATCTCCGTGATAGGCAATCTCTCTTTTTACATCACCTACCTCTGCTACCATCACCGCACCGGCTTCCAGCCCTGCTTTAAATTGCGGGAAGAGCCCAAAATTCTGTTCAAAATATTTTTTCTTCCGATTTAAGTTATTTCTATAAGCAAAGTAAAGTTTGATACAATTGTCATGTTTAATACCCTCTTTCGTTGTCCAGGTAAGGACAATTTCATCTCCTACATATTGATAAATGCTTGCTTTAAATTCAGACACTAAAATTGAAATATCCTGAAAGCAGTCCTGTATCAGCTGACTATACTTGTAGTGGCCTAGTTTTTCAGCTATTCCGGTAGAATTATGTAAGTCCAGAAACATAAATATTCGATGTTCCTCCTTCGGTGAATAATATTTTCCACTGAGCATCTTTCTTAAATTCCCGGGTCCAAACCTTTTTTCAATTTCCCGGATAAAGTCGATGAGGAACCCAACCAGAAAACAATAAAAGATGAGCACTATCATTTGAGCTGAATAGAGCCTGGAGTCTGTCAGTCCTTCCTGGCTCATATTGATTTCCATAATTCTTTTTAAATTCCAGATAGAAAGCAGTGTAATGAGCATTGTGGCTAATAGAAACATGGTCGCTCTTAGTACAACTATTTTACTGAAGGAGATCCTTTTATAAAAAAAATGATCCATGGCAAATTCTACACTGCCAAATATGAAACCCGCAAAGACTGAGCTTACCAAAAGAAACCTGGCATATTTAAGAAGATCCATTTCACTTTGATGATCCACACCGACCATGCGTATGAGCGTCCAGAGCAGGATGGCCAGGGACCAAAAAAAGAAGTGCCTTACAATTGTCCTGAAATATTTACTTGTCCCTATCATCTACTTGTTTATTGGGAACTATCGAAATGCCAAAACTGAAAAATGGCCCACTCGCAGTATTGTAGTGGGCGTCCTCAAACAGATCACCCTGAAGCTCCATTTTTCGAGCAACGGCCATCCCTCCGGAAACTTCCAATTCTATATGCTTTCCAACACAATACTTCAAAGAAGGCCCAAGCACAACACGGGAATAGATCAGCATATCTGCCAGTTCGGTATCATTGAATGGATTCGTTCTTGTATAGTTGACATTGTAGCGTGAACCACTCGCTTCAGCCTTAAGTCCGACTGTAAATTTCCCAAAGTAGCAATCATACGTGATCCGACGTGGCAAGAGTAAATGCAGCTTGCTTTTTTCTGAAGTCAATGTTACTTGAAGTGTTGGTATAAAACGGGGTTCGCCAAAACTGGATAGGTAGGCGATTCCCCCTCCGTAGGAGAATTGGTCAGACATTTTCTTGGTAAAAAGCAGCGCACCGTTCATTAAAAAGTCATCCTTCTCAAGTGATGTATTGAATGTAGAGGATAAGGTAGGATTGAGTGAAACCAACACCTTCCAGTCATTCGATAATTGATGCAACACGGTCAGCCGATAGCCAATAAGGTGCAGGTTCTTTCCGTCTATCCCCAGGTTCAAATCGTTATCCATGAATGGGGTCACCAGCCGGTATTGGAATCCATTGATTAACAGGGTCTTCTCATTTTTTAATTGCTTGGGAAGGTTCAGAAAGAAATTATATTCATTCACTTCGACTTCCTGATGCTGCGGAACATTCATTACTTCAGCACCTGGAAGTCTGGTAAAACTGAACCCTGCCAATTGCAGATCCTGAGACATTGAGGGTGTGCTGATAAGTAAGAGCAGCCCACAAAGTATGTTCAACAGTGATCTATAAAAATGTGTCATGATATTCATTTTGGTAGAGATACTTTGAAAAACAACTGGTAGAGAACCGGAACCAACACCAGCGTGATCACGGTGGCAAATAACAACCCGAAGATGATACCAATGGCGAGCGGTTCCCACATTTCACCACCACCAAGCCATAGGGGGATTAAACCCAAAGAAGTGGTGAAGGTGGTGAGTAGTATAGGCCGAAATCGTTCCTGTGCAGCAGATAATATTGCATCGTATGGATTTCTTTTATGCTCGTCCAACTCCAGTTGAATCCGATCGATAAGTACAATCGCGTTATTGATCACAATACCAGACAGTGAAATAATGCCCAGGAATCCGGTGAAACTCAAATTGGTACCGGTAATAAGCAGTCCAGCCACAACACCTATGATGCCAAAAGGAACGGCAAGCAATACGATACTACTTTTCCTCACGGAGTTAAATTGTATGACAAGAAGCAGAATGATGATGAAAAATGAAATGGGCAGTTTGGCAGTGACAGCAGCCATGGCAGTGCCGCTTGCTTCGGACTCTCCACCTAATTCAAAAGTATAATCACTCCCCCATTCATCTTGCTGTTCATTTAGCCATTTAGATATTTGGGTCGTGATCTTAGCAGCAGTGTATCCGGCCTCCAGCTGAGATTCTACCGTAATGGTTCGATTCAAATCCCTCCTGATAATTTTGGCCAACTGCCAGTCTATGCTGATGTCAGCAACTTGTGCTAATGGCACAGTCTTACCCGTCATTTGACTGTAGATATTCAGTCCTTCCAGGTCCTCATAGGCTACCGCAAGGCTACCTTCAGTTCGCATAGATATGGGAATGTTGTCCTCTTCGTCACGGTATTCTCCGACGGTGTAACCAGACAAAGTGGTGTAAGAAGATAGTGCAACATCCTGATTGGTCAATCCATTGTAGCTAAGCTTAGATGGATTGATATCAACATAAACCTTCTTGATTTTTGGCCCCCAGTCGTCATCTACATTGCTAGTCCCGGTTATGGTTCGCAGCTGATTTTTCGTCTCACCAGCAATCCGCATTAACTTTTCTGCATCGGGTCCGCTAATTCTGATCTGAATAGGAACGCTGGCTCCTCCTCCACTTGTCAGTCTCTTCACTGTAACCTTCGCATCTGGAAGATTGCTAAAAGCAAACCGATTGAGTCGATCAATAACTGACTGGTTGTCATCACCAAATACGGTATTGACTAGCAAATGTGCGTAGTTCGTCTGTTTTTGGTCAGGCTGATAGCCCAGATCATAAGACCTGGGGCCTTCACCAATGAAGGAAGACCAGTCCTGCACACCACGAGATCTTTGGTTATTGATGAGCAGGCTATCTGACAAATACCTTTCAAGCAGGGAGACTTGTGAATCAGTCGTTTCCAGACTTGTGCCTGTAGGCAACATAAGGTCCACAGTCACCAGGTTACGATCACTGTCAGGCATAAATACAAACCCAAGTTGACCCATCCCCACCAGCGAAAGTGCCAGACATCCCGACACCACAGACAAAATCAAAACGGGTTTAGCCAATGACCAAACAATGATTCGCCTGTAATAAGTATTGAGTTTTTCGAAGAAACCTGGCTTTTGTTTTTTGTCATTCTGCTTGACTTTAATGAATGCAACAGCCAGCATCGGCACAATGGTCAATGCCATAAGCCAGGATGAGATTAAGGTAATCGTGATCACCGAAAAAAGTGGCCCCATAATCTCACCCATCACAGAGTCTGCAATGAAAAATGAGAGGAATGCTGCAGAGGTAGTCAGTGAACTGGTGAGCAAAGGCACCACCAACTCTTTACTGGAAGAAACCGCAGCGTCAAATGCCTTATCGCCTCTTTCCATTTTCACCATCATGGATTCAGCCATCACGATGGCATTGTCTACCAACATGCCCAGGGCCATGATCAGTGCAGCCAAAGAAACCTGATTGAGGCCAATGTTAAAAACACCCATCAAAAACAGTGACATCACAATGGCAGCAGGAATCAAACTGGCTACCACAACCCCCGTTCTCAGTCCCAGGAACATCAGCATTACAGCCAATACAATGACCATACTTTGAATGAGGTTAGAAATAAAATCACTCACACTTTTAGATACCGAGTTATCCTGTGAGGCAAGTCGCTTTGCCGTGATACCTACAGGAAGCGTTTGGTTGAAGCTGATGAGCAGTTCGTCAACCTCTTCACCCAATTGAATGATATTGGCTCCTTCTTTCAGGGAAATATGCAGGCCAATAGCAGATTGGCCATTCATCTTCACAATGGTTTCCCGGGGAGAGATGTAGTCTTCGTAGACTTCAGCAATGTCCTTTAGATAAACTGACTCTCTTCCATTTCCAACCGGAATGAGCATATTCTGAATGTCCTGTATTGTTTCAAAATTCCCGGAAGGCTCCAGAATGACACGCTCATCCCCGACACTAATCTGGCCAGCAGGAATGATGATATTCGTGCTGGATATGGCATTCTTAAGCTCGTTGGCCGATAGTTCGATTTTTGCCAACTCTGCATCGTTGTAATCGATAAATACCCGACGTTCCGACACCCCCGAAAGTTCGACCTTGGCAGCATCCCTTAATCGAATCAGCTCATTTCTCAATTGATCGGCATACTTCTCCAGCGCGTTAGGTTCATATCCGTCATTTTTTAGACCCAGTGCTATCCCATAAGTAATGCCCAAATCTTCGTCCTTTAAATCCGGGCCTTTGGCAACCCCGGAAGGAACATTCACATGATCAATTTTCCGTCTTAAGCGATCCCAAATGAGCCTAAGCTCCGACTCGCCAACGTTCTCTTTCAGGGCAACTTTGATAATGGAAATGCCTGTTCTCGATTCACTTTGGATATAATCTACTTCCGGTATCTCCTGCACCACTTTCTCCAGTGGGTCAGTGACCAAAAGTTCCATTCTTTCAGGACTTGCCCCGGGGAAAACTGTGACAATGCTCGCTATCCGAATCGTAAAGGGAGGCATACTGTTTCTTGGTAATGAATTATATCCCGTGATCCCAAGAAGGATAATGATCCCTAATAGCAAATAGGTAACGCGATTGTTTTTAATGGCTATGGCTGTCAGGTTCATCGCTGTTGGTTTAGAAGTGAGACTTTCATTCCATCATAAATTGTTCTTAGGCCAGCTACTGCTACCATTTGATCTTGCATCAAACCAGACCTCACGATAAATCCTTCCGAAGTGAGACTTCCGATTTCTATTCCCATTTTTTTCGCTTCATAGAGGTCCTCAGCTACCGGATTAAGGAGGTATACAAACAGTCCGCTTTCATCCTCGCTCACGGCCTTTACAGGAACAACCAACTGCCTCTTCTGATCTTCATCACCAAAGGTGAACGTAACCTCAACGGGCATGCCAGGGCGTATTTCATCTGGTGGGTTGGTCAGAGAAGTAATAATCGGATAAGTACCTCCTGAAGAACTGTATCCTACTTCGGCAATAACTCCATCAAAGTCACTGGATAGTGCAGGTATCCTGATTTTGGTTGGGCTTCCCCGCTTTACCTGACTGATGTATTTTTCAGGCACACCTACCTGTACTTCCATGTCGCTGGCATCTTCCCTGCTCATCACAAGGATAGTCTGGCCCGATCTTATTACCTCATTGGTACCAACTTTTACAGCGGAGACAATACCAGACATTGGAGCTGTAATAGTCGTGTAGGAAAGTTGAGAGCGCTGCTTCTCCAGCCTCTTCATAGCTATTTCGTGCGAGCTTTGGGCATTGGACAATGCACTCTTGGCCTTTTCGTAATCACTCAATGAGGCATTGTTGGTTTGGTAAAGTTGCTTGATCCGTTCAAAGCTGGAAGAAGCGGTTTCTAGCTGAACTTTGGCATTCTCCACATTCAGTTGAGCCTGTTCAAATGCAAGCAAGTCATCTGTTTGGTCTAGCTGTGCGAGTACTTGCCCTTTCTTTAAACGCTGACCTACTGCAACATCCAAATTGGTAATGAGCCCTCCGGTACGAAAACTCAAGTTGGTTTCCGAACCAGATTGGGTGATCCCATTAAAGGTTCTTGTAGTTAAACCTCCGACTGATTCTACTATCCCATATTTGATCGGCTTGATCAGTTCTCGCTTTTCTTCCTCATTTGAATCCCCACATCCAAAGAGCAGGATTAATGAAAGAAGTGCCAGATAGGTATTCTTCATTGTTTTCATTAGTTCTGATTGATTAAGTATTGTTGAAATCGGTTATTAAAATCCTGAACCCGCTCTTCGGACATCAGTATGATAAAAGAACCCACATTGAATTCTAATTGCAGGTGAGCCTGGATATACTCGTAGATGGAAAAAGCTGCCGCTAGTTCGGCTTGCAATGCCGTCTGCTGCGCATCGATCAGCTGGGTAATTGTTACCTGGCCTTGTTTGTAATTTTCCTGAACCAGCTCAAAGTTTTCAAGGGCACTTTCTGATGCCGACTGACTATATCGAATATTGGTACTTGCACTCAACAAATCGAGCACACCAGCTCTGATGCCCAGTTCTAGGTTCTGGTCCAGGAGTGTTTGAGAATAGTCCAATTGATCCAGCCTGACTTTGGATTGTTGGATAGCTGCTTTTCTGCCGAACCCATCAAAAATCGGGAGGGAAAGGGATACCCCTACAAGCCAGGAATTGTCTTGCAATTCAGTCATACCAAGTGCCATGGCCTGGGCATCCGGGATTGATCCGGCACCACCTCTCGTTAATACCTGGGAGGTCTGGGCCTGTAGCGCAATAGTAGGTGTGTAAAGTAACCGCTGGTTCTGTTCCAACTGACGATTAGCTGCATGTATGTTTTCTACAAGTGCTTTCTTATTAGGGTTTTGTCGTTGACTTTCTGCCACTAAAAAATCTGAAACAACCCGCAAACTTTTTGGAGTTTTTACTAACTCAGAAAGAGGCCCTTGGCGAAAAGCTTTAAACAGGTCACCTTCCAGCGAAACATCCTCTACCTCAAATTCTGATTCCAGACTATTCGCCAACAGTGTATTCAATTGTAGCTTAGCCGCCAATAATGTGGTTTGTGCTTCGATCACGGACTGGTTAGCTATCGCCAACTCTGACTCCCACCGGTAAAGGTCTGTGTTATTCGAAGCACCCAGGTTTACACGAATAGCTGCCAGCTCCTTATTTTTCCGTGTGTTTGACAGGTTTTCCCGCTGTATCAGTACGTTGGTCTTGGCAGACAACACATTCAAATAAGCCTTGTACGTATCAAACAAAACCCTCAAAACTTCGGCTTCTGTGTTGTACTCCTGCGCTTGTTCCAGGTACTTAGAAATCTTGATGGCAGCTATGGCTTGCTCCGAATAGATCACCTGGGTAAAGGTGAGACCTGCTGTTAAAGACTTCTCTGGTGCATTAAATGTAGCACTTGCCCGTTCTTCATTAATCTGTGATGCAGTAAGGCCTGATTCAATACTCGGCAATACGTTTGACCTTGCAGACTTCACACGTACCTTGCTTCGCTCTATATCTTGGTAACTGATTTGAATACTAAGATTTGATGCTAAAGATTTTTCCGCAATCTCTTCGAAGGAATACGATATGACCGCTCCCTCATTATCTCCAATAATAGTAGCCGTGAAAAGCACCTCAAAAGGAATAGGGAGCTCTATTTTTCTAGCCGTAGCAATATTGACATACAGGTTATCTTTAGTATCCAGCGTCACGGGCATAGATGAAAGATCCGATCCTGATGCAATCTCATTAATCATGATGGCGAGTTTTCGAATCACCTGATGCAGGTCATTTTCATTGGTCATCGATCCAAGCACACCATAATCCATCAGCCTGGCGTTACCAGAGAATGTTGGGATTTTCCGCTCATTCAGTTCAATGATCAGATGTCGAATCTGTGATTCGGTTTGACTAAAAAGCACTGTGAAATAAGCCGCATCTGTTTCTGCTGGTAATTGACTGAGCACCTTCTCCATATTGGTACCAACAGGAATGATGGATAATCCGGTATTCAATTTTCTGGAAAGCGAATCAATCAGATTTCTTTCATTTTGTGCACTGACCGTTGATACAGCTTTCTCATCCACAAATACAACCACACGCTGGAAATCATGGATTTTGTGGAAAGCCTCCAATTCCTCTTCCAGATTCCGCGTTGGCCAGATGTACGTGAAATTCCGCTTTCCCGAGGCTCCATTTGCATAAGGAATTTCCTGCAAACCTGGGTCGATAATTCCTAAAGCAATAACAGGTGTAGAAAGGTCATTCGCCGATGAGAGGCTTTTAGCACTTATACTTCCTAATGCAATGACCAGGTCAACCTGACTATCTAATTGATCATACGACCTTTGTGCGGATTCAATGTCGACAATGCCAAATGAGGTCGCTCCCAAACTGATTTTCCGAGATGCGCCTGTTGTCTGGTCAATCTCGTGAATCATCTGGTTGATGATCGCTTCCAGATTAGGGGATTTATCAAAATCCGAAACCACACCCACTTTGAATGGTTGTGCCCATACCGGAGTAATGCATAAGAGCAAGACAAAATATATTGTAAACTTCATAGCTTAGATTAAGTGGAGTGCGCAATTATTTAACTTTCGTCCATTCGAGATCTGCAGATACGAATCGGGCAGTTACCTCAAGGAGAAGTTTATCTCCTTCCACCTGACACGTTACATCCAGAAGACTTCCTCTCTTTTTAGAATAGATTTTACCCACCCATTGGCCGTTTTCATACTTCAGATTGAGCACTTCGATTTCCGTATTTCGCTCTCCTTCCGGGTTGATAGGGTTTCCAATAAATCGGTCATCTACTTTGTAGATTTCTACTTGTGCTTCTTGTGTCTGCCATATTGCAATGATGTCGTCCTGCTTATCCTGAGAGAACAAGTGTGTTGAAAGGATACATAGTGCAATGGTGAATAGTGTGCTGATAGTTTTCATATTTATGCGTTTTTTTGATTTCGATGCGAAACTATCGGCGCAAGTATTCAGCCTGAAAAAAGATGTATGAAGCATGAGAATAAATGAACCAAATGGCTATTGTGATGAACAAAGCCTTTCGATTAGACAAATGAATGGTTCATGCGACAAAATGATCGTTTCATTCATTTTATCATGTTCTCATAGAGTCTGAGTATATTATTGCATGATGAGTCAAGCATTATCGAGGACAGAACGTTTCCTCAAAGTGGGGCCTAACCTGCTTTGGTTCGGTATTCACGCGGCTATCAGTTTAGTACTGATCTTTCAGCGAAGTGTCGCGGAAACTATTTACTATTTGGTCACTTATGCCTTTTTTGGCACGCTGATTATTTGGTTTTTTGGATATAAGATTTTCCCACAATACTTATCACGTGAGGGAAAAATTGACAGTAGGTTAGGTCTTCTAATTGGTATCAATGTGCTGTTTTTGGTTGGTGGAATATATGCGCATACTTTTATGTCCGAGGCGCTGGAATTGACACAAGTAAGAGAAGATTATGCTCCCAAGTCAGTAAGGATAATCTTATGGATATTGATGGTTTTTCTGGGGATCATATACATGGCAAGCGCTAGAGTAGCACGTGTCTATTATCAGAATGCAATCCAGAAGATTGAGCATAAGGCAGAACGAGTTGAAGCAGAACTGAAATTATTGAAAAGTCAAATAAGCCCGCACTTCCTTTTTAATACACTCAACAACATTTATGGACTGGCATACCTGAAAGATGAAAGAGCTGCTGTCATGATCTCTAAACTATCCAAGCTACTTCGATATTTGCTTTATGACTGTGATCAGCCTAAAGTGCGGTTGGCCAAGGAAAAGGATCTGATAGAAAATTACTTGAGCATACAGCTTCTTAAACATGAGGATGCTCAGAACGTAGATTTCTACCATGCCGGAATCTCCAACGGAAATATGATTGCACCTATGATCCTTATTAATTTTATTGAAAACTGTTTTAAACATTCCGATCTGGAAAGCAATCCTGAGGGGTGGATCAAAATCAGCATGGAGGTAGAAAACAACGAACTTAATTTTAGAACTGAAAATACGATTAGAGAAGACGTTGGGGAAACTCCAATGGAACGTAAAGGAATCGGATTGACGAATTCATTGAAATTGTTAGAAGCAAATTATCCAGAGAAACACAAAGTGGAGATAACCAGAGAAAACCACATTTATCAGCTGGATTTAAAAATGACATTATGAGTTTAAAATGCCTTATAGTCGATGATGAAAATATTGCCCGAAAAATTCTTTCGGATTATGTGAGTAAGGTACCTGAATTGGAATTGGTGGCTGCTTGTAGTTCTGCCCTCCAGGCACTCAATCATATTAAAAATGACAGCATTGATGTCTTGTTTTTGGACATTCAAATGCCTGATTTGACGGGACTTGATTTTTTGAAAATCTTACCAAACAGGCCAGCCACGATCCTAACTACCGCCTATTCTGAGTATGCTGTTCAGAGCTACGAATTGGATGTTGTAGACTATTTACTAAAACCCATAGATTTCGAGCGGTTTTATAAGGCTGTTGCCAAAGTTATCTCCACAAAAGACTCCAAAGTTGACCATCTCCCAAAGTCCACCTCTTCGCAGCAAACTGACAAGCTATTCATCAAAGCGGATAACAAGATCGTTAAGGTCGCATTTAATGAAATCATTGTCATTAATGGAGACGGGCCTTACGTGCAGATTTTTACCGTTGATGGTCGTAAAATCATGTCGTTGCAGTCTATGCATAAGTTAGAGGAATTACTTCCTAAGAATTTTTACAGAATTCATCGCTCTCATATTGTCAACATCGACCACATAGATAGCATAAATGGTAATACTATTAGGTTAAAAGATCAGACTGCCATATTGAGCAAAAACAAACGGGACGAATTTCTTAAGCTAATTGATCAACTCAATTTATTGGGAGATTGATTTATTACTCCCAGAACATATCTACCTGTCCTAAAAATGAACCTGATTTTATCACCAGCCTTGCTAAATTCAAGGTTACAGATGACCAGCTCAAAGCTGAGAAAGGCTGCCATTGACGGCTTGAAAGTAATTGGCAATCAAGCAGTAGTAGAGTTGTGCCTATAGTTCATTGATAATCATTACCTAATGTTATCATTCCCCGGCCTGTTCCGGGGATTCTTTTTTCCCTACCCTTGTCTTCCACACACATTTGCCATCCGCTCTACCCTCCCCTGCAATCCCAGGATGCCAAAAGAGTGCCCCAATCTTGAAATAAATTGATGTTCCTGCTTCAAATGACGAAAAAGGCCCTTCCCTTAAAAAAAAACTTTATCCCCTACCCACTCAAGGCTAGCCGCCCACACCTAAGCTATATTAACCCTGACGCTCTGGTCAGGGGATACATAACACAGGCCACCTGCCTGACGGCAGTCAGGTTATATAACTTTACTAGGGGTTTGCGTCCAGTAGCGCAGCTGATGGTTAACGCGCGCGGACTAGGGATCTTTTTTGGTCATATCTCAAAATCTTGTTGTACATAATAACCATTTGTAACTCCAAACCTATTATCATAATTGCTTTCAAGAAGATTTTCCCTAATTTCGTGCAATGCGTTTTTTCAGAAACCATATTGTTGTTCGCGCTTTAGGCCTATTCATGGCCGCCTATGTTTTGAACTTTAGCGTGGATGCTCCGGATGCCCAGACAGACCATGTGGCTGAGGATTTGAGCATTAACGATATGGAAAGTGTCGCCGAAATTGTTCTTGAGGAATGGATGGAAATAGAAGATGCCATCCCAGAACACGACGAATCTGACGCGAATGATAGCACCATGACATTCAAAAAATCGTTCGATTTTTTCTGCATGGAGTTTAAAAAAGAACCAGCTTATATTTCGGATTTCCTTTCGAATAATGGTTTTCTTGCTTACCAAAAGAACTTCTATCAGCAGTTTTTCCCGGAATTTACCCCACCCCCACCCAAGGCTTAATACCCTCTATTTATTGATCTAAAACTATGCCTGTCAGTCTGAAACTGTTTGCAGGTTAATTGTCTCTCAATCATTTTAAGCCTTTAGAATCATGACAAAACATCATCATATGGTGTGCATGACCATCTTGCTATGGATGGCAATCTCGTGTGCACCGGAAACCAAAACTACTTCTATCGAAAAATACCAGGTCACTCATCCTGTTCTGACTGATACCTCATATGTGTCAGAATATGTGGGTGAAATACGATCTATTCAAAACGTGGAAATCCGTAGCAGGCTAAACGGTTACCTGGAACAGATTCACATAGATGAAGGGCAAGAAGTACATAGTGGACAGGTATTGTTCACTGTTAATAGCAGTATTTATCAGCAGCAATATCTAAGTGCCAAAGCTGCTCTTGCCAGTACACGAGCGGCATTGAAATCAGCAGAACTGGAACTGGCAAATGTGAAGTCACTTCATGCAAAGAGCATTGCTTCCGACACTGAACTGGAACTGGCAGAAGCCAATACGGAGGGCTTGAAAGCTAAACTGGAAGAAGCTGAAGCGGCTGTAGAGCTCGCACGGTTGATGTCCTCTTTTGCTCAAATAAAAGCACCTTTTGACGGCATTGTCAATCGCATCCCAAATAAAAAAGGCAGCCTGATTAATGAAGGCACATTGCTTACCGCTATTTCCAACTTTGATCAGATGTTTGCCTATTTCAATGTTTCCGAGCGTGAATACCTTGATTATGTGATGGATGCGAAGAAAAATCAAGATCAGGAGGTTTCGTTGGTGCTGGCCAATGACAAAACATACCCACACAAAGGAAGGATTGAGACAGTGGAAGGAGAAATAGATCCGGCTACCGGTAATATTGCCTTCCGGGCCAGTTTCCCGAATCCTGACCATATCCTAAAACATGGTGGTACCGGTAGGATTTTATTGAAGAATACGCTCCAAAATGCGCTACTGATCCCTCAGAAATCCACCTTTGACCGTCAGGAAAACCTTTGTGTTTTTGTTGTGGATAAAGACAGTATTGTCCGTGTTCGGAATGTGGTTCCGCTGATGCGGTTGCCTCGGCTTTTTGCAGTTAGTTCAGGCCTATCTCCTCAGGAAAGCATCATTTACGAAGGTGTACAACTGGTGAAAGAGGGTGAAAGGATCATGCCTGAGTTAGTTTCATTTCTTGATGGTTTCAACCAGTAAATTTTAGAATCATGACAGGAAATATTATTAACCGCCCAATATTGGCGATCGTCATATCATTAATCATTTTGTTTCTCGGAATACTTTCCATTTTCCAATTGCCTATGGCTCTGTTCCCTTCCGTGGCTCCACCGGAAGTAAACGTAGAGGTAGAATACCAGGGAGCAAATGCGGAAACAGTAACCAAAGCAGCTATTGAACCTTTGGAGCGTGCCATTAATGGAGTACCCAACATGAAGTACATGAGTAGTGATGTGGGCAATGATGGTGTGGGTATCGTACAAGTGATCTTTGAAACCGGAACGGATATCAACGTAGCTGCAGTGAACGTGCAAAACCGGATCACAGATGTGATGGGTAAACTGCCACCGGAAGTGATCAGAAAAGGGGTACTGATTGGTAAAGAAACGAATGCCATCCTGATGTACCTGAATATCTACAGCCATGACCCGGAAATGACCGAACGATTCATTCACAATTTTGCAGACTTAAATATCCTTTCAGAGTTGAAACGGATAAAGGGCGTGGGTTACGCCAATATCCTCGGAAATAAAGAGTATGCAATGCGAATGTGGCTCAATCCTGATAAAATGCTGGCTTATGGAGTTACAACGGACGATATTCTCAATTCATTGGAGGAACAAAACCTGGAAGCTTCGCCAGGAAAAGTTGGTGAAAACTCTGAGAAAACCGCCATTTCTTCGCGTCAATATGTTTTGAGGTATCCCGGCAGGTTCAATTCTATCGAGCAGTACGAAAACATTCCACTTAAAGCTACCACAGAAGGCCAGATTTTAAGAATTAAGGATGTAGCTGAGCTGGAATTTAGCACGGAATATTTTGATGTAGAGGCCAAATTTAACGGCAAGCCCACAGCCTCCATTATTTTGAAACAGTTGCCCGGTTCTAATGCTAAAGAGGTCATCGAGCATGTGAAAGAACGGATGGAAGAGCTGAAAAGCACAATGTTTCTGGAAGAGATGGACTATGAGGTAAGCTATGACATCTCAAGGTTCATGGACGCTTCCATTCACGAGGTGATCAAGACATTTATTGAAGCTATTTTACTAGTTACATTGGTTGTATTCGTGTTTCTCCAGGATTGGCGGGCTACCCTTATCACCGCATTGGCTGTGCCTGTTTCTATTGTGGGCACGTTCTTCTTCATGCAATTTTTAGGATTTTCGCTTAACCTGATTACGCTATTTGCACTGGTCGTTGTGATCGGGATTGTGGTGGACAATGCCATTGTCGTAGTAGAGGCTGTCCATGCCAAAATGGAGCATGGAAAAATGAAGGCTAAAATGGCTACCCAAGCTGCTATGAAAGAGATCAGTGGTGCGATTATCGCCATAACGCTGGTGATGTCTGCAGTATTTGTTCCGGTGGCTTTCATGAGTGGGCCTTCCGGTATCTTTTTCCGTCAGTTTTCCCTCACCATGGCTATTGCCATTGTGCTTTCGGGGGTTGTGGCACTTACATTGTCGCCTGCATTGTGTGCTTTGCTTTTGAAGCACCCAGACACAGAAAAGAAAACCTTTCTCACTCGATTTTTCACTGGTTTTAATAACTGGTATGCCAGCATAGAAGACCGGTACAAATATATCCTAAACAAGATCATCAACAGGAGAATGGTCACGTGGGGTATTTTGATCGTTTTCGTAGTGGGTACGGGAATTTTCGGGAAAATCTTACGTACAGGCTTCATTCCTAACGAAGACCAGGGAATCTTTTATGTGAATGTGTTGACTCCCCCCGGCTCCACTATGGAGCGTACCAAAAAGGTAGTGAATGATATTATCATAGAAGCGGAAGCCCTCCCGGACATAGAAAGCATCTCTTCCCTGGCGGGAACCAATGTTTTGTCTGATGGTACCGGAGCTACTTATGGTAGTTTTCTGATCAACCTGAAAGAGTGGAGCAAACGAAAGGCCACTGTGGCGGAAGTAATTGATCAACTGAAGGTCAGGACCAGCCATATTAAAGATGCAGAAATTGACTTCTTTCCCCCTCCTGCTGTACCAGGGTATGGCAATGCCAGTGGATTTGAGGTTAAACTGCTGGACAAAACCGGAAGAGGTGACCTGAAAGAAATGGAAGGTGTAGTAAAGCAATTTGTTGTAGACCTGGAGAGCCGCCCGGAGATCGCCAACTGTTTTACCATTTTCAATGCAAGTATTCCGCAATACACGATCAATGTGGATCATGATAAAGCAGCACAAAAGGGTGTCACGGTGAGCAACACGATGAGCACCCTTTCTACCCTTGTAGGCAGTGAATACGCCTCGAACTTTATCAAGTTTGGGAAAACCTATAAGGTAATGGTGCAAGCTCTGCCGGAATACCGCGCTAACCCTGAGGATATTCTAAAATTCAGGGTGAAAAATGACCGGGGCGAGATGGTAGCCCTTTCCACTTTTGTCACGTTGGAGAAATCCTTCGGCGTTGACCAGATTACGCGATACAACATGTACAACTCAGCAGAGCTGAATGGCGAACAAGCTTCAGGATACAGTAGTGGAGATGCACTCAAGGCAGTCATGGAAGTGGCCAGGGAAAAGCTACCAAGAGGTTATGACATTGCATGGTCGGGGATTTCTTATGATGAAGCCAACGCAGGAAACGAAGGGATCATTATCTTCTTTATCTGCCTGCTCTTTATCTACCTCATTCTATCTGGGCAGTACGAAAGTTTTCTGCTGCCATTGCCGGTAATTCTTTCCCTGCCCACAGGAATATTCGGGGCGTTCTTTATGCTGACCGTCCTCGGACTTGAAAACAACATTTACGCACAGATCGCCATGATCATGTTGATTGGTATACTGGGTAAAAATGCTATCCTAATCGTGGAGTTTGCCGCACAAAAGCATAGTGAAGGAAAAACCGCTTTGGAAGCAGCAATTGAGGGTGCCAAACTTCGCTTGCGTCCAATCCTGATGACCTCCTTTGCCTTCATGGCCGGACTATTGCCGTTGGTGATCTCCACAGGAGCAGGTGCAATGGGCAACCGAACTATCGGAACTGCGGCATTTGGAGGCATGCTGTTTGGAACCATTTTCGGAGTGATCATCATTCCTGGTTTGTATTGGATTTTTGCAAGATTATCTGAAAGGTTTTCGAAAAACATACAAGATGAGAACCCCTTTACTGAAACGATCTAAATCATGAGAAAAAATATATGTATTTTATTTATTGGGTTATTGGTTATTAGCTGTAAGAGCCTGGATACTAATCTCAAAATAGCTGAAAATAGACTTCCGGAGCATTTTTTGAAAAAGGATACCTCAAGTCTTAAGCAGTTGAATTGGAGAGACTACTTTTCTGATCCATTGCTCATAGCCCTGATCGATACGGCTCTGGCTCGGAATTTTGATTTGCAGGTTTCTCTGCAGCGCATAGAAAGGGCACGTGCAAGTGTTCGTTTTACGAAAGGGCAGCAATTACCGGTCGTAGCGGGTGTGACCTCCTTTAGTCAATTTGGGTTCGGCGAAAATTCTGCCGATTGGGCTGGAAATGAAGGTGGTACGTTTGCAGATGGCACAACCCTAAACAGAACCGCAGTTCCTGATTACTTTGTCGGGGTGCAGGCATCCTGGGAAGCAGATGTTTGGGGAAAGCTTAAAAATCAAAAACGAGCTGCCCTGGCCAATTACTTGGCTTCTGTGGAAGGGACACAATTCGTTGTGACCAATCTGATCGCTGAAATAACCGGAAACTATTTTGATCTGCTAGCATTGGATAGTGAATTGGAAATCATCCGGGAGACCCTTCAGAAACAGGAAGAAGCATTGGAAGTGGTCAAAGCCAATAAAGAGGTGGGACGGGCAAGTGCTCTGGCTGTTCAGCAGTTTCAGGCACAGTTACTGGACACGCGGGCTTTAGAGAGATCAACCCGTCAACTGGTTGCACAAACTGAAAACAGGATCAACTTTTTATTGGGAAGGTATCCACAACCCATACTCAGATCAGGAAATCTCAATGAATTCTCAATGCCTGAACCGATCACCCATGGAGTCCCCTCTAATTTGCTAGAAAACCGGGCGGATATCCGGGAAGCAAAACAACTGGTAGAGGCCAGCAAGTTTGAGTTACAGGCAGCCAAAGCAGCCTTTTATCCATCGCTAACTATAAATGCAGGTGTAGGTTTTCAAGCTTTTAAACCGGAATACCTGGTGGAAGGCCCAGCTTCACTTGCCTATGGACTTCTCGGACAGATTGCTGCACCCCTGATCAACAGAAACGCCATCAAAGCACAGTTTCAGGGAGCGAAAGCAAATCAATTGGAAGCTATGTACCAATACCAGCAAACGGTGCTCAATGGGTATATTGAAGTTTACAATGAACTCATTTATATCGACAACCAACAGGAAATCGTGAGATATAGTACCGAAGAAAATGAGGTACTCCAAACTTCTGTTGAAACTTCCTACGAGTTGTACCGATCTGGCAAGGCCTCCTATCTGGAAGTGCTTATCGCTCAGCAAAATGCCCTGGAAGCGCAAATAGAGCTTATCCGGGATCAAAGAGGGTTGCAAATCAGTTTAATGAACCTGTATCGGGCCTTGGGTGGCGGATGGGATTGATTATAGCACAAATAAAATCAGTAATATATGTCTCCGAATATTTTTTTCATTGTATACATGTCCATGTTAGTTATAACTTCAGGCATTCTGATTTATTTAAAGCTTAGAGAAAAACGAAAGTCTGATTCTTCTAAGAAAAACAAAAAACCTACAAATTAATGGTGTGGAAGGGTGGTTGGTTAAAAGACTGCCATTCTTCCACACACCTGTCCGTCCGACAGGCGGACATTTGCCATTCGCACAAGTCCGGGGCTAAACCCAAAATACCAAAAGAGTGTGTAAGAGCCTTCCCTCCTGCTCGTAGATTTTCCCTCCCCTTAAAAAAAACTTTATCCCCAACCCACTCAAGGCTAGCCGCCCGCACCTAAGCTATATTAACCCTGACGCTCTGGTCAGGGGATACATAACGCAGTACACCTGCCTGACGGCAGTCAGGTTATATAACACTGTTATATGGATTTATGGTCAGCTAATTAATGCGCCCTTTCCTGTTATTCATATTTCGAAATAATGAATAATATAGAAGCTGTAAGCTGAAAACGATACAGTTATCAATGAACAAATAATTATTGCAACTTTCATCCCTATTGGTACAGGATGAATTTCCATTGTTACTTTTTCCTTGTAGAAGAAAGCACTTTTTACGACTGGCCAGATGTAGAGAATATTGATAATACTTCCAAAAAGCAGAAAACCTGCTGCCGCATAATGTCCCGTATGGATTTCTTCTAATAGCATCATATCCTTACTATGAAATCCAGCTAAAAAAGGAAATCCCGCTATTGAAGCTCCAAATATGGCAACTGCAACTACAAGCCATTTTGTATGTGGAGTTATTTTAGCGATTTCACTGGTCTTCAATGTCCGGAACAAGCTATTGTAAGTCCCGGCAACATAAAATAATCCTGATTTAGCAACAGAATGAGTTATGATATGAAGCATAGCTGCAACAATTGCTGGCGGTGTGGCCACCAGAATGGCAATTATTATGTAAGATATTTGTCCGATAGTTGAATAAGAAAAGCGGACCTTTAAATTATCTGACTTTAATGCTTTAAACGCAGTATAAACAGCTGTAATTCCACATAAGTATATTAACCAGCCACCTGTCCAGAAACTTGAGGTAAGTGTATGAAGAAAATCAAGTCCATAAATATATATGGCAATTTTTGTTAGGACAATTGCTCCTGATTTAACAGCTGCTATTGAATGTATGAGGGCACTAACGGGTGCCGGTGCTATCATCGTTTTGGGCAACCAGGTATGAAACGGAATAATAGAATTCTTGGAAATTCCTAGTACGAATAGCACCAAGCAGGCTGAGGCTATCAATGGGGACTTTTGCAAATCAGTATTCAGATTTTCAAAAAAATTAAATTCACCAGTCATCCCATACACGATAATAATTGCTGGTAAAAACATTAAAAATGCAGGTAACAAAGTATTTAGGATATAGTATCTGCCAACATCCTGTGTATTTGAGCGTATTGTGATCAGTGGATAGGTCAATGGAATTCCAATCACGTAGAATACAAACATAGTGGGGACATTTCCAGCTAAGGCATTGGCAAGCAATACACTTACAACGATATTGAGATAAATAAAGAATTTTTTTGTTTTATCTTGAAAGTGGTATGCTGTGAAAGAGTACGAGTAAATAGTGGTAACTAACCACATCACATTAATGAGCAATATAAAAAACCAACTGAATTTGTCTAAATAGAAATAAATAAAACCATGAAGATGCAGCACCTCGTTCGTTGCTACATTGAAGGCTAACAATGTAATATTTACAATCGCCAAAGACATTAGAATAACATAATAGAGGATTCTATTCGAAGATTTAACAGGGATAGCGATTACACCTATCAAGGGAATTAGAATTATTAGCAATAAGACCATATATGATTCTGATTTAAAACCTCCCCTTTATCATGACACCCAACAATATTGAGTTTTCTAGCAAGTCTATCAAAGGTGTACCTATGGTCTATTAGCTGAAGTTAGCAGGATAACCTGGTTTAAGCAAAGTTGAACTGGGCAGAGCTATAGGATCAATACGAACATTTGTTATAATTAATACCGCTCCAACACCCGCAAAGCTTGCACTATATTGTTCTTTTCCATTTCAGTCGTAGTTTCAGGCTTCATCTCGGTCAGCGATATTTTCAACTTGGCAACAAACCGGAGCACAATAAAAGGATGAGTACCATGTTCTTTCAGCTTTTGTAAAGCGGTATCAACGATAGTACTCATCTCAAATTTGTCATTTGATTTCAGGATGTTTTGAATAATGGTTTCCCGGTATGCTGTCATATTGATTATTCTGTTAAAAACATGGTTTCTTTTCCGTAAAACATTGATTGACAGAATTGCTCATTTCACAGGCACTCTTGGTAGGATTTGCAACATACACGTCACTTAAATCGATACTTCATTCTGCTCTTTGTACTTACCAGAAATAAGGTTCGTCCTGATTTCTTTAAATACTCCAATCGTCCTTGTTACATCATCCAGGGTGTGAACAGCTGTAGGAATAAGTCTCAGGATAATCATCCCTTTAGGGATAACCGGATAAACCACCATGGAACAGAATAATTGATGAGTTTCACGTAGATCGCTCACCAATGCAGTCGCCTCAGCAATGCTGCCATTCAAATAAACAGGTGTTACGGGTGTGTTGGTATTCCTAATATCGAAACCAGCTTCTGTTAAACCCCGTTGTAAAGCATTCGTAATTTCCCATAGTTTCGTGCGCAGTTCGGGATGGTTGCGCATTATTTCTAATCGCTTTAAGGCTCCATATACCATGGGCATTGGTAGTGCTTTTGCGTAGATCTGCGAGCGCATATTATATTTTAAGTAGAGAATGGCTTCTTTAGTACTTGCTACAAATGCCCCAATACCAGCAAAAGATTTTGCAAAGGTTCCAAAGTAAAAGTCAATTTCGTCTTGAACACCCTGTTCTTCACCTGTCCCTGCTCCCGTTTTACCCATGCATCCGATTCCATGTGCATCATCAACCAGTAAAGTGAAATCAAATTGTCTTTTTAATGCTGCAATTTCTTTCAGCTTACCTTGATCCCCACTCATTCCAAATACACCTTCAGTAATAACCAGGATAGCCCCTTGAGTGAGATCGGTTATATTTTTTGCTCGTTCTAACTGCTTTTTGCAATCCTCAATATCGTTGTGTTTGAAAACAAATCGCTTTCCCTGGTGCAATCTCATTCCATCGATAATGCAAGCGTGAGCTTCTGCATCATAGACAATCACATCATGCCGATCCACAAGGCTATCAATGATAGATAACATACCCTGATAACCATAATTCAATAAAAAGGCATCCTCTTTCCGGACATAGTCTGCCACGCGTTTTTCAAACTCTTCATGCAGTGTGCTGTTCCCGCTCATCATGCGAGCGCCCATCGGGTAGGCAAGCCCATATAATTTCGCTCCTTCACTATCCGCTTTTCTTACTTCAGGATGGTTGGCCAATCCTAAGTAATTGTTGAGGCTCCACACCAACTTTTCTTTTCCATTGAAAGTCATGTTGTTGCTTATTTCTCCTTCCAGTTTAGGATACGTATAATAGCCATGTGCATAATGCGCATGGTCACCTAAAGGGCCAAGACGTGTTTTTATTTTATCGATAATATTCATACCATTTTTTGTATATTAATTAAGCTGATCCTTGCGCTCACTTCTGTACACAGCCCTGCGCTATTCACCTCATGACAAAATTATTATAGCCACCACAACGAAGAGGATAATGAAAATGTAGTACCATACATCTACAAAATAGCTACCATATTTTTTGTAATATTCTTTGAGCTTCTCAAACATTATTTGTTGATTTTAAAATGTAAAAAGCTGATCATTTTCCCTGTAGTAAAGTTCATAGGATTATTGAGGTAAGATGTTGCTGGAATTCAAACTTATTTTCTCCAGAAGATGACTTATGTCTTCCCGTTCTTTCTTGTTCTTTTCAAGACGCTCTTTCAATATTCTTTCAAAGAAAATCCGGTATACTTCATCCGTGAGAATGTTTTGTTTGTTTACATGGGTGTAGCCAAATTTTCTTAACTTTCTTACCCCCAGTTTTATCAATTCATCAAAAGCTATCACTACTGCTTCGTTTAACCCACAAATCCAGTAACCCATTTTCATGAGAGGCTATTTTACAATAGCCGAGCGGAATTTTAAGTCCGTTGGAGCAGTAGGTGACCACTCTCGTTCCATAGGGAAGTTCCTTAAGTTGTTCTCGGACATACCTTATGTATGCTTTATAATTATCTATTGTCAGACTAACCGTATCGTCAATTCTTCCGGATCTGCGTATGTTTTCCATGAATGGATTATAAAAATAAAAAGCATCGTACAGCTTAAAATCAACCGAGGTAATATTGGCATGAATTGCCGAGGCATTCGACAACCCATACTTACGAAACAGACCATTAGACAGATTGGCAAGATATTTCCGTTGTTCAACACCTGTGAAAACACCTTTGGTCAGGGCCGCTCCCACCAGACAAAATTTACCTGCACCTGATCCGGTATCCAATACCTTCACTCCCGGCCTGTCAACCAAAAGATGTGCTGCCATTTTTGCAACATCTACTGGTGTCCAATGAATTTTTGATTTCTGGCGAACCGATCGCGGATAAATTTCGTCAAATTCATCATCCTTGATAGCTACGTTTAATTTCAGTGCGCTAATCACCATTTTTAAGATTCCGCTTAGTGTTTAAAACCTACCATTTTCCAGAACTGAGTGGTGCCCTACCCACTTTTCATTTCGTTCATTCAAGACCCATTTATGGTCATTGGAATAAAAAAGACCTTTTATGGCAGGTTCATGAATTTTACTGATTTAACTTTTGTCTTTCAGGGCAAGACGTATTGCTGTGTGTACAATAAACACAACATTCATTTTTATTCTTTATGGAATATACTTCTCCACAGAAGACACACCGGCTACTTATGTGCTTGCCTATTTGAGGCATTTGTACCCGGTATTTAGAATGACATGACGGGCATTCGAGCATAGCTTCTGTCTGTGTTTTGTGCATAATTTGATGGTTCCCACTTATTCGATGACCAGTTCGTCGATTTGCTTCTTGCCTATAACAAACAACTTATTTTTTTTGAAAGCAAAGGTGAGTTATTATCATGATTTTTACATTGAGGAAACTTGTGGTCAAAAATTGATTTTTATCAATTTTATAAAAAATGGGTAGACCAGTTCGTCGTTGTAATTTTACAGTTGGAAAACTATGTATAGAGAAATTATTTATAACAAGTATCAGCTGGGAAGCAATTTCCTTTTTGAGGGTCTATCTGAAGATGAAAAAGTATTGCTTGAGTCTCGAAAGATCAATCATGAATATAAAAAGGGACAGGTAATTTTCCGGGCAGGAATGACTCCAAACGGAATTTATTTGCTAAACAGCGGTAAAGTAAAAAAATACACCATTGGGGATGACGGCAAACCGCACATTTTTTATATCTGTAGTAGTGGCGAGGCTTTGGGCTATCATTCATTACTTAGTGAAGAACCTTATCCGGATTATGCAGAGACCCTTGAAGACTCTAGCCTATCTTTTATTCCAAAAGATGTGTTCTTATCTCTTTTAGATCAATCCAAACAACTCAATCAAAAGTTACTTAAGAGCCTGAGCCATGAATTTACCGTCTTTATACATAGCACAACGGTATTTGCCCAAAAAACCGTTAGGGAAAGGCTGGCTCTTGCTTTATTGATGTTGAAAGAAAAATATACAAACAAAGATTCAAAGGAAAAGCCGGTTGAGATATCAATCTTGCGAGAAGATTTGGCGAACATTGTAGGAACGGCAATAGAAACGCTTGTCAGGTTACTACGTGATTTTAAGGAAGAGCAAATCATTGAAACCAAGGGAAGGACTATCAGGATTTTGCATCCCGCTAAATTGGTTAAAATAGCCAATTTTTATTGATATTTTAAATCAATAGTGTGGTTTAATAAGCAGATTTTTTGAAAACTAGAAAAGTTGGATTCAAGAAAAACGAATCCTCGATCTTTGATTAAAAGCATTGATTGCATTTCTATAATCCACACTCATTTGCATCCGCTCAAACCAAACAAAAGTGCTGGAGCCTTACTGGTCGTTACCCTTCGGGTCGGGCTCTTCGCAAGTACGAGGTACTTTGACCGGATCCCTAACGCTATCGGCCCAGAGTATCCTTTAGTAGAAAAAATGCACATTTACCCTGCCCTAACCCATTTTATACAATCCCAAAGCATAGTCTGTCTGCCCGAAAGCGCACTTACGTTTCCCCAGAGCGTAATTCAGTTGCCCCAGAGCATACTTTGATCTCCCGATATCATACTTTAAAAACCCGAAAGCGTACTTTCAATTCCCCAGTACATATTTACCTGTCCGAAGGCAGGCTTCACAATTCCGAACAGATACTCAACTTTCCACAACTCATACTTAATTCACCCCGTTAAACACTAAGATTCAAAACACACGTTATTATTTGAGTCTTATTTTTTGTTGAACCTTTAAATTTTTACTGCTATGGCGACAAAAACGCTCACAGACGCGAAAATTGTAAGTGTTAGTGCTGTCGTCTTCATGGTTTTCATTTCTATCTCAATCTTAAACTGTTACCAATTACTGAAACGGAGCTGAGGCTCATGGCTAATGCCGCAAGCATCGGACTCAACAAAAGACCAAATACAGGGAAGAGCACTCCTGCGGCTATTGGTACACCGAGCATATTGTAGACGAAAGCAAAGAACAGGTTCTGCTTAATGTTTCTCATCACATCTGTACTCAACTTACGAGCTCTCACGATCCCGTCCAATTCTCCTTTAACCAAGGTAAGACTTGCACTCTCAATAGCTACATCCGTACCTGTACCCATAGCAATTCCTACATTGGCCTGAGCGAGGGCTGGAGCGTCATTGATTCCATCACCGGCCATAGCTACAATCTTTCCCTCTTCCTGGAGCGCTTTGACTTTCTCGTATTTGTTTTCTGGTAAGAGATCCGCTTCATATCCATCTAATCCAAGCTTGTCTGCAACTGCTTTGGCCGTATTCTTGTTGTCACCTGTGAGC
>JAVJQA010000028.1:0-79105 GCA_040218045.1 Marinoscillum sp.
AAACTAATCTCTAGAATTATAAAGGCTATTAACAGCTTTTATCGGCACTTCTCCATCAAACTTGACCAATCAACTTTACTGATGAGAATTTGAAAATTGCTTTAAATGAAAGAGGCTATCCTTTTTGGACAGCCTCTTTCAGGTCTAAAACTAAAAATGAAGAAGTGTTAAAATTATCTCAGTGTTGAGGCAACTCTACCTCTTCATCCCATTTCTGGTTCCAGTTTGGGAGGACTCTACTTCACGATAAGGCGAATACTTTTATCAATTTCGGCAGATTTTAAACTCAATATCAATACACCACTGCCATTGATATCATTTCTTCGAATCCGCTCGATGGTATTGTCCGAAGTACGTAGATATAAGAGTCTCCCATCAAGTGTATGAATTGAAATTTCTACAGGGTGAGTTAGATTTTTCACGTCAACAAAAATATCTTCTTGTACGGGGTTCGGATAAACCCTTACCAATTCAGTCAATTCATTTATCTCATCTGCTTCTCCACTTCCAATTCGGGATCCTGATGTAGAGAATGAAGCAAAACCCAGGGTGGAAACTAATGACCAACTGCTATTAATATCAACAAAGCCTACAGTTATTGTACTTCCTAATTGACCAAGCAAGGACTTAGCGACTCTAACTTCACGAACGGATGAGCCGCTCATGTATTGGTTAGCACTGCCCACACTTGTCCAACTCCAATTAGTACCACTTCCTGAATAAACAGCAACATTGCCATCTTCAACGTAATAATCAGCTCCGGAAGAGCCGAAACCCCAATGCTGGTATCCCGAGGAAGTATTATTATCTGTATTCAACATAACCTGATAGTGGGCACCTAACCCTGATCCTGCGATACCGAAATATAAATAGGTACCATCATCATAGACTTTTAAACTTTGTGCTGTTCCAGATCCAGTGGCAATGGCTGAAACACCGGACCAATCGGATAGGTTGCCATCTATGGTAATACTGGTACCACCACCTCCTCCTGTTGTAAGATTTATATTATTAAAAGTGGCCGTACAGGACGTACTATTGTTATGTGAAGTAACAGCCAAACCTACATATACTGTTGATCCCATGGAAATGGTTTCCGATCCTATCTGTGTCCAACTGGTACCATTAGAAGACACATAACTAATGAAAGAATTACCCGATCGCTGTATCCTCACCCAATATGGAGCAGACCCAGAACCTGCGGTGTGAGTTGAAGTACCGCCTGAAGACACTCTCCTCTGAAAGGCCGTCCCGTTTGTAGATGTCACTGCTGTAAAAGCGTGTTGCGAATTGGCGCCAAGAGAGTTACGGATCATTACACCACCTTTAGCCCACGGATCGGTGTTGCCCAGGGTAGCTACACGAGCAGTCAATGTGACATCACCAGTAACCTGCTGATATACGTACCTAAACTGATCTGAAGTGCCCCATATGTCAGCTCCAGATCCTGACACAGTAAAAGTACCACTAGAGTGACCCGCACTGCCTGTCTGACCTACAGAGCCAATGTTTGATGATACCCAAGGTGATGGTAAACTTCCTCCACTGGCTTGGGTGGTTGCATTTGACTGATTTGAATAAGAAGAATTGCCAGTCCCATTGTACGCCCTCACGCGATAATAGTAAGTCGTAGAAGCACTTAAACCAGTGCTGTTATATGCGGTTATATTTGATCCAACAGTTGCAATTTCTGAATACGTACCTCCAGATCCGGTCTTTCTTTCAATCCGGAAACCTGTTTCGTTACTACTGTTATCAGCCCAACTCAAATTAATTTGGGAGCTGGAAGTCGCAGTAGCAGACAGGGATGATGGTGCAGCAGGTGCTGAACCTCCTCCTGAACCAGATTCGTCCACACCAATATCAACTCTTGAATTCTGAACCCGTGCGTGTCCATCTAAATCGACTTCACCGGCAATTGGAGTAAAACCAGGGTTCCCAGCGTTGATTGCAGGAGAGGTAGATTGCAAATGAAAATCAGGTGAAGTAGGTGAGGCATTGACCAAAAGTGGATTAGCGAAAGTGGAGGAACCATCACTGATTTGACCTTTCCAGGCTGCAAGACTAATTGTAGCCCAATTATTGACTTCTTGAGCAATCAAGGGAGAACCTACCGGATTGTAAAAAATATTGTAGCCACCAATATTGCCAACTCCAGTACCGCCTGGGCCCTCAGTTACCATTTGCTGCCACAATCCGCTGAATATATTATTATACAGTGTAATGTTTGAGCAATTTTGTAACACAAGCTCACTCCCCCATTGATTAGATGTGGAGTTCTTTAAAAACGTATTACCAGAGAGCAAACAATTGACCACATCGCCTTGCGAGCCATCATCGTCTCCGCCAGTTCCAATCATTACAGCCGCTCTTGCATTGTTATAAGCGATATTGTTGATCAATTTAATACCTGATGTAGCTCCTCCGGAAACATTTCCCTGATTTTCACATCCAATTGTATAACCATACAGGCTATTGTAGACCGTGTTATTCTCGATTACAATATCTTTTCCACCGTCCACATAAATACCACCATTGTCTGTGTAATTACAAATGGCATTGTAAACAATATTGCTGCTTATCGTGCCATTTCGAGTTTGTGCAGTATTTGGCCAACTGCCCAGACCATATGCATCAATGGCAATATTGGTCACATGATGGACAGTATTGCTATCAACAGTAAACCCATCAACGTTAGCCTTAATGGTGATAGACTCATTCCATCCGGTCATACAGTAAGAAACGGTATTGCCCGCAACTGTAATATTAGTGAGAGCCGTTGAAGAGTTATCCCCAGATACCATTAGAGGATTAACACCAACGATAGTGGAGGGGTTGTCCCCTGCATTCCAGGCACCTCCGTGATATGAAATATCAGTGATATTATTATTCAATATTTGAATATTGTTTCCTGATCCATGCACGTAGATGCCTGTGGACCATTCCACTTTTCGGATATTCTTAATGGTAAAGTTAGACACGGTGATGTTTGATGAGTTTTGAATCTCAATTACATCGACCGTTGTACCATTGCCCTGAATGATAACCACCCCATCACCAGCACTGGTCAAAGTGAGATTTGACCTTCCGATTATTTTAGGATTTTGATTATAGGTACCTGCATGAACAATGATCTGATCGCCGCTTGAAGCGGAATTTATAGCCGTTTGAATAGACTGACTCGGACTATTCACGTGAATGTCTGCTGCTGTCGTGATGAAACACCAAAGCAACAACAATTGAATAAGTAAAACTTGTTTTTTCATTTTTGGAAGATTTAAGATTGAAATTTTACATAAGAACTTCTGTCATTCTTGAATGAGGTGGAATAAATCTTAAGTAAGCATTTTAATAAGCTTACATAATACTATACAACTATAATCAAAGCTTTTAACCGGTATTTAACTTATTTTATATTGTATAAATGATAATATAAATATAGTATCTTTCGTTTTATTTTCCAATAAATACGTAACATTTACGTTTATTCATTCACTGAAAAATAAAATGTAGTTAATACACTTATTTACAGACACTTATGCCAGTATACTTGCTTTATGTAAGGTTTGAAATGAAAGGTGGGAACTACCAGAAATCCTGACCTATCCTGATTATGCATTAAAGAATAAGATTGTAATTTTTGGATGTGATCCCATTAAAATCGAGGGATAATATTTGCACGTCCATGCATCCACATTTCAGTTAGCTCCGGCACAAGGACGCGGCAAGCATTCTTCGCCCGAGGTACCGGATTTATGACAACTTAACAAGACCTGTGTAAAAGGCAATCATAAGGTCTTCATGCTATTATCGGCCAGTGCAACATTACATTTAACCTGTTTCTTGCAATAGACTTCCATTACAGTCTTAACTCGTTTAAACTCTGATTGATTTGGACAAAAAAATAGCCACCCGAGGGTGGCCATTCTAAACCAAACTATATGATGAAAAATGATAGACTACTACTCTTTAGTGAATAGTGGCAGGTCAGCAATCGTAACAGGAACCTTGACTGTTTTTCCTCCCCTATACTCTTTTCCGTTATAAAACCATTTGCCTTTGGGCAGTATTACAGTTCTTTCTTTCGCTCCCTTTTCCAGAACGGGAGCAACCAGGATTTTGTCTCCCAACAAGAACTGGTCCTTTACATTTTCGTATCCTTGATTTGGAAACTCATATTCCATCATCCTGACCATTGGTTCCCCAGTTTTGGTTGCTACTTCAAGAAGCTCTAAGATTTTTGGCAAAAACTCAGCCCTCAAGGCTATAGCTTTTTTAACTGCCGCCAGGTTGTCAGTATCAAGCACCCTCCAGGGCGCTACAGAAAACTGCATCATTGGCATCAAAGCATGTACCTGAGCGGATCTGACAATCAACTCCTGGTCTACAGATTTTAAATTGATGAATGAACCATACTCTCCTCCACCAATCATATCCGGGCAGTTAAAAGGATAACCCAAGATTCCCTGAAGGGCAATTTGTGGGATCAATTTTTGTATATCATCCCAGTTATGACCTTTATCATGTAGTCTTTGCGCTAGTGGTTGACCACCCATTTTCCAGGTAGCCCTATATTCGTTCAGTGGATACCTCAACCCAAACTGCTGAAAAGACAAGGTGTGATCATTAGGTGTAGCTGTGGTATCATATGCAGTCATTGGTTGATCATAAAAATAAGTATCTCCAGCATCCAGTTTGTATCCATCTACACCATATTCCGCCTGAAGCCGATCAAGCTCACCCTGAAACCAATCCACAGCTCCCGGATTTGTGAAATCGAGAACAGCACTCGCTCCGTTCCACCACCTCACAATCAATGGGTCTGTGCCTTCTGCCGTTTTGATGAAATAACCTTTAGTTGACAAATCTCTATAGACGTCACAATCGGGACTTACGAATGGACATACCCAGAGCATCACCTTGAAACCCATGTCATGCAAGCTATCTATCATCATTTTGGGAGACTTAAACCTCCCTGTATGAAAATTCCACTTACCATAATCCTCCTGCCAATTGTCATCGATCATAATTGCTCCCGTTGGGAAATCATTTGATTTAATAGCATTGGCATATTTTAGGATATCATTTTGATTTTGATTGTAAATCAACTCAATCCAGGTGTTATACTGTGGGCGCTCAAACAACAACTTACCCGGATGTTCACCTGATGGTGGAAAATAATTCCCGGATGCATAGAAAAAGGCATCTTTGAGCGTTTTCCCCTCTGATGTCAGCTGAATCGGAGAACCAAAAGATGAGACAGAAAGTACTTTATCATTGATGGTATAACTGATGGGTGACTCAGACCAAACGACTCTTCCCTTATTTGAGAGCAGCAATGGCTGTGTTTGATTTCCCTTATTATTACCGTAAAGGTTGATAGCGTACGATTCTGAAAAAGGCATCATGTGACCATCCCAAACAGCACCACCCCACCACTTTTCATCAGGCATTAATCGAATCTCCTGTGAGTCCGTAACCTCCTGTGCAACCACCTTCAACGTCACTAAAAAGAAGACTAAAAATAAAACAATGGCCTTTATGGCAGTCAACTCGTTAAGCTTGGTAATTTTATTTTTCATCATTGTCCGATTGCTACACTGTGATTAAGGTTATTCATTCCTGTTTCTGTTTCCCACAGATCATTTGCAAGTCTAATAGCATACTCGGGTCTATCTTCAATAGAAGAATTGGCATCTGGCAGGTATAGCAGTATCTCATAACTTCCAGAGGCCATACTTTCAGGAATTTCAAAAGATTGAGTCAGAGAAACCCCTGAAAGCCAGAATCGAATATCCGTATCAAATTCAAATTTGACATCTGCCGAGGAATTCCTTAAAACGAGGTAAACTGGCCTGGACTTAACAGGTGCTGCATACCCTATGTTGGAGATGTAAATACTGACCGAGAGAGATTCCCCGGACGCTACCTCATCTGGCAAGCCTGCACTGTCTAGCACCAACCGATACCCCAGATTCCTTTTGATCTCGTCCATACAACCACCATCTACCCAATCCAGGTTGACTTCATTGTTATAATCAGCATTCAAATAAGTATAATGAAGATAACGAAGGTCTGTATCTGCCATGCCCACTGGAGAGCAGTCATTTTGTGGACTGTAACCATCAGAACAGGTCTCACCTCCTACCACCACATATTTACTGTCTTCAGCAAAATAGGGTTTCAAATTAGTGATATCCGTAGTAGCTGATGAAGAAGAGTTACCATAATTCCGATAAGTACCGAAATCGTCTCCACTCGCAAAAAGGCAATCATTGTGAAAACCAATTCTTGATTTCGCACTACCAGAAAAAGCCTCACTTACACTTAGTGGATCAGAAGTAGTCGGAGCTTCGATTCCATAAATCGCCCGCTGTTTCATTTGAGGATATCTTACCTGAACCATTACCTCATCAGGGAGCGCTGCAATCAATGCATTAAGTACATCAATGCGATCCGCCCAGTTCTCATCCAATAGCTTATGTATTCCTGCATTAGAGGAAGCGTCACCAAAATGATCAGTATAATAATTCTCACCCCAGGTTCCTATAAATCCCATTTGAAGAGCGAGTAACACATCTGCATTTTCGCTCATAATTGGGCCTAATTGCCCAATGTGCCCTAATACTACCTCCTTAGAAGCGTCACCGTAAGGTGGGCAAATAAACCCTTCACTACAATCACCGGAGTTGGCACTAACAGTGTATGTGAATCTCGGTATCAATTTCACTCCAGCTTCCCTGGCAATTTCAAAATCAGCTCGCACATTATCGAGATATTCCTCTGAGATAGGTGAATCCACAAAATCCCCTAAAACGAAATATCGAAAAACAAGTGAAACAGGCATTAATGATCCACCATAGTTCACCCCGTTCCTATAAGCCTTCAAGGTATTCAATGACAATGGGTTATAATTCCCGGAGTTTGTTTGGGAGTACTTATAAAAACCACGGTCTGGGTTCACAAAGTCTTCAGTAGATGGCTCGTATATGATAAGGTTGGACACACTCACAGTTCTGGTGGCAGTCACACCGCCCTCTGCTGATGCTGTTATGTCTGCATTGCCAACTGCCAGGGCAGTGACAACTCCACTTTCATCCACATCAACAGTAGATGGATCTGAGGAAGACCAGGTTACACCCTGGTTAGTGGCGCTATCCGGAGTAACGATCACTGAAAGTTGCTTAACTCCGCCAATACTCAGACGAACAGTTTCCGGCTCTATTTGAAGTCCTGTTACCATTACAGTCGTATCAATTGGCTCGGGGCCTACACCTCCACCGTCATCTCCACCACATGAAGCAAAAACGAGTAATACCGATATAAGTAAATACAATATTTGTTGATTTGGCATAATATAAATTAAATACAATCTTCATTTAAGGATTCTGACGAACAGCAGGATTCGTGATTAACTCCAGAGAAGGAATGAAAAACACCCATCTCTCATCATCCCATGGAATGGATACTCTTGTGTCTCCATCTTCTGTATGAATGCCTTCATAATCACGTACAAGTGGACGTTTATTTCTGACCAGATCAAACCCTCTGTGTCCTTCATAGGCCAGTTCCAGCCTTCTTTCCTGTAATACCACATCCAGCACGGACATACCTCCCAGATTTCCTAAGGTATACAGGTCCGTTCCTGACAAACCAGCTCTTTCCCGAATATCATTTACATCATCAAGAGCACTCTGGTCGTTACCACCTAGTCTGGCATAAGCCTCAGCCCGGTTGAGATATATTTCTGATAGTCTAAGGTATTGAGGTGAGCAAAGATTTACCACTCCGTCCTGACCAGAAAATTTCAGGATATATCTAATGTCATAGCCACTTTTGGTTAGGGGTGCTCTGTCAGAAACCAATTGATTTCTAATATCCTCGGGATTTTCTTCCAGTAAGTCCTGAAAATCCCTTGAGGTAAACACCTCGCCCCAGCCATTGCCGTTGCCATCATCATAGTACATAGATCCAAGCGCACCAAATTTTGCCCTGTGATCTGCTGTCCCGGTTACAAACTTGATGATGAAAATTGATTCAGGAGATTGTGGTGTATTGGCAAAATTGTCCAGGTACTCGGCATTTGTAGCTAACCTTATACCCACAGAGTTGTCAATAACCTTATCTGAATACTCAATAGACTTATCCAGATTATCCATGTAGAGATATACCCTACTCAATAACGCCTGAGCCGCAATTTTAGAAGCAAATTCAACGCCTCTTGATTCGCCATCAGTCATTAATTCTTCTGCCTGGAGTAAATCTTCCAGCACCTGATCGTAGCATTCGCCCACAGTGGACCTTGCTTTTTCGGAAGGATCAGAAAGACTTGTCCGTAATACTACTCCAGGATTATCACGCCCCTGGTTGTAGGAAAGTGCAAAAAATCGCAACAGATCAAAAGTGACCATTGCCCGGAGGTAGTAATTCTCTCCTATTATCTGATCAGTAGCAGCATCTATTCCGGTTTCAGCATTGTTAATGATCAAGTTGGTTCCTAAAATGATTCTATATCCAATGAACCAGAAATAAGAAGAATTCTCCTGGTCCGGTGTGTGCTCTCGAGTAAATACATTATATAGAGGATCTGTGGAGAACTGAGTGTACATCACATTATCGGCGGCAAACTCACTCATCTGATAAAGATGTCGGGTATAATCATTGTTCTGATTAGGCCCGGCTCCTCTAAAAGCAAGGACATCTTTGAACAAAGCATAATTGCCATTGGTAGCGGTTTCAATGCCACCCTCCTCTTGAAGTAGAACGTCAATGGTAGAAAGATTGCTTGGCTGTATATCCAAATCACATGCCTGCAAAATGAATATTATACTTACAGTTATTGCTATTTTGAAGGTTCTCATCTGATTAAAATTTTAAGTTTAGCGCCACTAGTACTTGTTTACTGATCGGGTATTTTAAATAGGACATCCCTGGTAAGCTAAATTCCTGTACCTGCAATCCTACATCCGGATCCATTCCAGAGAAATTCGAGAATGTCAGCATATTGTCCGCACTCAATGAGATCGTGGCATCTTTCACCCCTGACCATTCTATTAGATTGGCAGGAAAACTGTAGGCTAGCTGAACATTTCTTAATCTCAAAAAGTCGCCTTTTTCAATGAATCGCGAAGAAGTGTTGTGTGCGCCGTTTGAACCGCCTCTCTTCAGTACTGGATGCGTGGCCTGATCACCTGGGTTTTCCCATCTGGACCAACCCTCGTGCAATTGCATAAGATTGATGCCAGTATTGGCTCCATCCGAATCGACAAACTGCCTGGTGTAGTGATAGATATGATTTCCTTGCTGGAATGTCAGTAAAAATGAAAGAGAAAATCCCTTATAAGAGAAAGAACTACTAAATCCACCTGTATAATCAGGCAAAGCTGATTCTATTGGTTGGGATGTAGCTTCCGCATAAATTTCAGTCACACTCCTGTTCGTCTCATTGCCATTGGCGTCATAATTGACAACTTCCCATTGTGGGCTGCCATTTTCAGGATTGACCCCTAACCACCTTGGCATGTACCATGTAAATGCTTTAGACCCAACAGCATTTACCTGCTGAATCGCACCGGCCACTACAGTTTGCTGATCCAGGAGATCACTAATCTTCGTTATTTCATTATGATTATAAGCAAAGTTAAAATTACCAGTGTATCTCAGTTGACCAAAGGATTTGCTATACGACACACTGAACTCCAAGCCTCTGTTAACCATGTCTCCTATGTTTTCAGTTCGCTGTTCGTAACCACTAGAAAAAGCAAGGGGATTTCTAAGAAGCATACCTTCAACTTTCTTTTCATACAGGTCAAGATTGATCGTAAGGGAATTCCATAATCCAAAATCCACTCCAAGATTAAACATCTTCGTAGTTTCCCAACTTAGGTTTGGGTTAGCAGGATTATTCGGCTCAGCTCCTGGTTGGCCATTGTATTGCCTCGTAATATTGTATGTAGGTAAGCTCAGGAAATTATCAATATTACTATTTCCGGTTAAGCCATAACTTGCCCTAAACTTCAGAAGATCTACCGAGGACAAGCCTTGAAGAAATGTTTCATCCGAAATTAACCAGGCAAAAGACGCTCCTGGGAAATACCCAATACGGTTGTTTTCAGCAAATACCGAACTACCATCCGCCCTCCAATAAGCTGTAGCAAAGTATTTTTTCTTGAACCCATAGGAAACTTCTGTTATAAAGGAAATACCGGTACTCTCTACATCATAGCCACCAGCACTTTGAATCACAGAAGCTCCATCTAAAACATCAATAGAAGGTGTAGAAAGGTTAATTCCGGTTACATCAGCAAAGCGGTTCTGGCTATAACCACCTTCGTGAGCTACAAAAGCACCTATATCATGATCTCCAATTTCCTGAGAAAACCTTAGAAAATGAGTTGATAAAACTCCCCAACCCTGATTTCTAATATTGGTAATAACTCCATCTTGTGAAATCCCCTGATCCGTATTGGCTGCATAGTATTCCTTATATAGCGAGTTAAAACTATTCAGTCTGGTTCTTGTCTCAAGGTTTAACCAATCCGTAAGTCTTAGAGTAGTTCTTGTGCTCCACACAACATCCTGACCTGTTGACCCCAATTGATTATACTTGGCAGAATGGATAAAATTTCTTTTAAACTGGCCGATCCATTCGTTTGATGGGTTTGTAACATACTGAGGGCCACTTGTTACATCCATGCCATTTTCAGTATGTGTAGGTGAGTCCCATGGAGTATTCCAGAAAACATCTTCAAACCAGGAATAATGATTGATATGGTCTTCATTCACTTGGACATTGACATCCGTATTCACAGAAAAATTCTTAGAAGGAGAGAATTTTATTCCTCCGCGAAGATTTAACCTTTGAAAGTCGGTATTGATGAATGTCCCTTCCTCATTGAAGTAATCAATGCTGAAAGTGTAGGAAATATTTTCCTCTGCTCCTCTCATGGAAACATTATGATTCTGGATCATGGCCCTTCTAAACCCGGCATCCATCCAGTCAAAGTTTTGGTCTTCAAGGCTTTCAGGTCTATTGTTCAAGAAACTCACCAAATTAGCCTCCCCCCACATGCTCTTTTGAGCTGCGTAGAGTTGCTCAGAGTTCATCATTTGAAAATTGCCAGTTACAGCTTCCTTCAATCCTACTCTTGAGGAAACATTGATTTCAGATTTTCCCTTTTGTGCCTGTTTAGTAGTAATGACTATTACTCCTGCGGCTCCAGCAGCTCCATATAACCCTATGGCTGCCGCATCTTTCAGCACTGTTACAGTCTCTATATCGTTCGGCACGAAATTTCCACCCACCATACCATCTACTACAAATAATGGTGGCCGATCAATATTCAATGAAGTAATCCCACGAATTCTTATATCAGCAGGCTGACCTGGTTGCCCGGTAGGGCTGGAAACAATAAGTCCCGGTACTTTGCCCTGCAACATTGTCTCTACCCTGGGGGCAGTCACATTTTGCAATGATTTTGAATCCAAAGTCACTACAGAAGCAGACAACTCCTTTTGACTCTTGGACGAGTACCCCATCACAACCACTTCATTCAAAGATTGAATGTCGAGTTCCAGAGAAACATTTACAACAGTCTGTCCTTTGACCTGCACCTCTTTACTTTCAAAACCAACAAATGAAAAAGACAGAATATCCTCACCTGAGGCATTGATGGCAAACTGACCATCCATATCCGTAATGGTACCTACCGAAGTACCTTTTAACAAAACCGTCACTCCAGGTAGAGGTTCGCTATCGTCAGAGGAAATGACCCTCCCGGTCACATTAGTAGATTGAGAAAATCCACTGACGCACATTAGCAACATCAGGAGAAAGAACCCTGATTCTTTTAATTTGTAGACAATACTCATAAGCATGAAATCATGTAAAACTTTCAATTCCTTTTTTTTACTCTAAAGCTAAGATATTAATAAATATTTAACTTTCATTAACTTCCTTTTAAAATGTTACATTCTTTTCCCAGATGAAAAGAAGTTCAACCTAGCATTTTAATTGATATATAATAATAAGGAGTGAAAAGTAAATTCATGCTCAATTGCCTTGGGTGTATAATGGGGTTAAAATAGGTTTAAGTGTAGTTTATACACAGAAAATGAACCATTAAAGAATGATTCCAACCTATTTACACAGTACCTGATACTAACTATCAAATTCGGTTTTCAAAGACTCAACACTACTCTGTCTTATAAAAAGTAAGTGAATGAGGTTTCTTGATTAATAATAAAAGGAAAAGTAAATCAGAATATTTTTTATCTTATGTTTGTTTTCTTTTAATAAAATATTAACTTTCGATATGTTTTATTAATTCACGGCAGAAATAAGAAAACTGTTAAACGTATTATTAACGCTTTACTAAACTAAAATTTAAACAAGAAGAAGATGAGAGTTCAATCATTAAAGCAAAATCTGGCATTTATGAAGAAATTGACCCTAGTAGGTCTGGTATTAAGTGTCATAACCATTTCAGGATGTGGTGGTGATGAAGAGACACCACTGGCAGCACCAGAAGCAAGTTTCGAACATGAAATTTCAGGGAAAACTGTAGTTTTCACTAATACTACTGTAGGAGAAGAAGTAACGTATGCTTGGGATTTCGGTGATGGTGGTACATCTACAGAAGAGTCTCCAACTTATACCTTTGAAGCAAACGGAACATTTGTTGTTAAATTAACTGCAACCAATGAATCTGGTTCTGATCCAAGTCAGGCAGTTCTGGAGATCATCAATATTACTATTGATGGAGACTTCTCTGACTGGTCAGATACTGAATCAGTAAATACTGGTGGAGGAACTGTGAAACTAATGAAGATTGAAAACCTTGAGAACAACAAACTCTTTTTGTATGTAGAAGGCACTGATCTGACTCCATTAACACAGATATTTCTTAACACAGACAATGATTTGACTACAGGTGCTTTCATCGATTGGTATTATGCCAGCTCTGGAGAAGATTATCTAGTGCAAGGAAACCTACCACAAAATGAAGAACAATATGGTGAAGCTTATTCTTGTGAACCTTGTGACGGATCCGCTCCGGGTAACTGGAATTGGGCAGCTACAGCTACCGTTGGAGCGCTTGACGGCTTTATCGTAGCTTCAGCAATAACGTCTGTTTCTGGCGGTATGGCGTATGAATTATCTATTGACCTCACAGCACTTGGATCAACCATTTCATCTGAAGCGATTGGTATTGCGGTTTTGGATATCTCTCTTGATACTTGGGGATCTGTTGGGGCTGTGCCTGCTCTTCTAAATGCAGAAACCAACCCGGAAGCTGCGATGTATATCTATACCTTTAAATAAACCAGATTAAAAACAACAGAAAAGGAGCTGGCATCTATGCTGGTTCCTTTTTTTGTTAAAAATCAAAATGAAAAGGTCCAAATGCCCATATTGGTTAATTCTTCTGGTTTTCTTAGCGCACTCTGGTTTCACCCAAAATTTTGTTGAAATCGCTCCGGAACTAGGGATCGATTATGATTTTACCACCTCAGAATACGGTGGTGGGGTGAGTTTTGTTGATTTCAATCAAGATGGTTTGGATGACCTCACTTTTGCTACCGACTCAGCTTCAACAATCCGCTTTCACCAGAATACTGGCACAGGGTTCCAGGAATTGACACCGTTGGTCAATTTGGTTACTGAAGTCAAACAAGTGCTTTGGGTGGACTATGACAATGATGGAGAACTTGACTTGTACGTTACCACAACAGGTAAAAATCGCTTATATAGAAATAATGGAGATCTTGAGCTTGTAGAAGTAACTGAGTCGGTGGGTTTACCTGACACTGCATTAATCTCCTACGCCTCTACCTGGTTTGATTACGATTCTGACGGATACCTTGATCTCTTTACCACTTACCGTACTCCTGAAGAAGAAGGATTTGTCAACTTATACCGTAACACGGGTTCTGGTCAATTTGAAAACTTCACCATACAAGCCGGACTAAAAGACAAAGGAAACAGCGTGTTAGCGATGACTTCTTTTGATTATAACAATGATGGTCATACTGACCTCTTTCTGGCTCAAGACTGGGAGCAGGGAAATCAACTTCTTAGAAATAATGGAAATGGGTCTTTCTCCGATGTGTCTAATCTCACCGGCTGCAATCAAAAAATGAATTCCATGACCGCTACTGTTGGGGACTACAATGGGGACGGCTGGCTAGACATTTATGTCACTAATACTTATGATGGGAACATTTTACTTCGAAACAATAAGGGCGAAAATTTCACGGAAGTATCGAAGGAAATGAACGTACACATTAGAAGTTTGACCTTCGGATCTGTATTCTTTGATGGAGATAATGATGGAGACCTTGAGCTCCAGGTTGTTGGATTTCAAGCGAACTACCTATTTGAAAACCAGGGCGTTGATCAACCTTACCGAAGAGTAGATAGCGAATGGGGAATGGCGAATGACAAGTATTTTAACAATGGACTTGCCCTTGGTGATTATGACAATGATGGCTATCTCGAACAAGTGAGAAACTCGGTAACCAGAAAGGACTACACAACAAGTAAGAACACCTTTTGGAAAAATGAATTCGATTCAAACCACTACCTCACTGTCAGTCTGAAAGGAACAATATCCAACCAGCATGCTATAGGTGCGACACTCAAACTTTACAGCGACAACCGTCTGATGATCCGCAGGATTGCTACTGGAGAAAGCTATGCCTCACAACATACATACAATCAGCACTTCGGCCTGGGGGAAACCAACCTTATAGATAGTTTAATCATCTTTTGGCCATCCGGAAACATCTCCAAACTTTACAATCAGGTTGGTGATCAAAAACTAACTATTAATGAACCACTGGAAGGATGTACAGATATAAACTCCTGTAATTACAACCCCAAGGCAACTCTTGATAACGGCACATGTAGATATCCGTCCATTTACATGACTTGCACAGCTTGCATCAATGATCTGGATCATGATGGAGTTTGCGACGAACTGGAGGTCTTTGGGTGCACCGATCCCTCATCCTGCTCATACAATCCCATGGCCACAGAATCTGATGAGTCATGTAACTACCTGGATACATATCAAATATCAGGAAATGAATCTCCTCCCGCGTTCACAGCTGTGATCTATCAATATCAACAAACCCCCGGGAGCACCTATCAGTGGGAAGCTGAAAATGGCAATATCATAATCGGTCATGGCACGGCTGAAGTCACAGTGCTTTGGCACGAAGCTGCCCAGGGCGCCCTGTACGTAACTGAAACAAATAAAGATGACTGCCAATCAGAACCTGTATCTCTTGAAGTACAAATTGGCTTTCTTCTGGATGTTGAAAATCAATCATTCAATATTTTCCCCAACCCAGTCAAAGATGAATTTAATGTTGAAATTCAAGATCAGCATTATCTCATCACCTTACAGGATATGGCTGGGAGAATGGTCTTGCAAAGGAATTGTTCAGGTTCGGAAACGATTAATATCAGTAATCTGAAAAATGGCATCTACATACTTAAAGTCAATACCCCGAATCAAACTTTTACTCAAAAAATCAGAATTGAGAAATGATAGCTAGAACACTCTTTTACGCAACATTAGCTCTAGGCATGTTGAATATTTGCCAGGGGCAGGAACATGCCGTGACAAGAAACTGGAACGAAGCGACATTACATGCTATCCGGCAGGATTTTGCCCGCCCCACTGTACATGCCCGTAATTTGTTTCACGTATCTATCGCAATTTATGATGCCTGGGCTGTGTTTGATTCTAAAGCAGAAACTTATCTGCTCGGAAAAGATCATGGGGATTTCGTATCTGATTTTGACTTTTCGTTAATAAATAAAGATGGAAAAACGGTAAAGCAACAAGAGGCCATTAGCTACGCGGTTTATAGACTTCTTACATTTAGATTTCAAAACTCGCCTGGACATATTAAGGCCCAGGCGAGTTTTGATTCACTGATGACTCATTACAATTATTCCATAGCTGAAACGTCAATTGACTACACTGATGGAAAAGCATCTTCACTTGGCAACTTTATCGCCACAGAAATAATTCGCTATGGTCTCCAGGATGGATCCAACGAACAGAATGGGTTTGCCAATCAACACTACCATCCAATAAATGAGCCCCTGATAGTAACAGAACCGGGCAACCCTTCCATTTCTGATCCCAATAGATGGCAACCATTACAGTTCAAGTTATTCATTGATCAAAGTGGAAACACGATCCCCGGCAGTACACCAGCTTTTCTAAGTCCTGAATGGGGAAATGTCAAAAGCTTCAGTTTTAATCCCGGAGACATCAAAACCTATACCCGGGATGAACATAACTACTTGGTCTACCACGACCCAGGCAATCCTCCATACCTGAAGGAAGGAGATGAGGAGTCAATTGATGGATATCAGTGGGGATTTGGTACAGTTAGCAGATGGTCAGCACACCTTGACCCAACTGACGAAGTAATGTGGGATATATCTCCAGCCTCCATTGGCAACATTCAGGATTTACCTCATACTTTGAGTGAGTATAAACAATTCTATGATCCAGAAGGAGGCGATTGGAGCGAAGGCTATGAGGTAAATCCGGTAACCAATCAGCCTTACGAACCTCAAATAGTGCCCAGAGGAGACTACACCCGTGTACTTGCTGAATTTTGGGCAGATGGGCCATCTTCTGAAACTCCTCCGGGACATTGGTTTACAATCCTCAATTACGTCATGGATCATGAACTCTTTGAGCGCAATTTTAAAGGTGAATCCATAATAAACGACCCGGTTGAATATGAAGCAAAAGCTTATTTTACGCTGGGGGCAGCGATGCATGATGTAGCGATTGCGGCCTGGGCTATCAAGGGTTGGTATGACTATTTAAGGCCTGTTTCTGCCTTGAGGTACATGGGTGATCAGGGACAAAGTAGCGACTCTGACTTACCCAACTACCACAAGTTTGGGATGCAACTTGTTGAGGGATTTGTGGAATTGGTTCAGGCAGAAGACCCATTGGTTGGTGACAATAGTGAACACCTAAACAAGATTAAACTTAAAGCTTGGAAAGGCCCGGATTTTATTGATGATCCGGCCACCGATGAAGCCGGTGTTGGCTGGGTTCTTGCAGAAAACTGGTGGCCATATCAGCGTCCAACGTTTGTTACTCCTCCTTTTGCAGGATACATTTCAGGCCATTCAACCTATTCAAGAGCTGCTGCTGAAATACTTACAGCTTTGACTGGTACTCCTTATTTCCCCGGTGGTATGGGAGAGTTTTTGGCTCCAAAAAATGAATTTCTTGTATTCGAGCAGGGCCCTAGCATGGATGTGACTTTACAATGGGCCACTTACAGAGATGCTTCGGATCAATGCAGTCTGTCGCGTATTTGGGGAGGCATCCATCCACCTGCAGATGATATCCCGGGCAGGATTATTGGCCAGGAAATAGCAACTGACGTGTTTGAATTAGCAGAGCACTACTTCAATGGTGCCTATGCTTTAAAAACGTCTAATGCCAAGCCCAAACTAACATTGTTCCCGAACCCTTGCCAAAGAGGCCAGAAGATTCATGTATCTAGCGATCAGCCGGTCACCAACGTGGAAGTATTTACACTTGAGGGAGTTAAAATCACTTCTCTTCAATCTAAGACCACCATTAACAGCATCCCGACGGACAAGTATCAAACAGGGTGCTATTTTATTCGGATTAACAGCAACCTAACCTCCCGAATGTTAATCAAATAGAAAGAAATTAATTTTTATCAGAAGGTGGCTCCGGCTCCATAGCAAGTAATATAGCTGCCAAAACAGCACAGATTATTCCAGCGATTTTTGTTGGCCCTGGTATAAAACCCAATACCGTCATAGAAATGACCGCAGTAATCAACGGTGCTCCGGCGTTGGTCATCGGAGAAACAACTATTGCCTTGCCATAACGAAAAGCAAATACTAGTGACAAAGCTCCTACCGAATTTAATAACTGGATCCCCGCTGTCAGGTAAGGGCCATCCCATCCCCAATTGATCTCCTGATCAAAATCGGTCATCAATAGAGCAACAGGAATTAATAACAATCCGGATAAGGTCATATAGAAAAACACACTCTCCCCTGTCATGGTATTTTGTGAAAGTTTCATGAAAAATGCCTGAAATCCCCAGGCCGCGAGTACCAATAGTGCCAAGACAAACCAAACCACTCCAGATTCACTGGTTTCTCCTGTCTGAGAATATTCAAAAAGTGGCAGGGCCACAATAGCCAACAAAATACCAATCATCCCTCTTCTACTTGCACGTTCTTTTAAAAACGCAAAAGAAAACATGATAGTCACTACTGGTGAGAGTGAAATAATAGGAAAGATTAAGTAAGGGGGTCCCAAAGTAACCGCATAAAACAACAACATCTGCCCACCAGCTCCAAGCAAACCAATAGTCAATCCATAAATGACAGATCGCTTATCATGCTGAACTTTCCATCCTACATTTCTCAAAGAAACAATCGCTGGCAATAGCATAGTAATCGCCCAAACTGAATAGGTCAGGGTCTCTGGAAAGCCGTTTTCTGATGGCAATCCCGTAAAAGCTCCCCAAACACCCCAAAAAAGTGTTGTTAGAACCGCATAAGTTAACCAGAGTTTCTTATTCATGATTTTGTTCAATAGAGTTAAGCTGAAGTAAAGAAGGCAAAATATAAAAACCAATGTTTCTTTCAAATACTTTCTTTAATTATATATTATCTTACTTTTACTTTCTACTCTTTTCACATAGCTTTATGCCAATATCATTCAATGAATAAATCTTAAGGTTATGCCTTCTTTCCCTTATTATGTTCTTGCTGCTCTAATTTGCTTTGCACCAAGCATCTCTATCACAAATGCTCAAAGTCTTGAACAAAAGTCATATTCATCTTTAGACGAGAACTTTGCAAACCCAGAGCGTGGACTCTACCACCATACAGAGGTGCATTCCGGAAACTACAACCTGTTAAGTGAAGGTCAACTCAGGAGTTACAGAACCAATGAATCAATCACCCAAATACTTCGTGTATTCTATCTTGAGAATTTTCGAGCATCCCCTATTTCCCAGAATTACCTGGACAACATGCGAAGAGACTTTCGTAGGATTAGAAATGCGGGTATTAAGTGCATTGTAAGATTTGCTTATACTACTTCTTCCTCTGCACCTTATGGAGACGCCACTCCTGATGTGGTACAAATGCATATTAATCAGCTTACTCCAATAATTCGTGAGAATGCAGATGTAATTGCAGTAATGCAAGCCGGGTTTATTGGTGCATGGGGAGAATGGTATTATACAGACCACTTTGCCGGATACACCCCTGGGGCAGTGTCTCAAGAAAATTGGGCCGATAGACGGGCTGTTGTAAACAGTATTCTCAAGGCGCTTCCCGCAGACAGAATGGTACAAATCCGCACTCCGGGTTACAAAATGAAGTTGTATGACTCGGAAGAGCCGCTGACACTAGCAACGGCATTTTCAGGGGAAAATATCAGTAGAGTTGGCCACCACAATGACTGCTTTGTCGCCTCTTCCAGTGACTATGGGACTTATGTAAATCCCGATCTGGAAAAACCATTTCTAGAGATGGAAACCAAATACACCCCTATGGGTGGTGAAACTTGCAATCTCGCTCCTCCTTACTCTGATTGTGATAACTCGCTCTCCGAACTCGAAAGATTTCATTGGTCGTACTTAAACATCGATTATAACAAGAATGTACTGAATGAATGGGAAGATCAGGGGTGTTTTGATGAAGTTGCTTTAAATCTCGGTTATCGACATCAACTCCTGTCATCTGAATATCATACTACATCCCAACCTGGCGGCACTTTCAAGCTCGGCATCAAATTGATCAATACAGGTTATGCCAATTTCTACAACCCCAGAAAGCTTTTTGTGGAACTTGTCCATAACGAATCCGGTAAAACCCACCATTTACAATGGGACACAAACACCCGACTATGGCCCATTGGTGAAGCTCATACACTGACCTTGGAAGCTGGAATCCCCAACGATATCAGTGAAGGGGATTACTCCGTAATGCTTTCACTTCCTGATCCTTACCATACTTTAAATTCGCCAGCCTATGCTGCCAGGTTAGCCAATCAGGACGTTTGGACTGAAGATTTAGGTTTTAATGACCTTGGTTATGACATCAACATCTCTTCAACCAATGATGGCCCACTTTATACTGGCGAGCAATATTTTATATCAGCAGAACTGGATCAAACGCTATTATTGGAAGGTTCTGGTGTATTTAAGGCAAAGTCCGGAGAGAATGCGATCCAACTTTACTGGCCAAGTCAAAGTGGAGAGTATCAGAGAATCATAGAACGATCAGATGAGTCAGGTGTGTTTAACCCCATCGCTGCATTAAGTGCCGAAACTTCAAATTTCAAAGACATCAATGTATCTCAGGACATCTCCTATAGCTATCGTTACCTGCTCCAAAGAGATAATTCAGTAACAACTTATTCAGACACCTTATCAAACTCTCTGGCAAATCAAACCTTTGAAAATATCACTTTGGACGGTGCTGATGAAGACTGGGGTAGTCTTGCACCAATAGGCACGAGCTATGTAGACAACCTGGCATCCTTGAGAGTGGATTTTGATACAGAGTATCTTTACACAGTTTTAGAAAATGCATCAAGTTACGAAATTTACTTAAATGCTGACAACAACACGCAAACAGGTATCCAATCAGCATCCCACAAAGGTGCTGATTACAAAATAGCGGGCGAAAATCTTCACTCGTTTGAAGGCGAAGCCTGGGTGGTGACAAAGAGTCTAGAGTATTCTGGAAATGATGAAATCGCTGAAATGGCCATAGCCCTGACAGATATACCACTATCTTTTGGTTCCAATACGCTACACTTTTCGGGGGAAATAAATGGTCAAGAGCTTATACACAACAATAACAATCAACTCTCAGTTGTTCGTCTTTTGCCGCCAGACGCACCGGATTCCATTGTTGTTTCTAAAGATGAATTCACCAACAACTCACTAGTGATTAACTGGAAGGAATGCTTCTATTGCGATGGGTACCTTGTAGAACGCTCCACTAGTATGGACTCTGGGTTCGAATTGATTAAATCCTATTCAAGGGACAAAACCCAACTTAGAGATTTTAATCTCGCTTCCGGTGTGGTTCATTACTACAGAATCGCTGCTTACAATGATTTAGGAACCTCCACATATTCCGAGATTGTGAGTGGCACACCTGAACGCTTAATCATTACCTCTGAGTCTAATAAGGCCTTAGCCACCTACCCTAACCCGACAAAAAACCTTTTATATCTTTCAAAAACAGCAAAGGATATTCAAATCTTTACTTTAGATGGTAAAACTATACTGTCAAAAAAGAATGCTGATTTTATCAATGTACAGGACTTGGCAGATGGTACTTATGTACTTCAAATCATTACTCAAGGAAGGCAATTTCAGCAAATCATCATTAAGCAATAATCACCTTAACTCCAGCTTCCTCAAGTCGTTTATGGTCGTTTTCTGAAATTTTATCATCGGTTACCACCATATCAACTTTATCTACTGTGCATATAAATGCAAAACTCTTCTTTTTAAACTTACTGGAATCGGTAAGGAGAATAACTTCATTTGCAATCTCAATCATCAATTCATTCAGGTGGGCTTCTTCAATATTAGGGGTATAAAGCCCTGATTTAGTGTCAAAGCCATCTACTCCAAGAAACGCCTTGTCTACGTAAAAGTTTTTCAAACCTCGTTCCGCCATTGGGCCGACAAGCGACTGAGAATTTTTCCGTAAATATCCTCCGGGAATAGTCAAGCTTATGTTTTCCTTTTTCAAAAGGATAGAAGCAATATTCAAGGCATTTGTGATAACTGTCAAATCCTTGATTTCGTCAAGGTTTTTAGCCAACTCAGCTGTGGTTGTACCTGAATCAATCAGGATTATTTCGGATTGATTTACAAGACCAGCTGCAGCCTTGCCTATCTTTATTTTTTCGGCATAGTTAATCTTGTCCTTTTCAGACAAATGATAGTCAATGCCCACTCTTCCTTCTATTCGCATTGCACCTCCACGAGCTCTGATCAACAATTTCTTTTGTTCTAGTTGATCCAGGTCATTTCGTATGGTGACTTCACTCACACCAAATTTCTCACTTAGCTCATCTACATAGATCTGACCATTCTGATTAATCAAGTCCAGGATATCATTTCTTCTAGATACTGTGGTTGTACGAGTCTTAATAGGCATATTCTCAGGTTTTTAGCAAAATAGGTAATTCTAACATTCAAAAACAAGTATGAATACATTTTGAAACTATATAAAAGTTTCAATCATAATTATTGAAAGCATATGAAAGTTTATTAGATTTACTTATCTTTGAATAATACAACAATAAAAGCTTGTATAAGCCAGAATTGAAAAACATATGCAACATCTAGGAATATCCATTGATGATCTTAAATCGCTTGGAGGGTTACATACGGCATCTGAAATTTGCCAACAGCCAACATTATGGCGGAAGATTTATAGCCTAATAAATAAAGAGAAGGGCAAATTAGTCTCATTTCTAGATCGAAATAGCTTTCAAAAAATAATATTGACTGGTGCAGGTACTAGCGCATATATTGGGGAATCCTTGGTTGGTTCATTTCATAGAGAGCAATCGACTTTTGTAAATGCCGTTCCTACCACCAATTTAGTTTCACATCCTTATGATTACTTTTCTTCGAAGGAACGAATATTGCTGATTTCATTTGCACGCTCTGGAAATAGCCCTGAAAGTAAAGCAGCAGTTGTATTAGCTGATGAAATTTGCGCCAATTGTACACACCTTATCATTACCTGCAATTCAGAGGGGGAGCTTGCAAATTACAGGTTCAAGGGTGATCAATATATCCTTTGTTTGCCTGAAGAAACCAATGATAAAAGCCTGGCAATGACCAGCAGTTATAGTGGTATGCTTCTGGCAGGATTGTTAATCGCCAGAATCAACAAAATTGAGACACTGAAAGAAACAGTAGAAATGGCTAGTTCTTATGCAGAAACGGTTCTCACCAAACACCTACAAACGCTCAAAGACATAGCCTCCCTGAACTTTAAGCGGGCGGTATTTCTAGGCTCAGGGCCTTTATTAGGCACAGCCACTGAATCTCATTTAAAACTTCAGGAATTGACCGATGGAGCAATCATTTGCATCAACGAATCCTTCCTTGGATTCAGACATGGACCAAAGGCAGTGGTTGACAATGAGACCTTGATCATTTACCTATTGTCAAATAGTTCATATGCGAGCAAATATGAGCACGACTTGATTTTCGCAATGGAAAAAGGCAAAAAAGCACTAGCCCAACTTGCAGTAGCAGAAAAATTCGATTTTGAATTAGGTGTAGAATACAACATTGGATATACCGATAATGGCACTGCCCTTGATGAGGACTTTATGACCTTACCAAGTGTGTTGCCAGGACAAATACTCGGATTCTTTAAATCGCTCAACGAAGGCTTACAACCAGACCAACCTTCTTCCAGCGGTGCCATATCACGTGTGGTACAAGGTGTAAATATTTACGATTTACCTTTAAAGAAATAACAGATAGTAACATGCATGATGTTTTAGTAGTCGGTGAGTTAAACGTCGATATTATCTTGAATCAAATCGACGGATTTCCTGAAATAGGAAAAGAAATACTCGCTGAAAACCTCACGGTAACTTTAGGAAGTAGTTCGGCAATTTTTGCCAGCAACTTAGCGTCTTTGGGATCCCAAGTAGCTTTCCTTGGAAAAGTGGGCAATGACCAGTTTGCAGACTTAATAGAAAAAGCGCTGAAGAAAAAAGGGGTGGAAACTGACTTCATCATCCGATCTAAAGAATACCAAACAGGATCTACGGTGGTACTCAACTATGGTCTGGATCGAGCAAACGTAACTTATCCGGGAGCCATGAATCATCTCTCCGAAAAAGAAGTGCGTGATGATATTCTAACTGAAGCAAAACATCTGCATGTAAGCAGTGTATTCATGCAACCTGCATTGAAAAAAGGCATGGTGGACTTGTTCAAACGAGCAAAGGAATTTGGACTATCCACTTCAATGGACCCGCAATGGGATCCTGCTGAAAAATGGGATTTAAATCTTGAGGCATTACTGCCCTATGTAGACGTTTTCCTTCCTAACCGAACAGAATTACTTCATCTGACGAATACGAAATCTATTGATGAAGGTATTGAGTCTATAAAATCCTTTGCCAACATAGTGGTAGTAAAGGATGGAACAGATGGGGCAGCACTATTCAAAAATGGCAATGTTACCAGGCAACCGGCTTTTCTAAACAATGAAGCTATTGACGCAATCGGAGCAGGGGACAGTTTTGATGCTGGATTTATCTTCAGCTATATCCAGAAAAAACCCCTGGAAGAATGTTTGCGATTTGGCAATCTAACAGGTGCCATCAACACCACGGAAGCAGGTGGCACTACCGCCTTTGAAAATATTGAAAAAATAAAAGAAATAGCGCAGAAACGCTTTGCTTACGATATCTGAAGATTACAATGAAACTACAAGAAAGACTAGCTCTAAACAAGAAAGAGGGAAAGGCCTTACTGGCTACCAACTTTTACAACTTTGAAACACTTTCAGCGGTTCTGACGGCCGCAAGGGAGCAAAACTCTGCGCTCATCTTACAACTTTCAGAAAGTTCCTTACACTATATGGGCCTCAAGGTGGCCACAAAATTGGGGAAAGCCGGAATTGAGCAATATGGAGTGGAAGCATGGCTACACATGGACCATGGCAGTGATGTCAATCTTGTGAAAGCCTGCCTGGATGCTGGTTTTGATTCTGTAATGATCGATGCCAGTGAAAGACCTTTTGATGAGAACGTGAAAATCACTTCTGAAATCGTAAAGTATGCTGAAAGCTATGGAGCCAATGTAGAAGCAGAACTTGGCTACATTTCAAAACTGGGACAGGAACAGAAAATGGTTTACACACAACCCGAAGAAGCAAAACGCTTTGTTGAGGCTACAGGTATCAATGCCCTTGCAGTTGCCGTAGGCTCAGCACATGGTTTTTATAAAGAAACACCAAAACTTCAGCTTGACCTTATTGCTGAAATCAATGAAGCAACTACGGCTGCCCTGGTGCTTCACGGCAGTTCTGGTATTCCTCATGATCAGGTTCAGGAATCAATTAAAAGAGGAATCACCAAGATCAACCTGGCTACCGAAATCAAAAATATCTTCATGAAGAAACTGCAGGAAACCCTGGCTGGGTCGGATGAGATTGATCTGAGGAAGGTTTTTCCCAAAGCAACCCAAACAGCCACCGACCTTGTCAGTGAAAAACTTCAAATGATTAATTTCTAACCAACCATGAAGCAGATTATCTGGGTTATATTGTTTTGCTCTTTTCAGCATATCAGTCTGGCCCAGGTTGGGGATACACTCCTACTCAAAGATTATCAGCCTGTATCGATCTACAAAATTCCTATCACCTTCGTAGAGAAGGCGGAGTGGCCGGTAATAGACATGCATTCACATCCTTATGCTTCCAATAAACCTGAACTTGAAGAATGGGTACAAAACATGGATAAATATGGAATTGAGAAAACAATACTTTTAACTTACACCACAGGGAACGAATTCGATAGTTTAGTTCAGGCTTATTCGATATACGCCGATAGATTTGATTTATGGTGCGGAATCGATTATACAGGCTATGATCAACCTGGCTGGAGCCAGAAAGCCATCCAGGAACTAGAAAGATGTCATAAAAATGGTGCAAAAGGTGTAGGGGAGTTGGGTGACAAAGGCCTGGGATTATTGTATTCAAAACCAACTCCTGCATACGGCATACACATAGATGACCCTCGCCTCGAACCCATTCTCAAAAAATGTGGTGAGTTAAGCATGCCTGTCAATATTCATATAGCAGAACCCAAATGGATGTATGAACCCATTGATCATCATAATGACGGGCTCATGAATGCCGATAAATGGCAAATAGATCACACTAAGAACCCTATTTCTCATCAGGAATTAATCAACACCTTAGAAAGGGCCGTGGCAAAAAACCCCGAAACCACTTTTATTGCCTGCCATTTTGCCAACTGTAGTTATGATCTCTCCATTATCGGAAAATTACTTTCCAAATACGACAACTTATATGCAGACATATCTGCCAGATATGGAGAAACAGCAACGATTCCCCGTTACATGAAACTGTTTTACGAAACACACCAGGAAAAACTGCTTTTCGGAACTGATATGGGCTATGACAGTGAGATGTATCAGATTGTCTTTCGAATTCTTGAAACCGAAGACGAGCATTTCTACAAACAAGATTATTTCAATTACCATTGGCCTTTGCATGGGTTTGGTTTGGGAAAACCCGTGCTCAAAAAACTCTATTATGAAAATGCACAAAAAATCCTTAATTAATATCGCATTGTTAATTGGTCTGGCAAGTGCCTGTACTCAAAAGCATGAAATTATCAGTGGCGATTTGAGCATGGAAGTCTCTGAGGAAATGTACACTTCTATTAGTTCTGTGGAATCTGGTGCTCTTTTGACTAATTTGCAATCTACGGAATACCTGATAACCGGAGATGGCAACCTCTCAAATTATCATCTTTTCAGCTCATCACAAGAAACCATCGGCATTCCAGGAGTTGGCACTCAATATACCTTCAAAGGAGAAAATAAGACCAAAGGAATCGTGAAAATTCTCAAGCTCGTAATATTGGATGACCATCCTGATCTGATTCTCACTCATGTCACTTATATCAATCAATCTCAAAAAGACCTATCGGTAAAAGCCTGGATGAATAATGGATATAATATCTTATCCAATGATAGCGAACCTCCTTTCTGGGCATTTCAAGGTTCTTCTTCCGGGGAGCGGTTGGATTGGATCAAACCAGTGAAACAAGGTTATTACCAAAAGAATTACCTCGGGATGAACAGTTCAGATTATGGAGGAGGAATCCCTGTAACCGATGTATGGACCAGTGATTATGGCATCACAGTGGGTCACACTGAAGTAACTCCCAAATTGGTTTCTCTGCCTACTGAAATGAAAAAATACCAGTCTAATGTGCAGGTAGGTGTCCAACAAGATTTTGAACGTCCCTTTTACCTTAGAGCAGGTGATACTCTGGAAACCCTTCAAACATTCGTGGCAATTCATCAAGGTGATTACTACAATGGTCTCCAAAAATTCGCAATGCTCATGAAAACCAAAGGCATCAAAATGCCAGCATCTGAACCTGCCGCCTACGAACCCATTTGGTGTGCATGGGGGTATGAAAGAGACTTTACACTAGATGAGGTCAAGGGTACTTTACCAAAAATTAAAGAGCTAGGAATAAAATGGGCCGTTCTGGACGATGGATTTCAGCAAGCTGAGGGAGATTGGCATACCAATCAAAACAAATTCCCACAGGGTGATAACCAAATAAAAAGTCTCGTTAAATCCATCCATGACCAGGGGCTGAAAGCAAAAATCTGGTGGGCTCCTTTGGCCGCAGACCCGGGAAGTAACCTACTTGCTCAAAATCCTAAGATGCGCCTTTACCTGGAGGATTGGTCCCCTCAGTACATTACCTGGTGGGACGCATATTATCTCTCTCCTACTCACCCAAAGACCCTTACACACACCAAAGAAATGGTGAACTTATTCTTAAATGAATGGGATTTTGATGGATTAAAAATGGATGGGCAGCACATGAATGCTGTTGCCCCGGATCATAATCCTGAATCAGGACTTGATGACCCTGATCTGGCACCAGAGCTCTTACCTCAATTTTTTAAAGCAATTTATGAAGAAGCTCGCTCTATAAAACCTAATGCCGTTGTGGAAAACTGCCCATGTGGCACTTGCATGTCCTTTTACAATATGCCTTTCATGAACCAGGCAGTTTCTTCTGATCCTCTCTCCTCCTGGCAAATAAGACACAAAGGAAAAACGTACAAGGCACTCATCCCGAATACTGCATATTATGGTGATCATGTAGAGCTCAGTGACGAAAGTCAGGACTTTGCCAGCTCGTTTGGAATTGGAGCGGTGCTCGGCACCAAATTCACCTGGCCAAAAGATAATCCCGCAGCTTCTAATAGTTATTTGCTCACGCCAGAGAAGGAAGAAGTTTGGAAGACTTGGTTTTCGCTTTACAATGACAAGATGCTAAGCCAGGGCGAATACCTCGGCGGATTGTATGACATTGGATATGATCGTCCTGAAACTCATGTCATTCTTAAAAAAGATACACTGTATTATGCCTTTTACGATGAGCAATTCAGTGGACAGGTAGAGTTTAGAGGACTTAGTGAACCAGGCACGTATATCGTGAATGATTATGTGAATGATATAATAATCGGAGAAATATCTTTAACCAAGCCACAACTCACCATCAATTTTGAAAAGTCTGTTTTAGTCGAAGTTTACCCCAAATAATATGAAGATCATTTTTCCAAGACCATTTGCCATAGCTATAGATGACCTGGGCTGGATCAAAGGCCAAAATGAAGGAGAAGACGGTTATGGGCCATATAGGACGGGAATTCCACGTAACATGACACTGGCAGATTACAAAGCGGTGGTTGATTTGGCCAAGAAGGTAGGAGTCAGATTGCAGGGCCTCTTTATAATGGGAGAAATGGACCGTGAGAATTTTTTAGGTAACCACCCAACCACCACATATCAGCGGGGTAACTATGACAATACAGAAAACATCTCGGATCTACAGATAGAAATGATGGACTATGTGAAGTCTGTTTCTACCCACCTTGAGTTTGGGTTACACGGTGTTGGGCATGAGTTTTGGCCAGAAGATGGTATACGCAGACGAGCTGAATGGTACAATACCGAAGATGATCACCCCTGGCCAGAAGAAGATATCCGTGATCACCTCGATTGCTTTGTGCAAATCATGGCTCAGTATGGAATAACACAAGAAAATGGACACTCCTTCCCTAAAAGTTTTGTACCCTGTGCTTATAGCTACTATTGGAACCCAAACGGCGATTATAGCCTGGGTAAAATACTAGGCCAATATGGAGTAAAATATGCCAATACGGATTTCAGAATGATTCCCGAGTGCAGCCCACCGGCTGGTGATAACAGTGCAGGATTTGATCATAAAGTGCACGTCATGAACCGATACAACTATGGTAATCTCTGGAGTGCCATAGGCAAGCTCCCTGATGTCCCTTTGGAGGATCAAACAACTGACTTTATAGAAACGCATTGGCCAAACCTTATTGGGATGGAAGAAAGTGATCATGCCTCAGTGACCGAAATGTGGATCGAATACTACCGCAAAGTTCAAGCAAGTCCTGATCGGTTCTGTGCTAAAAATACCTCCCAGATTCACTCCCAGTGGTTGTATAAGAAACATATCATCATTGAAGAGTTGGAGGAAGGTAAAATATCCATTGACAATTCCAACATGCCCTCAGAAGTATATCAGGGTTTTTTTCCAAGTAACATGGTGCTTAAACTGAAATTGAACGAAGGAGAACATGTTTCCAAGGCAACCATCAATGGCTGTCCAATCCCTGGCTATCTAGAATCTGAAGGCTATGCCTTGCTTTACCTACCACAACTCATCAACAAAAAGTATGTCTTTGAGTATGAACTCGGCAGATCTATACCCAATAACATAATCTGGCATGACACTACCAGCAATCTGTTTGACATTCGGGTAGGTGATCACGAAATCCAGCTGAACATTTGTGCCTATGGTGAACAGGAATACACTTTTCTCACAGAAAGAAAGATTAAAGATGTGATTTCCAACAACCCTGGTATCGAGATCAAAAATTGGTATCAAACTGAAGGTAAGTTAGTTTTCCTGGCTTCTGCTCATGATATTCAAGGCGAAATTGGGTCGATTGAAATTAAATTCTAGATTGAAACCTAACATGTCTGAATTGTATATCCGCATATTACCCACCATCCTGCTCATCTCTGCAACTCTTTTAGGATGCAAAGACAACAACCTTTCCCCCGACCCAGATTCCGCCAATATTCCAGGGGCTGTTCACTATGCTACGTCAAAATGTCTGGGACATAGCACAGGATGGAATGACTTATTTCAAACCATAGAAATTATGAATAGATAAGTCAAGTGAGCATGTCTTTTTTATCTCTCTCTCAGTATCATTAATCGGTTTTCATCTTTAAAGACCTGATTTTCAGGGGATACACCTCATTATTAGCTCTAACACTTATCCAAATCAATAAAATACTCTTTACCAGAAAAGAACCCAAAGAACAACACTCAAATATACTGCTGATGCACTTTGAGCATATGCTTGAGAATCTGAAGTCGCTTATCGGCTAATGCAGCGTTTTTCACATTTTGGCGATGAACCAACAAATGCCTGATGATCTGATGAATACAATCTTCACTCTGAATATGCTCTTCATGGCTTAAATCACGGACTTCTAGAGTGTAATCTTTATTTTCTTCAATTAAAAGCATAATATTCGCTCGGGTTAAAGATTAAACTGAAACAAGTATTATGGCGGTTCAGTGTCAATTGAATACTTATATTAAAGTATATAATTTTATAAAGCAACAAAAGGAAAGTATAATATTTTATCTTTAATAAAATTACTTCCTATTTATTTTGACTGCCATTGCCCTGATTTTAAACGTTTTATCAATTCAAAAAAACCTGACCAAAAACACTGGACAGGTTTACTCATGAACAACTCATTGCACAATTTTAATACCTATCATCAAACCCAAATAAAGGTTTACGGTTCATCCACTTCCCTCTTGTGAAATCAGGAAACTGAACAGGCTCACTGCCATCAACAATTGATTGCTCAGATAAGCAAGTCACTGCTGCCCAGGAAACCGCGTCATATACGTCCATCGGCATAGGTTCATTTCTCTTCAAAGCCTCAATGAACGCATGGATCACAAAGAAGTCCATTCCACCATGACCAGCTCCTTCTGTATCAGCCTCATATTTCTTCCATAGCGGATGATCATATTTTTTCATATAAACTTCATCACTTTCCCACTCGTGTGCAGGGCTCTTACCCTCCACATAAATGCCATTATTCACATCCATCCAGATTCCATCTGTACCCTGCACCCTAAACCCAAGAGAATAAGGCCTTGGAAGATTTGTATCATGAGTGAGGACAATTGTTTCACCTTGAGCACACTTGATCACTGTGGTGACTATATCACCTAATTTAAACTCTACCTCAGCATTTGGATGAGTCGGGCCTCCTTGTGGATGATTGACTACATAATCATGAAGTCCTCTCGCCTTGGAAGCAGTAGAGGTCAGGTATAAGAAACGGTTTCCCCGATTGTTATTGATGTAATTGGCTACAGGCCCCAAGCCATGGGTTGGATATAGATCTCCATTTCTATGCACAGAATGGCCAGTGCGCCATTTCGCTTCGCTGTAGGCCTTATCCCCAAACTCAACTCCGCCACCATAAAGCTGCTGACCATTATTGAATTTCACATGACGAAGATCATGCTGATATCCTCCTTGCAAGTGGATGATTTCGCCGAACAGATTCTGACGGACCATATTCAGCACAGCCATAACATCTCTACGATACGCCACATTTTCAAGGATCATAAATGGTGTGCCTGTTTTTTCGTAAGCATCAACTAGGGCCCAGCATTCCTGAATGTCAAAAGCTCCAGCTACCTCAAGACCCACGGCCTTTTTGGCTTCCATCGCATCAATCGCCATCGGAGTATGCCATACCCACGGTGTAGAAATGATCACAGCATCCACATCCTCTCGCTTCAGTAATTCCTGGTATGCATAAGGACCAGATCCAAATTGAACAGGTTTCTTCATGCCAGTTTCTACTACCATATTGGAAGCAGTAGTCAACCGATCCTGATCTATATCACAAATAGCAGTGACAACTATATCTTTTCTCTTCAAAGTCAACCCAAGCTGACCGGTACCTCGGGCACCAATTCCAATAAATCCAAGTCTGATCTTGTCGGCATTTTTACCGATCCCAAAACTGAAAGAAGGACTCATCATGGCCAGTGTGGCACCGGCTGCAGTCTTCAATACGAAATCTCTTCTGTCCATATTAATAAATTGATATATCTTGTAAAATGTCAAATTTGAGCATGAATATAGCATGATTTCCTTAAATAATAAGGAAAAGAAACGTTTTAATTTAATTTAATAAACGTTTCAAATGTTTTAATCTATATTTAGACCTGTTTATCTTTCGTAAAGTTATTAATATGGTATTAAGCGCACTGGACTGGTCTTTCGTGATCGGTTTTTTCATTATCTCACTCGGAATCGGTATTTGGACCGCCAGGTCTAATAAGGATGCAGATGACTATTTCACGGCAAGTGGTAAAATGCCATGGTGGCTCCTGGGAGTTTCCATGGTGGCAACGACCTTCTCAACCGACACCCCCAATCTCGTAACAGACATAGTGCGTCAAAATGGAGTCTCAGGCAACTGGACATGGTGGGCATTTCTCCTTACAGGAATGCTAACCGTATTCGTATATGCCAGACTATGGAAAAAATCAGGTGTCATTACCGATGTGGAATTTTACGAACTCCGATATAGCGGTAAAATAGCACGCTTTCTAAGAGGTTTTAGAGCCATTTACCTTGGCTTAGTATTCAATGTGATGATCATGGCTACTGTATCATTAGCTGCCATCAAGATTGGAGGAGTGTTGCTTGGACTCACACCTATTCAAACAGTGGTCATTGCCGGAACAGTTACCGTAATATACAGCTCACTGGGTGGGCTCAGAGGTGTATTGATCACAGACTTTGTTCAGTTTTTCCTTTCTATTGGTGGAGCGATCATTGCCGCCATCGTATCGCTTCAGCACCCTAAAGTGGGAGGATTGTCTAATCTGCTTAGCCACGAGAATGTGGTAGACAAGCTGGACTTAATGCCATCCATGTCTAACCCTGAAATCTACATGATGGTCTTCCTAATACCCCTGCTGGTACAATGGTGGTCAGTATGGTATCCCGGCGCTGAGCCAGGTGGTGGCGGATATATAGCACAGCGCATGTTTGCGGCCAAAAACGAAGATCACTCTATTAAAGCTGTGCTTTTTTTTAATGCAGCACATTATGCTTTACGCCCCTGGCCATGGATCATTGTGGCACTTTGCTCATTAGTCGTTTTTCCGGATTTAGATAGTTTTCGAACAGCTTTTCCCGATGCAGGCAGTATCATCAATCATGACCTGGGTTACCCCGCAATGCTCACATTCATACCTTCAGGACTTCTGGGGTTGGTTGTGACTTCATTGATAGCCGCTTACATGTCTACTATCTCTACACATTTAAACTGGGGTGCCTCTTACATAGTCAATGACTACTATAAGCGATTTGTAAAACCAGAGGCTTCTCAAAAAGAAATGTTGAAAGTAGGCAGGATGATCACTGTAGTATTAATGGTGCTCACCATGTTATTCGCGCTACTGCTTGACAATGCACTTGGAGCCTTCCAGATATTACTACAAATCGGTGCTGGCACAGGTTTGATATTTATCCTCAGATGGTTCTGGTGGAGAGTCAATGCAGCTAGCGAGCTGTCAGCCATGATTATAAGTTTCATGGTCGCCATTTACTTCCGATTGATCCATGAATCACTTGGGTTTAGCCCAATAGCTTCCTGGGTAGAGTTGGTGCTTGGTGTTGGGATCACAACATTGGTTTGGATTGTAGTTAGTTTCCTCACCCAACCAACCAGCATGGAAGTCATGGTAAAGTTCATCAATCAGGTGAACCCTGGCGGTCCGGGGTGGAAGAAAATAAGACTACAAGCTGAGCAACAAGGTATCGTACTCAAAAAGTCTGAAGGCTGGAAAGTGCCAATTGGGATTTTATGCATGATTGCCGGAACTATAGGCATTTACTCATTTCTAATGGGCACTGGTCTTTTCATCTACGGTCGTACCCTCAATGCAAGTTTGCTCATGGCACTATCGGTGGTGTGTATACTTGCACTCAAAAAGCTCTGGCCAAAACTTAGTTAAGTAATGAACAAGCACATACTGGTTGTTTGTCCAAATCCGGCAGTAGATATCTATGCCTCGATGGATGAATTTAACATGGGAGAACCCAACAGGATCACTAAAGAGCAGCGATACCCGGGTGGTAAGGGTCTACATGTTGGCATGGCCTTGTCAGAGTTGGGTTATAAAGTAACCATCGCAGGGTTCTGGGGAGGTGAAACTGGTCAATGGGTTAAGAAATCATGTAATGAATACTACCCAACAATCAGGTTTATTGGCCCTGAACTGAAAGAGTGGACAAGAAGCTGTTACACCTTCAAATCATTGGGTGATTTTGATGATACGGAGATTCTCGGAACTGGCCCAAACATTTCTGTACACGAGTATCAATCCTTCATCACATCTATTAAAACACTTTTGGCAGAAGCCGAATTGATGGTACTTTCAGGCTCATGGCCAAAGGGAAGTCCTGAAGGTGGGTATGCTGAAATCATCCAAGCTGGAAAAGAAGTCAATATTAAATCTATTGTAGATTGTACAGGCACTCAGCTTAGGCATGCGCTTTTGCAAAAGCCATTTGGCGTGCATCTAAACCGAAAGGAAATTTGCGAGTATTACCAATGTGATTTTGAGGAAGCCAAATCAAAAATACTTACAGACTGTGATTTGGCGGCCATCACTGATGGATCAAGGGGTCTACATCTGCTAACACCAGACAGCAGTTATCATAGTTTGGCGAAAATAGAAAAAGTCTTAAGCACTATCGGATCAGGTGATTGCCTCACCGCAGGGATTGCCGCTGGTGTCATTGACACCCTTGACCCACAGTCCATAGCTGCTATGGGTGCAGCATGTGGCGCCGCAAACTGTTTGCGTGAAGAGTTGGGAATGCTTTTCAAAAAAGATGTTGAACTGCTTCTACAACAAATGAATTCCTAAAAAAAACGGCAACACCTTATTTCCCAACCAATTCCTCCTCCAGTTCCTCCAAGGATTTCCCTTTGGTCTCAGGCATCATGAAGTGTGTATAGAATAATTGCAAAACCATAAAGCACCCGAAGAAAACAAAAGCTACCCATGGGGCAAATGCATTGATGAGAACTGCTCCAAATAATGTGATCAATGCTGCAAACACCCAGTGCGTACCACTACCCCAAGCCTGACCATACGCACGTACTCGGTTTGGAAAAATCTCAGAGATAAATATCCAAATCACAGAACCCTGCCCAATGGCATGAGAGGCAATGAACGTAAGGATAAAGATCAATTTAAAGAATGCAGTGGAATCAACATAAAACCCATAGGCCACCATAAATAGACTGATAATATAACCGAAAGACCCAATGTACATCAGCTGTTTTCTGCCCAGTCGATCTATTAGCACCATACCAACGAATGTGAAAGCAAGATTGACGATACCGATGGAAATAGAGCTGAGCAATGAATCAGATGAGCCGAAACCAGCCTTTTGGAGGATCTCAGGGGCATAGTAAAGGATGAAATTGATCCCAGACAATTGATTGAAAAAGGCAATCAAAAAAGCAAGGATCAAAGAACGCTTATACTTGGCGGAAAAAACAGAAGATGTGTCATTTTTAGTCCTGCGGTGATCCTCCTCAATGGCTGTGAGCATGGCTTGCGCCTCCGCTGGTGAGGCCGCCAAATCATGCAACACTTTACTTGCCGATGCTACATCATTCTTATGGATTATCAGCCATCTCGGGCTTTTAGGTACACCAAGCACCATCAATGTATAGATCAGTGCCGGAACAGCTTCTATTCCAAGCATCCATCGCCAATCATTGACTCCACCTACTCCCTGTAACAGGTAGTTGGAAATGAAGGCAACCAGAATACCAAAAACAAGATTGAATTGATAGAGGATTCCTAATCTCCCTCTATTATTGGCCGAAGAAATCTCTGAAATGTAGGTAGGTGCAGCTATAGAGGAGATTCCTACTCCCAGTCCCCCAATAAATCGAAATAAGGAAAATGAATAAGGATCAGCAGCCAATCCAGATCCAAGAGCCGACACGAAATACAGCACTCCAATCCAAATCAAGGTAGTTTTTCGGCCGAATTTATCTGTCGGGATTCCAGCGAGCAAAGCTCCTACAACAGTACCCCAAAGTGCCATGGACATAATAAATGTCCCATGGAACCATTCGGAGGTATTCCAAAGTTCTTTGATAGGGAGGTTCGCTCCAGAGATTACAACAGTATCGAATCCAAATAAAAATCCAGCTAAAGAGGCTGCAATGGAAGCATTAATTAATTTTCTGTTCATCGGAATAAAGGGACTTTTGGAATTTAGTTTGTTAAGTTAATCAGCATTTCTCATTTAGGAACTTTTCATGTCAGTGATCATTTCTCAAGCATTTTTATGAAATATCCTCCCACCACAGATCTTGCCTGAAATCCTACCTGGCTTGCATCTGGTGTTTCGTACCAATCCGACATAGGTACGCGATCAGGGGTACTGGTTACATACTCATGCAATGGGTCTATGAATTTCTGAAAAGTCTCTTTGTCATCAGCCAAAGTAGCTGTCCATACGATCCAGTCAGACTTGGTGTAAGTTCGCCGGTTATCCAGGGGCAATCCATACTCGTTTTGAACAGACAAATAATACGGAATCTCCTTCTCGACAATCTCTAGTGGAAATATGCCAAAGCCCAATAACTCATCCCAAACCAAATTATACTTTTGACTCCAGGTGCCTTCTTTATCAAATGTCAGTTTGTAGTGGTCGCCATCATTGGCCATTTGTTCCCATTGTACGGCCATCGTTTTAGCTTCAGATAAATACTTCTCCGCAACTTCTTCTTTCCCCAACATTTCCGCCAATCTCCCATAGCTCGCTATGCCCATGATTGCTTTGATGCTAAGATTGGCATTGTGTGCAAAATGCCCCGCAAAGTCGTCGGTACAAAGCTGGTTTTCTGGATCGAGACCATTTTCCATTAGGTAATTAGCCCAGGTGGTCAAAGCATCCCAGTGTTCACTTGCATAGTCCGCATTTCCTTCCTGTTGAGTGATTGCCGCTGTGAGGATCAGCATGTTTCCACTTTCCTCTACCGGCATATCACCCCCGTAAGTTTGACCATTGGCCAATGGATAAGTCCCCACATCATGTGCTGCAAATGGCTTAGTCCATTTACCGCTCTCTGAATAGTAAAAAATAGGATTGAGCATCCCCTTAAGCAGGTCAGGATTGTATTTCAAAAACAAAGGAGCAGAAGGGTAAGTAACATCTACTGTACCGATGGACCCGTTGCTAAAGTTCTCCTTGGACAGAAAAAGGATGTTTCCAGCATCATCCTTTGTCAGCTTGTGTGCTGCTATGGATTGGCGATAGGCAAGCACACACAGGTCGGCATAGTTGTCGCCTCCGGCATTTACTGCTTCTTTCCAAAGCTCGTTATCAAAACGGACACATTGCTGCAGGATTTCATCATGACTTACAGCCGCTGCTGACAATGCTTGCTCCATCGTGGTGCCATCCTGCGCCCATAGAGCTTTCAGGTTTTTACCGAAATATTGGATGGAATAGTGGTCATCATACCCAATCATCAGATATCCTGAAGATTCGTCGGTGGTATTCAACGATTTGGTGTAAGTCATTACCGGTCGGGTTTTTGGCATTTTTCCAGTCACCGTACCTGAGTTAGTCACGGTTCCGCTGGTGAGAAATTCCTTCTTTGCAGTAAAGTAGTCCGAGATGGCTAGATTAGACTTCTCTGTTTCTGAAGCCAAATATGCATATCCCCAGTCGATGCGTACATTGTCACCTTTCTTTTCCAAAATCGGCTGAGCAGTGGTGCCTGATTTCAGGTAACCAACTCTATCTGAATTTCCTGATTCTACAACAACCTCCTGATTGTCTTCATTTACTGCCCACTGTGGGGTCATTTCGAAGTAGACTTCCACATGATGATCACTGGCATCCAGTGACTTTACAGCATAGTCTATGTAGTTGATTGGCCTGGAGAGTAGATTCAAATCATCCATGAGCAGTGGAGCCGTGAAGGTAACATCAAGTGATACCGGGCCACATTCAAAGTTGTAAATGGTCTGTGTGGCAGAAATTGATACTTCAGTCTGAGTAGCGGTTTTGGTGAAAACCTCATCTACTTTACTATCTGTATAGATTCCAAAATCCACATAAGCCAAACCTCCTCTATCCCAGCAATGCGCTGCAAAAGTGTTCTCTCCATCATTTAATAAGGCCGGATCCAGCTCAATGACTTGCTCATGTTTTGCAGAATTCCCTGTATTGATAATCTTTGTCCCATTTAGATAGAGTTCAAAATCATCGTCGTGCGAGTATATCAGATAAAGCTTTCGATTGGTTTTTGTAAAACTAAAGTTTCTTCGCACCCAAATCTCACCATCTTCCCAGGTAGTCCCAATTGCTTTCATTCCATCAGACCCAAAGGCAGCTTTGCCCGTTTCCCAATTTTGATCGTCATAATTTGAGGTTTCCCAACCTGAACCTGGCTTTTCATCCACATATTTTCCACTCCATGGCTCATCCTTAGCCATCGGTACCAGCCCATCCAGCAATATTTCTTCTTTGCCCAAAAATCGATAAGGCGTGCCATCTACCTTGACTACTCCAATCAAAGATTGCACCTTGCCGGTCCAGTGCTTGACTGGCTGGTCATACAGTTCATCGGTCATTGACCAGACGCTCGTGTATGGGTCTATGGTGATTAAAGGGTAAGCCGGAGCCCTAAAGCTGGTAGTGCTGTGAGGTGCTTCTTTTGGAGTGTCGCATCCGGCGAGAAGGCTAATCATCGCCAAAAGTAAATTTCTATAGTTCATGTGCACTAATTCTGGTGGTTTATCAATAAAAATACCACGCCTGATCACTCGAGCGTGGTATCTCTCAAATTTATTTCACAAGTAGTTTTTGTAATTTCACTTCAGCGTCTGTAGTTATCCGCATCATATACATTCCTTTAGATAGGCCATCTGTAGAAATGCTATTTTCATTCAGGTCCAGCTTTCTTATGAGTTGACCATTTAGATTCAGCAGATCTATTGCCTCAATGGTTTCCATTCCTCCAATCTGAATATTTGAGCCTTGCGTCACTGGATTTGGATAAATCGAAATCACCTGTGTTTCTTCTACATCCTGTACAGAACCTACCCTTGATCCACTTTGCGAAACTACCACCGAGCTGATGTCATCATTAAAACCATCATCCACCAAACAGGCATCATTGCCCGTTTTGGAAATCGAACCCCCGGTAAAGTTGTAATCACGATACATCGTGAGGGTATACCCATTTGCTACATCTACGGAAGAAATGTCATCATTCGCAACACCCAATGCCTGGAGATCCCCCATCGCATAACTACCAACTCCGAGTGGAACGGCATATCCACCTCCATTGCAATGCTCATAAAGCACTACTGGTGGCTCCGGTTCACTAAACCCAAGGTCAGCTGCAATCTCCAGCATCATCATGCCGCTGAGGTGGGCCGACATCCAGGTAGAGCTACCCGGAGCTTGCGTCCAATCCACACCTACTAAGTCACTATTGCGATTGAATCCATCTACATGAATGGACTCTGCCTGATCTTCCAGGAAAGCAATGTAAGTGTTACGTTTAGCACTCGGAACAGCACTTTCCTGTGCCAACAGCGCCAGGTATCTTACCATGATGCCCTTAAACAAACCAGCATCCGCTGTGCCTTCATTTCTCAGTATTCCGCTTGTTACCAAATCATTTGACTGAATGGCATAGTCGGCCGTGGCAATGGCGTCATTCAAGTAGGTGGAATTATTGGTGGATTGGTACATTTCCAGGGCCGCACCAATGAATGTTCCGTGATTGTAAGTGAACTGCCAGTAATCAATCTGACTGTTGCCCTGACGGTTGATTCCATCATTGATTCTTCCAGAAGATTCCCGTAAAGTGGACTTCAACCAGCTGTACAGGTCTGCGGCCAAATCAAGCTCCCAGGTATGTCCCCACTCCTGATGTCTGCGGCAAGCATAAATAATGGCCGGGGCATTCGCTGGCACATTTTTATAATCCAGCTGTGTCTTTCTCCAGGCTATACCTCCTCCTTGATTGCTATTTTCACCATTCTTGATGTCATTCCACAGATCTGTAGACATGTTCAGGAAAGTGCCGTTTCCGGTAGCTTTCCAGGCTCGGAACAGTGACAGGGAGAGCCATTCCATATCGTCATAATAATTGTTGTAGATCGATCCACCGTTATTGCTACTCCAGTTGTTTACCAACGTATTGATACGGGTCACATACTTGGTGTCATTTGTCCTTTCGTACGCGTCTACCAGCACATCCAGTGCGTGAGCATTCCACCAATAGTGAAAGTAGGTATTGCTGGTTCCATTATTCTCAATGTAATAGGTACCGCTCGATGACCTGAACGAATTGTGGAGCTTGTCCTGTGCCTGGTTGGCGAGTGTGGAATAGCTCTCAAATTGACTAAAAGAGGTCTGGCTAATTAAGAAGCCAAACAGGGTAATGTAAAGGGTTTTCATCATTTAAAGGGTTTTGATTAAACATAATTTTCAATCATTCTGACGCGATGGAATTCCTAATATCTTAGATGGAGCCATACACCTGACTGTCACCTGTTTGCATAACCCGTTTTGACCTTGTTCTTTAAAATCTCTTATTTCGTAATAATTTCAATAGCTCCTCCATTCTGGAAAAGGTCATGTGAAATGAAATAAGTATCTAGCAACAAATCATTGACTCTAATCTCTTTCAAATCTCTAGACACACCATTCTTCGTTATTTGAACCTGTTTTCTGTTTGGCATAGTCCATTTCACTGAATCAAACAGCGGTACGGATACCAAATACTCATCATCAGCCGCAGAAAACGGATATAAACCCGATGCGGTAAAGACGTACCAGGCTGACATTTCACCGGCATCATCCATTCCCGAAAGTGCGTTCCCATGTTCGCCTACTCCGTAAAAATTATTAAGGATATTATCCAAAACCTGCTGCGATTTCTCAGGCTTATTAATAAAATAATAGGAAAACGGAGCTTCATGATCTGGTTGATTTCCATGACAGTATTGGCCTATAAAGCTGGATACATTTCGAGCAATGTGATTGGGGTTCCAGGGCACTGTGAAAAGCGAATCCAGCTTGGACTCAAAAGCACTAGCACCTCCATATAGGTCAATCAACATGGGCATATTGTGAGGTGCGAAGAACGAAACCTGCCAGGCATTCGCTTCTCGATACATGTACTCATAATATGGGTATTGCGGATCGAAATTCTGCACCCAGCTACCGTCCTCCAGTTTTCCTCGCATAAAATTGACTGAAGTGTCGAATACATTCTTGAAGTTTTCCGAACGCGAAATCATCGTTTTATAAGTCGCATCATCACCAAGTTCCCTTGCAAGGAGTGCGAGTGAATAGTCGTCATAAGCAAACTCTAAGGTTTTCGAAACTCCTGCTTTTGCCTTGCTTTCCACATGCGGGCTATCAACTTGTGGAGTAGATATATATCCTTTGTCCATGTACTCAGCAATATGTGGCCTGGTTCCTCCTTCCTTCGTAGCATTGTTGAGCAACAGCTGATAAACCGAATCCACCTCAAAACCCCTAACCCCTCTTAGGTAAGACCCTGTGATATAAGGTGCGGCATGATCGCCATGAAAGAATGTGGGGATGAACCCAGTGATCTGGCCAATATTATGCAGGGATTTAATCACATCCAGGGACACATCAGGTGAAAGCATCGTGAGTAATACCAGCTTATTTCTATAAGTATCCCATAGAGACGGTTTGGTGTAATATCGATGGCCTTTATTTTGAATATTTCCTTTTATATCCCTGAAATCACCATTACCATCACTGCGGAGCGCTGGCCATAAAAAGGAACGGTAAAGTGAGCTATAGAACAATTCTTTCTGTCTTTCGGTACCTCCTGTTACTTCGATACCCGATAGCAAATTTTGCCAGACATCATTGGCTTCTTTCTTAATCTCGGCAAAGGATTTATCGGCGATTTCATTTTGAAGATTGCTCTTGGCATTCTCCTCACTCGTAAATGACAATGCGATTCTTAACGCAACGGGATCACTTCCATTCTCTAGTTCCAAAATGGCATTACCATCCCTCGCTCCTTCGTTAATCACATCCAGACTTGCTATTTTGGTATTGGTACTGGCATAAAAGAAAATGCTGTCTCGGTCTACTATCTGAACGCCAGATAGGTGATAATCGTCAACCTTTGTTACTGCCCAGTCGCGCACATGGTGATTGGACCTGGCCAGATCGAACAATACTTTTCGACCTTCAGGTTTATCAAAAGTATATTCATGAAAACCAGCTCGTAAAGTAGAGGTCAGTCTCACATTTACACCGAAATCCTCGAGGTAAACCTGATAGTATCCGGGAGCGGAAGATTCCTTCTCATGGATGAATTTTGAACCGTAAGCTTCCCCCATGTTAGGCGAACCTGTGATGGGCAAAACTGGCAAGTGGCACAAATTCCAGTGGCCTTTATTGGTATGGGCAAAGCCATAGATGACTGAGTCTTCATATTCATAGCCAGCGCCACTTCCATATTCTGTTATAGGACTAAGCTGAACCATGGCATTGGGTAATGAGGAGCCTGGATATGTCAATCCCGCCCACACACGCCAATCTTTTGGAGGTGTATACCCAATGAAACCAGAATCAGTCAAAGGCTCCGTTCCCAAGAAGGTATTGACATAATCAGTTAGTTCTTTGGGTTGCTCTTCACCTGCCTGTATCTGGCAGGAAGACATAACAATCCCCCCTATGCAAATGATCATTGCAAGTCTAAATGTTTTCATGAGTATACTATTTTAAGACCAATAGATCCATCAAGTCAATAAATTCGGTTTTTCCTGATACGTCTTCCATAAGAACTCCCCAAACAAGGTATTGGCCCAGGCAAACCACGATCTTGAGAAATTTTTGGGATCATCTTTATGAAAGGTTTCATGCATAAATCCGGTGTCCGCATGAGTGGACTTCAGCATCTTGATACAGGAGCGAATTTCCTGATCACTTGTACTGGTCAACCCCTGCATGGTAATAGCCATTGGCCAAACCATATCCATCCCAACATGTGGGCCTCCTATTCCTGCACCGGCTTTACCTTCAAAGTAAAACGGGTTGTCTGTGGAGAGGACAAACTTCCGTGTATTCTGGTAAACCGGATCATCTACGTCCATTGCTCCCAGATAAGGCAGCGAAAGCAAACTCGGCACGTTGGCATCATCCATTAATAAATAACTCCCAAATCCATCAATCTCAAAAGCATAAATCTCACCGTGCTTCGTGTGATTGATTTTTGCGTATTGATCAAGAGCCTTATCCACTTCTTTGCTTAATGCCCGCATATCTGCTGCCAGATCAGCTTCATTGTGCAAGCTTTCCAGCATTTCTGCTGCCTGGTTCAAACTAACCACAGCGAAAAAATTGGAAGGAATGAGGAAGGAAAATACGGTAGAATCGTCACTAGGTCGAAACGCTGAACTAATCAACCCTACGGGATTAACCGGATAACCATACCCGTGAAGTGAGCGCGTATCTGTACCCACGGGTGTTGTGCGCTGAAACTTATAGGAACCCCGACCGTCTTTCTGTTGCTGATCTTTAAAAACTCTGAGGATTTCAGCCATGGCTTTCTTCCATTGCCCATCAAAAGGACTCGAATCACCGGTCGTTTTCCAATAGTGATAACTTAGGCGAATCGGATAGCATAGTGAGTCTATTTCCCATTTTCGCTCGTGTACACCAGGCTTCATATCGGTCAAATCAGTAGACCATTCACCTCTTTTGTCAGGATCGCTGTAGAAGGCGTTAGCGAAAGGATCTTTTAGTACATACTGAGTTTGTCGGTTGATTACCCCGGCAATAAGTTTTTTCAGATCTTTATCCTGATCCGTAAACTGCATATAAGGCCACACCTGGGCGGAGCTGTCCCTCAGCCACATCGCATCGATATCTCCTGTGATCACGTAGGTATCTGGTTTTCCGTTTGTCTCACCAAAAGTGACCGTCGTATCCAGTGTATTGGGGAAACAGTTTTCGAATAACCAGCTAAGCTCCTTGTCCTTCACATTTTTTTGAAATTCTTTAATGGCCTGCTCAATAGACTTACTTGAGAAATTTCGCTTCGATGCTGGTACTCTGACCTCTGGAAATCCTTGCTGAGCAAATAATGAGGAAGGGTTGATAAATGACGCAGCACCAACGAGTGCTGTACTTTGTATGAATGTTCTTCTTTCCATTTGTTTATCTTTTCTATGCGGCACGAATTAGCAGTGGAGATTATAAGAAATCCCCTTCCTCCAATCTTGCCATCGCTTCTATTAACATAATACCGCTGAGTTGTGTCGAGAAATCCACCACTCCACCAGGAGTTGATCTCCAATTAGGCCCACAGAGCATAGACGGTCTCGCGATTCCATCTTCGTAAAGCGTCTCTCCATTGAAGCGCATAAACTCAATGTAATCTTGTCTCCTATCTTCATTTAAGTCTGGCAGCTCAATTAATCTGGTAAAATACCTCACCAGAATTCCTTTAAAAAGACCACCATCACCCTGGCCTTCGTCCCGAAGCAAACCCTCTGAAGTAAGCTTTGGGCTCGTCATCATGGAGTTTGCTGATTTAATGGCATCATTCAAGTAAGACTGCTCACCAGTCACTTGATATAGCTCGGTAGCTGCCCCTATCCATGTCCCCATGTTGTAGGTGAAAACCCAATCTTTTTTAACCACTACTTCACCATCCACCAGATCAATATGATCCCATACCAGTCCTGTAGCAGGGTCTACCAGGGTATTCTTTTGCCATGCGTAGATGTCCTTGGCCCAATCCAGGTATTTTGTATCATTCTCGATTGCATATAATCGAAGTGACAATATCGCCACCGGAGCATTGGACACTGCATTCTTCAGGTTTGGTGTATTGACCTTCCAGGTAATGCCTCCACCGTATACATCAGACCAATACTTCAGGTTTTCCTCCCACAGGAGTTTAGAAACATCAAGAAAAAGCTCATCATCAGATACCTCATAGGCACGCGTGCAGGCAATAGCCAACCAGGCCATGTCATCAATGAAATCATTGGGATATCGACCATTATTTCGTGATTTAATTCCCAGCAATAACGTTTTAGCTCTGGTGATATAGTCCTGCTCTCCAGATCGTAAATAACCATCCACCAGCACATCTACCATGTGGGCATTCCTCCAGTAGTGGAAGAACTCATTACCTTCATTGTTCTCACGAAATGTGCCCTGAGAAGATAAGTAAATATTGATGGTAGACTCCTGCATGGAATCAGCAGTAGCTGCCCAGGTATATTCCACCTCTTTTTTATCTTTGGGATCATTGAGTGCTCCCAAGTCTCCGTCTTCACAGCTTGTGACCAACATCACCAATCCAATCAACCAAAACATCACGATCTTAGAACCTTTCATTTCCATCATCTCTTTTTGAGGGATCATTGTTGGTGGCAGGGAAGACCCCACCACCTCTAATGATCAATTAACCAAACTAATAAACGTATGAAGTATTTTACTGTGGTGTAACTGTATGCGTATACTCGGGTACGGTAGCATTGAAAATCACAGCAACATCATTCACCGCCATATCTACCGCTGTGGCGAACTTGTAGGTGTAAGCCCATCTGTCGTCATTTACTGGATACATGTACCAAAACTCCTCTCCAGCATTATCAGGTCGTGAGTTGTCGGCATTGGCGCTACCATACCACTGCACTTCGTCTGTGTTCATTGTAAACCTAAATTTGTACCGCTCATCTCTTCCCCATGATTCTTGTCTGAATTCGATGGTCTTGTCTTCAGCCAACCAGGTACCATTGCCTACATAAGGCAACTCAAACATGTACTCGTCATTCGGAGAGAAGTATAGCTCTACTTTGTTAATTATATCTGTGGTCACATTACCATTGGAGAAATCCAAAACCATCTTCACCGTTTCACCCGTGTTGCTGGAAGTGATAGTCCCACCTTCCTGCATCTTTTTATTGACTATGGAGTAAGTCTGAGGTTCTCCCGAATTCCCATCTGCAATATAGAATTCACCTTCATTGAGAGTGGTGATAATCTCGAATGTGGATTCGCCAGTTTTCTTAAATGCTCTGGCATCAGCTAAATTATCCCCAGTTTCTGTTGCTGATCCTACCAAATACACTTCATTTGGAACCGGAAATCCAGCTGGCCTTTGCACCTCGATCAATCTGGAAGTTTGAACAGTGGTTTTATCCACACCACGAGTTGCTACTACAGACCACTTCAGTTTGCCTGAAGCACCTCGTCCTATATCTGCCAGGCCAGCCACTTTATTCAATTGTGAAAAAGCTAAAGTAAGTGTGCGCTGAAGTCCGTTACCATCAGAGGCAATCTTATAGATTGGTGCCGATAAATCTCCGGACTCTACATCAAAGTGCACTTCATAAAGCACTACTCCATTATCAGTAGCAGATGCAGCGGCCCATTCAAAGACTACAGAATTAGCTGCTTCCAAATCAAAAGTAGCGTCATTTTCAGGGGCATAAAGCTCAGTAACCGGAGTTACATCTCCAATAGAAAATGTAGTAGCATCATCATCGCAGCTCGCTGCCACGAACATAGCCAAAATCAATAGTGTTAAATTATATATCGTTTTCATCTTAATTCAATATTTTGTGTTGTAATAAAACGGGTTGGTTTAGTTCCAATTCGGGTTTTGACCAAGATTCGGATTGAGGTTTCGCTCATCTCTTGGCACAGGCCATAAGTAGTGTTTCGAAGGATCGAATGTCCTGTCGTTTACCCTCAAATAACCATTGTCAATCTCTGCAGGGCCAAATTGAGCACCATGAGCCCATCCATTGAGCACGTCCTCAGCGATTTCCCATCTTCTGATATCAAATATTCGAAGACCTTCCATGGCTAACTCCACTCTACGCTCATTTCTGATGACTTCACGTAGCTCCCCCTGCGTCCAAGCGGCATTATAGTCGAGTGCAGTAGCACTAAAACCAGCCCGAGCCCGGATTTCACGGATCGTTAAATCCCAATCAGCAGCACTAAGTTTGGCCTGTTCATTTTTAGCCTCCGCATACATCAGTAGTATATCGGCATATCTAAATAGCATCAGGTTCAAACCAGAAGCAAAACCATCCATGTGATTCGGATCAAAATACTTTCGCCAATAGTAGCCAGTAGTGGTAGAAGAAGATCCTGAAGCATAGATATCCAGCTCCTCGCCTGCTGGAGCCGTACCGGGCTCTATGTAGATAGTATGCGAGCCTCCTCCGGCATCTTCCCATTCATAGCCATGATAAACGATCGTATTGGTGAGCCTTGGATCTCTATTTGAATAAGGGGCATTTTCATCATAGCCTGAACCTGCCTCGCCGATCATGCTTCCATTCATCATTGGGTAAGCATCAACCAACTCTTGTGTAGGAGCCATTGCATTGAGCCTTGCGCCTGCTGAAAGGGGAGCAAAATCAAAGTACTCGCCCCAGGTTCTAAACTGTGGAACATACTGTAAGCTTAAGATCACCTCATCATTAGACTGATAAGATGGCAGAAACAACTCTTCGTATGATGAATGCAAGGCATAAGAACCAAATTCAGTTCCATTCATCAGTCGTTCGCATTCGGCAACCACACCATCCCAATCTCCTTCATAGAGCAAAACCCTAGCCTTGAGCGCTACCGCCGCTCCGCTGGTAACCTTGCCAAACTCCTCTTCACTATACTCAGTGTTGGCAGGTAAGATATTGATTACAGCCTCCAACTCTGACAATACAAACTCAAGAACCTGAGCCTTTGGAGTTCGCTCGATGGTAAGGGCAGTTTCAATATCTATATCTTCTTTAAGCAAAGGCACGTCACCCCACCACGTCATCAACTGAAAGTGTTGGTACGCCCGCAAAAATCTCGCCTCAGCTTTCATCACGTTCAGCGTTTCTTCCTCGATATCCGACACTCTATCAATATTTGCTAACAAAATATTGCACGTTTTGATTCCTTCATAATGAAAGTTCCACTCGTCTTTGAGCCTGGCCAGAGAAGGATCGTAAGTTCCAGCAGCTAGAGAAGCTGCCCCCTGATTATCCCCTCGTCCATTATAAGCATTGTCAGATAGCGCTTCATTGTAGAAAAAGTAGCCAGAGGACATCATCTGAGAGTACGCCGTATTCAGTACGCTCCGGGCCTTGGACTGTGAAGTCCAATAAGTCAAATCCGTAAAAGTATTTTCGGGAGCCAAATCAAGCTCTTTACATCCTGTGAAAGCAATGGTCAAGAGCGCTGTTAATCCGATTGTATATATTCTATTCATGAGTTCTCTTATTTAAAGCGTTACATCTAAACCAAACCCGTAGTAGATCATGGTAGGATATGCTCGTCCACTATTTGCACCTCCACTATTCAGGTTACTATCAAATTCGGAAAGCTCAGGATCCACAAAATCGATCTTCGATAATGTGAATAGATTCTGACCTGAAACGTATGCCCTGATCTTACGAGCACCCACCTTCCCGGAAACATTCACAGGAAGGGTATACCCAAGTTGGATATTCTTCACCCTCAGGTAAGCCGCATCAAACAGGTATAAGTCTGAACCTCTTCGGTAATTATTGGTGTTGGATTGGCTTCCATTATCCGCAAGTCTTGGGTATGCGGCATCCTGATTGGTCGGTGTCCAGTAGTCCAGCTGATGCTCATACATCGTCATCCCATAGTTGAAATGATATGGTTCTACCAACTCACCTCTAAGCATCATTGTACGTCTGCCAACACCCTGAATGAATAGATTGAGGTCAAACCCTTTGAACTGAACATTATATGTAAGACCATAAGTCAACCTTGGGAATGGATTCCCAAAAACAACTTTATCATCGTCATTGATGACCCCATCATCGTTGAGGTCTACATACTTGTTGTCCCCAGGAAATAAATTGGTCAACCCTTCTGGTTTGGCACTGTTCTGTACATCTTCCAGGTTTTGGAAATACCCATCACGCTTTAGACCAACATATGAATTGAACGGATAACCCTCACGAAGCAAAATCTGAAGTTCTTCACGGCCTTCCAGTCGTTCATTACCCTGGAAGTCCACTACTTCATTTTGCGAGTCAGCGAGGTTGAATGAAAATTGATGAGTAAACAATTCCGTTCTTTTGACATATCCCAAAGAAACTTCCCATCCACGGTTCGCCACTTCACCTGCATTGAAGTCAGGTAGATCTGTACCAAATACCCCAGGAACTGCTGGCGCCACCAATATGTCTGAGGTCAGTTTGTTATAGTAATCAAGTGATAACGTCAGGTCTCCATTTAAGAAATCCATGTCAGCACCTATATTGAATGTTGCTGCTCGCTCCCATTTTAAGTCGGGATTGGCAAAATTATAGCCTGTACCACCCACTACAGAATTATTGAACCCATATGCATTTGGAAACGTAAAGAAGGTAGTTTGATACTGATAGTTGCCCACATTTTGGTTACCCAACACACCATAAGATGCTCTTATTTTTATGCCACCTACTCGCGACTGGTAACCACTCATGAACGATTCCTGAGTAAGTCGGTAACCAACAGATGCCGATGGAAAAAAGCCCCAGCGATTGCCATCTTTGAACTTTGATGAACCATCGTATCGAAAACTGAACTCAGCAAAATACTTCTCACTAAAGGAGTAAGACGCTCGACCAAAAGCCGAATTCAAGCTATTCTCTTCAGCCTCTTGATTAGAATTATAGGTTTCCTCCAGATTAATAACACTTTCACTGGTTTGTGTTCCTAGGTCTGGATCAGTAAGGCCATATTGAACTTTAGACTCCCTTCTGGCATGATTCTCATTAGAAACACCAAGCAAAATATTGAAATTATGATCTTCGGCCAGTGTTTTGTTATACTCAGCTAAAAATTGGGTATTAAGATCCACTGTCTTACTGCTGACATCATAGGTCTCTCGATTTCCTCCATAAACTCCTTTAGGGAAAAAGTTCACCTGCATGGTTCTGCCATATAGGTGATTGGAATACAATGCGCCTCCAAACACTCCCCTGATTTTCAAATCATCTGTAATACTGAACTCTGCCTGAAGGTTACCAAAGACATTGTCATCATCATATCTCCTAAAACCACCTTCTTCCAAAATACCAAGCGAATTGAATTGCTGCAGTACATCATTGGTCAGATACCTTCCAAGCGAATCCTTCTGTTTGTAGATCAACGGCACTCTATTGGCGTCTACCATGAGTGTACCCGTACTGCTGGAATGATCTGTCGTCTCCCTTCGTACATAATTGAGCATAGAAGTTAGTTTCAACTTACCAAATTCATTGGTCATGTTGAGACGGTAGTTGTATCGTTTTTGTCCTTTATCGGGCCCTACGAAATTGTTCCTTTGATCCATATATCCCACAGATAGGAAGTAAGTCGATTGATCATTTCCTCCGGATAAACTAAGGTTATGATTTTGCTGCCATGCCGGCTGCACAATTTCCTCTGAAAACCACTCTTCATCACCATTGGCCTCAAACTGTGCAATTTGCTCTGGTGTGTATACTACAGAACTTTTGCCTGCATTGTAAGCGGATTCATTTCTCAGAATGGCATTTTGATAACCACTGACAGGTTTCATGAAAAAATGAGGAGTATTGACCCCAGCTAACCCATTGTAGGTTAATTTCATCGCCTCACCTTTTTTACCTTTTTTGGTAGTTACCAGGATCACTCCATTGTTGGCACGAGATCCATAAATGGCCGCACTTCCTGCATCTTTCAAGACAGAGATGCTTTCAATATCCGCTGGGTTGATCAAGTTTAAATCACCACCTACTATACCATCGATAACGATCAATGGGCTATTATTACCTAATGTGCTGATACCACGTATGTTCAGGTTCATCTGAGCTCCTGGCTCCTGGTTGGGCTGCTGTACTATAAGATTGGGCGATACCCCTTGTAAAGCCTGAGTCATATTGGCATTAGGCCTACCCTCTAGCTTATCTGCAGTGACCTGATCTACAGAACCAACCACACTGGACTTGCGCTGTATACCGTAGCCCATAACTACCACTTCATCTAATGAAGAATAGTCCAGTTCCAATTTAATATTGAGTGAGGTTTGGCCATTGACAATAACCTCCTTTGATTGATACCCAACAAACGAGACTAGCAAAGTGGAACCGTTGGTAACATTCAATGAAAAATTACCGTCCATATCAGTGATGGTACCATTAGTGGTCCCTTTTTCTACAATCGTAGCACCGGGCAATGATTCACCATTTTCGTCAAGCACCTGACCTGTTATGCGATCCTGCTCTATGGTTACTTCGATACTCTTATCGTCCCGACCGTTCGCATTTACTTTTACACTTATGCGATCATTAACTTGCCGAAAACCGATATTGGTCTGTCGGGATATGTCCAGAAGTACCCGCTCTACCGTGCTCCTTTTTGATTTGACGGTAACCGGATCATAACTCTTCAGCTGCTGAAGATCATAGATAAAGACGTAATTCGTCTTGTCTTCTATCTGCTTGAAAACCTCTGTCAGCTGCTCATCAGCGACATCAATGGAAATAATGGCCTTTTTCACGCTAATTATCCCCTGTGCATTGCTGGGCTCAGCGATGGCAACAGTAAATAAAAAAGCGCATAAGACGTAGGTATAGATTGCGTACTTTCCAAGCATCACCAAATAGTAGTAATGTTTATTTTTCATAGATTTGTTTGGATTTAGTTAAACCTAAATTGTATTTAAGGCTCTCTGTGATCTGTTGGCGCATATCGGGAGAGCCTTTTTTTTCTTACCGGGTAAATGTTATGTGAACCCGCTCTTCACTGACCTTATAGTCGAAATTGTGTGCATAGCTTATACTATTTAAAACGTTTCCTAAATAATCATTATCAAATCTTCCAGAGACCATTCGGCCCTTGCTTCTATCCTGGCCTTTGATCTCGATCTTTATACCATACCAGGACTCCAGTGTCTCGAAACATTCTGCCAGAGGACGGTTGTCAAAGAATATAACCCCATCCTTCCACAAGGTTTTGGTTTGAACATTGAATGGCTCCTTGATCATCTGGTTTTCTGCATACCTTATTTCCTCACCTGGCATCAGAAACTTTACATCATTACCGTCAATCAATTCTACTTTCACTTTGCCAGTGATTAGGCTAACCTCCTGGAGATCCTTCGTTCTGGCATTGATATTAAATGAAGTTCCGAGTGCCGTTGTATTCATCCGGGAGGTACTCACCACAAATGGCTTTGTCTTGCTCTTGGCCACATCAAAGAAAACCTCTCCTTCCATCTGAATTTTTCGAATATCACTGGCAAACTCTCTCGGGTAAGTGATTGAACTATTAGCGTTCAACACTGCCACGGATCCATCACTAAGGTGAATGGTTAGTTTTTGCCCTGGTTCTGCTTTTTTGGTGAGCATTTCTACTGCTACTTCTTTTACCGGCTGATAGTCTTTTCGAACTAAAAAGTAAGCCGCCGAACAGCAGGTAATAAGCAAAGCAACCACAGCCGCAATTCGAAACCAATTGAAAGTAACTACAGGCTTTTCATTGAGCTTGAACTCCGGTGTCCCCTGCTCTGCAAGCAAGCTTTTTACAAGGGTTTCATCCTTGATTTTATTATGAATTTTGGATAAAAGCTCATCACTTTTCAATGGCTGATTACTTTTCTCCACTGCATGTTCCTCATAGGCATCAAAAACCTTTTTGAATTCCTTTTCGCCATTAGGTGTATTGATCCAGATCAACAACTGATGTGCTTCAGTGGGGGTACACTCCCCGGCGAAAAACCTATGTAAAATTTCAGTACTCAAACTTTCCTCTTTTTTGCCCTTATATACTTCGCTTGCTCTACGATACCCTATAAAGGGATATAATATTTTCAATAATTTTATTTATTAGACCAATTCATTTAATTCATTTACACTTAATTAGCGAAATAATTGCGATTTTAATAATTATTAATATAATGAACCAACCTCAAGTACAATCCCCTTTTAAGAATGAGTTTTAAGTTTTCCTTACATTAGGGCCTGAAGAAGAGAGTAAATTATGATCAAGAAAGCGATACAGAATATGATTAACAACGATCAAAAAGCATTTGATCAGTTATTCGATATGTATCACAAGAAAATCTATTTCTTCTGTATTAAAAACGGTCTTAATTCTGAGGATTCGGAAGAAATCGTACAGGAAGTGTTCGTTAAATTCTGGAATTCACGAAAGGGAATTGACCCCACTAAAAATGTTCAGGCCTATCTCTACACAATAGCTCGCAACACCATGTTTGACGAGTTTAAAAAAAGGATCAAAAGAAAGGCTGCCGAAGACTACCAAATTCACCTTCTGCAACCTTCAAACAATACCCAGGAAACCATCGCACTGAACGAACTTGAAGGCCTCATCGTGAAGACACTTAAGGAGCTACCTGAGAAAAGAAAAATGGTCTTTGAACTATCCAGATATAAAGGACTATCCAACAAAGAAATAGCACGGGAAATGGGCATCACAGTTAAGACTGTGGAAGCTCACCTAACATTGGCACTTCAGGAATTCAGGACAGTTTTTAAACAAGCAGAAATCATGGGAATAACCGGTCTACTCTTTACATTTTTCTGCATTTAGAATCTTCTACGCATCAATTAATTCCTGTTCGTAATCCTCAAATAAAGCAGCTGCCCCGAGAATTGAAATATCCTTTTGATCAACAGTGGTAAGCTGAAGTTTTTTAATCGATTCAGTGAAAATAAAATCCTTCAGTGCTATTCTTATTCCAGGTTCAAAAAGAGCAAAGGCCTGAGCAATACTACCACCAAACGCAATTACCTCCGGATCATACGCAGTAACTATGGTCTTAATAAACTCACCTAGATGCTCTCCATATCGTTTCCACATGATGAGGTGTTCCTTACTACCTGTGCGAGCCATTTCATGTGCCGTCTGCGCAGAAATACCATGTTCCCGTATAAAATACTCGCTGCTTGTATACAATTCGTAGGTTTTCTCTTTGTATGGGTTCAAACCAATCTCTCCAGCTCCGCAATTGCTTCCAAAGTAGGGCTGTTTATTCAGCACCAGTCCTACCCCGAGACCAGTGCCTAAAGTAACCCCAACCATATTCCGACATTTCGTAGCTAGTCCATATTTATAGGCACCATAGGTAAAGCTATTCGCATCATTATTGACATGCACGGGCAAACTTAGTCGCATCTCAAGTGTTCGCTTGAGTTCTACCTTTTGCCATGAGCTAATGTTGTTTGAGTTGTAGACCGTGCCTGTTGCTATATCTACAATGGCAGGCACCCCGATTCCAATCCCCGAAGTACCTGGTTTAATTAAAGGTGCGAGGAAATCTGTGATTTGATCCAATGTTTTCTCCAGCACATCCTTATTCTCCAGATAAGTCTGGCACTTATGAAAAAGTTGGTCTCCCTGGCATAACGCTGCCCGCAGTTGTGTTGCTCCTAAATCTACCCCGATGGTCATAATTCTAAATACTAATCGTTGAAATCAATAGCTCTTAAAACCTGAGTTTACCTAAGATTTTAAATAATATCACTGTGCTGATTGCCGAAACCAGTCCCAGAACAGTCCCTAATGCCATATTTTGATAAACAAATGAACCAATGGAAAAGAGTGCTGCATAAACTGAGATCAGTCCAATGAAGATCATCAAAACCTGTAGTGGCATCTGCCAGGCCACACCCTGACCGTCATCACAGGGGTCACCTTCGGCGCGTGCTTCTTCCACAACACGTTTCCACCCAGGCCCACCTGGCTTGGTAATCCGGTAGAATTTTCTCAACACTTCTTTGGGTTCCGGTTTCGTAACCAGTGTAGCTGTAAGCCAGGTTATGGTCACTATGCCAACGGTAATCAGCAGCTTCATGGTGAAGCCGTCAAGTATTTCTGTAGCTACTGTGGTGTCATCCACCCCCAATACGAGCACAAAGGCAACAACTGTCGCGACCACCATCGCTGAAATCTCCGTGATCGCATTAATACGCCACCAAAACCAACGAAGCAAATAAATAGCCCCAGAACCAGCTCCCGACAATAGTAAAATATTAAAAGCCTGAGTGGCATTGTCCAACACAAATAATGACATCAACCCCGCGATAATCATCAGCAGAAGAGTGGTTATCCTACCCATCGCTACCATTTGTTTTTCTGAAGCATCTGGCTTTAAGAACCGCTTATAAAAATCATTCACAAAATAGGAGGAACCCCAATTGAGATGGGTGCCGATAGTAGACATATAAGCAGCAATAATGGAAGCAACTACCAATCCAATCCACCCGGTACCGAGTTTAGAGAGCATTACCGGATATGCGATATCGTCCTTCAGGTAAGTTGAATCTATATCCGGAAATTCCGCTTTTATGGATGCGAGATCAGGATAGATAACCAGGGAGGCTAACGCAACAATGATCCACGGCCATGGACGGAGTGCATAGTGTGCAAAGTTGAAAAGCAAAGTAGCACCTATGGCGTTTTTTTCATCTTTTGCAGAAAGCATTCGCTGTGCAATATATCCTCCACCTCCAGGCTCAGCACCCGGATACCAAACACTCCACCATTGAACGGCTAAAGGGATCAGCAACAAAGGAACCCAGACTGACGCATCACTCATGTCTGGGAGCACACTTAATTTGTCCTGGATTGCAGGATTGCTAATCAGTTCTGAGAGGCTGCCGATTTCCGGTTGGCTTACCGCTACATAAGCTGCATAAACAGCACCAAACATAGCAATCCCATATTGGAAAAAGTCAGCCCAAACCACTCCCTTTATACCTCCAAGCGAGGCATAAATAACTACCACGATGGATGCCCCAACTACTACAACCCACGGCTCAAGTCCCAACATAACCGCTCCGATTTTTATAGCCGCGAGTGTGACCGACCCCATGATTAGGGTGTTGAAAAATACTCCCAAATAAATGGCCCTGAAGCCACGAAGGAAAGAAGCCAGCTTGCCACCATAACGCATCTCATAAAACTCCAGATCTGTAACTACATTAGATTTTCTCCAAAGCCTTGCATAAACAAATACAGTCACCATTCCTGTAATCAGAAATGCCCACCATGCCCAGTTTTTGGAAACTCCGTTTTCTCGTACAAATCCAGTGACCAGGTTTGGAGTATCCGCAGAAAAGGTACAAGCCACCATGGAAATCCCCAATAGCCACCACGGCATTCCACGTCCTCCAAGAAAGTACTCTTCAGAACTTTGACCAGCTGTTCTGCTGGCTGCCCATCCTATTCCTAGTACGATAGCAAAAAATACTGCAATAATGATCCAGTCTAGGGTATGTAAAAGCATATCCGAAAGTCAGTTAGTTAAAAAAATGTGAGATTAAATAGAAGCGATTGCTGCTATCAAAAATGATAGCGCTTAAAGGCCTCTATAGCTTCATATTCTGCAAATCCGAGCTCGTCATATAGCTTTGCTGTTCCTCGATTCCGATCTTCTGCGCGCTGCCAGAATTCGCGATTATCGCTACCCTGAAAGACTACTCCGTCCTTTTGGGATTGGTGCTTGAAAATCGCCTTTCGCTTTTTCATCAATTCATCCGGACTTAAGGGCACTGCCATATCTATATCTTCCAATCCCCACTCCTGCCAGGCACCCCTGTATAGCCATACATAGCAATCTTTCATCCAGTCATCATCTTTCAGGATTTTGATTGCCTCAAAGATCACATCCAGGCAAACCCTATGAGTACCATGTGGATCAGATAAATCTCCCGCTGCATAAATTTGATGTGGCTTGATCTTTCTGAGCAAGTCCACGGTGATTTTGATATCAGCATCCCCAATCGGGTTTTTCTTAACTGTACCTGTTTCATAAAAAGGCAAATCCATAAAGTGCGCTCTTTCGTCGGGTAAGCCCACAAACCGACAGCCTGCTCGCGCTTCACCTCGCCGGATCAGTCCTTTGATTCTTCGAACTTCTTCCGAATCCACTTCACCATCTCCTTTCTGGCCAATGTCTTGCTTTACTTTTTCATAGAAACTCTTGCCACTCTTGCTATCATGGGAGTTTTTCAATTCATTGTAGAAGTCCGCAAACCGGATCACCTCATCATCAAAAACTGCGATGTTTCCAGAGGTTTGATAAGCGACATGCACCTCATGACCTTGTTCATGTAACCGACTGAAAGTTCCACCCATCGAAATCACATCATCATCAGGATGTGGACTAAACAAAACCACTCGCTTTTGTGCAGGCAGCGCACGCTCTGGTCGCTGACTATCATCGGCATTGGGCTTTCCACCCGGCCATCCAGTAATGGTATGTTGAAGCATATTGAACATCTCGATATTCAAATCATAACTTGAGTTGTACTTGGTGATCAACTCATTCATACCGTGTTCATTATAGTCTCTATCGGTGAGCTTTAGTATCGGCTTATTCACTTTTTGGCACAGCCAAACAACAGCCCTTTTAGTTAGCCTGGCATTCCACTTACATCCTCCAACAAGCCATGGTGTGTAGATTCTTTTCAAAAATTCAGAAGCTCCAGTGTCCAATACCACTGAAACATTACGATGCTCCTGCAGATAGGTAGCTGGCACCTCAGGAGAAACTTCACCTTCAATCATCCGCTCCACAATCTCTGCCTTGCCTTCACCCCAGGCCATGAGAATGATTCGCTTCGAATTCATAATCGTCCGTATACCCATGGTGATGGCTTTTCTCGGGACATTCTCCTTTCCATAAAAATCACCTGCTGCATCTTCCCGTGTCAATTGATCCAAAGTGACCATTCGGGTCATGGAATTGATGTGAGAACCGGGTTCGTTAAAACCAATATGCCCGGTACGCCCAATACCGAGTATTTGCAAGTCTATCCCGCCATAATCCTCAATTTTTCGTTCGTATGTGGCACAAAATTTACGAACTTCTTCCTCCTTCAGTGTGCCTTTGGGAATATTGATATTTTCAGGATCTATGTCCACATGATTGAAAAGGTATTCATGCATGAAGTGCCAGTAACTTCTGGTTGAGGTAGGCTCAATAGGGAAATACTCGTCCAGATTGAAAGTAACGACATTCTGAAAACTCAATCCTTCTTCCTGGTGCATTTTTACAAGTTCATTGTAAACACCTTTAGGACTGGAGCCTGTGGCTAATCCTAGCACACAAATCTCACCTTTGTTTTGCTTATACCGAATGAGGTCGGCAATTTCCATGGCGATGCTTCTGGAGCCAACAGACGACTGCTCAAAAACCACTGTGTGAATTTTCTCAAAGCGTTTTTCTTCATGCAGACCGGGCATCTCATGTTTAAGAATCTGACTGTTTTGAACGGGCTCTTCCAATACTTCTATCATTTGAATGGTTGGTTTATTAAAAACGAATCTGTAAGGAATGTTTGCTCCTAATTCTGGATTCTTCTACAAACATAATAGATAGTGTGTGCGCACACAAGTAATTAAAATAAAATTGTGTGCGCACACACTTAAAAGTAAAATGATTCCCATTTGAATTCATCAATGCATTAAACTTTGATGTAAATACCTCTCTTATCCAGATAATAGCCCACTAACCAATTGAGCAATGTAAAGACCAACGCATATAGAAACGAGGCATGTACCGGATCGAGGAAATACTTGAAGCTCTGGTAAATGTGACCATGCAAACTCAAACTCCCTATTTGAATGGTGGAAAATACAACAGACAGAACCCAGGAAAAAGCATAAATGAAAAGCGGGTTTTTTCCAAAGACCTCAAAAAAATATGCCCCTTTTCGGTTTCCTGCAAGCTCGATCCAATAACTCAATATAGCAATGGCAACTACACACATACCAGAGGTAAGCAACACGTAAGAACTGGTCCAAATCTTTTTGTTGATGGGGAAAAACAGATCCCAAAACAAGCCACCTAGAATCAATAAGCACCCACACACTAAAAGTTTAGTGATCACGTCATATGAGTTTCCCCTGGCTACAAGATAAGCCCCTGTCAAATATCCCAACAGCACATTTACCACTGCTGGAATCGTGCTTAATAAACCTTCCGGATCAAATGGTTGCCCTTCACCGTGGTACACATGGTTTTGACCTACTAGCCAAAGATCCAGATCATTTCCAATGAATCCCGTCAAACTATACGGCTCATTACTTCCAAAAACATACACAACACCCCAATACGCCAGGAGCATTACTGAACTGATGACCACTATGGGTCTGATAGCATTTGAGTAATGAATAATTATAGAAGCAAACAGATAGCAAAGGGCGATTCGCTGGAGCACACCAAATATCCTCAACTCACTGAAGGGATAAAAAGAACCCGAACCAAAATCATAAAAAGGAAACCAGTTGAGCAATACACCAATTAAGAAAATCAACACTGTGCGTTTGAATACCTTTTTCCAGAAATATACCTCACCATTTTGCTGAAACTTTTTCATCACAAATGCCATCGCATTCCCTACCGCAAAAAGAAATGACGGAAACACCAGGTCAGTTAGTGTAAAGCCATGCCACGGCGCATGCTGAATTGGCCCGTATTGCGCACCCCACTCACCAGGATTATTGACAATAATCATTAAAAAGACTGTGGCTCCTCTGAATACATCGAGCGATAAATAGCGTGGTTTATCAGACATCTCTGTTGAAAGTGATGGTAAAAAATGAATGCCAATATAGACAAAATCCAATTGTGTGCGCACACATTAACTAATATTTAAAAATTAAGCGAGATGCTTATTGAATGGATTTAGTTAGTTTTGGCTCCAATTCGCAGTATATGTCTGATAAGAAGAACATTCGGATTAAGGATATCGCTCAGATGGCCGGAGTGTCTGTTGGCACAGTAGACCGGGTGCTTCATGGTCGTGGCAGAGTTTCTCCTGACGCTGCTAAAAAGGTAGAAGAAGTCCTTGCACAAACTGGCTACAAACCCAATTTGATCGCTCGCACATTAGGGTCCAACAAGACTTTGAGAGTGGCTGTTCTGCTACCCGATCCCAATCAGGATGAGTATTGGAACCTCGCTCAGTCTGGTATTGAGCAAAGCCTGGATGACTGGTCATACTATGATGTAGAAATAGAGTGTTTCTATTTCGATTTGTACGATGCCAAGTCATTTGAGCAAACGGTTCATTCAACTCTGTCGTTTGAACCAGACGGAGTGGTACTTGCCCCTGTTTTCTACCAGGAGTCAACATTGCTTTTGGAGAGTTTGAGTACTTCGAAAATCCCCTTTGTATTGTTTAATTCAAACATACCTGCAAGTAATCCACTTTGTTTTATTGGACAAAACCTGCATCAAAGCGGACGGGTTGCCGCTGAATTAATTTCTCTCGGGACAACTACTAGTACGAACATTCTAGTACTTCATATGTATGAAAACCTCGAAAGTTCTGTTTACCTGAAAAACAAGGAAAATGGGTTAAGGGATTTCTTCAAAGACTCGGACTATACAATTGTCAGCCATGATCTTACCAACCCTAGGGAAATTGAAGCTAAAGTGATTGAGGCAATAACCGGAAACACCAGAGGAATTTTTGTGAGTACTTCGACTGGCACTCACATTGTAGCTTCAATTCTGGAAAAGCGTGGACTCTCAGATCTTTGTCTTGTTGGGTTTGACTTACTGGATGAGAATCTCAAGTATCTTAAAAAAGGCACTATTAATTTCCTGATCAATCAGAATCCAAAAAGGATGGCTAAAATCGGTGTGAACCACCTGGTCAATCATCTGTTATTTAAAAAAGAACTGCCAACTGAAGAGACTTTTCCCATTGAGGTAATCACAAGGGAAAATATGAACTCCTATCTGGAGTCAACGATCCACTAACCCAGTGCTTTTTTTATTTCTTCACTATAGGCAGGAATTGCTCCGGCTTTCGATGCTACGAAACCTCCAACCAAATTGCCGGCGTTTGCTGCTTTCAGAGAGTCTCCTGTTTTGATCAAAGTAGTCAGAAATGCGGCACTACATGAATCCCCGGCACCAACTGTATCTGCTACGGTAATGGGTTTAGAAGGAGCGTGTTTGAGTATACCCTTTTCTGACACATAGCTCCCATCAGCACCTGCCGTCACCAAAACTATGCGGATCATTGGAAACTGGATCTGAACATGCTCACAGAACCCTTCAATGCTCATTTCTTTCCAGAGAAGCGCGCTCACTACAGGTACTTCTTCGTCATTGATTTTCAAGATTGTACAATGATGCAACGACTTTTCAATGACTTCTTTAGAGTAAGAATCCTTCCTTAGGTTCACATCATAAAAGATTTCCTTGAAATTGTGTTGATTCAGAATTTGATACAAGGATTCTCTTGTACTCATCGCCCTTTGAGCTAGAGTGCCAAAATAGAAATAGTCAAACTCGTTAATCACTTCATGGGATAAATTGCCCACATCGATGTAATCATAAGCTACAGATTTGATGATGTCATAATCAGGTTGACCATTAACAATTTTTACGTCCACGATCCCCGTGTTCTTATTACGGCGCAAAATCAAACGTGTATCCAGACCGCTTTCCTCCACTGCATGCATGGCTTTATTACCCCAATCATCGTGACCTAAACAAGACAAAATACCCGCCGGCATTCCACACTGCTGCACATGAGAAGCAAAGTTTAATGGAGCACCTCCCAGGTGCGCTTCTCCTTCTATGATATCCCAGAGAATTTCCCCAAATGCCAGTACTTTTTCCATATTCCAAAGTGGTTTGTCAAAAGTGGAAGATAAAGTCTTTTGACAAAAAATCAAGTAAGGAGTTTTAAGATGCACTCAATATCTCGATCTTCCTTCTGAATTTTTCGGGATAAATAGGAATGGCCCCACTTTCAGATACCACAAAGCCACCGACCATATTTCCAATCCTTGCCGCCTTTTTCGGATCCTTTGATTTTAGATAGGTGTCCAAAAAAGCAGCACAAAAGGCATCGCCCGCTCCAACACTATCCTTTACAGGCATCATTTGTGCGCTGACTCGATAATTTCCACTTCTGGTAAAAAGCATGCAACCTTCACCTCCTTCAGTGATGATTTGTAACTCCAACCGCTCATAATTTGTAAATAATCGCTGGCAAAATTCATCGATGGACAAACTTGTCTCATAAATCAATTTGCTAAGCAACCTTACTTCATCATCATTCATCTTTACAATCGTGCAATAATTGAATGATGATTCGATAATCTCCCTGGTGTAGCCATCCCTTCTGAGGTTCACATCATAAAAGACAGTTTGGAAAGAGGCCTTTTGCATAATTGCGGTCAAGGTTGCTCTGGATACTTCATTCCGCTGAGCAAGTGTTCCGAAATAAAATGCCCCATACTCACTTAAGCGTGAAAATTCAATCTTGTCAGGCTCTATGTAATCAAAAGCAACATCTTTCCTTATGCGGTAACTTGGTTGTCCATCTTCCAGGAAAACCATAACCCTTCCTGTAAGTCGAGAATTTCTTTGAACAAATTCGCCACTCAGACCAAGTTTTAACATTTCCTCTAATGCCTGGTCACCCAATTTATCCGACCCAAGAGCTGTAATGATTGCAGTATCTCTACCACACTGCACCATGTGGGCGGCAAAATTTACAGGCGCCCCTCCAAAGTACTTCTCCCCTTCTATGAAGTCCCACAGCACTTCACCAAAGGCTAAAACTTTTGTGTTTTCCATTGACTCTTTGTGTTAAAAACTTGTTGGTTGACTTGATAAAGGGGAAAGCGTTGCCTTTACCCCTTTGGTATATTCTATTATTTGGTAGGCTTCTGACAGGAAAAACAGATCGGTCATAACTACGGCTCCATCATTCACAAAGACCTCAATAGACGATTGATCCATGTAAATCTCCAAAGTGGCAACTTCCAGCCCTTTCAATGGAGCCTCATGTACAGCGGCAAATGCATCATTAAAATCTGCAACACCAGCTTTTGATCTGTCAATTGTCAGGCGCTTCTTATCAAGCTTCACTTCCAATACTTCAGATTGATCATTGCTAAATGAAACGGAAAAGCCACTCTCGGGAATATTGGTCAAGGTCAATCGATAGCTCTTTGACGGCAATTCAGCACCCGATTTTATTTCTTTTGCAGGATCAAAAAGTGACTCCAGCTCTTTGACTGGCATGGACTGCAATATAGGTTCATTCTGAATAGTCTGTAGCCTTAACTCACGAGGTATGGTCATGGCACTGCGCCAATTAAAGGTAGGCACTACATTGGCATATTGCCAATTACTCATCCATCCCAAAAACAGCCTGCGACCGTCATCTTCCGGGATATCAGACCAGGTCACTCCGGCATAATTATCCGCTCCATAGTCGACCCATCGTGTCGTTGTATCATTCGGAGTAAAAGTGCTTCCATCAAAATCACCTATAAAGTATTGTGTAGCAGAACCTCCTTGTGGCCCACCAGGATTGATACTTACCAGCATCACCCATTTCTCTTCTCCATTCTGATCGCTCAACCGGAAAAGGTCAGGGCATTCCCAAACTCCGCCATGTGCGCCAATGGTTTCGCCAAACTCGCTTTCCAATGCCCAGTCGATCAAATTTGGAGAGGAGTATAGATTGATGTGATCTTTAACAGCCAAAATCATCGTCCATTGTTTGAACGCTTCATTCCACGATACTTTAGGGTCCCTAAAGTCAACGATTCCAGGATTTGGCAACACCGGATTGTTTTCATATTTCACCCAATTGCGGCCTTTATCCAAACTGTAAGCAATGCCCTGATATTGAAAATCATCCTCTCTTTCGCTAGCACCTACAGGATCATGGTAAGTGTAAATAGCGACCATGGGCGGGTTCTCTTCCGTTCCGAAACCTGTTGTATTGTTCCAGTCTATCACTGCACTACCGCTAAAAATATAACCCAGTGAATCTGGATACAGCGCTATAGGCAAATGCTCCCAGTTGATCATATCCGAGGAAACAGCATGCCCCCAATGCATAGGCCCCCACACATTGCTGTCTGGATAGTGCTGATAGAATAAGTGGTATTCGCCTTCAAAATAGACCATTCCATTTGGGTCATTCATCCAGTTAGATGGTGGAGTAAAGTGATACGCAGGCCGGTATTCCTCTCCACCGCTCTGCATCGGAGATTCCTGCTTCTTAATAGTAGAAGCGCATCCGTAAAAAATGACTACAAATAGAATGGCACTATATTTCATCTTTTTTATTGTTTGATAATTCTAAATACATGTTTTTGACTGTGACTAGATAATACCAACAGATAAGTCCCTGGATTCAATGTTCGAACATCCAGTTTAGAACCTTCCATAGTCTGGTTCCTGATTTCCCGGCCGTCAACCGACAAAATGCTCAATTGATAAACCTCCTCCTTTGGTAAATCCAAATACAATTCCTCTGTCACCGGATTAGGGTATACCCTCAAAACAATTGTCTCTTCTGCCTTTTCGAACTCTTCGGTAATTCGAGCCGTTGCGTTTCCTACAGTTGGGATGACCAGGTTGTCAAGGTTGATATGCCCCCATCCACCAGTTGCATTGTCCACGAGCTGCATGTAACACTCCACACCGACAAAGACTGACGCATCAAACTGTTTCTGTGTGTAATCCTCGCTATCGTTATTATCTCCTGTGACTTTCATCAAAACAGCTCCATCAGACTTCCTCACAAGTGCCAGGTAGACATTATTAAAGTCAAATCCACCACCTAACATAAAGGTAATGATTCCATCACCGCCAAGTACAAAATCCTGTGTATGAAGCGTCCCCGTATCCGAGTCACCACCCGACTGCACAGACCAGAGATGGTAAGTCCCCTGAGGATTGAATGGGCCTCCCCAGCCCCAGTTTGCAGCACTGGTAGCATCTGCCGATACAAATGCATTGCCAGTAGCAGTCCAGCCGGAGAGATCACCCGATTCAAAGTCATAGGTCAGGTATTGCTGTGCTTCAACTGTAACATCTGTCTGATCTGAATAGGAACCTTCATTTGTGGTGACTGTAATCGTTGTGCTTCCTGATGCCAGAGCTGTTACCATTCCACTTTGATTCACTGTAGCAACACTGGAATTGGAGGATGACCATGATACACCTGAATTACTCGCTCCCACAGGAAGCACGGTGGCGGAAAGAATGGTTGAGAATCCTTCTGTAATAGTGACCGACGATGGATCAAGCGTAACGCCAGTTACATCGACACTTGCTACGGGTATCCTGATATTGTCAAGATTGATGTGGCCCCAACCACCTGTCGCATTATCCACGGCTTTCAAATAACAAGTCACACCTACATAGTCAGAAGCATTAAACTGTCTGCTTGAATAATCCTCACTGTCATTGTTTTCTCCGGTCATTTTCATCAATAGGGCATCATCTGATACTCTATACAATCCGAGATACAAGGTATTGATATCAAAACCACCGCCAATAAGGAAAGTGATAACCCCACTCCCATCCAGTACAAAATTCTGGGTTTGGATTGATCCGGTCTGAGCATCACTTCCTGACTTTGCTGACCATAAGTGATAAGTTCCCTGAGGGTGGAAAGGACCACTCCATCCCCAATCACTGTCAGACGTTACATCAGCAGCAACAAACGCGCTACCACTCACCGTCCATCCGTTGAGGTTCCCAGACTCAAAATCATATACCAAATAATCCTGAGCTATTACATTGATAGCTGTTTGAGCAGTAAACCCTCCATCAATGGTGGTTGCAGTAATTGTGGCTGTTCCCTCGGAAATGGCAGAAACCACCCCATCACTTACAGAAGCTACACTGGTGTTTGAAGAACTCCAACAAACATCCCTATTGGTGGAATTAGCAGGTGCAACCGTGGCTACCAGTGTTTTAGATGAACCTTCGGTAACCGATATAGAGCTCGCATTCAAACTCACACCAGTAGCGGGCACATTATCTATTGGTACTACCAGATTATCAAGGTTGATGTGTCCCCAGCCACCTGTGGCATTATCGACAAGTTTCAAATAACACTCAACACCTAAATATGCCGAGGCGTCAAGCTGTTTAGAAACGTAATTCTCACTGTCATTATCATCTCCTGTAGCTTTCATCAGTATTGCACCATCTGACTTTCTGATCAGAGCTAAATAGAGGGTATTGATATCAAAACCACCACCGATCAGGAAAGAAATTACCCCATCTCCGCCAAGTATAAAATCTTGTGATTTAAGAGATCCGGTTTGTGTATCACTGCCAGCACTCACTCCCCATAGGTGATAACTACCTTGAGGTGTAAAAGGCCCTCCCCAGCCCCAGTCTTCTGCAGTAGTCACGTCTGCTGACACAAAAGCTTCCCCAGAGATTTGCCATCCAGTTAGGTCACCAGACTCAAAGTCATAAATCAGATAATCCTGATTGGCAACCATAACAGTAGCCTGCTCAGTGAAGCCACCATCATCAGTAGTCACGGTGATAATGGCCTCCCCAACTGACACAGCAGTGACAAGCCCTGAACTACTGACAGTCGCTACTGAAGTATTACTGGACGCCCAGGCCACAGACTGGTTGGTTGCATTGGATGGACTTATTGACTCATTAAGTGTGGCCGTCTCTTGCGGTGCAAGTATCAAAGAAGTCTGATCAAGTGAGACCCCGGTTGCGGCAATAGGTGAACCGGTCTGTATTGGAACTCTTACATCATCCAGGTTCAGATGTCCAAATCCCCCGGTAGAATTGTCTACCGCCTTTAGATAACAGCTTACACCCAATGCGGCAACTCCATCAATGATCACTTCAGAATAAGTTTCATCATTTTTTCCGGTTACACTTGCAACCAAGGCATCGTCGGAAGCACGATATAAACCAACAAACAGGTTATTGATATCATTCCCTCCACCAATTAGTAAACTGATTTGACCATGCGCACCAAGTATAAAATTACCGGTTTGAATACTTCCAGTCTGGCCATCACCGCCATCTTTAAATCCATGTAGATGGTAGTCACCTTCATGCTGGAACGATCCACCCCACCATTCCGTATCATTGGTGACATCCGCATCAGTGAAAGCTGCCCCTGACACTGTCCATCCGGTAAGGTCACCACTCTCAAAATCATAGATTGAATAAGTGGGAGCATCAACTACCATCACATTGCAAGTAGCTGTAAATCCACCACTCACTGATTTGGCAGTAATAACAGCAGAGCCTTTCGCAACCGGAGTAATAATTCCATCACTTACGGTAGCCACTGCCTCATTACTAGAAATCCATGTCACCTGTTTGTCGGACGCATTAGCAGGAGATAAAGTAGCTACGAGCGAAGTGGAAGTAGTCAGAGGAACAATTGCAGAATTTTTGTTCAGTGAAATCGCTGTAACTGAAACCCCCTCTCCTCCTTTGCCAAGCAACCAGCTTTCTACCGAAGTAAAGGTTGTGCTACTACCCTCAGAAACCAGCTCCACATGACTGCTACTTGTCTGTGTTGGGTAAATCCGATTTGAAAAAGCTGCTTTGTCATTGATGAAAATATCCACTACGGAATGGTCTAAATAGATATGGAATTTTTCTGGCTTTCCAAAAGCAGACTCATCATAGTCCGCAGTGATTAAAACCTTTTCTTCATCAGCGGGGGACAAGCTGGAGTTGCGCTTATCCAATATGATCTGTTCATTCACAGCGTCATAATATAAACGGGTAATTTCCTGTCCATTGTCTGAAACATAGAAATTGACTCCAAACCTATCGGCAGTTGTATTAGGATCCAGCTCCACGATCAACTCCAAAGACTGTCCATTTGCGCTTATTGGCTGAGTGCCAGAAACTGATAGGTTCGTTTGGCTGATTTGGCTTCCGGGGATTCTCAGTGACTCCAATTCCGGAGCTGGACGCTGACCTAATGTCTCACCATCAGATAATAAAGAATAGACCCTCGGCAAACTAAAGGTATGGCACCAGCCAGCATCCAGTTGAGCCTGAGAGTTCCATCGCTCGTCCACTATCCCTATACCCACAAGGTTTCCATCTACATTTCGGGCAACCGTTGGAGATAAATGCCCATGGATCAAATCCAAATTTTTTGGTTCATTGTAATCCGGAGTAAATACCCCTCCTGACCAGCTGCCAACCCAATACACTGCACGGGTATAATTCGGCCCATATTTCCCACGGCTCCCACCTATAGGATTTACGATAAGAATGTGCTTTCCTCCACTTAGGGATTCAAAAACCGGCATCTCCCAAATCACCGAACCCACGTCCATTTGACCAAAAGAAACACTTGAAAATTGTGACTGGTGCGTCCAGTTGCTTAAATCAGTAGAAGTATAATAATCAAGACCTCCACTCCCAGTCACCGCAGCTCCTATGATCATATGCCAGGTAGAACCCTCTTTCCACAGGTAGGGATCCCTAAAATCATTAACGTATTGCCGGTTAATGACAGGCCCTTGCTTGGTCCAATATTCCAATTCTCCCCCACTACTTGTAGCATGGGCTATACCTGGATTATATGGCCCTGTATGATTTACATTGGTATAAAACGCATGGGCAGTGCCGTTTTCAACTACTACATCACCAGACCAGATTCCTTTCATATCATATCCGGTTGTAGCAGACCACCCAAGCGTAGGCCAAAGCGCATCTTTTTCATGCTCCCAGTTCACAAAGTCACTACTAATCATGTGTCCCCAATGCATCATCGTCTTGAATGGGCCATTGGGCGTTCGCTGATAGAAAAGGTGATATTGACCATTGTACTCTACCATACCATGCGGCTCGTTCGTCCAGTTGGCAGCGGGCATTGCGTGGTATATTGGTCTCTGAATGTCATTCGCAAAACGACTTGCAGGCACCGACACTGATTCAAATCCTGTGGTTGGGATATTGGAAACCACTGCTTGATATTCAGTAGAGATGGTTGCTGCGGATTTTGCTACATCATAAACTTTGGTTTCATCAATTGCAGCACTGATCGCATTCAACAAGAAAATACCGCTATAGGTATCCACATTGCTCTTACCAACGATCAATGGAGCTGATGCTTCCTGGATAGCGCCGCCTGAAGGAATAGAAGCAGATGCTACCTGCTGCCCATTCAGGTATAGCCGCATGATGCTCGATCCGGCATCTACTACACCAGCTACATGCACCCACTCATAGAGTGGAAAAGGGTTAGAAGCCTGACAAGTATATTTCTGGCCATTGACATTGACAGAAAACCACCAAACACCAAAAGTATTGATCCCTATCTGGAATCCCTGATCACTCTGCATCTGGCTTATTATAGCGGATGGAGTGAGGTTTCCATAAGGTACTTCATGATCAGAAGGGTAGCTTTCCAGACTTATCCACGTTTCCACGGTCAGGGCACCACCAAAATTTGTAGTTAAGTCCCGGCTTGCCCAGGTAGAGAAACCATCAGTTCTCAATGCCTTGCCGGTTACACCGGAAACACGCTCCGGCTTATCAAACGTATTCGAAATTTGAAAACTCAATCCTCCTGCCTCATCCAACGCTACTTGAGTTCCACTGGCCTCATCATACTTTAAGTAGACGATTGGGCTCTGTGCCAATGCACAGAATACCCAGGCCATCATAATAATGGAGATACATGTTTTCATCATTTTGTTAGGGTTTAAAATTCTAAATGTTCTGTCCCTATTTCATCTCATTCGTGTTTTTGATCAGTATCCTTTCTGAGTAAAAAAGGCTGCCATTGCTGGCGTTTAGCAAATACATTCCGGCAGGAATTTGATGTACATCTATAGTTGTCTTCTCCTGATCAATTGCCCCACTAAGAAGCTTCTGACCGGAAATGGAATAAATCATAAATCGTCCCAGGTTCATTCCCGGTGTATCAAGATTGATCACTCCATGAGCAGGGTTTGGGTAGACATTCCACCCGGATTTTAAACTAGACTTTAAAAGGTTCTTTGGTTCCTCAATGTCTTTTGGCAACTTGTTAAAATGCATTGGAAGGTTATCTGGAACACAATTTTGGTCGATCACTTCATGATCGAGAATGGTTTCCATTTGCCATTTTTTAGCAGAAACTATGGAAACATTTCCTTCTACTGCCACCACATCCACATGATCGCTCTCCGGACGAGAAGGATACACCCTGGCGGAGAATACAGTGAGGTTCTGAACGAATACTTCTAATGTCGAATGATCAATGAAGATTCGCACATTTAACATATCATTTGGATTGAATACGAAATCTCCGATTCTTGTATTCTTCAATGTACTGGAAAGTGAACTTTGACGTCTGTCCAAGACAATCTTATTAGCCTCATAATCAAATGTGATGGTTGTAAACTCCTGATTATCCTCATGTTTCAACACTTGAATAACAAATACTGAATTAGAATCAGCTTTAATATCAAATTCCATTTCAATTTGATTTCCACGAAAACCTGGCAGATTGTTTCTTTTAGAAGGCTCCAACTCCAGCTCTTCCACCTGAACTTCATTGGACCTTAACCTACACAGATTAGGATGTGGGATTTGTCCAATTGTGCTGTCTTCCAGCAAGCGAACTTGCCTTGGAATGCTAAACGTTTGTCTCCACCCAGCATTGATTTGATCATTTCCATTTCGGTCTTCCGGGATAATCCCAATGTAAGTATCCCCGGTTTTTCCGTCTGTACCAAAGGCTGGAGCCAACATATGGCTATCAAATAACTCTAATGATTTTGGGGTTTCAAAGTACGGTTTGAAGGTTTCGTTTTCCCAGGTTCCTAACAGATAAACAGAGCGAGCCGGTTTTCCATTGTTAGGTGTAGGAGTTATCTGAAGCAAATAAGCATCATCCTCCAAGTGCCTGAACGTTGGCATTTCCCAAAATTCTCCATACTTTTCAATATCATTGTTGGCATACAGCCTTGGAATGAGCGTCCAGTTGACCAGATCTGTTGATCGATAGGTGAATAAAATTCCTCCACCCTTATTTTGCAATCCAGAACCAACAATCATGTAATACAGCCCATCACTTTTCCATAGGTAAGGATCCCTAAAATCAAGGTGATTAAAACTGGCCGGGGGATTCGGGATTAGTGGGTTGGATTCATGTTCTGTCCAGGATAACAATGAATCACCAGAAGGAATCGCCATTCCAATACCCGCTTTGGCACCATCCACTCCTGTATAAAAAATAAATGGATTCCCTTCATTGTCTTTTAGCGTGGTACCTGACCAGGCGCCAAAATTGTCAAACCCCGGCGTTGGCCTAAGTGCAATATCTATTTCGCGCCAATGAACCAAATCAGGACTCATCAGATGTCCCCAATGCATGAAAAATAGCTGCGGTGCATTCGGGTTTTTCTGAAAGAATAAATGGTAATTTCCTTCGTAATATATCAAGCCATAAGCCTCATTTGCCCAGCTGGTATTGGGCATAGGATGATACTGAGGCCTTAAGTGATCTCCTGAATGCCGCACCCTGGGATCAATCCAAAGATTTACATTACGATCAGTTACAGACTCACTATTCGATCGAATCTCTGCCTCTGACAATGCTGAATTGTAAACCTTAATATCATCCAATGTTCCATTCAGTACGTTTACTTGAAACCCATTAGCCTGCTGACTGAGGCTACGCTTGCCTATAAACAAGGTACCCGTAGGTATAGAGATACTGGTTGCTGACAGATTTTGTTGAAGATACCAAAGCTCTCCATCTACATAGATTTTGCTTTCGCCAACTGTCAGATCAATGGTGGCGACAATATGGTGCCATTTGTATGGCGATAGCTTATTTGGGGTGTTGTGAACATGGAGCGTATTGTCCAAATGATAGCCAAAGTTCAATTCACCGTAAGGGCCAACACTTAAGTAAAAGCCCGAAGAGCTAGCGTCAGAAAATAATTCAATAATAGATGAAGATTCTTTGTTGAATGCCTCTGTAGCATACCATGCTTCGATGGTCATTGCCTGATCAATTCCTGACAAAGAGAAGTTAGGATGTGAAATATAAGTAGACCAACCATCTAACCGGAGGGCGCTACCATATGGTGCATCAATCCTCTCAGGACGATCGAAAAGATTTTCTACTGAAAATTCATTCCCTGAAATTGACTCAATAACTGTGGGGGTTCCAGTTCGTTCATTAAACTCCAGATGGAATATCTCCTGTGCCCAACTAGTAGTGGTTATCATCAATCCCAGAAACAAAAATCTTATCCTTATCATATTGACCTAAGTTTTAAACCAAGGGAGGGGGAAGCCCCTCCCTCTGTATGAGAAGTATGAAGAATTTACTTTTCTAATAGATAATTGATTGAGTTGACAGTCATGGCAGCATTGTTACTCATGAAGGCATTGGCCGAACCATTTTGCTCCCACTCATAAGCCGCCGGGCCGATTACAATAATTGATCCTTCACTTGGGGCTGCAGCTCTGCTGTGTAGTTCTACTACAGCACCACAACAAAGGTCTACCACATGCCCCCAGGTACCAATAATTGTTGCCTCCATAGCTGCTTCCCACTTATCTGCTTTATCAAAAGCATCCACATGATCAGTAATTGGAGCAGCATTAATATCCCACATTGAATTGTGATCTTCTTTATATCCTGCGGCAATCAAAGGTATAACCGGTTGGTTGTAAGTAGTTCCTTCATTGGGATTGGCGACATCACTGGTAGAACATCCTTCAAGTATAGCATGTGTAGACCGATCCCAATCAGAAGCTGAAACCGTTTCTAGAGCTGCAACATTAAGATTGGTGTTGATGCCCCACTGATCCGGATTTTCGAATCCATCACCACTTCCGAATATTCTTGGTGCCCAGCCATTCTCTTCATAAGGCTTGTCTCCATCAGCCGGGATACGATCCAATTGATTCAAATACTGGGTTGCATGACCTGCCAACACAAAACTACCACCTGCAGCATGCCATTCTTTGAATGCAGATACTACCGATTCAGCCTGAGCAGAAGCTGGTATTGCTCCCAAAAGGTCAGGGTTGTTACCAGCATCAGTATCCTGATAGTAAACCACTACTTCGATATACTGTAAGGCGTCAGCATTGATGCTGGAAAAAGGAATGTACTCAATGTTATCTTCGTACTCACCAGCCAGGTATTCGTATGCTGCTGCCATGTCCGGCTCAGTGATACTTCCCGAAGCATTTGCATTGCCAACAAAAGCGATAGATGCTGCAAACTCCGCAGTAACAGATACGTCAAAAGCTAACTCCTCTGTTCCATTGGAAATGGTATAAGTTACAGATCCAGCAGTAAAATCCTGAGCCACACCTGTGGCTGGAGTTACGGTAACACCCTCTGGCAATGTAATATCAATAGTCACCACTGAAAGATCGGTTCTAGGAGGAAATGGCTGAAAAACCACCGTACCAGCATCCGCATCCACTACGCCTGTTCTGGTAATATCACCAGAGGTTGCGGTGATTGACGTGATCTCTAATGTGGCTTTTGGTTCCTCTCCATTGTCACCACAGGCAATAAAGCCCACTGTTGCGATGATCATCACCGCATAAAATAAAATTGACTTCTTCATGATTATTTTGGTTTAGAAAATTGAATGTTTATTGAAAAACTGATTGCATTAATAGCCATTGTTTTGCTCGTATAAACCTGGATTCTTATCCAGTTCTGCTTGTGGAATTGGCATATACTCATGAGTGCCCTCCACAAACTCCACTCCTTCTAAATAAGGAGTCACAGTAAATTCATCTGATAGATATTCTTTGATGGTTTGAGCGGTTATGCCCCACCTGTTGAGGTCAAACATGCGGTGGCCTTCCATAGCCAACTCAAGCCTACGTTCACGGCGCAATGCCTGCCTGGCATAGCTTTGGTTCCATCCTGTGGCAGGATACGGTTCTACAGCATAATTAGCTGCTGTGGACACTCCATCCAGAGTGCGGACATAAGTACTGTTTTTGGCCCTGATTCTGATTTCATTGATCAATGATCTCGCCTCATCCAGATCAATACTCCCTTCGATCAATGCTTCTGCTTTCCAGAGCAGCACTTCGACATACCTGATAATTGCAAAATTCAGCCCAGACGCTCCCCATGGCAGTCCATCATGTATTCGCGGATCATTAGAATCAATTACATGTTTTTTGGAAGAGTAATTGAAAGGATAATCGTCACTTCTACCCCATTCTGCAAATGTATAGGTGCCGCTCTGCTTCCATGGAATATTGTTTCTGCCAAGTGAAAAATCAAGCCTTGGATCTACGGGATCAAGATAAGATGCGCCGGTAGCATGTGGTGGATTATCAAACCCTTCAAACACTGGCAGTCCATTGGTATTGGTTTTGAAAGCATTCACAAGATTCTGACTGGCAAGGTAAAAATCGTCTCCTCCAGGATAGGCGTTACTGTAGGTCACATTAAGGATATTCCCAATATTGTGCCCCAAATCAGGATTTTCAGTGAGCGCAAATTGCACAGTAAAAACAATCTCCTTACTGTTTTCAAAATCTAACCCCGACAAGTCTTCAAACTCATCTAAGAGGTCATATTCACCTGAACCAATCACCGCATCTGCAAATGGAATGACTTCAGACCATTTCTTCTCCTCAACGAGTACTTTACACAAGTAAGCTGCGGCAGTGTATTTATTCACTCTCCCTGTTTCTGCATGGGAGGTTGGCAAGTTATCATAGGCATATTGTAAATCTGCTTCAATAAGTTCGAGGATTTCCTCCTTAGTGTATTCAGTATTTGACGCTTCAGATCCCAATACATTCTCATCCAACCAGGGTACGTGATTGAAATTGCGAACCATATCAAAATGAAAATGTGCTCTCAAAAATCGCATCTCGGCCATTCTTATCTCAGTAGGATAATTAGGATTTTCATACTCCTTTAGATTACTGATCGCCACATTACACCTGGCAATAGCCCAGGTAAGGTTCAGCCATTTATTAAAAGCCAAATCGTTGGTAGGGTTTAGCACATAAGTTTCTGCCTGATGAATCGGCACTTGATCTACAATACCGCCTCCGCCTTTATAAGCATCATCAGACCTTACATCTGCAATCCAGTTGGTTGTTGGCCCCTGGAAAGTAACATGATGTAATCCCAGAAATCTTGCAGTTAGAGAGGAATAGGCAGCCATGATAAGATTGTCCATAATCCCCTCATCCACTTCCACTCCCTCTGCCAGGGCACCCTGTGGTACCTGGTCCAAGACATCATCTTTGCACGATGGCAACAAGACGCTTACAATTGCTATGGTTATAAATATCCTTTTCATGACTAATTAGAGTTTGAGGTTTAGACCAAGAATGAATGTGCGAGGCAATGGATAAACACCATTATCAAATCCGCCAGGCACCTCCGGATCAATCCCAGAGTAGTTGGTAATAGTGAAAACATTTTGAACTTCGCCGTACAGATTCACATTGAATCCACCTAGGATCTGAGGCGAAAAATTATAGCCAAGACGAAGCGTTCGCATTTTTATGAAGGTGCCATCTTCCACGAAGTAGGATGAGCCACGACTTTCGTCATTTCCACGATCATCCAGAGTCAGCATTGGTATGGTTGCACTGGTATTTTCAGGTGTCCACGCATCTAGTATAGCAGTCGTTCTATTGTATGTGCCGATCTGTGCAAACTCTGACGTGACTCTTAGATTGTTATAGATTTCATGGCCAATAGAACTGTAGAAGAACATGTCCAGAGTGAAATCCTTGTATTTGATCTGGCTATTGAGGCCAAGTGTGATGTCAGGATGTGGGCTGCCAATGTAGGTCCTGTCTTCGTCATTGATAACCGAATCGCCATTGATATCTGCATAACGGATCCGACCAACGCCCTTACCTGTCTGGTCAGCATGAGTTTCTACTTCTCCCTCATTTTGGAAAATCCCATCTGCAACCCATCCATAGAATTCGCGCATCTCATGCCCTTCAGCTATTCTACCTCCGCTATCAAAGTATCTTTCACCTTCATAGCCCACCGGATATCGATCATCCAAATCATCAACGATAGATTTGTAATGAGATACCTGAAAAGAATTGGTAATGCTCAACCCGGATTTATTTTGTAATAAATAATGGGTTAGGTTCAGGTCAAATCCAGTGTTGGTCACCTGAGCAGAGTTCACAAACGGAGCTGTTCCTTCTCCTATAGCCAAAGCAAGAGGTGGGTTACTAATCAAGTCTGTGGTTATTTTTCTATAAACATCCACTGATAGATCAAGAGATCGGTTAAACAACCTCATATCAGCACCGATGTTATAGCTCTTCGTGGTTTCCCATCGGAGGAATGGATTACCTCGTGTTAGTACCACAAAACCTTGCTGGACTGAAGTATTAGTGGCCTCTAAATCATAATTCGCATTCAGGTCATTCGGCCCATAAAAGGTCGACTGGTTGTGAAGTGTACCGGTGTTTTGATTACCTAGCTCTCCATAACTTGCTCTAAGTTTCAAATCATTCAAGACACTATTACCAATGACATCTCTAATGAAAGGCTCCTCGGTCATTTTCCACCCAGCCATATAGGTTAGGAAATCCCCATCAGTTGCAAACCTCGAAGTTTGGTCATGTCTGTAAAGGAAAGTCGCCAGATAGCGGCCTTTGAAAATGTAATCTGCTCGTGCTATTTCTGAGTAAAGTCCCCAGTTGCTTCGTCCCCCCTCAGCCACTGCTATATCATCCCCACTACTAACCGTGAGATAGCTTGGTGTTTCTGAGGAATATCCGGTACGGGAGGCAGCCAGATCTCTATATAGGTACTGGATCGACTCAATCCCGGCGATTAGTTTCAGGTCATGATCCTTGTGCTTATACCCATACTCCAAAAAGTTATTCCAGGTCACAGTTACTCCCCTTCCGAATCTATTGTAGTAACTATTATTATCTATCTGGTAGACCCCTTCATGTAAGCTTGAGGTAAATATGTCGTCATAGAAATCACTATAGTCAATTCCCAAATTGGTTCTAACCTTGAAACTATGACTATTCGGGAGTATATCTATAGCGTCTAACAGGCTCGCTTCACCATGTACGTTACCAAAAATCCTCCAGCTTTTGGTCGTGTTGTTCCTATTTCGGTCCAACTGGCTCACCGTATTTCTAATATCCGGAAAATCTCCAACCCTACCTGCATAATCGCCATCTGTATCATACACTGGCAACGCCGGATGCTGTCGTACCACATCATTAGGTGCGCCACCAACTCCCACTCGCTCAGAGTTTGAGATACTCAGGTTTTCACCAATCTTAATCCAATTGGTCAGGTTGTAATTCGAATTAAGTCTAGCAGTTATTCTATTGAAATAAGAGGTAATGATTGTACCCTGTTCGTTGAAATAGGATGCCCCAAACATCACATTTCCTTTGCTGTTGCCGTTTGATACGTTGACATAGTATTGTTCTGTGTGTCCATCACGATAGATTTCATCGGCCCAGTTCGTTCCCTGTGGAGTGTACAGGTAAGATTGATTTCTGCCTGGATCATCCTTATCTGGCTGATACAATTGGGGATCTGCGGGAATTCCGGGTTTCCCAGCAAGATCAAAATATCCTGTAAATGAAGGCGTGCCATTTCTACTGTTTTTATAGGCATCCCAATAAACCTCTCCCCATTGCTCGGCATTGAGCAAATCCAAATAATTGGCTCTTGTTTGCCTCCCGAGTATTACTCCGGCATCTATAGATAACTGATCCTTTTTTCCTGATTTGGTAGTGATTAATATCACGCCAGCAGCGGCCCTGGCACCATAGACTGAAGCGGCCGCATCTTTCAATACCTGAATTGAGGCAATATCATTGCTGTTTAAATTATTCGGTGGCTCCTGAGAAGGAATGCCATCGATCACATAAAGTGGAGTATTATTTCCAAATGTGGTGAACCCGCGAATGTTTACACTCGTCCCTACGGAACCTGGCTCTCCTGTCTGGGTAAAAGTTACTCCCGAGACTCTACCTTGAAGTGCTTGTAATGGGTTGGCATAGACGATTTTACCAATCTCTTCCATATCCACAACACTGATAGATCCGACTAAATCCTTTTTCTTCTTGGAAGTATACCCTACCACTACTACTTCTTCAAGGGCTTGCATATCCAATAGCAAGTCCACATCAATTTGTGTCTGACCATTTATTGGTATCTCTTGAGTGTCATAACCCACGAATGAGAACACCAAGATTGCATTGGCATCTACTTTTAGTGAATATTTACCGTCAATGTCGGTGATGGTTCCATTTGAGGTGCCTTCCACGGTGACCGTAGCACCGGGAAGGGATTCTCCGTTTTCAGAATCGGTAATTGTACCTGTTACCGTTACTTCCTGTGCCCTAACCACTATTGTGAGGCACATAAAGCTAAAAACAATTAAAATTCGACTGAGTAATCTTTTCATCATGATTTAGAGGTTTAGTTGCCTACTTCGGCCACATAATTTTCTTTTGGCTGTTGTACAGTTGTTTGCTCCTTTATCGGGCTGCTTCTAGTCAGCTTAGCCTGCAATTCCTCCAGCGACACTCCTTTGGTTTCTGGCATGAGAAACACTACGAATAGCAACTGAAGAACCATAAATCCACCAAAAAGCCAGAACACCACCCATGGATCCATCGCATTGATCAGTACTGACCCAAAGAGAGTAATCAGTGCCGCAAATAACCAATGGACTCCTGAACCCCATGCTTGACCGAAAGCACGGACTTTATTGGGGAATATCTCTGAAATAAAAACCCAAATAACCGCCCCCTGTCCAATGGCATGTGCGGCTATAAATAGGAGAATAAAGCTAAGTTTGAATAGTGCACTGAATTCTGCATAGAATGCAAAACCAACCATTCCCAGACTGATGATATACCCGATTGAGCCGATATACATCAAAGTCTTTCTGCCGGACCGGTCAATCAGGAATACCCCGAGTAGTGTGAACAAGAGATTTACTGCTCCGATAAAGATTGAGCTAAACAAGGATTCTGAGCTTCCAAAGCCTGCCTTGACCAAAATTTCGGGGGCATAGTAGAGAATAAAATTGATACCGGAAAGTTGATTGAAAGCGGCTAGTCCTACTTTGTCAAGTTAAGAAAAAAGGCAAAGATTAGAACAAGTGACGGCAGTTACTTGCTATCTTTGCCTCGACAAAATATATCCTCAAACCTACACAAAAGGCCGTTATTAACTTGTGTATTCACGGGTGAAAATAGACGGCAAAAAAATATGAC
>JAVJQA010000039.1:0-20643 GCA_040218045.1 Marinoscillum sp.
GTATAGTTGAAAATGAAGCTGTTCTCAAAAGGTTGGAGTCATTCTGAACTTGTTTCAGAATCTTTGATTTTAACAGCTAATCGCGGTTAAGATCCTGAAATAAATTCAGGATGACTGTTTGTTAAGACCTTTTGAGACAGCTTCATTTATGTTTACACAGTATGCTATAATTTCGAGATATTATAAACATACTTGTCCATTCCGTATAAAAAGGTCAGTTTTGATCCTGAATGGCCAGTGTAGAGGAACAAATACTAAATATCAGCGGCGCTAAGGCGATCACTAATACCCAATCGGTACAAACCCTTTGGAGTGGTTATGGCGAGATCAGAAGGTATTATTTGAAAGGAGGGAAGTGGCCAAGTGTCATTGTGAAACATATCAAATGGCCAGAGCAAGTAAACCACCCAAGAGGCTGGAACACAAACATATCTCATCAGCGAAAGCTTAAATCTTACCAGGTTGAAAAGAACTGGTATCAGCTTCATCAGCAAACAAACCAAAACTGTAGAATACCAGAAGTCTACCAGATAATTGAAAGTGATTCTGAAATTTTACTGATCATGGAAGATTTAAATGCCAGTGGTTTCACTATCAGGTTGCATCCGGGAAATGTCACCCTGGACCATGCCAGAATTTGTCTTACCTGGCTGGCTAACTTTCATGCCATCAATATTGGGTTAACGTCAGATGGTTTGTGGCCAATTGGTACCTACTGGCACCTTGATACAAGGCCTGACGAATGGAAAGAAATGAGAAATACTGACCTTAAAAAGTCTGCCACGGCCATTGATCAACACTTAAACACCGCTAAGTATCAAACACTTGTCCACGGTGATGCCAAGTTGGCAAACTTCTGCTTTAATAAATCAAATGGTGTGGCTGCAGTGGATTTTCAATACATAGGCAAAGGCTGTGGAATGAAGGACGTGGCCTATTTCATGAGTAGCTGCTTTGAAGATGCAGCTTGCGAGCACCATGAGACAGAACTCCTCGGGCATTATTTTGAACAGTTGGAAATGGCATGGGTAAGCCCTATTGATTTTCAACTAGTCAAAAAGGAGTGGACTTCATTATATAAATACGCTTGGGCAGACTTTTATCGATTTCTGGATGGTTGGAGTCCGGGGCATTGGAAGATGCATGGATACAGCCAGCGTCTTGCGCAAGAAGTGATTAACGAATTAAACCAGTAATGGACCTTACAACCACAGATTTAAAAACTCTTAGTGAAACCGCCAGAAATGCCGCACGAATCGCCGGTAAGTATATTCAATCTCAATTTGACCAACATTATATAACCGAACGAAAGGAGGGCGGCGATTCGCTTGCTTCACAGGTGGTGACCGAGGTTGACTTAAATGCCCAGAGAATCATCCTTGAACAGCTTTATGCTTCAATGAAAGCATATGATTTGGGAATACTGACCGAAGAGCTTCCGGATGACCATTCAAGGTTTGATAAAGACTATTTCTGGTGTATAGATCCAATGGACGGCACCTTGCCATTTACTGAGCACCGAACAGGCTATGCGGTTTCAATTGCCCTAATTTCAAGATTCGGTGATCCGGTAATAGGAGTTGTTTACGTCCCTGATTCAAGAGATGGCTACAGTGCAATCAAGGGAAGCGGAGTATTCTTAAATGGTAAACCATTCGTCAGAAATACTTTAGAAAAAGAAATCATCCATTTCTACATGGACAGGAGCTTTCAGTCCGAATCCTATTTTGATCTTGTGAAGTCTCATTTTGAAGCGAATTATGAGGTTCAATATCATGCAGATTATGGCGGGGTAAGAAATGCATTGGGCGTGGTGTCTTCTACCAGAGGCTGCTATTTCAAGTTCCCCAAACCACAAAAAGGGTGTGGAAGCATCTGGGACTATGCGGCCACCAGGTTGTTTTTTGAAGAGCTTGACCTGCCAGTTACTAATGCACAGGGGCATCAACTGCACCTTAATAACTCCAAAACTACCTTTATGAATGAAAGTGGAATTCTTTATGCCACTGATACCGAGCTACAAAAGTTCATACTTGATATCGGCACAAGAGTAGCTGATCAATGAGGCTAAATTTTTGATACGATTGAATTCATATAGTTTAACACTGTTGATTTTTTAGAATTAATGGTTTGTGCCATTTTTCCTATCAACTGTTCAGCCATATCCCGATTTCATCTATCTTTAAAAAATTAATAAATCCTTAATGAGAATATCCTTTATACCAACTGCATTATTCGTCATACTCTCCCTGGCTGCTCAGGGTCAAATTGATCATTGGGAAAGTGTAGTCCTACCCGGTGACACCTGGAGTTACCAGGTTCCAACCTCCCAACCCTCACCAGAGTGGATTCAGGCTGGTTTTGATGACTCAGGTTGGAATCAGGGACCGTCAGGGGTTGGTTATGGAGATGATGATGACCAAACGGTTATCGATGCTACAGTGGCGGTTTACATGCGGATGGAATTTGACATTGTTTCACTGGCAGAAGTGGATCAACTGCTGTTGGATATGGATTATGATGATGGGTTTGTGGCATATCTCAATGGTACGGAAATAGCCCGTTCGTTGGTCTCTGGAGAGCCTCCGGCTTTTGATCAGCCTTCCGATGGCTTGCACGAAGCTTTGCTCTACACCGGTGTAGATCCGGATAGATATATGGTGGATCGAAGCCTTTTGTTAGAAGGTACGAACGTTTTAGCCGTAGAAGTTCATAATGAAAGCTTGACTTCATCTGACTTCTCCTCCATTCCTGTTTTGTCGGTGGGAATAAATGCGGCAACCAATAACTATCGCAGTGTTCCTGACTGGTTTGATGAGCCTGTAGCGATGCAGGAGGTTGTACTTGAGACTTCCAACCTTCCGATTGTCATCATTAATACTGCTGGTGGCCAAAATATCCCGGATGAACCTAAAATCAAGGCAACAATGACCATCATTTATAATGGACCAGGACAGGATAATTCGGTATCGGATGTCACAAATCCTGAAAGCCTGGATTTTGATGGAAACATAGAAATAGAAATAAGGGGGTCTTCTTCAAACTGTTGCTCAGACAAGAAACAATATGCACTCACAACGTATGATGCCGCCAACGAAAAAGACAATGTCAGTTTGCTGGATATGCCGAAAGAGAATGACTGGATATTGAATGGGTTTGCCTTTGACCCTTCTCTGATGAGGGATTATGTCTCTTACCAGCTCTCGCTAAAAATAGGTCAATATGCTTCCAGGGGCAGATACTGTGAAGTGATACTCAACGGTAATTATGCGGGTGTTTATGTTTTGCAGGAAAAGTTAAAAGCCGATGATAACCGCATTGATATCAATAAGATAGAAACAACTGACAATACAGGACAAGCGCTCACGGGTGGCTATATCACCAAGTCTGACAAAACCGAAGGTGATGATGTGGCTGCCTGGTACATGGATAATTACTCTGGGTGGCAAACTGCATTTGTCCATGAACATCCCAAACCAACCACGGTAACCTCACAGCAGAACAACTACATTCAAGACGTTTTCTTTGATCTGGAATCACAGGCACTTAGTGGTAACGATGCTCTGGATGGTGGCTATCCTTCCATCATCGATATGCCTTCTTTCATTGATTTCATGATCATGAATGAGTTGGCTTCCAATGCTGATGCCTATCAGTTCAGTACTTTTTTTCATAAAGACAGAAACGGAAAACTTCGTGCGGGACCTGTGTGGGATTTTAACCTGACCTATGGTAATGACCTGTTTTTCTGGGGATATGATAGGAGTCATACGGATGGCTGGCAATTTGACGATGGGGACAATGTAGGGGCTAAATTCTGGCGGGATCTTTTTCAAGACCCCACTTTTAAGTGCTACATGAGCAAACGATGGTTGGAACTCACATCAACTGGGCAGCCGCTGCACCCGGATGAAATCAACTCGTTCATTGACCAGGTCTTTGCACTTACTGCCTCAGCGGCAGAAAGGAACCATGCAAGGTGGGGGATAAGTGAAGATCATGCAGAACATCTCTCTTCAATGAAACAATGGGTAGGGGAGCGCGTGAACTGGATCACTTCGCAACTTGGCAACGGACAGGCTTGCAAAGGAGAGTCCGTGCCTGCCCTGGTGATCACCAAAATCAACTATCACCCGATGACTGAAGATGGTAAAGATGAGAAAGACCTTGAATTCATTGAAATAAGCAACAACGGCAGTGCCACCGTAGACCTTACAGGAACCTATTTTGGCGGCACAGGTCTTGTTTACCAGTTCCCTGCCGGTACAAAACTCGAAGTGGGGAAAAGTGTCTACCTCGCCAATGAAGCTGATGCTTTCAGGGAGAATTACGGATTTCATCCTTTTGATGAATTTAGTAGAAGCCTCAACAATGGAGGTCAGAAAATAGCCTTGCTCAACGGATACGGTATGGTCATAGACGAAGTGGAATACAGTGATGAAGAACCGTGGCCTGTCGAGGCTGACGGTGATGGATATTTCCTCAGTGTCATTGATCCAAATGCTGACAATAATGATCCAGCCAACTGGAGGGCTGATAATGTGGTACCCGTTGTGCTTTTAGGAAGTCAGACACCGGATCCTGTTTTGAGGGTGTTTCCTAACCCAACTTCTGATATTGTTGAGGTCAATTCACAGCGACAGCTGTTATCATTGCGAATTTTTGATGCGCAGGGTAAGCTCCTGCAAATTATTCAAGCAGAGAATCCTTCCATTTTTGTAGATGCCTCACGTTTCCGAAAAGGCCTCTATTTATTGGAGATTCAAACTGACACTCAGGTATATAAGCGAAAACTTGTAGTAGAATAGGGAAACCGATTCTTTATTAAACCAAAATTCAATGCCGTTTATTTAAGCTTTTTTAGTTAGGTCATTCCGACAGGAATCTTTAGGACAAACAAAGATTGACATGAAGATTCCCTGCCTGGCCGGACAGGCAGGTTAACAGAATGACTTTTTAAAGTGTGATTGGGGGTTAACTGAAGGCCATTAGCTGTAAATTGGAAACCCTGGATTAATTCACCCAGGGCCTCCATTGCAATCAATTGTTACTTTCTTTGTCCTGTCATGATACTGGCACCAGGTACCGTATTGTATGCATATTCCTGAACCAAGATTTCCTCATGCTCAATGTCGGCAAGAAGCTTTATCCATCCATAGTGATATTCACCGTTGATTTTAAAACTCACACCAAGGTAACCTTCCGTATTGGCTTGCCAACTTCCACTCCAGTTTGTTTCACTAGATTCATGACGGGTTTTCACCAGAAGCTCACCTGAGTTGATGTTCCAAACCACATTTGACAGGGTCACATTGGCGCCTATTTCTTTGTTGGATAAGTAAGCCACGGCTGAAGATTCCAATAGGAGGATTTTACTGTCCCGGATCGATTTGGCTAAAAACTTAGTGTGCTCGGCTCCACCAGAATATTCCAATCCTACACTAAAGACGAAATCTGGTTCTGAATCCTGATCAAAATCAATTTGAAAGTCCTTCAGGTAGTGAAAAGGTGATGCTTGCTCGAGTAATACATGGGTAATAGATGATTGAGGTATAGCTTGTGGGTCATCATCTTGCTGGCAGGCCATTCCCAGAACAGCCACAGTGAGTGTAAGTAGTATAGTTCTCATTTTACTTTTGAATTTTTGACAGAAGAAATGACGCTTAATAATGTGACTTGGTTGGAGGTGATGTAGGTAATTTCCTTGTGCGGCTAAAAAAGACATTTTGGTGGCCGAAAAAGGAGTTGAAAACATGCACTTTTAAAGAGGAGTGATGAACAATAGGCGGAGATCTTTCATTCGGGAAACAACTATTCTTGTATCAGGCAAACTTTTCTAACCTGATGGAGTATAGTTTAGCAGCATTAAAAAAAGTAAAACAGAAGTGGAATTGAGATTTGTTAGATGGTTAATCATGGTGAGCATGTTGATTTCAGCTGCTCCTTTGCTACATGCGCAAAATCAGGGTTTTGTAGGGCGAGTTTGGAACTCCATGTTTAACGATACTACGCACGCCGAAAAACCAAAATTCATGGTTTATCCGACCATTGCCTATGCTCCAGAAACAGAATGGGAGTTTGGGCTCAGCTCCATCTATGTGTATTATGTCAACCAGGACACCACCAACCGCCTGAGTGAGCTGAACATGTTTAGTTTTATTACGCTGGAGCAGCAATATGGCTTATGGATGGACCATGCTTTATATGGAGATGATAGCAAATGGTTTTTTCTTGGCAAACTTCGGTGGCAGCAGTTTCCACTACATTATTTTGGAATAGGTCCGGACATTAGTGGGGAAGAACTGGCACGGATTGATGCTGGTAGCCTGGCCATACGAGAGCGCATTTTGCGTCAGGTCAGGAAAGGCCTGTATCTTGGGCTGGAGACGGACTTCCAGCGGTTGACCCACGTAAGTGTTACCCCACTTACAGAGTCACCTTATGAGCAACCTGTTGGAACCAGTCCTTTTACAAACCTGGGCCTTGGTCTGGGTTTGGTGTTTGACAATCGTCATAACGTCCTCAACGTAAGGGAAGGGTTTTTCGGAGAAACGGGGTTTTTACGGTATGATGACACCTGGGGGAGTACTTTTGAGTTTACCTCGTACTTCCTGGATGCCCGGTATTATGTGCCTGTTACCAGAAACCAGGTGCTGGCGTCTCAGCTATATTTTTCACATGTCAATGGTGAAGCGCCGTTCAACCAGCTTTCCCTGATGGGGGGAGAGAGCTTGATGCGCGGCTATTATCTCGGTAGATATCGCGACAAAACACTTCTTGCTGCTCAGACTGAATACCGATTTCTTCCTTTTTCGTTTAGCAAACGCTGGGGAGCGGCTGCTTTTATGGGATTGGGTACGGTGAGCGATGGACTGGCAGCACTCGACTGGAGCCACCTCAAAGTGGCTGGAGGTGCAGGTGTACGTTTCCTGATCTTTCCTAACAAAGATATCTTCACTCGCTTTGATGTGGCTTTCTCTGAAGATGGGCCAGGCTATTATTTCTTTATTGGAGAAGCGTTTTAAAGTGGTTTAGTTAAAGGTATTTCATCATAGATCTTATGGAACAGAAGTATATCGGGCTGCATCAGTACGATCTGGCAGAATTTCTGGAACTACTCTCAGCGTCAGACTTTCAGGGGATCTACGACCATGGCAAACACCTGATTTCGCTGGAGTCCCCTGAGGGAGGGGGCATTGGATATATTCGGTTGCCTTTGCATGTTTTGCTTTCAGAGCAGTTGGAAATCCTGAGTGAAGAGGCAGTGGCACTGTACCTGACTGTAGAGTCTGGTTATGCTGCCATTTGTGTAATGGAGGGTGAAGAAAATGTCTACCATACTACTTTCTCTGCTTATATGACTCGCAAAAAGCAGGGTTTTAGCCAGATCAAGTACCTGAAGAAAAAAGGGAAATCCCGGGCTGGATCTCGTGTTCGGCTGGCGGCCACAGTGGAGTTTTTCGAGAAGATTAACCAAACGGTAAGTGAGCTGGAGGAAGAGTATGAGTTGGACCGTCTGGCGCTTAGTTGCGCTACCACATTGATTCCTTTTCTGTTTCAGTCCAAAGTGCCTTTTCCGGTAACTAAGAAAGATCCTATACTCTATAAGATTCCACTTCATATCCCACAATCCAATTTTACCAATCTGGATGCTGCCATCACCAAACTGCGAGTACCTACTTTGATTTATCCTGAGGAAAATGAGGGTGATATTCAGGGGTTTCTGGAGGCTATCGAGCTGAATTAGAAGAAAACGGCATCCATCCCCGGGTTAAACCCTTCAGTGGCTAAGTGAATAGGATTTAGTAAATTCCAGATTCATACACCCACTCATGAAAAAGTGAAACAAACCATGCGATTTATTCAAAATACCCTGATGATTATTGGAGTCCTGATATTTATTCATCCTATATCAGCCCAAACTGCTCAAGAACCCGTCAACATTGCCGTAGATTTTAACGACAAAGTAGGGCCGATGACACCTATCTGGGCCTGGTGGGGATATGATGAACCCAATTATACCTACATGAAAGACGGTGCTAAGCTGCTGACTGAAATCTCGGATTTGAGTCCGGTTCCTGTTTATGTACGTGCACATAGTCTACTCGTTACCGATGAAGGCCCCAGGGCGGCGTTGAAATGGGGTTCCACCAATGTGTATACTGAGGATAAAGACGGAAACCCCGTGTATGACTGGACCACCGTAGACCGAATATTTGACACCTATATAGAACGGGGAATGAAACCTTTTGCCCAAATTGGCTTTATGCCCAAAGCTTTGTCCAGCAAGCCAGAGCCTTATCGCCATTATTGGAAACCCGGAGCCAAATACGAGGATATTTATACGGGTTGGGCTTATCCACCCAATGACTATGAAAAGTATGCGGAACTGGTTTTTCAATGGGTAAAGCATTGTATTGACCGCTATGGAAAGGGTGAAGTTGAAAGTTGGTATTGGGAGGTTTGGAATGAACCCAATATCGGCTACTGGCAGGGCACTACCGAAGAGTATATAAAACTTTATGATTATGCTGCGGATGCTGTAAAACGTGCGCTACCCACAGCCCAGGTAGGTGGGCCAGAGACTACCGGGCCTGGGTGGGACAAGGCAGCAACCTTTCTGAAAACCTTTTTGGACCATGCAAAGTCTGGTACCAACTACGCTACAGGGGAGAAAGGTACTCCATTGGATTTCATCACTTTTCACGCCAAGGGCAGCCCGAAAGTGGTTGATGGGATGGTGGAGATGAGCATGGCTGCTCAATTGAACGATATTGAAAAAGGTTTTGAAATAGTGGCTTCCTATCCTGAGTTTAAGGACCTGCCGATTATTATTGGTGAGTCTGATCCGGAAGGCTGTGCTGCTTGCTCTGAAGCTGATTATCCACACAATGCTTACCGAAATGGCACCATGTATGCCAGCTACACAGCGGCAGCTTTTGCCAGGAAGTACGCGATGGCTGATGCTTATGGAGTGAACCTGTTGGGTGCTGTAACCTGGGGTTTTGAATTTGAAGATCAGTCATGGTTTGCCGGCTTCCGCGATATGGCTACCAATGGAGTAGATAAGCCAGTGCTGAACGTTTTTCGCATGTATGGAATGATGGGTGGGGACAGGGTGGCCATTGGAGGAGACCTTGCTTATGACCATGCTCGAATAGTTAAAGAAGGTGTGAAAGGTGATCAACCTGATATCAATGCGCTGGCTTCTGTTAATGAAACATCTGCTGCTGTAATGGTTTGGAACTACCACGACATGGATGATTTAAGTGTAAATGACTCACCCATTGAAATTGCCATAGAAGGTCTTCCAGCCAAAAAGGTATTGATTAATCATTACCGCATTGACCAGGAGTTTAGTAACTCGTATACTGCGTGGCTGGCGATGGGATCACCTCAGCAGCCTACAGAGGATCAGTTAGTTGAGTTGGAAAGGGCAGGTCAGCTACAACTTTTTGAATCACCCGTTTGGGAACAAATAGCAGATGGCCAAACCACAATTACTTTGGACCTGCCCCGTCAGGGTGTTTCATTGTTTTATATCCAATTTAAGTAAGTGGATTGGGTCAGGATAAATTGGAACCTGTACCATCATTTTTTTTCAGATAGAAAATAGCAAATGATTAGAAAAATAAGGATATTGATCTGATTAATAGATAACACTATGGCCAAAGGACAAGACAAAAAGAAAGCAGTCAAGAAAGAACCTGCTAAAAACCTCAAAGAAAAACGTGCTGCCAAAGAGGCAAAACGTAAAGAAAGAAGCAAAGACTAAGTGCTTAAAATCCCGCTAAAAGCGGGATTTTTTTTATGTTGAAGAATCAGAGGATGGGGCAAAACCTCACCCCAAACCCCTCACTAGCCGTGCGCCTCCAGCAGGAGAGGGGCTTCTAAAAAGTAGCTGCCCGTAACCTCCCATGCACTATCCATGCTTAGTCCATGCTTTATCCATGCTTCATTTATGATCGGGGTGCAAACCTCACCTTAAACTCTTTTCTTCAGGAGAGGGGCTTCTAAAAAGTAGCTGACCCGTAACTCCCATGCACTATCCATGCTTAGTCCATTGCTTCATCTTTGGAGTTGTATCGTCCTTGTATCGTTGTATCGTCCTGGGCGATATGACTGAAAGCGGTAAATATGTGTTAAAGAGCATGGGATCAATTAATAGCATATGTCTTGTCACTTAATCACACACACAAAATAGTACGAATATCAGCGTTAGGGATCGAAACAAAGTACCATGCCTCTGTTGGCACTGCTGAATCCCCCCCCCCAAAAAAAAAACATTACACAGCCAAAATTCAATCCTCCTTCAACAATTGCCCAATATCCTTGATATTCCCATATAGTACCATCAGGTCATCTTCGTTCAATATGGTTCCCGCGGAAGCTACATCCCTGACGTGATGCATCCTTTTAGGTAAGCCAAGTGAATTTTGTCCCATAGACACCTTGATAGTGGTGAGCACAACAACATTGAATTTTTTTCTAAAATCAAGCTCGAACAACTTCTTACCTACATACTTTTTAGGTACGGTAGCTTCTATGATGCTGTAATCACCGGAAAGTTCCAGGGAGTTTACCACACCTTTCATACTAAGCTTTTTAGCCCATCGATCAGCTGTTTCTTCTTCAGGGTGGACAATCTCATCTACACCCATGGCCTCAAGTACCGTTTGGTGAAGTGGAGAAACAGCCCTGCTGATCAGGCGTTTAACATTCATTTTCTTCATCAGGGCAGTTGCCATAATATTGGCTCCCTCATCTTCCCCAATACAAACCATCACTATATCTGTATCTTTTAATGGCAGACTGGTTACCGCTTGAGGGTCTGTGCTATCCAGACATATGGTATGGGTGACTTTTTCTTTGAGTGCGTCTACACTACTCATTTTGCAGTCAACCCCCATTACTTCATTGCCGGATCGTGTGAGCTTCTCGGCCAGTGACGAACCGAATACTCCAAGTCCTATAATTACGTATTTCATATCTCTAGTTGATTAGTATTTCTTCTGTGGGATACCTGTATTTCAAATGCCTGACTTTACGGAGCAAGGCAATGAGTATAGTCAACATACTCACCCGCCCGATAAACATGGTTGCAATGATCACCAGTTTGCTTGGATCAGATAGCTGAGCAGTAATACCCAAACTCAAGCCTACTGTGCTGTAGGCTGAAAAACATTCAAAAGCTATTGATAGCAAGTCTTTTTCCCTGTCAAATGAAGCAATCAGAAAGACCGCTGCGCCGATCACGGCAAGAGAGAGTGATATAATCGCAAAAGCCCTTCTCACTGATGTGTCTGCTATTTCCCTTCTGAATACTTCTAATCGATCTTTTCCCCTGGCAAGGCTGAAGTAGTTGAGCGTGCCAATGGCAAAGGTGCTGGTCTTGATACCGCCACCTGTGGAGCCTGGCGATGCGCCAATCCACATCAGCAGGAACACGAACATTACGGTTGAAAAGTGCAATGCTGAAGTATCCACAGTATTGAACCCCGCTGTGCGTGGAGTGACAGCCCCAAAAAAAGCAGTGACTACCTTGCCGAGCCCCTGGTGCTCAGCTAGCGTGTTGTTAAATTCAAACCAATAAAAAAACACTGTTCCAACGATTATCAAGACGGTAGTGGTCAGGATCACAATGCGAGTATTGATATTGATCACCCAGGGGATGTGGATGGCTTGCTGATCCCTCTTCACAAAAAACAAAAGCCGATTGAACAGTAAATACCTTGTGTATTTGAACACATTAAAAATAATTGGGAAACCGATACCCCCAAGTATGAAGAGAAAAGCGATGGTCAGATGAAGGGGGTAATTGAAACGAAACCCCGTTTCGTACAGGCTGTTGGTCAGTGTGGAAAAGCCTGCATTGCAAAAACCTGAAACGGTATGAAATATGGCAAAAAATGCCCTTTCACTGAAAGTTGGAATCTGGGTCCGATCCAGCGAAAAATAAATGAACAGTGCACCGATAAGCTCGATTACGAATGTGACTAAAATGATTTTTTTTAATGTGCTAAAAACATCGGCAATCTTTTCTGAACTGGTCATGTCTTTCAACAGTAGCTGGGTTTCATAACTTGACCCACCCCTAAAAAAGTAACTGAAGTAACTGGTAAAGGTCATTATGCCCAGGCCACCTACCTGGATCAAAACAATAATTACCCACTGACCGAAAACAGTGAAATGATGCCCTGTATCCACTACTACCAATCCGGTTACACATACTGCACTGGTAGAGGTAAAAAGCGCATCGATCATAGTGATCCCTCCGTGAGTGGCCTTCGGTACCATCAGCAAAGCTGTACCAACAAGTATGATCAGAATAAAGCTCATCACAAACAGTCTTGCAGGATCAAAGTGTCGTCTGGTAAAATCCAATTTCAAGGCAGACAACTCCCGCACGAAGACTAATGCAATGGCAATAAAATACCAGGCTTTTTCTCCCAGATCGTTTGGCAAAGTATGAATAACCTGACCTGTGAAGACAAGAAGAAGAAATGCCACTAATAGAAAATCAAAAGGTCTGACCCTGACCAGAGGTCGTGTTTTTGCACTCGGATAACGGCCAATCATGGAGACAATTCCAAGGATTAAAAGCGAATTGTAAGCCCAAATCAAACGATTCTCTAAGTGAACAGATTGGTCAAACCCTAAATCAAAAATGATCAACAACAAAGTCATTAAGGAAAACCAAAAGGGTAATTGAACCAACGATTTAGGCCACTCTCCAATGTTGGCAGGTATTCTTTTATCGGTAAATCGCAAAGTTGTTTTTTATAGATTGGGGAAGTGGATATCGATCAGGATAATCAAAAATAAAATGATGATTGTCATAATAATGAATGGCCATTTAAGATGACTGTAACTTTGGTTTTGCTCGTCCTCTTTCATTTGTTTTTAAATCCTGGAATTACAGGTTTACTAGCATGCTCTTCTTTGGATAGCGAAGTAACCGTATTGGATATAAACCAGGGATAAAATTAAAATCAGGGGTATAAAGATTTTATAAAGATTAGCTGAATCGGTAACCGACACCACTTTCAGTTACAATGTGGGAAGGGTTATTTGGGTTATCCTCGATCTTCTTGCGGAGTTGTGCCACAAAAACACGTAGGTACTGTGTTTCGGTCTGATAACCCACTCCCCAAATTTCTTTGAGAATAAAATGATGCGTAAGCACTCGTCCTTCATTTTTAACAAAGAGGGAAAAGAGATTATATTCGGTTGATGTTAGTTTGATTATTTCATTGTTTTTCCTAACAATTCTGGCTGTTAGATCTATTGATAATTCACCACAATTTACCACTGTCTGTACCGGATCGTTCAATTGATTTCTTCGTATTGCAGATCGCATTCTTGCCAACAGCTCACCGGTTCTGAAAGGTTTGGTAATGTAGTCGGTAGCACCATTATCGAGGGCAGATATGATATCAAGTTCACTGTCCAGAACTGACAGAATAATAACCGGTCTATTATACCACTCCCTCAATTCCATAAGCACTTCGTGACCGCTTTTATCAGGCAATCCAATATCGAGAAGGATTAGTTCCGGAGGGTGGTTGGCAGCCATGATCAATCCTTCTTTTCCGGTGGCTGCCTGGGTAGTCTTATAGTTGTTACTCTCCAGACTGATTTGAAGCAACTTGCGGATTTGCGGTTCATCATCAATGATGAGTACTTCAGCTCTGTTCATTTTCTATTTCGGAATGTATAAGAGATGTTTCAGAAGGGAATTCTACAATAAAGTGCGCCCCACCAGTTTTTAAGTTTTCCAGGCTGACAGTCCCATCCATGGCTTCAGCAAAACCTCTTGCAATAGCCAGTCCAAGTCCTGTACCTCCAACGGCCGTCTCGGGCAACCGATAGAACTTATCGAAGATGGAGTGTATTCGTTCTTTTGGCACACCGTATCCATTATCCGATATCTCAAACCGACAGGTGTTTTCTCCTTGAGCTACTTGAATGGTGATTACTGAATTCTCAGGCGTATACATCAAGGCATTATGAAGAATATTGTTCAATATTTGTTCAGTCAGCCCTCGATCCATTTTAAAAAGAGGCAGGTTTTCATTTCCATTAAAGATGACCTGATGACTGACTACATTCTCCTTATTATTTTTAATCACCGAGTAAATCATTTCATTCACATCACACCAGTCTTTTTTAGGTTGGAGTACGCCAGCTTCCAGGCGGCTCATGTTCAAGAGGTTTTCTACTTGTCGGTTCAAACGGAAGCTCGCAATTTCTATTTCATTGTGCAACTCACTTTTATTGTGATCCGAAAGCTTACTATTATTCTCTTTGATTGTATCAACAGCACCAATAATGGTCGAAATAGGTGTGCGCAATTCATGAGACAATGAATTGAGCAGCGCGTTGTACAACGTAATCGTTTTCTCACGTTCATCTTTGTCCCTGACCTTCTTTTCAAATCGCCGAATCCTTGAGGTCAGGACCGTATTGATCATAGCGATTACAAAATACATGGAGAACATTAAGGCGTCTTCAGGTGAGCCAACATGGAAAGTGAATTTTGGAGGTATGAAGAAGAAATTCCATACAAGGGCACTGATTATAGCTGCAACCAGGACAGGAAAAATATCAAAAAGCATGGCCAGCAAGGACACCATGAGCAGCAGAATCAGGGCTACCACTTTGTACTCAAAAAGGCCTATGGTAAAGTAAGAGGTGATAGCAGTAACGGTGATAAGTCCTATACTTATCATATACTGGTTCATCAAGCCATGTTTTTTAATTTTGGAAGGTGCCAATTCGATTTTTGTTTCAAATTTAACCTTTGGTGTATAAAGATTTTGTAAGGATGTGAGCATCTTTGGCAGGAAGAAAGGAGTCAAGGCATGCTAAATCCGGATTTAATGTGTTTAGTTTAGATTGTCATCTCGAAGAATGAGAGATCTTATTGGTTAAAAGGATTCAGCTCATTTAAATAGTGAGATTTCTCCTTCGTCGAAAAGGCAATTTTGAGCTATTTGACAGTTATTTTGTCAGTATATTATTGTCTAACTCAGGTAAGAACGTATTTCTGACTATTTTCACCACATGAGTTACGATATTTCCCATTCTACCAGGAATGCCAAGCTTTATGCCAAGCGCTATGGAAACACCGATATGTGGGCGCAGGCACTGAAAGAAAGCGTTCCGAACTATCACGTGTCCGGGTTAACTGAGCCAGATCTCCCGGTAATCCTCAATGAGGACCCACAAAGTGTCAATTTTCTGCATTGGGCATTTATACCCTTTGAATTTGCGCCACAAATCAAAGGCAAGCCTATGAACACGCTCTATGCCAGGGATAACAGCATTTTTACGGAGAAAAGTATTTACAGAAACGCTGCTGAATCCAGAAGATGCCTGGTGATGCTGGATGGATTTTTTGAGCACTACACTAAAGATGATCAGACATATCCACATTACGTCCAGTTGAAAACCAAAGAACCCTTTATGGTAGCTGGCTTGTGGCAGACTTTTACAGACCCGGTAGACGAAGTGGAAACCAACACCGTTACTTTGGTGACTGGGCCGGCCAATAAGGAAATAGCCTGGCTCCATAACGAAACCCCATATACACCGGAGTCCAGGATGACGTTTATTGTAGATAAAAAGGATGACGAAACCTGGCTGCATGGAAGCCCGGAGGAAGCCAAAGCCCTGATCAAGCCCTTTCCGGACGACCTGCTGGAATATTACCCTTGCCAGCCATTGAAGACTGTCAAGAGGCTGCATCGTATGTATTTGGGAAATGTCCCGGCATTGCTTGAGAAAAAACGCTACAAGGAATTGGAGTAAATGCTTATATCACACATGACAGATTGACCATTCCACTTAGGGATTTGTTCATCACGGCAAATTGATGCCTCCTACCACAGTGGATCTGCGCTATACCAAATAATATTCTGTTATGTTTATTAATTTATCCTCATGCCAAATAATATTCCGTTATGTTGAGCTGTGCATTCTCCATGCCGGGCATGAAGGGTGATTGACCTAACATGACGCCTGTTTACTCCAACATGGTGGGCTTATGCCATGGCATGACGGGTATTTAGTCAGCATGGAGGTTCTATTCGTTGACATGGCGGGTATTTGGCCGGCATGGAGATGATATTCATCTGATTTATAGATAATACTATTGCCAAAGGATAAGACAAAAAGAAAGCAGTCAAGAAAGATTCTGCTAAGAATAAGGAAAAACGCATCTTGCCCAACTCACCCCAAACTTTACTTTAATAGCATTTGGAGTAGAGAGGGGCTGGGGGTGAGTTGGTTCTAGAATCGACAATCCTAGTAAGGGAGTTTTCACCACTTCCAATCCAAAAGCATAAAAACCGTAACGCATTATGCGTATCTGAAAAACCTAAACGCATCTTGCCAACTCACCCCAAACCATACTTTTTTGAAATATTGTCAATCTATTAACTCCCCTCTCTTCCAAGAGAGGGGCTGGGGGTGAGTTGTTCTAGAATCGACAATCCTAATAAAAGGAGTTTCCGCCACTCCAATCCATACGCATTTGTCATTGCTGCCGACCCTAAACGCATAATGCCCAACTCACCCCAAACTTTACTTTTTTTGAAATATTGTCAATCTCGTAACTCCCCTCTCTTTCCTAAAGAGAGGGGCTGGGGGTGAGTTGGTAAAGAAGCGTATTCACCACTTCCAATCCAAAAGCATAAAAACCGAAACGCATAATGCGTTAGGAAAAATCCGTAACACAGTCTTGGCCTTCTAATATCAACCGAGCCACAGCCCACCAAACGGAAGTGATTGATAGAGAATTATTTCATGCGTTAGGGAAAATGAAAACGATTTCTCAAAACACAAAACGAAGGGGTTTTTTAAGCAAAATCAATGTGGCGATCCGTTTAGAAACACTATTTGGAAATCACCTGAGACTAACCAATGAAGTTAGGACTTCAGTACGATTTACGAAGAGAAGAATTGCTGCCTTGTACACCTTTGTTGGCGGAATGCCTCCTCAATTCACAGGAAACCCTTTATATTGGAGTCTCAATAAACAGACCTTACAATGCCCCTCCGAACAAAACACTTTTCACAACCTATTGTCGCTATTTTAATCCTACTCATGCTGTGTGGAGCTTGCTCCTCGCCGGTCACTCCGGGTATTTTAGTCTTTTCAAAAACAGCCGGTTTTAGACACCAGTCGATTGAAGTAGGCATCGAGACGATTAAGGATATAGGGGCGCAGGAGGGATATAACGTAGATGCAACTGAAGATGCTTCATTGATCAATGAAGAGAATCTTTCCAATTATCATGTGGTGATTTTCCTCAACACCACGATGGACATACTCAACCGCCAGCAACAAAACGATTTCGAGCGATTCATTCAGGCCGGGGGTGGGTTTGTGGGCATCCACGCTGCAGCCGATACCGAATATGACTGGCCCTGGTATAATGAACTCGTAGGGGCCTACTTCGAGAGTCATCCCAACAACCCCAACGTACGAACGGCCGAATTCTATGCAGTAGATAAAGATCACGTTTCTATGGATAGCATACCTGATCGATTCTCGGTAACTGATGAGTTTTATAGTTTCAAATCCATCAAGTCAGACATGATCAATGTACTGCTTAAGGTAGACGAGAGCACATACGAGGGTGGTACAAACGGAGACGATCACCCTATGTCCTGGTATCATGAATTTGACGGAGGTCGGGCATTCTATACAGCCATTGGGCATACCGAAGAACAGTTTTCAAACCCATTGTTTTTGAACCACCTAAAGGGCGGAATTGAATATGCACTAGGCGGAGAGGAGCCAGTGACATTGAACTATGACCAGGCAAGAAGCCTTCGGGTACCTGACGAAAATCGATTTACAAAAGTAGTTTTAGATGAAAATCTAAACGAGCCGGTAGAATTGGCTGTGTTGCCAGATAACCGGGTTCTTTTTATTGAAAGAAGGGGCGCAGTAAAGCTTTATGACCCTGAAGGGAAATCCACCAAAGTGATTTATGAACTCCCGGTGAGTCATAAATACGAGATAAAAGATAATGGAAGAGATGAAGCCGAGGATGGATTGCTTGGACTGGCCATAGACCCTAATTTTTCTGAGAATGGTTGGTTGTATATGTACCATTCGCTGGCAGGTGAGAAGCCCGTAAATGTCCTCACCAGATGGGACTTTAAAGATGACCAGTTGGTTGAGTCCTCAATGAAAACCATCCTTGAGGTTGAGGTTCAGAGAGAAAGTTGCTGTCATACGGGAGGATCAATAGCTTTTGATCCAAAAGGTAATCTTTATCTTTCTACAGGAGATAACACCAGCCCACGCGCCACATCCTATGCACCGCTGGATGAGCGAGAAGGCAGAGGACCATGGGATGCTCAAAAGGGGTCGGCGAATACCAATGATTTGCGTGGAAAAATTCTTCGGATCACTCCACAGGATGATGGTACCTATACCATTCCTGAAGGCAATCTTTTTCCAGAAGGAACAGAAAAAACAAGACCAGAGATCTTTGGTATGGGGATGAGAAACCCATACCGCATCTCTGTAGACCAAAAGAACGGATACGTTTACTGGGGAGATGTAGGACCTGACGCCAGTAAAGACTCCACCGGATATGGTCCTATGGGCTATGACGAGGTAAACCAGGCACGAGAATCGGGTTTCTTTGGCTGGCCCTACTTTATTGCAGATAATGAGGCATATCATGAGTATGATTTCCAGACCAATACTTCTGGAGACAGGTTCGATCCTGAAAAACCGATTAATAACTCTCCGAACAATACCGGGTTAGAAGAACTACCACCAGCAAAACCAGCTTTTATTTACTATCCTTATGGAGCTTCGAAGGAATTTCCTCTCCTTGGTGCCGGAGGACGTACGTCTATGGCCGGCCCTGTTTATTATAAGGACATGTTTGCCAATGCCAGGAGGCCATTCCCAGCATACTATGACGGTAAACTTTTCATCTACGAATGGATGAGAGGTTGGATTATGGCTATTTCTATGAATGAAGATGGAGACATTACTGACATGGAGCGCTTTATGCCCAGCTATAAGTTCAGTAACCCGATGGACATGGCCTTTGGTCCGAATGGTGATTTATATCTATTGGAGTACGGTACCGGATGGTTTCAGCAAAACGAAAATGCACGGCTTGTGCGCATCGAATACAATGACGGTAACAGGAAGCCAGTAGTCGAATTAGCAGTCAGCAAACAGAAAGGAGCCATCCCACACCAAGTTGATTTCTCTACGCAGGGTACTTTTGATTATGATCGTGATGCACTGGACTACCAGTGGGAAATCACCAGTGCCGGAGGGGAGAAGCTGGCTACTTTTAGTGAACCAGCACCTTCGTATACATTTGAAAAAGCGGGGCAGTACACAGCCACCGTAACCGTTACAGACTCCAAAGGAGCCAAATCAACCAAAGAGATTGATCTGGTATCTGGAAATGAGCCACCTGAGGTTAACCTGGACATAGTAGAAGGAAATAGCTCATTTTTCTTTCCTGGCAAAGCCTTCAAATACAAAGCATCAGCTTCAGACCTGGAAGACGGCCAAATCGCTGATGATCAGCTTTCCGTAACGGTGGATTTTCTTAAAGAAGGATTTGATAAAATTGAAATAGCACAGGGGCATGTAGCTGCTGATGAAAACTTGCGCTTTGCTGCCGGTAAGATGCTAATCAGCGAAAGCGATTGCCAGGCGTGTCATCAAGTAAATGAAAAGTCGGTAGGTCCCATGTATCTGGAAGTGGCCAAACGCTATAAGGATGACCCAAATGCCGGAGATCTTCTGATTAAAAAGATCATCAATGGAGGTAGTGGTGAATGGGGAAATATCGCTATGGCAGCCCACCCAACACTAGCCGTAGAAGATGTTGGCAAAATGGTCAGCTACATACTCAGTCTGGCAGATGAAGCGGGTTCTACCAATTTGCCGGCTGAAGGTTCTTACACCGTAGCAGCGCAAGATATGGTAGAGGGGCAGGGTGCAGTTATCCTGAGAGCTACTTATGAAGATAGCGGCGCTAAAGGCATGCCGTCGATTAAAAGCCAGGAGGTGCTGACACTTCAAAATCCTTACCTTACCTCTGGTACTGCGGTCTTCGACGAAGACGTCAATAGCATGACCTTTGGAGGAATGAGCCTGAAGATAGGGCAGTCCAACGGCTCCATGATTGGTTTCGAACCCTTTGATTTTACCGATGTTTCGTCCATTGCATTTGGAGTGGCTTGTCCTGCTCAGATGGGCTTTGAAGGAGGTATGATGAAACTCCGTTTGGATAGACCTGATGGAAAAGTGGTTGGTACCTCTGCTTTTATCGAGCCAGGTCCGATGGGCGGAAACAACCCAAAAGTGGTAGTGCCTATTGAAGCAACATCAGGCTCACATGCGCTCTACATTGAGTATGTCAATGAGAAAAACCCGGGAGGATCGCTCTTTGTGATCATCGATATGACTTTACAGTCAGAGTAGAGTGGTTTGAACCTCACCCCAAAGAGGCTGTCCAAAAAGTAATTTGGACAGCTTTTTTTATGATTAGTCTCATAGATTTATTATATTACATATAGCGTTATATATCTATGAGTAAGCCTATTTTCAAAAGCCTTCCGAGCACTTCTCCTGAACTTTTCCCT
>JAVJQA010000055.1:0-116355 GCA_040218045.1 Marinoscillum sp.
ATTGTTCGTGACCTGTACCTGCGTCATCGTGCTGTCAAAGTCCCCTACGCAGTAGTCCCACTCGTACAATACACCTCCCGTTATCGAGTGACTGATCGTTAATGCCTCGTTCAAACAGATGCTGTCACGGGATAGGGTGAAGGAAGGTGAAGGGCATTGGGCATTGATTATGCTCGAAATAAGCATTACTAAAATAAATGCGACAGAAAGACTAAATACCCTACTACTATTCAATGCGCTCTTCTTTATATTTCAGTGGTTAACCAATATGAATAACCGACCTAAAGCCTTTTCAGATAAAACAAAGGCAATACAAATATCCCAATATTCAGAATGCTTATTTTACCTTACATCAAAGATAATTGGATTTAAACTCCAATTAATACGACTATTTGATAACAATCTGATGTAATTAGACTTAACGCTCAATCTGTTCGACCAATTTTCTTGAATGCTAAACTTTCTTTATAATTTAGACCAACGTGATCCCTTTTAATAAGCCATATATATCTGGAGAAGAGCTTAACTATGTCAAAGACTCAATCTTAAGGGGTAAAATATCCGGCAATGGGTATTATACTAAGGAGTGTCATCATTTTTTTAAGGACTATTTTCCAGGTTCCAAGTGTTTACTCACAACCTCGTGTACAGACGCACTGGAAATGGCTGCTATTCTTGCCAATATCCAGACAAATGATGAAGTGATTGTGCCATCATTTACATTTTGTTCTACAGCCAATGCATTCGCATTGAGAGGTGCCAAATTGGTTTTTTGTGATTCTCTAGCCGTTCATCCCAATATTGACCCTGAAGATATCCGACATAAAATCACTTCCAAAACGAAAGCTATTGTAGTTGTACACTATGCCGGAATGACCTGCCAAATGGATGAAATCATGGAGATCGTTAACGATCATCAATTAATTCTCATTGAAGATGCTGCACAAGCGATTGAATCCTTCTATAAAGGCAAACGTCTGGGCACATTCGGTCATTTAGCTGCATTCTCCTTCCATGAAACCAAAAACATCCAATGTGGGGAAGGTGGAATGCTGGTTGTGAATGATCCCAATTTATTTGAACGAAGCGAAATCATTTGGGAAAAAGGCACGAACAGAGCGGCCTTCAGCCGTGGAGAGGTATCCAAATACAATTGGGTAGACATTGGCTCTTCTTTTCTTCTCAGTGATTTAAATGCAGCTTACCTAAAGGCTCAGCTCGATAATTTGGGATTAATCCAATCAAAAAGAATAAGCTTATGGAAAAACTATGAAGCCGAACTCACTGAACTGCAAGAAACTGGTGATCTTCAATTTATAAAGCAATTTTCTTTTGGTACAAACAACGCACACCTTTTCGGAATTCTTTGCATCGATGAAGTAACAAGAAATGCATTGATTGATCACCTGAGCAAGCATGGTATTTTAGCAGTCTTTCATTATTTACCCCTGCATAAAAGTCCATACTACCTATCCCAACATGCCGAAGAACATTTAAAAAACGCTGATAGATTCTCCCAAACTATTGTACGGTTGCCTTTATATCCGGGACTTTCAGGGAAAGAACAGCAACTTGTTATTGAAGTTATTAAAATGTTTTACCTAGGCTGATATCAGCTAAACCTAACTCTTAATTTACTCAAAGGTAAAACCGACTCCTGCGTGTCTTCAGCAATGGCTTGGTTGATTTGCAATAAACCCTTGCCACATACAACTACCGGAAGCCCATTCTTTATAAATAGAACTTTACCAGGAGTTCTATTCTCAATTTCAACGTCCGGTAAAACATAAGCATCTAATATTCTAATATTTATGCCACTTAGTGTGCTTTTTGCACCTTTATATGGATATCCAACAGCGTTAACAAACCGGATAATCGCTTGTGCATCCATAGCCCAATTGATTTTGTAATCATCTTCATCCCTCCACAAAGAATATGATGCTTTTGAATCATCTTGAGGGTGGCATAACAGGTCTTCATTTGAAATAATGGACTCCATCAAACTCAGGGTCAATTGAACATAGAGTTCCACAACCTTGTCTATTGCCTCTTGAATTTTTATTGGATAGCTGATCTCAATTTGAGCTTGACTTATTATATCTCCTCGATCAAATTCTTCCGAACTCTTAATAGCCGATACCCCCAAAGAATTCTCTCCATTTATCAATTGGCTAACGAGGGGAGCAAAGCCTCTGTATTTTGGCAACAATGAGTCATGAAGGGTTATCAAAATCACCCGTTCATTTAACTCAATCATCCATCGCCATGAAATGGCCAAAGCATATGAAGTACTAATAACATAGGAATCGTTACGATAACAAGTTTCTATTTGCCTTTTTTTGGCACATTTTTCAATGTCTTCAGAAAAGTCGTTAAGTACGGCATTATCTCTTCCAATAACCACCAAGTCGATCACTTCGGTGCCATAGAAATCAATAATTCCCTTCAAAACCTTTAGCCCTTTTTCGGACATAAGAAATAATGTAATCTTTCCCTTACTCAATTTTTAATTTGTTGAATTCAATGATAACTCATTAAACAACCTTTGAAAGTTATTTAGGATTGTCTCTGGTGAGTAACTTTTCAATGCCAAATCTCTGCAATTTTCTGACATGTCTAAGTATTCCCCCTCTGAAAGATTCAAGAGCTTCAAAATGCCTTCAGCAAGTCCCTCAATGTCGCCTAAATCAGCAAGACAACCTGTTTCATTCTCCCTGATTAAATCGGGAAGGACACCCATTTTAAACCCAACCACTGGAGTACCAGTCATCAAAGATTGATTCACCATCATTGGACCCGCATCCTCAAGTGATGGACATAAATATAAATAAGATATATTGTACAGATCATTAAGATGGCTCGGATCCATATACCCAAGGACATGAACTTCCCCATTGTAAAGTTTTTCAAACTCATCTGAAGCGTTGCCAATTAGTAAAACCTCATAATCCTGATTTTGGGACCAAACATAATTCAATGCCTCTACAGCTTCTAAAATGCCCTTTCTCTTTTGTTTAAGAAAAGCTGCAGCTAACAAAACATACCTTTTATTAGCACCAAGACTCAAGTTCCGAGCTGCAGTTAGTCTTTTTATTGGCTGAAACACTTCATCATCCACTACCACAAACTGTTTCCACAAATGGACATTCTTAGTAATTCCAGAAGAAACGGCCATTTGGGTTAGGAATGACGAAACAGAGACAACCGTATAGTCAGATTTCTGCAACAATTTACTTTTTTCTATATAAATGCTTCGGGCAATCCATTGTTGACTCAAAGTAATTATTGCGGGACAATCGTTGCAACCTGTCTTATAGTTGGTACATCTATTTGGATAATGGCACCCACCAGTGAATAGAGCAGCATCGGGGGGGATAAAAATTATTTTAGAACCAAATCGATTATGCAACAGCTTAATAACTCTATTTGTAATAAAATCAGAAACCCAAAAGACCAGCACCACATCAGGTTTGAAGTCAATTTGTTTTTTAATCGTTCGGAACGTAGGAAATCTACTAGTTTTTAAATGTCCATAAAAGAAGTAATCTGGATCTGTTTTAATAGATTCAGTAGACTTAAACAATCTATACAAACGATCTACCACCTTATGAAAAAAAGTTCTTTTATATGGTATGATGGTTTGTAAATCCTGGGTTTTCTCCTTCACATACATTCTTGAATCATACCCTGCATTCAGCAGTAGTTTATGAACCTCCACAGCGTAGAGTCCTGCACCGAGTCGATCGTGGGTAGAAAGAACGAGGATTTTAAGTGCCATGATTTAGATGTTAAATTTCTTAATACAGAAATTAACTTACTAGCTCTTTTTACAAATCAATAATTTCCTCGGATGAGGATCAGAATCAACAACCTCAATTTCGTTGAAATAAATGGACAAAGAATCAATAAAATTATCAAGATTATACCATGGGAACCTTTCTACGTTCCATTGGGACACGTACTGATCTTCTTTGGGAATGAATTCAACTAGAGCATATTTCTTTGTATACTTTGATAATATCGATGAAAAGGTATCGAATCTGACAAATGCTTTAAACACAAGGTGATGTATTATCGCCAATGCCAGCACAACATCCGAACTCAACCTCTCAAAAGAGCTCTTTTTCCCTAGGTTATAACCGTATGGATGAGATGGTACCAGAAAATCCAGCTTAAGGGGCAAAACAGGAAAGCTTTCTTTCTTAACAATTTGGTATAGTCGCTCAATGGAGACTTCATCTAGATCGAAACACACCACAGAAAAACCCATATTAGCTGCGAGCAAGCTAAACCAACCTTTATTACCAGCCATGTCAAGCAAGGTTGCCCCTTTCGTTTTCTTTAATGCTTCGAAAACACATAATGCCTTTTTACTAAATGTGTTTTCAAATTTTGGATCCGGATTACCATGTTCAGGGTAATCTGTCCAATAACCCTTACTAATTTGCATATCCAGAGAAGCAACGTAATTCTCCAGATTTATTAATTTTTTATGAGTAGACTTTTCTTTTCTATAACTCCAGTAAGCCTTAAGAGGCAAGTAGCATAGAGGTTTTTTCAAAAACATTTTTTTCAACCTCTCAATCGATGCTTCCAGGTAAATTGAAAAACCTAAATCATTAAACCCTTTGGATATTAACCACAAAGGAATAAGGTGATTAACCTGAAAACCTTGAAAATGAAATTCGGGTTTATTAGAGTTGAGTACTATGCTGCCAAAATCAATCCACATAGGTCGACCATTCACAAACTGGATATTTTCCGGCTCGGTGTCCTTTAACTTCAGCCCCTTTTTTTCCAACAGAATAGAAAGGTTTAAATAAAGTAGTGCAGCGTCCTTGGCCATTCCACTAGTCCATTCTCTCCAGGTTGAGATAAACTGAATTTTCTCATGTTCTAATACTAAGTCGAATCCTTGTATTGCAATATCTTTTGCAATCCAGGTTTTCACTAATCCGCAACTAAAGAGTTCTGATAATTCACCACTGCTCAATAATGTGGTGTATAAATCAACATAATCAGAGGAAATAGCCCTAAAAACCCTGTCTTCATAATGGAATACGATACCAGCCTGATCAACTACTGAGGCATCATCAACTTTTAACTCTAATAAATTCAACATCATAATGACTCGATCAAATTCAAAAATCTCCTAGCTGTTGGTATTGGAGCATAATTCTCGTAAGCAAAATTCTTTGAATTATGGCTTAAAGTTTCTAATTGATTGGTGCTAAGATCAACCAACTCAAATTTATCAATTGCTGTGGGCACATAATGTACGTAAGGTTGAGGTTGCACCGGGAGTACCAACCCCCAATCATCTAAATTTACATGGATAGGAATTGACTGGCTATACATTGACTCCCAAAATCGCCAGCTATCAAACTGTGTAATTGTATGTAAGGCTGGATGAATGAATAAATTATGCTTGTCAACTAATCTGTAAATAATGCTCTTGGCAATTCTTGGAAGTTGGGGTTTTATACTGAAATAGCCCCCAAATGCAAGACAAAATGTACTTGAATTTAATGTCTGGTAGTAAGAAGCACTGTGTCTCCTTCCTGTTTGAGCACAGTAACTTGGGTAGTCTTCATCGGGTTGGTAATCTTCAAATCCATTAATTTCTAATCCCGTATCTCTAATCATATGCACAAGTTTCGCTCTGAGCGGATGAAAAACTCGAAACGTGTCTAGTACGGTCGATGTAAAGGTCATTTCTTTCACTCCACTATTATCAATAGCATTGATTATCCGCTCAGTCAAACCAAAAGCCCATGGATAGACATTACCACCATACTTAAAATTTCTATTGTAATGTGCTTTAAGGTATAAATCAAATTTTGATAAACCAATCAAATCCATGCAGCCATAAGGGCCATCACATAAGTCCGTTACTACTCGCAGATTTGCAGTTATCTTTAAGGTATCATTTCGTGTGGCATAGTGATGCGAAAAGACCGCAACATCAAATGCTCTGTCATTATCCTGGGTAATGAGATATTCCATTTTTTCTAAATCATACCAATAATCAATATTCCCAATAAAAGGAATCTCCAAAGCTCTTAACCCCTCCGCAAGTGCTACAATAGGATGTTGATAGCAATGTTTATCGATACTAAGAAAAGGCTCCAGAAAAAATTTTATCATGGCATTGTTGGCTTTTTCACATGGTTATCCTTGAACTTCATCCTCAATACTCCATTGATTCCTTAACCAAATTCTGGTCATATTGTCTTCAAAAAATTTACCCGTTTCAAAAAAATCATCGTTTTTCACCTCAAGTGATACGACATTGCTTATATAATCCTGCATCACTCCGTTGCCATACAAGGCAATATTGATCGAATAATTACCCGGACTTAAGTATATCGGCTGAGTCTGACACTTTAGGGAACAATCACGCACTATATCAATTGAGTCCCCAGAGACATCTGAGTCGAACCTTGCACAGCTTACACCTATATGATCATAGATTCCAACGATAACCCGGCTCTTGTAAGTAACCTTCTCTTCAATCGATATACCCAATTTGATTTCTAAATCAGAACCCACATAGACTTTGCCAGTTAGTTTATTCTTTTTATCAAAAATTTCAATTTGATTAACCCTAATATCACCCTTTCCAATTCTAGAAGAGAAATCAACCCTTTGATTTCGATCTATTTTGAAATTGTTTTGATATTTTGAAATAATGTTGTCCACATTAGCTTTCAAACTAAGTTCTCCTTCTTCGATTAACAATCCTTCACTGCATAAATTCCTTACAGCTCCAATATTATGGCTCACAAAAATCACAGTCCTTCCTTGCTTAGCTACTTCGTCCATCTTACCCAGGCATTTCTTCTGAAACTCTGCATCCCCAACAGCTAGCACCTCATCAATTATCAAGATTTCTGGCTCCAAATGAGCCGCCACGGAAAAAGCCAGCCTAACATACATACCCGATGAATAATGCTTTACCGGAGTATCAATGAATTTTTCAACCCCACTAAAAGCCACAATTTCATCAAACTTGGATTTGATCTCAGATCGGGACATGCCCAAAATGGTACCATTAAGAAATATGTTTTCCCTGCCGGTAAGCTCCGGATGAAATCCAGTGCCTACCTCCAGTAAAGAAGAAACACGACCTTCCATCTCAAACCGGCCAGTGGTGGGGTGGGTGATTTTAGACAAAACTTTTAACAAGGTGCTCTTGCCAGCTCCATTCTTACCAATAATCCCTACAGCTTCACCTTTCTTGATTTCAAAAGACACATCTTTAAGCGCCCAAAACTCTGACTCATCAACATGATCTGACTTGGCCCAAATGGAACGAAACCGTTCTCCAATCGTAGCATGACGTTGCTTACCTATGAGATACTTCTTTCCTAAACCTTCTACTCTAACTGCTATATCCGACATATTCTAAACAATATCAGCCATGACCCTTTCCATCTTCTTAAAGTAAAAAAGGCCAGTTACAAAAATGATCAACATGATACCAAATGAAATCAGCGCATACCAATTGGTGAATGGCGTACCTAATATGGAAAACCTAAAACCCTCCACTATACCAGCCACAGGATTTAAATAGTAAATCACTGCGGCCCATTCAGGAATCCTCTCAACAAGCAAATCCGCCGGATATGCAATGGGGGTAAGATATAAGCCAAACTGAACTGTAAATGGAATAATATGCTTAAAATCCCTGTACCTGATGGTCAGCGTACTAAACCAAATGCCAAATGCAAGGGCGGACATGATGTTAGCTAAAAAAAAGACTGGCAGAAATATAATGTTTGAGGAGATCGGGTACTGGAAATAAATCATAATTCCAACCAAAATAGAAAAGACTATCGCATAGTCAATTAACCCAACAAATGCCTTGCCCAGTGGGATAACAAGCCTTGGAAAGTAAATTTTCTTGATCATTCCCTGGGCACCAATAATAGAACTACCCGCCTGGCTCATCACAAACGAAAAATATGTCCATGCTGACATCCCCACTACTGCGAAAACAGGATAAGGAATATCTCCAGTATCTATTTTGGCCGCCTTACCAAACACCAACGTGAATATAGTAAGGGTGGCCAGTGGCTGTAGAAAAGCCCAAATAAAACCAAGGTAAGTCTGAGCATACCTCACTCTGAAATCTCGGTATGCCAGAATCAAAAACAAATCCTTGTACCTGATCAGTTCTTTAAGGTCAAGGCTGATTCCTTTTTTACTAGCGTCGACGATTGTTTTCATTCCAAACAAAACTAACTGATTCCGAGCGTTGCACAGATCTATTTAGTTTAAAGGTTCTTTTGCATCGATAAATAGATGGGATGTGTAGATTGGAAGTAATGGGTATCATTTTAATTTTTATGCTAAGTTTTTGAAGGGTTAAGTGAGTACCAGAGGTCCTCTATAATAAAAAGGCAGTGGCTATAAATAAAAAATGACCTCTCTAAACGGAAAGGTCATTTCAAGCTAAGATAGCACCCATAGTTAACTTACGTTTGGTTCTACATCACCGATTGGTTCTTCAATCAGCTCTTCACGGTCATGTCGCGACTTTCTGGAGCGTGCCGTAGATATAATGGCCCTTGTAATTCCATTTACCTGGTTAATCAAAGGTTGATGTGTCATGGGCTCCATCAATTCCAGAATCCCAAGCCCTTCAAGCAATTTGCGTAAGTAAGGAACTGCCTCCATTCTGGCTTCTTTCACGGAGGATGATCGATCGCTGTTGGCATGGCGCTGACCATATAAAGCATCAAAGGCCAGTTGTGCAGCTTTCAACTCATCAAACACCTCAGTAACACCCAATGTGGTCAAAGCAGATTGATGACCCGCTTCTTCCAACTGCATGATCATGGCCTCAATACGACCAGACTGTTCGGCATAGCCAAACCGGTACAAGCGTGTGTTGGCAAGCTCAATTACCCGCCATACTTTCTGGTAGGCTGAAGCAAAAGGCTCTGTAGTGCGACGCTTATAGGCATCAATGGTATCCCTAAAAGCAATGAAGAGATTTTCTCTATGAACATTTGCCTGCTCCAGCGGAATCACATGTTCATTTCTGCGAGAAGTCATCAACGCTTCATTGAGTGATCTGACTCCCTCTTCCTCGTGTTCGACAATTTTTAGCATAAAATCATTGGCTAATCCTGCATCCGAAACTGCCTTAAGGTAGGCATTACCTGTATCTACCAGCTCCCCGGCCAATAGATAACTTGTTCTTAATTTGACAATCATTTGTTTGTTCGTTTAATAGTGAAAAATTTATTTGTTTTCTACCAATTCAAATGATGTGCCAGAAATGAGGATTCTCGTGATTAAATCTTAATTTTTTGATAAATTAATAATTTAACATCCATTTATACATGATCTCAATAATATTTTTCATATATTGGCTATTAAATTGAAATATTTATAATTCAACAAAAGGCTCTATTATGGTAAATCACTTGACCTGAACCCAGAAGAAAATTTTCCACTTTCACTTCACACGAAATGAAGGATTAAAAAATAAAAATCTCCATCTCGCCCTATGAAGGAAAGAAAAAATTTTCTTTGAAATCATCTCTTCGAGTAAATCACTTGAAATGAAAGCCACCTCCAATCCAATTCGCACAGATCATTAGTGATAATTTTTATTTCACTTCATCAGCTGATGACTCAGCCTGAGTAGAGTTTATGGTTCCTCATAGGTACTTGACTATACTTGAGCAAAAAATCACCCTGTGTTAGTCCCAGTGCTTCGGAAAGTATTTATTTTTTCAATGCTTCACCACATATGCACCGAAGGATGGTCAGCAGAATTCTGATAGCCTGAATATGGCATAAGCTAAGTTCATTCATTTACTAAATTAGCCACAAGCTACCTTCTCTTTGATCAGATGTGAAACATTTGATCATAAAGGTCATGAAGTCCGAGAAAACTCCGGTAACGCTGCGCCAGCTGGATGGCTTGCCATTTTGTTAAGTATTGCACTCAATTGGCCGGACTGGCAAGTTCACGCGCTTTTCCTAAAATGGTTCAGTTTTCCTCTAGGATAGATAAATAAACCGTATAAGTAGATTTTAACGAATACTGTTGGATCACGGTTTGCCGAGCAGCAACTCCAATTCGATCGTACAGTTCCTGATCATTGGCTAATTTCAGAATGATGTCAAGCCATTCTTCAGTAGTACTAACTAAAAAACCATTTACACCCTCCTCAATAATTCGGTAATTAGCACCAACTGCGGTAGCAATGGTAGGGATACCCAGGGCCATATACTGAAGTGCCTTCAGCCCACTTTTACCATAAACCCATTCTTCATCCAATGGCAAGGGATACAAGCCAATATCAATCCCCTGAAGGTCAGCTACCTCAGAAGTTCTCTCCCAAGCTTCAGCGTTTACCTTGACTCCATCTAATGTAAAAGTTGGGTCTCCAATTACCTTTAAAGTAAAGTCAATCCGGGAGGACAACTGCCTGAACACTTCATCCAATAAGTGCAGGTACCTGGAGGTGCTATGGCTCCCACTCCAACCAATCACCAAAGGTTTTTTTGACTTGCCGGCTATCGGTTGATAGGTATCAGTGTTGATCGTGGAAGAAATATCAGTCACGCATTCATTATACTGCTTGACGAATTCCTCTAATTTCGGCGTACAGCAAATTACATGATCAGCGGTTTTCATCAATTCTATTGGCTTTCTCCGCCCCTTGATCCATGTCATGATTTTGTTTTGGTTACGCTGGTCATTTAGATAGATCAAATCATCAATATCATAAATGATTCTTTTGGCCAGCCTGGCAACAAGCCATTCCATTACCGGAGGACCTATTGGCGTTAACCAAAGGTGCACATATACTATATCATACCTTCGAATTCTTAAAAGATCAAAAAACCTCCTGAAGTAACCCGAAAAAGTGAAGATAACTTTAGAAAAAAAATACCCTTTCTTATATACAATCTTCCAAAAGCTCTCACTTATAAATGAGCTGGTGGTCAGTTCATACCCGGCCTTCTCAAAATACGGGTAATACTGTTCATATTTCAACCTCTGGGAGGGGGCTCTATCAAATGGGTAAGGGGAAAGGAATAGTATTTTTTTACTCATTCAAATATTTGATCGTATAGCTCATGGAGCATTTCAAAGTTACGATATTTCCTGGCTACCATTTGTGGTGTACCGTTAACTCTGCTTTCCCCCAAGCCGGATTTAATCTTTGAGATGGCGAATCCTACATCAGATAAATCATCCTTGAAAAGAGCTCCTACTTCTTCACTTTTAATAATGTCACTGTCTTCACCTATGCCATCAGCGGATAACACCAACAACCCATTCGCCCAATACTCACCATCCTTTATAGGCGAACAATAAAGCCTGACAGACGATGGCCTGACCATTGAAAATGCAAAATCTGATGCAGAAAGATAGCTGCTTACCTCTTCATGAGCAACCTTATCCACGTGGCACTTACTCAAATCTATACCATGTTCCAACAGCCTGTTGCACACCCAACTCTTATCCTGAGGGGTAAGAATGATTAATTGGAAAGAAGAAATCTGGTTAAAGGCCTTATTAAATATTTCAAAGGCCTCATGATCATAATAAATAACTCCAAACTTACCCACGTAAATTCCCACTGTAGTAGCAGACCTTATGCCTAATTTGCTGCGAATCTCAATCCGCCGTTTTTCTGAAAATTTAAACTTCTCAGTATCAACTGCACACCCAAATGTATACACTTTTCCTCCAGCGCTCGGTTTGATTTTATTTGTAAAAAACCGACTCACTGTTACAATGGTGTCGGCAGTCTTAATAATCCTGGCTTCCCAGTATTTTTGAAATAAGTATTTGAACCCCCACCGAGACCATACCCCTCCATCGAGCATATAGTCAGCATGCGGCTCAAAGGATTCGACGTGATAAGGTATTTTTGTTTTCCTACTGACCAAATATCCCAGTGATCCTGCCAGTGAGGTTCTACACATAATTTGAGAAATATTATGTTTTTGAAGAATATCGGTGATTTGCCTGGTAAATATCCTGAAATCGTTGATCTTATTGAGCAAACCACTTTTAAGATTATGCGAATAAAGTGGCTGATGGGAAACCTTTGGAATCTTAGGTGCAACAGGCGAGTGGTCGCCACTTCGCTCGATGGTCAGAAAGACAACCTCATCGATGTAGGCTTTATTCGCAAGAATTTTCAAGTGAGGAAGAACTGAAGACTGAGTTAGCCCCTCAGATAGACTCCAATAGCACAAGTAAAGAACCCTCATAATTTATAATAATCCCAAACCACACCCAGCGCTTTAAAAGGTTTGAAGACCCCAAGATAAGACTTGAACATGATCGAAGTAATTTTCCGTTTGAAAAGTTGCTTTTGAGTTCTGTTTACTGTCGGGATGGAGCCCAATTCTTTTGATATTGCCTTGTAGCCCTCCCATAAACCTTTCAAGTCCGACATGGCCGATAAGTTGCCCTGACGGTATAGATATACTACATCTTTTACGGCACGGTATCTACCCAGATGGGCTATCGATATGTAAAACAACAAATCTTCACCATGAGTCAACCCTTCTTTGAACTGATAATTAACTCCTGCCCGCTTCCTGACCATCCAGGTAGGCCCAAAGAAAACAGAATTGTCAATATTCAAAAGAGCATCTAATGGAATCCCTGAAAAGTGCTGAGCCCTAATCTCCATGACACTTGTCATATCCTTATTTCTAATCTCTACCGCACCATCCACAAACATCAACCCTGGATCAGTTAAAAACAAAGAGAGCCTACTTTCAATACTATTGGGCGTTAGGGCATCATCCGCATCCAAAAAACAGAAATACTCCCCCTTCAAGCGCTTTAACCCAACATTTCGAGCTGCACTCACTCCTTTATTATTTTGAGTAAGAACGCTAATCCTCTCATCATCGAAACCTTCACAAACTTTTTTGGAATTATCGGTACTTCCATCATTGACAATGATCAGCTCCCACTCAGGATACGTTTGACCCAAAACTGACTCAATAGCCTTAGCCACATATTGCTCAGCATTGTATACGGGGAGTATGATGGAAACTAATCGACTCTTCATCTCCGGATAGGTAAAGGATTATCCGAATAAATGTCTACTTCGAAATACTCCAGGACTCGAAGCATTGACTTTATTTGACTTTGATCAAGATAGCTAGTCCATTTGGATAATTGATTTTGTAGGGAAAAATCAACCGTAGTTTTACTAAGTTGAGTCAAAGAATCTTTAGCCGTAACCTTTTGTTCAATTCCCCACCCATCCAATATTCGTTGAACTTCTTTTTGAGGATTTAGATAGAGATCTTCGTAATACACTCGAATTAGTTCGCTTTCATATTTCAAAATCAAAGCATTCCCCATAGACCAGTATGCTACAAGAGACTCTAGTTTAGTCGACAAGGATAGGAGAAACTCTTGATGCTGGAGATAGTATGAATTGAATGGTGCGGAGGGTATTTCTATTCCTTCAAATTTATGATCCCATGCACCCTGCTTCATTTGAGAGACAGCTACAGCAAAAGGATGTCTTACCAGATGCACAGGTTTGTTGTTAAATGCAATATGTTTGGCTAACCAAGGATAGATACCATTTGCTCTGCAAAATTTGACCAGGGCATGTCTGGTTTGCTTATAATCTCCAGGCCGGTTTAAATGACAAAGGTTATGATTCAATACTTTGCCTGATAAGACCTCTTCCATTGTTACCTTGAGCGCTGGCCATTCATCATTTGGCTGCAAAAAAGTTCTCCAACTAAAGTTAAGTGACCTCAAGTTGGGATGATAGTCCAAATGCAGTGGCTCCCAAATCACTGGTAGCTTCAAAATACGCATTAAAATTTCGGTGAGCCAGGTACTACCACCTCTAGGATCACTAAAAATATAATAATTCTCAGATGGATTGTAATGAACTCTCGCTGATTCCCTTCTAAAAAGAATATTTCTAGTATCGCGCCTTACTTTATCTTTTATCCTTTGGATCATCTAGATATTGCTTGTTCAATCTTCAATAACTGATTTGAATATGAGTTGCTTTTAGCATATGCACTTGTTAATGCACCTGTATTCTCTTTGTCCCACTTCGACACCTTACTTTGCAAATCATCCCAAAGATCTGCCCATTCTTCATTCGATTTGCTCATGAAGAGGTGATTCGAAATACCGACATATTCTACAGTATAGGTAAGTATTATTGGTTTCGCAGATAATAAATACTCCATGACTTTGTGAGGGTTCGCTTGATCCAGATGATATTTCTCCTGATAGGCGAGAAAAAGCACATCTGCAGACTGTAAATAATTTGGAATATCTGAGCTGGCAATACGGGGTAGAAAATAGGTGTTTTTACTTTGGTAAACCTGTTTTTTGAATTTATGATAAGGATTTCTCTTCTCAGTAAAGTTATCACCATTGGAACCCACAAAAACAAAATCGCACTCACTCTTCTTTTTCACAACTGAATGGATGATTTTCCAGTCGATATATGGCATTGATAAATTCCCAATATACATCGCTTTTAATTTGTTGAATCCTGGCAATTGAACTGGCTCAGGAGCCTTCTCTGGAAGCATCACCCCATGGGTAAGCAAATATGAATCATCATTATATTTAAGTTGCTTTGCCACAATTTGACTGGTCGTTCCAAAACAAAAATCTGAAGTCTCTGAGGCCACTTCAAACTCAAAATCCTGATTAAGATCCACAATATGAGATATGCATAGAACTCCTTCTGGCAAAGCATCAAACCTAAAAAAGACGGAATTATCAAATGACCATACAATATTAAAATTAACGCTCACAAGTTTCTGTAAGCTCTTGAATACTCTATTGGTAATTCGTTTTTGAATATACTTTGGAAAAAACCGGAGTCCCCGGATGAAGCCAACATAGTTCACTTCAAACAAATTTGGAAAGTCTGTTTTCCTCATAAATGTAGATTTCCCCGGGGGATTTAAGAAAAAGACTTTATTTTTTTTACTTAATTCAACAGCATAATGATGTTTAGAAACAAAAATATGATCCCAAGGCTCTGGTGAGATAATCAGAATATTTTTACCAGATATTAGGTCAGACATTTCGTTGTATATATTGGATAGTTTCCCAATTTACCTTCATATCCTGTTTTTCATTAATAGCCGGCTGAATAAACAAATGATAAGTATGGTCTAAATAATCACAAACCTGTAGGTTCTTGGGGTTATTTAACGTGCGAGTATCCGGGTAGAATTCAAATACTTTAATATTTTTTCCAAAAATGAGATTCGTTAGACCAGCACCATGAGGAGAAATAACCACTTTAGCCTGATTAAACAAACGAACTTGTTCATCAAAAGTCATTTCTTCTAAATAAACTATGTCCCCACCTAAGATTTGATGTATTTCATTTTCATTGACCAATCTGCGCCTATTGGTTTTTGACCTTGAAATGATCACTATTCGATCCCTTAAGACCTCTTGATCGTAAGTTTTGTTCATCCATAGGATTGCATTTCTTGAGAGCACATTATAGTGCCCAATTGCTGATGTCTCAACATCCAGGTATCTAAAAGTAGGTATAATAAGCCGCTCAAATTCCAAAGCGGATCCGTCCAATTCCTTGATAGCTGCAAAACCAAAATGGACAAGAGATTCATATTGGAAAGCGGGAGCTTTATTCCTAAGCCAAACAGTAACATACTTTGGTTGAATTCCCGCAGAAACTACTAGTTGGATCAACGGAATGAAATACATCATCCACATAAAATAATTATCCGAAACCGATGCTGAAAGTATCAGGTGTGTCCCAGAACTAACTCTGGGTTTCTCCCAAAATTTCAGCAAATACTTAGTATCCCCTGATTTGTTTAGATAGTAATATTTGTTGAGATGATTCTCAAGCAGCAACTTTGAGCCCGTTTTTATCAGTCCGATTCGGCCATAGACCCGAGCATTAGGTATAGAGAAAACCCCACCTTTTTCGATGAAAAAACTCTGAAGAAACTCTTGCTGGTATGTTGAAGGAATATTGGAGTTTTTCAAAGACAACCTTATCTCTTCTCTCTTGATATCAAGCAAAGAATTGTAAGATTCTAGTTCCTCTCTTCCAATTAGTTTTTTCCGGCTCAAAATAATGCCGTTAAGAAATGCGATTAAAGTCTTTTTAAAATAATCCACACCACTCTAAATCTTATCCTTATGTACAAAAAGTGCATTGGCATAGTGCTTACTTCTTTTAAATTGATTGTGCCGCATGCCATACAACCCATAGAAAAAGTACTGATAGGATTCTAAAAATTGACAGGTACTCGAAAAATGTGTGTTTCTATTGTTATTTTCTAAAAAACCACATTCACAATATACTGCACCTACCTTTCTATCTTTCAAAATATTTACGGCTCCTTTAAGCACTTCGACTTCCCACCCCTCCGTATCAATTTTCAGTATGTCTATATAGTCAAAATCAATACTTTTCATAAACAAATCAATAGTACTTACTTCGACCTTCTCAATATCCCCGGGATTCTTATTGGGTTTTTTGACATTACGAAAAGAGTTTAATACACTATGTGATTTCTGATCAGTCACAACATTGAGCCTTGCTTTTTCAGAGCCAAAACCAAGGTGATATAGCTTAACCATATCTTCATTGACAATCTTGTTTTCCAGAAGAGCAAAAGCCTCCTGAAATGGCTCAAAGGCATAAATTGTGGCATCAGGAAAGCCTTGTCTAAATCGTTCACAAGTTTAACCAATATTGGCACCAACATCAAAAATCAGCCTGGGCTCAACCCTTAATTTATATAGAATGTCTTCAACCAAAGAAGCCCCCACTGGCCGGATCCCTTCTTTACAATGTAGAACCCGCTTGCCTTCTCGATAAATTCCCTTAACCTTTTCATAAGCTTAAACTTAGAGCAAACCAATAAAACTACACAGTTTAAGGCATTTCTAATATCTCGTTACTTATCAAAACAACTGTTCATCACGAAATACTTTGATAAAGTGTACAAATGGAAGGTAGCCTGATTCTTAAAGTGACATGGCCTTTTTGGCGTGTTGTAATATCAAATCCACCCTGGCCACTGAAGAGTGATGTTTTGAAACAAATTCTTTACCCGCTTTTGCTATTTCCTCTCGCTCCTCATCATGATTAAGATAATACTTTATTCGATCCAAAACCCGATTTACTGATTGATCACTTGTAGCATCATAAATAAGTGCATGTTTACCATCCTCTATTGGATATGGACTAGGTATGTAGGTTCTATCCATAACCACCAACGCCCCTGAAGCGAAAGCTTCATAAGTACGAGAATCTCCATCCCAATCCGCAGGGTAAGCGGTAATAATAACTTTACTTCTACACATCTTTTGAAAATAAGGGTGAAGCATGTTATTCTCAAAAGTTTCATAAATAGCCCTTCGAGCATCACTCCCGATTATATTCACATTCCCTATAGTACTATTTTCAAATTCAGAACTTCGATCCAAGAGTATTTTGGCAATTCTAGTCCGCCTATCAGAGATTTTTTCTGCGGCATGAAAAAAACAAGAAATGTCAATATCTCTATCAAGATCAAGCCGTGACAGCTCGGAATATTCCTTGAGAAATGAATAATCCAACGGTAACAATTTTGGATGTATCCTTCTTGGGAGACGAGCATAACCAATAGGAAAGGATCTTTTCACATATAACAGACACTTGCTTAGTATTTCACTATCAATATCTGCTGAGTCCTTCTTGTCATAGAAAACCACCTTTCCCCAGTATTCATTTTCTTCAATAAACTTCAAGTACTCCGGTAATCCAAAATGCTCCCTATTGGGAATGAAAATCAAATCACAGGATTTCATCTTTTCGAATACGTTGAAATCTTTTGACTTTTTCACTTTACCAAAACTTATGTAGTCAGTACTAAAGTAGACCTCTTCAATATTTGGATGGCTCAATAAACCTTCGGCGATCATTTGATTAAAACGAACACCCTTTTTCCGATCTGTCAAATGAACTACAACATACTTATCATCACTTGCCAATGACAAAGTATTAAATATCCATGTGTTACCTCTTTTATAAGCATCAACTACTTTTTTCACGAACCAGACTCTTTTATAGTAAAAGTCTAGCTTTAACAATCTTTTGATTCGCGCAAATGTGTAGCTGAGAAATTGTTTCATTAATACAATTGTATTTACTTGCTTTTTTGTTGTTAGCACTTTTTCGGCTACTTTGAAAAGTAACTGATTATTGTACAATTTGGAAAATCCCCACTCTTGAAGAGATGCCGGCTGGTGGTGAAAGTGGTAATTAAATGCTTTTATATCCTTTTGATAGAGTTTACTAACAATCTCTTCTGTGTTTCTTGTATAGAGCTGACTGTAATGTTTGAACTTCAAATTGTTTGATTTGCGATTATGTGGAATTTCATCAATTGGCAACCCTATAGTTTCACCAATGTGTTGAAGGTCATTCTGGAATGATTCAACGTTTCCAACATAATCAACTGCAATTTTCCCATTCACAGTGATGTAATCCAATTGACACATCATATGGTCCCCTCGGTAAGAGGAAGTAGTTCGATCATTGAGGCATTTATAAAATGCACCTTTTTTCAATAGAAACTGATCAAAGGAGTCTTTTACTCGTTGATCATGCATCATCCAAAAATAATCTGAAAAGGCTCGATCCCATGGATTTCTAACAAAAGTGAACTTGAAATATGAGTTCCATGTCTCTTTATCAATTAAACCAAAATCAAGGAGCTGCTCAGCAGTCGCATGGTGTAAGTGAAGCTGCTTTTCTGAATCCCATCCATACAGACTACAATGATCAGGTGAATTTTCATTGTAACCAACACCTAATAGTTTTTCAACCGAAGTACCGGCACATTTTGGTATATGTATAAAAATTGCCTTATGCTTGTGAGAAATCAATTCTTATGAAGTCTAATATATATATATATGAGAATTTCCAAACTGAGAAAATTTTTTAAATTCAGTTTTACCAAATATCGTAAAGAATTACAAATTAGGAAGTACAGAGAACATGACAACTATGGGGTTGATATAATCACAAAAGAAGCCGGAAATTTTACAATTGAACCACTACTTCCCTCAGAACCCCCTTATCCTCTGACTTACAGTTTTGGCCCAACAGGCTATTTGACTAAAAATAAGAACCAAGATTACTGCTCAATAATTACACCGTGGAGGAACCCAAATAATTATTGTCACTGGACTTTTTGTGAAGTCCCATTAATTCATCTCGCATTAGCAAGTGAAGCTAAAAACATAATCCTTCCTAAAGAATTGTATCATCCTCAAATGCCTTTCCAACGGCGGTGGATAGAAATCCTATTGGAAAAATTCTCCGAAAAAAACATCCTACTGAAAGAAGAAAACCCAATAAGAAACCCAATAATTCCTATAAATCATGATACTCTGAGAGCTAAATCCAAAATTGGAAAATGTTTGTCGTTTCATTATAACCAAAGCAGGCCTTCTCCTTATTTAATTGATGTAATCGAAAGTATTAAACCTTACTTTCTTAAAAATCTTAGAAACACTCCAAAAAAAATCTATATTAAAAGAAAGAAACGAATGATCCTAAATGAGCCTGAATTAGAACATGTACTCCAAGATAAGGGATTCGAAAGTGTTTGGTTAGAGGAACTTAGTCTCGATGATCAGTTTCAATATTTCAATAATGCAACACACATCATTGGTTTTCATGGAGCCGGACTATCCAATATTATTTTCTGCAAGCAAAGAACTAGCGTTTGGGAAATTGCGGACCGAGATTGCGTTTACCCATCATATTTGGATAATGTGATAATTCCTGGCAGAAAAGCTCCTCGAGTGTATTACCATCTCACCTCGCACATAATGAAACTAGAATATAAGGTTCTATTATCCAACAACTATCTTTTGGATATCTCTCAGATCGAAGGAATTTAACTTAGGTTGTATGAAACATGATCATTAAATGAATAAGAGGCTCCCATTTTGTTACCCCTCCTACTTTTAGCTATTTCTTTTGCCCACCTTCTCAGTAATATAAATTCTTTCAACCTGCCATCCCCAGGCTTTAACATCAATTTCAATAGTGCTTTAAACTGAAGATAAATTAAGCTTTTGTCAATTAAGATATTTCCATAATCATCCTTGATGCTACTTTCTAGAACCTGGAAATATCTATCACTAAACTGCTCATAATTCCACTTATCTGAATTAGCTGAACGGTGGTGGCGGATTTGTACAGCTGGAAGAAGGGTCAATTTGAGGCCATGATACTCCAATCTTTGTAAATAATTAGCATCTTCTCCGTACATAAAAAACATAGGATCAAACCCACCAACTGTTCTCAAACATTTCTTGCTTATAAACCATGCTGCAGCATTCACATAACTAACTTCATATGATTTACTGATATTCTGAACAAAGAAATCAGACATCATTTTGGCGTTGGCTTTTCTACTCAAGTGTTGAGCAAACATGTAATCCAATCCATATCCAGAACCATTGAAATGCATAGGGCTAACTATTCCTAACTCAGGATGCTGAAAAGAAAATTCCGCAAGATTTTGTATGGTCCCATTGATAGTTTCAGCATCTTGATTTAATAAGAAAACACCTTCAGCACCGTGTTTTAAGGCATATTGTATGCCTGCATTATTGGCTCTTCCAAAACCTACATTTTGGTTCATTCTCAAAACTACCACTTCAGGAAATTTTTTATTGAGCTCAACAAGTGTATCGTCCTCGGAATTATTATCTACCACAATAACCTCTGAGAATCCATCTTTTATAAGGCTACCGACACATATGTCAATCCACTTCGCGCCATTATAGGTAACAACTATGGAAAATATTTTCATTAAAACTTCCGGTAGTTTGATTTAGGGTTAAAAAAATGTCTATCAATAAATCTTAGCAATTGAAGATAAAAAGAATCCGGTTTCTTCTGCTCATGGTAATAGAAAAAGTCCCATCTTGTTAAGCATCCTCGAGTTGAGGTATCTATTGGTACACCTGCCTTCCGGAGCAACTTCACTCCTTCTTTTTGCCATTTGCCCTGAAGTATAGCTGTAGAGTAGTAGTCAAGAGGATATCGATGTAAATTCTTGTTTGGTTCATCACTATTTAAACTCACCGAATAAAATGGCCTGTCAAGGTGGCCAGATCGCTCTACCGAATTTCTCTCAAACTGCCATCCATTTTCGGAAGCATCCAGCAAGTTCAGAAGCACCTTCCTATCCCATACAGCCGCTTGTAGCGAGGTTCGATATTGACTCCCTTTTTCAAGCTTGCCTACGTTTAGCTTCTCATCAATAATTTCTCGTGGAGGAGGATACGGGATCAGTCTTAGGTATGCCGCATTGTTTTTCTCATAATATTCCAATAAATCAATCAGTCCACCGGTATCCGTTTTTCCTTTTAGGATATAATCTTCCTGCAAATAGATCACATTTTTAGAAGACAGCTGCCGAAGCACCGAAATCAACATTTCAGACCAACCCATCCGCTGATAAACTTGAATATTACCTATTCTTGGATGCTCAAAGTTTTTGGTTTCACTACATAAGTAAGTAGGAAAAGGACAATCAGGCCAGAATTTGTCCAACGAATAAACCATCGGCTCCCAGATGTCACTGTAGCTGTCGCAAGACATGATTATCACCGGATAGTCTTTTGGATCAATCAATTGAATGTTCTTTATAAATGTTCAGCAAATGCTCTCTTTTCATGCCAGAATCACAAACGGGTTGAATTGACTTCTGTATTACTTCCCTATCAAATTTAATCCCTGCAAATTTAATCAGACTCGATGCCCATTGGTCAAAACTTTGCCCCTCTACCAATATTCCATTGGATTCATTGACAAATTCTGGTATTCCTCCTACTCTGGATGCAATCACCGGACACCCACAGCTTATAGCTTCTGCGCAAACCACACTAAATGTTTCATACCGCGAGCTATGTATAAACCCTGTCGCTCGATTCATTTCTGCTGCTATTTCATGCTTATTGAGCGACCCCAATAAAGTTACCCGATCAGATAAACCAAGTTCTGAAATCAAAGCCTCAATATCTTTCAACTGTTCACCGTACCCTCCTATGCGGAGTTTATAATCCGGTAGTGTAGTCAAGACCTTTAGCACTGTAAAGGGATCCTTGGGGTCTTTCCATTGACTAACCATAAAGAAAGTATCCGGGCTAATGTCAAGATTCTGGAAATTAAAGATAGTACAGTCCACCACATTGTGAACTACGGTATAGATGAGGTTCGGATTGCCTGAAAATCGAACTATGTCTTTTGCCAAAGCACCTGAAACTGTAATCAAGTGCAAAGGGTTGAAGAATATTTTTTGGATTGGCTTCAGTTTTCTTTTGTCAGTAATATTAAAATCATAGTGATAGGCGCTCCAATGTTCTGAAAGAACTACAGGTTTATTGACCATTTTTCTAAGTATATGCCAATACGTCAATAAGGGATAAGCAATGTGAAAATGGATTAGAGAGTAGTCTTTCAACTTTACTTTAAATAGAAAAAGATAGACTAGCAAGACACCTGATAGCACTTCAATAAGGAACCATCTTTTTGTAGGGAAAGATAAAATCAAACGATTCTCGCTCTCAGACACCGGATATGATGACAACCTAAAGCGACCTTTTATAACTTCCACATGCCAAACATCATAGTCCACCATCCCTGAGAGCAACTCTATTTGATCTTTGATCCAAAGTGCCCTTTTCGGCTCTCCAAAAGATGGATACCAGTTAGCTATATGAAGTACCCTTGCCATTCTACAATTGACGAATCATTTCTTCTGAATTCCATCCTGGAGCAATATAGTATGGACTCTGCCTAGTAATTTGGCCTACTTTACCTGCATGTAGCATAGCCTTAATGTCTATAATTTTAGACCAAGTTTGGAGAATGTCCCTTTCGCCAGACCTATTTGCATCATCCAGAAATATAGTGAATGAATTAAGATCCAAATAATCCAGAAAAAATGGGATTGCATCTAAACGCTCTTGTCCGTACACACTTTTTGGCCCATCCACCAAAAGGCAATCAATTTTAGTCCCAACTAGACTCTTCTGAATGATGGATTTGTCATACCAACCTGAAGTGCCTAACGGTGAGTGTATAAACTGCACATGCTGTTCCAGATGCTCATTTCTGAGTTGAGTTCTTACTTTTTCTGTCCAAACTAGATCGGATTCAAGGGAATAGAATTTGATGCTCAATTGATTTTGTTCAATAAGCCTTGCTAATAATAATGTGAAAACACCGCTTCCCACCTCAACAACACACGCTCTATCGTGTAAAAGGATGTCATTGATAACTAATGTAATGGCATATGGACTTAATGCATATTTGGTAAATGGGACATAAGGTCTATTTTCTAATAACGGCCTTAATATCTCAAATGAATTAATATCGTCGTGATGCCTATTTGTAATTCTCCTAAATTCCTTGTAGTTGTCCAGGAGAAAAATAAGCTTTCTTAATCGTTCAATCATATACCAAACAGGGTTCTTCTGATACAATATTGTAATGTATGCCAATTCTTCCATTTCCAAGGATCCTGAACAATGGCCTTCAACATAAATAAAATAGCCTGTTTGTTCATTTTTGTGTACATAAAAAAGGATGCCATTTCACGAAAGTGAAGCGTCTTGTCCTGTAAGTAAGGCTGGGAATAAATCCTCTCCCACTCCTCAATCTGCTCAAAGTCGTTTACCATCAAAGCATCACTTCCAGTTTCTTGTCTCTGTTTGGCGAGTTCTTTGGTAATGTAGTGTGTGATCAGTTTTTTATGGGTGACAACTCCTTTAGAAATTGAATTTGGAACATTCCGATAATAAGATAGTACCTCTTTAATATTGGTACTTCTGAATTTTTCTATGACCCGAAGGGCTAAATCGTAATCCATATTATTGTTGAAATATGGTCTGAACACTTCGCCAATTTTGTCAAATACTTCTCTACGAATAAAAACAGATGGATCACCATCTGTATTCGACTCGCTCATTGCCTTCTTTATTTCCTCATAATTCGCCGCCTTTTTCCTAAACAAGCCAAGAGGCTTACCATTGATATTCATTCGCTCAATAATATGACCACACATGTATAACTCTGAATCATTACGAAATACTGCAACCAATTTCTCAAATCGGCGAGGCAAGCTCACATCATCAGCGTCATGAACAGTAATCAGACTTCCACAGGATTTAGTAAACAGGTAATTGATTGAGCGTGGCTTTTTTAGGTTCTCCTGATTCCGGTAAAGCTTGATCCTAGTATCCTTATATGATTTTACGATTTGAGAGGTCCTATCACTCGAGGCATCATCACATATCAACAACTCCCATTCAGTGTAAGTTTGATTTACAATAGATCGGATGGCCTCCGAAATGTAATCCTCAGCATTGTACGCTGACATCAGTACACTTATCTTCATTTCTTCCTTTGCGTACTTTTGACCCATTTGTTTATGTTCTTAAGTAACATAAAAATCAAGTTCTTCAAATTTTTATAGCTAATTTCCTCTTGAAATGCACGGTAAGCGCTCTTTAATGCTTCCTTATAAAGATCCAGATCAAGAAGTCTTTGACTAAAGTCCCAATATAGCTCTGATGGATTGAGCCTTATTTCTTGAATCAGTGATTCTCGCAACGATTCGAACTCTTGTTTTCTCTCTTCCATTAACATATCTGATCCACTCACCTTTCGCTGCTCATGAAGGATTTCTCTCAATTTATTATTAATAAATCGTGAGGCTTTCAAACGGGAGAGGTCATTTGTCAAGGACTTCCCATGTATCCTATAATGATACAAGCTAAAAGGAATATTTGTCGCGGGGTATTTTTCAACAACCCTGCTAGTAAAATCTATGTCCTCACCCCATGTAAATTCTCTAAACAAGCCCCCAACTTCATTGATAATATCTCTACGAAAAACTAAGGTTGGACCATGAAACTGACTCATCGCAGGCAATTTAACTCGAATATCCTCATACACTCTGGGCATCCTTACAGTTTTAGTCCCATTTGGAGTATGCCTATAAAAATCACATCCACACATTTGATAATCTGTCGACTCCAGAAAGTTGACTTGCATTTCGAAACGATTGCACTCGGACCAATCATCTGCATCATGAACGGAAACGTAAGTTCCATTTGAGCGCTCGAGAAGCTGGTTAATTGTATCACTCTTACCCTTATTTACCGGGTTATAAAAAACACTGATTTTGGAGTGCTCTTCATATTTTTTCAGGATGGATTTAGTCTTGTCAGTAGACCCATCATCACAGATCAAAAGCTCCCAATTTTCAAAATTTTGTTTAATAATGCTATTAACTGCTACTTCCAGGTACAATGCATCATTGTAGGTAGACATTAATATTGATAATGTAACCTTTTTAGTATTAGTCATGATTTAGTCGATTTACCTCACATCATTTCTTAATTGTCTACTCTAGAAAATCCATACTATGATGGTCATTGACACATCAATTTCATTCAATATTTACTTTACTTTTACTAACCTATTATTACAAGTTGTGTTGAACTATGCTCATGGGAGTAATTCTTAAATCAGTAATTTCCAGTATCTTACTTAAGATAGGCTTTTACTAGATTTTTTACATTATCCCATCCGAAATCATTATTCAGCAGCCAAAACACTATTTTTCGAGCTTCTTCAGATCGGCCTTCAGCTCGTAACTCACCAAACAGTTGTCTCATGTACATTTTCTCAAGTCTTTCCTTTAGAAGGCCAGAATAACATTCCAATCCGTTCAACTCTACTTTGGAACTCATCATTTTACCTATTGATACAAACTCCTTTGGGAGATCGGTGAGTTGATCAATCAAGGCAACTCGGATAGACCACCTATCTTTAGCAAATAAATCAGCCTGACCAACACTTTTAGAGGCGTTATGAAGCCTGAACTTTGCTAAAGTGTTATTGATTTTCAGTACATTTTCAGATCCATATTTCAACAAAAATTGCACCCATAGATAAGTATCCATTAGATAATGAAGGTCGTTACTTACTCCAAACTGTTTTACCAAGTCGGTTTTCCAAAAGGTAGATGGTTGATAGAAGACAGAATGAAAAATGTTTTGCTCTATGGATTGATATATCTTAGTCCCGTATTTCAACTTCTCAGACCCATCTCCAAAGTGAAGCTCCTTGCCAGTCAAAACTTGAAGTTCATTATTGCTCTGGAAGTACTCCGACACTATTTTCAAGGATCCTGATACTAGTTGATCATCACTATTCAACCAATTAAATATATCTCCCGTACAGTGCTTTAACCCCTTATTGATCGCGTCACTTTGGCCTTTATCTGGTTCTGACACCCAGTACTTAAGATGCTTCTCATATTTTTTGATGATCTCGACGGTATTGTCCTCACTGCCTCCGTCAATAATGATATATTCCAAATTAGGATACCCCTGGTCTAATACAGAGTGGATAGTCTCTTCGATGTACTGACCCTGGTTAAAGGATGGAGTGATGATTGAAATCTTAGGATTTTTCACGCTTGTTTAAAATAAATAATACGGTAAAGTAAAATGGCATCAATGGAATCTTGTACCGCATTAATGTCCCAAAATTAAACGTACTCACTCCCACCGCAAAAGCAAAGATCAGGGAGAAGGCGAAACAAAATACCAAAAAAGGATCTCCCATAAGTTGCGCAAACCTTCTATTTAGCAAAAATACTTTGACAGTAAAAAATATAGTCAAAATACTCTCTAAAGCTGCCAAGAGCATAACCGGGTTTTTCACTTCCCACAAATAAGGGCGAAACAATGATACGTTTATCGCCTGGGGCATCAACCTAATCATACTTGCCCAGGATCCATCCAACTGACCCAAATCATAACCTCCATCACCACCGGTACGTGCGCCCCATCCATAGCGAATATCATAGGCATTAATAGCTGCTTGCTCAGCTATATTATCCAAAGAATACTTGGTACTTTCACTAGATATCTGGTTCAGGGCGAAATAGCCCGCTCCAGCGAAAATCACAAATAATATTGGAGCAATTAAAACCTTTACAGCCATATTTTTACTTGCCTTTATACCTTTCAGATAAAGCCAAACGAAGACCAATGGAACAAAACAAATAATAATATAAATCTTGATTGAGTAGATAACGAGCATTGCCACAACTGCAATAATCCAATTAACAGGGTTCTTTTCCCTAAACTCAATGATATTAATCAAGGAATAGGTCAATAAACCCAGCGCACCAATAGTTATCGTATCCTTTAAAATTCCAGACCCCCAAAACACCACTGATGGCACAAAGAGTATTGCTATGGACAATCCAAACAGATGCTCCGGATATTTTCTGGTAAGCACACTAAACATTCCCCATAGACCACCAAAACTCGCCATAGAAAACAACAACGCAGTGCTACTATAAGTACTGAAAGTAAAAAGATTAAAAAATCCAGCAATTTTCACAATCATATACGAATGCGGATCACGATAAAACCAAATATGTTGGCTATACTGAAATGTTTCTCCTGCATGTTGACCACCGTGATCAAGTAGAAGCGCAATACCTGTCATTGGTTGCTCTAAAAATGCAGTATATATCCATTTACTCTGGTTAAAATAATTAAAAGTATCCCCTCCGCCGTAGTAAAACTGATAGATTACACCAAGCATAATTGCACCAAAGAACCGCGCCACTAAGGCAGGTATAAAATATTTTCGCGTCCGTGAATTTGTAACAAAAGGGCGAATGATATAAGCAAGACCCGTGAGTATCAGGAGATAAATAGGTGTAATGAATAGATCCTGTACGGTCATGTAGGGGTTTATCTCTAGCGAATGCCCTAAAATTAAACTTAAAAATACGGCTCTGCATGAATAGACTGGTTAATTTTATCTCATGATCTTAAAGAGGGCAATAAATCTTTCTTTACCGTTGGTTCTTTTGACTGTACTGAGCTGTACATCGATGGAAGATAAAAAAGGAGACGAAATAGTTCATGACACAGTATATGTTAACAAAGACCTGCCCAATATAACTATTGATAGCCTATTACAACTCCAACAATTAGTAGACGTTTATCAGGACTCCCTACAGCAAATCAAAAGGAGTAAGAACTCGCCGGTCAAAATTATTGAGCGAGTGGATAGTTCAAAAGCTCAGGCAATACGAAAAGAGCTATCTCAAAAATCCCAGGCACTTTTGGAAGCCCTAAAGCAAATATCCGACCTGAAAGCCACATCCAGATTGTATTCCACACAAATTACTGGGCTCAGTTCTCAAGCCGATTCACTGGAAATTCTTTTAGCCAATTACAATATGTCGTCAATTAAGGACTCAGTGGTTAACATCAATCTAAGAAAGCTTGAGTCTGAACTTTCGAGAGTAAGTGCTGCCTATAACAATCTGAAATCTGAAAAACAAAATGAAAACAGACATCTCTCTGGACAAATAGATTCTCTTCAAATACTCTTAAGTGCTGAACGCTCATCACAAGCTGCCATAGAAGCTGCAAAACCTTCAGAATTAAACAGCGAACCCTCTGTTAATCCCAGTGATAAGGAAAATTTAGTTCTTCTTGAAAAGTTGAAATTGATAGAAGCTAACCTTGCTAATTCCCTAAAAGAAAACGAAACTTTTAAATTGGATAAAGAATCAGAAGTGCAATTGTTAACACGACAAATAGACTCGTTGAATAGGGCACTGACATTTCAAAAATCGCTACAAATAACAAATAAGTCAATAACGGAAAAAAAGTCAAATAAGGCCAACTCTGAAAGGCTATCAGAAGCCTTTCGTATTTATCTGGAAGCCAAGGCTATTGAGCCGAAGGATCCGACATTGGCCATGAAACTAATGAATTATGCTTATCAACTCAGCAAGGACTCAATAATTGAGGATTACTATGTCAACTTACCTCGTCATCATATTTTTTATGAAAATGTATTAAATGAAGTCGCACCTATTCGCCAGGCAAGCATTGGTTCCAATAGAATCATAGTGATATCCAATAAAGGAGCCGCATCGTATTATTCGTTTGAAAACAAAGATTCTGTATATCAAATCACCACATTTAATGGTGTAAGTACTGCCAATATCTCAGAAAAATATATTTTGATATTGGGAGGAAAAAATGGATCAGTAAGATTGTACAATACTGCTCAGGAAAAAACCATCAGAACCCTAAATGTGAGTAAAACTACAATCTCATCAGTGATTAATATTGGCAATCCAATGTATTCAGTTGCTGTAGGTACTGGAGAGAAAGAAGTGAAAGTTTTTGATAAGAAATTCAAAGAAGTCGCTTCGTTTGTAGGTATGAAAAGACCTGTAACTAGTATAGATGCAAATCCAAGTACCGGTTATATTGTCACCGGATGTGGAGACTTAAACCCTCGGGTTTACAACCCTGATGGCAAACTGTTGCTCAAGGTGAAAGATCAGCCTGATAGTGTAGTCACGGTAGCTATATCTCCATCGAGCAAATACTTTCTATCCGCAAATAAAGACGGTAAAACCAAGATATGGACAACAGCGGGTGAACTTAAGGTCATTGGCCCTAATCATGATTCTCCAGTGATTAGTTCTGTTTTCATTACCGACCAACTTGTCGCCACCGGAGACAGTTCAGGGCAAATTCTTGTTTGGAATGGAAAGGGAGAAATTGTACATCAACTCAATGGTCATCTTGATGCCATAACTTCACTAATCTACCGTGGAGGTAAAAACTTATACTCATCCAGTCTGGACGGTACCCTTAAAAAATGGACCTTGCAACTTCCTCAAACTGAAGAGGATCTTCCTCCTTTATCGGAGGCTGAGAAAAAAAGATTCAATATCAATTGAGTAAAAGTCACATTCTTGAGAACTATTTTTTAAGACAGAGACAATGACTCAAAGGTCTTCTGCCATTTAACTTCGGAATCTAACATTTCTGAGATCCCCAGTTTTGGATACCAACCCAATACTTCTTTAGCTTTACGGTTATTTGAATATATGGCCGGAATATCCCCTTCTCTTCTTTCCAAAAATTCAACATGCGTGCCTGGGAATATCTTCTGCAAAGCATTGATGACTTCTAGCACGGTAATACCTTTTCCGCTACCCAAATTGAAGGTTTCAAAATACGCTTTCTGGCTATATTCAAGGGAATTAATATGACCAATTGCTAAATCCGAAACGTGAATAAAATCTCTGATGCAACTTCCATCTCTGGTTTCATAGTCGCTTCCATAAAGCTGAAAACTCTCACCCAGGGAAGCCCTTCTGACCAAATTAGGAATGACAGGACTCTCCTCTTTGTTCAGCTCGCCTAAAAGTCCACTTAAATCCGCCCCGGCCGGATTAAAATACCTCAAATTGACACATTCGATCTTACTACTTCTGGCAAAATCTCTCACTATGTCCTCACCAACCTTTTTAGTTAAGGAGTAAGGTGAAAGTTGCTCTTGTGCTACAGGAGTAGTCTCGTCTACAGGACTTACTACATTCTCACCATACACGGAGCAACTGGATGAAAAGACAAATCTTTTCACACGGTACTTATCACACATTTTTAGAACGGTCAGAAGTCCACTGATATTATTTTGATAATATTTTACCGGATCTCCTAAAGATTCTGGTATCGATTTATAGGCGGCAAGATGAATTACAAAATCAAATTTTTCTTTCTCAAAAACCTTATCGACCTGTTCTTCATTTAATATATTGATCGTATAATTCTTGATGCCGTATCCTATTAACGTTGCTAGTTGAGATTGGATTATTCCAGAAGAATTACAGAAGTTATCCATAGAATATGCCGCATAGCCTTTTTTACTTAGCTCTTGCATTGTATGCGACCCGATATACCCCATCCCTCCTGTAACTAATACTTTTTTCACACTTAAGTTCTTTTAAAAACCGCCATCAATACACCGCAAATCCAAAATGTGACTTCCTTTGATTCATGTTTCATTAGCTTAAATTAATGGACATTGCTTGTAAATTTATCAATATCAACCAAACATAGAATCATTCACAACTCACTCAACCTATCCCGGGCTTCTTTATTGGCTCCATGACTTCTTTTGGTGAGTTTTTTAACTTTCTTAAAATATTCCTTAGCCAAATCCTCATCCTTTTCCTTCAGAGCTATTCGGCCTAAATGCAGTACTGAGTAAATGTAATAACCCATATCGGTAGCCTCTGCAGCCTCTCCATATTCCATAGCTAGATTAAAATACTTTTTTGAATCCTCATAGTTATGCTGCATTTCATAGATATGGCCAAGAAAAAAGGATGCATACCTTCCAGAATTGTACTCGTACCCTGCATAAGTACTGTCTATTCTATCCAAAATGGAAAGGGATTCCTCAATGGCATTAGGGTATCTTCCCGTCTGATACAAAAGACGCGCGTAGAAGCGATGGAAGTAGGCATTTCTTGGAAACGTTTGATGCAGATATTCGGCCAATTGTAAAGAGGCCATGACATCATTCTCTTCAAAATAAGAAATTCGCATCAGGTAATATTGAGCCTCGGTGCGGGTATAAAAAGCATTCCGGGCCACTATTTTGAGCTGTTGAATGCCTTTCTCCTTGTCGCCATCAGGAAATATGGCCATTATTGGTTTTAACAATGGATAGTTCTCCGGCACCCATTCAGCATAATAGTTAAACAGCGCATCTCCAAAAAGGAGCTCGGGACTCAGATCGCCATTGCCCCTGCACTCTTCCAGGTAATTCATGGCATTCTTCCCAGCAAATGCAGACTTGCCCCAATCATGCCTCTCAGAATACAACCGGCCTTTAAACGCATGGGTGGCTGCCAGAAAAAACGCACCTTCTACCTTGTTGAGTTCTTTGTACATGCGTTCCGCCAACATCATGGAAGTGTCCATGTAGGCATGAAAGGTTGCATCATACTGCTTATTATCAAAGTTTGGCAGGATACGCCACCAGTAGTTCAGTCCCATAAGAAAATATGGAAGAGGATGCCACCCGTATTCCTTTTTCAGGTACCTGAAATGAGACATGGATCTTTCAAACTGAAAATTATACATGTCATTAATCGCCTGAGTAGCCTCCATCTGGATAAATGGATTGGAAAGTAAACTGTAATTACTATCTATTGGAACCCTGGGGACCGCCTGCGTATATCCCTGATGCATTCCATAAACCAACAAAAAACAAACGATGTATTTTTTCATACCCATGAGGTTACCCTAAAAACGATTTTGGCAACTATTGTTCCAAACTTCCTCCATTTCACTAAATAAATAGTCCTGTTCAAAGAATTTATCAGGTCATTATTGAAAAATTATCTCAAATTAGTCTCCATGAAATGGTTAAAGAGTGCACAAGGCAAGTTTATTGAAGACTGGTATAGCATGGACGGAAAAGCCTTCTTTGTGGTTTTATGTTTGCTGTATTTTTCCACATTTCTGATAAAAAGAATGTTCATCATCGATAACATCGCCGCTTTTGAAATCCTGCAGGAACGGGGAGAAATGTGGATCATGAACTTGTTTTTCGGACTTCAATATTTTTCAGTCCCTCTTTTCCTAGCCTGGAAATTCACACTTACAGCGTTTATTTTATGGACAGGATGCTTTTTATTTGGCTACAGGGTCACCTATGCCCAGCTCTGGAAAATGGTGATGATCATGGAGATCATCTTTATTGTACCAGAATTGCTCAAAGTAGTGTGGTTCACTGCCGTGGACACAGACCCAAATTATCATGACTATACAGCATATTACCCGCTGAGTATGATCAATTTCTTTGATTACGAGTCCATTGGTTCCAAGTGGCACTATCCACTTAAGGCACTGAATGTATTTGAGCTTATCTATTGGGGTTTACTAATTTGTGGGGTTTACTGGCTAAGCAATAAAAAACTCAACATCTCTGTTGCCATCGTGGGCTCTTCCTACGTACTTTTCTTTTTGCTTTGGTTGGGATATTACCTAATCGTATATAAAACCTAGAGAATCAATAATTGCAGTTAAATTTGATGGGTTAACACTTTTAACTCACTAACCTCCTTACACATAAAAAATCCGTAAAACAACCTCTTAAACACCCCAAAACTGTCTTTTCGACATTAGGAGAAATCTTTTTCATTTAAAAAACTGATTGAATTTTTACAATTTTCGAACAAATCAGGACGATATCTCCATTTCATTGCGATATGACAGTTTTGGGGTGTTTTTATCTCAAACTCAGATTAACCAATTCAGAATTCTTGTGACCTGAATTGAAGAAGAAGGCACTTACACCGGATATAAAAATTTGATTCCTCCTGATTATTATCCATTATTACTAATTTCGCCAAGTTGACTCAAAACTATCACAATGGGATACCAAAGAATTAATGTCATTACAGGTTGGTTAATTTTTGCAATTGCGCTTGTAGTTTATGCAATGACTATAGAACCTACCGCCAGTTTCTGGGATTGTGGGGAATTTATTGCGTGTTCATATAAGTTAGAAGTACCTCACCCTCCGGGAGCACCGTTCTTCCTACTAATAGGCCGGCTCTTTTCCATGTTTGCTGCCGGAGATGTAGAAAGTGTTGCTTATTGGGTAACCATGGTGAGTGTAGTGAGTAGCGCATTCTCCATTCTATTCCTTTTTTGGTCTATCACACACCTTGTAAAACGAGTGCTGAAAATAGTAAAAGGCACCGAAACTGTGGAGCAAACCATTTTAATCATGGGTGCTGGGGTGGTTGGTGCATTGTCATGTACTTTCTCGGATTCATACTGGTTCAGTGCGGTTGAGGCAGAAGTTTATGGCATGTCCGCTTTCTTCACCGCTTTTGTGTTTTGGGCCATCCTTAAATGGGAAAATATTGAAAACGAATCTGATCGTAATAAATGGATCATTCTGATTGCATACACTATTGGATTATCAATAGGCGTTCACTTGCTGAACCTGGTAACACTTCCTGCTCTTGGACTGATCATCTATTTCAAATACAACGAACAGGTAACCAAGCGAGGCATCTTCTTAACCATGCTTGCTGCAGGGGCTGCTATCATCCTGATCATGTCAGGTGTCATCACCGGCCTGCCATCTTTGGCTGGTTCACTTGAGATCTTTTTCGTCAATGGGCTTGGCTTGCCATTTGGTTCTGGAGTGATCTTTTTCGGAGTTGCCTTTATAAGTGCCTTGGTCTATGGTATTTTCTATTCCATTAAAAAGCAAAAATTGAGACTGAATACGATTCTACTGTGTTTTGCTTTTGTCATGATCGGATATTCGTCGTACACGCTTGTACTTATAAGAAGTAGCTACAATCCTCCAATCGATGAAAATAATCCAGAGGACATCCTTTCTTTCGTGTCCTACTTAAAAAGGGAGCAGTATGGAAGCCGACCATTATTCCATGGTCAGTATTTCACAGCTGAAGTAACCAGCCAGAAACAAGGATCGCCAACTTATATGAGAGGTGAGGACAAATATGAGATCAAAGACTACAAGCTTGATTATATCTATGACCCTTCCCAAACTACAATTCTACCAAGGATGTATAGTGGCAGTGAACCTCATAAAAGAAGGTATAGAGAGATCACAGGGCTACAACCAGGAGAAAAACCAAGCTTTGGTGACAACCTTTACTTTATGTTTAGACACCAGGTGGGGACCATGTACATGAGATATTTCCTCTGGAACTTCTCTGGAAGAGAATCAGATAAACAAGATGCAAGTTGGGTAGGGCTGCGTGACGCTTTCGAAACTGATCTACCATCTTTGCTTCAGGAAAATAGAGGAAGGAATATTTACTATTCTTTACCGCTCGTATTAGGCTTGCTTGGAATCTTCATTCAATACAAAAAAGACGTTAAGTACTTCTCCGTGACATTGCTCCTGTTTTTCCTTACCGGGGTGGCGCTTGTGCTTTACCTAAACTCTCCGCCTGTGGAGCCCAGGGAGCGGGATTATATTTATTCAGGGTCATACTATGTCTTTGCCATCTGGATAGGGTTTGGAGTACTCGCCATTTATGATTTACTCGGAGCTGTTTTAAAGAATAAACGAGTATTGGCTGTGGTATCATTCATTCTGGCCATGGCCATCCCAACGGTAATGGTAGCAGAAAACTGGGACGATCATGATCGATCTGACAGGTACTTCTCTGTGGATGCAGCTAAAAACTATCTGGACACCTGTGCACCTAATGCTATTATCTTCACCGGAGGTGACAATGACACTTTCCCGTTGTGGTATGTACAGGAGGTAGAAGGGTTCAGAACTGACGTGCGAGTGATTGTATTGAGCTATTTCAATACAGATTGGTACATTAGTCAAATGATGCGTCCAGCATACGAATCAGAGGCCCTACCGTTTAGTCTTGAGCTTAAAAATTATCAAAATGGGGGATTCAATGATTTTCTTCCGGTAGTTGAAAATCCAAGCATTAAAGGGGCTATTAACGCTAACCGATTCCTCGATCTTGTGAAGCAGGAGCATAAAGGTTTAAGGATTCCGCTGAGCACAGGATCATTCTATAACTCTGTGCCTTCACGGCAGATGTTTATGAATGTAAACCTGGACAAAGTAAGATCTCTTGGCATTATCCCTGAGAACCTGGAGGACAGGGTAGTAGACAGACTAGAGTGGAAAATAAATGGCAGAGGACTTGAGAAGAGTGACCTTGGAGTAATTGATCTGATCGTGAATACGGATTGGGAAAGACCAATTTACTTCAATACCACGTCTTTGGCTTCTGTGAATTTCGATATCCGACGATATGTGGTTCAGGAAGGTATTGCCTACAGACTGCTTCCTGTAAAAAATCCTGATCCGCAGGATTATCAGGTTGACCTGGAGAGAATGTATGACAATGTGATGAACAAGTATCAGTGGAGAGAACTAGACAACCCTGATGTTTACTACTCAGAGGATTACAGAAGTTTCTGCTTAAATCACCGCTCGGCATTTAATTCATTGGCTATCTCACTCATGGAAAATGAAGAATATGACAAAGCCGCTGAAGTAATGAAAAAGAGTCTGGCAGTGATTCCGAACGAATCCATTCCTTATGACTACTTCAATGTTCAGCAGGTAAGTGTACTCCTGGAATTGGACAAACTTACGTCTGGGCTAGAGTCTGAGAGTTCTGAAGTAAATAGCTCTGAAATGAAGAGTTTGGCTGATAACATCGCTGCCATCACCTCCAAAAATGCGGAAGAGATGCTCGACTATTATTTCGAATCTGGCCACTACAACTCGTCAGAGCTACAGCAGAACCTACTCTCTCTCAACCAACTGGCAAGAGCATATCGTGCTACTGGTTATAGGGAAGAAGCTGCCAAGTATGAGGAGATATTCAACAAATACTATAAGACTTTTCAGACCAATCAAGGTCAATAAGGGCTGAACTAATACTAATTAATCAAGAGGCTGCCTCAAAAGGTTGGAGTCATTCTGAACTTGTTTCAGAATCTTTGATTTTAACAGCTAATCACGGTTAAGATCCTGAAATAAATTCAGGATGACTGTTTGTTAAGACCTTTTGAGGCAGCCTCTTTTTTGTTTATCCCTGAAGCATAATTCTTCAATGAGTGTCCTTATAGCAATTCCTAATCTAGGAATCGACGGTATCAACCTGAATTACACTGATTAGGATATACTGTTGGCAGCAAGAGGAAGAAATTCATGGGTAAAGCGGGTGACACTCATTTGCACTTAATGTCTAACAGGCACAAAAAAACCACAACTTGTGTGGTTGTGGTTACAATAATGTTTATTGGAATTTAAAACTAATTTTTCAAAAATCGGTAGGCCTTTTTAAATCTGGTTACTTCGTCTTTGACAACTAAAAAATAATAACCAGTGGCATACTCCTTTACAGGAATTCTGAATCTGCCGTTGCCAATATCTTCCGCCTCCACTTTGATCTCATTGCCAATGATGCTGTGAAGCTCAAATTCCGTATCTCTCAATGTTGAATTGCTAATCTCGACGACTATATAGTCAACCGCAGGATTTGGGTATAACTCAATTTTATTGTTGACATCCAGAGATTGATTGTAGAACTTATTCTCCGCACTAACGACATTACCATCAGCCTCCTGAGACCATGCGCTCAGTGACAAAAGGAAGGCAAACGACGCTAGTAAAAGTTTATTGTTCATATCTACATACAAATTACGGAAAAAAATCCCCAAATGTTTAGCCCTAACCTTAAAATTTTTATAAGAAATCTTCGTTAAGCCTAGTTTTTAACAATTATTATAAAATTCATAATTTTCGAACCACTCATTTTGATATTTTCATTAAAGCCTTTGGCAAGAACTCTATCAGGTCCGAAGCGATGAGGCCGATGTGCCCTTTTTGCTCAGCTGCCAGATCTCCTGACAAGCCATGCAAAAATACTGCCGTTTTCAATGCTTCCCCTGGAGAAATCTTTTGAGCGATCAATGCTCCTACTATTCCAGTGAGTACATCTCCACTGCCTCCAGTCGCCATGCCGGGGTTTCCTGATGGGTTGAAATATACCTCGCCTTTAACATTGCAAACTGCAGAATAAGCACCTTTCAGAACCATATTCAACTGATGCTTAACGCAGAAATTACGCAGGAGATCGAGTTTTTCAAAGCCATTCTTCCAGTCACCAACCAATCTTTTAAACTCACCCGGATGGGGGGTCAGGACACTCTCAGCTGGCAAAGCCTCTATTAAGGAAGAGTTCTCTGACAAAATATTGATCGCATCTGCATCCAAAACCATGGGAGCTTGTGCTTGCAAAATCAAATCAGATAAGGCCTTGCTTGTAAGGGAACCTGTGCCTATTCCAGGACCGATCACGACCACATCTATATTATCTTCCGGCAATACCTCTGAAACAACCTCTGTGTGTTCATCCTCTACCACCATCGCTTCCGGCACACTCACTTGGAGTACGTTTAACCCGCAGCACGGGGTATGAACAAATAGAAGTCCACAACCAGCTCTTATGGCTGCTCGTGCACTTAAAATCGCCGCACCCATTTTTCCTTTGCTCCCAGCCACCAGCAGCATCCTTCCTGCTGATCCTTTGTGATCGAACTTATTCCTAAACGGAATAACGATATCCTTCTGCTCAGTGAAATAATAAGCAGTCTCTTGTTTATCAATAAACTCCCTGTCCAAACCTATATCTACAATATGCCACTCCCCTACCTTTTCCTGATTTTCGGGAAGACAGAAACCCAAGTTCGGCGTTTGAAAAGTAATAGTATGGTTTGACTTTATGATTGAGCCATCTGTATTAGGCTTGTCACCAAACAACCCAGAAGGAATGTCAATAGAAAACACCTCTGATTCCGACGCATTGATTTTCTGAATGACTTTGGCAAATAATCCCTCGACTGGCCGGGAAAGTCCACTACCAAATAACCCATCAATGACAATTGATTGCTTTTTAATGATTGGAATATCTTCAGTGCTATGGATTAAAACTGGTACCGTTAATGGCCCTAATCGTTCATAATTTGCCTTGAAGTCCGGAGAGGCTTTCTCTAAGTTTCCAACCACAAACACATTGACCACATGAGCTTGCTGAGCTAAAACGCGCGCAATAACTAACCCATCACCTCCATTATTGCCAGTGCCACAAAAAATATTGATTTCCTTTCCTCCCGATGAAAGTGTATTGAACTTCTTTACGAAAGCCCGTGATGCCCTCTCCATTAAATTGAGAGACGATATCGGTTCATTTTCTATTGTGAAAGCATCGGCTGCTCTAACCTGAGTAGTACTAAGAATTGGAATCATAGCTTAAAAGCTACTAAATATCCAGTGCTACTTCAAACTATAATTCAAGGAAACCCCAACACTAAACGGTTTTACTGACAATATACCTTCATTGTCAAACTTGGTCAGTGCATACCTGATGCCAGGCTGGATAAATAAAGCACCTGATGGATAGTTGATCACCCTTTTCCTGAGCCCAAGCTCAACTAAATACTGATATGGAGAAGACAACTCATAAGTTTGATCGCCATAGGTAAATTTTGCTCCTTCAGTTATTCTCCGGTGCAGTTCGAAACCGGCATATAACGAGTTGTACTCTGAAGGGAAGTTCCATATTGTTTGCACCTTTAGGCCAAGTGTTGAAACTCTCTTTTTGATCTCAACAGACTCTACATTAAAAACAGGTTCTACAAATTCAGCGCCCACGATTACAGAATCTGGCGTCACAGAACGTACATTGAAAGAAAAATTCTGGTTGTAATTGTTAAAGATCATTCCAAACCTCGTGCTAAACCTTTCAGTCCATGAATGCTGTAAACCAACATGTGCAGAAACACCAATACGCGAAATGGACATTCCAAACGGGGAATCGTAATCTCCAACATAGATGTCATCGTCCAAATTGGGTTTTAAACGATTGTATAGAAAGAAAGCACCCGCTTCGAAATAAGGATTGAAAAATTTGTCTCTTTTAGGAATAATTGATTTTGGCCCAACAATATATCGAGACCTATCTCTTAAATTCCGGTTTCTGTTCAATTCATAATCATTACTATATCCCAACCATTTAAGGTTTGAAAAACTATCATATTGGGCATCAGGGATTGGTCCATCTGAAGAAGGAGCTGGATTGATATTTGAACTTTGAACGGTACTTTGAATATTTTTAAATTCATGTAGCTGCTCTCCGTTGGACTCTACGAAGTATGGTGTGCTGTCAACAAGCTCTTCCGAATCAGCAACTACTTGCAAATCTGATTTATTACTAAGTGCTGAAGATTCCTCAATGTCACTCACTATTCCTTTAGCCTCTTGGGGAAGTGGGGCCTGTCCGATCATAAAGAGTGAGAGCAGTAACAGGACACCAGCAAAGTAGTGATAAGGCGCATAGCCTAGACCCGATTCGGCAGAAGCTGGCAATTTATCAAAAAGTGCTTTCTTAGCACCCTCCTTTGGTTGAGCATCAAGGTATTCCAGACGCTCTTTCAGCTTTTCATCAAATGACTTGTTCATATCTGGTTATACCTAATTCGTTTAAATACTTTTTGAGCAATCTTTTTGCATGAACAAGCTGAGATCGGCTTGTGCTTTCCGTCACTCCCAAATCCCGAGCTATTTCTTTATGGCTAAAACCATCAATTACATTCATATTAAACACGATCCTATAGCCTTCTGGCAACCTGTTGATTGCATCTAAAACTACTTCGTTGGACAGTTTATCCAGCAACTCCGAATAAAATTGATCACTGAGTTCATGTCCTTCTGTATCAATGGAATCCGTAAAACGCAAGGCATTCAAATGGTCCAAAGCAGTGTTGATTGTTATTCTTTTGACCCATCCATGTATGGCCGACAGATCTTTAACAGTGTCTATATTTTGAAATATTTTGATAAAGGCCTCCTGAAAAACATCATCTGCCAAATTAGAATCCTTAGTATAGCGTAGACAAACCCCCATCACCAATGAGCTAAACTCATCATAGAATTGACTTTGGGCTCTTCTATTGCCCTGTGCTATTTTCTTTATTAGGCGATCCAATACTTTAGTCAATGGTTTCGCCCAGACCCACCGTCAAATAAGTCCGGGCTCACCATTATTGATTTTACTTGGTTACACTCAAGGTCATCATGGCTGTGTCACATTTCACATGGTCACATATCTCATATAAAAGCTGAGTCTCCATGGTTCCCGCAAACTCTTCAGAAACGTAATATGCTATCTGATTGGTTTCGTATAATGAAGCTGTACCAATTGTTGGTGCTTCAATTATTCTCAAATCCACCTGCCCACATACTTCGTCATTGGTTACCGGATCAAGAATAAAGGGATCAAGTTCCGTTCCTATAGAATCTGCAACAAAGAAGAGATTATAATCGTCATCATGGGCTATTCCACATATTGAGTCGCTTGGATCATCAGTTGAATAGTCGAAATATATAGTCACGTAGTTATCTACAGAGTGGCCATCTTCAAAGTGAATCGAATATTCTATGAAGTCAATAGTATCAGATCCAGGGAAATACTGAATAGATGATGGATCATAAACTGTAGCTGAACCACTTGCTACGCTCACTATCTCTAATTGATGATCTAAATCACCACAAAAGGGATCAGATTGATAAACCAGAATCATGTACGATGCACTGACAGAATCTGAAGTGATATAATAATCTATTGGTTGGATTAAAGAATCACATGGGTAATGTGAGGTTGTGTCCTGAAAGACAGCAACATTGACCTGTGAAATTGAATAGTGTTCTTCGCCTGCTTCATCCACAAGCGTGAGTTCATACATAAATGCATCATCTCCAACAAAATCCACATTGGGGGTGTACCTGTAAGTAAACAACTCAACTTGCTCAATGGTACCATTAGTTGGACTTTCCGTAAAGTTAAGAATGGCTCCAGAAGTCTTGTCTGCACAATAGCCATCATTTAAAATAGGCTGAATGATTACAGGTTGGTTGACCTCCGTATAGTAGTAGTCGGCAAGCGCCCCATTCAAACAAGGAATGCTGTCAGCGGATGAAGCCATGTTGATCCAGATACTATCCGTGTCAATGGTGGTACCCGCTGTATTGATCAGGTTTATCGAAAGTACATCTTGTCCCGTCACAAAATCAACTTTCGGCTGATAAAGCAATATGGATTTATCGTCTATTGAAGCGGTTCCCTTCCCGGGTTGACTTCCAATAGAAAACTTCACTGCCTCTGATGATCGAAGAAGCGTCTTAAGATCAATAAACAAAGAGGTATTGGGCAAAGCGCTTATCGCATCCTGAAGCACAAGTTCGTCTTCTCCTTGAGGCGCCACGTCATCCACAAAGGAGTCGCAAGCCGACACCATGGCAAGGGTAGTTAAGTAAAAAAGGTGTTTCTTCCAGTTCATAAAATTTGTCGTTTGATTATAAGACTGGAATAGTGAAGAAAACGCTGTATGACTTCAGGAAAAATTACCGATCCACTTCTCCCATTACAAAGTCAATAGATCCAACAATAGCAATTAAATCAGCAAGCATATAGCCTTTGGAAATTTCCGGAAGCACTGACAAGTTCACGAAGCTACATCCACGTGATTTACATCTGATGGCATGGTCTGCCCGGCCATCAGCCCTAAAAAAGTAACCCAATTCTCCTTTCGGATTTTCTGCTCTCACATAAAGATCCTGAGCCTTTGGACGGATTTTCTTTGGAACCATCTCACGAGGGTCAAACTCACGATCTCGCTTCAAATCTGTGGTCAACCTGATCAAACACTGATCAATGATTTTGATGGATTCCTCACATTCGCGAAAGCGTACCCAGGTTCTGTCCCAACAATCGCCAACAGCTCCTACTTCACCGGTTCCGACCGGAATGTCAAATTCAATCTCGGGGTAAACGCTGTACCCATCGATTCTCCTAAGGTCAAATTTTAGACCAGAGCCTCTCAGGATAGGCCCACTGACCCCATAGTTGATTGCCAAATCCAATGGAAGTGTACCAACATTGGCAGTCCGGTCGATGAAGATCTTGTTAGTGATCAATATCCTCTTCAAATCCTCAAGCTTAGGTTTGAGGTATTTTGAAAAACTCATGCACCGCTCCTCAAAACCAACCGGTAAGTCATAAAACAATCCACCGATCCATATGTAGTTGTAGAGCATTCTTGCACCAGAGGCCCACTCCAACAACCTCAAAATGTGCTCCCGATCACGCATCATCCACAGGAAAGGCGTAAAGGCGCCAATATCCATGCCATAGGTGCCTATAGCCACAAAGTGAGAAGCAAGCCGATTGAGCTCAGCTACCAGCACACGGATATACTCTACCCGTTTCGGGATTTTGTTTTCTATGCCAAGCATGCGCTCCACGCCCATCGCATAGGCATGCTCAGAGTTCATGGCAGCTACATAATCCATCCGATCTACATAAGGGATTACCTGGTTATAAGGAACAGACTCAGCATGCTTTTCAAAACACCTGTGGAGATAGCCAAGGTGTGGCACTACGTCCCTCACAATCTCACCATCACTGATCACTTCAAGTCTTAAAACACCATGTGTGGAAGGATGCTGTGGGCCAAGATTGATGAGCATTTCTTCTTTTTTCAATCCATCTTCGGTGTAAACCGTAGGCTCGGAATTCTTTAGATGATCTGGGTGATATTTGTATTGTATATTCAAAATGGATAATTGATAATGAACAATTGAAAACTACTTGCGTGACGACTTAATGATAGCTATCAAAAGTCTTTTTAAATCTTCACAATCTGCCAAATACTGCGTGACATCAATATCAAATTTACTACTATCTCTAATCAACCTCAGCCAGTAATGAGATTCATGCGCTTCTTTATTAGCAATTGATAATTTATGAATAAAATCAGCTTTTGATTCCGCTTGTTGTGCCTCTTCGGATAAAGCACCAACAGAAGTTCCGCTTCTAAGAAGTTGTTTGGTTAAAATGTATTCTCTTTGTTTGTCCTGAAGGGAATAGCACAGATTGACAATACTTAATGCAAATGAGTATGATTTATCAAGTAACGGATTCGGCCTATTTTCCATTATCAATTGTCAATTGTTCATTAATTACAGGCTCATCACTTTCAACTTTAATATCACGATCATAAACTACCGTCATTCCGTGATAGGTTTCCATCTCTTGGTAGTCCTTTCTCAATGGATGACCCTCCCAGTCCCTGGGCAGTAAAATGCGCCGTAAATCCGGGTGGTTATTAAAATGGATACCGAGCAGGTCATAAGCTTCACGCTCATGCCAATTGGCAGTCTTCCAAATATCTGAAACAGAATCGATACCTGCATCGGCCCGATCAAGGGTTACCTTCAGCATCAGATGAATATCAAAAGGAATGCTGTAGAGATTATAAATCACCTCCATGGTGTCAACTTCCGGACCATTGTCAAGACCCGTGAGACAAGACAGTGAATCAAAATAAAGTTTTTCGTGTGAGTGGATGTACTCACAAACAGCATGGACCAATTCAGGCTTTATCATTAGTGCTTGTGGAGTTGCATTGAGGTCTTCTCCATCCAAGGCATCAGGAAACTGCTGGATAATGATCTTTTTGATTTCTTCGAAGGTCATGAGAGATGAGTTTTTAGAAATTTAACAAGTGGAGCTAGAGATTCATGTTCTATGTTCCAGACTTCCCGGTTAGTATAATCACGATTTCTTTCATTCCCCGATTTAGTAATGATTTCCGAATAAGCGTAAACCTTGGTTTTAATATCGGGCTTCGTATAGTCAGGGTTTACCCCGTGAATACACTCTTTATAGGATTCAAAGCATCGAAAGATCGGTTTAGCTTTGTCAGAAACCATTTGAATCAACAAATCCTCAAGACAGCCATCACTTTTGTTATCTGGCAATAGAAAAACACTCTCTTCAGCTAGATCTAGACCTTCTTGCTTAAAGCTCTCTATCAAGGACTTACTAGTCTCAGTGAAATTGGGAGCGTCTGCATCTAAAATAAAAACTGTTTTATGCTCCAAATTAGATGTTGGAGTTCTTATCTCGTCTATCTTATTCTTTTGAATACTTTTACCATTAGTTTTAGCTTTCAAAAAGGTAATTTCCTTCGACCCCTTCTCTTCACTTTCAAAAACCACCCTGAGATTTTCTGTGTCACTTGCTTTACTCTTTTTACGGTATGAGATTTTATATTCACCCTCATACGTGGTAGAAAGAAGATCAACTAAAAGCACCTGATCTGCAATCCCTTCTACTACAATGAATAACTTATCCATTACCTCAGGTCATTTCCGATTTCAAGTGCATCATCCAGCACTTCGAACGAATTGGTGAAAGCAACAATATCTCCAGTTTTTGGTGACTGCTTTAATGTAATGGCTCGTGCTTCAGAAGTGTAATCAGCACCTAACTCTTCAAGGGCCGCTTGAAAACCTTCCATGCATTCTCGATTATGAGTGGTGGCAAAAAGCTGCACATCATTTTCCCTTGCAGATTGCAGGATCACTTTCCAATAGTCCTTCATTCGGGAGTAGTGAATGCCCGTATCGATTTCGTCAATCATTAGCTTCTTGCTATTAAATTTGATCAAATAGCTCAAAATTTTGGCCATCTTAATAGTCCCTTCTCCAAAATATCCTAGGGGTAGCGAGTGATTTGATGTGGTTCTATTGATCAATAGACTCTTATGGTGACCTATAAGTGAAGGCTCCACGTCTTCAATCTCTGGAAAAAGAACTCTCAAACTTTTGACATAGCTGTTTTTTAAAGATTTATTCCCCTGAATATTCTCTAAATAGAATTCCGTAATTTCTTCATCATAGCTCCGTTGAAATGGAAGAAGGGGAACAATTGTACTCTGAACCTCCTCCTCAATCACAACTCTTGTCGCAGAGGTAGACTCCTGATTTTTCGTGTTTAGTTCACTTACAATCTGAAAATCCCACTCATTGCCAAAACTACCTGAATCGGGAATAAACTCTTTAGAGGAAACGCTGATAACACCCCTCTTCTTGGCAGTGTAAACCTCTGCATGCCCTGAAAACTGGTCAAAGAACTCCATTGATCTATCGGCTTGATCATCCAAGCTGATGAAATAATCCAAAAATGAACTTGGATCTCCGAAATTCTTGAAACAGAAGGATTTAATCAAATATGACAGAAAAGGGGCTATAACAGTTTTCTCCGAAAGCCAGTCACCACTCGACTCTTCAACCCTTTCCCACATCAAAGCTTCCAACAAACTCGTCTTACCGACATTATTATCACCAAGCACCAGGTTGAACTGGCCAATGTCCTTCACCTCAAGGTCTTTGAACCGCTTGAAGTTTTTTACCCGGAAATAGTTGAAATGATTCGAATTCATTTTTTAATCCATTTAGTTCGCCAGAGATTGCTTCGCTCTGCTCGCTATGACGATAAATTTAGTGAAACTAAGCGGTTTCAGCTTTTTTCCTCTTATCCATTAATTTCTTCAAGGCCTCTGGCTTCATCATAGACTCGCCACGTATTTTTTCCTGAAGTTTCATAAAGCCACCAATCAGGGCTTCCGGTCTTGGTGGACAGCCTGGCACATATACATCTACGGGGATGATTTTATCCACGCCCTTCACCACATGGTAGCCATGCTCCCAGTAAGGGCCGCCACAATTGGCGCAGCTACCCATTGAGATCACATACCTTGGCTCTGCCATTTGCTCATAAAGCCTCCGCACCCGATCTGCCATTTTGAAGGTAACCGTACCAGCCACAATCATCACATCGGATTGACGAGGAGACGCTCGTGGCAACACGCCAAAGCGATCCATGTCATACCCGGAGGCATATGCACCCATCATTTCAATAGCACAGCAAGCCAAACCGAAACCCATAGGCCACAGACTGGAAAGTCTGGCCCAGTTGAGCAAGTCATCTGCTTTGGTGACAATAATTCCACCCTGTCCAAATTGCTGATCAAGTAGTCCCATGCTATTTTTTTACCTCGAATTTTCTCTGATTAATCTGATCGTAAGCTGATTTGGGGATTTTAGAATGAAAATCATTCTTCAATGGCTGAGGTTTTGCCCAATCGAGCATGCCATTTGCCCAAACATATATTAGTCCCAACAATAACATGCCAATAAAAATGAAGGTTTCCGCCAATGAAAATTTCCCCCACAACCCCCCTGTTTCTGCATTCATTTGCTCATCTGCGAAGATGGTGGCCCATGGAAAAAGAAAGACCAACTCTGTTTCGAAAAGAAGAAAAATGAGCGCAATTACATAAAACCGGACATTGAAAACGCTCCATGCAGATTTTACAGGATCTTCTCCAGACTCATAGGTTGTTTCCTTTTCCTGGTTAGGCCTGACTGGTCTGAGCACCTTACCTACCAGCAAAGTAATCATCACAAATCCCACACCTCCAATGATGAAAAGTAATACTACGCCAAACCCGGTTAGTTCTAACATAGCTGAAAATTACACAATGATTAGAATTTAAGTGGATCTATATGCTTGAAGTGTCCGTTCATCCTGATTTTTTCTTTGGCTTTTTCAGCACGCTCCAGGGCTGGAAGAAGATTTTTCAGGTGCTCAATGATGTAGCATTGTCGTTGCCTTTCAGATTTCATTTTGAGCAATAAGTACTCCTCTTCAGGTTTTAACCCAATTTTGTGAATGATCTCGTACATGCTCGTCTCCACGGTCACTTCAAGCTCATCAGTCATCTGAAGCCACTCAAATAAATGCGAACACAGCTCGACGAGTTCTAAGTGGAATTTTGAATCCAGATCATTTTTAACCTGAAGCATATCTACTTTGCCGCCAGAATACTCTTTCCCATTCCATGGGTTCTGGAAATCCCTGACATTGAATACCGCTATTCCTTCCGTTTTAATGTCCATGCGACCATCATCATAGACCTTGGAGACCTCCAGGATTTTCACTTCTGTGCCGTACTCAACTTTGGTCAGGACATATGATGGTACCCCAAAAGTGGATTTCTCCCTCAGGCAGTCATTTACCAACTGCTTATACCTTGGCTCGAATATGTGCAGGTTCAAATGTTCACCAGGGAAAACGACCAGGTTCAGCGGAAACAATGGGATATTTTTGAACATACTTAGACAACTGAGTTCGATTGTTAGGGTTTCGATTAAATCGACAAATTCTTAAATTGTACCAACCAATTTTAAAAAATGAACAACAAAGTCAAAATCAACCAGGGTAGAGTAGTACCTGTACAGTTTAGAGTCTTTGGTTCCGTAGTAGTCTTGATTGCCATGACCTATTCGCTTACACATTTTAGTGAAATACCAGCCATCCTTATAAGTATTGCTATTTCCTTTCTTATACCACTTTTATGGTCAAGTTTCTACATCCTCCAAATTGACCCTCAATCAAAAGAGATTTCGGAAGGATATTGGGTGATGAATATAAAAAAGATGGACACTCAACACTATGAGGAAATTGAGAAGATCTTTGTGAATGAGGTGAATACCAGTCAGCAAATTACTTCTTATGGTGGCAAAGTCGCTAATCTGAAGCGTAAAGAATACGCGGCCTATCTGAAACTCACCACTGGAGAAAAATTTTATCTGCTGGGCGACTCCACCGAGGAAGGTGTCCTCAAGAAGCTTGAACCCATCAAAAAGAAACTTGGCCTGGAATAAGTATAGAAATGTCTGTCTCAAAAAGTAACCACTCCACGTAATCCGCACTTAATTTTAGATTCTCATAAAACGTTTAACATTTGATAATAGATTAGTAGCGTCCGAGAAAAGATTTTGGTTTCGAAGAAAATCCGTCAAAATTTACCCCTAAATCCCCTAAAGGGGACTTTCGATCACCCCTTTAGGGGCAGGGCCGACGTGGAACGGGTAGTTTTAGGAAATCGAAAAAATCTTTTCTCATTTCGTTTAAACGTACTTTTTTTGAACATTTAAAATTTAGTCGGACGCCAGTAATAATAGATCCTGAAATAAATTCAGGATGACCTAAAACACAGCCACTCATATGATCGATTAAGTGGCCCACACTTTACCATTTCCAGCTTCATCGATTGGCACACAGCCATGCTGCTCCACCGGAATGGCCGTGTACTGAAGTGCCTCAGTGGTACCATATTCCGTGGTATAGTACCCAACGATAGTCAATTCCTTCATTTTCCAAAAGAATGACCGATCCCAGGTCTTTTTCATTTCAGTATCTTTCTGAGTGCAGAATTCCTTTTGTTTAGAAGTATCCAATCCCACAAAATCATCCCCCAATTTTTCCTGACATTCTTTATCAAAAGCAACTAGTCCCTTGACAAATTCATCACGGTCCTCTGGAGAATAAACCGTACTTACCATTTCCTCAATAAATCCAGGAACACCGAGGCTCTTAGCTCCGGGAGTACCAGTCTCAGGGATGATTGTCTCAGCGACTTGCATCACCAGCCTTGCCTGATCTTCAGTAAAGAACTTTGGCTCCCAGGTCAACTCTGGTTTAGGAGTACAGCCATTCATAATTCCGGCAATGGTTGGAGCGCTAATCACACCACCCATAATCCAGGCTGCTCTTTTCAATGCTTCTCTTCTTTTAATATTTTTCATGATCAGAGATTTCCTTTTTTAAGTTCTTTTACTGCAAAATCTGCCGCACGAGCCGTCAAAGCCATATAGGTCAGAGACGGGTTTTGACAAGCAGAGGAAGTCATGCAAGCTCCATCCGTTACAAACACATTGGGTACGGTATGCACCTGGTTCCATTTGTTCAGCACAGATGTTTTTGGGTCTTTACCCATCCGGGCAGTTCCCATTTCATGAATTCCCAATCCCGGGCCTCCAATGCTGTCGTATGTGCGAACGTTTTTCAAACCAGCTTTCTCCAACATCTCAGCCGCTGACGATTGCATATCCTTCCGCATGGCCAGTTCATTGTCCTTAAACTCGCAATCAAAATTGAAGGTTGGCAACCCGTGTTTGTCCAACTTACTCGAATCAAGAGTTACTTTGTTTTCATGATATGGAAGCATCTCACCAAAGCCCATAAGACCCATTCTCCAGGCTCCCGGCTTTTGTATCTCTTCCTTAAGCTCCTCTCCTATGCCTAGTTCGGCAATCGCAGAGCGCCATGACTCACGACTAGCTCCGCCCTGATACCCATATCCCCTGATGAAATCAGGATGCTTCTCGTTGATATTTCTAAATCTAGGAACGTAGATGCCATTAGGTCTTCGCCCGGTATAATACATGTCTTCGAAACCTTCAAACTCTCCTTCTGCTCCTGCTTTGAAGTGGTGATCCATCAGGTTGTGACCAAGCTCCCCAGACTGATTTCCAAGACCATTCGGATGCTCGTCACTTTTTGAATTCATCATAATCCATGTAGAGCCTAGTGCGGATGCATTCAAGAACACAATCTTGGCGAAATACTCCTGTACCTCTCCAGATTCAGCATCCTGAACCCTTACCCCAGATGCTTTCTTTGTTTCTGGATCGTAGATTACCTCAGTGACAACCGAGTGAGGTCTTAGTGTCATATTCCCTGTTGCCATTGCTGCGGGAAGCGTACTACTCTGACTGCTGAAGTAACCTCCGAATGGGCAACCTCTCATACACAGGTTTCTATAATGACAATGTGCTCTTCCATTGTGATTTTGGGTGATATTGGCTACCCGCCCTATAGTCAACAATCTGTCCTCGAAGTTTTTGGAGATGCTATCACGGACATGCTCCTCCAAACAATTGAGCTCCATAGGAGGCAAGAATTTGCCATCAGGCAACTGAGACAGTCCTTCATTACGACCACTAACGCCAATGTAAGACTCTACATAGTCATACCAGGACTCCACATCTTTGTACCTGATTGGCCAATCTACTGCTATACCGTCCTGGGCATTTCCTGCAAAATCCAACTCACTCCATCTGTAGGACTGTCTTCCCCATAACAAGGACCTACCACCTACATGATAACCTCGAATCCAGTCGAATCGCTTGGTCTCAGTATATGGATGCTCCGTGTCTTTTACCCACCAGTGCTTGGTGGATTCTTTAATTGTATAACCAGTTCTAAGTTGCTTCTCGTACTCCTTACGCTCTTCATGCGGAACCTGATCATCATGTGGAAGCTCCCACGGATTGAGGTTCATGGTAGGATAATCTTTGATGTGTTCGACATCTCGCCCGCGCTCTAAAACAAGGGTCTTCAAACCCTTCTCGGATAATTCTTTTGCCGCCCAGCCACCACTGATTCCTGTACCTACCACGATGGCATCATATGTGTTCTGAGCTCTTGATTTGTTATTGATATTCATCATCTCGCATTTCTGAAGATTCTAAACTAATCAATAAAGTGTCATTCTGACACAACTTTTTAAAAAGATTTTAATGAAAACGTTTGCGGTAAAGAATTTCATAAAAATTTAAAAAGCGTATATTAGACGTATGAAAATTACAAGAAAGACAGCACTGAAGAATATTGCTGGAATATCTGCTATGAGTTTATTAGGATTACCCAATATGAGCGAAGCTTCGTCCATCCAAAAACCAAAACTAAAAGGTAGAATCAATCACTCTGTAACCAGATGGCCATTTTCTAAGAAGACAGTAGAGGAATTATGCATCGCTGCTGTTGATCTCGGCATCAAATCGGTTGAGTTAATTGATCCGGCTGATTATGAAACTATTCTTAAATATGACCTGACCTGTGCGATGTGCAACAGTGTGCCACTACATCATACGGACAGTTTTAATAATCCAAAAAATCATGCTGGGCACAAAAAAGAATACTTCGATTTGATGCCCAAAGTACAGGAAGCCGGATTTAAAAACATCATTTGCTTTTCAGGAAATAGAAATGGAATGGATGATGAAGTCGGACTAGAAAACTGCGCAGTAGGCCTGGATCCTATTGTGAAAGAAGCCGAGAAGAGAGACCTTACTATTTGCATTGAAGTGTTTAACTCGAAAGTAAATCACCCGGATTACATGGCCGATAGTACTGAATGGGCCGTGAAACTTTGTGAAAAACTAGGCAGTCCAAACTTCAAGATTCTCTATGATATTTATCACATGCAAGTGCAGGAGGGTGATATTATTGCCACCATTAGGAAGAATCATCAATATATCGCACATTACCACACTGCTGGAGTACCTGGCAGGAATGAAATCGGTGATAATCAGGAGCTTAACTATAAAGCCATCATGGAAGCGATAGCCGATACGGGATTTCAGGGGTTTGTCGGTCAGGAGTTTATTGCCAAAAATGAAGATGTCTTTGCTTCGCTAGGTGAAGCCATTAAAATCTGTGATGTGTGACAAAAAAGAAAAGCCCCGCTGTAACCAAACGGGGCTTCAATCTTATTTTCACATTCTCTATTTATTAATAGATGACAAAATGCCATTAAGCGTAGCACTGGGTCTCATGGCGTTTGATATCAATTCCTCTTGAGGCATAAAATATCCCCCAATGTCCACGGCCGCACCTTGTGCTTTGATCAATTCATCATTGATAGCCAACTCCTGAGCTTTCATTTGCTGGGCTACCCAGGTGAATATTTCTTTTAACTCAGCATCCTTGCTTTGGGCTTCGAGTGCCTCCGCCCAGTACATCGCCAGGTAAAAGTGACTTCCTCTATTGTCAATCTCATTCACCAATCGTGATGGAGATTTGTTTTCATCGAGGAATTTACCAGTTGCAGCATCTAAAGCATCAGCTAAAACCTGTGCTCTGGGATTGTTGTCTACACTACTCAAATGCTCTAAAGAAGCAGCCAAGGCTAGGAACTCACCCAATGAATCCCATCTCAGGTGACCTTCCTCTACAAACTGCTGTACATGCTTGGGTGCTGAACCTCCGGCTCCTGTTTCAAAAAGCCCTCCCCCGTTCATCAAAGGAACAATAGAAAGCATTTTGGCACTGGTGCCGACTTCAAGGATTGGGAACAAATCGGTCAAGTAATCCCGCAATACATTACCTGTCACAGAAATGGTATCCAATCCCTTTCTTATTCTTTCCACTGAAAACTTCGTGGCTTCTACCGGGGCCAAAATGTGAATTTCAAGGCCCGATGTATCATGATCTTTGAGGTACAAATTCACTTTCTCAATCAGCTGTGCATCATGAGCACGATTTTGATCTAACCAAAATACCGCTGGTGTACCTGTCGCTTTTGCACGATTTACTGCCAGTTTCACCCAATCCTGAACCGGTGCGTCCTTTACCTGGCACATACGCCATATGTCACCAGCTTCCACATTGTGCTCTAGCAAAACAGTCCCTGACTCATCTACAACTCTTACAACTCCATCTGAAGGGATTTCAAAAGTCTTATCATGAGAACCGTATTCTTCAGCTTTTTGTGCCATTAAGCCCACATTGGAAACACTTCCCATCGTGGTGGGATCGTAAGCTCCATTGGCTTTACAATCATCAATCACTGCATCGTAAACTCCAGAATATGACCTATCTGGAATCACAAACTTTGTGTCTTTTGGATTGCCGTCAGGTCCCCACATCTTACCTGAAGTACGAATAGCAGCAGGCATAGAAGCATCAATAATAATATCACTTGGGACGTGAAGGTTGGTGATTCCTTTATCAGAATTAACCATAGCCAAAGGAGGCTGAGCATCATAACATGCTTTGATATCAGCCAGTATTGCTGATTTTTTATCGGAAGGCAAGGTCTCTACCTTAGCCAAAAGATCACCCATTCCGTTATTTGGGTCTACTCCCAAATCAGAAAACTCAGAAGCATGCTTTTCAAAAACCGTCTTGTAAAATGCCGATACCGCATAACCAAAGATGATGGGATCAGAGACTTTCATCATGGTGGCCTTTAGGTGAACAGAAAACAGAACGTCCTCCTCTTTAGCTTTGGCAACTTCACTTACCAGAAACTCACTGAGTTTTTTACCACTCATCACTGCAGTGTCAATGATTTCTCCTGCCTGAAGTGTAGTTTTCTCTTTCAATACCTTAGTGCTTCCATCCTTTGCTACATGTTCGATTTTCACACTACCGGCTTTGGTTATTGTCACCGATTTTTCACTTCCGTAGAAATCTCCATCGCTCATGCTCGCCACATTTGACCTGGAGTCTGCTGACCAGGCACCCATGGAGTGTGGGTTCTTCCTGGCATATTCCTTGACAGCTCGTGGTGCTCTTCGGTCAGAATTACCTTCACGGAGCACCGGGTTTACTGCACTACCCTTTACTTTGTCGTATTTGGCCTTAATTTCCCTTTCTTCAGCGGTAGCAGCTTCATCAGGATAATCAGGAAGATCATATCCTTTGGCTTGCAATTCCTTGATGGCAGCCACCAATTGCGGAACTGACGCACTGATGTTTGGCAACTTAATGATATTGGCTTCAGGTGTTTTTGCCAGCTCACCAAGATAGACCAAATCGTCACTCATTTTTTGCTCAGAAGTCAGACGTTCTGGAAAAATAGAAATGATCCTTGCGGCAAGCGAAATGTCCCTGGTTTCCAACTGGATGCCGGCTGGGGCAGTAAATGCCTTAATGATTGGGAGAAGTGAATGAGTTGCCAATGCTGGCGCTTCATCAGTGATAGTGTAAATAATAGTAGATGCTTCTTTTGCCATGTTTGTATTGTTCTAAATGACCTTTGTCATTAGAGATTAAAAATGATTAATAACTCTCTTCGTTGTTTGGAAAGTCTCCTGTACGAATATCTTTTATATAATTAGTGGTCGCTTCATTGATGATCTTGTTCAAATCAGCATATTGCCTCAAGAATCGAGGTTTAAAATCCTGTGTGATCCCTAACATGTCATGTACTACCAATACCTGACCATCCACTTCAGATCCTGCACCTATACCAATAACCGGGATGCTCACTGACTGTGCAACTTCTTTGGCCAGTTGTGCCGGGATTTTTTCAACCACGATTCCAAAACACCCCAAGTCTTCAAGCATTTGCGCATCCGACTTTAGTTTTTCAGCTTCGTCATCCTCTTTTGCACGCACAGTGTAGGTACCAAATTTATAGATAGACTGTGGTGTAAGGCCAAGATGCCCCATCACAGGAATGCCTGCAGACAATACCCTGGAGATACTTTCCTTGATCTCAATCCCACCCTCCATTTTTACGGCATGGGCTCCGGATTCTTTCATGATTCGGATGCATGATCTCAGTGCTTCAGAGGAATTCCCCTGATAGCTTCCAAACGGCACATCAACTACTACCAGGGCTCGATCTACAGCTTTCACTACTGATGTGGCATGCCAGATCATATGGTCCAAAGTGATGGGAAGAGTAGTCTCATTACCCGCCATTACATTGGAAGCAGAATCGCCTACCAGGATCACATCAATCCCCGCATTGTCAAGAATCCTGGCCATAGAGTAATCATATGCTGTGAGCATGGCAATCTTCTCCCCACTGGACTTCATTTCCTGAAGTCTGTGAGTCGTTAGTTTTTTAAAACTTCCTTGTGCTTTACTCATGAGATAGCGCTATGTTGTTGGCAATAATAGTGTTGGGAGGCGCAAATTAATAAAATACTGCCTCAACTAAAATGTCTTTTTCTTACTTCCATTTGATATTACATCCCATGCTTGGAAATTGATCCCCCGTGATCTGGTTTCCAGCAATGAGGTCATCCAGGGCTCTTCTCAAGTCCGCTCCATCGTTTGGCATATTATTGCCAGGGGTTGATTGATCCATCCTTCCTCTATAAACACAGGTGTTGTTTTCATCAAACATGAAAAAATCGGGAGTACATTCCGCACCATAGGCTTTCGCTACCTCTTGAGAATCATCAAACAAGTAAGGAAAGTTAAACCCCAAAGAGTCAGCTTGTTCCTTCAGCATTTCTGGATTATCCTGGGGGTAATTCTCAACATCGTTGGAAGATATGGCTACAAAATCGACACCCTTATCCTGATATTTATCTGCTATCCTCACAATTTCCTCCTGAACATGAAGCACATATGGACAATGAGCACAGATAAACATGACCACAGTTCCTTTGGCGCCTCGGGTATCATTGAAGGAAAGTTGCTTCCCATTTACCACGTTGGTAAGTTCAAATTCAGGAGCCTTGGTACCTAAGGGCATCATGCTGGATGGTGTGAGTGACATGTGATTATTATCTGGTGATTAAAATTCATTTAAATTGGCCTCAAAATTATTACTTGATTCCATTATGAGATACCTGTTTGCCACTGTTTTTGTTTTTACATTAAGTCACTTAGTCTTATCTCAGACACCTGCGCCAGATCGATCTGAAGGTGAGGGGCCATATAGTCAGCTTATTATAAGAGGAGCTACATTAATCAATGGAAATGGAGCTCCTCCCATGGGGCCAGTGGATATAGTAGTGGAACAAAACAAAATCAAGGATATCCAGGTCGTGGGTTCACCGGGGGTTGAGATCAACGAAAACCGAAGACCTAAAGCCAAAGAAGGAGCGAAAGAGATGGATGCGACAGGCATGTTTGTACTTCCCGGGTTCATAGATATGCATGGACATATCGGATCTATAAAAAGTATTCCGGCAGAATATGTTTTTAAACTTTGGATGGCGCATGGCATTACCACAATACGTGAACCGGGAAGTTTCAGAGGTCGAGCGTGGGTTCTTGATCATAAAAAAAGGAGTGCAAAAAATGAAATTACTGCACCGAGAATTGTGTCTTACACAGGTTTTGGAATGGGGTCGGATGGAATCAATACCCCAGAGGATGCTGTGAAGTGGGTAAAAGCAAATGCAGATGCCGGATCAGATGGAATCAAATTTTTTGGGGCTCGTCCTGATATTATGAAAGCAGCTCTTGAAGAAAACAAGCGACTCGGTCTGGGTTCCGCCTGCCATCACGCCCAAACAAATGTAGCATGGCTCAATGTGTTGAACTCATCCGAATGGGGCCTTACTACCATGGAGCATTGGTATGGACTACCCGAAGCAATGTTTCATGATCGGATTGTTCAGAATTATCCGGTGGATTATAACTATCAAAACGAACAAAACCGATTTGAAGAAGCAGGTAAACTTTGGGAGCAAGCTGCCGTGCCAGGTTCTGAAAAATGGAATGAGGTAATGGAAACACTACTTTCGCGAGATTTCACCCTGGATCCCACCTTCAATATTTATGAAGCCAACAGAGACCTGATGCGCGCCAGACGGGCAGAGTGGCATGATGATTATACCTTGCCAGTACAGTGGGACTTCTATGCACCAAGTAAATTATCCCATGGATCCTACTGGCATGCATGGGGTACAGAGCAGGAAGTTTCCTGGAAGAATAACTACAAATTGTGGATGGCTTTTGTGAATGAATATAAGAACAGGGGAGGTCGGGTGACCACTGGCTCAGATAGTGGCTATATCTACCAGCTCTATGGTTTTGCCTATATCCGTGAGCTCGAACTTCTGAGAGAAGCTGGTTTTCACCCAATGGAAGTCATTCGATCCGCCACCCTAATGGGAGCTGAAGCGCTGGGAATGGAAGATCAGATTGGCACCATTGATGTTGGTAAAATGGCGGATTTGGTATTGGTCGATGCCAACCCACTTGCTGACCTCAAAGTGCTCTATGGAACAGGTGCAATCAGGTTAACTGAAGAAAATAAGGTCGTAAGGTCCGGAGGAGTTGCATACACCATTAAAGATGGCATTGTCTATGATGCCAAAGCACTCCTCAAAGATGTAAGAGAGATGGTCAAAAAAGCCAAAGAGGAGGATGGGGAAATCTCTCAACCCGGATATCCTAATTGGGATTGAACAGAATATCGTCTAAATTTAAGCTAATCCTAACAACTTAATGAAACACCAACTAACCATAGCTCTGTTATTGCTGATAGGATTTTCTGGTTGCCTGGAAACACAATCAAGTAAGGGGCAGGAGCCACCGATTGATGCGCCACCATCAGCTTCCCCTGTCAATAGAAATCAAGTGATCTCTCTGACGGGTCATGTGTTACCTCCAAAAGAATTTCCTGACAGACTCTTGGAGCAAAGGGAAGAACAACTGAAAAATGCTCAAAATAAATATGAGAAAGACCCGGATAGTCTGGAGAACATAATCTGGTATGGTAGAAGGCTGGGTTATATAGGTAGGTACCAGGATGCCATTCGAATTTTCTCAGTTGGACTGGATTTATATCCTAACTCCTACAAGTTATTGCGGCACAGAGGGCATCGATATATCACAACCAGACAATTTGATAAAGCAATCGAAGATCTGCAACGGGCTGCGTTTTATGCCAGGCCTGTAGTCAATGCGATGGAGCCAGACGGCTTACCCAATCGGCTCAATAAGCCTATTTCCAACAACAAGTTTAACATTTGGTATCATCTGGGGATCGCCTATTACCTCAAAGGAAACTACGATAAAGCCTTGTCTAGTTTTAAGCAATGTCAGGACTATGCGGACAATGATGACTTAAAAGTAGCTGTAGCAGACTGGTCTTATATGACCTATAGGAAATTAGGAAACCAGATTGGTGCCAAAGAAGCGATTGCTCCGATTGGTCGCCGTATGGATATCATTGAAAATTACTCTTATCATCAGCGTATTCTCATGTACAAAGGCCAATATGAGGCAGAGTCCCTGCTTCAAAATGCGGAAGGTTCCAACAACTCAATTCACCCAACCCTCGGTTATGGCATTGCATGTTATTATCTCAATGAAGGTCAGGTAGACAAGGCACGAGAGATTTACCAGCTTATATTGAAAAATGATCAATGGGATGCTTTCGGGTACATTGCCTCTGAAGCCGATGTACTTTCTATCAGTAAGCTCTAAAGCGCCTCAATATCACGCCGGACCTGAACCAAAATCTGAGGAAAATCGGTAATGATTCCATCCACGCCCATATGGAGCATCTTAATCATGTCTTCTCGTGTATTTGGTGAGTAGGTGTATACCTGAAATCCCTTGGCATGCATGTTGAAAACACGACGAGTTGACAATGTATGATATTCCGGGTTTAGGGCCTTCATCCGATCATCTTCTTTGGCCCTGCCCAGATGCATTTTAGTCTCAATATAAAAAGCCAGTAAAGGCGCAGAATCCTCCCCAATCATTAACTTTTTGGTTTGTACGTGATCATCATACTCATGAGCAGCCTTAAGGTATTCTGACTCCATGGATTGCAAAATGATCCATTCGTATCCATTTTTTTCCTGTTTGATGACGTCTACCAATTTCTCTGCAAAATCATGATAATGAGGATGATCCATGTGTTTGATCTCAATCAATACTTTACATCTTCCATTGATGTAGTCGAGTACCTCCTTCAGTGTTGGCACCTTTTCACCAGCATACTTTGCATTCCCAAACCAGGATCCCGCATCAAGTTCCCTAATCTCAGCTAAGGTATAATCATGCACATCACCTGTGCCATTGGTAGTTCTATCCAATGTTTGATCATGAAACACAATGATCTGCTCATCATGGGTATTGCGAACATCCAGTTCAATCATATCCACACCCATTTCAAGTGCCAGCTTGAAAGATGCCATTGTATTCTCAGGTGCAATACCGGATGCTCCCTTGTGCGCTATGATGTCAAAATGCTCTCCTTTCAAGGACTTATCCACTTTTCCACTTGTAATGAAATTGAGATAAATCCACGGCTCAAACAATGCTATTGACATGAAGAGCAGCACAAATGGAGAAGAATATATCAGAAATTTTTTGGTCATACCAGTAGAAGAATTACTTCTTCAAGTTAGCAATTATTGCTCATTTTTCGAATATGGAGTCAATCTCAGGTAAAGTTCATTGAGTTGATCATTATCAATAGGCGAAGGTGAGTCGATCATCACATCTCTGCCTGAGGTATTCTTAGGAAAAGCAATGAAATCCCGAATACTGTCCTGGCCACCAAAAAGCGCACATAACCTATCAAACCCAAAGGCAATACCTCCATGTGGAGGAGCCCCGTATTCAAATGCACTTAACAAGAACCCGAATTGATCTTGGGCTTCCTCTTTTGAAAATCCTAAGGCATCAAACATGTTTGATTGAATATCACGATCGTGAATCCTGATTGATCCGCCGCCAAGTTCTACTCCATTGACTACCATGTCATATGCATTGGCCCTTACGCTACCAGGATCGGTTGCAAGTTTATCAAGATCCTCCGGGTTAGGCGAAGTAAATGGATGGTGCATGGCGTGGAATCTTTTGGTATCTTCATCCCACTCCAATAATGGAAAATCAACTACCCATAAGGCTGAGAATTTGCTCCTATCCCTCAGACCAAGCCTAGAGCCCATTTCCAACCTCAGCTCATTCAAGGCCTTTCTGGTTTTATTGGTTTCACCGGCCAGAATCAACAAAAGATCTCCCGGCTTGGCGTTGAACTTGTCTGCCCATTTTTTTAGCGCATCCTGATCAAAAAACTTATCTACTGAGCTCTTGAATGTTCCGTCCGCATTGCACTTCACATATACCAGCCCCTTTGCCCCTATTTGTGGCTTTTTGACAAATTCAGTCAATTCATCCACTTGCTTGCGTGTATACTCACCGCATCCTTCTGCATTGATCCCGACTACAAGTTCAGCACTATCGAAAACGACGAATCCAGCACCTTGTGCCACGTCATTGAGCTCACGAAACTCCATACCAAACCTCGTGTCTGGTTTGTCAGAGCCATATTTAGTAATAGCTTCAGCGTATGGCATATGGGGCAATTCTCCTAAATCAACCCCTTTTACTTCTTTAAAAAGATACCTGATTAACCCTTCGAAAGTGCTGAGGATATCTTCACGTGTTACGAAAGCCATCTCACAGTCTATTTGGGTGAACTCTGGTTGACGATCAGCTCTTAGGTCCTCATCACGAAAACACTTTACAATCTGGAAATATCGATCGAAACCAGAGACCATCAGCAGCTGCTTGAATGTCTGCGGAGACTGTGGAAGTGCGTAAAATTGATTGGGGTTCATTCGGGAAGGAACCACAAAGTCTCGTGCGCCTTCCGGAGTACTTTTGATCAGGTAAGGTGTTTCCACTTCCATAAACAACTGATCAGACAAATAGGCACGGGTTTTTTGCAGGAGCTTATGTCGCATTTCCAAATTCTTCCGCACAATCCCTCTTCGAAGGTCAAGGTATCTGTATTTAGCACGCAGATCCTCTCCACCATCAGTTTCATCACTGATTGTAAAAGGAGGAGTCTTGGATTTGTTGAACACTTTAAGCTCACTAACCTTAATCTCAATGTCGCCTGTAGAAATTTTATCATTTTTGGACACTCGCTCTACCACCTCACCCGTGGCTGAAATCACATATTCACGGCCAACTTCTCTAGCAGCAGCAATGGTGTCAGCACTTGTAGAACCCTCTTCAAAGATCAACTGGGTAATACCATACCTATCCCTGATGTCAATCCAGATCATTCCTCCCTTATCCCTTACCTTCTGCACCCATCCAGATAAAGTTGTGGTTTGTCCAATATGACTGCTTCTTAGTTCACCGCACGTATGTGTCCTTAACATTTTTTGATTTTTTTGCTTCGTTTGCTGATAAAACAGCGGCAAATTTAACAATAGTTTTAGCTTTGATCTAATAAATATCTATAACCCATGCGACTGAAGAATCAGCTATCACTAGTTCTGTATTTTACAATCTTTATGGTTTCGGCCCAAACCCAAATGGATCGCGTCAAGGTGAACAAGTACATTTCCATGAAAATACCTACTACCTTGACCCCAATGAGCCAACAAGAAATGATCTCCAGGTATGTTTCTGCCAAGCCGCCCATTGCTATGTACACTTACCAGAATCAACAAATTGATTTAGGGATCAACGAAACAAGCAATCAATGGCAAGGTGGGGAATTGGAGATTATCAAATCCTTTTACAAGGCCAGTATCGCTAATTTATTTACCGAGGTGCAGTTTCTTCAGGAAAATATCCAACAGATTGGTGGTAGAGATTTCATCGTTTTTGAGTTTGTATCCCGCGTGACTGATGAAGACAACACCTTTGGGAATGGATCATCCATCTCTAAATATACTTATATCGTTTACACACTTTTTCAGGATCGGGTGATGCTGTTCAACTTTACTTGCCCGGCAAGGTTCAGGCACGAGTGGGAGGCTACAGCCAAAGAAATGATGGAAAGTATCCGAATTAACTTATGAGCAGCTTAAGTATACATAGTGATGAACATTTTATGAAGCAAGCCCTCAATGAAGCCGAAAAGGCTTTTGAGGATGATGAAATCCCGGTAGGTGCTGTGGTGGTATGCCAAAACCGAATTATCGCCCGGGCGTATAACCAGGTTGAGCGACTCAATGACGTAACTGCTCATGCTGAAATGCTCGCAATTACTGCGGCGCAAAATTTTCTTGGCTCGCGATATTTGGACCAGTGTACACTCTATGTGACACTCGAGCCATGCACCATGTGTGGTGGTGCCTTGTTTTGGTCTCAGATTGCGCGGGTAGTTTTTGGTGCACGGGATGACAAACGTGGATATAGTTCCATCGATCACCAAATTATCCATCCTCAAACAGAGGTTTTAAGGGGATTATTGGCTGAAGAGTCAGCTATATTACTAAAATCATTTTTTAGTAAAATGAGAAGAAACAATTCCTAAACGGGCATGTTTTATATTTGAATTTGAAATCGAATTTTTTAAACCTAAATTAATAACAAAAATGGCTTTTGAACTTCCAGACTTACCATATGCACATGATGCACTTGAACCACACATAGACAAGCAGACTATGGAGATTCACCATGGCAAGCACCATGCTGGTTATGTAGCAAAATTGAATGCTGCCGTGGAAGGCACCGACCTTGCTGGCAAATCTCTTGAAGACCTAATTAAGAATCACAGTGACAATGGCGCTGTAAGAAACAATGGTGGTGGCCATTGGAACCATTCACTTTTCTGGACTATCATGGGTCCTGATGGTGGTGGAAACCCAAGTGGAGCAATCATGGACGCAATCACTGATGCTTTTGGTGATTTCGAAAAATTTAAAGATGAATTTAGTAATGCCGCTGCAACCAGATTTGGTTCGGGATGGGCTTGGCTTTGTGTTAAAGGGGGTAAATTAGAAGTTTGCTCTAGTGCAAATCAAGACAATCCGCTTATGCCAGGTGTAGGATGTGGAGGAACTCCAATCCTTGGTCTTGATGTATGGGAGCATGCTTACTACCTAAAGTATCAAAACAAACGCCCTGACTACATCAATGCTTTCTTTGGTGTAATCAACTGGGATGAAGTAAACAAAAGGTACGAAGCAGCTAAGTAATCTAAAGTTGCAATTCTACGATTTGAAAGAGGCTGCCAAATGGCAGCCTTTTTTGATTATTCTAGTGAACAAGAGATCTGGACAAGCCCAATTCCAAGCCCCTGATTTCGGCAAGGGCTTTCAACCGACCAATGGCAGTATATCCAGGGTACGTTTTTTTAGAAAGATCGTCCAGCATCTGATGACCATGGTCAGGCCGCATTGGGATCGATTCATTTCTGTTTTGCATAAGTTTAAGCACCTCTTCAACAATTGTTGGTAAGTCCGCATCACCCTCCATATGATCGGCTTCTTCGAAATTACCTTCACTGTCCCGCTTAGTACTCCTTAGATGTAGAAAGTGCACATGACCACCAAGCCGCTGCAGGATGCCCTGTAAATCATTCTCTGCTCCAACACCTAATGATCCAGTGCAGTAACAAAGGCCATTGCTTGCAGAAGGAACTGCATCAACAATTTCTTTCAAGTCTTTTTCATTGCTCACAATCCTTGGCAAGCCCAAAACCGAATACGGAGGATCATCAGGGTGTATGGCCAACTTTACACCAGCTTTCTCAGCCACGGGTACAATTGCAGTCAGAAAAGCAAAGAGGTTTTGTTTAAGTTGATCTCGATCGATCCCCTGATAGGTTTTGAGTGCTTTGAGCACTCCTTCAGCTGTAAAGGCCTCATCACTTCCTGGTAGTCCCAATAAAATGTTTTGGAAAAGAGTTTGACGCTCAGAATCATTCATGCCATCAAATTTCTCCTTTGCTTTTTTCAAATCTGACTCTGAATAATCCTTCTCAGCATTGGGCCTCTTCAGTAGAAATAAATCAAATGCAATGAAGGCTGATTTTTCAAATCTAAGGGTTTTGGCTCCATTGGGCAGTTGATGTGCCGGGTCTGTTCTAACCCAATCAAGAATGGGCATGAAATTATAGGTAATTACCTTCAGACCACAGCTCGCTACATTTCTAATACTCTCCTGGTAATTCCCAATGAATTTCTGGTAATTGCCGGATCGTTTTTTGATGTCTTCATGTACCGGAAGGCTCTCAATAACCTTCCATGTCATTCCGGCAGCTTCTATCTCTTTCTTTCGCTTTGCCACCTCACTGATCCCCCACACTTCCCCTACAGGGATATGATGAAGTGCTGTGACAACTCCCGTACAACCAGCCTGCCTGATATCTGCGAGTCGAACCGGGTCATTTGGCCCGTACCACCGCATTGTTTGTTCCATTAAATTCATATGCACATACAATTTTCTTACCATCTAGGGCGAATGCCCGGTGCAAAAGGAAAGCTTTGAGATTGATAATAATCCAGGGAGAACCTGGGCTTCTCCATAAAATCCGGAAATGGTCTATTAGAAAATGTTTGGAAGTAGAGCATAGAGGCATCTTTCCACCACACAGCTTCTTTTTCCTGAATAGTCAATAGCATATCCACCTGTTCAAACCTTTGCTCGTCGATCTTTCCTGATAAAGATTTCCAATCATGCTGCATAGTTCTTACTTCATCAATACCTTCCTGATATTTAGATGCCAGTTCATTCCATAAAGACTTCCCCGATCGCATTTGATAACTCCATGGCACATGATGAAACCAAAGTAAAAACTTATCAGGACACTTGCCCAGTGAACCAAACTCTTCAGCTACTTCAGGAAAGTACTGACCTACCGCATTGGCACCTGATGTAGTCCTGTCAAACCCAATCCCTACACTGTCCGCACGATGATAGTATACCGGGTTCCAATCTGCCCTGGATAAATTGGAAACCCAAGGACCCGGGCCATAGTGATGACCAGTAGCCATTAGGTGGTGCAATCCCAATGGAGTCATATAACTCACAGAAGCTTCCCAGGATTTCATCAGAATGCTGGTTATAGTTTTCACGACTTCACTATTAGATCCATAAGTCATTCTCACCCAATCCTTTGCAATGGATTCAGAAGAAAGGCTGGTATCCCATGCGAGCCGCCCATAAGCATACCAGTTGGATTGAGCCATTGGATGCCCGGTCCAGTTTATATCAGTACCAATGTTCGCCACACCAGCTATTCCAGTCTTGCTATTCCCATGAAGTGCACCATTGATGACTTTGGAAACTTCTGAGCCATTGCCCTTTGCGTAGGTGTCAGAATCAAGGCACTCCTTCCACATGGGTGCCAGGTAGACAAGCTGGGTAGCCTGACCCAGATACTCCTGGGTTATTTGAAACTCCATCATCAAAGGGGTTTCTGGCATTGCGCCAAAAAGTGGATGAAACGGCTCTCTGGGTTGGAAATCTATAGGGCCATTTTTTACCTGTATCAATACATTTTCTCTAAAAGTACCATCTAAAGGTTTAAACTCGTTATAGGCTTGTTTTGCCCTGTCATCTGGCTCTTCGTCACTATAAACAAAAGCACGCCACATCACCACTCCATCGAATGGTGCCAAGGCTTCAGCCATCATATTTGCTCCATCAGCGTGGGTTCTGCCATAATCTTGTGGCCCTGGCTGACCTTCAGAGTTGGCCTTCACAAGGAATCCACCAAAGTCGGGAACATATTCGTAAATCTCCGTAACCTTTTCCATCCACCATTTTAACACTTCTGCATCCAATGGGTCTGCTGTTTTAAGGCCACCAATTTCAATAGGTGCACTAAACCTTGCAGTCAGGTATACCTTGATGCCATAAGGGCGAAACAAATCAGCCAACGCCTTCACTTTTTCCAAATAATGTGGAGTTAGCACCAATGCATTGGCATTTACATTGGTGAGTACTGTGCCATTGATACCAATAGATGCATTGGCACGGGCGTAATCGGTGTAACGCGGGTTCAGATAATCGGGCAGCTTGTGCCAGTCCCAAATAGAAAACCCGGCATATCCACGCTCGGAAGTTCGGTCAAGGTTGTCCCAGTGGTTTAGTACTCTCAGGTCAATTTTAGGCACGCTTGTTATGTTCAGCTTTTCCAGTGATTGGTTTGTCTGAATGAGTTTGAGCAAGTGAAAAGCACCATAGAGCAAGCCAATATCACTATTGGCAGTAATGATGGTCCGTGGAGTTTTACTACTAACAGACTTGATGGCGAATCCTTCGCTACCGAGTGCGCTTAATTCTCTGTCATCAAAATACTTTTTAATGCCACTGTATTGCGCAGGGGTAGCGACCAGCAATGAGCTGTTTTCAGATGATATTGATTCAATTTCCTTACTCAGCAAACCGCTTAACCCCCTGCCAAGTTCTTCCCTAATTACCAGACCAGTTGCAGAATTGCTTAAAACAGCATAATTTTCAACCTGTAATCTAATTTGCTTAAGTAATACTGGGTCATTGACAGGCTGATATCTTAACCATAGATCATATCCCCTTTCAGCTTTAACAAGGCCAAAAGTAAAGCATATAAAAAATGTCAAAACAGCTTTAATAAGGTATTTAATGTTTATTGTACGATTCATTCTAAATAGGTTCTAAAGATAATTTAGGAGCACATCTGTGTAAACCTAAAACATTTTACGCAATCGATTGTGATAGTTGAATTAATATAATACTTTACTTTTTCATACTGTGATTTCAAAGCTTGCTAGTTGAGCGCTCGAATAACAGGTTCGAATTGAAATAATAACAAAAGAGCTAATAAGCCATATGGATAAAGATCCAAAAAAGTTAAGAAGTGCCGAATGGTTTGGCAAAAATGATAAAATGGGCTTTGTGCACCGCAGTTGGTTGAGAAACCAGGGACACCCGGATCACATGTTCAAGAAACCAGTCATCGGAATTTGCAACACATGGTCAGATTTAACACCTTGTAATGCGCACCTTCGGGAATTTGCAGAGATAGTGAAGCGTGGTATTTATGAAGCTGGAGGATTCCCATTTGAGTTTCCTGTAATGTCACTGGGCGAAACAATCATGAAACCTACTACCATGCTCTGGAGAAATCTTGTCAGTATGGACGTAGAAGAAACAATTCGTGCGAATCCTTTAGATGGAATTGTTTTGCTGACAGGTTGTGACAAGACAACTCCTTCCACACTCATGGGGGCATGCAGCGTGGATCTTCCTACCATAGTAGTGCCAGGAGGCCCAATGCTCAACGGGAAATGGCGTGGTAAAAATGTGGGATCAGGCACGCTTACCTGGCAATTATCCGAAGGTCTTAAGGATGGATCAATCAATGAACAGGATTTGGCCGAAGCAGAATCATGCATGTCCAGAAGTGCAGGTCATTGCATGACTATGGGCACTGCTTCCACCATGGGAGTAATGGTAGAAGCCCTTGGCCTGACTCTTCCTGGGGCTGCGGCCATTCCTGCCGTGGATTCACGCAAGAAAGTTATGGCCCACCTTGCCGGTAACCGGATCGTTGAAATGGTGAAAGAAGATTTAAAACTTTCGAAGATTCTCACCAGAGAGGCTTTTGAAAATGCCATAAAAATTAATTCAGCAGTAGGTGGCTCTACCAACATGCCTATCCACCTGACAGCCATTGCAGGACGGATTGGTGTCGACTTGAAGATTGAAGATTTTGATCGCCTTGGCAGTAAAATGCCCCTTCTTGTCAACCTTATGCCTTCTGGCAAATATTTGATGGAAGACTTCTACTACGCTGGTGGCCTACCAGTGGTTATTGATGAGCTTCAAAATCAAATTCACTACAATGCCTTGACGGCAAATGGTAAATCGATAGGAGAAAACAGTAAAAATGCACCTTGTTATGACAGGGAGGTCATTGCTGAAGCCAAATCACCGTTCAAGCAAGAAGCTGGCATCGTAGTATTAAAAGGCAACTTATGTGAAAATGGCGCAATGATTAAGCCTTCCGCAGCCACACCTGAACTCATGCAGCATAAAGGGCCAGCCGTCGTTTTCGAAAACATTGAGGAATATCACGCCAGGATTGATGATCCCGATTTAGAAATTGATGAAAACTGCGTCATGGTCTTAAAGGGAGTGGGACCGGTTGGTTACCCTGGAATGCCTGAGGTTGGCAATCTGGATCTTCCCGAAAAGTTACTCAAGAAGGGCATAAAAGATATGGTGCGCATTTCTGATGGGCGAATGAGTGGCACCGCTTATGGTACAGTAGTATTGCACATCTCCCCTGAATCCGCCATTGGCGGAAACCTCGCACTCGTCAAGACAGGGGATTTAATAGAACTTGATGTTAAAAATAAGAAACTTACCTTGGATGTTTCAGATGAGGAGTTGATGGAGCGAAAAAAAACATGGATACCTCCAAAACCTGTAGCCGATAGAGGATACACTAAATTATTTATAGAGCACGTACAGCAAGCCGACAAGGGATGTGATTTTGATTTTCTTAATGGAGGATCGGGCTCAGAGGTAACAAGAGACCTGCATTAATTATGTTTACTATCGCACTAATCATTATCAGTATTGTTTTGATAGTTCTATTGACTACCAAACTATCACTGCACCCTTTTCTAGCACTTCTTATTGCTTCACTGTTTTTCGGCATCTCTTCTGGCATGGAGCTAGAGCAGGTGATCCTCACCATCAATGATGGTTTTGGGAGTACCATTGGTAAAATAGGGATCATCATTATTGCCGGAGTTATCATTGGAGCTTTTCTGGAGCATTCTGGTGGGGCTTATGCACTTGCCAATCAGGTATTGAAATTCATTGGCCGCAAAAGGGTTCATACTGCCATGGGAATCATCGGATATATCGTTTCGATTCCTGTTTTCGCTGACAGTGGGTTTATTATTTTATCTTCCCTAAACAGGGCATTATCTAAAGAAGCCAAAGTGTCGCTTTCAGGAACTGCCGTAGCACTCTCCCTTGGGCTTACTGCTTCACACACTATGGTTCCACCAACACCCGGCCCCATCACAGCCGCTGGGATTCTCAATGCAGACTTAGGACTGGTGATAATGATCGGGCTCTATGCCAGCATCGGAGCACTTATTGTCTCCATCTATTTCGCAAGCAAATATGTAAGCAAAACCTGGATAGACCCTCAGCCAGACCTTGATAACCACGAAATTGAACAAAAGATCAAGGAAGCTCCGTCTTCACTGAAGTCTTTTTTACCGATCCTAATCCCCATCATATTAATTATTCTCCGCTCCATAGCCAATTATCCAAGTAGCCCTTTTGGAAATGGAAAATTTGTAGATGCAATCCTTTTTCTTGGCAATCCTGTCACCGCTTTACTTATCGGCGTTTTATTTGCGCTTCTACTACCTAAAAAATTGAACAAAACTATGCTTGGTGCAGAAGGATGGGTTGGTGACGCGCTTAAAAGTGGAGCTGTAATCATCCTGATTACTGGCGCAGGAGGAGCTTTTGGTAAAATATTGCAATCATCAGAAATAGGTGAGATTCTTGGGAGTTTTGCCAGTGAGTATCCCATCGGCATCTGGTTGGCATTTTTAGTTGCGACGTGCATCAAAACAGCACAGGGTTCTGCCACTGTTGCACTGACCACCACAGCATCTATCATTGCACCACTTATGACATCTCTTGGGATGGAAACAGAAATTGAAAAAGCCATGGTTGTAGTGGCTATTGGGGCTGGTTCGGCATTTGTTTCCCATGCAAATGACAGTTTCTTTTGGGTCGTAACCCAAATGAGCAGCATGAATGTCAGCCAGGGTTATAAGCTTCACAGCTTGGGAACGGTGGTTCTCGGTTTGGCTGCAATGATCCTTATTACTATCCTTAATCTATTCATCTAAATTTTAAGAATTTGAAAGTCTACAAAACCAAAACATGTATTGTTATTGAATCTGAGAGTAGTTACTATCAGGTTTTCGAACAGTGGGACAAATTGATCAACAAAGATGATTTATTTGGTCATCTGACTCATTTGACTAAGACCCTTGAAACTAATCCAAAGGCTAAAAGTCTAATTGAAACAGAGCTCATGGCACCTATAGGTTCGCAGGAAATTTGGGCTTCAGGGGTCACCTATTACAAGAGCCGGGAGGCCAGAATGGATGAATCCAAAGATTCAGGAGGTGGCGATTTCTATGACCGGGTATATAATGCCGAGCGTCCGGAATTATTCATGAAAGCTGTGGCTCACCGTACGGTCGGCTCTGGTGAAAAGGTAAAAATCAGAAAAGACTCAAAGTGGAATGTACCCGAACCAGAACTAACATTGATGATTAGCTCCCATGGCAAGTTAATTGGATATACGATTGGGAATGATATGAGCTCAAGGGATATAGAAGGTGAAAATCCGCTGTATCTTCCTCAAGCTAAATGCTATGATCAATCCGCTGCAGTAGGGCCATGTTTGTATGTCACCGATGAACAATTATCGCCAAATACACTTATCAAATTGGAGATACTCCGAAACAACCAGTCGGTATTTAGTGATACCATTGCGATCGATCAAATTAAACGAAAGTTTGAGCAACTCATTCACTACTTATATTTAGAGATGTCATTTCCTTATGGATGTCTGCTCATGACTGGGACTGGAATTGTTCCTCCCAATGATTTCACCCTTGATCACGGAGATGAAGTTCGGATCTCTATTGATCATATAGGGACACTTGTCAATTTTATTGCATAAACAATAACTATGAAGCTCACAGGACACAACTTTATTGGATTCGAAAGATCAGGAAACGGAAAAGTTCACTTTCAGGCTAAAAACCCTGAATCCCAGGAAAGCTTAGAAACCATTTTTTTTGAAGCCACCACTAAAGAAATTGATCAGGCAGTAACGAAGGCTGAAGGTGCTTTTTTGACTTATAAAAGCATTAAAAACAATCAGCGCGCAGCTTTTTTAGAGGCTATCGGTGATGAACTACTGGCATTGGGCGACACTTTGATCAACAGGTGCAAAGAAGAAACTGCACTGCCCGAAGCGCGACTCAATGGCGAGCGAATGCGAACTGTCAATCAGTTAAAGTTATTTGCAGGAGTCGTACGTGAAGGATCCTGGGTGGATGCACGCATTGATACCGCTTTGCCAGATCGGCAACCCCTCCCAAAACCAGATGTAAGGCAGCTGCAAGTTCCTCTTGGGCCGGTAGGTATTTTTGGAGCAAGCAATTTTCCGTTGGCTTTTTCTGTAGCCGGAGGTGATACTGCTTCCGCACTGGCGGCAGGATGTCCCGTATTGGTTAAAGCACATCCATTACATCCCGGAACTTCTGAAATGGTAGGTCAGGCCATCATCAATGCGGCACAAAAAACAGGGATGCCAGATGGTGTGTTTTCTCTTGTGCAGGGTACTTCAGTAGATGTAGGGATGGCGATGGTCAATCATCCTAAAATAACAGCCATCGGATTCACCGGATCCTTTGGTGGGGGGAAAGCTCTTTGGGACGCTGCGAATAAGCGTGAAGTTCCGATTCCGGTTTTCGCAGAGATGGGTAGCTCTAACCCGGTGTTCATTCTTCCGGGAGCCCTAAGCGATAGAAATGATAGCATCGCGGCGGGAATGATCTCCTCGCTGAACCTTGGTGTGGGTCAGTTTTGCACCAATCCCGGATTGGTCATCACCAATGTGTCTGAGGACTCCACTCATCTAATTGAGAAAATGAAGAAGCTAGCCACCGAATCTGCCGCCGGCACCATGCTTTCGGCAGGAATAAAATCTAACTATGAGAAAGGTGCTACAAGGCTTTCAGCCAACCATTCTACTGAACTCGTGGCAACAGGTAGAGCCGGTACCTCTGTCAATAATGCCGAAACAAGACTCTATCAAACCACGGGACAAAACTTTATTGCTCATCCGGAACTAGCGGAAGAAGTTTTCGGGCCTACTACTTTGCATATTGCTTCAGAAGATAAAAATGAGATGCTCAAAATTGCGGAAAACCTTGAAGGTCACCTCACGGCTACCATACACGGTACTGAAGATGACCTAAAAGTCTATGAAGATTTAATTGCCATTCTGGAGCGAAAAGTTGGTCGCCTCATTTTTAATGGATATCCAACTGGAGTGGAAGTTTGCCACTCCATGGTACATGGTGGCCCTTACCCTGCTACCACCGCACCTCAATCTACCTCTGTAGGAACAGCGGCCATCAAGCGTTTTGCACGACCTGTCTGCTACCAGGATTTCCCACAAACCACACTTCCTGAGCCAATTAAAGATGGAAATCCATTGAGCATTTGGAGAATGGTCAATGGTCAGTTAGGCAAAGACTAACCTTCTATAAAAAAGCCTGTAGTGTTCGCTACAGGCTTTCATTCATCTCCTCAGTTTTCAATCAAGGCAACGCCTTTATTGTCTGGATCTTGCCGTCCTTCTTATGGTTCAACTCCGCAACTTTCACACTTCGTAAATGTGTCTTGCCTTCTGATAATGAACTATCGTGATAGAACAGGTACCAACTACCGTCCACCTCAACAATCGAGTGATGGTTGGTCCAACCCAATACCGGCTTAAGGATTACACCCTGATAAGTAAATGGCCCATATGGATTATCTCCGGTTGCATAAGCGATATTATGAGTGTCTCCAGTGCTATAGGAGAAATAGTATTTTCCATTGTACTTGTGGACCCATGCTGCTTCAAAAAATCTTCGCTCATTATCTCCTGTTTTTAGTGGGTCTCCATTTTCATCCAGGATGATTACATCACGTGGAGTCTCGGCATAGCTGAGCATGTCATCAGAAAGTTTGGCCACTTTAGGTGTCAGTGCTGGCAAACTATCTGCAGGATAAGTATCTTCCTGATTGTAAGTACCAGTTGCCCATCGCTGCAACTGACCACCCCAGATTCCCCCAAAATACATGTAGTAAGTCCCATCTGAATCTTCATAGACGGCAGGATCAATGCTATAACTACCTTCAATTGGTTTTGCTTGTGGCTCAAATGGCCCATATGGAGTTTCCGAAGTTGCTACCCCAATCCTGAAAATATCTTCTTTATCCTTTGCCGGAAAGTACAGGTAGTAGGTACCGTCTTTGTATGCAGCATCCGGTGCCCACATTTGTCGGCCTACCCAGGGCACATCTTCCTTATCCAATGCCACATTGTGAACAGTGACCTCTCCACCTACAGAATCCATAGAAAGGATCCGGTAATCTCTCATATCAAAATGACTGCCCAAATCATCCTGAGGAACACCTGCTTCATAATCATGTGAAGGATAGACATATATCTTACCATCAAAGACGTGTGCTGACGGATCTGCTGTATAAATCTCAGTCACCAAAGGTTTTGACTTAACAACGATGCTATCAGACAGTGTTTCTTCTGTGACGGTTGGTGCCTTATTTTCGGAACCTTTATTCGATTGACATCCTGAAATCGCTATAATCCCTATAATAATTAGAATATTGAAAGCTTTCATATAACTTAATTAGAATTGTTTTTTTCGTTAAAAATATCGTCATTTCCCAAATAGGTAAAGGATCCAAATGAAGCAGAATTACCGGATGGCTCACCATTGGCAGTAGCGTACATTCCAATGACTGTGCCCACAAACCCGCCAGCCACTTTAGTGCTTAAATAAGTCCCGTCTGCGCCACTAACCCAATTGATCCAGGGTTGATTCCCAACAGCATAGGAAAAATCATATTGATCATTATTAAATGCTACTCTTAAATAAAGAGGCTCATTGCCAATAATTGCCCGGGACATTAAACTGAGTCCGTCTTTCTGGGACTTGTAGAGTTCCACAACAGGATCATTATTGAAAGTAGACTTGCAGAAATAATAATAGTTGGATTCACTTTGAAAGAACACCAGACCAGCTTTCTCATTTTCTTGATTTGGTGAAAACGTCAACTGAGTTTGGGCAATTCCTTTATGGTGTTGCTGTCGATGGCCAATGAAACTTGGATTGCCTGTGCCTGAAGTGGTTTCGGATCGTAGTTGCATGGTCAATTGGCCATTGCTAATTTGGTGCCATTTTTCTTTTGGCGTTCTCAGAAAAGTATAATGAAGCGCCAATTCAGAACTATCGAACTCATCGGTAAAACTAAAATTGCCAGTGTATTGAAATCTAGATTTGCTTACTTCATTTCCAAAAGGTGTTGGGTAGGAATACTGTACTTCCTCAAATTCAGGATTGATTATTGGCCACTGATCGTCCGTCCAGGTTACCGGGCATAGAAAAGTTTCTCGACCAATGTTGTAAAAATTATCACCATAAGGCCTGCATCCTAAAAATACAGCCCACCATTTTCCATTGGCCTCAACCAGATCTGCATGGCCTGTAGTGGTGATTGGAAAGTTCCTGGCAGAATCTAAATGCCGCTGTGTTAAAATTGGGTTTTGATCCCATGGCACATATGGGCCGGTCAGGTCTTTGCTTCTAAATACAACTTCAGAATGATTATAGCCAGTGCCTCCTTCAGCACACATGAGATAATAGTAGTCATTAATATGATAAATATGCGGTGCCTCAATCCAAACAGGTTTTTCATTGATATCAACCCCTCCATTTACAAGTAAATATTGCTCACCTTTCACTTGCAAGCGCTCAAAATCCAACTCATACATTCTAATACTTCTATGTCCATCATAGAGAGACTCATTATTAGGAGGTATACTGTTGTAAACAATAAAGGCACGATCTTCTTCAAAAAAAAGCGAGGGATCAATGCCGTCCACTTCAGGAAGCAGAATTGGCTCAGACCATGGTCCAGACGGATCAGTTGCCTTCACGATGAAATTCCCAACTCTGTCAATGTGGGTGCAGGTAACATAAAAAGTGCCCTTATAGTGGGTAATTGAAGGTGCAAACAATCCACGAGAAACACCTTGGCCTTCAGTATCCAACTGACTGGACCTGTCCATTACATGACCAATTTGCTCCCAATTAACCAGGTCCCTACTTTTAAAAATGGGTAACCCTGGAAAATAAGAAAAGGATGAATGAACCATGTAATACTCATCACCTGCTTTACAAACGCTCGGATCAGGATAAAACCCGGCAAAAATCGGATTTTGAAAAGTTGGTATTGCAGGCTCCTTGATACTTTTTGAATCAGTGCATGACTGTAACAGTATAATACAAAACACCATCAATAGCTTACCGCGGAATATTAATTTCATCTAAACAATCGATTGATTTATTCAACAAAAATAGACTCTGACTTGCACAATTTCATTTTTAAACTTTCTCCAGGATTTTACTTCTTAGGGATGACTGACGAATCACAAGGTCAGTTTCCAGCATGATCGTTTGCGACTTTACAGCTTCATCCTGATTGTCGTTATTGAGCACTTGCATAGCTGCAAGCTTGCCCATTTCAATGGCCGGATGACCCACAGTAGATAGTGGTGGATCAATAATGGTTGAAACAGGATCATTGTTAAAGCCAATAACTGCCAGTTCGTTCGGAACACTAATTCCTGCCTTTCTTGCATATTGAATGACGCTTACCGCAGCTGTGTCATTGGCAGAAAAAATTCCATCAGGCCGATTTGGTAAGCTAAGAAGCTGCTTAGCTATGCGCAAACCTTCCTCAGAGCTTAACACATTATTTTCAATGATCAATTGATCATCGATCTGGATATTGTGCTTTTTCAATGCTTCCACATAACCCAACCTACGCTCTCTGTACACATTTCGGTGCTGTGCACCCCCAATATGTGCAATGCGGGTACATCCTTGCTCTATTAGGTGTTCTGTCGCCTTGAAGCCTGCCGAGAAGTTATCAATCACTACTTTGGTGGTATTGATATCTTCAGGAACCCGATCTACAAATACTACCGGAATGTTTTTCTTCAGGAATCTTTCAAAATGATCGTAATTGGTTGTTTCCATCGCCAGTGACACGACCAACCCCTCAATTCTACTATTATAAAGCGCCTGGGCATTAGCTACCTCACTGTTATAACTGTCATGAGATTGGGATATAATGACGTTATAGCCTGACTTATTTGCTGCTATTTCCACGCCACTGATCAAAGAAGAAATAAAAGGCCGGTTGATCCACGAAGTGATGATTCCAATGGTATTGGTTTTATTGCTCCTCAAACTAGCAGCAATTACATTAGGTTGATATCCGCGCTGTTCTGCCAGTTTTAGTACTGCTTTCTTAGTCTTCTTCCCGATGCTATGATGATCTTTCAGAGCTCTAGAGACAGTAGATGGCGAAACGTTTAGTTCCTTGGCAATATCATAGATGGTGATTTCTCGCTTTTTGGCCATTCTTTAAAAAATATCTCACTAAGGAGCAATTGGATCAGCAATCTAGTACAAAATGGTTAGAGTTTTTAATCAGATACAAATTAGCTATTTATTTCAATAACACAACCGATTGTTTCATCAATTATGAAATACAATTATTCATCAATTCAATTTTTTCTTAATTTTATGGCTTATAGACTGATCGGTATTAAACAATCGGTTGCTTTATGTAATAAATTTCTCATTTCGTTTATGATCTTTGCTAACTTGAAAAGTGAACTCTATGCAAAGAAGGGCTTAATCTGGCTCAAGCCCTATCTCAAAGGGAGCAGCAGGTAGCCCTTCCGAGTTGTAAAGATTTGCAAAATCAGGATTGTCTGCCCAGGCATATCGAACAAACTTTGGTTGGGCAATATCATCATTCCATACAATAACCTGATCATCCTTAATGATCGCTTCAGCCCAAACAAACTGCTTATCTGCACCAGCTATGGCAAAGTGCGCCAATGGTTCATCATTGCCACTGATCAATCCACCACCTACCTGATCAAAGTTGAGTACTACCTTTCCTTCCTTAACTTTTGCAGACTTACAAATGGGGCCAGAATATACGAGATCCTGCTCTCCATACGCTACGTTTCTAGCTACAAGTGCCACTCTTTGACCAACTGGTTTCTTATTTTCAGGATGAATATCATTCCAATCCCCCAGATCAATAGTAACTACCAGACCTGTGTTTTCCATGGCAAGTACTTCACTTTGAGCTTCTCGCATACGAGCCCAGCTACTCTCTTCTGGTGAATAGTTTACCTCCATAAAATTTGGAAGTTGAATAACGATAAAAGGCAAATTAATGTCATTCCACTGTGATCTCCAGTCATTGACAAATGCTGGCAATAAGTCATAGTACTCCTGTGGTTTCCATGAATTACTCTCCCCCTGGTACCAAACCACTCCTTTGATGCTATAATTGGTGTACGGAGCAACCATGGCATTATAAAGCGCAGTAGGTTGGTTTTGTAATGAAATGGATGGCGGAAAATCAAGCTTTTCGAACACCTCTCCTACATTGTATTCCCAATACCCTGTTAAATCCACTTGGTGCCCTGATGCTTCAATGTAATAATCCTTATCCGGGACAAAACCACCTTTTCCACCTTGATTGGTCACACGAACGGTAATCGTATTTCTACCTGTTTGCAAAAGCCCTGATGGGATTTCATACCTGCGTGGTGGATACTGATAAGTGGTTCGTCCTATTTGCTGACCGTTGATATAAACTTCATCCGCATCAACAATTCTACCTAAATACACTTTTCCAGATTCCCCGGCTTTAGTCGCTGGTATTGAGAATTCTTTGCGGTACCAAACCACGCCATCCAAATCACGGATTCCCTGATCCTCCCAATAGCCAGGCACGCTGATCCTTTTCCATTCTGAAGCCTTGTACTCAGGATCAAACCATTTCGGATCGGAAAGCAGTCCTTTATCTGCGGTGGGTCTGGAGTACCACGCCTGTCGAACTTCATTAGCTTCCTTATTTTGAGCGAAGACTTTAGCCGTATCTTTATTTGCTACTATGGTCTCCTGAATGGCCGGAAAATCTTTAAACCCCTGTTCACTTGTCCAGGCTTCTATTGGGGTACCACCGACACTCGCGTTGATGATCCCAATAGGGACGTCATAAACTTCATTGATCTGTTTAGCGAAAAAATAAGCTATCACAGAGAATTCTAGAAGGTTTTTAGGATTTGCAGATTTCCACTCTCCTCCATTCAATTCGTTCTGTGGGCCAACTAAATTAGTTGAGGTTGGCACGAGAAACTGCCGGATCTGGTCATTTGTAGAGGTTGCTATTTCCTCACCGTATCGTTCCCGATATCGATCAAAAAAGTGGACCATATTGGATTGACCAGAACATAGCCATACATCCCCTATAAGAATATCATTGATTTGAATCGATTCTTTTTTGGAGGTAATCTCCATGGTAAATGGTCCACCCTTGCTGGTTGAGGCTAATGTTAAAGACCATTTACCTTCAGGAGATGTTACTGTCTTATACGATTTATTATTGAATTTTACCTGTACCTCACTTCCCGGTTTTGACCAGCCCCAAATACTCACCGGCTCATCTCGCTGGAGCACCATGCCATGATCTACAATCCTGGGTAACCCGAGTTGTGCCTTTGTCAGGGCCGGCAATAGCACTACCAACATTAAAAACATTCTTTTACAACACATAACTTATCATTCTATAATTACTGAAGTAATACTGCCAGGGGAAGAATCAATCAACAATTTTTCATCTGCTCTTTCAACTTCGGTTTTTTCTCGGTTTCTTGTAAAACTAGTAGTGTAAACAGTTGCTTTTGAGGCTACTACTTCATCAACGATTAAGTTGATGTTAGAGATCTGAGATTCTCCTTGGTTCAGAATAACCAAAACCGTCTTGCCATCGCCTGCATACGCGGTTATTTGTAAACCAAAAGTTGAATTAAATTCCGTCTCAACCCTGACATAACCAGGTCTAATAAATTGAGAAAAGTGTGAAAATGCATACCCACGCTTAAGAATCTCGCCCTCCACAGTTCCTTCGGTGCCATCACCGATAAACGAATAGTACCTCTTTAAATACCACCAGATGTAAGCATTCCAATTATTTGTCATGGCAGTATGTATGGTCTCTACCATCTCAAAGGTTTCGTCCCACTTATCTTCATCGCTTCTATCTGCCCAGGCTGTTGCTCCTGCATTTCCAGTATTTAAATTCATCAGGTATTCTGTCATCCATATTTCCTTACCCATGTCTTCCGCCTTTGGGTAAGCATTTTGACCATTTCCATAAATATGTCCTGCCACAATATCTACATTAGTAGCTGCCTCCTCATCATTAAGGATTGCATCAGAAAAACTTTGGTTGAAATTGAAAGACTCTGGTGCTGCTAATTTGGCATTGATCTGATTACCATATTCTCTAATAAAATCACGCATATCAGTAGCAGACCAATCACACGATTCATATCCCACCTGAATATCTGGTTCATTCTGAACTGAAACAGCATATATCTCAACTCCATTCTCTGTCATAAAAGAAAGGTAATCGTTAAGATGATCAACAAATGCTCCATAATTCTCAGGAAGAAGATACCCGCCAACTGCATCACTATTGCTCTTCAGAGCAGGTGGTGGCGACCATGGTGAAGCCAATATTTTAGCTCCATAACTTTGAGCCTCTTTCGCTACGTCAACTATCAATGACCATTCGTTCCGATCACTCGGAATGCGCACACGAAAAAGACTAAAACCCAGACCATCTTCTTCTAAAGAATATGTTTTTCTTATATCTGCATCACTTGGAAATTGAGTTCCCCACATCTGGTTCGCTCCCCCAAAACCGGCGATGGTCTGATAAGTAGAAGCTGTGTTGATTTTTAAGTTTCGAGTAACTACAATGTCTGCCGGATCAGTAAATTCTGGTTCTTTAGTGCAGCCAATCAGAAATGCAATGAGCAACATCATTACTATCAACAATTCTTGGGATATTAACTTTCCTGTATTTTTCATCTCTTTGATTCTTTACTTTTCAGAATTGATTAAAGCATTTGCCCAATCAATAAAATATTTAATGTTGGGTGCATCGGTATGTCCACCATCGTGTTGCCTCCAGGCCAGATGACCTTCCAGCATTCCTTCATTTACCGAGGGCATTCTCTCCGTCATGTAGTCATTTGAAACACCGAGATCCTTTTTACCCAAGAGTTTATAAATAGGGCCAGCTGCTACCGCAGCCATATAACTACCTTGATGATCTAGCCAGTGTGCATCACCTTGTTCTGGAATTCCATAGCTAATAAAGACAGGTCTTGGCGCACACATGGCGATCAGTTGATGGGCATCTACCGGCAAGTCAGTAGCATCCATTCGTCCTAACTTGCCCGCCTCGGTGCCATACTTCATATAGTTTCCAGCCATCCAATAGTACCCCCAACCTGTGAGGTTTTCCACTGATTCTCCGAAATTCCGACGGTGAAGAGTAGTGCCTCCTTTACCAGAAGAACCGATTAAACCAAACGCAAAACGCTCTTCAAATGCCATGGTAACGAGTGCGGCTTTTCCATACCTGGAAACGCCCTCAATCCCTACATGCCCAGCATCAACAGTACTGTCTGTTTCCAAATAATCCATAGCCCTCGCTGCACCCCAGGACCATGCCCGCAAAGCACCCCATTGGTCCGGCTTTCTGGGCTTGCCTTTATTCACCAGTGCGATGATCCCTTCGCATGTCAGGCCTGCACCATTGTCAGCTTGAATAGATGCTGGATTGATCAATGCATAACCCCAACCTGCATTAATCAACTCGTGAGTTCTGGGGGTATCACCAGAGAAACTATAAAACCCAAAGTCATTAACCTCCTTTGGCCGCACTAAAGGACTATAAGCGGGATATTTCTCTAATATTCCACTAACTGAACTATCCCTGGCCAAAAGGTTTCGCAAAGCCTGATTTAATAAGTCAAATTCATCTGGATTTGGTTGTCTGGGTGCTGGTAGCTGGTCATTGCCAAACATCATCAGAATCGGAACTGGTCCTTTTGCATTGGCCGGTGTAACCACTACCATTTCGATTCCTACATCAATCAATGGGTAATCTGAATTGTCGACATGACCAATTAATTTTTTAGCGGTTACCGGCGTCCAGCCAATGTATTCAGTCTCCGTGAACTGCACCTCCCATGAAACTGTTGGGGTGTTTTCCGGAATCTTCCCATAGACTTCTTCTTCAAAAGCGTGTTTAATTTCCGGACGCCGTGTTGACCACCAGATTTCTGGTGTGGTCACTTTTTTCCCTCTTTCAGTGACTAGTAGTTCCGGGAGTTCATTGAAAGTATTGGCTTTACTCTCCTCATAGTTGGCTGAATTGGAGGCGGACACATCTGCATTTTTACCCGGACGCAGCTTAGTGATTCCTAGAGTTTTCATCATCAGATGCTGATCTTCATCACTACTTAGACAGAGAGGTGGCTCAAGAGATTGCTGAGCTCTTACCAGAAAGAGATTGAGCAAAGCAAAAATGAACAAGGTAATTCTCATCATTAAGGGGTTTAGACTTCAACATGGATTTCTTGATAACCTTTAAGCCAAATTAAACAATTTTACACAACCGATTGCATAAATTCATTAAGTTTACCTTTAGTCAACATTCCGAACCCAATTTCTGAATTCTAACCCTATTTAATGATGAATTGCCAGAAGATACCCGCGCTTTACCTGATCCTTCTTATTTTATTAAACACAAGCTGTGACCAGAAGAAAGGCTCACCTAAACTACGTGAACGTATTTCCATCAATGACAATTGGTACTTCATGAAGTATCAGGAATCCCAAACTACCGATGATCTAATCTATGATATCAGACCAGAGGTAACCGATACTCAAGATGACAAACCTGCCGATTCAAAACCAACTGAAGCAGTGGATTTGGAAGCATCACAAGGTGTACTAAAACCTTGGATATTGCCCACTGGTAATGAATTCATCAAAGATCCTAATAAAAAATACATAAGGCCTGTCGGTAACCCAGGAGAGGATTTTCCATTTGTCCAATCAAACTTTGATGACAGCTCATGGGATTCGGTAAATCTACCTCATGATTGGGCAATCAAAGGCCCGTTCTACCAGGGCTGGGATGCGCCAGTTGGAGGTGGGATGGGTCGTTTACCAAGTCCGGGGATTGCCTGGTACCGAAAAAGCATACCTATCCCTAAAGAAGACGCAGGGAAATCTATTTTTTTAGACATAGACGGGACAATGTCTTATGCCATGGTTTGGGTGAATGGTCAACTAGCCGGTGGATGGCCATATGGCTACTCCTCTTTTCGAATTGACATCACCCCATATGTCAAAATTGGCGAGGAAAATCAGCTGGCCATAAGAGTGGACAATCCTCCAAATTCCTCACGGTGGTACCCTGGAGGTGGCATCTATCGAAATGTCTGGTTGGTCAAAACTCAACCCATTCATATAGCACACTGGGGTACATTCATCAAAACGACCAATGTTTCAACATCCAGAGCCCAGGTGTCACTTACAGTGAATGTGGAAAACGACTCTGACAAAGATCAGGAGGTTCATATGCAAACCTCCATTTATGCATTGGACGATCAGGGCAAAAGAGAGCAGAATGTCACTCAAAAAATGAAGAGTGAAATTTTGACTTTAAAAGCCAGAAATAATTCATCTTTTGAAAGCAAGGTAACGATTGAAAACCCAAGGCTTTGGGGGCCACCTCCTACTCAAAAACCTAACCTCTATGTGGCCGTTACTCAAATCATCCAAAATGGAGAGACTATAGATGAGTTTGAAACTCCCTTTGGTATACGATCCATTGAGTTTGACCCAGATAAAGGACTTATTGTAAATGGAGAACATATTTATATAAAAGGTGTGAACCAGCATCATGACCTGGGTGCACTGGGTGCCGCCTGGAATGACCGGGCAGCCGAAAGACAGCTTGAGATGCTACGTGAGCTTGGCTGCAATGCTATCCGCATCGCGCACAATCCTCCGGCACCCGAACTACTGCAGATGACAGACCGCATGGGCTTTCTGGTAGTGGATGAGTTATATGATTGTTGGGAAAGGAAAAAGACTCCATTAGACTTTCACTTAATCTTTCCAGAATGGCATGAGCAGGATTTGCGAGCGCTGATCAGAAGAGATAAGAACCACCCGTCAGTAATCATGTGGAGCACAGGCAACGAAGTGGGAGAACAATACACTGATGAGGCTGGTGCCGAGGTGGCGGCCAGATTGCGCAAGATTGCCAATAGTGAAGACCCTACAAGGCCAACCACAGCTTCATTTAACTACGCCAAGCCTAACATGCCCATCACCGCGGAAGTAGAAGTAATCAACTTAAACTACCAGGGTGAAGGCATTCGCAATGCACCGGCATATGCTCATTTAAATGGAATCAATACACCTCCACTCTACCCGGCTTTTCATGAAACTTATCCTGATAAAATGATTATCAGCAGTGAAAACGCAGCTGCCCTGAGTAGCAGAGGCACATATTTGTTCCCGGTAGTAGATGAAATCAGTGCCCCTATCAATGACTCAATAGGTGGTGATCCAGAAAAAGGTTATGTGAGTGCTTATGAGTTACACACAGCCAACTTTGGCTCATCAGCCGACAAAGTTTTCAGGTCACTGGATATGCATCCATATGTAGCAGGAGGGTTTGTCTGGAGTGGCTGGGATTATCTCGGTGAACCTACACCTTATTATCTGGCAAGAAGCTCTTACTTTGGTTTGATCGACCTTGCTGGATTCAAGAAAGACCGGTTTTACCTCTATCAAAGCAAATGGCGACCTGAGCTGCCAATGGCCCATATCCTGCCACACTGGAACTGGCCTGATCGGGTCGGTCAGGTTACTCCGGTGCACGTATTTACATCAGGTGACGAAGCGGAACTTTTCCTCAATGGAAAATCTCTTGGTAGAAAGGCAAAAGGAGTATATGAGTATCGTTTGCGGTGGGATGACGTGATTTATGAGCTCGGTGAGCTGAAAGTGATTGCATACAAGGATGGTAAAAGATGGGCAGAGGAAACCATAAAGACGACTGGAACTCCGTCACAATTGAAAATGGAAGTAGATCGCAAGGCAATAATGGCAGATGGTCAGGACCTGGCTTTTGTAACCGTGACAGTGGTTGATGAAAATGGACTTGACGTTCCAACAGCAAACAACAATATATCATTTCAATTAGAAGGGCCAGGTGAAATTATTGCTACTGACAATGGTGATCCAACAGACATGACTCCTTTCAACTCTCAAGAAAGAAAACTTTTTAATGGTAAAGTGTTGGCAATCATAAGGGCTTTGGATGAGCAATCCGGATCTATAATCGCAACAGTAAACGCTCCTAACCTAACGCCTACATCTATAACCATTGAGTCAAGGTAATCTTGTTGAGTGGATCATAATTGAGTTTATTAAGCATCCACATGTAGTTCTAAAGCCTGGTTGACTTCCTCCTGGCTCTTCTTGGAGACAGAACCTCCCATGCGCAGGCCTTATTCCGCCTATTCGTTGGTACGAGCGTTTGGTTTAGGCATCCTTCGTGGACCGCCTTCGGATATAAAATTACTCGAAGACCACCTAATCAGCTAATGATTCAGGTCAAAATGGGCTCATTCGGGACTTTAACCCTAAAGGATTTTTGCTATGCATGACAAACAAAAAGGGCCATCCAAAATTGGACAGCCCTAAAAAAATGAAGAAGTATTAACTATTCACAAGTTTCATATTCAACTACAGAAACATCATCTACAAAGAAAGTCTGAGTAGAAACTCCCATGTCAAAAAGCAACTTGTATTCACCCGAAGCTACTGTAGGGACATCAGCCAGAACGAATGAAAAATATGACCAATCCTCAGGTATCTCTAAATCTGAAGAATAGAAGAAATCTGAACCATCTCCACTATTGTACTGGGACATAGAGATTCTAAATATTCCATCAGCACCAGCCGCTTTAGCCCAAAAACTTATCTTATAGGTGTTCCCAGCCTGCATATCCAACGGATTTGTAGCCATCTGAACGTCCCATGGATTTCCTCCTGTACCAGTAGCTGTCAAAGAAGCAGTACCAGAATGTGCCTCGGCTGTTGACGTTTCATGAGCGCCGTTTAAAGAAGTCCACCCGGTCAAACCGTCCTCAAAACCTCCATTCTCATTTAACCCAACTGCCACTTCATATTCTTTTATTGATACGCCATCAATAAAAAAAGTCTGAGTAGAAACTCCCATGTCGAAGAGCAACTTATACTCACCGGAAGCTACCGTAGGTACATCCTCCAAAACGAATGAGAAATATGTCCAATCTTCAGGAATCTCTAAGTCAGGTGAATAGAAAAAATCCGAACCATCACCACTATTATATTGCGACATGGAGACTCTAAATACCCCATCAGGCCCAGCAGCTTTAGCCCAGAAACCGACCTCATAATCTGATCCAGCTGTTATTCCTTCAATATGGTTAGAGGCTATCTGAACATCCCATGGATTACCCCCTGTACCAGTTGCTGTTAGGGATTGACTTCCACAATAAGCCTCTCCAGTTGAAACTTCTCCTGCTCCATTCAGAACTGTCCATCCAGTAAGTCCGTCTTCAAAGCTTCCGTTCATCAGTTCCTCAGATGCTCCACTCGCACCTTCTCCTACGGAGCCTTGTACCAGTGCAATATGATCAAGAAGGAATGGCGCAGAATAAGCTCCCATGTCTAGCACCAGTCTATGTTCCGGTAGATCATTAGTTACTGTAAATGTCCATGTGTATTGTGCCCATTCAGTAGTAAACTCCTGATCGGCTCCATAGAAGTAATCGGCACCATTTCCATCATATTGAGATACTGACACACGCATTGCTGCACCAGTTTCCTCTGCTTTTGCCCACAATACCACAGTATACTCTTCACCAAATGTCAACGGCGTTGGGGTACTGGCAAATTGGCGATCCCATGGATTGCCTCCAGCAGGAACTACCCTTATGGATCTTCCTCCTCCATAAGCGGCTTCACCAGTTACCTGTGTCATGGTTTCGCCACCATTGAGCTTGTCCCAACCGGTAAATTCATCACCTTCACCTTGTTCCAACTCAGAGTTCACCAAGAAATTGTGCATGGCATAAAACGCTGTATTTGGGGAAGTAGTACCATAATCAGTGGTTACTTCAAAACTTATTGGTCCACTTGTATCTACACCATTCGGTACGGTTACAACCAATTCCGTATCTGATACTGAAACTATGGTAGCATTTACCTCATCAACTGTCACCTTTGTGTTGTTATCCAACTGCTGTCCAGTTATTGTCAAATCCTCACCAACTCCTGCGTAAGCGCTGAATGTTAATATCTGTGGAGTTGGTTTGGGCTTTACTTCAATATCAATATTCGCTCTCCCCGATCCAGACCACACAATTAAAAGCTTGGTCTCACCTGTTGCTGTAGTTGCAGGTACTATTAGCGATATACTCGATTCTGTTTGCTCGGTAAAATTAGCCTTGGTGATTTCCACATTTCCTATGAAAACCCTAACCACTTCATCAAGCATGGCTCCAGATATTGTAAGTGGGTCTTCATGAAAAGGTTCATATGAACTCAAATTCTGAACCCTGCTACTTACATCCTCCATAGAATAAGTTATGGCATCTTCTTCACAACTGACCGTTGAAATCATGACCAACATCAGCATTAGAGAAGATGTTATCGATAATATTTTATTTTTTATTTTCATGACTTTAAATTTTAGTATCCAGGATTTTGATATTCCCCAGGGTTCGTCACATTTATTCTATCCAAATGCTGCTGCGGTATAGGTCTCCATCTATGATATGCCTGAACATTCCCTCTGGATTGATCATTAAGCTGGATTCGGTTTAGAAATACTGCTTCCCCTCTCAACGCAAGGTCTGTCCATCGTGACCCTTCACCGCAAAGCTCTCTAGCACGCTCATCAAGAATGAAATTCAAGTCCACATCACCTGCAGATATTTCCATATTGGTCTGTCGTGTTGCAAGTTGCGAGGCATTCAGACTAGGTCGGAATGCAGCTCTTCTTCTGATGATATTGATCAGGCGAGCAGCTTCAGACGCTCCGCCGTTAATATTTCCTTGCAATGCTGCTTCTGCTGCTAATAAATAGGTTTCTCCAAATTTAAAAATCGGCATAGGACGACCAGATGCATCATTACCTGTTGCACGCTGAGCATCGTCGAATTTTTTAAGAGCCGGATAAATCGCTGGAGTATAAGTTGGATTGCTTGGTGTCCACCATTGTGATGGGCCATAGGCCCTATATGGCAGATCCTTCGCCATAAGACTGGCAGCTTGAGCATCTGTATCGGTCATAACGAACGCCGTATCACCTATCTCCAAACCAATAGCCTCGAGGTTGGCAACGTGACTGTTGTAAGTCTCCGTTCCTGGTTCAGCTAGTGCCTGACAAGTGTAGAGTGTTCGGAAAGAGTTATGATATCTACTATCGTTCACTTTGTCTGAAAACGCTGTAAATAGCAGCCAATTAGTCGGTGATAGCTTTCTCAAAGGTCTCTGGAACATTAATGCTCTGCCTTGAATTGGATCAGTACCATCTCTCAGGTCCGGAGCTTCATAGTTAGAAGTAAAGCAATTTGCAGCCATATTTTCCCTATCACCAATCCCTGATGGATTTGTATACTCATTATTTACATTGTCCAATGGGATACGTTCTGCCGCAAACATTATTTCCCGATTGTATTCATTGCTTTGTAAATAAGCAGCACCAAAATCCTCCAGTAATTCTACACCATAAGTGCCCGGGTTGTCAATAACTTCCATTGCAGCATCATAAGCCCTTTGGTAATCTGCCTGTGCATTATCAGACAATCCAGAATAAGCAGAAAACAAGGAGATTCGCGCCAATAAATGAAGCGCTACCGCCTGTGACAATCTGAATTCCTGGGATGGACGTGCTGTCGGAAGATTCGTACTGGCAAACTCCAAATCCTCGATCATTACCTCGTAGTTTCTCTTGAGCATCGCATTCAAGCCCTGAACATCATCTTTTGTAGGTCGGTTAAAGCCTGCATATGGAGCTGTATTGAACACTAGTTCACCACTTCCCAAATCCAAAGGTGTGGGGCCAAACTGGCCAACTAAAAAGTAATAATAATGAGCTCTCAAGTAACGAGCCTGGGCAGTCATTTGAGACTTTTCAGTATCCGTTAAACCAGCGATATCCGGGATATACTCCAATAGCCCATTCAATAGATTGATAATTGGAAAAGTTCTATTGAAAGTAACTGTCAGAAAACCAAGCTCGGCATCAACGTCATATTCCCCAAACAGTCTATGAGGTAGGTTGTCCCCAGAAGTGTTAACTGCTGGTTGTTCCCCATAAGTAAACTCATCTGTTCCAGATATATTAAGTGCCAAAGCTGGGTTAACACCATATTGGAAACGCAAGTAAGCATGGGCAGTGTTTAATCCCTGCTGTGCACCCTGTGGTGTTGTGAAATAATCATTAGTAAATGATGCCTTTGGATCCTCCTCCAAAATGTCCTCGCATGCAGGAACCAGCATCAATACCATCATCGTTGTTAGTATTAATTTATACATTCTTTTCATGACATCTCTCTTTAAAAGGTAACATTCAGACCGAAAATAAATGAGCGTACCGGTGGGGTTGCAGCTGAAATCACCAGATTTTGATTACGCCCGTTAGTCCGGAATCCGGCACCTGCTGAAACCACGCCTGTGGTTCCCTGACCTGTTGGCTCAGGATCTACTCCATTCCACTTAGTAACATATGGCGCATAGAGTAAGAATGGATTCTGAGCGGTTACGTAAACCCTCATAGATTTCCCACCGATTTTACTGGTAATGGCTCCAGGAAGCGTATAACCCAAATTGATACTTCTGATTCTAACAAAAGAAGCGTCATAGTAAGCAAGTGTAGACCATGAATTGGCCGCTCCGCCTGGTAATGCTGAATTTGGTGCCGGGAACCAATTCGTTTGGTTTTCAGGTGTCCAATATTCCACATCCAAACCATTTCTCAACCCGTTGTTATTGGTCAAATAGGCTCCGTTGGGAGCATGCAAGTAGCTCATCAGCAAACCTCCAATACGTGCGTAGGTGACTATTGAAAGATCTATACCCTTGAAGGTAAATCTATTGGTTATACCACCTTGCCATTTGGCCTGCTGGTCACCAATTACAGCCCTATCGTATTCTTCGGTAATTACTCCGTCTGGTACTCCTTCAGGACCACTTATATCAGCAAGTTTCAGCTCTCCGGGCTGTTGGCCATATTCTGCGGCAGCAGCAGCTTCATCTTCTTGCCATATTCCCAGCTTTTTGAAGTTGTAAATAGCTGTTAAGGAATGACCAACATGCAGACCATTGGCAATATTTCTTTCTTCACCAGGAGCCAGCTCCAATAGTTTATTTCTATTGTAGAACCAGTTTACATCAGCACTCCAGGTAAATCCATCATTTGCTGAATTAATCAAGCTTGCACTCAAATTGATCTCCAAACCTTTATTTTCAACGCGTCCGAGGTTAGTTTGGAAAGCATCCTGATAACCAGAAGTAATCGGTAGTTGGAAGTTGTACAGTAAATTGCTTGTTTGAGCATCGTAATATTCTGCAGATCCGGAAATTCTATCTCTCAAGAAACCAAAATCAATTCCAATATTCCACGTATCTGTGTACTCCCAATCAAGAGAAGTATCAGGAATTCGGGCTGGTAGGTATCCTACTACTTTCTGTTGTCCATAGTTATAACGAATAGGCACGCCTCCATTATCAGGTGTAACACCACCTAACGTTGTATATGGATCTACAGATTGATTGGATGTCTGACCGTAGCTTCCACGAAGTTTCAACATGGAAACGATATTCTGACCGTCCATAAAGGATTCTTCACCTATGTTCCAACCAACCGCAACAGCAGGATAGTTGTGCCATTTCTGAGCCAAGCGGGAAGAACCATCTCTTCTTCCAGTAAGCGTGACCAAGTATCTGTCCTTAAATGAATAGTTGACTCTCGCCATGAAGGAGATCAATCCCCAGGTTGACTCACCCCCATCCAATAGATAGTTTAATTCTGGATCTGAGATGCCTAGATCATAAAATTGAATGAAGTCAGCAGTAATACCCTGCTTATCCACAAGTGTATTCCACGAAGAACTTTGCTGAGCAGAATATAAGCCTGTAATGGTAATCTGATGATCTTCAGCAATTGTTTTATTGTATGAAACCACATTCTCCAGTGTCCATGAGATTTGCTCTTCATTTCTTACACGAGCCCTGTTTGTTTGCGCCTTTCGGAAATAAGAGTCCTCACCCTGAAACTGTGCAGAGTTAGCCTGACTAAAGTCAAAACCACCATTAAACCTGTATTTTAAGCCATCAATGATCTCTACTTCTGCAAAGCCACTATTAAATGATCTTAATCTACGAATTCGGTCTACCCAATCATTATTGTTCTCTTTTAACAACAATGGACTGTATTGACCTGATCTATCTGTCTGATTTCCTGCTGGTTCCCTGAAAATGTCACCATTATCATCGTAAGCTCTTGTAAGAGGGCTCATCGATAGAATTGGATACATTAAACTTCCTCCATATGCACCGGGGGTATCAGGTTGCTGATTAACAAATTGCGACCCGTTGGAATAAGACATGCTATTCATAGAGCTCATACCAACTCTTATGCGATCCCCTATTTTTGTGTCAACAGTGTTTTTCAGTGAAAATCTCTCGTAATCTTGCCCTGGAAGTATAGTGGTTTCCTTAAAGTAACCACCACTAACCAGGTATTGACTTTTCTCAGATCCACCACTTACGCTCAAATTATGATTGGTTATATAGCCATCCTCATACATAAGCTCTTGCCAGTCAACATTTCGCCCTAGTGCCAACCCTTCAATTTCCTCTGGCATATACCCTTCGGTAAACCCAGAAACATCTCGCATCGTCGCATACTCCTCTGCATTATACAGATCGTATTTCCTGGCTACTGTGGTCACTCCATAGTAACTGTTAAGTGAGACTCTAACATCACCAGGTGTTCCTCGTTTTGTTGTTACAAGCACCACGCCATTTGCACCCCGAGATCCGTAAATCGCCGTTGCAGAGGCATCCTTCAAAACATTTACTGATGCTATTTCATCCTGGTTGATGTCTGAAATACTCCCTTCATATGGAATACCATCCAAAACGATCAGAGGATCATTGGAACCATTGATAGATCGCTCCCCTCTAATTCGTATTCTAGCTGCTGCTCCTGGCGCAGTACCTACTCTCTGGACTTCTACCCCAGAAACGCGACCTTGCAGTGCCTGTTGTAAATTGGCTACAGGTACTTCTCTCAGAGCCTTGTCATTCACAGTGGCAATTGCCCCCGTGATATCACTCTTCTTCTGGACTCCATAGCCCACTACCACTACTTCTTCAAGTGCTTGAATATCTGTAATTAATTGCACATCAATAACCTGACGCCCATTTACAGCTATTTCCCTGGCCTCATAACCTACAAAGCTGAAGATCAGAGTCGATCCGTCTTCGGGAACAGACATCCGATACTTTCCATCAATGTCGGTGACAGTACCTGTTGAACTGCCCTTAATCAAGACAGTTACACCCGGTAACCCCTCGCCACTTTCCGCATCAGAGATTGTACCACTGACTGTCATCTGCGCATAAGAGTTAAACGCTACCATTAATAAAATAATCCATGACCACCTTGCCGTTTGATGGGCCATGACTTTCATTTTGTTAGTACACATAATACATACATCATTTGTTAGGTTTCACAATACTTAGTAAGTCTTCCGCATTACGCAAACGAATGCGTAATACATCCACTTTTTAATCTGCGAATAAGCAAATCACGCAATGAAAGTAGCATTTATTTTCAATAAACGCAATCGATTGTGTTGATTATTTGTCCGCATTATGATTATTTGAACAATAACCTGTAGTTATTGGTGAAATCGGTTGCGAATTATTGCTATTGCAAACAGTTTTTCAACAAACCAGAAATGATCTGCTTCAGGGCCAAACAACCCAAAATTTTGCTGACAAAGTGGTAGAAATTGTATGAAGGAATTACTTCCGAGTTGACATGGGGCCAAGGTATGACTCCCTGATATTCCCTCTTGTATTAATAAGAATTCGCTGAAAAGATAAGCCTGAATCAACTAACCAAATCTTCAGACGATGGTCGCCTGCTTGCTCTATCAAATGGCTGGAAGTTGATTGAATTCTATTGGTCCTCACAGCCTCCTCCCAGGCTTGAAAACTCCAATCTTTATGGACGTTTACCAAAACAGGTGGATTGTCGTCAATTGAAATCGCATATTTGAAGCCATCTTTCTTATTGTGAAAATTCAATGTAGGAGAAAAGATGACCTCAACTGATACTTTACCACTGTTTTGAATGAATATATCATACTCAAGGTGAGGGCTATTATCACTCGGATCAATGGTGGAAGCCAACGCAGTTGTCATTGAGGATTTTGTCAATCCCAACTGAGGTATTTCAATCCAATCCACCCCTTCTGTATCAATCTTTGATGAGTAATCGGCAGCTTCAATTACTACTAAACCATTATTCTCAACATGTGAAGCGGTTGATAATATTTTATCTATATCAACAGAAATTGTAACTGACTCTTCTGCCCCAGTTACTACAAAAGAAGTTGTTGATTGATCACTATTAACCTTTTCCCAGTCAACTGACACTTCAATCCGCTCCTGATCCTTAATTTGCCCAGTTGAATTAGAAAATTTCAACAAATCATCTTTCGGCGTTATTTCAAAACTAAAAGGCTCAAGCCCTTGATTGAAAATCTCGATATAATAGTGATCCGTCTTGTTGTGAAAGGTAGGTAGAGTGAATGATCCTTTTGACTCAGGAAACCAATCCGCTGTACCCTCTATAGCAACACCCATGCTAGATGATTCCTGAAGATCTACCTGCGTTGTTTCCGGGATTGAGTTGGTTTCCGGCTGCTGCCAGTAAGTGTACCCGATATGAGTCTGAGCCATCATATGATTCCATTTACCCGTGAGCATTTCATGATATTGATTACTCAATTCCTGATCATAGGCAAGCAACTCCTTTGCACGCTCGGCTAAATCGTTTGTCGCAGCTCTTCGCTGATTACCGTATTGTTGGTTTATAGCCACTGTGAAGTAGAGTTCATTGAGGTTAGCACACGCCTTGATCGGAAAACCAACCAGCTGAAAATACGAACTTTGATAGACCTCTGGCATCAAATTGCCAATCGAATCAGATTGAGTAACCAGCTCCTGCCACTCCCTAACTACACGCTCGAATTCCCGATAATTGACCAAACTGTAAGTTTCCGGTGAGAGCAGCTCAGGTTTTCTTCGACTGTTGAACTGTGTATACTTATGAAGTAACTGAGCAATACTCGTGGCATGTGTTGAGCCAAACTGGTCAGAAGCCCATCGCACCCCATAATCAGGTATTTCAGAAGCATCCATGAGTTCCGGGTTCCATGCATAATCAAGGAAAAATGAAATTGGAAACTCCATTGGTTTAATATCGCCTACATTGACGATCCACACCTGTTTCGCACCGTATTGGTAAGCCAGGTTCATTTGTTCCCATACTCGGCTAATCTGAGTGGTATTCAACCATTTGTAATTCCTTGGTCCTCCTACGTAATCAAAGTGGTAATAGATTCCATAACCTCCGGATCGCAGTGTGTCTCCCGGCTTTGGTAATTTTCTAATATTGCCCCAGTTGTCATCACAAAGCAACAGCGTAACGTCATCAGGAACACGCATCCCTTTATCATAGTACGCCTGCACTTCTTTGTACAACGCCCACATCTGTGGCGTTTCGGCTGCAGGTTTACCAGTTTCTTCTGCAATTATCTGACGCTGGTCTTTTACAATTTCTTCAAGCAACGAGATCGCCGTTCCTTCTGTCATAGCTTCATCTCCATCACCACGCATGCCAATGGAAACAATGCTTTCATTGGTACCCATCCTGCTAATTCCTTTTCGCCAAAACTCTTGAAGAGTCCCTTTATTTTTTTCATAATCCCAGGGTCCTTCACCATAGCGACTCCATTCCACATGAGCTCTCATTAATGGCTCATGATGCGATGTGCCAATCACCACACCATATAAGTCCGCAAGTTGAGGACTTACCGGATCATCATCATAAATGGCCCTCCCCCACATCGCTGGCCAGAGGTAATTCCCCTTGTTTCGAAGGATCAGTTCATATACCCGCTCGTAAAACTTATGGTTAAACCCACCAAATTTTTCCTGTGCCCATCCTGCCAGGGCTGGCGCTTCATCGTTGATAAAAATTCCACGATACTTGACTTTGGGCTCACCCAGAGTATACTTACCTTCTTTTACATAAACCTCAGAATGCTGCTTTACAGGTACGTCTGCCCACCAATACCATGGGGAAACACCCATCCGAGTAGACAGGTCGTACATCCCATAAATAGTCCCACGTTTGTCGCTCCCGGCAATCACCAAAGCTTTTTCCACTCCTTCAAATGGAACATCAATTACCTGGGTGATGAACTTTTCCCATTTCCCCTTTAAATCACCGGACTTTACCTGACCTGACGCCATGAGCCGATTGATCAACGAACTCTGGTCGGCAGAACCCACAATAATCAACTGACCTTCCACTGAATCTAGAGAATGGATCACTCTTACGCTTTGAGAAGTGACTCTTTGAATGTCTTGTTGCAGATGCTGAGCTACCTTTAGTATCCCGCCATGGTCATCACCACTCATTAAAATGCTAATACCCTTTCTGCTTCCTGTTAGATTGAATACTCCCTGAGACTTTTCGCTGGTTAAGTAAGACTGATCATCGAAGGGATCTGGAGCTTCTACGGTGAAGATGGAGTCAAAATCAATAATTGTACGCTGTGATTCCTGGGGAATGCCTGCAGGTTCTGAACAGCCTAAAATGAAGAATAATAGAGACAAATAAGGTAATGTGAAGCGTTTCATCAAATTTGGGGTTGGGGTTTTTAACTTGTACTATACTCCACTGAAGGCACTAAATCCTCCATCAATCGGCAATACAGTGCCAGTGATGAAACTAGCGGCATCAGAACTCAGAAAATGAACTGCACCTACAAGTTCATTGATGTTGCCAAATCTTCCCATGGGGGTACGGTGGATGATCTTTTTGCTACGGTCTGTATAGCTTCCGTCCTTATTGAGCAACAAATTCCTATTTTGTTCACCAATGAAAAAGCCTGGTGCAATGGCATTGACCCGGACTTTATCCCCGAACTTTTGAGCCATCTCACAAGCCATCCAGGTAGTGAAAGTATTTACTCCAGCCTTACCTACGGAATAACCGAGCACTCTCGTAATAGAAGAGTAGGTGGCCATAGATGAAATATTGATAATACTTCCTGAGCCATTCTCAGCAATTGATTTACCAAAAATTATGGTTGGATAGATCGTTCCTCTCAAATTCAAATCAATCGCCTGATCAATCGCTTCAATCTCGAGATCAAAAACATTCTGATCAGGTAATTGTGTAGCTCCTGAAATGTTTCCTCCTGCAGCATTGATTAAGATATCAATCTTACCCATACGCTCCAAAATCCACTCATTGGTTTCTTTTATTTCAGCGATATTCAGTACATCGCATATTCTACCAATTGAATCCTTTGAATACTTGCGCAACTCATTGACTCTTTCATCTATTTTCTGTTGATCACGGTTAAGGATGACGAGTTTACAACCAGCCCTGGCCAAATGAATTGATAATTCACCACCTATTGTCCCCGACCCACCTGTAATAACAACAACTTTATCTTTAAGACTAAATAATTCCATTCTCTTAGAATTCTCCTTCAAAAATTAAAAAGCGCTAAACCCCCAAAACGCTTGTCTATTAAGCAAAATCAATAATTCAACGGAAATATAGAGCTTTTTTCATGATTTACGCAATCGGTTGTGTTATTAAAACTTTAGAAATACCAAATTGCTTTTAGTTGCTTCTCCTGAATCCATACCATTTCCATAGCTTTAGATCAATACTCAAATTCTGGCTTTTGTTGTGTCCAATGCCCTTTATTAGTAAATTCCTATATGAACCTCCGTGAAATCATCAACCAATTCAATGAAGTATATGAGGGCGAGCCATGGTTTGGTAACTCAATCTCAACATACCTTCAGGAAATTACTCCAGACATGCTCTCCACAAGAATTAATAGTGGACACAGTATAGGTCAAATTATTGCTCACATGATCGTCTGGAGGAATTATTCCATAAGTAAACTTCGTGGCGAAGAAATCAAGATCAAGGTTGGCAGTAGTGAAGATTGGGCCAACCAGGAGTTCACAGCTGAAAATAAAACAGAGCTCTATTCTGAGTTTAAAGCAACGCAAAAAGCACTCAATCAACTCCTTGAAGCAGAAACTGATGATTTGTTGCACCGAAAGGTCCCCGGAGAAAAGTTTAACTTTCAAACTTTATTGGTGGGGTTGGTACAGCATGACATTTACCACCTCGGCCAGATCTATTTGCTCAAATCATCCAACTAAGTAGTGAAACTCATCACCCAAATTCTTCACAAGTTTGAAAAAGAACTTGGCACGGATTATCATGCTTATCATCACCATGCCCAGCGTGTATATCATTATGCGATAACACTTCTTCTGGTTAGGGAAAGCAAAAAACTAGCCATAGCTGCTGCATTCCATGACCTGGACATTTGGATAAGTGGGTCTATGGACTATCTACACGGCTCAAAGAATCTTGCCATTGAATACCTTTCAAATGGTGACTTTCAATTGCTACCCGATGAAATGGCTTTTATCATTTCACAGCATCATAAGTTGACCACTATCAAAGGAAACATAGAAGCAGAAGCTTTCAGGAAAGCAGACCTGATTGATCTCACTGGAGGCTTCATTCGCTACAACATTCCCAAAAGCATTATTGTGGAAACCGAGAGGGTTTACCCACGAGCTAATTTCGGCAGGCTAATTGCCAAAAAATGCTTCAATCATGCACTCAGGCATCCATACAATCCACTCCCAATGATAAAATGGTGACTACTCATATCTCAATGATTCCACCGGATTGTTATTGGCAATACGACCAGTCTGGAAAAGGACAGTCAACGCGCAAATAACTATCATCACAGTGGCTGACACCATCAATACCCATATTTCCACGCCGGTTGAGTAAGCGTAATCCTGTAGAAAATCCTTGATTAGGAAATAGCTGACAGGTATTCCGATCACAGCTGAAATCCCGATAAGTCCCAGGAAGTGTTTACCAAACAAATACAACAATTCCATTAGTCCTGCCCCTAAAACTTTTCTTACCCCTATTTCCTTTGTCTTCTTCATTAATGTAATTAGAACCAACCCAAACAGGCCTAGCACAGCAAGAATAATTGCCAGGACCGTGAGAATTGCTGAAATATGACCAATGCGCTCATCTGACTGGTATTGCATATCAAAATGATCTTCCAGAAAGAAATAATCGAAGTAATTGCCGGGGTAAAACTCCTCAAAAATCGTCTGGGATTCAGCAATTGCCTTTTCTTCCATACCTTCCAGAAACTTTACTGAGATGTAGTGACTATTGTCATAAAATGGAAAAAAGATAATGGGTTCAATAGACTCGTTCAGTGCACGCTGGTGAAAATCACTCACCACTCCTACTATTTCATATGACCTGTTTCTGATCACATTTACAAGTGTGGCACCGATCGCCTTTTCTGCATTCTCAAAATTGAACAATTCCAAGGCCGATTCATTGACCATAGCAGTTCGAACCAACCCGCCATTTGTGTGGTAATCAGACTGATTAAAAGTACGGCCTGCGCGCATTTCAATACCAAACTGGTTGATAAAATCGAAATCGACAGGGAGCCAGTTGCTTGTATGATCTACCTGATCCATATCAGCAGAAGATCGCATTCTGAATGATCTGGGCATCTTGTCACCGAACATTCTGCCCGCAGAGGTCACAGATTCAATGCCTGGCCTGGACATTAGCTCATGCTTAAAGCGATCAAATTTGGAAATATAAACACTATCAAAAGCAGTGAGGTCAGGACCATAAATCACCAGGTTGTTATCGATTTTCATACCCAGATCCTGAGTCCTCATAAAATCAATTTGTCTGTAAACCGCCACCGAACCCGATACGAGAATAAGGGCTGCAGCAAATTGAGAAATCACCAGCACCTTACGCATTGTCACAAGATCGCCTACAATCGAATATTTCCCCTTGAGCACATCCTGCGGCTTAAACCCTGAAATCAGTAAAGCCGGGTAAATACCAATAGCCAGGACACTCAATACAAATCCAAGTAGGAACCATACGACAAAAGGAAGCCCCCAAAGCGCTGACGACACCAGTATAGTTAGATCCAGCGGCAAACTGGTGATGGCGTTGAATACTGGCTGGAGCAGTAAAACCAATGCAATCGCGATAAAAAGACCAATTAAGTTTAACATCAGTGATTCAGTCAAAAATTGTCCAATGAGTTGCCCTTTAAATGCTCCCATGGATTTCCGAACACCCACTTCCTTGGCCCGCTGCATCGACCTACTGGTGGTTAGATTGATATAATTGATCCATACGATGATCATGATGATCACTGCAATGATTATAATAAGATAGATGAATGACCCATCTGTAACTTTTGCAAACTCATACTCAAGGGTGTTGTCCAGATGTGCATCATGTAGCGGCTGCAAGTGAAAAGTTTCTGTCGCTCCGGACACCTCACCGTCTTTGAAATATTTGTTGCCAAAATCCACCATTTTGGACTCGAACGATTTTTGATCCGTTCCATCAGCCAAGACCACATAGTGATAAAAGTCTGACCACTCCCAGCTCTTGTCAGCGCCTTCTCCGGCCAGTCGGATAAATGTCTTATAAGAAATAAGCATATCGAAGGAAAGGTGTGACTGCACAGGCAGATCTTGTACGATTCCGGTAATTTCTGATGGAAAGTCCCAATCATTCACCACAACAAACTGTCCAATAAGATCTTCTATCTTTTCACCCTCTTTCAGAAATCTCCTGGCATAGCTTTCGGTAAACACTACTTTGGCTGATTCGTCCAGCGCCGTTGCTTTTTCCCCAGTCAGCATTGGAAATTCAAAAACATCAAAGAAATGCTCATCCGCCCACAAGTAATCCTGAACAAGAAACTGCTCATCATCATGATGGAGATAGTTTCGCCCACCAACAGTCAGTCGGGAATAGGCTTCTACTTCCGGGTAATCTTTAAATAACGTCGGGCCAACAGTCGGATAAGTAATCTGGCCATGTTGAAGCAATTTTCCATTCTGATACCGATCATTAATCACCCGATAAGTGCGATCTGACTTTTCGTGAAAACGATCATAATTGGTCTCAAAGAGTACGAACTGTAGTACAAAAAGCAAAACCATAAACCCCGTGATCAACCCAAAAAGATTGATGGCCGCAAAAGATTTGTGCCTTTTTATGTCCCTTAACGTGACCTTGAGGTAATTTTTAAATAAGTCCATATTATTTCGAGTAGTTGAGTACTGTCTTAGTCTTTGATAGCGCAGAAACGCCAGTGCATTGAAAATGTATCTTCGTCGGGCATATGCGTCTCCCTTTTCCGCTGCCTCCTCTAGAAATATTTCATAGAGGTCCCCTTCAATTGCTTCCCATAAATCCTTCCGGAAGTAACGCTTCAATAGACTTTGAATCCATTTGGGTGGGTTTACCTGGCTCATGATCTATCAAAAGCGATTTTAGGAATGGTCTTCCAAAGTGATTCGCGCATCTCCCGGGAATTTTCCAGAGCGCCTTGTCCGGCTTCAGTAACCCGAAACAGTAATTTTCGCTTCCCACCTCTTTCTGGAGTGGGGTCACTGTAGCGCGACTCCAAAAAGTTCTTTTCCTGAAGACGCTGTAGCACGTTATGAACTGTACTGATAGTAATCGTTCGGTTACACTTTTCCTCCACTTCCTTTTTGATTTCAATGCCATAAGCATTATCAAATAGGTTGGCCACAATAAGCAAAATAACCTCCTCTAACTCACCAATATTTGTTCCTTTCATCCTGCAAACTATTTATTCGACAAAACCGAAATTAATATATAATTCGTAATTGTCGAATAAATGTTTCAATTATTGATCCATTAAATTTGTGAGGATGATTTACCAGGAGGACATAAAACGTGCTGAAGACCGTAAAAAAGCCAATAAAGAACTTCTCACCAGGCTCAGAAAAAAGAAACCAAAAGATCTTGATGATCAGTTTCACAATCTTCATGAGCTCACATTCAGGGAAATAGATTGTCTAGAGTGTGCCAATTGTTGTAAGACTACTTCCCCGATTTTTCAAATCAGTGATATTGAGCGATTGTCCAAAACACTTCGGATGAAACTTCCTGAGTTCATCGATACTTATTTAGAGATAGATGATGATCAGGATTATGTTTTGAAATCCGTGCCGTGTCCCTTTCTTGGAAATGACAACAAATGCATCGTTTATGAAAGCAGGCCAAAAGCATGTAGAGAATACCCTCATACAGATAGAAAACGCATGTATCAAATCACCAATCTCACGTTCAAAAACACATTGGTCTGCCCGGCTGTAAGTAGAATTGTGGAGCAACTAGAACAAGTGTATCATCCATAATCTCTGCGATTGATGAGTTGATTGTGTATATTCAGGTAATCAAATTATAAATAAATGAAATCTTATCAGATCATCATCGTGCTCTTTTTAGGATTGATAGTGATGAGCTGTCGGGATGACAAAACCAGTCCTGAGAATCCACTTGCCGGGTACAACACTACCTATGAAGTAATACAAGGTGAAATTTGGGATCAAAGCTGCACGTCATGCCATGTAGCAGGGTCTTCATTTGCCCGTCAATCGGACCTGGTATTAACCGCTGATGTTTCCTACGATCAATTGGTGAATAGAGCTCCAAACAATGCAGCCGCTCTGGAAGATGGACTTCTTTTGGTCGGTGATCAGGGATTGGAAAGTATTTACTCCAGCTTTCTATGGGAGAAGATCAATGTGCTTGACCAGGAGCACTTTTACAGCGATCATCCCGGATATGGGACACAAATGCCACTTGGAGGAGATCCTTTGACCAATGGTCAGTTGGAGTATATCAAACAGTGGATTTTAGCTGGAGCTCCCAGAGATGGAGATTTGGTAGACCGGGACTTATTGAACGATACAAGTAAATTCATCACACCTCCTTTTGAAGCTTTAAGTCCACCGGAACAAGGTTATCAGTTTCATGTAGCGCCTTTTGAAATCCCTGCCAACACAGATCGGGAAATCTTTATTTATCAACCATTAAACAACCCCGAACCAATTTACATTTCGAGCTATGAAATTACAATGAGAGCAGGTAGTCATCATTTTATTCTCTATGATTTTGCGGATGATTACCCGGGGGCATTGCCTGAAGCAGAAACCATCAGGGATGTATATAACGCAACAGGGTCGTATAACTACTCCACCCTTTTTCACATGCAGTTTCATGAGTTCATAGCCGGTACACAGGTGCCTACTCTTCGGTATAACTATCCTGAAGGTGTAGCTCTAGAAGTACCAGCAAACACTGGTTTTGACCTGAACAGCCACTATGCCAATCGTACAGATGAAACCATACAGGGTGAAGTCTATGCCAACATCCATACAGTGGACGAATCAGCAGTACAGCACACAGCCCGGATTTTGAACCTCAACAATGATGAATTTGTCTTGCCAGCCAACAAGGTCACAACCCTGAAAAAATCGTATTCATTTACTCAGGACCGTTATATTTTCCAGCTGTGGTCACATGCTCATGAGCACAACACGGAGTTTAAGGTTTTTATAGAAGGTGGTGAACGCAATGATGAACTTATCTATTACTCCAATGATTGGGAACACCCGCCAATTCTGCAAATAGACCCACCACTACTTCTTCAATCAGGCGTAGGCCTGAGACTGGAAGCCACATATGACAATTGGCAAAGCAAGAACCTGACCTTCGGCCTGAGAAGTACCGATGAAATGATGATCCTCTTCGGAGCCTATTATGAATAGTTAGTGCTTGTCTATAACTCAGAGTCTGAGTCAAAATGCTCGAGATCAAGGTGCGGTCGGCAAGGTGCGGCCAAAGGCGTCCCCGACGTGCCGATCACACGAAGCCTTAGTTGTTGCCATCTGTGTTTTTTCGGTTCAGATAGCCCATAAATCCTTCGACTGACAATTCAATCATTTCTTTGGTGTCGCCTGAGTTAAATCCAGGACATTTTTCTGGGTTGGCAAGTAGGTCGTTCCACATTGCTTGTATTTCTAAGAGTACAGTTCAGGTGAATTCGAAGATTTGCTTATCCAGAATTGCATAGGAACTGATCTTTGCTTCATAGAATTCGTAAAACAAAATTTTGAATACATCTTTCAATTTGTTGGTGCAATCCAGTTGTTCAAGTGCGAAGACAAGAGTTCCGTTGTAGTTGTGATATTATGGTTTGAAAATGGCTGTTAGCAAGGGCTCAAGAGCAGCTTGTGATTTGAGTTCATAAATTCCCAGAGCAACTGAGTTTCTGACTTGCGGATCAGTTGATTCGAGTAGCCTGATAAAAAGTTCGACAGCATCCTCGTTGTTCGTCGCAACAAGTTCATCTACCACCTCCATTTGTTCTGAAGGTGTTCCCGTTAAGATTCGTTGTTTGAGTTTATCGAGTTCCAATAATCTATATTCTGAAGTGCATAGATGGTAACAGCTAACTAAAATGAGTATGTACCCCAATTGCTCGAAACAGTGAGACTTCCAGTTTGTGATACCATACAAAAAAGCTCTGTTCGCATATTCATTTTAGTATCCATGTTGTGCTTCTGTACATTTTAGAAGGTAATTCCCAGCTCTCTAAACATTTGAATTGTATTCATATATGTCACACCAAATACGTCACACGGTTCAGGAATCTTAATTTTCTTCTTTTTCTCAGGTTGACTGACTTCATGTGTTATTAGAACCCTGTTCTGAACATCTGCCAAAGCATATGAGATTAAAAACGCATCTGCTTCATCAGCATCTAGAAATTCGTTAATGGCTTGGGGCAAGTAGTGATCATTTTTGGAAATGGCCCATGCAGATATTTGCCCGTACTCTCCTAAAGCAGATGAAGAATCCTGAAAAAATTCCGTGGGTAGATTATTAACACACCAATCTTCAAGATCATCATTCTTATCAAAGAGTTCCTTTTTTACTTTATCTATACTTATAATCGTTCCAGCTTCTGCTAATTCACGAACTTTTGACCAAAAACTTGTTGCTACGTCCAAAGGATAAGTGGCTCTATGAGCCTGAATAAAGAAATTGCTGTCAACCACATAAATCTTCATTTGAATTATATGGTTTTTGCAAAGAATTTATCAAAAGTGTCTCCTTTCATGCTCGTTAATTTGTAAGCATCGCGGTAGAGAAGTTGACCGGATTTAACAGCATTGTTAATATGAGAAGCAAATGTAAGGCTTAGCCTTTTTCTGACAGTTGCATAAAAATCCCCTCCAGAGCCTTGATTTTGCTTCTTTACAAATTCTCGATTCTTATATTCCTCGTAGAAAGTAAAGAATTCATTTCGAGAAATTTTTCCTGTATCCAAAGCTCTTCGGGCAATTACGATTTCGCTCACTTTGAAAAATCGAGAGCATCTTTGAATGCTTGGGTTGTTACTCCACTCATCCCTAAAGGTGCTTTCTGGCACTAAAAATTCTGCAGCTACTTTATCGCAAAGAACTTCAATCGGATCATCGGCTGGTTGAAGTGTTCGGAAGTCGAAACCAGCACTATGGCCTGTCCAGATATGAGCTAGTTCATGTACAATCGTGAAAAGTTGGGCTGCCTTGCCATCAGAGTTATTTATGAACATAAAAGGTGCTAAGTCATCAACAAGAACAAAACCCCTACATTCATCTACTTCAATTGCGCGAGAAGTATTATTTTCCACAACTCCGTTAAAAACTGTTATGATTCCTTTGTCCTCGATGGATTCAACAAGATGGTTTAAGGCATCTTGCCAAGTATGGAAATGTCTTGCCCAATCTTCAGCGAGTCTAAGAGTGCCACGAATACTATTTACAATAGCACTAACATCTTTGCTATTTTTAAATAGCCCTACATATTGTAGTGGTTCAAAATCATTATCCTCTAAATATTCCTTAAGCCAACTTTGACGCTGTTGAAGAATTAAAATTGTATCATAAACATTCACACTTACTTTTTCCGCTTGGTTGCCATTTGTTCTGAAAAAGGGTATTGGCAATGGTTCTTTTGGGGGTTCAGGTAAGAACAGATAGCCAAACGGTAGGTGAACTTTTTTGGAAAAACTCTCTAGTTGTTTAACAGTAGGCTTCTTTTCGCCATTTAACCAAGCTGTAATTCGAGGCATTTTTTCTGCAAATTCAGGCAAATCATACCCCGCTCGGTCAATTGCCCAAGTCAGCATGTTCGCATTGATGTCTACCTCAGTTCTCATATTGCAAAAGTATATACTTAATTATACGTTAAAAGTGTTCAACAAACAACTAGAATTTGATGGTTCAAATTTTCTTAGCTTTTAGCAGGCATGAAACACAACGCCCGGATAGAGCGAGTGGCCCCTCCGGTTCTATGAAAATCTAAACTAGCTAAATCTGCCATGAGATACAACTGGCAGGTTCGCAGTAAGTTCTGAAAGTCACTCGATCCTGCGTAAATCACACCAGCAGATAACCACTCTCTTTCCCAGGGCAGATTTAGTGGTCGAGTTGCACCAGAAGCTGACGATGAAATGCTTTGGGCCATTCGGCTCTATCCAATGTTGTAGAGCGTCATTTTTCGCATTTAGAAGTACGCCGATATTTTTAAATTGGATGGCCCGTTGAAGTGATTCGTTCCAGAGTTGGAAGTTCTGGTTTCCAAGTAGCTCAGCAATTCGAGGTAGAGTTTCAACTTTGTTGAATGTTCCTGAGTTAGTTCGTTCGAATACCAAATTCAGAATGAAACGATTGCGAAAAAAATGATGAGACTGATATAGAAGAACCATAGATTTCTTCTAATTCGTTTTCCTAGTGTTCGTAGCTCTTCGTTCGCTTGTTCTTGTTCCTTGTCCGCCAGGAAGATGGGAGAGAGCGCTCCAAAAAAATCGCCTGGTTCAGATGTTTCGGAAAGCAAACTGAGATAGCTCATGTTATTCACCGCTTTCGCGATTATGGAAATTAGTGCTACAATAATTGCAAGAATGGCTATCATAATTTTGATTCGGTTGGTTCTCCAGTCACATCGATGCTCTACAACACTTTTGTAACCCAATAAAACCTTGGGTTATTTCCTCTATGGTCTCACTAATCTAAAAGATTTTTAATACCGGCCAAAGCGTTACCTTGGGGGTCATACTGAACCTGTTTCAGTATCTGTGGTATAACTTGACAAAGTAGGGCCAGTTAGAGTCCTTTTAAGTGATGGATGTGTTCATCCACTGTATCAATCTGCCTGGTGATCGCCTCCACATATTCAATCATTTCGTTTTCGATTTCCTTGACAACCTCATCATAGCCTTCAATGTTCTTGTTTCGCTCATTGTCATTGAAAGTCATGCACTCGTTACGCAGAAAGGTCAGAAATCGCTTGGTCGCATAGTCTAGCTCCAGGGTTTGGATATCATCCAAAGTTGCCTTTGCTTCAGCGTCTTGATTGGAAGCATACTTATCAGTCACGATTTTATACAGGGAGCTGTCATAATGATGGATCGTGTTGAGCAGCAAAATCGTATTGTCACGATAAGAGCGATCCCTACAATACTGACGCAAACCCTCATAAGTTTCCAAATTAACGGCTGCCTCATCCCACTCCAAAGTGAGATCATCAATTATTTTCACTATGTCTTCCTGGGCAAATGATGCTGAACACGACAATAAAAGGAGGCTGATTAGTATAAAACGCGGTTTCATTTTCTAAAAGGTTAGGTACTCGATAAAGATAAGAACTTCCACAAATTGTTCTATTCCAATAAGATGTTTATTTATTCTCCGAGCGGGTTTTCGATCATTATCTTTACGTATGCATTCAATTTCAATATTAGGATGTGGCTGGTTGGGGTTATCCCTTGGAAGTACTTTAGTAAACAAACAATACCTTGTCCGTGGAAGTACCACACGGTTAGCAAGGCTTTCTCTAATTGCGAACAAGGGCATCAGGCCATATCTTGTCGACTTAAATCCCCGGTTTAGTGGTGACTCGGAATTCTTCGGATCCGAAGTGCTGGTGATCAATCTGCCTCCTCGAAATATCCCTGGTGATGACCGTTTTCATCAGAAGCAACTCCAGGAAGTGAAAAATTGCGCTCTTAAAGGCTCAGTTGAGCGCATTCTCTTTGTTAGTTCCACGGCGGTCTATCCTAATCTCAATCGCGTGGTTCAGGAAAAAGATGCCATAAAAAGCTGCTTGAGCAGAAGTGGAATTTCACTACTCGAAATGGAAGAGATCTTTAGTAAAGATGAGCATTTCAAAACGACTACCATTCGCTTTGGTGGGCTCTACGGGCCAGACAGGCATCCCGGGAGATTTCTGGAAGGCAGATCAAACCTGGCTGGAGCCGATAATCCGGTAAATATGATCCACAGGGATGATTGCATTGCTATCATTATTAAACTAATTGAAGAGAATATTTGGGGTGAAACCTTCAGTGCCTGCTCACCCAATAAGTCGAGCAGAAAGAAGTTTTACGAGGAAGCAGCAAAGGAAATAAACTTAGAACCGCCCGCTTTTTCAGATGAACCACAACCTTACAAGGATGTCTCGCCCCAAAAACTCATCAAAAAGCTTAGCTACAATTTTATTTATTAAGCCTACGTGTCAAAAAAACACCTTTTCTACCCTACCCAAAGGGATCAGGTTTTCAAAACCGAAGTATTGAGTAAGTAGATTTGTGCTGCAGACATCCTTGCAGCTCAATCTGGCTCAATGAATAAGCTTGGTTAACGACCATTCTATTCGGGAGTGTCTATCCACGTTGTTAAGGCTAAAACTATTTCATTTCATGGTTGAAGGTTAATGGTTGAAGCCTCCTTTCTATGGATCTGCTCTGTACGTTATAGAGATTGATTCTTACATGTTTGGATCAAATTCCATTCTTCCAACTGGATGATACAGTTTTACGTAAAAAACGCTATATTGTACTATTCCATGTTGTGAATAGCTTAATTTTAGTTTAAGAACCTAATATGAAGAACAACGGATACCACTCTGAGCATAGAGTTAAGGATTTACTATGCCTTTTAAAATCACACTATGCTAACCCCGTCAGATTGAGAATTGGCGGAACGATTCTTATGATGCTGTATGTGGGCCACTTTGGCTATAGCCAAAATGCATCCTCCTCCACATCCGACCTGAAGCAGTTGACACTTGAAGAACTAATGGGAATAGAAGTGATGTCTGTATCGCGCAGGTTGGAGAAACTTTCCGAAAGTCCATCAGCTATTCAGGTGATCTCGGATGGGGAGATCAACCGGTTTGGTGCGAGCAATATACCTGAGGCTTTGTATCTGGCGGGCAATCTTCAGGTTGCCCAAAAAAATGCTCATTCCTGGGGAATAAGTGCACGTGGGTTCAATACGGAGCTGTCTAATAAACTGCTTGTGCTGATGGATGGTAGAACCATTTATACCCCATTGTATTCGGGGGTTTTCTGGGACCGACAGGATTACCTTTTGGAAGACATTCAGCAGATTGAGGTGGTGAGTGGCCCCGGAGGCACTTTATGGGGGGTCAATGCGGTAAACGGAGTGATTAATATTACCTCTAAAGAGGCAAGCCAAACACAGGGGCTCTACTTGAAAGCAGCAGCAGGCAATGAGTTGCAAACTCAAATCGCAGGTCGGTATGGCAGTAGTATTGGACCAAACACTCACTACAGGGTTTATGGCCAGTACAGCAAAAGAGATGCTATGACTTATCCGGACAGTACCGATGCCAAAGATGGATGGAGCATGGCGCAGGGTGGTTTTAGGGTAGATTCAAAACCCACGGACAGATCTGTGGTCACAGTGCAAGGAGATGTTTACCGAAATGAGGCAGGTTTAGATTTTGGGGAAAGATCAGACGTCTGGGGAGCTAACCTTTTGGGAAGATGGAGTTATACTTTCCAGGACAGCTCCTCCTTTAAAATACAGTCTTATTACGACCGGACGGTACTCGACCTTCCCACTGATGCATGGGTGGTAAACGGTACAGAACTGGCTCCTGAAGGCACATTTAAGGATGACCTGACTACAGTGGATGTTGATATACAGCATCAATTTGAATTAGGGATCAATCATATTGTTTGGGGGGTGACATACAGGCATACCAACGATCGGGTTGACAATTCCCCGGCACTTGGTTTGGTGCCTGATGATCTCAAACAGGATTTATACAGCATATTTTTGCAGGATGAACTTCACCTGTTAAAAAAACTCTCTTTAATCCTTGGGACAAAACTGGAGCACAATCCTTTTACAGGGTGGATTCTGGAACCAAACGGGAGAGTTAAATGGAAATTGGACAAAGATCGTATTGCCTGGTTTGCCGTTTCAAGAGCAGTACGGGCACCGTCCCGTATTGACAGGCATATTTCCCAGGCTTCTCCTCCACATTTTGTTTTGCTAACTGGTAACCCTGACTTTCAATCGGAGACCGTGGTTTCCTGGGAATCTGGCTTTCGTAGCAATATTTCGGATGTTGCAAGCACCTCGATATCACTATTTTATAATGTGTATGATGATATCAGAAGTACTGTTTTAAACCCCGAGACTACCTTTCCTTTAACCTTTAAAAACGGGTTGGAAGCAGAGACTTATGGATTTGAAGCGACCATCAGGTACCAACCTACGGATTGGTGGGGATTGTATGGAAGTTACTACCTGTTGAAAGAAGATGTGCGTGTCAGTCCTGGTGAAACCGATTTCAATAATGCCCTGAATGAAAACGCTGATCCGGGATGGCAAGTCACTTTAAGGTCTTCAATTGAACTTCCATATCACTTCAGTATCAATCCTGCATTTAGATGGGTAGATGACTTCACAATCAATGAGGCAGGGGTAGCAAGAAATGTGGATGGGTATGCAGAAATCGATGGACAGATTTCCTGGCAAGCTACGGAATGGCTCCAGCTATCGGTGGCAGGAAGAAACCTCCTGCACCATCACCATGTGGAGTATGGGGTGCCGGGGCCTAATAGAGTGGCTATACAAAGAAGTGTGTATGGAAAAGTAATTGTCAATTTTTGATGCTAGATGATAAACTAAGAATGTCCAATATGAAATTAAGATTTATGTGGTTTCTGCCCCTGATATGTAGCCTCTCAGGATTTGAACAGGCCCCACCATCGCGCGAGTATCAGTTAAAAGCCGTTTTCCTTTTCAACTTCATGCAATTTGTTGAGTGGCCGGGTACCGTTCTGGAGGAACAAAATACCCCCATCACACTTGGCGTACTAGGGGAAGACCCTTTCGGGGATATACTGGAAGAGACCGTGTCCAATGAATTGATCAATGGTCATCCCGTGGTGATCAAAAGGTTTGCGAATGTTGCTGAAATTGATCAGTGCCACTTGCTATTTATAGCCGCCTCCGAAAAAGAACGACTACCACAAACACTCGATGCGCTAAAAGGCCGCAATACGCTCACTGTTGGAGATTTGAAAGATTTTGCACAGTCTGGAGGTATGATTGCTTTTAAAATGGTGCAAAATAAAATAAAAGTACAAATCAACCTGGACATGGCCCGGGAGGCAGACCTGAGCATCAGCCCCAAACTACTTCGCTTATCTCAAATAGTCAACACAAAAAGGAGCTAGTATGAGATTCCATAATTTACCAATTAAGCAAAAGATAAGACGGGTCATTTTACTGGCTTGTATGATCGTATTGGTAGTTTCTGGTATTTCATCAGTGATATTAGACCTGCTCGCTTTCCGCCAAACGAATATCGAACACCTTACGGCAATTGGTAAAATTGTAGCGTCAAACAGTACTGCAGCATTGGCTTTTGATAGTGAGGAGGAAGCCAATGATATACTATCATCACTTATTTCGGATGAGCGAATCAAGGTTGCATATCTATATGATGCCAACAACAATTTATTTAGTGAATATCAGGTGGATGGCCATGCGATAGATGTGTCTGGCCTGGATAAGTCACAGAATTATGTGTGGCACACTTCATATCTGGTGGCCATACGGCCAGTGGTTCATAACCAACGAAAACTAGGCACTCTTTACATCGCTTCGGATATTAGCAGTATGTTGATGAGCCGATTGAAGAGGATGGCGGTGAGGTCTGTCATTATTATCCTGATCTCACTTTTACTCACCTACTTGTTGGCCTACTGGTTGCAAAAACAAATTTCGAAACCAATACTATCCCTGGCCAGCCTTGCGAAGACAGTTTCTGAAAAAACAGATTATTCTGTTCGTGCCACCAAAGTAAGCAATGATGAGATTGGCCTGCTCACTGATGCTTTTAATCAAATGCTGACCGAAATACAGCACCAGAACCATGCCATCCAGGAAAACGAGATCCGGTTAAGGGCTGTGTTAAATTCTTCACTTACGGCCGTCATTTTAGTAAACGAAAAGGATGAAATCATAGAGTGGAATGAAATGGCCGAGAAGATTTTCGGATGGAAAAAGGAAGAGGCTTTTGGCCAATCACTTGAAACCCTGATTATTCCCAGTCACTATCGTAAGCTTTATCAAAAGCGCTTTAAACAATACATGACCACCGGTAAGAGCCTGATGCTCAACAGGCTCAACGAATCCGTGGTAATGACCCGCGATCACTCACTCCTTCCGGTAGAGTTTTCCGTCAATACCATAAAGGTTAATGGTGACAACATTTTTTGTGGATTTATCAGGGAAATCAGTGTCCGTAAGGAAGCAGAGCAAAGGATCCAGGCGCAATTGGCCAAACTTGGTTTGCTGAGTGATATTACCAGGGCTATTGGAGACAGGCTTGATCTGACCAGTATCTTCCAGGTGGTGATTCAAAGCCTCGAAAATTACCTGCCCGTGGATTTTGCCTGCATGGGGCTTGTAGATAACCTCAGTCAAAACCTGGTGATCAAGAGTATTGGAAAGAAGAGCCTGCAACTTTATGAAAAAGCATTCGGACAGGATGGCTCTCTCATTGATATCGAAAAAAATTCCCTGACAAAAGGTATGAACGGGGTATTGATTTATGAACCCGATATAAGGGACAATGAGTCTCCATTTATTAAAAGACTTGCTGATGCCGGGCTTGGCTCTTTGGTAGTGTCTCCACTGAAAACAGAGAATGGAGTATTGGGAATGTTGTTTACAGGTCGAAAGCACGGAGGTTTTACCAGTACCGACACGGAATTCCTGTTTCAGCTGTCAGAGCACGTTTCCCTGGCAGTGAACCAGGCCAACCTGCACAGCGACTTACAACGGGCCTATGATGACCTAAGGCAAACACAGCAGGCAGTCATGCAGCAGGAAAGGTTACGGGCATTGGGCCAGATGTCCAGTGGGATAGCTCATGATATCAATAACGCAATTTCTCCCATTGCACTTTATACGGAGACCATACTTGAAAATGAGCACGGGTTGAGTGAAAACGGGCGTAAGTATCTTGAAATTATCCAGCAAGCCATAGAGGATGTCTCCCAAACAGTTGCGCGAATGAGGGAGTTTTACCGAAAGCGCGAACCAGAGATTACCCTGGGGGAGGTAAATCTCAACAAGCTGATCAAGCAGGTAATGGATCTTACCCGGGCCAAATGGAGCAATATTCCTCAGGAAAAAGGTACCGTTATCAATATGCAGCTGGATTTACTGCCTGAAATTCCCGCAGTATTGGGCATAGAAGGAGAACTCAGGGAAGCATTTACCAACCTGGTATTCAATGCAGTGGATGCTATGCCTGATGGCGGACAGTTGACCATTCGCACCAACTTAACTGAAAAACCCTTTGACCCCAAACATGCCAGATTTGGGAGGTTTGTTGTCATGGAGCTGGAAGATACCGGCATTGGAATGGATGAGGAAACCAGGAAAAAATGCCTGGAGCCATTTTATACCACCAAAGGTGAGCGAGGTACTGGCTTGGGGCTGGCCATGGTATATGGGGCTATCAAACGGCACAATGCTGATATGGAAATAGACAGCACATTAGGCAAGGGCACGGTCATTCGGCTCATTTTTAGTATCCCTGTCCATAAGCAAGTGGAGAATGTAATAGGTGGTAGAGTGAACATTGTACCGTCCCTGAAGAAAATATTGATCATAGATGATGACCCGCTGCTACTCAGGTCGCTGAATGATTCACTCAATAATGACGGACATGTGATTGTCACGGCTTCAGGTGGCGAAGAGGGGATTAAAGCATTCAAGAAAGCAATGGACAATGGGGGTCTTTTTGATATTGTGATTACCGATTTAGGAATGCCCTATATGGATGGGCGCAAGGTAGCGGTGAAAATAAAGGAATTCGCCCCAAGTGTGCCGGTGATACTCCTCACCGGTTGGGGACAAAGCCTGCTGGACGAAGGGGATATCCCTCCATCTGTTGACCGGGTACTGAGCAAACCCCCCAAACTCAGGGAGTTAAGAGAGTCCATATATGATTTAACAGAAAATTCAGGCTATGACTAGTGTATGACTTATGAAAGTTAATGACCAAAATTCACTGGGCAGGATTCTTATTGTGGATGATGAATCCATGCTACTGGATGCTCTTTGCGATACGCTAAGGGATCAGGGGTTTTATGTGACAGGCTTTACCTCAGCCCATGAGGCATTGGCATTTTTGGGATCAAATGCTTTCGATATGATCCTTTCCGATCTGAATATGCCGGATATGGATGGGATTGCGCTGCTTCAGAAGGTGAGAGGAATTGATGAAAACATGGTAGGGATTATCATGACAGGGCAAGGCAGTATCAACACTGCCGTAGATGCCATGAAGCGGGGCGCAATGGATTACATACAAAAGCCGTTTAAACTTAAGGCAATAATGCCAATAATTAACCGGGCAATGGCCCTTCGTGCCCTTAAGTTGGAAAATATCCGACTGGATCATGACTTGAAAAAGCGAACAGCAGAACTTGAGGTGGTGGTCAAGGATTTGGAAGCTTATACATCTTATGTTTCCCATGACCTCAAGGCTCCATTAGGTTTTGTGAAAAATTTTGCTGACATGATCGTAGATGAGCATTCGGAAGGCTTGCAAATGGGTGCGGTGAAACTGCTCAGCCAAATCAAGAACTATACACGACGGATGGAATCAATAATCGATGACTTGCTGGCGTTTTCTCGCTCCGGTAAGGATGATCTTGACAATGCAGAGGTGGATATGAATGATTTGGTGAACATGGTTATTGATCATCTACAGCCGGATAAAACAAAATACCAGATCAGGGTGCATGACCTGGAGACAGCCTGGGGTGATGTTAATCTCCTTTCTCAGGTATTGGTCAACCTGATTTCCAATGCTATAAAATATTCAGGTAAGAAGGATAACCCAACAATAGAAATCGGCTGTGAGCGATACGAGCATAACACGGTGTATTATGTCAAGGACAATGGAGCAGGGTTCAAGCCTCAGAATGCTGAGTTGATATTTGAAGCATTTAAGAGAGATCATTATGACGTAGAGTTTGAAGGGACCGGGATTGGCCTTGCTATAGCCAAGCGTATTGTAAACCGGCATAACGGGCAAATACGGGCAGATAGTATTCCCGGAATTGGGGCTACCTTCTATTTCACTCTACCCAATGCTTAGGTAGTTCTCAAATCCTCTTACAGGATTTTGAAAATCCCGGAAGACGGAACGGCGATTTATGCGGTGCTTTTCGGGTCAATACTTTCCCTGATATACGCCCAAAGATTCCAGTTTCTTGTTCACTTCCTTATGTAGATTTCTTGTCCTTCTGTTCCAGGGCCATATTCCCTGTTCCAATAACTTGGATTTCTCCTCTAAAAGCGCTCTTATTCTTCTTCTCCGCAATACTTCAAATATTCTATGTTTTAGTCCACTCTCAATTTCTGAAAAACTCAAGTTTTTGTTGCATGGACATGAAAGTGAAAACTCAACAGGGCATTCCGTAAAGGAATCGACCTTTCTAACATTAATCTCATAAGGGGCATTATTGCATGGGCATAAAACTTCCTCCATACACTTTCAAGAATAACCAATGATTACATATTTATGGTAATAGTACAAATTATAATTAAAATAGTATCATTTATTTAGATAATTGTGATTAATGGTTCAGCTCTCGGTTCAGCGGTTTTAAAATACTTATGAACAAGCATCAAAGAGTTGTATGAATAGTTTCAAATCTGTTGAACTTGTTCAATAAAATTGTTTCGAAACCTGGCAGAAAATATCCGTTCAAGTTTCAACTGAACCTGGCTTTCTGGTTTGATCACAAAACACTACGGATTGTCACTTGAAGAAGAATTAGAAGAAAGCATTGGATTCCAAATCGAGCAGAGTAAAATGTTTTAAAAATCCTTTTGTCTCCAAAACATATGTGTTCACAAAAAAAGACCCACTGCCAGAAGCGGATGGGTCTTATCACTATGAGTACCGAAAAGTATTGTCTTTATCCCAGAATTCATACCGTTTAGTTAAGCCTTTTCATTTAGGTCATTCCGTCAGGAATCTTTATGATCAACAAAGGATGACGTAAAGGATCCCTGCCTGCCGGACAGGGGCTTCAGGTAACAATCTTGTGCATAGCAAGTAACCCTACAAGGAGTAAAAGAGCAATACCAGATTTTGGGTATTTTTTGGGGATAGAGGAAGGGTTTTAACTACCCAATCACCCAACAACACCCAATCCACCACTTCCGGTCACCTCCAGATGCCTGCCCAAATGACCATCTGGAATTAAAAAATGACTGCCTCCGATTAAAATAAGACCATTTGGTACCAGAAAACGCCCGTTTTCGAGAAGAAAATGACTATCCGAAATCAAAAAATGACCATTTCCAACTAAAAAATGCCTGTTCGGAATCAAAAAATGACCGTCTCCCACTAAAAAATGCCCACTTCGGATGAGAAAATGACCATTTAAGGGAAAGAAATCATGGAATGATTACTAAATATTTGAAAACTAAAGCGTTATTTACCCCCTGTTGGTGTTATCACCAACAAGCAACAATTGGCTTCTACCTACATAAAAAACAACACCTCACCCTGCTCATCGGGTAAATCGAATAAACAACAATTATCATGAGAACATTATCCTTAATACTTATCCCAATACTTGCATTTGCTTGTCAAGAAATTAGCGACGATGAATGCCCATCTGCTATTCTCATTGGATCACAAAATGATTGTCAACTGCTTGGAGATGATCGTGACTTGCTACTTTTATTAATTAACCAATCTGATACAGTTCTTGCCCTCTATCCTAGTGGGGTAGAAGTTTCTGAGGCTGGGGCTTCAATAAGTATTCAATATAGTCAGGTAAGCCCTGATAGCCTTGTTTGTAAGGCAATCGTTAGTCCAAAACCACTCATAGAAATCACTAGCTTAAACTGCAATTGATATGAAGAATACCCTGCTCATCGGGTTGATGGCAATACAACCAATAATAGGATTAAGATGACAATAAAATATATAGCCATAATCATTACTTTAGTTGAACTCACTTCTTGTGTTTCCGATAACAGGATACACTATGAAGAGAATGGTGTTGATGTATATGGTTTTAAAAATGGCAATCTTACAATAGGTGAGTGGGTATATATTTCATCAAAAGGTGATACCATAAAAAAGGAGAGGTATAATACAAATGGTGTTTTGGTTAATAAGCAAATATATGCAAAGGACTCAGGTGGAAGCTATCTACTGATAGACCAAAAATACGAATTTGATTCTGTAATTGAAGAGGTGGCGTTCTATCCTAATCAAAAAGTTAAATCAAGAACAATTACGGTAGATAGTGTCAATTTCCAGAAGTCTTTTTATCCTAATGGGCAATTGCAGGTAGTCGGTAAAATTGTCGATAAATTACCAGTTGATTCATTTTGGCAATATCACGAAAATGGGCAATTACAGATGTTTTCTCCCAATGCGGGAAATGACTCTACCTACATTTTTGATTCGCTTGGAAATTTTGAGATGACACAGATATTTAGCGAATATGAGCTTCAATCTATCGACGAAACAGAAGTTGATAGCAATACACTTCCAGTACCTCCCAGTGGAGATAGTTGGTGATCCCCCGCTCTTCGGAACCTCTGCCATTCGAATTGACCTGCAAGGATGCTTGCGGCACAAACCCGAACCGGCCGGGGGACGAAGGGCGTTCGAAGATTACTTATTGAGCAGCAGCCACTTGCACAACAGGAATTTACACACATGTGGCAACAAACGCTTTGACTCGTACCAAAAACCTACTAGATTAGTCAGACCATATGTGAAATAACCTGAAGTTTTATCGGTATACACGTATGTTGTACTCCATTCCCGGAACGCAAATTCATGAAGAACATATCAACTCTTTTAATTCCTTTCCTCCTTATTGCCTGCCAACAGTTCGAACCCGAACCCAAACTGGTTAACGCCTTAACGGATGAAACCATCACGATTCGTGGAAACATTGTTGAGATTGACGACCGAACACATAGATTGGACTATTATGATGTTCACGAACCTGACAGCCATTACGAACAACTTTCTTCAAGAGGATTTCACGGTGGAGGGCCAACATGGTTTGGAATAACATATGGAGCAATCAAACTTTCCAACCCGGAACTTCTGGACAACATAAGATTTGACGATGAAGCCGAAGGATTAGCCGTTTGGAGCTCTAACAGGTCAACTCTTGAACAAATTGGCAGATTAATATCGACTGTCAAATCAGACGAGCAACTGATGAACAACTGCATCAACGTAGCAGAGACTAACTGGAAAATGGAATAACGGAGTACAACAACTAAGGCTTCGTGTGGTCGGCACGACCCAACATGAAGCCTTAGTTGAACGAAACCACTGAAGGAAATCGATGTGGTAAGCATATGGGGATTGCGGTCAGTTGGTATGGGTGTGGAGGAGCCT
>JAVJQA010000057.1:0-17333 GCA_040218045.1 Marinoscillum sp.
GTTCAGCATACAAGCATTTTTTGACAGATATTCAGGTCTGAGTCCAGGTAGAGTAAAATTCCACTAAAATTCTTTCCTTATAACGCTTTATAGTTAACTTCTATTAAAATTAGTTTTCTGGAGGGGTTGTGCAACAGCTACGTTTGTTGTAGCTCGTGGTTTTTTCTTATACAGTATTGATGAGTTTAATGTTGAAGCCGAGCATAGGTCCTCCAAGGGTTAGTATTAATCCAATAAAATACGCCATCCAAATCGAGAGATTGTTTGCAATATGTAAAAAGGAGTAATAGGTTATTACCTGAGCCAATATCATCCCAATTACACTTAATCCGAAGTACTTATAAAATTCATTCCGCCTTCCGAGTTTTGTTAAGAACCTTAGCCCATTAAATCCGATTCCAACTTGGTTACCGATATAAAAACCTATGTAAAAATACATTCCAGTTCCAAAGAGATCTATTCTGTTGTAGTGTAGGTCTGCAATGATCAATGTTATTATTGCTCCAATTAGACCAAACCCAACTCCTATATAGAATTGTGCGGCTATTTGGCCAAATCGTTGGTAGTTATCCATGATGATTCATTTATCTCGGGCACATGAGCTACAACGATCAGCTAAGCACAGTCGGCTTAGCCTTTCGAATATTTCAAAAGTATCTGATTCATACGCTCTTTGCAAACAGCTAAGTAAGCCGATTGGGCTTAGCGCCTGTTACCAGCTTTTTAATCAATTGGCACTTCGAATCTTGTTCCACTGGGGTCTAAAAGAGAAACGGATTTGAGTGCATCATCCGTAACTTTTATTTTAAGTTCTGGACTTTCTTCCCTGTACCAGTAAACATAGTTAGTTGTTGTTTCGCTAAATGAGTCTGACAAATGATTGGGGCTTTCAAACTGAAATAAATAATCCCAGGCCTTTCCCAACTTATTCGGCATGTCTGAACTTAGGAAGTCAATAAAATAGTAATTGTTGACAAAATCTATTCTATCAAGGCTGTCAAGAAGTTTGTATTTATTGGGGTAACTCTTGGTAAATTCTTTAAAACTGGTACTATCAAGTTTTGCTTCTGAATCGGCAATATGTTTGCTGAATAAAAGATGACCTTTACAATCGTAAGCGACAATTTGGTAGGGGTTCCAGAGCATTATATTGGATATTCCTACGAAGAATTGTTCATCTTCCGAAATGAAGAGTTCAGTTAATGCTGGAGATGGGGATTTGAAGATAGTATCATTCGAAGATTTGTCAATTGCCATAACGTACGCATAATCATTCTCAGAGGTGAATGGGTTCTGGTGAGTTGAGATCATCTTAAACCTATTTTCTCTAGTTGTATCAGACCAGTTGTGGTAATGAATTACTCGTAGATTTTCTGACTCCACTGTCAAAGTAATCACCTTGTTATAGCCAAAAGGATCAGACCAGCAGACGCTAGATAAGAGTATCAAGAGAACTATAATAGAGTATTTTCTCATTTTGCAGATCATGCACGCCAACATACGAGTATACCGATAAAACTTCAGGTTATTTCACATATGGCCTTACTAATCTAGAAGGTTTTTGATACGAGACAAAGCGTTTGTTGCCACATGTGTGCATTTCTGTGGCGCAAGTATATGGTGTGCGTTATCATGCTCAGTACGGCCGTGATGAATCTCCAAACCTAATTTCTACTCCCTGGCTATGGGAAAAGTTAAGTTGCGAGAGTTACTGTAACACATCATTTCAGCCATAAACCCATAAATCCCTTTAAAGGCTGTCCAATGAACTTTTCGGACAGCCTTTAATTATATCATTCGAAAAATACAGCAGGTTATTTTACGAGCAATTGTTTCGTAATGGTCTTCTCGGCATTTGACAAAACTACCACATAGGCACCAGGACCAAATTCTGATACATCGATCGGTTCATTATCAAGGGCGGATGAATGAACCATACGACCACTCAGATCAATGATTTTCACCAGGTTAAAATCTACCGCGTCGATGTTCAAAACATCGGATGTTGGGTTGGGGTATATCTTGATAGAAGCTGTAACTTCCGAGTCTTCGAGTTCATCTGACCCCATTCTGGCACCACTCGCTACTACCCAGGAAAACTTCTCCCAACCGTCAGCACTCGGCCTGTTGCAGGTCATGGCTGCACTGCCATCCTCTGAAGATACAAATCGGCCATTGTTTCCTTTCAGTGCGAATAGGCCATTTCCCATATCCTGCCATGTGAAAGCTTCCCAGTCGTCATAGGAAGGTCTGTTGCACATCATCCCAGACAGCCCATTCTCTGAGGAAACATACTTGCCATTGTAGCTGCGCAATGCAATTTTGCCGTTGCCTGCATCCACTACAGTAAACTTTTCCCAAGTGGACGGACTGATCCGGTTACAATTCATAGCCGATGTGCCATTTTCTGAGCTGACATACCTTCCATTGCTCCCTTTGATCCTGATTGTTTGACCAATGGGGGCACTGCCCACACTGGCCCTTGGCCAGTTGCCATAGTCAGGGGTCCAAACCACATTATTCTGATTCATCGCACCTTTGAACCATGTCAGATCACCACTACTTCCATTTAGAAATGTAAACTCAAGCCAACCAACTTGCTGATATTCGAGCATGTTGTTGAATCCACTGTAGGTAGTACCTGGATCAAACTCAGTGCAAAGAAGGGCAGGTGTCATACCACCTCCCATATCGTACTTAAACTGTGAAATACATGTTTCAACGGAGGCCATTGTTTCATATCCATGAAAGGCCACTGAGGCATTGCTAAAATCCACACCTCTCCATCTCATGTAACCAATGCCATCTAATGCTTCACGACCCGAATTAAAGGACATGAATGAGCAGGTCATAATATGTGTATTGGGAGCCTTTGACCTGATGGTATTGTAAAGTGTGACCTGATTATCCCAATCGGAGGTTGACCATGCAGCAGGGTTATATGGACCTGGTTCGTTATGTGATTCGTATATAACATGGGTGCGATCCTTGTACCGTGGTGCATAGAAATTCCAGAACTGTTGAGCCCATGACATACTGGCAATTTGCCCATTGTGATTCCCGCAACCAATGGTGATAATAAGATAAAGATTAGCCTGGGCTGTCATATTTACCAACTGGTCGCAAATTGCAGCATTTTGGCCTACTGCATGATTATGACCAGCTACCGGACAATCCATTTCAAGGTATACATGAAGAGCGTTGAGCCCATAAACCGTAGAAAGAGCATTGAGTTGACTCTGAGTGGGCATAACAGCGGGGGAGGTGTGAGTGGAGTTGTCCCCGCCATCCCAAGACAAACTTACACCACGAAGCGGCGTGTTTTTGTCTGTTAGCAATTGATTGAATCCAAGTGCATTACTGATATGTGGTCGTCCCCTATCAGCAAAAACCTGGGTCTGTGCAGACATGAGGATGAGCAGACATATGAGCAGCCTGATCGTGCTTGAGTGAAAATGCCTGAGCACAGCTGGCAATCGATAGGTAGCCGATTGCTTAATGGTCATCATTTGTAAAGATTGTTGTTGCATAATAATTGTGTTTAAGATTTAAAATGTAATTCGAAACCTAGCGAAACCACCCCCAACAAGAGAAATTTTGGCCTACGACAAATGATAGACATATTTGTAACAATCTGTATTTCAGCGCATTATATTATGGAGGTGGGCAGTGGATATCCGTAGGTATTGCAGATAAATTGAGGCTGACGACACTTTGGACGACAGCCTCTGCCTTAACTAACCGCTTGGTTAAGGAGTACTTATTTAATGACCACTTTTCTGGTCAATTTTTGTTTGTCCGTATTTAACACCAAAATGTAAGCACCTTGCTTGATGTTGTCTGGAATGCGGATCTGCTCCTCTTTTTCATTGATCTCCATAGAAAACAGCGTTTTACCCGATAGGTCATGCAGACGCAATTGGGCTTTTGATTCGTCGCCCAGGCTCCAATTGATATTCAATTGATGGTTAGTAATGGGATTTGGATAGAGGTCCAGCATGGTTAGCGCTTCATCATCCTCCAAAGCCTCAGCCGCGCCACCCTGCCTTCCTCCGGCACCTGTACCCCAGGTAAACTGCTCCCAGGTATCGATGGACTGGCGATTACAGATCATAGCTGACAGGCCATTTTCTGAAGACACATACCTTCCATTGTTTCCCTGGAGTGAGATCGTGCCATTTGCATTCACTCTCCAGTTGAAAACCTCCCAGCCATCAATTCCCGGTCGATTGCAGTTCATACCTGACAGGCCATTTTCGGAGGATACGTACCTTCCATTACTTCCTCTGAGCGCGACTTTTCCAGAGCCAGCATCAACTACTAAGAACTTTTCCCAATCCATCGGTGCATTTCTATTACAATTCATGCTCGTCAGTCCGTTTTCCGAAGAAGCATACCTGCCGTTCGAACCCTTGAGCCAGATGTATTGACCAACCGGTATGTTCACCTGTCCACCTATCCTTACAGTGGCCACTATAGGAAGGTGATCCGAGGCTTGTGGTGAATTGACTACATAGGTGCTCAAAGTAGCGTTCGAGCCTTTATTCTCCAGAAAAATGAAATCCAACCGGGTCCCAAAACCGGTGGTTACGAACCCTGTTGGGTATATATCGCGGTAGGTATCACGCATTTTTAAGGAAGTACCATTTTTGATGTATTCAATAGGATTTCCCTCATTTTCTGTAGAGTTAAAATCCCCTGTAAAAATCACCGGGTCTTTAATGGCCCGATTGATGGCTCTCTGGCTGAGCAAATTCGCACTCTTAACTCTTGCATTATGGTACGATACCATCGGGAAATGGCTATTGTAAACATAAAAATGCTTTCCGCTTGCTTTGTCTTTGAAGCGTACATAGGTACAAATCCTGTTATAATCAGGATCATAACCTCTTCCACAATTCCAATAGTCATCCTTTAGCCAAAAAGTACCACTATTGGCATAATCGATATCATACTTACTGCTTTTGTAGAGTATGTAAGAAGCCTCCCCTGAGCCGTCGCATTCACGACTAATGCCGTAGGTGGAATACCCCGGAACCCTGCTTAATATTTGATCCCGCATGTAGGCATGTAGCTCCTGAGTACCCAGAATATCGGGTTGATGCGTGTTGATAATGCTTGCAGCATTGGCTACTCTGCTCTCCCAATTGGTACCGTAAGGTTGCTGCATATTGAAGGACATGATTTTAATGTCCTGGGCGCGGATGTTAAAAATCAGCAAAAGAAGTAATCCCGCTAGTGTAATGGTTTTTTTCATGATCATCTTTTTTGTTTTAAATTGTTCACAATGCTTCTTGATAATAGGATGGTTTTAGGGTATACATCATCCTGGTGGAAAAGCACGAATAGAAACATAGTGAAATCGTTGCCAACAAGGGGAATTTTGGCCTACGACAAAAGACAGACATATTTGTAACTATCTGAAAAACAGAAGATTAAAATGTGATGGTTAGCAGTAGTGTAACTGTTTAAAGCACAATAATCATAACGAAAGCAGGTAATCCGTGATGCTGTCGGTGGAGGACAGACCTAGTTTTTTGCGGAGACGATATCGGCTTTTCTCCACTCCCCGTACAGAGATGTTTAAGATATCTGCAATTTCCTTTGTGTTGATATTCAACCGTATGAAAAGACTGAGTTGCAGGTGTGTTTTTGTCAAATCCGGATGCCGCTCTCGTAAGCGCTGGATGAATTGGTGATGCGCCTCATTGAAGTGAATTTCAAATTGCTGCCAATTTTCGTCATCAGCAATCTCCCTCTCCACTGATCGAATCAACTTCAAATATTTAGTTTTTACCGGCGCAGATATACTTGCCTTAAAACCTTCCAATTCTTGCTTGACGTTTTGTAAAATTTTGTTCTTGTGCCCGATATGGAGTATGGAGGTTGTGAGTTTGGAATTTTGATTGGCTAGCGTGGTTTCCAGGTTTTCCTTTTGCAGTTTGATGATCTCTTTCTCGGCTTTCAATCTTTCCCTCTTGAATTGATTTTTTAGTTTTAGCATCCTGCTACGGTACCAAATGATGAATAAGAGGGCCAGCGCCATGAAGATCAAAAATCGAAACCATATGGTGTCCCAAAAAGGAGGCGCAACTTTGATGACCAATGACCGGGTGTTTTTAGACCAGTGGCCATCACTGCCGGTGGCCATCACGATGAACCTGTATTGGCCACTTGGTAAATTGGTGTAGGTCGCAAAGCGTTTTCCGGCGTTTACATAGCTCCACTGCTCATCAAAACCTTCGAGTTTATACTTATATCTGATCATCTGGGGATTGGTATAATCGATGGCCGCAAATTCAAGTGATATCGTTTTGTCTTTGTAGTTGAGGTCCAATTGGGAGGTTAATTCCAAAGACTTTTTCAGTACAATTCGTCCATTGATCACTTCATCTACTTTTACCGATCTATTGAAAATCCTGAAGTCAGTGATCTCAATGTTGGGCTCGGTTTTGTATACATCAATTTTAGCCGGGTTGATCTCATTGAACCCATTGATGCCTCCAAAAAATAACGTGCCGTCACTGCCTCTCAAGCATGAGCCCATATTGAATAAGTCACCTTGTATGTTATTATAAGTATTGTAATTCCTGATGGTACCGTTTTCAGTATTAAATTTTGACAAACCATTGGTCGTGCCAAGCCATAGGTTTTGCCTGTCGTCTTCCAGTATAGAATAGACGATATTGGAGGCCAGGCCATCCTCTGCATCAAATGAAGCAAATGTTCCATCTTCTCTCATCATTACCAGGCCACTGCCTTCTGTACCAATACATAATTGGCCTTGGGAGTCTTCAAAAAGTGTCCGAATAAAATCACTGGGTATACTTTTGGGATCATCCGGATCATTTCTGAAATGCACGAAACAATCACAATGGGGGTCATATCGGTCCAGGCCGGCATCCTCGGTGCCTATCCATAACTGGCCTTTGCGATCTACGAGCGAGCACATGATCTGAAAATGCGAAATGCTCTCTGAATCTTCCGAATCATGAATATATCGCCTGAATTGTTTGGTCTTTAGATCATATCTAAAAAGTCCACCTCCCAATGTGCCCATCCAGATGTTCTGATCGCCATCTTCTACAATGTTCCAGATGTTGGCATCATTTATTTCATCAGGTATGCCGGGTATTTGTCCATTATGATAAAATGAATTGGATTTGATGTCATATAGATCAATACCGTTACCATAAGTACCGACCCAGATGTTGTGCTGCGAATCTTTAAACAACGCTTTTACAACGTTCCCACCGATGCTCTTTGCATTGCTGGGTACATGCTGCAAGTACTGAAAGGATTTAGTGCGCCTATTGTAAATATTCAATCCACCACCATCCGTACCTATAAGAAGTGTCTCCTCATTTACATCCAAGAAAGCCAGTACTGATTTATGACTTAATCCCTTGCTTCCGTTGACCTGGGCAGAATGAAGGACAAATTTTTCTGCATTTTTGGGCGATAAATTCAATCCTTCCCGAGAGGTTCCCAACCAGAGGTTTTGGTCCTTATCGATGTAAATCGAACGGATGGCATTGCTATTAACAGAGTTTTTGTTGTTTGGATCATACCTGTAGTGATCAATGGTCTCTGAATCAGTGTGGAGCAGATCTAATCCGGCACCATCAGTACCGACGACTAATATTCCGGGGGATAATTCCTGGATTGCGGTAATGATATTACTTGATAGGTTATTAGACGAAATGCCATGGGTATAGTGTTTAGCTTGTCTGCTGTTGATGCTGTACCGATAAAGACCGGAACTATTGCTGCCTATCCACAGCTCGTTGTCCGAATCGATAAATAGATATTTTAAGTATCCGTCTATGTTGACGCTCACAGATAGAGAATCAGTGACACAAACAAGTTGGTTCTCTGTGGATGTATAGTAACACAGATCTCCTTTGTAACGTCCTACCCAAACATTGCCATTTTGATCTTCGGCGAATGAAGATATGTGCTTTTCATTATGTGGACTACTGGATGGTGTTAGGTGCCGAAAAGTTTTATTCCCTTTATCGAAGAGGTCAATCCCCCCTCCTAGCGTTCCAATCCAGATATTTCTTTTTGAATCTTGAAATATCGCCTTGACGGTGTTATTGACAATGCTGGTTGGAATACTGTCATGGTGTGAAAATCGCTCAAATCGATTGTTGTCCCTGTTAAAAATACAGAATCCGCGCCCATTTGTACCAATCAGCAAATCTTTATCAGAATCCTCAACGATACAATTGATAAAATTATCCGAAAGGGCAGATGAGTCTTTGGCTGAATAGGTGTATTTGGTAAAAGTATAGCCATTATACCTAAACAACCCCTCTGTGGTACCCAGCCAAATGTAACCATAACTATCCTGTGTGATACAATTAATGGGAACGCTGGGCAATCCTTCATTTAGAGAGATGTGATTAAATATCAGATCCCTGCCTTGTGAGAAAGCCAGTTGACTGATCAAGCATAAAATAGCAATATAACTTCTGGTCATTTGCCTCATAAAGAAGGAAGATACAATTCTTGTTAGCTATGGGTAATCTTTACCCCAACCGAATATATCAATCTTTAATCAAACATGACACGCGAACCCGCTCAGGGCCATCTGGAAGGGACTCTGAGCTGTTGCGAAATACCTTCTATATATGATGTATTGGCCCGAGCTCCACTCCAGTTTTCAAAACACTACTTTTCCCAACACCGAGCAACAGAAACCATTCCTAACAAACATAATACCCAAATAGGGGAAAATGATTTTAAAGCGCCCAGCCTAAAGGAATATTCAGGATTATTTCGAGAACTCTTGTGATGGCTGCATTCGGGATGTTGCTATCACAGGAGCATCATACTTTTGGAAACTTTCCCTGGCACGGATTGCCATGCGATTATGTATTCTCTACTGCTTCAAAATAAGCTCCCTAAACGTCCTGCTTTCTGTGCGCACACTGACCAGATAGGTGCCACGGATCAAATCACCTAAGTCAATGGACTCCGTGTGACCAGACGCAAACATGACCTTCCGCCCTGTAAGCGTGTAGATGGTGACATCCAGTATGGGTGCTTCGGTGGATAGGTTCAGGTAATGGGTGAATGGATTTGGATAAACCGCAAACCCAACAGTTGGTTCACTGATCAAAGGGCTGTTGCCTTCTGATCCATCATCTCCTCCATCGTCACCACCATCATCTCCTCCTCCATCGTCGGCATAATCTATGCTGATCAGGTAGAGGTTCGCCACGTCTCCTTTGGTGATTTCATAGTCACCGGCGGCCAGGATTTTAGTCAAAACCCCGGAAGAAACAGTGTGCTCAGCACCATTGATTTTTAGTCTGCCATTGAAGTCCTCGTTGAAAACCAGCGTTAGCTCGGCTTCACCGGTTATCGTAAAAGTGATGCTTGTACTTGACTCCATCTTTAGACATTGTGTCAAAGTCAAACCCGCGTAGGTGACCGTACCCTTTGAATCGGACAGGTTACCCATAATGGAAAAATAGGCGCTCTCAGTGCCCGAAGTAGTGAAGTTATGAACCAGATCGCCTGTAATTTCATCACCATCGCCATCTCCCGAACCACCATCACCTCCTGAATCATTGTTTTCACCGTCTCCCTGTACTGACACCAGGTTTGTTTGATAGGACGTTAAGGCATTTTTCAATGCGGTATTTACATTGTAATCAGTATCATCCACTGCGTCATTAAATTCCCATTGAAAGTCCCCACCATTCATTCGGCCTGACAGCTCTACCACTTTGTCCCTTGCTTGCTCTGGTGTGTCTGGTGTGTAGTCATACATCACAGCTGAGTTGGTGTCAAAGTTGTTGTAGGTATTCGTGCCCCTGGCGGAAACCACACTGCTGCTTACTGTTTCATTTCGAGTGCTTGCCACATAGGCATCAAAATCCACCGTAGGGTTTGGATAGCTGTCATCACCATACGCCACAAAGCGTCTTTCACCGGTCATGAAATTATTAAAAGCTTTAATGGTGCCGCCATCTTCTTTAGAAAAGGTAGGCTTATCAGAATAGTCATTGGCCTGATCGCTTTCATCAAAAACGTCTGAGCCTTGCATGGAGGTTAGGATTGGGTATCTACAATTGCGAAAATAGTTGGCCTCTACGAAAACGGATGAACCCAGGGTCGACCCAACTCCATATTTGGCGTTCCCGTCATAGAAGTTGTTGTACACATGGGCTGAGTAGTAGCGCACTCGCGGATGCCGGGAGTCAGAATGGTCGAACCAGTTGTGATGATAAGTAATAAAAAGTCCTTCCGTGGTACCCTCGCTTAGCCCGAGGAGATTGGATTTACCTGAGTCCCAAAAGTGATTGTACGAAAACGTCACATAAGTTGATTTTTTACAATCGAGTGCTCCATCGCCTTTGGCCTGGTCAGAATCAGACCCTGCATCCCCATAAAAGAAGTCGCAGTGATGGACCCAAATATGATCATTCCCTTGCTGTAGGCCAATGTTGTCACCTTCGTCACTGTTGCAGTTCATCAAGCCTATGTTTCTGATTTCGACATTAGAAGCATTTTTCACCCTGATTCCCCAGCCATCGGCAACAGCATCATCGCCTACACCTTCCATAGTGATATAGCTTGAGGCATTGTTCTTGTTTTCAATCACTATATCTCCCTTGTCCATATAAGACAGGTCCGTGATTTGACCCACAAGTCGTATGATCAGTGGTCTTGAGTCCGCACCTTTTTTGAATCCTTCCATAATCATTTGGAGCCCGACACACGGGTTGGTGCTGGCACCTGTGACCTCCATGGAAATGGAGTCTTTGGTATTTTCTGTAATGTACAAAATCACCGCACCAGATTTGGGCGTACCGTCTATCTCATAAGCTCCAGGGGTATAGCTTTCGCTAAATGCAAAACCCGTCCGATCATGCGCAGTTACATTGATCGGTCCAGTTGTGGAAGCGGAACCCTCATCTCCGTTGATTACAGCAGCAACCTTAATGGTATAGCTCCCAGATTTTAGCCCAAGGATATCAGCCCTGAAGTAGGTTCCGTAGCTTCGAATGAGTTGATCGTCAATCTTTTGGTCAGCAGTGCCCTCACCTGAATAATAGACGTTGTATCGCTCAGCCTCATCAACGGGTGTCCAGGTGACGTATGCGGATTCCAGCCAGCCATCAGCCTCTTTTATGGAAATGGCCTGTGCCAAAGCGGCAAGGTTTGCCATCAATGCGACGACCAATAGAAACGACCTCATCATAGGACTGTTGTTTTAGAAGGGTCTAAGATAGTCTATTGTTTCGAAAATACAATCGATTGCACAATGTTCAAATAGGTCATGGATTTTTAGAATCTTGACCTCACCTTTAAGTCAACGTCTTTATATTTGAACGAACCCTTTAAAGCAGATCGATGAAAAACATTTGGCCTCTTATTGCAATCATGATCCTAATCGTCTCGTGCTCACCAGAGCCAAACAGCTCTCAGGCAAAACCGGAAGCAGATAAAGACTTGTCGTATGATTCGCTACTTGCTGCAGAACTGGGTGCTGATGACTATGGCATGCGAAAATATGTAATGGCCAACCTGGTGGCCGGCCCCAACCGTGATCAGGACTCTACCACCGTCGCTCAACTCCAACGTGCACACCTGGACAACATTATGAAGATGGCAGAGGCAGGTAAATTGGTACTGGCTGGCCCATTTATGGATCAGGGTGAGGTAAAGGGGATTTACATTTTTGCTGTTGAAACTGTGGAAGAAGCTGAAGCGCTCACCAAAACCGATCCGGCCATACAAGCTGGCCGCCTGAAGATGGAATTGAGGCCATGGTATGGCAGTGCAGCACTTATGAAAGTGAATGAAATTGGCTTAAAACTGTCCAAGAAGAGCATCTGAGCACACAGTTTTATTATCAAATTACGATCTTTAGTGCCGTTGACGCTGTTCAATCCCATGATCCGCAAAATCTTGCCTGAAAATTTAGTATGCTTGCATAATAATTTTTCCTAACTTTAGGAGTTCCTTTTTTGTTAAAAGCGAATAACTTAGACACAAATAATAACTTGAAGATGATGAAGAAAAACTTAATTAACCCTTTAAAAGCTTTGGCCATGATAGTAGTGGCCACCGGGCTTGTATTTACAACTGGTTGTGGAGGTGATGAAGAAGGTGAGCCAGAACCAACACAAACCACTCTTGAAATCATTGCCTCAAATGATGACTACAGTGAATTTAAAACGTTCTATGAGTTAAACTCTGATTTACTACCGGACATATCAGGAACTACGGCATACACTGTATTTGTTCCTAACAACAACGCTTTCCAAAAATTGAAAACTACTCTTGTTGTAGATGATCTGACTGCCATCAAAGCGGAGGTTATCGCATCAGTATTAGCTTTTCATTTTGTATCTGGTACTACTACTGAATTAACAGCCAACAGCTCACTTCCAACCGCTCAGGGAGAGTCTATAGTAGTGGGTGCTGACGGCTCAATTCAAACAGGTGGATCGGATGATATGGTTGAAGTTTTGGGAAGTACCCGAGCTACCAATGGCATTGTCTATGAAACAGAGACGATTCTCATTCCTCCTACTATCTATGCGAGTATTGTTACTCATTTAGGCAAGGTTTCTCAAACACTTTTGTTAGGTGGTGATTTCAGTATCCTGGCAAGAGCAATTGTAAAAGCAGATACATATGCTGCAGGTACTGGAGGTCAGGTTACTCCTCTGTCTACTTACCTTTCTACAGACGGAATTGATGTTACCATTTTTGCACCAACAGATGCTACATTTAAGTCAGCAGCAGGTGTAACTGCGGCAGACGACGCTGCTACTGTAGAAGCTAAGGTGCAAGGCTTCCTGGACCTGTATACCGGACAGCAGTTCTATGGTATTATTGCAAATCATGTGGTAACTGAACTGGTAGTAGATGCTGATCTGGTAACAGGAGCTACTTTGCCTACTAGATTCACCGCAGATGGCCAGAACTTTGGATCCCTGACAGTATTCAATAATACTTCAGCTATTCCAGCTAAGAATGGTATTGGTGTTTACCTGGATGCAAATGGAGATGTTGATCTAGATGATCAGACAACCTATACAAACTTCGATGCTGAGGTTGTATTATCTCCAACAGTAACAGGATTGACTGCTGCGAACGGTTCCATTTATATCATTGCAGGGGTACTTTCTCCTTTGTAAAATTATAAGTCAAAAAAATAAGATGAGAGACCTCCCTAATCAGGGGGTCTCTTTTTCATTTAAAGAAAATCCACATTTCCAGCAATAGTTGGATTGCATGTTGCTAAAGGAATGACACCTCATACATTCTATCCGGTTTTCATGCTCTTTGCTTTTCTCCTGTTTATTGATCTCAGAAGTCATTATTCCAGTAGGTACAGCAATAATTGCATAGCCCATAAGCATAAGAAGTGTTGCGAAAGACTGGCCCAGAACTGTCTGAGGTGCAATATCCCCATATCCAACAGTGGTCACTGTAACCACTGCCCAATAAATACTTCTGGGAATACTTGTAAAGCCATTTTCACCACCTTCTATGAGGTACATTAATGTTCCTGTAATCATCACTAAAGTAGATACCGCACCCATGAATATCAAAATCTTGCGTTGAGCACCTTTCATGGCATTGGCAAGTACCTTGGCTTCATTTATATACCGGGTAAGCTTTAGAATTCTAAAAACCCTCAGTAGCCTAATAGCCCTAATTACAATAAGGTAACTCCCCCCGCTAACAAAAATAGAGATGTACGTAGGTAAAAGAGCAATCAAATCAATCATCCCAAGAAAGCTGAAAACATACTTCGTGGGTTTTCTTGTAATAAATATTCTAACTAAAAATTCCACTGAAAAGAGTGCCGTCAATGTCCATTCCAGACCGATCAACAGGTCTGCGTAAGATTCTCGGATTGCACTCACGCTTTCAAGCATCACGGCGATAATGCTTAGAAGAATAGCCATTAATAACACAACATCAAAAAGCTTTCCAGCAGGCGTATCCGTGCCAAAAACTATGATGTAAAGCCTATTCCTTATATCATGAAAATGTTTAAACTTCTGGTCTTCCATTGGACAAATATCGCATTTGTGACTAAAAAAGCCCATTCAGTGAGAATGGGCTTCATTAATTAAATACTCTGAATCTACTAATTCATTAATTCGTCAAAGGTCAGTGAGACATAATATATCGCTCCAATATTCGGCCCACCTAAGCTTTGATTGTAGTATTTATTGAGCACATTAGAGCCACCAACCTTCAAAATTGATTTCAGGGAATCTAGCTTATAAGATACCTGAGCATCAAGTGTCCCGAATGCTGGCACATTTCCAATTGCAAATGACGATTGCCACTCAAACTCTGTTTGGTACCTGTAGGTCAAATTAAATCCAATGTTGTCTGTTACTTTTCGATTGCCAAAATTGATATTGAACTTATGCTCTGGAGTATTGAATTCTGTCAAAGTATTCTCATTGAATCCTCCAATCAACTTATTCCAAGAGTAGTTTCCGCCCAATGTATAGCCACGTGCCAGGCTATAAGTTAAACCGATAGCAGCACCTTGTGAAGTAACTGTATTGTCAAGGTTAGTGAATATTTGAAAAGTGTTATTTGAGGTTCCATTTAACATCGAATTATAGGCAGGATCACCACCAGATACTACCGTAGCTCCAGCTTCAGCGTTAATGTCATCCGCATCATCCTGAGTAAGCTCGGAGGCCTTCACGATTCTGATCTGTGTAATAAAATCAGTATATATATTGTAATAATAAACCGCATCAACTAACAATTTATTCTGGATCAAGCTCTTATAGCCCACCTCTACTGACTTTACTTTTTCAGGTTTGACCGGATCATAGTCAGTCACAGCTTCCAATAATCCAAATGTAGCTGGGTCAAATGGACTATTGCCGCTGAATACACTACTCCTGAAATCGTTAACCGAGGCACCGGTGAAGGCCAGCGGAGTTCCTGTGCTACTTACAGCATTCAAATCATAAAACTCATAGAACTGTGGCAACCCACCGAGCAATCTTGCGGAGATGATATCAAGAGAAATATATTGACCTTGAGTCGTTGGGTTCCTAAAACCTGTTTGAAATGATGCCCGCAGGTTATGATTTTTGTTGATGGTGTATACACCAGAAATTCGTGGGTTTACCTGACCATTGAAATTCTCATTTTTATCAAACCGGACTGATCCGCTCAATTTAAAATCATCTGTTAACTTTTTACCTGCCTGGGCATAAGCTCCGAATTCATTAATGGAAATAGCTCCTGTGGTATCAGGAAAGATCGTACCATTGGATTTCAATTCAAATTGTCTAAAACTACCGCCTACCTGGAGTTCCATAAAATCAATTTCATTCTTGAAATCATATTGGAACTCGCCCTGATACATGTTGGATTTATCATCAAAAAGAGGCCCAAATGGCACAACTCCTTTAAGTACTTTTTTCTTGGCATTATCAAATTGCGCACCATCTGAGTTAAACGCATAAAGAGTATTCATTTGTCCAGTGGCATACGCGTGTGCCGCTATTTGATCAGCAGTGGTAACTGTTGAAGGATCATCATTTGGCGAGTAGCCTTCATTATAAAGATGCCTCAAATAATGTATTGGATAACCGGTGAGGAAAGTTGATACATCACCACCAAACCTCTCATCATTGATCCTTTTGCCTAAAAATTCAGCGATATAAGAATCTCCTGACTTCTCCCTGGTGGTATAGGCACGGACATAGAAATTATCACCCCTTAGCTGAAGTCGGTGCTGATCTATCCCGAAGTTTGACAATGAGTAACGCTGTGCACCAGTATAGACGCTAGTTCCATAACCTCCATTATATAGATAACTCAGTTCAAGATTGTCATTAAGACGGTAATACAAACCAGCATTTACCTTAAAGTTTTCAGCACCATAATCAACAATCTTACTTTCCTCATAAGCTGGAGCTGATATTACATGACTTGGCAAAAAACCATTTTGTGCATATCTCCATGCAGTTACCCCTGGACCAAACACTCCAGGGCCAGATGATGCAAGTGTTTGCCATCCTGGATCTGATGGATCGGTTGTTCGGCTAAACCTTAAGATATTCATATTTAGAGATGCCTCATCTCCCATATAATGGAGTCTATCAGAGCCAGGATTGTATGGGAAACCCTCTGGAGTAAATGAGGAATTACGATCAAACGCAGAAGTTCCATGCCAATCTTCTGCTTTTGAATAAGAGACGTTCACCTTGAATGCTATTTTATTGTTAAATGCCTTTGCGTATCTCACCGATCCTTCATACATCGGGCTAGTCCCCTGATCCGCATTTGATCCTACATGATTAACGCCTAATTTCGCAAAAGCACTCAAACCTTGATACTCGAAGGGATTTTTACTGTTAATTAGTAAGATTCCGTTGAAAGCATTCGGCCCATATAAAGCCGAAGAAGCTCCCGGGATCATTTCTACACTTTCCACATCAAGCTCAGATGGCCCGTTTAAGTTGCCAATCGGGAAATTGAGCGCAGGTGCCTGTGTATCCATACCGTCTATCAATTGGACAAACCGGGTATTTCCTGTACTCCCAAACCCACGGGCATTGATGATCTGGAAATTGATACTGCTCGACGCAACATCCACTCCTTTGAGGTTAGCAATAGCTTTGTAATAGGTATCTGATGAGGTGTTTTGAACTGCCAGGACATCCATTTTCTCTATACTCACTGGAGACTGCAAAATATTTTCTTCTACCCTGGAGGCAGATATCACCACTTCCTGTCCTAGCATAAATGATTCGGTCATTTCTACTTTGAGGTTTGAAACGGTAGCCTGGTCAACATTCAATTCGATCCGTTCATACCCAACACTGGAAATAACCAAGGATACGGGTGGGGGTGATTTGATGTCCAGACTGAAATTACCTGAAACATCGGTGATTGTACCTAAAACGGTTCCTTTGACCAGGATACTTACCCCGATCAGTTCTTCACCTGTTTTAGCATCGACAACCTTGCCTTTGATAGATACCTGAGCGTAAGCAGATAGGGTAACTACGCACATGAAGGCCAGGGTTAATAATGATTTGGGTAGAGTTATGTTCATCTCTTGTATGGTTAATGTTTTGAATTCTGTGGCAAAAACTAATATTAGCTAAAAATATGAATATTTATAGCCAATACAGTGACCTAATCCGATGAAATTTTAAAAATCAGACACAAAAAAAGAGGCTGTCCAAAAAGGATAGCCTCTTTCATTTAAAGCAATTTTCAAATTCTCATCAGTAAAGTTGATTGGTCAAGTTTGATGGAGAAGTGCCGATAAAAGCTGTTAATAGCCTTTATAATTCTAGAGATTA
>JAVJQA010000059.1:0-27271 GCA_040218045.1 Marinoscillum sp.
GATTTTTCACTGAATTCGAAAACTACCCGTTCCACGTCGGCCCTGCCCTAAAGGGTGACTATCTAACCATCCCTTTAGGGAATTAAAGGGTCATCTTCACAGAAATCTTGCTTTCGAAAAATCTTTTCTCGGATGTCAGTAGTTTATTATAAAGATTCCTGTCGGAATGACCAAATTAAAAAAAGCTTAACTCAACGGCATTGCGCGGCAGTTAGGAGATTTCCCATATTAATAGTGCCGGAAATCCAACACAAACACTATCATTTGATAGCATTTGTGCTTCAAAACCCTTTTTTATACTATCATCTGATATAACTCAATAAGTTTTGAAAGATTTGTTTTGGACATCTTAGAAAAAAGTTCTTTTTTCGTCTAACTAATCAATTCATTCGTCGCCTAACCATAATGATTCGTCCTTCCACTCTACTTCATGGAACACGTCTTGGCTGCGTTAGGGGGCTATACCTGTAACATCAGCTAATGAAAACCGCAATACTCTCTACAAGATGGCTGCTGCTCTCCTCAGCGATCTGCTTTGTCTTGACCAGCCAGGCCCAGTCCAAAATCACTTTGAAAGAATACGATGATCCATCGCTCTCAGGCTATAAGACCATTGTCTTTGAGTACGAAGAAGTTACTCCAGGGCAGCCCGGTCAACCAGCCCAGAACCGCAAGGTGACGAAGGAGTTTGATATCGAAGCGAATAATCCTTTTTTGAAAATGGGGTTTGAAATGATAAATCCAGGCTCCGAAAATAAAACCTTGCGTTTCGACAAGTCTTCGGTAGAGCGTTTGAGAAGTCAATTTAAGGAAAACATCAAAAATGGGAACGGCACATTGATGCATGAGGCTGAACTTGGTGCGACTCACACTTTTGTTCGTGAAGAGGAAAACCATGTAATCCTAAGTTATAATTTGTTCCTTTATGACGCGAATGGAGAACATATTGATAATGGAGGTAGGTTTTCGGCTATTCATATACTTGATAAAAAAGGAAACCTTGTAAAAAAGATAGATAATATTCCCACAGATGCTTATGGCACGGCTGTTAGTGAGAATGGAAAGTATCTGGCATATGGTTTTGGTGAGACGTTACACGGAACTATGCCCGGAAGTATCGAATCAGGATTTCGTATTGTGGATTTAGATGCACAACGGACATGCTTCGAATTAGATGCTGGTTACGTAGAGGGGATTTCTTCTCTTTATGATATGCTGGTAATAGCATACATAAATGAAAAAGGTAAACAAAGGGTTGTTTTAGATGCGTTGGATGGTGGCATATATGGTCCTGCAGAGTTTATGCAAATTTTAAACCACTTCATGTTTCGTCAAAGCGGAGGGAAAGTTATCGGGTTAGAGGATTTAAAAAGAATCAAATGAAACAGATAATTTTCATCATTTCAGCCGTTTTTGGACTTTCCTGTATTGTAAACGCTCAGGGGTTCCTGAAAAATCCTAACGGTGACTACTTGCAGGTGCAGGATGATGATGGGAGCCCTACTATTAACCTGAACACTACCCATTTCATCAGTGACTTTGGGTTGCGTCGAGCATCTGGCGCTTCAAAATGGCATAGAGGTATTGACCTTAATCCGGTTGTTGGAGTAGGAGATAGAGGACATACCATTAAGTCTTTTTCCAGTGGAAGCATCGCTTCTATACATGGAGGTGGAACCTATAAACTAGTGGCTGTCGATGGCCCTGGAGGTTTTAATCCAGGCTATGGTCATATTTTCAGAAGTGCTTCGAACAGGTTGGGGAATTTTGATCTTGTTTATTCATCCGATTTTCTGACTTACGTTATCATATATCTTCCAGGGGATATACAAAATTCCTATGCTTTAACTTCATTTCAAGGAGAGGCCCTCAATCTTCTCTCCGTTAATCATGAGGGTGTACACTATTCAATTAATGCTGGAAATCTTAAAAATACTATTGAATATGGTGACCCCCTTGCACCTTTGGGAGATTCTGATGCTTTTTACTGGGAAGACGGAGTGAAAGTTTGGGTTCCTCATCTTCATTTGTACAACTTCGTTGATCCCAAAAATGCCCTAACAGCTGGTAACGGGAGCATTCAAGAACCTGATAATTGTAAAGATCCACTACAGTATTTATCTCATGACGAGCCAGATTATGAGATAAAAGTCCAGGGAGTCACTCAGAGATATAATACTTCTGCCACTACAATAGAGGTCTGGCCTACCATGATCGGAGAAGATATGGGTGCCACATATGACAAGAACGTTTTAGATATTGACGAGGTTCGGGTTTTAATTAGAAGAGAAAACGAGGGTAATGCTGATAGAAAGTTAATAAAGGGGCCAAATTTTGATTCCAGAATTAGTGATGGATCAATTACTACGAAAGAGAGGTATCCACCCGGTAATCAGTTGTTAAATTATGGGTCTCTTACTAGAACGGGATATTTACCTTATGCCTATAAGTCAAGCAGTGATGGGTATCCAAGGGATAATTATTATTTCGCCGATTTCGTCACCAGAATCCATAAGTTACATAATCAAGGTAATGCGGTTGGTACTAATGACTTGGCGAAAATTAACGAAGCAGCACGCTATGGTGATGGTAATTATGTACTTATCCCAGAAGTTGCTACTGTGACACCTTCTGTTAATTATTCTTCTACTCCATTTAAGTTGACAATCGATAATTTCCGACCATTCGTTAAAAAGGTGATTATTAAAAAGGTTGAATTAGAACAGCCAACCTCGATTATTTATGCAGGTGAATGGTATTGGGATGGTACAAGCAATGAATTGGAAAAAGTGTCATATGAAGCTTATTCTGGGAATGCCGAATTAATCATCACAACTAGTGAACCGATGGAGTCCTTGGACGTGTATTCCGACGGTTCTCACTTAAATATTCCCACCGAGGTGAATGCAGCTAGAGATGAATGGCACTTCTCAATCACTATTTCATCAGCATTACCTCAAACTATTGGTTTTGAGGGCCGAGATGTAAATAATAATCCATTAGATTTAGAACCCTCCACCATTGCTGTACGGACTGGATCAGGGGCTAATGATTGGTCTCCTTCAGGGAGTACAAACCCTGGCAGGGATTTAAATCACAACTTCAATCAACCATGTAATCCTGAAAATATCGCTCCAGATAAACGAGGCAATCCCCAGCTAGATGGTTTGAGTTGTGATGTAGCGTATGTTTCGATAGAGGCCTCACGTCGCAATCCCGATCCAGGGGAAGCCGTACTTTTTAAACTTATATCCGGGTCGTATTACTCTGTTGAATGGAATTTTGGTTCCAATGCTGTTGCCGACAATACATCGGGAGTAGAAACTACAGTTGTTTATTTAAATCAAGTTGGTGATGGATCAGAAGATGTAAGTGTGAGTATAGTTTTTGAGGAGGATGAAGATCCTGTTGTTTATGAGTTCCAAGACTTCATAGAAGTAGGCGCCTCAAGCGAACCTTTCACTTTTGATATTTCCAGAAGTGGTTCCGGTAGTATTGAAGTGGATGAAGAGGTTACATTTTCGTTGGATGCGAGCTCACTTGACGGGATTATCGCTGCAGACATTATTTCGTACGAATGGAGCTTTGGAGACGGGGCAAACTACTCTGCCATTTCTGGATTAAGTGAAGAGGTGACATACAGCACCACAGGAAATAAAACTGTTCGCCTCACGGTATGCACGACAGAACGATGTGTGACAGTTTCAAAACCAGATTTTATTTACGTGAGTGGGTACCCGAATCCAATAGAGGCATATTTTACATGTCCAAATATTGGTAATGGTAAGACCGTTGATATTCCTTCAAGTTATAGCTGGGGAGATGGTTCTTTTCATAAGGAGTATTACTGGGATTTTGGAGATGGGTCTACCTCCACAGAAAGCAGGGGGCAACACACGTACTATGCCCCCGGTGATTACAATATTCAGCTCACAATTTGTGATAAGTCTGGATGTAGTAATTACCCTGAAACTGGAACCTGCACTGTTACAGTAACTAATTTTGGTTTTCCAAGTAATTCAGCCATTAGGTTTAAGATCAATGGAATGCTGAAGGCTAATTTGGTGACCCCTGGGATCAATGCAGCAAATGGCAATACAATAATTGGGGCAGGTATACCATTAAAACTTAGGGATGCAAGCATTATTGACCCAAGCCGTACAGCTGAGCGCTGGGTTTTCCAATATGGTCAATTAGGCAATTTAACTAGTTATGAGCTCAATAGCTCGGATGAAGTGTTAGTCATCCCAACAAATAATGTAGAACCAGGTGACTCGTATATTTTGGTTTACACTGTCTATCTTGATAATGGTGAAGCACTCTCAATGTATGAAAATATTGAATACAAGATAGAACCATATGGGGATGGTATTTGCGATACTAAAGTATTAGATCTTACTTTAGATCAAACTTGTTGGAATGACTCTGATAGACCTTCTTTTTCAATTAGCACTCAGTCCGATGTATGCCCTGTGGGTTTAATTAGCGTATCAGACTGGACTGCTGGAGTGTTTTTGGGAAATTACAATGGTAACTTGACCTGGCCATCGAACCGTAAGCCAAACTCATTCCCCTATGAAACAGAAATTAAGGTGGAACTATTTGCGGATTGCGGAGCGTCAAATTCATATGACTGTCCGGTTATTGCCTCAAAGAAGTTTTTAATAAAAATTGATGGCTCCAGAAATGTTGGTCTTACTAGTGGAGTTACAGTCTGTCAAGGAGCTTCAATACAGATTGGGACGAATCCAGTGTCTGGTTTTGGTTATCAATGGTCGGGGGGGAATACTTCTTATCTTTCGTCAGCAAGTATAGCCAATCCCATTTTTACGGCATTGGAAGGTAACCAAACTTATAGTTTGGAAATTACTAATCTTGAAAGTGGCTGCAGCTGGTCAGAATCAGTAACGGTAAATGTGGGCAATGATGAAACAGATTTTGAGAATATCTCCTACACAGTCAAAGCGGGGAGTTCACCGTTTGCCTTAGGAAACCCAATAAGCGGTATAGGCTATGATTATCAATGGTCATCCAGTACACATTTAAGTAACGACAAGGCTCCAAACCCGGTATTTACCCCACCTTTGACCGCAGGAAGTTTTAGCTACTCCGTTAGTGCGTCTTTTAGAGAGTGTGCTCCAAGCCACCCGGGTCAGGTTACGGTAACGGTTGAGAATGATCCACCTAGTGGGTTGACTGTGGATAATAACTTTGCGGGGGTAATGCATCTGGAGTGGCAAGATAACTCCATAGAAAAGAGGTTTGTTATTCAGAGGCGTGATGGGGCTGGTTCTTGGCAAACGCTAGATGAGGTCGGAAGCAATGTCACAAGTTATACAGATGCATACTGTCTCGATCCTTTCATCGAATATGACTACCGGGTCAGGGCCTATGATTTGAATAATTCCCCATTGAGTGGAAATAATGGTTATTCTAATACAGTTTGGAATAAACGGATTAAGTTATCGTATTACCAGAGATGGACAAGTGAACTTGAAGACGTTGTTGGTAAAAAAACGAGTAATTCATATTATCACGATGGAGCATTGTTTTTTGATGACTATGGAAATGAAATTTCACTCGGAGCTATGGCAATAAATGACGGAGAGGTGGGTGAATGTTGCGAGTGTTCCCGTAATTTATTGAGGGTAAATATTGATATGGCATCTGGAGAAGTTTTAGACAGAATTAGCACATCCCAACAGTGCGTACAGAATCAAGATGCGGATGGTAGTGCATTTTTGAAAGCTGTGGGAAATGAGTTGTTTACTAGTCATAGTGGTACTAGTTCAAGGAGTTTTGACGTTACTATGGCAACACAAGGTATTGTTGAGGTTGTGGATCATATTGATATGTTGAGTTCAACTATTGGGCCTGCTAGAATTGAGGGTGATGTTTTTGCGGCTGTAGTAAATGATAGCCATCAATATACAGGTGATGTGTTAAAGGCCTGCAGGTTCTTTATTGACCAAAAGGATTATATAGATAGATCAGAGTTTGTCAATATCACTGAGCCGGACTATGAATCCTATTTACATGATATCGTAAAAGGTGGTAATTACTATTTTCTCGTCGGGGCAGATCCATCGCCTAATATAGTGGCATATTATGATGAGGTGTATGTTTTTGAGGTGCGTGACGACTTTTCTGCAGTAAGAAACAGAAAAGGAGTGGATGGTTTAAGTATGCACGATATCCAAGGTGTGAGTGCTTCTTCCGGGATTATTTTGGCAGGTACCTCTTATTCCCGACATCTTTCAGATTTTTATGATCAGAAAGTTGTGGCCAAAAGGTTGAATTCATCACTTAATACGGTTTGGACAAGGGAATATAGGATTAAAAATAGTGAAACCTTTCTAATGAAAATTGAAAGTATTTCCCCGACAGAATTTGCTCTATTTATGAGGAGTGATGATTATCCCGATGAAATTTTGATGGTGGTATTGAATGAAGATGGAAACCTGATATGGGAATCAACTATTGAGTATGTTAATACTTCACTGATTTTTGATATTAAATTGGAAGAAAATAACTTTTTTGTAGCTTCACAAGCGAGCAGTAGTATGGTTAACATTACCAAGTATTCAACCATACCTGACTTAAGTCAGCGTATCTCAGTTTGTGAAAATGTAGGAGAAGGCGATAGCTATGGTAAAGTGGGAGCGACCATTGATATCGCAGAGAATTGTGAGTCAGTTGTTTACGCTAGTGGTTCATCGTCCAACTTTGTAGCGACTACTTCAGTAACATTGCATGAAGGTACTTGGATAAAAAAGGGAGCTTACTTTTCTGCTGTTGCGGTAGAGGAAGTTAGTCAGGGGGATTGTGGGCCATTTGGTCTGCCTTCATCTAGAATTACGTTTGCGGAGGCTACAGAGTTCAAACCTGAACTTCAAACAGAGAACATTTATTTGGTTTATCCAAACCCTTCTATTGATTATTTTACGATTTCTATTGACTTGCTCGAAGATTCTGAAATTGACCTGAGTTTGACTGATCTGATGGGTAAAGAGGTTTGGGGACTAGACTCTACAGGTGACACACTTGAGGAAGTTGTGAATACCAGTCAATTGTCCAATGGTGTATATCTTTTGAATATCAAGACCAATACCGGAATTGATAAAGTTGTCAAGGTTCTGGTTTCTTCAAGGTAGAAATCAAAACATTACGTGCTAGTCCAGACCAAAGTGCCTTGAAGTAAATAATTTGATTGAACCTATAAAACTAAAATCACATGCCACAACCAATTAAAACCCTAAAAAAAGTCGTGATACTATGCGCAATCGTAGGATCTATAACAACTGCTTCAGGTCAAACGGAGTTTGCAAATCAGAAGACGTCCGATTATCAAAGCTCCTGGAAGAGCAGCAGTTCCACCTGGTTAACCTGGGATTTAAATGATGATGGTGGTGGGAATTTTATTAGCGGTGATCGTCCAATGTTTTTTTATTGGGATAACGATAACAATAAGTTTAGTTTTTTGATAGATACGAGAAACATGAGCAACCTTAAAGCAAAGTTTTATTCCTTGGAGTTGACTTCTGCTTTGGATGTTGAGCAGGTAGATATATCATACCTTAATCCTAAATTAAGTTCTCCAGGAAATTATGATTACCTAAGATTCGGGACAGAAAGTAATTACTTTGGAGGGTTGATGCACAATATTGGAAGTGCAGATTATGGCGATGGAGATGACTTTTCTATTTTTACCTACAATGACAGAGACTTGACTTTTCGTACAGGCACTGGAAATGTTGCTTTCTTTCCTTCATCTGGTGGTAATTTAGGTGTAGGGACAGCCGACCCACAGTCTAAGGTTCACATTGTTTCAACAGGTACACTTGGGGGGAAAACTAATTTGACAAGTTCCTATTTTACAATTGAGGACGCAGGTTCTAATGATTTCCTGATGATGGACGTAAATGAAATTTACAGCACAAATGCATTACTAATTGGATCTGCCTATGATAAGGATATAAAGTTTAGAAATGTTGACGACAATGGAGTAGAAGACCTGATGACCATTAAGAGCAATGGTCGTATTGGAATAAATACTACTTCGCCATTGACACAGCTACATGTGAATGGAACATCTACAGATGATTTGATTTGGCCCATGATTGTAGGTAATCCACGTAATAGCTCTGGCACCGAAAATAATTATGGTGTAGGAGTTAAATTAAAGCACTCTCACAACGGGGAAAATAATAAGTGGGGCGGTATAGCAAGTGTTCAGGAGGGTTCATGGGCTAATAATTCTGCTTTACTTCTATATGCTAATGAAACGCCTTATGTTAGGATAACGTCTTCTGGAAAAATGGGTATAGGCGAGGGATTGACAACATCAGGTATTACTGCCGATCTTACTGTAGACGGAAATATCCTTGCAGAAGAAATCAAAGTAGAGTCCATTGATAATGGCCCAGACTATGTATTTGAGGAAACCTACGAGTTGACTTCCCTTGAAGAACTAGAGGCTTACATCAAGACGAACAAACATCTGCCTGAAGTACCATCAGCTATAGAGATGAAAGAGAATGGTATCGAGCTGGCAGCTATGAACATGTTGCTACTGAAGAAGGTGGAGGAGTTGACTTTGCATCAAATAGAAATGAATAAAATGCTAATCACACAACAAGAGCTTATAGAACAACAGCAGAAACTGTTAAATAAATTGTCATCACATTTATCCAATTACTCAGAATGACCTTTTAATCATCAATAAATGAGAAAGCTTTTAATTATTTCAGCGGTTTTAATGTGCCATATCTCCTTGGCTCAGCTTACGAGCACCAAACCAGAAGATACCCCTACAGCAGATATGCCAGTTGGTATCAGCTATCAGGTTGGTCCCGGTAGTAATTCTTCTTTTGACTGGACCTACACTTATGGAGTAAAACTTTCTGTATGGTCATCTGGTGCCAGAAATTTTGAAATAGCGAATACTCAAAAAGGTGCTACTTCAACACTTGCATTTCGTACTTATGATGGGAATATTAACACCTGGACACGTTGGAGAGAATTGATCTATAAGGATTACACGGGTCGAATGATTATGAACTCCAGTCAAAATATACATGCCATATTCAAAGGGGATTACGCCGGGATTCAAGGAATTCAGGTAGAACGCGAAGGGGGCGATTACATTCGGTTAATGACGAACTATACCGGCTATGGATCAGGTCTAAGTGCCTCGTCTAAGTTGCGTTTTGCTGTTAATGGTAACAGTCTTAACGCCCCCTCAATGACTATCGATACAGAAGGAAAAGTAGGAATTGGTACTACATCGCCAAGTAGGTTACTTCATATTGCATCTAATAATGGAGGCACTCGTGGTGTGTATTTTTCTAACAGTAACAATACCATTAACGCATCAATTGGAATGTCTCACTCCAGTGGTAACCCATGGCTGGTTTTTGAGTTGGACGGGGAAGAACAAATGCGGCTTACTAATTCTGGAGAATTGGGTATTGGAACCACTGATTTTGATGGACACAAATTAGCTGTTGCCGGAGGCATCCGTGCATCTGAGGTTAAAGTAGAAGTCTACCCATGGCCTGATTATGTTTTTAGCTCGGATTATTTCCTTAAAAGCCTTGATCAGACTGAGGCCTTCATTCAGGAAAATAAACACCTTCCAGGTATTCCTTCTGCTCAAGAAGTGGCAGAAGAGGGGATTAACCTTGGAGCGATGAATGCGAGGCTTCTGGAGAAAATAGAAGAATTGACACTCCATTTAATTGAGCAGAATAAGAAGATCAAACAAATGGAAGAGCGCTTAAAGGCTGTGGAGCAGAAATGATCGTAGAATCAGCTACTTAGTGTGAGACGTTAATGGATTAGCAGGGCGACAGTCGCTAGAGTTTGTGATCAACTACCCTTCGCTTCAGCTCATACCCTCACGAAACGAGAGGCAGGGTTCAGTATTGCTGGTTATCCCTATGCAGTTGTTAAAAATTGGTAATGAATTTCTTTACCCTGGCCATAAATGGTAGAAAGTTATTAGATCTAAAATATTGATTTTCTGGATTAATTCACCAGGGCTCCAGGAAGATAATAACTGATTCAGTTGTACCTTGTCTTTGTTTTATGGAGACGAAAAACTCAATCGAACAACCGGATCATCAATACAAACCTCTTCATCATAAATAACTGGAATGAATCTTGCTTTAAGAATACATGAAGGCCATCTAAGGTATTGATGATCATGCCTGTAAATCAACTTAGAGAATACCTGAACCTGTCTTTCTGGTATATTTGACTCTTTCTACTTTCATTCAAATTTAACGACATGCTAATGTTACTCAAATTTGATGCTTATCATAAGTGTGTAAGACACTGAAGTAAGATGGCTATGTCACTTCAGTAACACCCTTATGTCACTAAAGTATGATACCTATCTCACCAAAATATAATACCTATCTCACTTAAGTAACTCATATGAGTCACTCGATGATGTCATATGATTCATTCCAATAATCCATATGAGTTACTTAGGTAGGTCATATTCATTATAGGACGAACTCATGTGAAATGATCTGGACTTCTATTAGAGAAGCTAACGCCGGGTAAGTTATATAGGCTATTTACTGAAAAACAAAAGGAGTGCGGTTGACTATGCAGGGGGCAAGGGTCTACTTGAAATCGAGTTCCTGGATTAGCATCGGCACGAGCTACAAGCTCGCGCCAGCTAGGGTTAAACCAACAACATAGGCCAGGCTCTGAAAAAATAAAAGCCTCTCCGAATCCCGAAGAGGCTTTTGAATCTATGTATCTAGGGAATTAATTACATCATTCCGCCCATGCCACCTGGCATGCCACCACCCATTGGAGCAGAAGATTCCTCTTCAGGATGATCAGCTATTACACACTCAGTAGTCAATAGGAGTGCAGCGATAGACGCAGCATTCTCCAAAGCCAAACGAGTTACTTTAGTAGGGTCAATGATACCAGCTTTGAACATGTTCACATACTCTCCAGTAGCTGCATTGAACCCATAATCATCTTTACCGGCAAGTACGGCGTTCACTACTACCGAAGCTTCACCACCGGCGTTGCTCACGATTGTTCTTAGCGGAGCCTGGATCGCATTGTAAACGATTTTCACTCCTGTGGTCTGATCGATGTTGTCAAGCTCAAGACCTTCAAGCGCTTTCAGCGCTCTGATCAGGGCTACTCCACCACCAGCTACTACACCTTCCTGTACGGCTGCCCTTGTTGCGTGAAGCGCATCATCTACACGGTCTTTCTTCTCTTTCATTTCTACCTCTGTAGCAGCACCGATATAAAGGATAGCCACACCACCAGAAAGCTTAGCAAGACGCTCCTGAAGCTTTTCTTTATCGTAATCAGATGTAGTGTTTTCGATTTGAGATTTGATTTGGTTGACACGACCTTCGATCTCTTCTTTTTTACCAGCACCGTTTACGATGATGGTATTGTCTTTATCGATGTTGATTTTCTCAGCAGTACCCAGGTAGTCAAGCGTAGCATTTTCCAGCTTGTAACCTCTTTCTTCAGAAATTACTGTACCACCTGTCAATACGGCGATATCCTCAAGCATTGCTTTTCTTCTGTCACCAAATCCCGGAGCTTTTACTGCGGCGATTTTCAGTGAACCTCTGATTTTGTTAACCACTAGGGTAGCCAAAGCTTCACCTTCTACATCCTCAGCAATGATCAACAATGGTTTGCCAGTTTGAGCAGTAGCTTCAAGGATTGGAAGCAATTCCTTCATATTAGAAACCTTCTTGTCATAGATCAAGATGTAAGGGTTCTCCAACTCAGCTTCCATTTTCTCAGTGTTGGTCACAAAGTAAGGAGAAAGGTATCCTCTGTCGAATTGCATACCTTCTACAGTTTTTACTTCTGTTTCGGTACCTTTTGCCTCTTCTACAGTGATCACACCATCTTTACCTACCTTGTCCATTGCGTCAGCGATCATTTTACCGATCTCAGCGTCGTTGTTAGCAGATACAGAAGCTACTTGAGAGATTTCTTCAGAAGTGCTGATGTCCTTAGATTGTGCTCTTAGGTTTTCAACAACTTTAGCTACCGCCTTGTCAATGCCTCTCTTCAGGTCCATTGGGTTTGCACCGGCAGCCACGTTTTTAATTCCATGACCGAAAATCGCCTGAGTCAACACAGTGGCAGTAGTAGTACCGTCACCAGCATCGTCAGCAGTTTTAGAAGCCACTTCTTTCACAAGCTGTGCGCCCATGTTTTCGATTGGCTCTTTCAATTCGATCTCTTTTGCCACAGAAACACCATCTTTTGTTACAGTTGGTGCACCGAATTTCTTGTCAAGGATTACGTTTCTTCCTTTTGGACCAAGGGTTACTTTTACAGCGTCAGCAAGAATGTCAACACCTCTTTTAATGCTGTCTCTTGCTTCAGTATTAAAGAAAATATCTTTAGCCATAGTTATATTCTATTTTGTGAATTTTTAATTTGGATTAAAGTGATTAAACGATTCCGTAGATATCAGATTCTTTCATGATCAAATACTCCTTACCGTCTATTGAAATCTCGGTACCGGAATATTTTCCGTAAAGCACACTGTCACCAATTTTCACATTGATGGGCTCGTCTTTCTTACCAGTACCAATAGCAACAACCTCACCTCTTTGAGGTTTCTCCTTCGCTGTATCAGGGATGATAATTCCTGAAGCGGTTTTCTCTTCAGCTGCCGCAGGTTCTACCAGAACTCTATCAGCTAATGGTTTGAAATTAACTTTTGACATTGTTAAATGATTTTTTATGGTTAGTTAATTTGTTTGAAGTTTAACTCGAAGGCACTAGAGCATTTAGTATGCCAATCGGGAAATGTCAGGTTTTGGCAGGTAAAAGCCTGACAAAATATCAGTTTCAAAAAATTACTGACAGTATCATGACAGTTTGCCTTTGTGAATTTTAGGATTTAACTTATTACAAAGTTACCAACGAGACGATATGACAGGCCTTAAACACGACTGGTTGACCGCAGGAATGATTGATTATGAGTACAAGAAATACATCCTTTTGGCTTATTTGAAAGACATCAAGGAGCGTTTTGATTGCTCAGAGCTGTATCCCTTCTTAGCTGACCTGATCTTTCATTATAAAAACCTCAAGCAAGTAAAAGATCACAAAGAGGTGATTTATGAAAGTTTCCCAAAATCAATTTCCAAAGCGGACTTTAAAAAACTTCAATTTACCTACAAGCGTATGGTGGCGGATGATGAGCTCATGGATGAAATAGAGTCGATCATTTCATTTGCTCTTCCCAAAATAGAAGAAGCCATTGGGTTGGGGAAGGAGCTCTATGATCTGGTGGAGGAAAACATGGAAGTAGAAACTGTGGGGTTGACACCCATTTATGCAAATGAAGGCTATGTATTGGTCAACTATGACTCCAAGAGGGATGTCAGTGTGTTTAGATATCAACTGTCTGTATTTGAGCAGTCTGATGAAAAATACCGTGGCATCAATACCACTTTTATCAGCAATGACTTTAAAGATTTGGGGAGGAGCTATGAGCAGATCAAGATAGATCTGGCGAGGAGGTTTTGGGATTTGCCCAATCCAGCCACTTTTTTGGTGACTTACAAGCTGAAATTCCCCTTGCCACAAACCATACTGCCTGTGGCAAAGAGATTATTGGTAAGAAAGCTTTCTGATATTAGTTAGTGCTTGTCTATAAGCGTAACGCAGATATCGGACATTATGGACAGACTCTAGTTAGCTGAATCACCAGCTACTTCTGCTTCGTCAAGTCCAAGGCCTTCAAGATCTCCAGCATTGTCCATTGCCGGGATTTGGGATGGTAAAACGGACTCTTGAGCGTTATCAAGGTTTGGAGAAGATAACTGCTGTACTGGTTGCTCAAGTACGAAGTTGGTTCCCAAAGTCAATACCAGAAGGGCAATTGCGAAACCCCAGGTTAATTTCTCAAGGATGTCACCAGTCTTTTTTACTCCCATGATCTGCTGTGTCCCAGCACCACCAAACTGGCTCGAAAGCCCTCCACCTTTTGGATTTTGTGCAAGCACCACCAAGATCAACAATAAGGCTACGAGGACGATAATACTAACAATAAGCGCGTACATTCTACTTCTCTTCGTTTAATTTTTTGATAATGTCCGCAAAGTAAACTGATTTTTCAGGAATTCGCACCATTAACGACTCATATATTTGAATGGCACGCTCAGTGCGTCCCTGCTCAAGATAGATTTCTGCAAGATATTCGGAGGCGATATCAGGGTGAAGCTCGGTGCTATTTCCAGAAAGATCCACTGAGTTAGTAGGCCTGGGGGCGTTGCTGTCACCTGGGGAAATCGATGGGTTTACCTTAATGAAATTGGTGATAATCTCATCTTGATGGCTCTTTCGGTCGCCTTTGTCTTCTTTTTTCTCACCATCTCCCTTTTTGTCAGTCTTTGATGGCGAACCAGGCTTACTGGTGCTGGTTGATTTACCTGTTGACTTTTTGGACGTATCCTTTTTTGAGGTCGACTTGGTAGTGGCGGACTTACCCGTAGGTTTAGCGGAAGTAGATTTTTTTGCAGCTGACTTTTTAGGGGTAGTTTTCTTAGTAGCTGTTTTTTTTGTTGTTTTTTTCTTAGGCTCAGCTTTGTCTTCCTCTTCTGGCTCTATGCTACTGATACGTCTAGCCGATCTTGATTCAGAAGCTTTTTTCAAAGGCCCTGTCTCTATTGAGTCGCTCGTTGGTTCAGTTTTCTCAGATTTTGCCTTTTCTTCAGGTTTCACATCTTCCTTTGCTTCTTCCGTCTCAGCGGCAGTAGCTTCATGTTTTTCTGTGGCTTGTTTACCTGATTGCGCTTTTTCTTCTTTTGTTCCTTCCTTTTTAGAGGCTTTATCAGTGGCTTTTTTTACGGCATTGTCAAACTCTTCTTCTTCGGCAAGTTGATTTTCTATTTTCTGGAATTTAGCTCTATTGACTTTGAGCTCTTCCATATCCCTGTAAAGCTCATCTATAATATGATCCAGGTCAGAAGAAGGAGCAGTAGGTGTTTCTTCAGGATTTGCTAGTGGAGTTTCAGGTGCTGGTTCCTTGGCCTCTGGCTGCGGCCTCATGATTGGTTTTTTCTTTGGAGGCGCTTTTTCTTCAGAGCTAGTTTGCTTTACATGGGCCGAGACTATTCTGTTGGACTTGATATTGTCCGTCAGATCAATTTCTCTCTCCGGTTCGTGAGATTCATGAACCTCCAGAGGATTTAAGAAGATCAACTGATCATTGATATACCTCTTTAGCAATGCTCTATCTGTGGCGTATAAGGCTGCGGTACCTATCAGCGAGGCTGACTTTTTGGACTTGTTTTGTTTGCTTCCTTTTGCCAGGAGCGTTCTTGCATTTTGGAAGTAAGGAAACTCATTAACCACCTCTTCCAGTTCGGCCAGGGTTTTCTGATCCAGCTTTGCGGGAGTTCTTAAATATTCGACGAATTTCTGTTTATTCACAGGAGGCTATGAGTTGATTAAAATCTAAATTAAGAAAAATTACCAATTTGCCACAGATGCATTGAAGATATCAAGAATGATTTGGTCGAATATTTCCTCAACGAAGGCTTGTTCTTGAGATGCAAGGTCGGTATTTGCATCATAATCCACAAAAAATGAAAACTTTCTATCAAAGTCAAATTCATCGTCCTGTGTATTGATGTAGCTACAACTCACTGTGATTGTAACTCTTGATTGGGAAGAAAAGTCAGCTTCTCCTGTATTCCCAGAAGCTGTGGCAGAAACCGGCGTTACGGTATAATCTGAAATGTATCCATCCAGCTGGAGGTCTCCATTATCATCTACTAACGTTAGACTTGTATTCTGTTGGTAGTAATCTTTGATCGCTTCCGTAAACAATACACTCATATTGGAAGGGCCCAATGTGGCGTTGTTATAAAAAGTTTGAATAGAAATAGTCTTTACGGTAGGAGAGATTGAGGCTCCAGTGAAACTGTATACTCCACAACCAGAAACAAATATTAGGGAAAGTATGGCCAGGCTAGTTATCAATCTCATACTGCTTGATTTTTCTGTAAAGCGTCCGCTCAGATATTCCCAAATCCTTTGCTGCATACTTTCTCTTATTGTTATTTTTTTTAAGTGCCATGATGATCATTTCCATTTCTTTCTTTTCAAGGGATAAGGATTGATCATCTTCTGTTTCGTGTGTAATATCTTCAATATCTATAGAGTCATCATCATTTTTCTGCTCCTGGTTTCTAGACTCCAGCAAAATCGGCTTGTATGAGGCTGGTGCCGGGTCTTCTACTTCCGGAGAGTTGGGGAATGACTCCATGTCACTAAACAAACGCTTATGATCTGATAAAATTTCGCTTCGTGAACTGTCTTCAGAAAGAATTTCGTGGATCAATGTCTTCATTTCTGACATGTCCCGTTTCATGTCAAAAAGTACTTTGTAAAGCAGGTCTCTTTCTGAAAAACTCTCCTTATCACCATTTTTGCCTACAAGAGCGGGTAGATAGGATGTTGTTTTGGGCAAGTAGCTCAACAGCTTTTCATCACTAATCTCGCGCTCCAGCTCCAATACGCTCATTTGTTCTACCAAATTCTTGAGCTGCCTTATATTGCCAGGAAATCTAAATTTTAACAATATTTCCTGAGCTTCATCTGTAAGGATGATGGGCTTAGTACGATAATTTTCAGAAAAATCTGCAGCGAATTTTTTGAACAACAAAACCACATCATCGCCTCGCTCTCTTAAGGAAGGTACCTTGATCGGAACCGTGCTCAACCGGTAAAACAGGTCTTCCCGAAACTTATTGTTGTCAATGGCTTCAGTGAGGTCTACATTGGTAGCGGCAATCACCCGAACATCTGTTTTCTGAACTTTTGAAGAACCAACTTTGATGAACTCGCCGTTTTCAAGGACACGCAATAGCCTGGCTTGAGTGCCTACCGGCATTTCACCAATTTCATCCAGGAAAATGGTTCCGCCATTGGTTACTTCAAAGTAACCCTTTCGGGATTCATGGGCACCAGTGAATGCGCCTCTTTCATGTCCAAAAAGCTCTGAATCGATTGTGCCCTCAGGAATGGCACCACAGTTTATAGCAATGAACTGACCGTGCTTGCGGTGTGAGAGGCTATGAATGATTTTGCTGAAAGACTCTTTGCCAGCTCCACTTTCACCTGAAATGAGGACACTCATATCAGTAGGAGAAACCTGCATAGCTACTCTTATGGCATTGTTCAGTTTGGAAGAATTACCTATGATGCCAAAGCGCTGTTTGACGGCCTGTATTTCAGAATCTATCTTATAATCCATTATGCTACTACTTCACCAAATAAGGTTGCTGCGGTGCAGTCATTTATTTTTACGGAGACATAGGTGCCTTTTGGTGCACCATTGTCTTTGAAAATCACCACTTTGTTTGCCGTATTCCGACCTTGCAGATCTTCATCTGATCTTTTACTATAACCTTCAATAAGCACTTTGAATGTTTTTCCGATATCTCTCTGGTTTCGTTTAAGAGAAATCTCTTGCTGCTTGTTGATGATTTCCTGAAGTCTCTTCTTTTTAACTCCGAGCGGTATATCGTCTTCATACTTTTTGGCGGCGAGTGTACCTGGCCGCTCGGAGTAGAAGAACATGTAGGAGAAATCATACTGCACGTAATCCATCAGCGAAATAGTGTCCTGATGCTCTTCATCAGTTTCGGTACAGAATCCTGCGATCATATCTGAGCTAATTCCACAATCCTCACCCAGGATCTCGCGAATCGCATTTACACGATTGATGTACCAGTCACGATCATAAGTGCGGTTCATCAACTCAAGCACCCGGCTATTACCACTCTGGGCAGGCAGGTGAATGTACTTACAGATATTTTCATAGTGCTTGATGGTATGAAGCACTTCATCGGTAATGTCTTTAGGGTGAGAAGTAGAAAACCTGATTCTCAAATCAGGGCTCACTTTTGCCATCATTTCCAAAAGATTGGCAAAGTTGACCACATCATTGATCCCTTGTTTTTCTAACCTGGCTTTGTTGTTTTCTGCGTGTGACCACTTGTACGAGTCAACGTTTTGACCAAGTAGGGTTACTTCTCTAAAACCTTTGTCAAAGAGTTGCTTTGCTTCATCTAAAATGGAATAGGGATCCCGGGATCTTTCCCGCCCACGGGTAAAAGGCACCACACAGAAGGAACACATATTGTCACAACCGCGCATGATGGAAATGAAAGCACTCACTCCATTGGAATTTAACCGGACAGGAGAGATATCTGCATAGGTCTCCTCTCTTGACAAGAATGTATTCACTCCTTTTTGGCCTTCCTCTGCTTTTTGGACCAGGTTAGGAAGATCCCTGTAAGCATCGGGACCTACTACCAGGTCTACGATTTTTTCCTCTTCGAGCAATTTCGATTTCAGGCGCTCAGCCATACAACCTAAAATGCCGATGGTGATTTCTGGTCGTTGAGCTTTGATCTTATTGAATTGGGTCAATCGCTTTCTTACAGTGAGTTCTGCTTTTTCCCGAATGGAGCAGGTGTTTAGCAAAATCACATCCGCCTTCTCAAACGAAGAGGTGGTGTCAAAACCTTCCTTTTGCAGGATTGACGTTACGATTTCACTGTCAGAAAAATTCATCTGACAGCCATAACTCTCAATGTAAAGCTTTCGGGCCTGACTGTTTGTTCCTTCCCTGGAGATTTTTACACCACAGCTTTCATCCTGCTCATTGCTCTTCTGGTCAAGTATTTCCAGATCTGCTATCACCTGTGTCATATCAGTTCTACTAATTTTGGGTTGGCAAAGATAAGATGCAATTTTAAGACAATGACATATTGTCAGTTATTATCCGAATAAATTAAGGGGATTATCTGGTCTCAAGATTGAAACCAACATTGACCGTATTGTAGATGAATTTATCCTTTGCCCTGTCTATCACGGAAGATTCATCATCATAGGATAGATTCCAATTGGTCCTGTCTATGTTGAACTTTGCTTCTGCTTTTACAGATTCTTCAGAAACTATGATTGAAGCAGGAAACGAAATATTTTTGGTAACACCTCTAAGGGTTAGATTTCCAGAAAGGATGTGGGTTGGGTTTTTCACCATAAATGTAGTCAAGGAAGCAGGAGTATATTCGGACTCAAATTCCTCTTCTCCAAGCACTAGTTTAGCTGAGTCATAGGTCATCACTTCAGTGATTGTAAAACTTCCGGTAGGATAATTATCAGCATCAAAAAAGTCATCTGACATCAGGTGTTTTTTAAGTTTTGTGTAGCCACTTTCCTCTGGTTTGATGTCCATAATGTGTAAGCTACGAATGTCGATATTCACTACTCCACCGACAAGTTTTCCTTTGTCCACGGCAGCATACCCATCGGAAATACTGATGATTCCATCATGCTGATCTGTTGGTTTTGTACCGATCCAGGTGATGATTGACATAGCAGTGTCAATCTCTAGCTTGGTGGCATTGGCCACCGGATCCACTTGCTCGGCAGCTGTGGCTTCAATTGTTGATCCTTTTTGCCGATCACAGGCCACCGAGATCAAGATGATAAAAGAAAGTTGTAAAATGAGTTTTGTAGATGATTTTAATAACATTAGATGCAAACTGATTATAATAAAAACCTTTACCTTAACGAACCTGCAAGGTATAGGGTTTAAAGACATATAAATTAATGGCATTAATAAAATCAGTTCGGGGTTTTACTCCGAGGTTTGGAGAGGACTGTTGGTTTGCTGAGAATGCGACCATCGTAGGGGAAGTGACTCTTGGTAAGGAGTGCACAGTTTGGTTTAACGCAGTGGTTCGCGGAGATGTGAATTACATCAAAGTAGGGGATCGAACCAATATTCAGGACAATGCGACCATTCACGGCACTTTTGAAAAAGCTCCTACAACCATAGGTAGTGATGTATCCATAGGGCACAATGCCATAGTTCACGGGTGCACGCTGGACGATCAGGTACTGATAGGCATGGGAGCGATGGTAATGGATGGAGCTGTGGTACAAACAGGTGCAATAGTGGCTGCTGGTGCGGTTGTACTGGAGGGAACCATTGTAGAGGCCAATTCAATTTATGCTGGTGTGCCGGCCAGAAAGGTTAAAGATGTGGATGGGAAGAACAGGGAAATGCTCACCAGGATTGCTGGGAATTATTTGAAATATGCAAATTGGTTTAAAGATGAAAATTGAAAAACCTTTGGCAAATGAATATGCCAATTTCTATCAGGGATATGTAGAGCAGGTCGGTGACGCACCTGTGTTGGACTATATCAGTGACCAGTCGGAGCGATTTATCTCCTACCTAAAAGATCTCCCTGAGGACCAAATGAGTTATCGCTATCAGGAAGATAAATGGGTCACAGCAGAAGTGATTGGACATATCATCGACACGGAGCGCATAATGGCTTATCGAATCTTGCGGATTTCAAGAGGAGATAAAACGCCAATCCCGGGTTTTGATGAGAAAGACTATGTGAAATACTCGACCTTTGCCAGTAGGAGTAAAGCTTCTCTTATTAGAGAATTTGAGGCACTTCGGTCTTCTAACCTTGAATTGATCATGAACTTGACAGAGGAACAATCTACTTTTACTGGTGAATCAAATGGTTCCATTTTTTCCGTTAGGGCTTTCGTATACATATTAGCTGGCCATGTAGCTCATCACTGGCAGATTCTGCGGGAGCGGTACGGCCTCAATTAGTTTTGAACAATAACTTTACATTATGAATTTTATAATCCGACTTCTTTTATCCGCACTGGCAGTGATTATTGCCTCTTATCTCTTGCCCGGAGTTTATGTAGAGGGATTCCTTGCTGCAGTTATCATTGCCCTGGTTTTGGCATTGCTGAACATGGTAGTGCGGCCAATTCTGATTGTCTTGACCATTCCACTTACAGTATTTACCCTTGGGCTGTTTCTATTGGTGATCAATGCTGTGATCATCCTGATAGCTGATTCTATTGTTCCGGGGTTTTCGGTCAACGGGTTTTGGTGGGCGCTTCTTTTCAGTTTGATCCTATCGTTAACCAATACTTTGTTGATTGATATAAGTGGAACTCGAAAGGAGAACTAGTGTTAAGTTGCAGAATTAAACTACACCAAAATATGTCATAACCAGTTGATTGACAGTTAGTTGTTTCTATTGGTTATTTGTGCCATTAGGCACTAGAAGTACACAGGACATTCCGGATCCTTCTTGTAGTTTCTTAGCTTAATTCTATAGTTAACCAGGATTTCATGTGACCCACTTGTTTCTGTTGTGATTTCATTGGTAGTGGCATCATACGCATAGCCAACCCTGAAGTTTTCATTCAGGATCACCTGGCCTATGAAGGTGATGTCGTTGGAATTTCTATAACTAATTCCTAAATAAGCGATCTCATCAAAAATTACCATCCCGGTGATGTCATAAGCAAAACGGTTGGATTCCTGGGCTCTAAGTAGGATAGAAGGGCTCAATTTCACGCCATCAGAAAGTGGGAAAATTACCCCTCCTGTAATGTAGTAATATCTGCTTTCTCTAGAATCCGAAGTGACTCCTTCTGCTTCATCTGTAATGAAGGCTTTGTTCTCCAAAATGTAAGGCACAGCAAAACCCGCATACATATGTGGATTGGCAAAGTAAAGACCAGTCCCGAAGTTTGGAGTAAAACGATTTGTTACACCGCTTAGCCGTTCATCATTCTTATCAAATACAGTCAATTTATTGAAGTCATGCGTCCTGCTGTCAAAACCACCTTGTAGTCCCATTGCCAGTATTCCAATTCCGGTTTTAATCTTGTAGGCATAGCTCCCGTATACTGAGACAGTCTCAGTAGGTCCTATTTCATCGCGAGTAGCTTGCAATCCCACACCAATTCTATTGGACATGAAAGAGGAGTGGGCTGTGAGTGCCTGAAACCGGGGAGCACCCTCCACATTGAGCCACTGCTCACGGTGAACAGCGATCACGGACAATTCATTAAGACTACCAGCATAAGCCGGATTGGTAAGCAATCCATTGAATGGATAAGTTGAGGTCAATGGTCGCAGCTGAGCTGAAGCCATTAACCCAAAACTCATAAGTAAGATTCCAAATAGATATTTTTTCATAACCCTGTCTTATGCAAATTAACGAACTAACTCCAAATAACCGTTGATCACTGGAGAACCATCTCCTTTATCGATGAAATAGAAGTAGGTTCCTATTGGCAACTTAAGGCCGGTCCTTCCAACATTCCCAGTGCCATCGAACCTTACATCGAGGTTGTTATACCCATCTGCTTCGTAAACCAATGTGCCATCCCTGTTATAAACTGTCATATGGTTGTTCGGGAAGTAATCAATACAATCGATGATCATAAAGTCATTCTTACCGTCACCGTTTGCAGAGATGCCATTGTAGACTTTCAGTGAAGCATCAATTACAAATGTAGTTGAGTATTCACATCCATTCTCAGCAGTAAATCTGACCATCCATTCTCCAGGTTCTGCATTGACCAGTTTAAGATCACTAATATCTAGACCTCCAGGACTGGTCCAGGTAACTTCCTGAAGCTGATTGTTCTCTTCGAAAAGAATGTCTGCAGTTCCATTGAAGAGGTTGGTTGACCCATCTTCAGATCTCAAGCAAATTGAAGTGGTTTTTTTAATTTCAAAAACAGGATCAACAATTTGACCCAGGATAGTCACAGTTTGCGGAATCGATTCACAACCAGTGGCAATGTTTGTTGCTTTTACATGATAAGATATTGAATCCAGCATGTTTACTTCACTTCCCGTGAATAAGACAACATCACTATTTTCTTCAAACCATTCGAATAAATAACCGTCGGACTCTCCATTTACTCTTGCAATAGCTCTTCCATTAGGATCGCCACAGTTGGTTCTATGCTTAAGAATGGTCACTGAAGGAATAGAAGGGAAGACCAATTCCTCATCACTCATGTTAAACTCATAAGTATCCTTACAACCAGTGTTCAAGTCTGTTGCTATTACGGTATAATCACCTAATGCCAGACTGTCTGCGGAGTTTCCTGTTCTAATAGGTATATCTGTAGTCTCTGCGTCTACACTACCCAGATACCAATCAAACCTATAACCGGATATATCCTTTTCTATGAAACCAATAGCTGCCCGACCATTTGGTAAGGTTGGGTAACAGTTGGTCACATCGTTGACGATATCTACCCTAAAGTCTATTTTAGTATCAGCTCGACGTACTTTCGCCAGGAATGGTCCATAAGTACATGAACTATCCACTTTATTGACTATGTATAGCGTATAATCACCATGATATAAGTTAATATAATGAGAGTTAATAGTATCATTATCAGCTACATCAATAGTCTGACCAGTTAGATCTCCTACGAACCAATAGAAGTTGTAATCAGAAGACCCTCTATTTCCAGGGTAGTTATTAATATTTACTGAAAGCTCTCCATTATAGAATTGTTCAATACATCCCTCATTTGGCTGAGAAGTAATTGATACATTCAATGTAGGTTCTTCTTCCATCGTATAGGAGTCGCTACTTGAACACCCAGTGGTATTATCAGTGACCGTAACCGTGTACACTCCTACGTAAAGTGAATCCACAGTTGAGTTATTGGCTTCAATGACGTTACCATTTTCGTCTGTCCATTCAAATGTATACCGAGTAGTATCCGTAGAGCCATCCACACTTACAGAGAACTGTCCATCCGCAAACTCTGGTGAGCAATAGGTTAGAGGCTCTTTCTCTTCAAAATCAATGGAAGGAGGAGTTGTTTTATCTTCTATGGTCACCTGGAAGATATCCGTGTCACAACTGGTATTGTTGTTTGTTGCGTTCACGTAATAGTCGCCAGGCACCACATCAAACCCTGTAGCAGCAAAAGAAAGTACTGCGCTTGGTCCACTATAGATTGGTGTAGGATTGCCAACAGTTGGATCTTCATTATAGAAATGGAAAGTATAGTCACTCAAACTTCCCAGGTTCACCTGAGTCACTTCAAAGTATGCATCTGAAGGAGAACATGTGATCTGATTAGCAGAATCAACTGCCAATATCCTTGGTTTCTGAGGTACATTTCTGAGGCTATAGAAAGCATTATCTATACAACCAACATTCTGGTTCCTCACTTCTACCTCAAAGATTCCCTGATATTGGTTGGTCAAAGTATCATTTGTAGACAGAGATGCAGATATTCTAGTACCAACATTATCCACTTGATACCAATTGAATGTATAAGTAGAATCGATGTGTGCCTGATTGTACGAGCTGTCAGCAACCACAGTTAATATACCAGTAGGTGTTGTGCCTGTAGGAGAGCAGGTAGAGTCTGCTTGCAGCTGTCTGATGAAAAGCTCAGGAACAAACGGGTTATCCTGAATGTCGAATTGAACCAGGTTCGACCCACACTGCGAGTCATTGACAGTAATGGAAGCGAAATACGTACCTGCTTTCAAGCTATCTAGCTGCAAAGGAGTAGAAGGATCCAGATCCGTGATCACAGTAGTTCTATCTGACTCATAGAATATGGCCGTAAAGTCGCTCGCTATTGTAGCAGCATCTGTAGGGTCATTCATGAATAACGTATCACCCTGATATCTTACTGTATTGATTGAGAATGATCCAAAACCCGGAGTGAAACAAGATATATCATGTGTAATGCTTCTTTGCCCAATAATAGGGTAAACAGGGGCATTTTCAACTTCTATTGTCTGAGTAGTAGTACAGGTAGTCGATATATTGGTTATGACAACTGTATAGAAATCATGAGGGAGGTTTTGGATAATGTTGGTATCATCTGTTTCTCCCAATATTGTGTTCACTTCTTGTCCTGCAGTTGCAGCACTACCTACGTACCATTGATAGGTATAGTTTGCAAAGTTCGCAGCACCATCTATTGAAGTGATTTCAACAGAACCAAGTGCAACAGTTCCAGAACAATTAGCATTTGGCACCATAGTCAGTTCTTCAATATTTGGATCAATAGACTCATCCAGAATGGTTATTGCAAATGAACTTCCTGCACATCCTGTACTATTTACAGTCAAAGTGAAAGTATATGTATCTGGAGGGAGATTGAATAACGTGTCTCTTGCAGTTGAAGCAGCATAGGCCGGTGTATATGGTGATGGGTTTCCATCAATATCCGAGCCGTTAGTAGAAGTAATTGTCCAATCAAATAGCGACAAGTCACTTTGTGTTACTCCATCAATCTTAATATTACTTGCATTTACTATGATTTGACCATTTCCGGAAACCACACAAGTTGTATTGTGAGTGATTTGAGTGTTCGGTACGTTAACAATCGGAAGGTTAATGTCTTCCAGAATTTCAAAAGTTCTGGTAACCGAACAACCTCCATTTGGATTTGTACCATCGTTCTTCATTGCTACTAGTGTATACAATCCGTCTTGGAGTGTAGATAGCGCAGTGAAATCAGCATTAGCAGTTGCCGTGCCCTGTGTTCCTCCATCTGTTGGGAATATCTCGTTAGCAGGAGTTGTATTAGTCCCTCTGTACCATGTCAAAGTATAGTCCGTCATGGTTGCAGCGACTCCTGCCTCATTAATTGCAACTTCCAGTGATCCATCTCCGGAGTTTCCAGAAGTATCGCAGAATGTTGATGGAGACTTACTAACGAACACAATTACCGGGTTGACAGGACTATCCTCTATTTCTATGTCCAAATCTACTTCAGTTATACAGCCTGTTGTTGTATGGTTTGCCACAACAGAGTAAGTACCACCTTCCAGGTTTTCTATCCTATTTCCGGTTCCTCCTGCCAGTCCATCGGTAATTGTTCCATCTGTTCCATCAACGAAAGCTATGCCATTTTTCTCCCAGGTGAATGTGTAGTCACCTATAGGGTAGACAGAATCATCACCATCCACTTGAATTCCTGTGATTTCGATGTAACCATTTGGACTTGAGCAATTGTAATTGTCATCAGAATCGACATCAGTGGCTTCATCCAATGTGTAAGTTGGTTCATTGGTTTCTATCGCAAATGTCCTGATACGCTCACAAGCTTGATATGGACTACTATTTTTCGTGATTCGAACAGTATAAGAACCTTCACTCAGGCTGTCCAATTCCAGGATATTTCCTCCGACAATATATGCGCTACCAGCGTTAGATCCAGCGGCTGTTGCAGTGGCATTGTCTCCTATAAAGTTGGCATCACCTACAGTGCCTGCACTGGTTCCTCTGTACCATTCGATCGTATAATCAGCTGCCGAGGCTGCGGTACTGGTGGTGTCGTTTGCTCTAATTTCGATTGTCAGAGAGCCATCACCTTCATTGCTAGCGGTACAGTAAGTGTTGTCAGTTATAGCATCAACTATGGCAACAGGTTGTTTGGATTCGTCGATTACAGTGAATTCATAGTCAGTCGCCGTACTTGGACATCCAGTTGTAACGTTTGATATGTTTAACGTATAGACACCTGCTTCAAGTCCTGTAATGCTTCTTCCTGATCCGGCATATGAGTTAGGTCCTGTCCAGGTGAATGTATAATTGCCCGAATTGGTACTCATTGCATAAATCGTAGAACCCTCTCTGATGGTATCTATTCGGATGCTTCCATCAAAAGGAGAGCAGTTGAAATTGTTGGTAATAACAAAGTCTGCCGATTGGATGCTGATGACGGGTTCTTTATTGGTAATGTTGAATGTTGAGACTACTGAACAATTTAAGTTAGGCTCAGTAGCCCCAGCACCATTTTTGGAAACGAATACGGTATAGGTTCCATCTTTAAGACCCGATAACTCGGTAAAGTCTGCATTTGCTGAGGCATCTCCGAGAAGCGTACTAGTTCCTTGTGTTGCTCCTTGATTATCAAATAAGAAATCATTATCGCCAACTCCAGGTGCGGTTGAATGGGTTCCTCTGTACCAGGAAACGGTATAAATACTGTTGTCAAGAGGTGCGTCCACTTGAGATGGATGAAAAATATCTACGGTTAATGACCCGTCTCCTACATTGTCAGTATTGTCGCAATAAGTATCTGATGTTTTAGTAACAATTTGAACAATAGGAGTAGTTACATCCTCACCGACTGTTACAGAAGCAGACGCAGAGCTACACTCATTGGTAGACTGTTTAGTGACGATTACAGTGTAAGTACCTGGCGCCACGTCAGTGACCTGATCACCAGTAGCCAGCACGTTGTTTACAGATGCCCCAGCATTTAATCCAGTCCATGCGAAGGAGTAGTCAGCACCATTTGTAGTGAGGTCTGCAGAGGCTCCATCTACGAATATGTCATCGATGGTAATGGTACCATTAGGATTGGCAGTACCACAGTTATTGTC
>JAVJQA010000061.1:0-92927 GCA_040218045.1 Marinoscillum sp.
GATTTTTCACTGAATTCGAAAACTACCCGTTCCACGTCGGCCCTGCCCTAAAGGGTGACTATCTAACCATCCCTTTAGGGAATTAAAGGGTCATCTTCACAGAAATCTTGCTTTCGAAAAATCTTTTCTCGGATGTCAGTAATTGTGTTTTAGGGATAATTAATATTGTTATTTGCACATCAACTGAACAATTCTTCTATATCCTCTCGACTCAGTTTTTTCATCACACCTTCGCCTGTGCCTACTATGTCGTTGGAAAGTTCGCGCTTCCGGTCCTGCAAGGCAATGATCTTTTCCTCCACAGTGTCTTTACAGATCATACGGTATGCAAATACACTCTTCTTTTGGCCCATTCTATAGCATCTGTCAATGGCCTGGTTTTCCACTGCCGGGTTCCACCAGGGGTCAATGATATATACATAATCAGCCGAGGTAAGGTTGAGGCCAGTGCCTCCGGCTTTTAAGCTGATCAGAAACACCCGGCAATCGACTTCATCCTGAAATCGGCGAACCTTTTTCTCCCGGTTTTTCAGGGTGGTTTGCCCATCCAGGTATTCATACGATATACCCTTTTCTACAAACTTCTCTTCTATCAGCTTGAGCATTTTCACAAACTGGGAAAACACCAGGATCTTATGCTGGCCAGTCTTCTCCAGCACGTGGCTGACCAGTTCATCCAGTTTAGCGGAGCTCGTTTCTGTAAGCCCTTCGCGCTGGACCAGCAGCGGACTGTCACAGATCTGTCTCAGCCGTGTAAGGCCTTCCAGTACGTACATCTGAGATTTCTCCAGTCCCTCCTCGTCAAACTTCTCCATGAGGTAGTCCCGGTACTCATTGCGAAAAGCGTCATAAACTTTACGCTGATTTGCAGACATTTCGCAGTATAGGTACTCTTCTGTCTTATCAGGCAGCTCAGTCAGTACCTGCTCTTTGGTTCGGCGCAGTATGAAGGGTTTGATTTTCTTACGAAGCTCAGAAATAAGGTCCGGGTTATTGTCCCGCTCTATCGCCGAAGCATAGTGCTCTTTAAAGGCAGAAATACCCTGAAAAAACCCGGGGTTAACAAACTGCATCTGGGCATACAGTTCATAGACATTGTTTTCTATAGGTGTACCAGACATGGCCACCTTCACCCTACCCCTTAGCTTGACCAGGGCTTTGTGCCGTTTTGAATTTAGGTTTTTGATGGCTTGAGACTCGTCGGCAATGATGAGGTTAAAATCAATTTTGTTCAGCAGGGCTATGTCATTGACTGCTATACCATAGCTGGTGAGCACTACCTGATGGTTCTTAAAGTCGCTCGGGCTGTCATAGCGCTGGCCATGATGGATAAAATAGTCCAGTCCAGGAGCGAATTTCTCAATTTCATCCTTCCAATTGAAGAGCAGTGTGGTTGGCGCAATAACCAAGTTGGGCTTATTGGGATTTTGCTCCAACTCTAAACATATTAGTGCAAGGGCCTGCAGCGTCTTGCCCAAGCCCATATCATCAGCCAGTATACCGCCCCACCGGTACTCACGCAGGAAATTGAGCCAGTTGAGCCCTGCCTGCTGGTAGTCACGTAGTTCGGCTTTCAAGATTTTTGGTTTCCTTACTTCCTCGATACGCGAAAAGGAATCGAGTTTTTCTTTTTTCTCCTTGATCTCCAGAAATATCTCCGGGTGCTCATCCTCGGTGATCAAGTCATCTACTGCATTGAAATTGGATTTGGATATTTTAACCTTGTCTTTTTCAATATCTGCTGTCCTGAAGATTTTGCCAAACTTTTTGAGCCACTCCTCTGGGAGTATACCCAATGTGCCATCGGTCAACTCCACATAGGCACTTCCACGCTCTATAGCTTTTCTTACATCCTTGAGCTTTACTTTGGTATTGCCAAATGCCACATCAATGTCCGTTTCAAACCAATCCTGATTGGACTTATAGCTGATACTCACAGTGGCGCGGTGCGGAGAGAATTTGAGGTTCTTCAAATCATTGAGCCCATACACCTTCACACCAAGCACTTTGAGCTGATCAAATGCATGAAGAAACCAATGGCCTTTCACCAGCTCTTTGTAAGAAAGATGGAAAAAAGACTGTTGGGTGTTGGGCCGAAAGGAAGGGTGCAAAGCTGCAACACATTCGATCAACTGGCGCTCAACCTCTTTGTGGCGCTCATACACTACCATGTCTTTTCCATTTAGTTCTGTGACTTCATGGTCTTCCATCACGTTCACTTCCCGATCACCCTCATAGAGGACAACTGGCCTAAGCATCACAAACTGACTGAGTTCTGATAAGTAAAGCCTTTGTTCGATTGGTTTCATATCGCTATACAATACATTAGGAGTTCCATCTTCTATATCTACCGGAAACTGGGCAGCTATTGGCTGAACTATCTGCTCTATAAATACCGATAAACCTTTTGAAGATGTTCTGTATACACTTTGGTGAAAAAGTCCTGACAAAGCCTTGGCCTCTTTCATAGAATTGATCAAGTAAAGATTGCTGCCTTTGTACAGTACGAGCATCTGATCGAAAAGCTCCATATCTTTCCCTACTTCCAACAATCCATGATTGGTGGTATCCAGGTAGGCTTTGAGTGTGAACAACTCGCCTTCCTGATAGAGCCTGAACTTTAGCCTGACCTCTCGTTCCAGATCGGTGAGCGGTTTTATTTCTGAGAGTTTAAAATCTTGTGCTGAGACACCAAATAGCTCACCATCTATCCGATGCATGTAGTGCAGCACATTGGATGATGCATTAAAGAAGTCATTGAGCAAACGAAACAATTCACTTATCTGCTGGCGCTGCTTGTCCTGTACCGATATCGAGTTGATCTTCTCCTTACCATAGAATGCATCCTGCACATGAAATCCCTCCTCCAGAGACTTGTCACCAGGATTATTCAACACCTGTAAATGACTGCTGATCTTGTTCATGGCCTTGTTGGGCTTGCCTTTGACCCCAACCACACGAGCAAGCGTATTTTGTTCTGTATTCAGTGCCCAGACAAAAGCAGGGATCCGACGATCATCGGCCTCTTCTGGAAGTCCGCCCACCAAGAGCTCTTCCTTTTGCTGGAGACGGCTAATTTGGCCAAGTACATCTTCTTGGAGAAACCTGGCGATCTTATCAACCTGGGTCAAGCCCTGGAGCCGACCTTTTGGATACAGCCTCAGCTCCTCACCGATCACGTAGGTGTCCAGCAAGTCTTCAATACGCTCTCCCTTGTGAAGTGATACGCCGGATTGAAAAACATAGTCCTCGTTTCTTTGGTCAAACTCCTCTCTTCTCAAATCCTGGAGCAGGTTGCGGGTACGGAACCGTAGGATATAAGCAACCAGCCATTGGATATGGTTACAATTGTCATTGCAAGTCTTGTCGCTACAAGCCAGCCAGTAAGCTCCGTCTTTCCATTTCACCCCCGCCACCACCTCTTGCTGTGCCATAAAGCTCCACTTGCTGCTCAGCAAAACTTTAAGCTCATCCTCGTGCAAACTGACTGTGTAGTCATAATCGTCCTTTCTGTAAGGGGCTATCAGCGGGCTCAAAAGTGTTTCAGGATCAATAATCCCGTCTTTGGGCTCTACCCGAATAGGCTGCTGAATCTTTTTTCTGCTAACAGCATGCTCATATTCCTCAGCTCCAAGATGGATCTTAACGTAATAGAGACAAGCAGCTATATGTTTGCAATCGCCTTCATTGTGGTAGTAAACACATTCACAGCTGGCGACATGGGCCAACGAAAAGTCCAAGGTCACATGATAGTACGATTCTATTTTCCCATTCACCTCAAATTCAAATGCTTCTTTGCCTACATCAAAGTATGTGGCCTCCACCCAGCTAGCATTATAAATTGCCTGCCCACGGTTCTTAATCACTGAGGGAAGTTCACCAATCTGCCTATCTATTTTCTCCTTCAACTTCATATAGCAAGTGCAACGCAATGGTCACGATTCGAGCTTATCAATTATGGTTCTCAGGTGCGAATTTGGGGAGTAGGAATATCAATTCCACGGAAAATGACCCGTCTTTTACTATTTCTTGTTGACATACTTGTTTTATCCCTTGATCATTCACTTGGTGGGGCCATAGAGTAAGGCTAATTTTGCCAAATGATTTTGGACACTATTGTAGCATTGGCAACACCTTCCGGGGTTGGTGCCATTGGGGTGATCAGGGTTTCTGGAAGTAAGACAATTGAAGTTGTGAATTCCGTATTCAAAGGGAAGGATCTTACCACAGTATCCAGTCATACCATTCATCTCGGCACCATCAGGGATGGCGACACGATTGTTGATGAGGTGCTCATTTCGTTTTTCAAAGGCCCTAACTCTTATACCAAAGAGGATGTAATAGAAATTTCCTGTCATGGCAGTCCATTTATCATCCAGCAGCTGGTAAAACTTCTCCTGAAAAAAGGAGCCCGACTGGCCAAGGCGGGTGAGTTTACCCAAAGAGCTTTTATAAACGGCCGGTTCGACCTGGCGCAGGCAGAAGCTGTAGCAGACCTGATTGCTTCGGAAAATGAATCCATGCACAGCGCCGCGATGAAGCAAATGCGAGGTGGTTTTTCGCAAGAAATCAAAAACCTCCGCGAAGAGCTGGTACACTTTGCCAGTATGATTGAGCTGGAGCTTGACTTTGGTGAGGAGGATGTGGAGTTTGCCAGTCGGGATGATTTGAAAAACCTGATCGGTAACCTTAAAACACTCATCACCCGTCTAACGGAAAGCTTCACCCTGGGCAATGCCATCAAAAACGGAATACCAACGGTGATAGCTGGCAAGCCCAATGCTGGTAAGTCTACCCTACTCAATGCATTACTTAATGAGGAAAAAGCGATTGTCTCAGACATCCCCGGAACCACCAGGGATGTCATTGAAGATGTGATCAACGTTGAAGGCATTGCTTTTCGGTTTACTGACACCGCAGGTATCCGGACTACGGAAGATAAAGTGGAAGCCATTGGTGTAGAGCGTACTTATGCCAAGATGAAAGAGGCTTCAGTGATTATCTACCTGGTGGATATGATCAACGATAGCGTAGAAGAGCTGCAAAAACAAGTGGATTACCTGAAAGACCTCAAAGTCCCCTACTTGCTGATTGGCAATAAAATGGATCAGGCAAACCCCGAACTCTCCGTAGCTATTGCCAAAGAAAACGCTCTGATGATTTCGGCCAGTCAGAAAGAAAACCTCGAAAACCTCAAGGAGGCTTTAAAAGAACTTGTTTCATTGGATGACTTCAAAACCGGTAACACTATAGTGACCAACCTAAGGCATTACGAGAGCCTGGTACAAACCAATGATGCCCTGGACCGGGTAATCACCGGGATCAATCATCAAATTACCAATGACTTCCTGGCCATGGACATTCGCAACTCCCTGCACCACCTCGGTGAGATCACGGGTGAGATCACTACAGAGGATCTGCTGGATAATATTTTTAGCAAGTTTTGCATCGGGAAGTGATGAATGGAATCTAAATCTGAAAATTTCAGTTAATTTTAAATCATGGAAACTTCAAACTACAAGGTGTTATTAAAGGAAGAACCAGAAGGTGGCTTTACCGTTTTTGTTCCAAGTCTTGAAGGATGTATTACTTATGGCAAAGATCTTAAAGAAGCCAAGGTTAATGCTAAGGAGGCGATTGAGTTATACATTGAATCTTTAAAAGAAGATAATCTTCCCATTCCAAAAGATGATAATTTACTCGAGTTAAATCTAGAAGTATCCTATACGTGATTTTTTTTTGAAAAATCTTGTTTTGATGTAGCCAAAGAAAAAATATTTTCCTTTTTATCCTCTTACTTTGAAAAAAGTAAACTACGAAATCAGGAATAAACCCAATGGCTAAAAATTATCCGATAATAGGAAAATATATAAATGATTGTTTTAGCCTCACAAAACATATCTTTCCGAACGCAAAAACAGCAATATATACGCCAGAAGGAGAATTGTATTTGAATATTCCTCAAAATGGGATAATTAAGGATTTTGTTAAAATTAGAGGGTTCAAAAATGAGTGATTATAGCTCCAAAGAAATTATCAACAGACTTGAAAAGGCCGGTTTCGAACTCCACAGAATAAAAGGAAGTCACCATATTTTCAAGCATAATAACGGTAAAAGAGCAATTGTCCCTCACCCAACAAAGGATCTTCCAAAGGGTACTTTCAATTCTATTTTGAAACAGGCAGGATTAAAATAAGGGTCACTCAAGACAATATCTTTAGGAAGTTTTGTATTGGTGAAGTGACCTGACTGACATTAGCAAATACCGCAAAACAGGTATTTGATTTTTCAAACAACGGAGGTAACTTCAAATAACAAATTCAATACTATACCTAACTCAGTCGACTATGTCACTAATCACCGACACACCTCCCTCCTCCATCATTGAGGAAATAGTCTTATTAAATGGCAATCTGGATGTACTGATTCCTGCCAAGTAGTTGGATCAAAACATACTTATTGCCAGTTGGAACATTCGTGCATTTGGTGGGTTGACCGAGAAATGGGAAGCTGAAGAAGATGACTCTCCTAAGCGAGACTTACATGCACTCCTGGCTATCGCCAATATTGTCAAAAGGTTTGACATCATAGCCGTACAGGAAGTAAAAGGTAATTTGAAAGCCTTTAGACACATGCTTAAACTGCTCGGCAAAAGCAAAAGAATTAGTTTTATTGATGCAGACACCAGCAGGAAGAAAATATTCACGAAACCAACTCACACGACTCCTACTCTTGTTTTTCACAAAAAAGTATTTTAAAACCAAGTGACCAAAATTAATTAGTAGATTTACGAGCCTAATACAGTCATGTAAAAACTAATACTATTTCTTAAGTTTCATCAGCCAATGTCCCAAAAATGTCAAATCAGTGTCGAAGCAATTTCGCTTCCAAAAAAAATATTTTCGCTCTTCTTATTGATCCTATCCTGTCCCTTAATTATTACTGGTCAAGATCTTGCAGAATCAAATTTCACAGAGCATGATATGGTAATAACAGATATTGAATATATCTATGCCTACGAAGTTGTCGACATAAACAATGATGGAATAAAAGAGCTGATTATTACCTACAATGCAAATGGAGGTGGGAAAATTGGAGAGGCTGATTTTAATACACACAATTCAGCAACCATCTATTCTACGCATTTGGCAGGAGACACCTATACAACAGAATTTAGGAATGGCCTGATCAGCAGTGATGTTAACAAAGACAACATGCCAGACCTAATTGGAGCTAATGGAAGTAGTTCACTCAATGTTTACCTAAAGAACAATGGTGATTGGAAACTTTTGCCAGATTACACCATTGGTTCCGATGGTTACGCATTTGAAATTGGAGACTACAATCATGACACTTATGCAGATGCAATGAGCAGTAGTTCCAATACAAACATATTATCCTTCACACCAGGCTATTCAGAATGGCCTAAGTCTTACAGCTTCGGAGAGAGAAATAGTACCTGGCAAGAATGGATTAACGTTGATGAAGATGAAGACGAAGAAGTCTTTGTAACATATCGAAGAAGGTATTCAGATCACACTGAGCATGCCACTTTTGATTATGATGCCGCGAGTGACAGTTTCACACCTATTAACTTAAATCTTGGAATTGACTTCTCCAATGTTGAAACTTTTACTTTTTACGATTACGATCAGGATGGAGATAAAGACTTATTGACACTACCACCCGTGGGACACGAAGGGTACACTTTGGAAACCCATCTGTATGTCAATGATGGCTCATTCAACTTTAGCTTTTATAAAAGTTTTCCATCTGCCAACCGTGCCATATGGCATGACATGGACAATGACGGTTGGGCGGATTTGATCCTTGAGTCCTCTCCTCCAAAAGAAAATCCAACTTTTACTATTCTCTATGTTACAAAAGTAATATTTCAGCGAGGTAAAAATGAGTTCGTGGAATCCGATTTAGAATCAGTTTCTTATGATTGGCGAAGTGAAATGGAGCTCTCTGATTATGACGATGATGGAGATACAGACATATTTTTCCATTATGAAAAAAAGTCTTATTCCAAGGGTTTAAGAGTGTGTGTAAACAACTGGGCTAACCTGGGAAATAATACAACTCCACCAACTGTTCCACAAAACTTATCTTCTCAAGATCCAAATGCATTAAAACATGAATTAAGTTGGGATCCTTCAACAGACGATAAGAGCGGTCAATATGGGATTTACTACAATGTAGTCATCAAAAAGGGAGATGAGCATATCCTGTCTCCTTCTGCGGATGTATCAACCGGATATCAATTTAAGTCCTTCACAAGCAATGCTGGCAGCAATACAACTATACCAATAAACTGTTTACCAGACGGAACCTATCAATGGGCTGTGCAGGCTATTGATAATTCAGGCAAAGCATCAGAATTCTCAGAATTCAGTGAATTAATAGTGACTGGAAGGAACCCCTCTGCACCTTCTAACCTAAAAGCAGAAACGATATCTGATGAAATAATCTCCTTATCCTGGGAACCAGTTTCAGATAATGAGACAGAATACATCTTAGAAAGGAAATTCGCTCATAATGACCGGTTTTATTTCGCAACTGCAGTGCCAGCCAACCAAACCTCCTATTTAGACACCTTACATAATGGTGCATCTACTAAAATTCAGTATCGAGTAAAGGCCGCCAACTGTGCCTGGCAAAGTGAGTATAGTCAACCTGTGGATGCCGAAACGTTTCCACTTCATTTTCAAAAGAGTTCAAAATTCATTCTTGCTGAGGCTCAAGGCAGAGCCGGAGACTTTGGTGACTACAATAATGATGGATATCTTGACTTGTTAGTGAATTATCGAGATGAAATTACAGGTTCTAACAAGGTAGAGCTATATAAAAACGATCATGGCCAATTTTTGCCTTCAGGTATTTCTTTTGAAAACAAGCTATTGAGCCAGTTAGTCTGGGTTGACTACAATACTGATGGCCTATTGGATATTTTCATGGTTAGTGAAGAATTCTGGAATAAAACAATAGAACTGCATATAAACAAGGGAAACAACGAATTTGAAAAGATTTTATTAGACTCCCTAATTGACGGTTATGAATATATTGATAACCTGTATTGGGTAGATCTGGATAACAACCAGCGACCAGAGCTGGTTTTTAGCGCCAATAGCAGGATTTTACTTGTGGTCACTATTCACCCAAACAAATCTTTTGATACTGAGCAGATTATGATGGACGTCAAATTAGTGGCTCCGCCCGTAGACCTTAATAGTGATGGTTTTTTGGATTTTCCAATATTAAATACTTCTATGACTGAGAATAACCTTGGTTATCTGATGAACAGTGGAAATAAAACCTTTGAATACATCTCAATGAATTCAGGACTATTTGATTTTGACGAAACGGTGGTATTTGCTCCACTAAATGAGGATTCTTATTTGGATGCCGTTTTAATGGGTCCATATTATCAGCAAGGTCAATACGGACAAAGCATCATTCTCTCCAACTTTGAAGGGGTTTTTCAAGAGCGATCCAATACCAATCTTTTACTAGCAAAACAACAGGGTGATGTTTCTATTGCCTATGGGGATTTTTACCATGATGGAAGTACTGATTTGATAACTATGGGTTATTTTGACCTGACACCAACTCAATCACACGACGGCACTGTTCTCTATCACAATGTCGGAAACTACCAATATGAATTTAAGTTAGGATTGTTTGAGTCCGAAACACAGTATGGAAAGGTAATCGCTGGCGATATCGATAACGATGGTGATCTGGATTTGATCCATATGGGAGAAAAAGATTACACCTCACCAAGAATTGTTCTATTTGAAAACACCATTGCTGACGGCTGGGGTGAAATCAATGATAGGCCTGAGCCACCAAAAGCTCTATCGCAACAAGTGGATGGCAACAAAGTAACACTGAATTGGGATAGTGGTGCTGATGATCTTACATCGGTTAATCAACTATCATACAATGTGACATTAATAAAAGATGACACAGATACGGTCATTTTCCCGATGAGCCATCGAAATGGTCGGCGAAAATTGGTTGGTTTTGGAAATGCACAACTAAACCACCACATGATCATTGATAGTCTTAAGGATGGTACCTATAAATGGTCTGTGCAATCGATAGATGGGGGGTTTCAGGGATCTGAATTTACGGATTTGCAAGAGTTTACTATTGAAATTAGTGACCCTAACCCTGATGAATCAGAAGTACTTCAAAGCAGTTTGAAAGTCCCATTGGTCGTCTTCCCATCTCCTGCAAAGGATGTAATCAATATCACCACTGGTAACCAACCTTTTGATGAAATAATCATTCAGGGCCTCCTGGGCAGAAAAGTTCTGATCAGTAAAGGTCATTGTACGGCCAATTGCACGAAACAGTTAAATATAGAAAACCTTCCAAAAGGACTCTATTTGATTAACCTAAAGAACAACTCCCAGCAAACAGTATTGTCTGGTAAGTTCATTAAAAACTAGCAGGTTCATCATCGATCATTCTTTAATAAATGAGGACTGATAGTAATCCTCATTATTCCAGGCCTTGAGGATAAAGAGACCATTTGGTAAATCAGACACCGATATTTGAATTTTAGAATTATTAGGCTGATAGTAGGCTTGAGACTTCAACAGTTTACCGTCAGGTGAAAGGATCTGAACATTGAGATAGTTCTTTTCATTTGGTAGAAAAATAATTTCGGTTGTAGGATTTGGATAAATGTGAAGTTCCCTTTCTTCAGTCGCAAGAACTTCCTCTTCTTCCTCTTCCTCTTCCTCTTCTTCCTCTTCTTCCTCTTCTTGTTGTGGCTTGGATCGTTCCTCGACAAGTTGAACTACTTTTACGATAGCCTCTGATTGATCACATCCTGAAATATGAGCTGTGATCTGATGAGTCGTAGATACAGAATCCCATTTAACCAACACACCGTTTTCATTATAGCTTCTTATTGTACCTCCTTCTATCATCCAGCCTGTAAGGTAAGTTTCAGTTCTGGTTAAATTAACCTCATATGCATAGGGGTATGTAGGTATTACTTCGGTAATTCCCCAAATATTATGGCTAAACATAGGATTGGTATATCTATACGTATAAAACGCTCCGTCACGCCCTGTTAGATACATGTTGCCTTCAGAATCTTTATGTATGTGGTCTACATTATAGTGGGAGTTGGAAACAATCTGCCAGCTAGTCCCTCCATCATGTGTTTCATATATGTAACTACGATTCACACCGTACCCCCAGTTCTCAGTGAAGAAGACCATGTCAAGCTCCAATGAGGTGTCTTCGCGATCAACTTCAAACCAGTTTTGTCCACCGTCTACGGTTCTGGTTATGCGCCCATCATATCTCACTAGATTAATAACCTGGTCATTCACAATATCTATTTGAGAAAATGAGGTGCCAGTTCTAACCAATTGCCAGCTAGTTCCACCATCTTTGGTGACATAGATATGGTAATCATCGTGAAGTATGCCGAATGTTGGTGAAAAAAACCTCCAATCAGCTGGGTATGGTACTTCCTCAAAGCCAGATGGAGCATAAGCTTCCCAGCTAATTCCGCCATCCTCACTTCGATACATCCGGTTTTCTCCTGTTTCACTTGGATCAAATATATGACCCAGGATGACATCTTTTGACACATAACAAAAGCTCGACATTGCCGGGGTATCTACCATTTCTACCCAGTCTTTTCCTCCATTACTAGTTTTGAATGAGCCAAGGGATGTATTGGCGAGTCCATTTAGTTCATCATAGAAAACAACATTGTTAAAATATGGAGCATACAATGACGCATCCTTAAAAGTAAGTCCGTAATCAGTTGACAAGGAGATACTGCCCTCGCCATATACCAACATAATCAGTCCTCTATCGGTACTTATTTTGTTGGGTCCTGAGAACCCACTAAAATACCTGGTATTGACATATGAAATGGTTTCAAAAGAAGAGCTTTCACCTCTAATAATCATTTTGAATGGGTAATCGGAACTGTAAGTGTCCTCGGATCTTCCCACACCAATAATTAAATCATCCTTAATGTCTAAGGCTTCAATCTCACCTTCTGCTGAATACACCAGGTCCCAGTTAGCTCCACTATCAGATGTCTGATATAATCCCATACCCGACTTGTAGATATATCCTTCTGTAGATGATCTCATTTGCACTGCAGTAATGCCATTGTAATAATCAGAGCTAACCAGAAGGGACCAGGACCCGCCATCATTAGTAGAAATGTAAGCACCGTCAAGTGAATTGTAGTATATAGCATCATCCAACAGGCCAACCCTGATAATCCTGCTTACTGATTCTACTCCCACTCTAGACATCTCGCTCCAGCTCCCACCTCCATCAGAAGTACGGTAGAGGATTCCTTGTTGAGTACCCAGGTACCCAATACTATCATTACGAAATTCCAGATCAGTAACTTCCTCTACCGGAACCTTACCAACTCTTTCCCAGGAATCTCCTCCATCTTGTGTTTTGTAGAGCTTGCGTTGATCATTAATGAAGTAGCCCACTGTATCATTCACAAAACTGCTACCCAACATCCATTGATCATCCATACCCAATGATAGTATTCTCCAGTTTTCTCCACTATCTGTAGTTTTTACTATCCCATTTGGGCCCATTGCGTACCCTACTTCAGCGAAGAAGTCTAACTTATCATATTGACTTATTAATGGCAAATTCAGATCGCTCCATGTCATACCCTTGTCATCCGAAACCAGAATATCACCAACACCTACTGCCACAATTCGACCATTGCTCAGGATAGCAACATCATGAAGTGGCCTTGCACTGTGTTTGAACTCCTTTTCACATTCATTAGTACTAGCTTCTTCTTCAAAAAGATCATTTACGCTTATGATGAGAATGGTCGTATCACTTGCAGATCCATCGCTTGCTCTTACATGAATTGCATAGGTTGTCTGTGATTCATAATCAAGCGCACTATTTGTTAACAATTGATCGTCCTGAACCTGAAACAGCTCATTGTGCGCCTCTCCTTCTACCAACGTGTATTCGGCTGTTTCTGAATCATTGAAAGATAACTTACCAACAGGGCTCCCTATCGGGCTATTTTCATCAATACGATGATTACTGAGGTTAATGGGCAATGTATCAGATGAAGACAGATTTAGCGATTTCTGAAGGGGTGACAACTGATCAAAACAAGATAAGGTATCTCCACTCACACTTGTACTTGAACCCAACAACTCAGAGGTTACAAAACCAGATGAGGGATCACTACTCCATATGTGAATGTTTCCTTCAAAGTCGCCACTGCTACCTGGAAAGAAGGATACCGTACCAGAGGTGGAACCGGAAGCTGGGATGATCCGGGGAAAGTCATTACCCACGTAATAGTATTCACCTGAAACCTCTACATTCGATAGATATAACTCTTCCCTACCTACATTTGAAATCGTTATAGACATTTCCTTGCAGCTGTCGGTCGCTATATCACCAAAATAGACCTCCTCCCGCACAGCAATTTTTCCAGAAGGATCAGAAATCCATAATGATTCATTGTAAGAATCACCATCAGTTTTAAAGTAGAAATGATCATCAGTAGCAGACATAAACACTAAACCATCCAGCTCTTCCGTATAGACATAGGCTTCTTCAGGCTTCTTCATGTTCATAATGGCGAGGTTCCTCCCTGAAGTCTGAAAATAAAGCTCATCATTCCATAGTCTCATTCGGTTATCGCTATCTCCATCTCGACCATACTTGGACACATATGTGCCACTCACTTCATGAGTACCATCAGGTGTACCATCTGACACCCACAGTGTACTTCCATCTACACTATTGGAAATGTAATAGAGTTTGTTGTTGTATGAAATAAAATTTAGTAATTCCGATTCGTATGAATGAGGGCTCCATGCAGTACTACGAACTTCCACCGTTCCCCCCACCGTTCCGTCAGTCACCCACAAAGCATCTGTAGGTTCTCCACTGTCTGGATATATCCTTACTGAAAAATAGAGTAGTCCGCCAGTAGCCAGGCGATCTCCAATTTCGATTCTTCCATACCTATCGGTGCTCCAGCTGGCCAGGGAATCAAACTGTTGCGTGTCAAAATTGAACTTACCCATTTTTCTGGCACCGCCGTGATCACGACCAGTAAACAGATATATGGCTTCTTCATCCAGGTATGAAACTTCCGATTGGTCAAATCCACTAAAGTTATACTGCTCAAAGACACGCTCTTCATCATTAAACCTGGCCAGGTATCCATTGTATGAGTTATGTACATACAACTCACCGTTTCTCACAAATAGTTTACCCGATACGCCAGAATAGCAGGACGAAAGCAGACATTCATGCTCCAACATTTCCAGGTCAATCATGTGGGCTCTACCATCCCCTATGACAACCAGGTTTTGTTTATAGCCGACCCATTGACTAAAATAAAAATCTCCCGTACCACTTGAAAGATCTAACAGATTTTTCGTACCAGTGGTCGTTCCATCTGTTACCCATAATTCAGTACCCAAAGAGCCAGTTCTGGCCACGAAGTAAAGTTTATTCTGATGGATAAAGAACTTATCTGGATGGGAGTTTTCAGGTCCTGGGTATATGTCTTTGATTAGCCTGGTTCCTGCGGCTGTTCCATCCGACTTCCACAACTCATAGCCGTACCCATCCAGCTGCGCTGAAAAGTACAACTCGCCATTGAAATCTATAGAAGCCCCAATATGCTCAAAGTCGATCACGCTCTTTTGAGCAAGGGAAACCAATGTGGTTAGAGTAAGAAAAAAAAACGGAATTAGTCGATTCATTATCTGCAATTCATTAAGGCTTCGGACAAATATAGAAGCTTATCATCGGTATCCTCAACTGTAAGACAACCTAAATATGCATTTATAAATTAATTTCCCTAATTAGGGTGGATTGCTGTATCGGGAAGTAGCTAATGTTGCACCATGTAGCTCTATTAGTTGGTATCAATAAGATAGATTTCAATAAACAATAAGGTTGTTCCTATGAAGTAGGTAGATTTCATAAGTTACACTAGTTTTAACACAGAAATGCCAATACACTTATATCAATCGCAAAAGGTTAAAAGGTACATTGGACACTCAGTGTTACTCAAAGTGCAAGAACAAAGAAGAACCCTGGTCGCCCTGAAAGAAATTGTTGCTTATATCAAACGAGCCACTTCTAAATGTCCGATTTCTTGATGATTTTGAAGGAGCATATGGAAGCAATGAGTATATGGAAAAGGCTAAGGAATACGGAAATTTTATAGAAGAAAAACCAATAAGAGTGCTATAATTGGTATTCATGGAATAAAGAAAATTCTTTTCAAGCCTATAATACAATAACGAAATCAAAGCTAAAGTCTTTCGATACCGATGAACAAGCACTACAATACTTAGCACAATAATCTAAATCAGAACTTTTTGAATAATAGCATAAAGTGTGGTCTATGAAATAAACACAACACTTTATGCTATAACGGTGTCTTACTTTTTTATCTCCAGGGAACGCTACCTTGTGTTTACCAACCCCTCACAAAGTTTACCTTTCTTTATATTCAGATACTGTAAAAAGCCTCACGGTGATTTTATGTCGGCTTTTCGAAAAGGACTGGAGACACTGTAAATATGCTTTGGGTTGAACTGGAGATAGACTAGAAACTAGATAATGAAATTTTTGACTTTCAAAGTGAATAGTTTGGTAAAATTTTTCTACTTGTCAAAACTATGAAAACATTCTTTGGGCTCCTTTTAAGTGCTCTTTTAGGTTTCAGTTTTTGGGTGTACGAAATCAACAATGACGTTAACCTCCACAAGGGACCCGATAATAAAAAGCGTGTATTGCGCCAGGTTGCAAAAGGGGAAACAATAAACGTACTTTCAAAGACTAATGAATGGTGGTGGCATGTTGAGTACAAAGGCACTGAAGGATATATCGCATCGAGTTTTATCAGCCCGTCCTACCCTAAAAGCTCGTGGCTTGTACTAAAAACATACCCATATCACGCCGCAGGACTTGCCCTCTTCATTGCTGTCCTGTTGTTAAGGAGAAGAAAGACATCTAAAAGCGCCAAAAAGAAACCAAAGCCAAAAAGAAAATGACGGACAATCATTGAGAAAATCGCCTTGCTCAACAGCAACCTGGATCCACTCATCCCTACGAAAAAAACTAGATCAGAACATTCTCATGTCCGCTGGAACATCCGCGCAGTGGGAAGCTGAGGACGATGATTCGCCCAAGTGCGACTTGCACAGCTCGCCTTTCCTTTGGATAATTATATTCCAGATCAATTCATTAAAATAATTCCCCTCAAATTCTACTAGTTTTGAGCTTATTCAAACTGACCAGTGAAAATTAAACTCCTAATAATTGAATTCGATTATCATTCGGAAGTCCTCAGAGACTTATGCTTATTATGTGCTGAATCAGAATTTGTACTAACCATTTTCACTTCTGAAAAAACCTGGAATAGTGTTGGACTATCGGAGGACATACCACACTTGGAAGTATTTATAAAGAAAAAGGGCTTATCCCTGAAAGACTTCTTCAAACAGTATCAAACGGTAACAGATAGCAATGATATAGTCCTATTCAACACATGTGCCTCCAATTTCAAGTTCTTCAGCAGATACCGATTCAACATCCCATGTGTTCTCCGAATTCACAATTACAATAGCTATTTTGAAAGGACTGAAAACCTTCAATTCGACTTAAATAGTTGGCAATATGATTTAGAGCATCTATTCTATAGATCTTTGTGGAGACGTGACTGGTATTATCGTCGTAAATTTCTGAAGTGTATCAACTACTTTATGTTTCCAAATGAAGTAATAACAGAATATGCAAGAAACAGAGGCAGAATTGAGCACAAAAAGATATTGAAAAGTCTACCTTATACTTTTTCGAGATCATTTCATGAAATCAAGAACACTGAAATAATCATCACTGTGGTTGGGACTGTAGAGAAAAAAAGAAGAAACTACGATGAATTGATCGACGCCCTAGCACTAGCCAGCCCTAGCTTTAACCAGCCTGTCAAGCTAGTTCTTCTAGGTAAATTGAAAGGTAACTATGGCCAAAAAATTAAGCTGAAATTAGCAACTCTTAGCAACCCAAAGTTACAAGTTGTCACATATGAGCAATTTGTACCACAAGCTACTTATGATGATATCATGACACGCTCAAGCTTTCAAATAGTCCCAATTAACCTTGAAACCAGGTACCAAATCTGTTCTGAAAAGTATGGATTAACAAAAATATCAGGAGCCGAAAGCGAAATGATAAAATACCAACTGCAATCGGTGTTTCCTAATGGGTACCTTGTTCCTGAGGAGCTGGTCCAACTCACCACCAACTACTCGTCTACAGCGGACCTGGCAGAAAGAATTATAGAACTCGTGAATCAAAAAAAGTCACAATCAAAAAATCTCACTGTCTTCAGGAAAGAAATCATTCAAAAACAACTTTTGAACATCTGTAACAATATTTTAAAGGAGAACCGGGTCTAGAATTTTGTCAAAATCATTACTATCTGAAATGTTCCAATATCTTTGCACTCAAAATTAAAAGCTACGGCTAGAATCGATTTTCAATCCATTATCAAGTAAAATGAGAAATGTTTTAGTAACCGGAGGAGCCGGTTTTATTGGAGCCCATGTAGTAAGGGCCCTGCAAACTTATGAACAACTCAACGTCGTAGTACTAGACGACCTATCGGGTGGGTTTCGCGACAACATCCCTGATGGCGTAGACTTTATAGAAGGATCCATCATGGATAACCAATTAATCGATTCTCTATTTGAAAAGTATAAATTTCAATATGTATACCATCTTGCTGCATATGCTGCAGAAGGGCTGAGTCACTTCATTAGAAGATTCAATTACAACAACAACCTAATTGGGAGTATTAACCTGATTAATGCCTCTGTTCTACACAAGGTTGAGCGGTTCATATTTACGAGCTCCATTGCCGTATACGGTTCCAACCAGGTACCTATGCTCGAAAGTATGATTCCCGAACCAGAGGATCCATATGGTATAGCCAAATTTGCAGTAGAGCTAGACCTTAAAACCGCTCATGAAATGTTCGGCTTAGAATACTGCATATTCAGACCCCACAATGTCTACGGAGAATATCAGAACATCGGCGACAAATATCGAAACGTTGTAGGGATCTTTATGAATAAGATTTTACGTGGAGAGCCGATGACCGTTTTTGGAGATGGAGAGCAACAACGAGCCTTTAGCTATGTAGGAGATATAGTAGGCCCAATTGTAGAATCAGCCTGGATGGATTCCACAAAAAATGAGACTTTCAACATAGGGGCAGATATACCTTACACGGTGAATATTCTTTCAGAGCAAATCGCTAAAGCTATGGGCAAACCTGACCACCCGCTGGACCATCTTGATGCTCGAAACGAAGTGGTCATAGCATACAGCGACCACTCCAAAGCACATGGAGTGTTTAGTAATGCTCAAAACACGTCTCTTGAGGAGGGGTTACAGAAAATGGCTGACTGGGTCATTGAAGTTGGTGCCCGTGAAAGCACTCATTTTAAGGATATCGAAATTTATAAGAACCTTCCTCCTTCGTGGGCTAAGAAGTAAGCGAACAGCTAAGCATGCAGCCTAAATTAACGATCCTTATTCTTGTATATGCTGATGTTCAGGATGGAATCAGACTGTATAAGCAATTAAAAGGTGAATTACGCACAGACAATATCCAACTACTTGTAATCGATAATGACTGTACTGAGAAAGAATTACTGAGGTCTGTTGTACCGGAGGAAGAAATCTTAGTGAACCAAAAAAATTTGGGTTATGCTGGAGGTAACAATGCTGGAGTCAAGCATTGTCTTGAACAAGGTGGCGAATATTTGATGATTCTGAACCCCGATATTGAGATCTCTGTAGCAACCATCGAAAATTTGCTTATTTCATTAGATCAAAATGTAAATGCTGCGTTTGTTGGTCCTCGTATCTGTTTTAGAAACGACCGGAACAGAATCTACTCCGATGGTGGTCGGGTGGAACCTGCCCGTGCTTACCGGGTATCACATATCAATAGTGACAAAAGCACAGAATCAATCAATCCTGGTTTGATCGAATGTGATTACATGAATGGAAGTGCGTTAATTGGGAGAATAGCAGCAATTCGGGAGTTTGGTGTATTAAGAGACGAGTACTTTATTTATTTCGAAGAAACTGAATGGTGCCTTCGAGCCAAAGACTTTGGCTATCAAGTACTCGTAGATACCAATCAGGTAGCCTATCATATGTCAAGCCCCAAAGGTGGCAGGTATCAGTTTTTAATGAGGCGCAATAAATTGTGGTTGGCCAAAATGCGTGGGGAATATGTCTTCAAAACTGTTGTCGATAGTTTTTGGAAAGTGATCAGGTTATCTCTTTCTGGCAAGCCATATAAAAAAGCACATTGGCTTGGATTCGTTCATGGGGTTATCTTTTCTGCTAAGGATCATGCCAAAAGCAACCCTACTTTCTTTAAAATTCGATAAGATTGAAACAACAAATACCCATCAGTTGATTAATATTTACCTCAAATAAACTGGATGAGATTCGTAACTGTAGCTTCTTCTGATCAAAAACCCGAGCTTAGGTATCTTCTGGATTCATGTGATCATTTCAATATTCAAATGGATCTTGTGGGCTTGGGTAGGCCATACTTGGGCAATGGATCAAAGATTGTCTACCTATCTCAGTATTTGTCTAATTTACCTCCCGACGAAGTGGTACTATTTACTGATGCTTACGATAGTTTCTTTGTGAAGCCCGTTGATGAACTGGAAGCATACTTCAGGTCTCTGAACCACCCACTGGTTATGACCGCCGAGGATAATTTCTATTTTCGGATTACCAGTCCTAAAAAGCTATTTCTTAATCGATGGGTCCTTTGGAATTACCCAAAAAGTAATAGTATCTATCCCGCCTATCGATATCTGAATTCTGGTGGGTTTATAGGATATGCCGGTCATATACTGAGTTTATTCGAAGGCCTGAAAATTGACAAAACCATGTATAGCGACCAGCCCAAACTCCACAGGCACTTTTTAAAGCATCCTGAAGATATCACTCTTGACTATAATCACCACATTTTCACCATCTATGGAAAACACGCCACAGATGAAACATTCAAAGTACGGAGCGAGCAATTGACCAATGAAAACACAGGCTCAAATCCATATATTTTCCATTTTCCGGGAAAAATCCATCGCGGATTAGACAACTTTGCCAGTCAGTTTTCATTTATCAAGAGTTGAACATGTCATTAGCTATTGGATCGTTTGGGACTCTAGAAGAGATAGAAGCAATATCTGTCAAGCTTAACCACACAATTACCGCACTTGATGCTAGCAATGAATCTTTAGACTTTAATAAAGTAAAGTCCTTCCTTGAATCCTCGTCTGAGGAGTTTGTTTTAATTGTTGACGTGTCCAGCGCCTTGATACAAGGCACCACTCAAGGATATATTGGTGAATTTGAATGGAGAAATATTGACATCTTCTTTGCTGCATCAGCAAACTTTCAATTCAACAACCCTAGGTTGGAGTATTACTTCTGGAAATATTACCCGCGAAACCCAAAACACACCTATCATTACCTTGACGCCAGAGGATTTATTGGCAAAAGAGATAAGCTGTTAAACCTATTTACGCTGATAGAACACCATTATAACACCAAATGGCCACTTCAGGATCTATTGAATAGATGGTTTGTGGAATATGCATTGGGTGTTGTGCCAGATGAGCTAAAAGTAAAACTTGATCATCATCAGGATTTATTTGGGTGCCTCGATGGACGCGTCAGTGCCTTCAAGTTTCCTATGGTTTCCTGGATTCATGAACACCTCTTTTACCGGTATGAAACAGACAAGCTAACTGAAAGTAATCAACTCAAACATCAGCACCAGCTTTGGGACATCTCCTACTCCAAACGACGTTCATTCTCATTTAACGGAAAGTTAAAATCAACTCCATCTATATTCTTACGATCGTTTAATGACAATAAATCCACTACCCAATCACGATTAGCTAATTCACCACCAAATCGTTCTCTATCTGTATTCTTTACTAGTCTCGGTGCTTATGTAAAGTCCTTATTCTCCACTTTAATCGCCTGGATAATCAACAGAGGTGAATCGCGCCTTCACAAGATATTCCGGTATGTACCCAATGCCAGTCCGGAGTGGGACATTACCATGAAGCAATTTCTCAAGTATCTTGACAGCAAAAAAGGGTTCACTTTTGCTCATTTCAACGATGGCGAAATGACTTTCATAAAAAAGTTTTTAAAACAGGATCACAGAGAAACCTGGTTTGGTCGAAGACAGCAGAAATACAATAAAAAACTGGGAGAGCGACTCACAAATGCCCTGAAATTAAAAAGAGAACGCTACCATGTTGGGATCCCCTGTAGCACCAGTCATCCAAAACTACGCAAATTGGCCAATCAAATTGTGGAAACACAAGATGGTGTAGTGCCTGCAATGACATTACATCACAATTTGCGTTTCTACCCGAACATCATTGGTCATATGAAGGACCGTGAGTGCTTTTTTATCATGAATGAACACCAGAAACTAGACGTGTTGGAGGAGCTGGGAGTGACCGTGAAAGATGAAAACAAAACTATTGTCCCATTTAAGAACTCTTACTTACTCTTTGATGAATTGAAGGACAAGAAATTTCCTGATGGTGCCATTGTAATCCTGATTTGTGGGATGTTGGCAAAGATTATCATCCCCGAATGGTTTGCCAACAACCCAAATACCACGTTCTTGGCTTTAGGGTCTTCCATGGATGACTTTATACAAAGGACTAACACCAAATTCAGGCTTTATCCAAAGTCAGGACTGCCATTAACCTGTAACATACAACCCACAAAGTTTTTTGCTTTCGGATGGAAAAAATCCTGCAAAGAATGCTGGGATATGCAAGAAACAATCCCTGAAGTCATTCAAGATCAATATCCGTGAATGTTTTCGTATTCCTTATACACAAAACCGGACAGTCCTGCGAAGGATCCGGCACCTTTCCAAAGAAAGCGTAAGGTATGAACAAAACCTGCCTTACCCCTGAATATGTAAACCGGGAAGGTCACGATACCCAAAAAGAAATGAAGCAATCCATATGCACTTTCGGAAATAAATGCCCTGTAATATGGATATTTTAGCCTCTTTCGTAGTGTCCTACAGTTGGTGTGTCTAAATGCCCTTTGCAGTTGCCATTTAACAGTCATTCGTGATTTGGGAATCCACTCATGAACCAAATCTTCATTAAGCCAAACAATCTTTGCACCACGCTCCGTAGCTTCAGTAAACATATAGGTATCAGATGAGCCACTGAGATTGAGCGCTGGATGGAATTTCAGCCCAAACTCTATACCAAGTAACTTGAGATCGTAGAGTACATTACTAGTGCTAGCGGCTTTACGGATTGTACCCGTTGGTACATTAGGGCGTTCAAAAAACTTACCGAACTTCACCCAACCTGGAGTATCATCTGGCAGGATTCGTGCCACTCTCCCCACCACCACATCAGCATTGTATTTCTCTTTGGTCTCCATCATGCGATCTAACCATTCAGGAGCCACCATCTCATCATCATCTATAAATGCCAAAAGGTCAACGTCCTGCCTTAAAGCATAGTCAATAATGGTATTTCGCATAAAGACTATGCCTCTCCTGGGTTCTGTGAGGTAAGTCAGCTTACAGTTTTTAAACTCATCATGGTAACTTTCCACAGTGGTTCTGGCACTCTCGTTTGGGTCGTTATCAGCTACTACTACCTCCAGTGTAACCCTTGGAGATATATGTAACTTAGTCAGAGAAGCTAAGGTCTCTACCAGCATTTTTGGACGGTCAATCGTTCCAAACCCAACTAGTATCTTCAGTTTGCTCATTTTCTTTTCAAATAATTAATACTGCTGGAAAATGACAGCACTTTTACCCTGTTCACAGCAGGATCTAATATGCGGTCAATAACGGCTTTTGGCGTCATAAATAGTTGATAATAATCGGACACGGAGTGAGACATTTGAGTCACTTGATTCTTACTCAAATTGCCGGCTTCCGCAATCACCTTCGAAAGTGAATTTAAGTCTTTAAAGATTAAAGCGTTTTTGCCATGTTCCAAAGGCGGGTGTATCATATGCGCGTAAGTGTCCTGAATGACCGGTATACACCCTACCGACAAAGCCTCTGCCATGTTATGCGAATGGGGAACACTAGCTCCCGGAGCAGCAAGAAAAAAATTATACTTACCAAGTGTTTGTCGCAAATCCTTCATCGGAATCTCGAAGTTTCCAGTATCCGCAATAATTACTTTGCGCAAATCCTGCTGTTGGCCTATTTGCTCAGAACTGTTAATCAAATACACCTCATCATTTTCCCACAGGTATTGCAGCAGATCTGTCCTAATGATCACATCAAACAAACCATCTTTTTTTATTCTCCGGTAGGTGTTGATGTTAAAATTTCCCGCAAAGAAGATCTGTTGCACTCGCTGATCGGCTGGTAATCCTACAGGCTTATTCCAGTAACCTAATTGATACATTCCCGGATGCTGCGTGATTGGGAAATAGTAGTCATGCTCATCAAACATAAAGTAATTGTCACTGACCAGTGTCATCCCTTTCTTATTCACAAGACTAAAACATCCATCCGGGTTTTCAGGTTTGACTCCTATCTTTATCAGTTGTTCTTCAATGACCCATCTACCATAAATATCTCCTTTCATTTCTGCAAAAAGGGCATTATTCGGCTCAACAATAAGGTTGCATCCTGCCAAATCAAAAAACTTGAAGAAAGTGTAGAGGGTTCTTCGTAGATCATTTTTACCAAATTCAAAATAACATACCGGACCATTAGGATACTTCATATCCAGACTTGATAATAATTTTACTTCATCCTTTGTCAGTCTTGGGTAACCAAACTTTTTACTTATAGCTTTACTTCCTCTTCCTACCACCCCGCTCAACTGGCGTACAAACTTTAGCATCCTGGATATATTCAAAACTTACCTCAACTATTTCTAAAATGTAAATCTAAATTGATTTTCCTTTGCATACTGCTTACCTCATATAGTCGTTTGATTTAACTATGTTAGAGACAATTGGAAACTTGTTTTTAGACTTCCAAATAGGAAGATCCTTAAAGTCCCTGACGTTAAGGATTTTTAATAAATATAGTCATGATACCTACCCCATTACTCCAACTCCAAAGTCAAGTCGGGGATTTAGAGTAATTTGTAAGGACCCATACATCGTATTTACTTCAGAAAGAACAACAGAAATTGAAGTTTTCTCCAAAGAGTTAATAAATAATAAAGCCTATTTCTTTGTGATCTTTGCCTCTTCTCTGGTATCAGAACCTCATAAAATCAGGCAACTCAGAGATTGCTACCACAAACAGATTACACTGTACCCCAATCACAGAATCATCTATCTATGTAACACTGAAAAGGAACGAGATTTGATTCAGCCATTTTGTAAAGATTCTCACTTTATCAACCACAATGCATTTTTAGATGAGCAAGTCTATAGAATATTCAAGCTAGAGAAGGATATAGATGTAGTCTATAATGGACGTATAAACCGCTCAAAACGTCATTACCTTATCCCCAGGAAATTCCGGATAAGTCTAATTTCAAATAGCATTATCAATCTCGCTAAAGAAAAACATTACAGAAACAGGCTAAGAAAATCTCTAGGGAATGCGATATTGGAAAATTTTCCAGGGGGTAAAACGCTCAATGAGATCCCTGATAATGATTTATCCAATATTCCTCAATTAACCGATGGTGAAGTAACCCTTTTACTAAATCGTTCAAAGGTTGGTCTTATACTTTCAGCTATGGAAGGAGCCAATTATGCTTCAATGGAATATCTTTTATGTGGTCTCCCGGTAGTCTCTACCATTAGTATTGGTGGACGGGATGTTTTTCTGAAGAACAAGTATTGCAGAATTGTAAGATCTACTCGTAAAGCAGTGGAGAAAGCAATTCAAGAGGTAATGAACGCCAATTACTCACCTGAAGAAATCCGAAATCATACTTTGGAACAGATCCGTCCTCATCGCGAGCGATTTTTAGCAGTAGTTGATTCAGTATTAAAGGAAAATGATATCTCAATGACAAGCCAGACATTTTGGGATACATTTTTTGTCAATAAAATGACTGGATTTAAGCCTTTCCCAGAAGTATTCAGAGAAGAAATGCAAAAAGCAGTTTCCCTGAAAAACCTTTAGCCATTGTCTCTGTAAAAAGACAAAATATCTTCAGGTAATGTCTCTTTCACCAATTTTCCCTCACGCATGGACATGATACGATCCGCACAGTCAAAATACTGCTCGTCATGAGTGATCACAAAAACGGTCTTGCCCAACTCCTTAAGATCAGGTAATATGCGCTTATAAAAAACATTTTTGTAATGCGGATCCTGACTGGCGGCCCATTCGTCAAACAAATAGAAAGGCTTATCCTCTAAAAGACACATCAATAAGGCTAATCGCTTTCTCTGACCTGTTGATAGGTTTGTGGTACTCAATTGATCTCCAACTATTTGCACTTTTTTGTCCAGTTCGAGCAATTGCAGATACTCATTCACTCTTTCTTTCCAAAACTCAGACCGAATATGTGTGAGTTGATCAAACAAGTAGAAATCAAAAAATATTGCTCCGTAGTTTTCTCTATAAGCTGCTAAATTCGATGAGTTTATCTCCTGACCGCCATAATACACCTTACCAGTTTCTGGCATGTATAAACCACAAAGCACTTTCGCCAGCGTGCTTTTACCGCTCCCATTTCCACCAATCAGATAGATCAGCTCTCCTTTTTTAATAGTGAAATTGATTGGCCCGAGTTCAAAAAACTTCTTTTCATGGGCATGAAAATATGAAAATGTAACGTCCTTAAGCTCAATCAATCTTTCATTAGCCGTGGTGACTAGCTCAAGCTTTACATTTCGATCTTCTTTATTTTCATCAAGTTCAATTCCCTGTTTCTCAATCTGATCCAGGGAGACGTTCATCTTACCGATAACTGGTAAAAACCCACCAAATCGCTGGAGTGCAGGGAGAAGAAACAAAGCCACCGTCAAAAATTTAGCATAGTCCTGAAAGGTACTCCAGCCATACAACTGAATCATAAATAACATGACACCAAGCCCCATGAGCAACAACATTTCTCCCCATTTTGATATGAGCGTGAGCCTTATAGTCCCATGTACGTTGTGAGCTCGCTGTTCTTCACCAGCCGGGTAGAGATAATCCTCTTTGAACGATTCCCGAAGCTTTCCACTCAACGAAAGTTCCTTTAGTCCATAGATAAGCGCTTCAAAGTACCCAAATAGCTTATTTTGAATTGTTCGAGACTGGTGCATCCTCTCCTTATAGGCATGCATTGGTAAATTGTAAAAAAACAAAGCCAGTAAGATTAAAAGGGTAAACATCGCAAGAAGCTGCCACGAAATAACGATCATATAAACGATACAGCCTACAATCATAGCCACTGCTGTGATGATGTTAGGGAGTCTGTTTATACCATTAGATATTTGGTTAATATCACTGGTTAAAACGGTCAATAGCTGGTGTTTTTGCATCTCCATAGACTGAAAGGAAGCCTTGAGGATTTTATCACTAACCATTTTTCTGAGATACAGAATTACATCCTCTGAAAGCTCTACAATAGTCTTTACTGCAAAAAAGCTTGTGATGCCATAACTTGACCATAGGATCAAAAAGGTGATTATCAGTGACTGAGGGTCTGCCATTTTGGTGTCTATAGCATCATGAATCACCTTGATGATCCCAGTGAGACATAAGCCCGAAAGTACACCGGTTATCACCGCTATAGAAAATGTAAAAACAGAGGATTTTAAAAATAATGAGAGAACCTTCATATAATACCCTTTTTTACAGGGTCTTGAGTGAATAAATCAGATACAAAGAAAAACCAATATGGACTAACAACCTAACGAACTTAATAGTTGCAGTGACTGATGAAACGTCTATCATTTTACAAGAGCACGATATTCCCTAAACAAATCCTCACATAAGCTCTCCCATGTTTGCGATTTGGCATAGCTAACAGCCGCTGCCTCAATTTCCTTATACAAGGTAGGTTGGTCTACCAGCTGAACAATGCGATCATAAAACTCCTCTTCCATCTGGGGTTTTACGAGAAACCCGGTTTCCCCATTTTTCACAATATCACCAGGCCCACCCTTATCTGCAGCTACAACTGGCAACCCTGATGCCATGGCTTCAAGGATCACATTACCAAATGTCTCTGTAGTTGACGGAAATACAAAAACATCACTCGATGCATAAGCTTTACTTAAGTCCACACCTACCAACTTACCAGTAAATATTGCATTGGGCATATTCTGCTGAAGCTCCTGCCGCGTAGGTCCATCCCCTACTATGACCATAGAAATATCAGTTCTTCGCTCTGCCAACAGCCGATACAATCTGATCAGCGTCTTAGGTTCCTTTTCCTTAACCAATCGACTAACAAAAAGCACGATCTTATTAGATTCTGGAACATCAGGCCATAAACCCTTCACCCGATGTTGCATACCAAAATCGTCTATATTGACTCCACGACCCCAAATCTTCAATACCTCCTCAGGCACACCTTTTCCAAGTAAATATTGCCTCATACTCTCTGTTGGCGCAAATAATTTACTCACCTTCCTGTACATCCAAAAAAACCTGTATGCCACCACATCAGTGATAGCTTCAACCTTCGGAATAAAGCGGAAGTAATAATTTGCAAAACTGGGAAAATGCGTGTGGTAGATTGTAGTCACTGGAATATTTCTCTTATTGCCATATTTCACAGCATAAATCCCTAAACCACTGGGACTACTAAAGTGCAAAAGATTCGGCTCAAACTTATCCAGTAGAGATTTTAAATCTTTCATACGCTTTGGTGTAGCCAGACGGTAAGACTTGTTTCCTATTGGAAATTTGATACTTGGACAGAGGTAAACCGGAAACCCAATATCCGTTAAAGGCGGATGAGGTGTGATGAAAATTGGCTCAAACTCCTCTTTGGGGATTCGTTGGATGATTTGATGCATGGTCTTACTCACACCATCAAAATCCTCCTCCATCACATCTAAAAAAAAGGCAATCCTTATCTTAGTCATTAATTTAAATTAGACCGCAAAAATAGTATTTCTCATACTACTCTGTTTTGTGAATGAAAAAACCTTTTTTTGCCTCCTGATGGATATCTTGGTCATCTCACATAAATATCCCCCATCAATTGGAGGGATGCAAACACACTGCTTTAAGTTAGTCCAGGAACTCGAAAAAAAACATAGAGTTCATGATTTGATTTGGAAATCCAACTACCCACGAGGACTCTTCTTTTTAACGGTGGTAATCCGTGCATTGTTTAGACTTAGAAGGAATCCAGAAATCTCAGTCATATATATAAATGATGGCCTGATGGCATTGGTCTGTACCCCCCTCCTCTACCTAACAAAAACTCCTATGATTGTAACTATTCATGGGCTGGATGTCAATTTCCCCTGGAAACCTTACCAGTGGTGGGTGAGAAAATACCTGAACCAATTTCATAAAATCATTACCGTAAGTGCACCCACAACTAAACTTTGCCTGAAGAAGGGCATTCGCAAAGACAAATTAGTTTTAGTAGAAAACGCTGTAGATATTAACTTCAAGGAGGAGCCTGAAAATCCGTCTTTTAGAAAAGAACTAGGCAATGAACTGGGCATTGACCTCACGGATAAATTTATCATTTCATCATTAGGCAGGGCTATTCCCCGGAAGGGATTCAACTGGTTTACACGAAATGTATGCCCAAAACTCCCAGATAATGTGGTTTACCTCGTTATTGCCAGAAAGTTTCCGCAAGAGAAGCTTTTTAGATGGATCAAACGCATCACAACTAATAACGTCTTTGAAAAAATCAGACTCATGGTTGGAGCAGAAATAGATGATGCAGCTGTAAATGAAAGCGTTGTAGAGTTAAATCTTCAAGATAAGGTCTTCAGGTTGAGCCAATTCACAGATTCACGGGAAAAGATCTTTGAAATCATCAGGCATAGTGACCTCTATGTGATGCCCAACATTTCCATTCCAGGCGATTATGAAGGTTTCGGTTTAGTAGCTTTAGAAGCCGCTTCACAGGGTACTCTTACCTTGGCGGCCAATGTAGATGGGATACCTTCTGCGGTAAAAGACGGAGTGAATGGATATCTGATTGAAGGTAGCAATGTTGACAAATGGGTCAGTTGCATTAAATACCATATCAATAATCCGGAAATACTTAAAAACAAAGCTGAGGAGTTCAAAAAAGCAACAATCACAAAGAGCCGGAGTTGGGAAAAAATGGCTGAAAATTATCTCGAAGTTTTCAGAGATTACACTTCTTAGTCCATACTTGGTGATTATTTAATCACAGTTAAAAATACTGCGATGTAGCGTTCTGAATTCTTGTTCTACCCTATAAGTTTACCTAATTTTGTCATCATTTCTAATCAATAGTTTACTACTCCAAAATTCACAGTTAATTTCATGAATCTACTCAAAAAGTTTAACTCACTTGTTGGTCAGTTGGAAGATAAAGGTATCCTCAAGAAAACACCTGGGTTCATTCATGATTATGAGAAAACATACCCTTACTTCAAAACACTGGAGGATAATGCTGATATTATCAAACGTGAGTGCCTTCAGCTGCTCAGCGTACAAGAAAAAAACTTGCCCCATATAGAAGACCTGGGAAATAAAAGAACCAAAGGAGGAATCCATTCAATAAAATGGAAGACCTTTGTCTTTAAATCTGACCACTTCATAGAAAGTAATTGTAAGCATTGCCCGGGAACAACAAACCTTTTAAGAAACATACCCCGAATTAAACAAGCGTTCTTTTCAGTACTGGAAGGGAATCAACATATCAAGCCTCATAAAGGGTATTTTTGTGGTTTCCTCAGATATCACCTTGGCGTTATTATTCCCAATAATAATGAGGATAAAAAGTGCTGGATAAGAATTAATGATAACAAAACAGACAATCAAAACTACGACAAGTCCCGCATGGAATTTGGGGAGACCTATTACTGGAAAGAAGGTGTAGGAATCATGTTCAATGATTTATATCTTCATGAAGCTGCAAACGAAACCGATGAGGTTAGAGTCGTTTTATTCATTGATGTGATTAGGAAATTTCCCTGGCATTTGGATTGGTTAATACGATTACTGGTATTTATTGGGTATCAGTTTAAGGGTGCAAAACAGGTTGCAAAAAATGCTGAGATTAAACAGCTTGTAGAACCCTAATTTCATTTTACAACAGACAAACTCAATAATTTTAGCTAATCCTCCTTTTTCGAGTAATTCATCGTACTTTTACGGATTAATTTCGAACGCGACATTCTGACGATAATTTATTGATGAGTAGCATCCTAAAAAAGAAGTATCAGTCCTATCAGGAGCCCCAAAAAGCAAAAGCGCTTAATATTTATCCATTCTTCAGAAACATTCAATCAGGACAGGATGCCGAAGTTATGGTTGAAGGTAAAAAGGTACTGATGTTTGGATCCAACAGTTACCTGGGACTAACCACCCACCCGAAGATCAAAGAAGCGGCAATTAATGCCATAAAAAAATATGGCTCGAGTTTAAGTGGCTCTAGGTACATGAATGGCACCAGTGACATGCATACTGAGCTAGAAAGTAGGTTAGCGAAATTTCTTAATAAGGAAGCTGTAGCACTTTATAGCACTGGATTCCAGGTGAATATTGGAGTACTTCCAACTATCGCAGGTAAAGGCGACTATTTGTTTCTGGATAGGTTGAACCATGCATCGATTTTTGAGGGAGCAAAACTCTCTGCCGCCCAATCTGTTGTTTTTCGTCACAACAACATGGAATCTTTGGAGAGTAAATTGAGCAAAGTACCTATTGATGCTTTTAAGTTCATCGTGGTTGACGGGATCTTCAGCATGGAAGGTAATATTGTAAAGCTTCCTGAGATCATTGAACTAGCCAAAAAATACAATGCTGCCGTGATGTCTGATTGTGCACATGCAATTGGCGTGATTGGTGAAAATGGTGCGGGGACTTCCAATCATTTCGGATTGACTGATGAGGTGGATATCATTGGGGGAACGTTAAGTAAGTCCTTTGCCTCATTAGGTGGCTTCTGCGCTTCAGATGCTGACACAATCAATTATCTAAGACACCACTCCAAGTCGATGATCTTCGCTGCAAGTATCACTCCCGCGTCCATTGCTTCAGCACTTGCTGCTTTAGATATTATGGAGACAGACGACTCTTACAGACTAAGACTTTGGGACAACACACATTATACGCTCAAAGTAATGAACGAGCTTGGTTTTGATACAGGAGCTTCTGAAACACCGATTGTTCCTATTTTTATCCGTAATGACATGAAAGCTTATCAGTTGACTAAAATGCTATTTGACAGAGGCGTTTTTGTCAATCCTGTGGTTTCTCCTGGAGTTTCCCCAGAGGACTCGTTGATCAGATTCTCAATCATGTCTTCTCATACTCATGACCAGATAGACAGAGCTGCAGATATACTTTATCAGGCAGCTAATGAAGTGAACCTGTTCGAAACTGCGGAATAAGTAGAATGAGAATTCTTGTCACCGGTGCTAATGGATTTTTGGGAAGCCATATAATTGATAAATCGCTCAGCAAAGGACATGAGACTTATGCGTTAGTTAGAAAAGGATCTGACACCTCAAATCTTTCACACTTAAGAGGATTTAAGGCAGTTGTAATTGATTACTCAAATATTGATTCAATTCTTAAAATCCTTAATGAATTGCCGAAATTTGATCTATTCATTCACAATGCAGGGTTGGTTAAGAGCTACACTTTTGATGGGTACAAGAAGGTAAACATTGATCTAACTGAAAAAATCACTCAAGCCATCAAAAAGTGCATTCATTATAATGAAAACCTCAAGTTTGCCTATGTCTCCTCGCTGGCTGCCTTGGGGCCTATCGGAAATGGTGGGCCTGCCTCCAATTATGGACGTAGTAAACTGATGGCTGAAGGCATTGTTACAAGATCGGGTCTCAATTATAATATTTTTAGGCCCACAGGAATTTACGGGACAAGAGATGTTCAGTTTGTCCCATTGATAAAAGCAGTAAAAAAAGGGATTTATCCATTGATGACATCCAGGCATCACAAAATGACATTGATCAACGCACAGGATGTTGCTGAAAATATTTTAGAATGTTCTATACAACACTCCAAAGAAATCATTCACTTGGAAGATGGCCATGTCTATGAACACAAAGATTTAAAAGCCATTTTAGAAAGTATTCTTAACAAAAAGACTTTCAATTTAAAGGTATCAAAACCAATCGTAAAAATGGCGTTATTGCTATCTGACATTTTTGATAGAAATCTTGGAAGAACCCCGACCCTATCAAGAGAACATTATTCCGAAATCTCGCAGGACTGGAACTATGATTTTTCGGAGGAAAGAAAAATCATACCTCTTCAGATTAATTATTCAATTGAAAAAGGATTCAGAGAGGCCATCGAATATTACCGAGCTAATAACCTTATCTAAATACTCATGAGTATTGAAATTAAAGAAATCACTGATAAAAAAGGATTAAAACAATTCATCAAGTTTCAGTGGAAACTCTACAAGGGAGTCGATCAATTTGTACCTCCAATGATGGAGTTTGAGATGAGCACCTTCGACAAAGAGAAGAATCCATCATTTAAGGTCTCAAAAGGAAGGTTTTGGATGGCTTATAAAGATGGAGAAGCTGTTGGTAGAATTGCAGGAATCATACATGGTGAAGAATCCAAAGAATCAAATCACATTAGGTTTGGCTGGATAGATTTTATAGATAATCAGGAGGTGAGTAAGGCGCTTATCGAAACTGTAGAAAACTGGGGAAAGGAAAATGGACTTGACAAGATTCACGGCCCCCTTGGTTTTACCGATCTGGATTTCGAAGGAACGCTTGTGGATGGATTCAATCAGTTGGCTACCCAGGCTACAATGTACAACTATCCTTACTACCAGGAGCACTTTACCAAGCTTGGGTTTGTAAAAGCCGTGGACTGGACGGAAACTAGAATTAAAGTGCCTTTGGGGGATAAAGAACTTGAAAAAGATCTCGATCGAAAGGCAAACATAGTGACCAGTAGATATGGGATGAAAATCAAAGAGTTCAAATCAGGGAAAGAAATACTTAAGTATGCTGATGAAGTATTTGAAATGCTCAACACTACTTATAGCCATCTCTATGGATTCCATAAACTCTCTGAAGAGCAGGTGAAGTATTTTATTGATCAGTATTTTGGGTTTGTCCAAAAAGATTTCATCCTAATGGTGGTAGATGAAGATGATAAAGTAGCCGGCTTTGCCATTACATTTCCGTCCCTTTCCAAAGCCTTTCAAAAAGCCAAAGGACATCTTTATCCGTTCGGGTTTTTCCATGTCCTCAAGTCATTTTATAAGAACGATACGATTGACTTTTTCCTCATCGCTGCCAAAGATGAGTATCAAAAGAAAGGATTCAATGCGCTATTATGGAAGAGGCTCTATTGGGCTTGCAATAAACACAACATTCGCGAAATCTGGTCTGGCCAAATGCTTGAAGATAACACCAATGTAAATAACTTATGGGCCAAGTATGAGTCCGCTAAAGATGAAGAGATAAGAAGAAGGTGTTTCACGAAAGTGATCAATTAAATACCCAAACTTTCTTCAAACCATCACGTTAGTCAACCGAGGAAAATCTATTTGATTTATATTATCATTCTTTAGTGGTAGACGTCATTAATTTTGCCTCTATTATTGAGTATAATTGCAAGCAATTTTGATTAAAAACAGAGTAGTTATAACAGGCATTGGTGTAGTATCACCTAACGGGATTGGAAAGGCGGATTATAATGATTCGCTAAAATCCGGAAGATCAGGAATCAGACACTGGGAAGAACTGGCAGAATTAAACTTAAAATGCCAACTAGGTGGAAAACCAGAAGTTACACAAGAATATAAGAATGAAAGACTTCCCAGTTTTATTGCTCAAAAGCTCAAAAATAGTGGAGTAATATATGCCTGTTTATCTGGGTTAGAAGCATGGAAAGATGCCGGATTAGAAGTTTCTCCTGGAAGTTACAATCGCAAAACAGGAATGATCATGGGCAGTGGTGCCCTTGCTTTAGATACTTATATAGGCCCAAATATTCGCATGGTTGATGAGGGAAATCATCGGCGTGTAGGATCTAGAAGTGTTCCAGAATCCATGAGTAGTGGAGCCGGAGCTTATCTCAATAGCATTTTAGGACTTACAGGAAGGATATTTACCAATAGTTCGGCCTGTATCACTGGTTCTGAATCGGTGTTTCAAGGATTTGAGATGATTCAATCAGGTCGCATGGAAAGAATGCTGTGTGGCAGTACTGAAGGAGATGGTAAATATATTTGGGCCGGGTTTGATTCAATGCGTGTTCTATGCGCTGATTCCAATGATCGTCCGGAGTTTGGCTCAAGGCCTATGAGTGCCTCAAGTAGTGGGTTTGTACCTTCTGGTGGATCAGGAGCTTTTGTTTTAGAATCTCTTGATTCCGCTCAAAAGCGAGGAGCTCGAATCTATGCCGAAATTTTGGGAGGAGAAGTTAATTCAGGGGGTCAACAAAACGGAGGGACAATGACCGCTCAAAATCCCCAAGCAGTGGTGGATTGTATTCAAACAGCCATTTCCAATGCAGAGATTCATGCTAGTGACATTGATCTTGTCTCTGGGCACTTGACCTCCACAAAGGGTGATCCTTATGAAGTTAAAAATTGGGTTGATGCACTTGGCATTTCCAAAGAAGATTTTCCGTACATAAATACCCCGAAATCCATGATTGGACATTGTGTCGCGGGAGCGGGGTCTGTGGAATTAGCAGCTTGTGTATTACAACTAGAAAATGGTTATATACATGAAAATCTAAACCTGGAAGAAGTGCATCCAACCATAATTGAATTGGTCAATATAGATAAACTTCCAACCCGGAGAATTGATAAAAAAATCAATACCATCATCAAATCCAACTTCGGATTTGGAGATTTAAATTGCTGTTTAGTAATATCAAAATTGAAATAAAAAACCAATGAATAGAGAAGAAATAAAGAAGGAACTGTTAAAGATAATAGATCCTTATATTGACGAAAAAGAAGTAACCACAAGTATCTCAGAACAATCAGACCTGATCAATGATCTCAATATCAATTCTGCCCATTTGGTGGATATTGTATTGGACATTGAAGAGAAATTTGACATAATGATTGAAGACGATTTTATTGGAAAAATGGATACCGTAGGTAATGCAGTCGACATTATCGAGGAAAAACTGAAATCATGAAAACCTTTAAACGGTTAAGCGTTGGTTTGTTTGCATTGACTGTTTCCTCTATTGTATTTGCTCAGCGCATCAACACTCCGTTGTTTGTAGAAGACTACACATGGGATTTAGATAGGTTTATTGACCAGGATAGCAGTAGTTTAAACCTACATTATACCATCAAGGATTATGGAAAGCACAAATTCCGAATACTCAACCCGGTAACCAAGCTTAATTTTAACTCGGACTACCCTGTTGGCTATAATGATGGGGCAGTATGGAAAGGAAGAGGCTTCAATGGAGAGCTGCATTTTGGAGTAAGTGGATCAATCGGTATGCTTCATTACACGATTCAACCTGTTGCCTTCTTTTCTCAAAATCGCTCTTTTATTCTCCAGCCACAAACTGGCACGGCTCATCCATTAAACTACCAATTCAATAAATATGAAGAGCGCATTTATTATATAGACTGGGTTCAAAGATATGGCAATGACTTATATGCTCAATTCTTCCTGGGACAAAGTGAAATTAAACTGTCCAAATTCGGCTTTCAAGTAGTTTTTGGAACCCAAAATTATAAGGTTGGACCTGCATCTACTTTTCCAATAATATTAAGTAACAATGGACCAGGAATGCCAAAACTAAACATCGGCACAGATGGGCCTCAAGAAATAGAAATAGGAAGTTTCAAACCGGGAAGGCTTGAATTTAACGTGATATACGCCCGGATGAATGAATCTGATTACTTTGACGACATACCCGACAACAACAGGAGGTTTTTTAATGGTTACTTTCTGGCTTATCATCCTTCTTTTGTTAAAAACCTTACAGTTGGCTTTAATAGAGTACACTATAAACAAACTCGCTATAAGGACTCTCTGGACTGGCTTGCTATTTTCTACAGTGAAGATGAGCCTATACAGGTGGTAAATGGGGACACACTTAGATCACAAAACGATTTCTTTGACCAAATGGCCTCTATTAACATGGAGTGGAAGTTCCCATCCGTTGGATTCAGAGCATATGCAGAATATGCACTAAATGACCGCAATGGTGGAAGAATTCGGTATATGGTTGAACCCGAACATTCCAGAGCCTACCTTATAGGTTTCCAAAAACTGTTTGAGATGGACAAAGTGAATTTCTTACTGGGTTATGAACACATTAACCTTAGCCGCAATCAAACTTACCTGTGGAGAGCAGAACCACCATACTACGCCCATGAGGTCAATCGTCAGGGTTATACCAATAATGGGCAGGTCATCGGTGCAAGTATAGGGCCCGGGGGTAACGCTGACCAATTAGATCTTAAATTTACCATTCCCAATATTGGCCTGGTTTTTGGTGCCTTTGGAAGAAGAATTGAGTTTAACAAAGACTATTTTGTCACACATGATCCAAGCTTTGGAAAACATGATGCTGAATACACGACCGGAGCAACTGTATTTTGGGACCGAAAGGATCTAATTTATGGTTTTGAAGGATCTTATAGCTATGATCATAACAGATATTATATCCAAAAAAACAATCATGACAATTTCTATTTTGGACTTTCCTTACAATATAAAGTATCAGAATAAAATTCCATTGATTTTATTCTTGATTTTCATGGTATCTGGGTGTAATCCAAAGAGCGATGGCGAGGATTTTGAACCTAAAGAATCATCAAAGATCGATAAGTCAGAGCTTTGCTATTTCAAATTCTATGAAATTGACAATCAAGTAAAAATCTATATTGATGGCGAAGAAGTGCATGATACAGGCCCAATAGAATGGAATCAACCATCCGAAAGAACAATTACATTGTCAGATGAACTCTCTGAAGGTCATCACGAGATCAAACTAGAAGTTTATAATGGGATAGGATTGGATACAGATATTCTGGATGAACAATGGGAAGTTCAGTATGAACTTTTTGTTAATGGCGTTCCGGTCGATTTCATCAATGAGAAACAAGGTAACAGTCCTCCGGGTTTAGCATATTCAAGAACAATTGATATTGAAATATAATATGCCTGGCATTGATATTATTGACTTAAGTGACCCACTGCTGCACAAACGTGAAAAAGGTGCCATTCGATTGATTACACATCCCCAAGATCAATTCCCGCCTGATGAAAATGAGTTTTGGTACCTCTGGACAGCAAAAGAAGCTATATTCAAAGCACATAGAGATTTGACGATGTTTAATCCTAAGAACATCCAGGTGATAATTACAAAGTCTGAAGATACTCTTAAGTTTGAATCTGGAGATATCAAAGGCGAGCTTAAGAGAATTGATGATGCAATCATTGCTATAGCAGATAAGGAGTTGGAAAATGTGACTTACAAGATTCTGGAAAGAAAAACAGATAGCGAATCCTCTGAAATCAGAGATGAAGTCGTCAAACATTTTCAAAAGGAACACAATCTAGATGTGAAAGTCGAATCAGATGGTGACGGTTTACCCATTATCAGCTATCACAAACTACCTTTAAGTTTCACTCATCACGCCCGGTACATGGCGTTTGCCTACCACAGTTTTTAAAAGTGTCCTATGCCATTTACCATTAATACGGCCAATAAGGGCAATATAATGAGCAATCCAATCTCACATCGAACCATGATTCTAAGACCTCCGGGGATGAAAACCTCATCTTGCTGATCCCCCTTCCTATTCTTAAGAAAAAACACAGTCGGCCAAATTGATAATCCACCAATGATCCCAAAAACAACTAACTTCGATATAAAAATCCAATTGGTGGAGTAAAATTCAGCAGGTTTACCGACCCCAAACCAAAGTACAAAACCTGCAGCCAAAACGATCATTGTACTAAGTCCATACACAGCATCAACTCTAGCCAGTAAACTAATTTCATGCCGTTTCATGACCGGTTTAGTCAATATCAGCTCGGCAACAAGGGTACCTACCAATCCGAAAATACCAATGAGATGAATGTACTTAACAAGGACAAATGTGTTCATTTCTTTTGCAAATTGATAAATAACTCCCTTCCTGATCTTGGTATGATGGAATTGTAAGCTAATTCCATTTTTTTAATTTCAAAATATTCCCCAAACAGATCTCTATATTCATCTATTGTACCTCCAAAAGGCGGACTGTCGCCTTCAATTTCATGAGCCCAAAGAAGTCCAACAAGCCGTCCACCATTATTCAAAAGCTCTAGCATTTTATCCCGGTACAACATTCTAAGTCCCCTGTCAAGTGCACAAAAAAAAGTTTGTTCAACAACAAGATCATATTGACCATGATGTCCAAAAAAATCAGATACAAAAAAACACTTCCCAGGCAGATCAGGGATCATTTTACTTGCAAGTTTAATTGCCCTGTCTGAAATATCCAGAATATGAAGGTTTTTAAATCCTAAGTCATATAAGTATTGTCCTTCGTAGGCATTCCCAGCACCAGGAATCAGTATAGAAATCTCTTTGTTGGTGAGTTGATTAATATATTCCTTTAAAGGAGCTGTGATTCCTCCCGTGTCCCACCCAGTAAGCAGCTGGTCATAGCGCTTATCCCAATATGATTTGTCGAAACTCTTCATGTCTGCTACAAAACTGTATATTTGGTAAAAGGAATATTCACTCTAACCCCTGTTTATATTGAAAGTTCTGGGATATATAGCATTTTTGGCATTTTGCCTACTCTTACTCTATGGCGTTGGAAAATTCAAGCACCATGGAGAACCAATCACCATAACCGCCGAAGCAGTAGAACCTGACATCCTATTGTCAAATTCCAAAAATTACTTTGAAGAACATGCTTATCACAGAAGCATGGGACACCTCAAAAGTGCTATTACTGCTATCAGGCAAATAGAACAGGGAATAGATGACGAAAGTAAGGAAAAGGTAGATGCCGCTGTGGATGAGCTTGAGGAAATTTATAATGAAATGAGCCATGAAACATTTAACATTAAGCATTTGAATGAGGCAAGCATTAAAGCACTCAATGCATTGACTTATGCGGAATTAAAAGTAACAGAGCACTTTGTGGACTCCCATGAGTTAGATAAAGCCAAAGTAGCACTGAACTATGGTATGCTCCATGTAAAGAATGCCCTCATGTTTTCTGAGGGTGAAAACAAGGATTATGAAACTGAAATTTATATCGAGATTGATTCATTACTCAGGTCAGGAGAAATATCGAACAAAGACGTATTAATTAAGTTGGAAAACATGATCGTAGATTTGGAAAAACCCTCATAATTAGTTCATTAACCTGGATTTTTCATTTTTTTATTCATCATGAAGTCTCAAGAAATTATTCAACAACTTAAAAACAGTGATGATCAGCGGATCAAAGTTGGCATCATTGATATAGATGGGGTCTTGCGCGGTAAAATCATAAGGAAGGACAAATTCCTTAATGCACTCGAAAGTGGATCAGGGTTTTGCGATGTAGTCTTTGGGTGGGACATGGTAGATAGTGCATATGATAACGCTACGGTCTCTGGTTGGCACACAGGTTACCCTGATATTGAGTATAGAATTGATCCTGGTACTTTCAGGCAAATCCCATGGGATGAAAATATTCCTTTTTTTCTAGGTGATTTTAGTCAAATAGATCATCCGGCCTGCCCAAGAAATCTTCTGAAGAAAGTAATCGTTAGAGCACAGAAATTAGGTTTTATCCCTTTCTTCGCTCAAGAGTTTGAGTGGTTCAACTTCAACGAAACCCCGGAATCACTTCATGCCAAAGATGGCATAAACCCTGAACCACTTACCTCTGGAATGTTTGGTTACTCTGTGCTTAGAGCTTCCCAAAAAAGTGATTATTTCAATGACTTGTTCACCCTCCTAGAAACATACAAAATCCCATTGGAAGGATTGCATACCGAAACTGGACCCGGTGTTTACGAAGCAGCCATAGAGTATTCAGAGATTTTACTGGCAGCGGATCGAGCGGCTTTATTTAAAGCTGCCGTTAAAGAAATCGCATCAAAGCACGGAGTAATGGCGAGTTTTATGGCCAAGTGGAACCATGACTTGCCCGGATGCAGTGGGCACATACACCAGAGTTTATGGGGAAATGGTCAGAATTTATTCTCAGACACCAAAGATCCTCAAAAAATTTCATTGACCATGCGACACTATATTGCCGGCCAGTTAAAAGCATTGCCAGAAATACTCCCCATGTTTGCTCCAACGATCAATAGCTACAAGAGACTGGTAGAAGGCGCCTGGGCTCCTACCACGCTCACTTGGGGACTGGACAACCGCACTACTGCCCTAAGAGTGATCTCAGGAAGCGCCAAAGCAACGAGGCTGGAAACAAGAGTTCCCGGATCAGATGTAAATGCCTATTTGTCTCAAGCCGCAGCACTTGCCGCCGGGCTTTACGGCATTGAGAATAAGCTTGAACTTCAACCTGAAACAAAAGGAAATGGTTATAAGGATAAGTCACATGGATCCCTTCCTACCGACCTCAAAATGGCAACCGAAAAAATGAAATACTCTAAAATTGCCAAAGAACTTTTTGGTGAGCCCTTTGTTGATCACTTTTGCAGGACCAGGGAGTGGGAATGTCGACAGTTTGCATCCAAAGTCACTGACTGGGAATTGAAGCGATACTTCGAAATTATCTAAAAAAACACATGTACCAGAATATTAACTTTTTAAAGATCATCGAGGATGCGTGGTATGATTATGACAATTCCCGACGCATCAAAGCAGTAGAAGATATCAGTGCGAAGGTCTCTACCAATCACGTGTACCGCATTCGGTTTGAAGACGATGATCAAATCATCGCCAAGCTTTCCTACTTTGGAAAGTTTGACAACTTTGTGGAGGATCACAGCATTATCAATGCATTGGCCAACAATCTACCCGCACCATTTGAAAACTTCCTGGCCAAATCATTGACCAAGCATGGCAAGTTGTTTGTCTACAGACATACTGATAGTGTCATGGATGCATGGGTTGTTTTTTATAACCCAATAAAGATCGATCAGAAACCAGATCGTAAACAATCCAAAGAACAGATCACGATACTTGGATCAGAACTAGCTAAATTTCACAAAACCTGCAGGAAAGTAATCAACACTCTTCCCCCTAACTTCAAACAAACCAATGATGACATTAGTCATTTGCTTGAGATTCTAAATACAGATCGAGGTAAGTACGAGCATCGTGGACAGGAAGACATTATCCGTAAGCAGTGTGAATTGTTTGTTGAAAATTGTGATAAAATCGGTGTTGCTGATATGGCATCTATTCCAGTTTTTGTAGACTGGAACATTGGCAACTTTTCTGTGAAGAATGATTACTCATTTTTCAGTAGATGGGATTATGACTGGTTTAGAATGAGCACTCGTGTGATGGACTTTTATTTCTTCAGCCGGGTTTGTTCTGAGATTGGGGACCGAACAGTGTTCAGTTATCTTATTGACCCATTGATGGAAGACCGCTTCCTCATTTTCTTAAAAGCTTATCACAAAGTCTACCCTCTGACGGTAAAAGAAGTTTTGGTGTTAAAAGAAACTTATCGCTTCTTTATTCTCAATTATGTCATCAAAGATGGCCGGTACTTTTTCCATGAATTTTATGCCAGCAGACTACAATTTGAGGCTTACGAAAACTACCTCCCTAGTTTAGACAAATCTTTCAACAGTGATAAAATCCTTAAAGCCCTGGACCTTTAAAACATGGATTATACTCCTTTCAAATCTATTGTAGACAACTATGAAACGATCTTTTTTGATGCGTTTGGTGTACTTAAAAATCACCAGGGCTTGATCCCCGGGATTGAAAAAACTTTTGAATACCTTGAAGAAAAAGGCATTAATTATTTCATCCTGACCAATGATGCCTCCAGAGGCCCGGAAGATCTGGCCAAATCTTACCAGGAGAAAGGCCTGACCAATATCACTGTCGATAAAATTGTATCTTCTGGAATGCTTGCCAGAGAATACCTGAAATTCAAAGTGAAATCCGGCACAATCGCATACCTCGGAACTTTTCGGTCCGCGCATTACATTGAAACACTTGGACTGGACACACTTTCTATCGCTCACTTGGACCTGGATCAGGCTGATGACATCAGTGCCCTAGTCTTTCTGGATGACGAAGGGTTTGACTGGTACCGGGATATCAACAAAGTAGTGAATCTCTTGAGGCTGACAAACATACCAGCTATTGTGAGCAATACCGACAAATCTTACCCTGTAGATCAGGATAAGGTAGCCATAGCGATTGGCGGGTTAGCCAATATGGTAGAGTCCATTGTAGGCAAGCGATTCATCAGGTTCGGAAAACCCGATGCTCAGATGTTCATATTTGCACATGAGCATTCTATAGCCATGGGCGGTACCGTCGATAAAAATAAGATTTTGATGGTTGGTGATACATTATCTACAGACATCATAGGTGGTAACAAGTTTGGACTAGACACGATGCTGGTAATGACAGGAAATACCCTTAAAAAACATGCAGAAATGCTGATAGAGACAACTGGAATAATTCCTACTCATGTCTGCAAATCAGCAGTAATAGAATAAAAAGACCCAACCCTACGGCTGGGTCCCAATCAATCTTTGGGTCATATCATAATGCCGCAATGGCTGAATCATAATCTGGTTCGGCCGTGATTTCGTTGACTAGCTGAGTGTATTTCACTTTTCCATTTTCATCCAGTACCACCACAGATCGAGCAATCAATCCTTTTAAAGGTCCATCAAGAATCTCTACACCATAGTCTTTGGCAAAAGATTGATTTCTAAATGCAGAGAGTGTCACGACTTTGTCTATTCCTTCGGCACCACAAAACCTGCTCATTGCAAAGGGTAAATCTTTAGAAATACACAAAACAACTGTGTTATCCAGTTCGGATGCTTTTTGATTAAATGCTCTTACTGATGCCGCGCAGGTGCCTGTATCAATACTTGGAAAAATATTCAGGACTACTCTGTTGCCTTTCAGAGAAGCAAGAGAAGTCTCAGATAAATCTGATTTCACCAGAGTGAATTCCGGAGCTGCTTCACCATCAGATGGGAGATTTCCAGAAGTATTAACAGGATTACCTTTTAATGTTACTTGTGCCATATTTTCTTTTTACAATTTTTAAGAGTCATCTAATCTACCATGTGATTGTTAAACTTTACAAGAATAATCCTTAACAAATTGAATCTTTATAAATGAATGAACGTTCATTTATTTTTACAGAATGAGGATAAAAGACGAACACAAACTTCATCGAATACATGATCAAGCTATTGAAATCATCGTAAAAGATGGTTTTGATGGACTGAGCATGCACAAACTGGCTAATGCTGCGAGTGTCTCGCCAGGTACTATATACATCTACTTCAAAGATCGGGAAGACCTGATCAGGCAAATTGCCATTATAGAGGAGAGCAGGCTCTTTGAGAACACCTTGGAGGGATTTGATCCCAATATGACATTCGGTGAGGGTTTAAAGATTCAGTGGCACAATCGTGCCAAATACTTTCTAGAAAACCCTCAAAAAATGCATTTTATGGAACAGATAAAATATTCCCGGTTTCATGAAGATGTGTCGAGTGAGTTACGACCAGTCTTTATTGGTCAAATGACAAGTTTTGTCAAGAATGCTATAAAAAGCAAACAATTGAAGCCTTTACCTATTGAAGTGTACTGGTCGTTGGCCTTTGCACCACTGTATCAACTTGTAAAGTTTCATATTCATAACAATGGATTGAAAGGCCAAACCTTTCAGCTCACTGAAGAGGCTCTGGAGATAGCGCTATCCTCAGTGTTAAAAGGACTAAAACCATGACTCAAGAAATACCCAATAAATCGTTTTCCGGTTATCAGAAATTTGTGATTACTATTCTCGCCATTTTACAATTCACCATTGTATTAGATTTCATGGTGCTATCCCCACTTAGCGCTATTCTTTTGGAAGAGCTGAACATTACTACTTCACAGTTTGGATGGGTAGTATCAGCTTACGCATTCAGTGCAGGCGCTTCAGGTTTATTGGCTTCCGGGTTTGCCGATCGTTTCGACCGGAAGAAACTACTTCTCTTTTTCTATACAGGATTTGTTATTGGGACTTTGCTTTGCGGAATTGCTCCTACTTACTCTACCTTATTAATTGCCAGAATCATTACTGGTATTTTTGGTGGGGTGATTGGATCAATAGTTTATGCCATAATCACAGATTTATTTCATTTTTCAAACCGAGGAAAAGTAATGGGTTTTGTTCAAATGGCATTTGCAACAAGCCAGATCTTAGGTATGCCATTTGGTTTGTTCCTCGCAAAGGAATATGGCTGGCACTCCCCTTTCCTGCTAATAGTAGGATTGAGCGTGGTAGTAGGCGTACTGATCATTTTCTATTTAAAACCGATCAATGAACACTTGGCATTACAAACCACTCAAAATCCATTTAGGAAGATGAGCAAGACACTTTCTAACGTTACATACCTAAAAGGATTCATGGTCACTACACTTCTTGCCACGGGTGGTTTCATGCTGATGCCTTTCGGGGCAGCCTTTAGTGTCAACAACCTAGGGATTTCCATAGATGACCTGCCCATGATCTATGGTGTAACTGGTGTATTCTCGATGATATCAGGGCCAATAGCTGGAAAGTTGAGTGACAGTATTGGTAAGTTCACAGTGTTTTTTATGGGGTCTACCATCGCCATTATCATTATTATCATTTACTGCAACCTAGGTATTACACCGATTACCTGGGTGATTGTATTGAGCATTTTCATGTTTATTGGGATCACCTCAAGAGTGGTCTCCTCCCAAGCGCTTTTAACAGCCATTCCAGAACCTGCTGATCGAGGTACATTTATGGGAATCAATTCTTCAGTAATGCAAATCTCTGGTGGTTTTGCTTCGGCCATCGCTGGGATGATCGTGGTGCAGTCTGAAAGTGGTCAACTTGAAAATTATCCCTTGCTGGGTTATGTGGTAAGCTGTACTATACTGGTTACTATAGTGATGATGTATTTCATTAACCGTATGGTTCTACAAAAGAGCAGTCCTGTTGAGGTGCAATTAGAAAAGGCTGGATAGATTTACACCTCGTTCTCGTGTTAATCTACTATCATCAGCACGCACAAGATCATACATATCGACATGGACGCTTTCTACGCCTCAGTGGAGCAAAGAGACAACCCTGAGCTCAAAGGGAAACCTGTGGCTGTTGGTGGAAATAAAGAACGTGGAGTTGTTGCTGCTGCCAGTTATGAAGCCAGAAAATATGGTGTAAAATCCGCTATGCCGTCCGCAATAGCCGCCAGGCGTTGCCCACACCTCATTTTTGTAAAACCGAGATTTGAGCAGTACAGTAAAGTCTCTGGGCAGATCAGGGCCATTTTTCAGGAATATACCGACTTAATAGAGCCTCTTAGCCTGGATGAAGCTTACCTCGATGTTACCACCACTAAAATCGGATTACCCTCGGCTACTTTAATCGCCCGGGAAATCAAAGCCAAAATTAAGGAAAAGACGAACCTCACTGCTTCAGCTGGAATCTCTTATTGTAAATTTTTAGCCAAAACTGCATCTGATGTCAATAAACCGGACGGTCTTTTTGTCATCCTACCAAAAGATGCCGAAGCGTACCTCGAGAAAATGGCCATTCATCAATTTCATGGAATTGGAAAAGCTACGGCCGAAAAAATGAAGCATGCAGGGATTTTCACTGGTAAAGACCTGAAAAAGAAATCCTTAGAAGATCTCACTCTTCGCTATGGAAAATCAGGCGCTTATTATTTCAACATTTGCAGAGGAATTGATAACAGGCCAGTGGTACCGGATAGAGAACGTAAATCCATTTCCGCTGAGCGCACCTTTGATCACAACATCATGCGCCTGGTTGAGGTAAAAGAGCAAATGGACCGAATAGCTCATATCACCTATGATCGGTACAGCAAAGGAGATCAAAGAGGTAAAACCGTAACAGTAAAGATCAAGTACGGGGATTTTAAGCAAATCACAAAAAGCCACTCAATTGACGGGCCGGTGCAATCAGAAGAACAATTTATGGAAATCACCAACCGGCTATTGACCCAGGACATCATACGTGATGAGGGTATCCGCTTGCTCGGAGTGGGCCTTAGTAACTTTATAGGTGAAGAAAAACCTGACAACTCTCCTACTCAGCTTACCTTGAAGTTCTAAATTTGGAATTAAATATACCGATCGGTATATTTGCAACATGAGAAATCCGGAAGCAACAAAAAATCTCATTGTCACCAAAGCAATATCCATCTTCAACAAGAAAGGATATAGAGCTACTTCTTTATCAGACATCACCAAAGCCACGGGGATGACCAAAGGAGCAATCTATGGTAATTTTAACAACAAAGATTCTGTTGCAGTGGCTTCATTTCAATATGCCACAGGTGTAGTTCTCAATGAACTTCGACTGAAAATAAAAGCAGCATCAACTGCTCCGGAAAAGCTGTTGGCTATTTTAAATTATTATGATGGATATGTTGATAATCCTCCAATAGAGGGTGGATGCCCAGTAATCAACACCGCTGTGGAAGCAGATGACGAGCATCCACAATTGAGAATGAAAGTAGTCAATACGATCCATATGATCAAGGATTCTCTCAAACAGATCATCCATAGAGGTATCCTAGAAGGTCAAATCCGTGAGGACATAGAAGTTGATCTCTATGCCAATATGTTCTACTCAACGATTAAAGGTGCACTTCTTATCTCCAGGGTTGAAGGGGATAGCAGGTCCTTTGATCTGGTGAGAAAAGGACTTGCCAGTCAGATCAAGGCAATATCACTTTAAAAAAATTTGTCAATTAAAATACCAATCGGTATATTATGAGAAAAGAAATAATCAAAATTGACGCAGGAACACAGGACATGAGTCGTCCTGCTGAGCGGCCACCAAAAAGTAACTGGAGAATGGAAATGGTGAAGAAGGCACTGTCCGCATTACAATTGGTTTCTCCCTCCAAAACTGCGGATATCGTCTGGCACTATTTCACCCAACCAGGTCGCGTTCGTTTTAAAGACAAGCAAAATGAGCTTATTGCTAAAGCTACAAGAATCGATACCACCTACCAGGGATTCAACATCGCCGGATATCGCTGGGGAACAGACGGCCCCAAGATATTACTCACACATGGATGGAGATCTAAGATTGCCGACTTCCGAAGGATGATTGAATTTCTGGTAGAAGCTGGTTATGTGGTAGAAGGACTGGACATGAAGGCTCATGGCTTGTCGGAAGGAAAACACACCGCTCTACCAGAAATGAGAGACGTGATCAAAAACCATTATATAAAGAATGGTCCTTATGAAGCGGTTATTGGCTATTCTATTGGGGGTCTGGCTGTAGGTTTGGTTACATCCGAACTCAGTGCTAATGTGCAACCCAAACACCTGATTATAATCTCCGCTCCTCCTTTTGTCAGTTATTTTTTCAAGGACATTATCGACGACCTGGGATACAACAAAGCCGTATTCAAGGAAATGTGCAAACTGGTGGACAAGCATTACCATCAGCCAGTGGAATACTTCGACCTCAGAAACAAAAAAGAGGAACTTATGAATGTAGACCTGACCCTCATTTATGACGAACAGGATGCTACCGTACCATTCTATAGAGGCCAGGAGCTATATGCGGATTTTCAGAATGCACAGTTTGTACAAACCAAAGGATTGGGTCATTACAGGATCATTGCCCATGAAGCGTTATTTCAACTTATCCTACAACGATTGGAATCATCAGTAGTAGAAAAAACATAAATTTTTACAGGCACTACGGTCAATAAGTTTACGACATATATCTTTGAGCCAAACAACTTATAGATCATGTTATTAGACATTAACGCATATACACTCTTCCTCCACTTACACTCTGTGATTAGATGGATTTCGTTGTTTTTAGCAGTGATTGTGGCGATGAAGTCACTAATGGGAATTTTTGGCAATCCTACATATGGAAAGATTGACAATATCTTTTCAGCGTCGTTTGTAGGCATGATGGACTTGCAGTTTCTGATTGGCATCATTCTCTATATTTTCCTGAGCCCAATTACAGAAAGCGCTTTCAATGATTTTGGGGCAGCCATGAGCAATGATGCACTTAGATTCTATGCTGTAGAGCATATTTCCATCATGATTGTGGCTATAGTACTGGCTCATATCGGAAGAAGTAAAGCCAAAAAAGCCACAGAGGCATCCAAAAAGTACAAGTTTCAAGCAATCTTCTTTGGTTTAGCATTATTGGCAATGGTTGCCGGGATTCCCTGGGATAGATTGTAGAGTCAATAGACAGGTTAATTTTATGACCTGTTTTACCATCTAATTGACAAATTTCAGTATTTATTCGGAGAACATTTTTTCCTGAAAATCATTTTCGTTGCCCAATGAATCAAATGAAACACTTTAATAGCAAATTAGCAGTATTAGTATTACTGGGATTGGGTGTATCATGTACATCTGCTTATGCTCAAGAAGTTCATGGGGAACCCAACGTGTGGTTCCTGCTGCTTTTAAATCATGAGCTCAATGATCACTGGAATGTGGGGACAGAATTACATATGAGATATGATGATTATCTCAATGAATCCCAGCAGCTCTTGTTTCGCCCATACATTGACTACATGGCAAAAAGTAAAGACGTGGTTTATACCTTTGGTTATACTTATATCAAAACTTTTCCGTATGGTGATTACCCGCTTGCCATTGAAAAACCAGAGCACAATATCTGGGAGCAGGTTACTTTGAAGCATGAAGTGAACAAACTGAGTATCTCACATCGGTTCAGGCTGGAGCAACGCTGGCAAGCCGTCATTAATTATGATGATACTGATGATAGTTATTTTCTGGATGGCACATCATTCGGAAGCAGGTTTAGATACAGACTTACCCTTACCCATCCGATCAATGAAAAATTCTTTGTGAATATTTTTGATGAACTATGGATCAAATCAGACAGTCCGAACATGGTTCTATATGATCGCAACTGGATTTATACTGCTTTGGGTTATAACCTAAGTAATTCGGCCAATGTACAACTGGCTTACCTCCATCAGTATGCTTATAACAACCCAACGAGGTATGAAAGGCATCATGGGTTGCAAATCACCGGATCAGTAAAATTTTAGATAAAAATCATTATCTGAGTGAATCATAGTCAAATCCAGATTGCGTTCAGATTTTAGACACAACTTAGTCGCATGACCTTGATCATACGTGGACTTGGTATGGTGGTTTGGAATTGTTGTTACCTGAAGTAGAATCCTTTAGCCATTATTTCTCGAATCAAAATCATGGCAACAAACCATAATCAAGACAATAATTCTTTAGGTTAGGTCAATTATGAAAGTCGATCAGAAGGGTCGGCTTTCACTTTTTACTTCTTCTACCCCATTTGCTATTTCTAAAAGCCAATCCAATAAGGATCACGCCAACAATGGTCATGGAGTAAAGAATCACCTTCTGAGAAGCTTCAGGTTCTTGTGTAACTGCCGTAGTATCAACCTGACCAAAAATCACGGTATTACAAACAATCAATATAGCTAGAAGGGTTAGTCTTAATGTCATCCAGCAAATAAAGTAACAATCTTTCTAAATCTTACATTGAAACGATTGTAAACTCCACCCTTCTGTTTCTCTGACGGCCTTCTTCAGAATCATTGGTAGCAATTGGTTTGGCTTCACCATACCCTTTAGACACCAACCGATCCGTACCTACCGATTGACCAGAAAGGTAATCGAGCACTGACTGGGCCCTACTTTGCGAAAGCACCTGATTGGTACTTTCCGAACCTATGTTATCCGTGTGTCCATTGATTTCTATTTTCATGTTCGGATACTTATTCAACAAACCAACAAGCCGGTTGAGGTCTGCAAATGAGGTCTCCCGCAAGGATGCTTTGCCTGTATCAAAGAAAATATTGTTAATGAGGACGGTCTGTCCCACTTCAATTGGAGCCAGGTAAAGGTTTCGCTCGATCTCCTGATAGTCATCCGACTCTGCGATGGTCACATTCTCACTAACTGTAATGTAGTTGTCCTTTGCCGCAAGGAAACTATAAGACTTACCGGAAGTCAAGACAATATTGAAAGAACCATCTGCCTCAAGTGAAGAAGCACGACCAATTTCTTTGTCCGAATCTAGATCGTAATAGGTGATATTAGCCTTTATGGGTTCATTGGTCTTACTGTTCAATACTTTACCTTGGACCAGTGTCACTGCTTTAGGTTTAGCTGCCTGTGGAATCTTGATCCGATAGATGTCCAAATCGCCTTCATACAGTGAGTTGGAAACTACATATGCAAAGGCTCCGGATGCCGGAATGGTGTAGTACGCATCCCAATTTGGAGTATTGATGTGCGGGCCAAGGTTTTGTGGTCGGGACCAGTTTAGCCATGTGTCATCCAGTCTTCGGGTGACGAATATATCATTGTTCCCAAATCCAGGATGACCAGAAGTTGAGAAATATAAGGTAGCATCATCAGCAGCAAGAAAAGGACTGTCTTCATCCTCGTCTGTATTGACCGTCATGCCAATATTCTTTGGAACCGACCAGGTACTATCAGATTCTAGAAAGGAAACATAAATGTCTTTCGAGCCACGGTGATCATCACGCTCCACGGAAGAAAGCAAGACTTTTCTGGAGGAAGACAGGCAGCTTTCTGTATAAGAATTGTGATTTTGATATTCCTTCACGGTTACGGTTTTGGGCACTTCCCAGCCATTGGTACCTTTAGTGGTATAGGAAAATCCACTGGAGTTGGAAGATCCGTCAGCATGATAAGTATTCCCTACAAGCAAGGCGTTGTTGTCAGGCGTTACACTCACCACAAAGTTGTGGCCTTCATTGTTTACAGGGCGAGGAAACTGCTGGGCGGTTTGCCACTTACCATCTTCATATTTGGAGTACCAAATATCCGAACGGTTTCGATTCACAATATTTTCAGGATGATTGTCCCTATTGAAATACAAGGTGCGTCCATCTGCAGAGATTACAGGTGCTTTTTCTGTATAAGGTGAGTTGACCTCAGTTCCCAAAGGCTCTCGAACCACCTGTATGGTATCAACTCCAGGCACCAGGTTAATTTTCTTATAGTCCTGCTTCACTTCCACGTAATCAAACTCCACACGCATTTCATCATAGAGGATGAATCCAACCCGGCTTCCAAAAACTTCAATTTCTGAAGCCTTCAGTGAATGGACTTTTGTCTTGTTGACATAAAAATGAATTTGATCTCCCTTGCGCTCAATGATCAACCTATTGATCTCATTCATTTTCAGCACAGCATCTGATTTGGTCCATTCTGTAATGGCCTTATAAGGACCGTTGTTGTAACTCGCAATCCGGTAATGTCCATTGGAAGTGATCATGAAAAAGTTGGCATTGTCAATGCTTTCTGTAGCGAAAATGAACCCGTATCCATTATTGTCCACACCACTGGTTTGCTTCGCTTCAATTTCCAATCGATAATCGGAATCATACTCTGTATAGACTTTCTTGTAAAACAACCACCCACCTGACTTGGTCTTTTTGGAGATCACGTACTTCCCGTCCTGGATGTATGCTGCGTATTCGTCCTTGGCGGCAATGGACCAGTCGTTGCGATTGTCCCTAAAATCGTCCCTGAAAATGGTCTTTTGTGAAAGGCCAGTAAAGGCTATAGTAGTCAGTAAGATGTAAATGATAGAGCGCATGATTGTGAGTTTTGGTGATATGGTTGTAAAATTAAATTGACAAAAACCTTAAAAACATACCATGAAGACGGTATAATCCCCTACCTGAAAAAATATTTCAAACATTTATGTAGACCAGCCTAATTTGGGCCTGCTGCAAAACGCAATATTATTGTCAATACCTGCTTAAAACCATGAAAATAGGGCTATCAAAACCAAACTTCACAGCAAGTGCAGGGTTTTTCAAGGTTCACTCGAAGTATGCTCTGGGGCAAGCGAAGTGTGCTCTCGGGCAACCGAAGTATGCTCTCGGACGTGTAAAAATGCTCTCGGGCAGGCGAAGCCCGCCTTCGGACGGGTAAATATGCTCTCGGACGGATAAAAATGCTCTCGGGAAAGTGTAATACGCGCTCGGGTTGCGTCCTGAAATAGGTTGACAGGTTTTAGATAAATACTGATATGAGTTTACAATAATAATTCATAATCCCTTCGCGGGCCGCCTATTTGTACTATACAGGGATTACTGTAATCCTGTATGAAGTAGGCAGGCTAGGATGTAGTCCTGCTTTGGGTTGTCTCCTGTTTTCTTAATCCTTCATTGTGCTGTCATGGTTTTGAGTTGTCCTGGTGATGGTTGTCAGTTCAATAGTTAGTCCTTGGTCAGGTTGATACTCATTTGTTTTATTCCTGTTTTTAGTTGATCTCAACCCCAAACCCCCGATACTTCGGTCCGCGCGAAACTTCGGACAGAAAAACCTCACTCCAAACCCCCCGAATCGTCGGACCGCTCCCTCCGGAGAGGGGCTTCTAATAAGATGGGCTTCCAAAAGGAGACTGGGGCAACCTGAAGTATACTCTCGGGCAGGTGAAGTACGCTCTCGGGCGTGTAAAAATTCTAGGCAGGCGAAGTATCCTGGGACTGGACTGAGTATGATTTAGGTTTTCTATCTCAACAGAAACTTAACAGTTTCACCATTTATGTGAAGCAAATACACCGTATTCAGTCTGAGTTGAACATCCAGGTTGAAACGGTTCTGCCTAAACAATACATCTCTCCGGGTGATAATCACCCTTCCATTGACATCAGTCAATAACAGGTCGGCCTTGCTCAGTGAAGCCTCGATGACAAGCTGCTGTTGGCTACCATACACAGTCAACGCTCTAGATTGATTATCTCCTAAGGGTTCAATTCTAGTAAGTATCAAATCAAACCGATGACCAGCCCATGTAGAATCTACCGTGAAATTAAATGCATCATGCTTCACATCATGGCGTATGTTGGTAACGTGATCCAGTATTTCCACCTGCCATTGTTGGTTCAAAGAATTTTCCTCTATCCCAATTCGGTATTTGCCGGGAATGGTAATATCCGCCCCAAGCTGAATGACATTGTGCCCATTTGGTAATGGCCTACCCTGTATAGAAAAAAGCTCCTCCCCGATATAGGAATAGAAAGAAAGTGAACTGTTGCCCGAAAGTTTCCTTGCATCCAAATGGCTTTCCCTACCCACTGACGCATCCTGTCTAAACCCAAAGAGGATTTCATTATAGAGCTCATTTCCTGACAAGGAAATCCTCATTTTTTCAAAGTCATTGATTCTATAAAAATTGACATCCGAATTGATGTCTTCATCGATTCTCTGATGAGCAGGAAGGAAGGTAACCTCCCCGTCAGCAATGCTCTCAACAAAAAATCCCTGGGTAGAAGGAATCACTCCATTTTCGGCGGCACTCTTTCCCTGCAAACCACCTACCCCATCATCAGTTTCATTTGGTTGCTGTATACCAACCACTCCTACAGCATTTACTGCGATATAGTCACCTCCTCTACGATCGCCAACATTGCTACCTCCATCATCCCAGAAATATACTGCACCAGCTATATTGGTGCTGTTTTCCGTTAAAAAATCTTCAATCGAAATAGGTGCACAATAAGGATTCCCAATTAATTCGTAGTTGCCCGAGGTTACCGTCCGGTTAATCTCACCGAAGTTTGGACTCCCAGTGAACAAGACACTTGGATTGGCTGATTTATATCCTAAAAAGTACCCTTGACCAGGAGTCATCATGCCTGTTGGGACAATATAATCCTGTCCATCAAATGTGTAGAGATGATTGGCATTCAAATTAGCCAAAGCTGCATTGGATACCGGAGCACTGACTATACTATAACCTGCTTTGCCGGTGGTATTGCGAGTGACTGTATAGGTACCTTCATTGACCACCTCCCCATATATGGCCAACGATGCTCCAGAGATGAGGGCTAGCGTGACATTTTCTTCTATAGTTAAATCATCAACCGCAAAATAATCTTCAATAATAGGGTCGTATAGAGTTGGTGGAATAATCACGTCATCAGTTTCTGACGGCAAAGTACCCGTATCCCAGTTGAGCGCAATCCCCCAATCAGATTCAGAACCTGCCGAACCACCTACCCAAAGGATACTCCCGTCAAAAACAAATTCCACAGAAGTAAAGGCGCCTTTGTCTCCTGCTGTACTTGTTGCTCTCATGTATAGCGAGTAAGTCTCACCAATAGTTAGCTCAGTAGCATCTAAAGTGAAATCTGCATCTACAGATGATGCTTGAGGGTTGATCTGGACTATATAAGTACTGGAAGTAAAATCATTAGGACCTACATAATAATACTCCAATCGGTCTAACATAGACACTTCATCATCAATCACATTAACAAGTCGCTCAGCTATCAATGACCAATTTCTTTGATCATCCATGACCCTAACTGACAACCGATGGAATCCTCGACTAATATCTGAAAGATCCAAAGTAAATAATGCACTTACTTCTCCCGATCCTGATGAAAGGTCAAAACTCGTGCCCTGCCCAAATCCAGGATCTTCACCAATAAAGTATTCGGCCATTGAAATCACATTCCCCGACACTGGATCATTGCCCTTGAGTATAAGTGCATCATCATACAAACTCCAATATCCATTGGTATCCATCACTCTTACATAGAGCATGTGGATACCGTTAGATAACCCATCGATTGGAACGTCAAAGTCAAATGTAGTATTTGGCCCATTTGTTATGGTGATTTGGGTATTGTTACCAAACCCGAGATCATTGTCTAAAAAGTACTCCGCCTTTGTGATCTCTATACCGGCAACCTGGTCAGGCAATTTCAAAAAGGGCCTGGCCGCAGATAAGCTCCATTGCCCATCAGAATCTTTTACTCTTACAAACAGGGTATGAATGCCATCATCTACAGTGGTAAGGGGCACATTGAAATCTAAAGTAACCGCTGTAGCAGAAACAGATACGGGAATACTCGTATTCATTCCAATTCCATCATCATCATCTATGTAATACTCAGCCTGGGTGATATTTTGAGCATGTACTTTTCCCAGGGAAATGATGACTAGTACCCAGACCGCAAACGCTTTAAGCTCCATTATCAACTATTGGTTAACGGTAGCTTTCACCCTTACCTGAATACCTCCTGATGTAGTACCAGTACCGGTAGTAGTTAACTCAGTGATGTTTGGAATAGGTGGGATCCCACTAACTACATATGCCGAGGATCCTCCATAGGCTCCAGCATCCACTCCATTAAATCCTGCATCTTTGGCTGGTGACAAGCCGTTGAGCTTATAGTCTGCATCAATGCTGGGCGATGAAGAAACGAACAAAGTACCTTCAGCCTTCTCAAACAGGTTATCCTGAATGGTATTGCCTGTGGAGGTGGCTGATATTGCTCCTGATTCGGTGGTTGTGAACACATTGTTCTTGATCTGACCATTATCACAGTCATTGACGTTGGTATCATTAACGAAAATATTATTAACAATATCCGCCCCATTGATGTCTGAGACTCCATTTAGGATATTGTTTTGAATGAGCAGGTTGGTGTAAGTGTAGCTATATGAGGTACCGTCTCCTATGCCGTGACTGAAAATATTGTTTTGAATGATCGTATTGTCAGTCACATTGTTGATTGTCAAAGCTCTGAGGTAATTGTTCTGGATCAAGTGTCCGGAACCTTTGATGTACATATTATAAAAGATGTTGCGCTCAAAAGTGATGTTGTCCGGTGGATTGGTAGATGAAGAGCCATCCGCGTTTTGATTGGTAATTCCCGAAGATGCTATGGTGCTAGTGTACCCACGGGTCATGTCCAGTCCCATAATACGAGAGCCGTCAGCACCTGAGCCTACCACCAGCGCATAGAGTTTAGCGGTGAGGTTGTTAGCGAGTCCCAGGTTTTCGCCAAGAAAATACCCTGGCCCGATGAGTGTCAACCTTTTGTTTAGTCGTATGGTACTGCTCCCGTCATAGTAGTTTGGAGATCCACTGATATATAAAGTGTCTCCATAGGAAGCTTCATCAATGGCTTCTTGCAGCAGTTCATAATCAGCATCTGATCCAGAGTTGTTGTTGACTTGAATGACAGCTGCATCAATCGACACTATAAGACTACATGACAGGACTAATGCGAGAAGGGTTTTCATGGTGACAATTATTATGCGGTTTTTTTTTAATAGAATCTGGCTTGGCATACAATTTAAGTAAAATCTCATTTTCTAGTATCCGATCCACAGGATTAGATCAATAATGATTAAAGGTATAGAACTTTAGAAACAGCTGGAGGCAACTTCAAAATGTAACATCTTAAGAAAAGGTCGTTAACCCCCGATTATAATGCTGTTTAGTTAAGCTCTAATCGTACTTTAAAAGGTATTCTGTTAACCTGCCTGTCCGGTAGGCAGGGAATCTTTATGTCAACCTTTGTTTAGTAAAAAGATTTATGCGTAATGACCAAATTAAGAAACTAACTAAACAGCATTGAACCCTGATAATGCATTCGAAAATCTATTCCAACCTTATCTTTCCGTGAATCAGTTAAAAATTGATTAAGATCCGCTGGCACCTACCTCACAGAGAGAAATGGTAATCCTGACCAGGATCTGATGCATGAGCAGGGTATTACCTACTTGTAGTTTGATCCTGAAAAGTGATCCTAAAAAAGTTGCTTTGCTTCGTCTGGCTGAATAATCATTGAGACTCTGCGGGGCTTGTGCTTAACGGGTGCCGGTTGCGCGGTTCGACAACTCTAGAGATATATTACCAAAAACAATAACCGTTTCAAAAAAGGCGCAACAACGAGTCAGTTATTTCATGTCTATCAAGTTGAAAAAACTGACTCTGTAATGATTGCTAATGAGTATCAAAAAGTGACTCAGGCACTTCGCTCAAGTGACTCAGGCACTTCGCTGAGTTGACACATGTATGTCGCTGGAGTAGATTAGGTTATCGTGCATCGGTTATAGTCACCTCAACATACCTCAACATATGAATTACTTGACTTGTAATGGTTAATGTTGTATATGACTTATGGGTATATCTAATTGATGTCAAAAATCGTTAAAGCTCAGACGAAACTATGATGATGAAACTTGATCAAAGACAAATTCAACACCTACTCCTTCGCTGCGGCTTTGGCGACAATTATTCGGTAGTTAAAAGACACATTAATCAACCTGCTGACAACGTTTTTGAACATCTTTTACAAGAATCAAAACAACCAGGAATTGTATCCATTGAAGCTGCACATGGATCATCTAAGGATGAAGAGGAATCAAAAAAAAGCATGCAACAGACTGGGAAGCAGGGAAGAAAAAATGTAAAAACCTTCAATACGCTTTGGATCAAGGAAATGTCCACATCCCCATCTCATATGGCCAATCATCATAAAAATGAAATGTCAATGAATCCTTTTTGGCCAGCATAATCTCTGGCACTACTATAGGATAGTCTTCAGGCTTATCTACCCAACCAGCACGCACAGGATTTTGATGAATGTATTCCAACTTTACATCTTTGAGGAGTGCCAAATGGAACCCAACACTTAGTCCAACAATGGCATTTTTCTTTTTGCTATTCCATCTAATTTGTGCTCTATGTTCACTTTGGTATCATCATCTTTGCCCTTTAAATTAAACGGTACCCCCCATTTCCAATACCATACATCATTGGCTGGAGATAATCGATATTCCAATGCAGTACTCATAGTTTGAAACCAGAAAATAAAACCTCGACTCAAAAATTCATGGGCTGAGATTGAACTACTAACCGGATTGCAAGTCCCTTACTCACAGCTTCAGAAGCTACAAATACAAAAAAAATGATGGTGTTAAATTACAAATGGATCCCATTTCTTGTATTTATCGAACTTCAATGATAAACTCGTGCCACTTACCATTTATCACGTATCATAATGAAGAAACTAGAGCTTATCTTAAGTGCAATTGCTATCATAGCATTTGTGATGTACATGCTGTTAGTCTCGGGAGCCTTATTGTTGCTGTTACTTTCATTAACTACTCTTTCTATTATCTACATGTATCTCAGCATAACCCTCTTTAATGGGATCAAATTAAGAGGAATTCTAAAAAAGAGTTCATATAGTGGGATAAGCACCTTAAGGATCATAGTCACCATTCTGACAGGTGTGGCACTTGCATTTACAATTACAGGCATCTTTTTCACACTATTCTATTGGCCAGGATCAAAATTCAACTTAAGTATCGGACTAATTGGGCTATTGATAGCACTCATCATTTCACTGATAAAATACTTAAGCACCAAAGCGCCTGTCTATATCAGTATCCTGAAAAGAGTGGTTATTTATAGCATGGTAGGATTAACACTCTACCTATTGCCAAAATATACCATACTCGAATACAGGTATCAAAATTACCCGGATTATGTCGAAGCATTTAAGAATGCGAATGCAAACCAGAACGATCAAGAACTTTGGGATAAAGTGGATGAGGAGCAGGAAAAGATCAATCGAAATAAATAATAGCCCCAGAAATACGTCACAGTTAATGATTAAAAAAAGACACATGTGTCTAAACCGGGACTTATTATTACAAATCGACTCTAAACTCTAAATTACTATACTCCTTCCCGCCAGGTGCTGAAACAAGTTCAGAATGATGCCCCAATGAGGTGGATCGCCTGGGTTGACAGATACCTACTAATTTCCTAACCTTAAACCCAGGATGTTCGAAGCTACTTTTAAGCTATCATGAAAACACCACCCATTTTACACCATAATTAGAACTAACTTGGTGGTATGAAGCTCTATATCAAATTCATGGTCAGCCTCAGGTGCAAGTTGATGGTAAAGGAAGAGCTCGAAAAGCTGGGGTTGCATCACGTAGTGCTAGATCTTGGTATGGTAGAAATACTAGAAGATATCACCAGTGAACAACACCAGCTGTTAAAGGAGAATCTTTTAAAATCCGGTCTGGAACTTCTGGATGACAAGCGGAGTATACTAATCGATAAGATCAAAAATGTGATTATAGAGATGATCCATTACTCGGATGAACTCCCCAAGGTCAATTACTCTGACTTTATCAGCAGTAAGCTGGGATATGACTACACCTATCTATCCAATATTTTCTCTGAAGTAAAAGGGACCACCATTCAGCATTTCATCATCATGCACAAGATTGAAAAAGTCAAGGAGCTACTCCTGTATAATGAACTGAACCTCACCGAAATATCCTATAAACTACACTATAGTAGCGTCGCCCATTTATCTAATCAATTCAAGAAAATAACCGGGCTCTCTCCTACTTTCTATAAACAGCTCAAAGAAAAACGGAACACAAACCTCGAGAACCTCTGATGAGGTGATACACAATGAGCACTTTTTATTCAATCCTTTTCCCAGGCCTTTTGGGTGCATGGTAGAGGAGTGACCTCTTATTGGATTAATCAAACCCTGAGAAATCACCTTAAAACACCATTTACTGGCATATAAGTGATATATGTAACAAACACCCCCTCTTGTGTAATGCTTCCGGACAGGTACAAGCTGACCTTTGCCATGTGATATTCAATTACACATTTTAAAAAAACAATACATGAAAGTTCAAAAAGTACTGATAGCACTAATCATGCTTCCACTTTTAATTTTTACTAGTTGTGATCAAGACAAAAATGATGATCCTGTCCCTACTCAGCCGACAGTATCCTCAATCGTGCCTGCTCATAATTCAACTGGTGTAGCTATAAATACAACCTTGCAATTCACATTCAGTGAGGCGATGGATCCTGCCACAATCAACTCAACTACAGTTACTTTAAACCAGGGATCCACTGCTGTAGATGGAATTGTAACATTTTCTGATAAAACAGCCACTTTCACACCCACAGCTAACTTGCTCTTCAATACGCAGTATACCGGATCGGTATCAGTCGCAGCCAAAAGTCTGGCAGGAATAGCCCTGGAAACTGAAGTTGTGATCAACTTCACTACTATGGTGTCAGTGGATGCGACCGCACCATTGATTGTTTCTACTAGTCCACTAAGTAACGCCACGGACGTTACCAGAAATAAGAACGTTTCCATCACTTTTAATGAAGCCATGGATCCTCTCACTTTGAACAATACCACCTTTACACTTAAGCAAGGAACGACAGCAGTAGCCGGAACAGTGACCTATACTGGAACCATTGCTACTTTCTCTTCCACGGCCAACTTAGCGGCTAACAAGTCATACACTGCCACCATCACTACAGGAGCTAAAGACCTTACAGGAAATGCTTTGGCATCAGCTACCAGCTGGGATTTCACCACTGGTGGTTCTTCTGCTGTTCTGGCTAGTGTCGATCTGGGTGGTGCAGGTAATTATGTGATCCTGGCTAAGACCGCAATCAACAATAGCTCCACTTCAGCCATCACCGGCCACCTGGCTTTGAGTCCTGCGGCCACTTCATACATTACCGGATTGGCGTTGGTTGATTTTACTGGGTATGCTACCTCGTCTCAAGTGACAGGAAATGTATATGCTGCGGATATGGCTGATCCTACACCGGTGACACTTACTACAGCGGTAAACAACATGATTACCGCTTATAATGATGCAGCAGGCAGACCATCTCCGGATTTTCTGGAACTGGCCACTGGAAACATCGGAGGAATGACGCTTACATCTGGTTTGTACAAATGGACTAGTACAGTAACCATTCCTGCTGACCTGACCCTGACAGGTGGTGCTGAGGATGTCTGGATATTTCAGATCGATGGTGACCTGACACAGAGTGCTGCAGTTGCGATCACCCTGGAGGGTGGAGCTCAGGCCAAAAACATCTTCTGGCAGATTGCTGGTGAGGCAACCTTTGGATCTACTTCACATTTTGAAGGAAATATACTTTCTATGACGGGAATCACATTCCTGACAGGTGCCTCTATGAATGGTCGTGCTCTTGCTCAAACAGCCGTCATTTTAGATTCCAATACAATAACCAAAGTGGAGTAATCACTAAGGTATTAAGACCCAAAAGCCACTGCACTACGCAGTGGCTTTTATCAAATCATTCAGTCTAACTAAAAATCTTCTAACATGAAAAGCATAATTCTTACAAGCATAGCATTGTTGCTAATTTCTGTCAATTCATTTGGCCAAAGTCCACTGCCCGTTGGCAACTCTCAAGTAAATTTTGGAGTTGGGCTGTCTAACTGGGGCGTTCCTTTCTATTTAGGATTTGATTACAGCATCCATAAGGACATCACACTGGGTGGAGAACTTTCCTACCGAGCATACCGAGAAAACTGGAGAAGCGATTATTACAATCACAGCGTCATCGGGTTTTCAGGAAATGGAAACTATCACTTCAACAGTGCGCTGGACATTCCTAGAAACTGGGATTTTTATGCCGGCTTGAATCTTGGATTTTATGTTTGGTCGTCCCCGGATGCATATGATGGCAACAGAAGCTCAGGTTTAGGATTAGGCGCCCAGATTGGAGGCAGATATTACTTGTCCAATAAGGTTGGTTTAAACCTTGAATTTGGTGGAGGGAATGCTTTCTCTGGTGGTAAGCTTGGTCTTACAGTTAAGCTGTAAAGGCCAAATAATCCACATATAAAGATCAATATATCCTCCTACAAACGATAGGTGCTCAATGCCAGAAAGCCCCGCATCCAGGTACCTCTATCCTCCTAAAAGAAACCAAAATGAAAAACAAACTACTGATTATTGGTGCGTTACTTGCTATTGCAGGCTGTCACAATAAAAACTATTATGAGGTCATGAATACCAACCAGCAAAGATTTGGTGGTTGGCAACTGGATGACGCTCAATTTCTCAATGAGTCCTATGACCTGATCCTTTTGGTGGAAGACATGTCTGCTCTGGCAGAAAAAAGAAGCACATTAAAGGAAACTTATCTTCTGGCTTCTGATGCTTCAAAAAGTGTGAAAAGTCTTCATTTTAATTACAAGACTGAAGCCATGCGATTGAGGGTCAGGCTGACTTCAGAGTTGAGCAAGGCTCAAGACGAATACTTTCATCAGCTTGATAAAATTTCACCGGAAAACTTCGATGCTGTGTATGCCCGGAGCATGAAAACAAAACTGGAAGAATTAGGACTTAAAATGGAACAATACACCTCAACAGGAAAAAGTGAGCGGTTAGTGGAACTGGCCGATGAGGTTGGAGACACCTTCCGATCACTCAATGAAAGCCTGAACTAAACTCAATAACCGGATACTTTTCCACTCAAACTCTAACAAAAAATTAATAACTACGACTATGATCAAGTACACAAAAATTTACGTTCTGATTGCCGTGCTGTTTTTAATACAAGCCTGCGGATCAACTAATGAAAAGAATAATAAGGAATCGGCTATAAGTGCTGCAGATGCTATTGCCCAACGAAGGGCTGTAATTAAAAGAGACTCCACCCTGATCGCAAATAAAAGGCTCAAAGCCTGGAATGACCTGGTTGCAATTTCACCTACTTATACAAACCCTAAAGGCACCATCATTTATCATAAAGCTGAAGTGAACCCAACCTTTATTGGAGGTGACAAGGCCATGATGAAATACCTGAGAGGAAGCATTGAGTATCCCGAACAGGCAGAAAAGGATAAATTGGAGGGGACAGTATTCGTGGACTTTGTGGTAAGCAGTGAAGGCAACGTAAATGAAGTTGAAGTAACCAGTGCCACTAGCTCAGATGTAGATCAGGCATTTAGAAATGAGGCCGTCAGACTGGTCTCCTCTATGCCAAAGTGGACACCTGGTAAGCAAAACAATCAACCTGTAAATGTGAAATACAGCATTCCCATTACTTTTCAAATCTTATAAGAAAGACTGGTAACAATAAAGAATATGAGCGCTTCCGGGCGCTCTTATTCTTTATTGTTTTAAGCCCGTTGAAAGATCACCTGATCATAAACAGAAACATGGAGGCCCGATAAGTGATAGATGTAACACTCAGCTATCAATATGTAATGAAACGAGCCAGGAAACCTCCCATCTTTGTATCTGAGAATCGTGAAACCAGGTATAAAAACAGCACGTCATTTATGCCATTTCCTAAGACTCTCAATTTCTAACCATTTTAAGATATGACCATAAGCTTTTCGTTTCGGAAAATATTAAATTCTTCAGGCTACTTCCTGTTTACTGCCGGAGTGTTGATCCTTATTTTTATTGGACTGAAATCGATAACATTTGACAGCATAAGTGAATCACATGAATATGACCGACATCCCTTCGTCTGGTCCTTTATCCTGGCCTTTGCACTCATCATAGGAGGTTCTGTTATCAATATATTCTTTCAAAAAAAACGACCCAAAAGTACGACTGGTCAAGTCGAATAGTGTGATCCTCTTTTGAACTTGAGGATTACATCACTCCCGGGTCAACCCCGGGTAAAAGCCTCTTTGGATCCAATCCATTGAGGCTTTTAGTTTTTTTGCCAATAGGACTTCTTTTGACCATCAGTGATTTATACAAATAAAACCTGCCAATTGTGTAACACTAACACGGTAAAACATCATGAACTTTAATCTAATTACAACAAATATGAAAAATTTACCGGTTGAAAAAGCAAGCGTTTTGAACATACCAGAAATTATTGAATACATCCCAAATTCTGTATTAATTAAAACCATCATTAAGAAGACAACAGGTAATGTAAGTGCTGTTTCCCTGGATTCAGGAGAAGGGTTGACAGAAATAATATCTCCATTTGACACTTTTATCCAGGCCATAGATGGCAAGGCTGAAGTGGTCATTGATGACATGCCATACGTCCTTGAAACAGGTCAGGCTATCATCATACCCGCTCACTCCAGAAACGCGATAAAAGCCAAAGTTAGGTTTAAGATGATCTCTACAGTAATCAAAAGTGGTTACGAAGAACTTTCCCTGACTCACTAGAATCGTGATAGAGTTAAATCATCTGCCTTAAAGAGTTCATTTCAGAATCGACTGACGGATGGCAGTTCGGGGGTTTGATGATTACAAGAAATTTAACAGAAGACATTTTTAAAAATGGAAGAGCAAAAATTTAGAATAGGAGAAATAGTTTACGAATCCGTACGGCCCGCATTAAAACTGGTTATAACAAAAGCCAATGGCAAACTATACCACTGTAAGCCACAGGACAATATGCAAAGACCCGCAGTAGTGTATTCGGAGAGGGATCTAAAAGCAGTTGGGGATTCGACCCCTAAATAAAGGAGGATGACCTGAAAAAACAATCAACCATAAAAACCATGAGTAAGCAATTCGTACAAAATAAATTTGAAGCGGGTGATACGGTATTCGCTAAAGTAAACCCTACACAGAAATTGATCATTAGACGATACATCGATCAGGTGTACTATTGTAGAATACCGGACAAACCAGACGCCAGAGAGCTAGTCTACTATGAAAGAGAACTGGTAGAATCAACACAGCATACAGATATCATCAAATAAATACCTTTTAACTAATTGTTCGAGCTATGGAAAATATATTTAAACCAGGAGATGTCGTATTTGCTAAGAATCTACCTCATATAAAGCTGATAGTACGACGCTTTGAAGATGAATACTACTACTGTAAAGTACACAATCATCCAGATAATGTCGAACAATTCCACTATGAAAGAGATCTTATTGGAAGCTCCAATCCGGCAGATAAAAATCCATACAGGGACTTCTAATTTAAATTACTTCGTTGCAGTAGCAGGACTTTGTAGTAAACCTTATAGTATTAATGTAAAATACTACCTGTTTTTAGCCTAACCTACTGGTTATGAATATTCTAAGAAGCTGGAGAGAGCAAAAAGTAATGCTCAAGTGGCGATACCCTTTTTTAACTGATCTGGACTTTGTATTTGAAGAAGGGGAAAGAGAAAAAATGCTCCTCAAATTGGCTGATAAGCTAAACAAAACCCGCTTTGAGTTGGAAGCACTATTCGCCGAATTACAACTTCACTAAGCTCAGTCATACTTAAAATAGTATTGTGATTTTCGTCACGCCACCCTGGTGTTATCTGTAATGACATCACTTGCACTCAGCCAGGCTGCTATATACAAAACCCTTAAAAGAGAGAATACCTTTGAACATCTGCTAGGCAGAAGCAGTAATTATATTTATTGCAAAGTATTACATAATATGTAACTTTACGGAAGCATTTTATTTAATGAGAATTGTAACATTCAGAAGGAACAAAGAATACACCGCAGAGGTACCAGATACAAAAACTGCACTGGAGGAATGGCATCATAAGGTCAGAAAAGCAGAATGGGAGAATTTTCAGGAAATGAAACAAATCTTTAATAGTATGGATCATGCCGGAAATAACCGATTTATCTTCAACATTAAAGGAAACCAATATAGACTTATTGCAATTGTGATCTTTGCTTCACAGAAGGTCTATATTCGATTCATTGGATCACATTCGGAATATGATAGAATTCGTGATTACTCAACTATTTAACATTTAGGCACAATAAAATCAAGAAGAATGATTTCACAACAAGAGTATAAAAAGCACCTGACCAGGATTGATGAGCTGCTTCAAGTTGTTGGTAACGACACACCCCTTACTGATCCTGCCTTTATTGAGCTAAATGAGCTATCTGATTTAGTAGCGGATTATGAAGAGGTGTATCACCCCGTGTCTAAACCTGGACTTATTGATGTAATTCGACTCAGAATGACGGAAATGGAGCTAAATCAAAAGCAACTGGCGGATCTTCTTGAAACTCCTACTAGTAGGATAAGTGAATACCTAAAAGGCAAACGAGATATTACACTGGATGTAGCCAGACGATTACACCAGCGTTTAAACATTGATGCAGATATCATTCTGCAATAGTGACAATCAAAGGAGATTTTAATAGGAGCTGCCTAAAACTAAAAATCACTCATCACTTGCACTCAGCCAGGCCGCAATGCCCACTATAGCCGCTACGGTCACTCCCAGCACTGTAATGTTTAGATAGCGCTGTGTTTTACGTGCTTTGTTAAGTTGCTTAGACCCTATTCCTTTTCGTTCAATCAGTTCTTCTATTGATTTCACTCTGGTTTCTAATTCTTGTTTGATATCCATAATTGTAATTGGTTATATCTCATTAACCATCAAACTCAAAGCATGTTTTAATCAAAACCTGATCTTAGAGTTCTTTTTTTACAATCTTCACCAATCTATTCGGCCTCATCCAGCACTTCGAGCGCTTAAGATTAAGATGCCTGACCGCAGAAGATTTCTGATTGGTAACACCAGGGATTCAAAACCTGCTGAGCTGATCATTTAAGACAGACACTTTTTCCAGTATTACTTCGTATATGGTGATTTTAGACCTGGTATGGTTTACGAAAAAGGCTTCTGAGAAGCTCGGAGACCAGAAAGCACTCTTGATTGGTTCAGGCAAAACACCATTCTTGCCCTGGATGGATCTCAGAAGTCGTGATCAAATACCTCAGAACGAACCACAAACTAGTCAGTAATCATTTTCTCAATAGCAGGCCAGATCAGGGTGAGTATGACAGAAACCAACTCTTCTCTTATTTCTCAAAAGTCCGTTAACGGTTAATTTCCGCTCAATCAGAAAATAGTTTCAGATCCCTTCACTGTTAACATGACTACCGTATTTTTGCAAAATGTACATGGCAATTTGTGGAAATATTGGCTCAGGCAAGACCAGCTTGGCCAAGAAACTGGGACATCACTATGGATGGAATGTGTTATATGAAAGTGTGGACAATAATCCCTACCTGGCAGACTTCTACAATGACATGGAAAAGTGGGCTTTTCATTTACAAATCCACTTTTTGAACAGCCGGTTTTCTCAAATCAAAAGCATTCAGGACAGCAATTTTTCGGCTATACAGGACCGTACGATTTACGAAGATGCCTTCATTTTTGCCATGAATCTTCACAAGTCCAAAATGCTCAATGAAAGGGATTATCAGACATACCTGGATCTCTTCAACTCTATGGTCAGACATATCAAAGCGCCAGACTTATTGATTTATTTGAAAGCTGACATACCACGCCTGGTCAGTCAAATCCAGAAAAGAGGCCGTGAATATGAGCGTAGTATTAGGCTGGACTATTTGAAAAACCTCAATGAGCATTATAAGGAGTGGATTGACACTTATGACCAGGGAAACCTTCTGATCATAGATGTCAATGACCTAGATTTTGTTAACAATCCTGAAGATTTCTCATTCATAGTAGAGCGGATTGATGCAGAAATTCACGGATTGTTCAGTAGCAAATAAGAGCGGTCTAGCCGCTCTTTTAATAATATTTAGGAATTAATTGATCTCTTCTGCTATCAACTTATCTACCCTCGCCTTTACTTCCGGGTCTTGTTGATAGGCCATGGAAAACTGCTGAAACTGCTGCACACTCATCCCATTTTCGTTGATGGCCTTTTGGATCTCAAGCTGTACATCTTTTTGAGTTTGCATGACCTTCTGACCTGCCTTGTTGAACTTGGCCAGCTCATCGGTACCTTCAGCAGTATCTGCTAACTTGCCTTGCTGCTGTGCCTGTGCCAATTCCTGGAACCGATCTACTTCCATTCCTTCTCCGGTGATGGCTTCCATCATCTCACCTTGTGCTTCTTGCTGTACCGGGATGATCTCCACATTGATCTTCACAAATTGGTCATACTCATCATCACTGAAATCCTGATCTGCTTGCTGTGTTTCCTGTGACATGACTTGAGTACCGCATAAGACGAAAACAAGAGAAAATGCCCATATGTTGATTGATTTTAGATATTTCATAAGTTGCTGTTTTATTGAATGAAATTATACCTGTAACAGACAAAGTGGACGATTGTTATTCCCCAATAACGCTCATTTTACATCATCCCTGCTCCTACTTTAGAAATGTAAGGAAATAGTCACCCAACAAACCTGTATACCCATTACTTCTCATAAGTAACAAAATTCCGAACAACATGAACATATTTGAAGCACTAAGAGAAGACCATGAAAAACAGCGAACGCTATCCGAAATCCTGGTCAAAACCCATGGAAATAGTGACGGACGAGATGAACTTTTCCATAAATTAAAAACGGAACTAAAAGCTCATTCAGCGGCTGAAGAGCGTTGTTTTTACAAACCACTCATCGAGCAGGATGTCACTCAGACACATGCACGTCATGGTATAGCTGAGCACCATGAAATGGACGAGCTCATTGAACAACTCGAAAACACTGAGTACTCCTCTCCAGCCTGGGTCTCCACCGCCAAGAAGTTGCGTGAAAAAATACTGCATCACCTGGATGATGAAGAACATACCATCTTTCAACTAGCTGGCAAAGTGCTAAATGATACACAGAAGACTCAAATGGCCAGTGCATACCAGCATGCCATGGAAGAACACAGAAATGAAAGTGCATAAATAAATCCATAAATCTTACTCACTTATGCCTTGACGTGGGTAGGGTTTTAAAAACGGCACATTAGTTATAAGCTCATCGTTGTTTGTAATCAGCAATAATACCATCTGTCAACCAAATGGCAATAGCGTCCCGATTTTCCCAGTCGAGGATCCGGCGCTGATCCCGGGCATTTTTGAGGTTCCCTATCTCCACATAAACCGTCGGTGCTTTGGAGTATTTGATGATGTAAAGACTGCTTCTTGGCTCAATGGTCCCGGAGTATTTTCGGTTAGGTTGATAACGGGCATATTTCTCTTTGAATGTATTTTGTAGGTTTTCAGCCAGTTGCTTCCCACTCTTACTGTTTTCATGATAGTAGAAAAACACGTCAATGTTTTCACTCCTGCTCCTACTGTCCACATGGGTTTCGATTATGCGCTGGTAGGGTTTGCCCGCATTGCGATCATACAACTCATTGACGGTAATGACTCTTTGCTTTAAGCGTAAGGAGTGATTTCTTGGAATCCGTTTGGCAGGATAAGTTTGTTCATCATGGTCAATCTCGAGAATACTTGCATCCCTGATACCATCATCTGGATCCCTGGTGATTAGATAAACCAGGGCGCCATTTGATATTAACTTTCTTGCCAATCGCAAGGTAACGTCATAAGCATATTCATCTTCTGCAATCATATGACCATTGTAGTTTTCCACTGCTCCTGGATCAGGGCCACCATGTCCGGAAATAAGATAAAAAACAGCCCCTTCAAGCTGCTTGCTCTCCACGAGCACGGTCGAATAATCCGTTCCGAAAATTGCATAAGACCTCTTTTCCAGAACTTTGGCCGCCTTTACCGTCTGAATATCTACACTATCAGGCATCACTACTTCATCATCTTTTACATCCACCTTCTCCTCAGGGTTGGGCAATAGATAAATCCTGCCAATAAACAATCCGTTGCTGGAACTCAGGTTTTCTCTGTTCAGTTCTATAAAAGGTGCCAGGTATTTTTTCGGGTCCAGACCACTATTCCTCAAGAGAGAGTAGATACCATCTCCCTGAACGGCCATTACTTTTTTATGGTCTTGCTGACCAAAGGATATGTGCGAAAGACAAATAAAGAAGATTAAGGTCAGGCTTTTGTGCAACACGTATATTCATTAATGGTCGCTCACAAAACTAAGTGACCGGCCCAATATTTTGTCTAGATTTTTCAATAAGATTTTAACCTGAACAAATATTCGCACTCCACTTAGGTAAGAACAGAGAAAGGTCTTTATTTTAAGTACATTTTCAAATCAATCTTCATCGAATCCACAAGAACACATCGACTTGTTATAAACAGCCCTGTTTCGCAGGTAACAGACCGCTTGATTTATCAATTGGTGAGTAGTGATTCGCTGGATCATGTGATTAGTAAAACCACATTTCCTGCTGCAATTGAGATCAACCAGGCATTTTTTAGTGTTGAAGTAGGCAAGCAATCTTTTGAAGTATCCATTACCCAGCAAAACCAACAAACGATTCTTCTATGTACGTGTGCGGGTGCACTTGACAAGCTCTGCATCCACCAGGCAAATGCGTTGTCCACACTTGTGAAGGTTGAAGACCTGGAGGTGTTTTTCAACGATCAGCTGCGGCACCAAAAAATCAAACGAATAGCTTATGATTTTGGCTTGGAAAATGAGCGAAACCCTGATCTCCAATTTCGACTGGATTTCGAAAACTCAAACCTCACAATCTCTCCTATTGACCCTTCGCTCACTGCCGTGACCAGAGAACATTTGAGTGAATTGCGGGACTCTGTGCTTTCCAATGAACGCAACCCTCCTTCAGATCTTTATTCCCCTGATATATTTATCGTTTTCAAACAGCACAAATACTATAAAAATTTACAAATTGAGCTTTATCAGGCCGAGCATACCAAACAAGGTAAACCCAAAAATCCCCTGAAAGCCATCAACACTGAAGAGTTGATTTGGGAAACGGTAGATCCACATCAGATGAAATTCCTGATGGGCATTCGGCGCATGGAGAACAGAAACAGTGATGTGTTCTCAAGCATGGATTTGACGGCACTTAGATCGGTACTCCACAACCCATTAAACTACCAGTTTTACTACCAGGAATCCACAGCAGGATCAATAGCCAACTCACTACACCCAATCGAAATCAAGCATCTCAATGCAGACATTACCTTGAATGTCTCTGAATGGAAAGGCATATTTGAAATAACTGCTCATTTAACCCTTAGTGGAAAAGATCATAACGTTTGTGATTTCGAAAATCATTTCGGGTGTTTTCTGATTATTTCAGACACGTGGTATCTTATTGATAAACTTCCAGTCATTTCTATCCTGAAAATGCTCAGAAAGAGGAATGGTAAGATGATCATTTATGAATCGGCTTTCAAAGAATTCAAGGGCCAGTTTCTTGATAAGGTCTCAGACAAGATTTCAGTTCATTACCAGTACATCAAAAAAGCCTCGGCCAAACAATTGGCCACCAGTGAATATGTAAATGACACAGAAAAACTGATCTACCTTTCCGACTTTGGCAGCCATGTAATGGTCATTCCTGTGCTGCGCTATAGTGATGTGGAGATCCCCGTAAGAACCAAACGACTGGTCTATGGCACAGATGATAAAGGAGCTGAATTCCTGGTAGATCGGGATATCGAAAAAGAGACGGATTTGGTGGCTTTGCTTATTAAACAACACGAAGACTTTCAAGAACAGATCAGTAATGAGCTGGATCACTTTTATTTGCACAAAAGACATTTTCTCAATGAGGATTGGTTCTTGCCCACATTTGAAGAATGGGCCAATAGAGGGATTACCATTCTTGGATTCAACGAAATAGAAGGCAACAAACTGAATCCGAACCGGGTGAAAATTGACATCAAAGTATTAAGCGGGTTGAATTGGTTCAATGTGGACGCGAAGGTCAGGTTTGGCAGAAAACGAGCTTCCGTCAAAAAAATACAGGTGGCGGTCAAGAATAAAAGCAAATACATTCAACTTGATGATGGTACACTCGGCATATTACCACAGGAATGGCTAGAAAAGTTTGCTGAATACTTCTCTGCCGGTGACCTCTCGGAAGATGAGCTCATTTCAATTCCAAAAATCAATTTTAACGAAGTAGAGTCTCTGTTTGACGCTGAAATGCTCGATGAAGAGGTCAAATCTGAGATCAGTACGTTAAAAGATAAAGCACACGATTTCTCTAAAATTCAATCAGTCAAAATTCCAGATGAGCTAAATGGTACTCTTAGGCAGTATCAAAAAGAAGGATTGAACTGGCTCAATTTCCTGGATGATTTCAATTTTGGAGGCTGTCTGGCAGATGACATGGGATTGGGTAAATCCATTCAGATAATCGCCTTTATTCTACACCTCAGAAAGAAATCCCCTCAAAACACCAACCTGCTCGTTGTCCCAACCACATTGATTTTTAATTGGGAGTCAGAATTCAGAAAATTTGCTCCTTCGGTAAGCATCCTCACATTACAGGGGCCAGACCGAAAAAGAGATATTTCTGATTTCGAAAAATTTGAGGTGGTACTCCTCTCCTACAACACCCTTCTGACTGATGTGAATTATCTTAAGAAATTCGAATTCAATTATGCATTTCTGGATGAATCCCAACAGATCAAAAATCCTGAATCACAGCGCTACAAAGCTACAAGACTGTTGAAAGCTCGCAACAGGATAGCCATCACCGGCACTCCAATTGAGAACAACACCTTCGATCTTTACAGCCAATTCTCGTTTGCTTGTCCTGGTTTGTTTGGCAACAAGCGTAATTTCAAAGATTTGTATGCTGTGCCAATTGACCGGTTTAAAAGCACCCGTCATGCCCAACAACTTCAGAAAAAAATCCAACCTTTCCTTCTCAGAAGGACCAAATCAGAAGTGGCCAAGGAACTTCCTAAAAAGACAGAGATGATTCTCTTCTGCCCGATGGATACGGAGCAAAGGAACACCTATGATGCCTATGAGAAAGAATTTCGGGAGTATATCTCTGTGACCGCCGCGGAGGAGTTGGAAAAAAGCCCGATGCACGTACTCAAAGGCCTGACCAAACTTCGTCAACTATGTAATTCAACCAAGCTCTTGAAGAGTGACGAGATTGTAGGTGAGAAGACTTCCTCGAAAATCGAAGCCTTGATGGAGCAAATAGAAAATAATGCACCACATCACAAAATGATCATTTTCTCGCAATTTGTCAGCATGCTTGAGCTAATCCGGGATGAACTTGCATCCAGAAATATTGGTCACATGCTGCTTACAGGAAGGTCAAAAAACAGGGAATCCATTGTCAATTCTTTCAGAAACGATGAAGACATCAGAATTGGGCTTATCAGTCTAAAGGTTGGTGGTACAGGCCTCAATTTAGTGGAAGCGGATTATGTATATCTCGTCGACCCATGGTGGAACCCAGCGGTTGAAAACCAGGCGATTGATCGGTCTCACCGAATAGGACAAACCAAAAATGTAACGGCAGTCAGGTTGATTTGTCCGGATACAGTGGAGGAAAAAATCCTTCAGTTACAGTCTACCAAGAAGGACCTATCCACCGGACTGATTAAAGAGAATAATTCATTTGTAAAAGCTTTATCCAAAGACCAACTTTTGGGCCTCTTGTCTTAAATTCGCAATTACAAATCCACCAGATAATGAATTTCAAAACCCCCATTGGTCGTCTAAGAATATTAGCCATTTTGGAAGGAATCAGCTTTTTGCTATTTGCCATCACCATGCCACTTAAGTACATCTGGGGAATCAAAGAACCTAACTTCTATGTGGGCATGACTCATGGATGGCTATTTATTGTCTATATCATCATGTGTGTACAGTGCATATTCATATATGAATGGAGATTTCGAGATTCGGCCAAATCACTCATAGCCTCTCTGGTACCATTCGGTACTTTTTACATGGAATATAAATTATTTAGGAAGGTGCAAGAGCCTTTAGCCTAAACTATCTCAGGTAATACTAATTCTCTCTTGTCCATCTGGATAAGTTCAAAGTTTACTATAGGACATGTTAAATGGGACTTTCCATCAATTTCAGGCAGATTGAACGAATATTGGTAGGAATAAGGATATTTTCGTAAAAATCATTCATCCTAATATTCCACCCATTCATCTTACTTTTCCATTACTTCATCCTATGTCATATGATATTTATGCAATTTTTTATAACTTTAATGCAATCAGCTATTTTAAAACAAAAATCGACATGGACAGACTCATTAAGTTCTTCACAAACAAGCCAAAGTACACGATCAAATTCAGCCCTGAAATGAACAGTTTTGTTGTAATCAAAAGGGATGAGGGAATTCTATATGCAGGTCCCAAAGAACAGTGCCAGTACTTTGTCCAGCATCAATCTTAATGGATTGATCTCAGGTTAGGTAATTCTTAAGACGTCAACTCAGGTATTTAGCCCTTCCATATGGAAGGGTTTTTTATGATCTCAACTACTCATTCAACACCCAATAAAAATGAATGAACAACAAGAAGTTCAGGAAGGATATTTAGGCATGTCCTCAGGACAAAAAAGAAGGATCAAGAGAATTTTGATTGTTATTGACTGCCTGCTCATTGTTGGAATTACAATCTTTGCAATCATTAATTGAATCACGCTTCAATGGCTTTAAGTATATTACTCCCAATTCCCAAAAATCCAGTTTCCTGCTTGATTTGGATCATCTGAAAGCAGAAACACCTCAAAAGCATGGAGGAGCTCATTTCTGGACAATCTATCGTCCTTATTCAGGTCCAGTTTAAGAAAAGCTTTCGCAGAATATTTGATGTCTATTCCATATACAACAAACATATCTACATACTCATCCGTTGAAATGTACCCGTCATGATTGTCATCAAATAAGTCAAACAGAAAACCAATGATGAACTCTTCAAACTCCTCTTTCACCTCATCACTTTCATTATTGATGATATTGGTGTCAATGTAATCCAGCCACTCCTTCTGAGTAATCACTTGTTTGTTTTCGTGCGAAATATCATTGAGTAGCGTATGAAAAAACTTGGCCGATTTCTTTGCTAAAAATACGTGTTTCTCACCACCTGCCTCATAGCCTAGACCAAGACGAATCCGCTCTGCAATCTCCGAGAAATCATCAACATGTAGAAACCCATTTTTGTGAGAATCCAATAATCCGAAAAAATGAGTTAATTTTTTCTTTTGAACATCCGTTATCATAATACCTAAGTCAGATCAGCAAGAGCAAATACTTGGTGGAAAATACTTAATTTGTCGTCAACAAAAGCAAAAGTGTTTAAAAATATGGAATATAGTGATAATTACTTACCCGTAGATCCTGATTTTATTGATAAAGCCCAAAGGTTAATTGAATTATCTAAAGCAGGAAAAGTACACTACTATGACTCAAAAGGCCAAATTGAGTTATCTGATGGGACTTTAATAAACTTAATCAAAGATAATTTCGCACGCTATCTTGAAATGGCCAATGGCGAAAAAATACGGCTGGACAAAATCATTACGATACTTGGAAGCCCCGGCCCCTCTTTTGAGAATTATGAGCGATTTGCCAATGCATGCCTTTCATGCGAATCCATTTGATTGTTCATTGATTTCATACTTTAGGTCATCGTGAAATTTAAATCCCATCTCCAAAAATTTTCAGAAGCTAACTCTGGCGTTTACAGTCTGCACATCCCTGTGGATAAAGAAATCGCTGATCGGTTCATTAATGGCACCAATCGCAGGGTGAAATGCACAATAAACCATCAAACTACCATTTTTAGTGGTCTAATGCCCTTCACAGCATATTGGTACATTCTAATTAATCAGGAATTGCAGAAAAAACTAGGTATCAATATTGGCGATGAAGTGGACATTGAGCTGGAAAAAGACAACTCTGAATATGGCATGGAGATGCCTGAAGAACTGCAAGTGTTGTTAGCGCAAGATCCATTGGGTAATGAATATTTTCACGATTTGACACCCGGAAAGCAACGAAATCTCATTTACATAGTTAGTAAGGTGAAAAATAGTGATAGTCGCTTAAGTAAAGCACTAGCTATCGTTGATCATTTAGTAGAGATGAATGGTCAATTAAACTTTAAGCTCCTCAATGTAAAACTGAAGGAGTACAACAATCGGGGAAAATTAAAGTAACATGCAGGAATACGATTTTGAGACATATCGGGTATTCACTAACCTAAAAATTGGGTTTTATGGAAATACAAGTAGTGTAGTCTTGCTTTCAGGGTCTACAGAAGCCAATAAACTACAGCAAATAGCCGCTGATTTCTGGCAACCAGCAACTACTTTCCTTTGGAGAGAAAACAATGACTGGAAGGTTAAATGGTTTGCTCCAGACGCTGAAATAGGAATCTGTGGACATGGCTCATTGGCAGCAATTGCCTTTATTCAAAATAATTTCGGCGTAGATGAAAATATTATCCTCCAAGCTAACAACCAACTCATCAAAGGTGGAAAGTATAACGATGATAAGTGTTTCATAGAGTTAGACGCTATTCCTGTAACTAAAGAATTAGAAGTAGAACCTTATCTGAAAAAAGGCTTTGGTATTCCGATCATTTCGCATTTCCAAACCAACAATAAGCATATCGTTCTAGTCGAATCTGAGGAAGATTTAAAATCAATGCAACCGAATTTTGAACGATTGAGGTCTTCCGAAATCTTTGGGTATTCGGTTACTGCCAGGAGCAATTCTGATGAGTATGATTTCGTTAGCCGAACCATCGTTCCTCATGTGCAGCAGTTAGAGGATCCTGCTACAGGTTCATCTCATGCGGCACTGATTCCTTTTTGGAGTCCACGATTAAACAAGACACAGTTTAAAAGTCTCCAGCTGAGTAAAAGAGGTGGAATGTTCTGTGGAGAACTGATAGGCACCAAAGTGAAACTTTATGGCTCTTATCAAAAGATCAATCGAGGTTCCATCTGCTCATTCTGAAGTGAGCAACTGCTTGCCTCCTACGGTGTATTCCTTCAGCTCGCATCTTACTTTTCCTATCTTCATTTCTGCTTCGATGAGTAAAGGAATGCTCATTCCAGCTTTTTCCAATACATATACGGTGACTGCTCGCTCTTTTGGAAAGGTCTTTGAAACTGGAAAAAGTCCATAATATTTTTTGGTTTTAACTTTCCCTCCATTGAATTTGATCTTCTCCTCTCCTGCATATTCCATCCCAAAGTCATAAAGCTTTTTTGACCAGTAGGTTTTGACCAATAATGAATCCCCCTTCTTGAAATCTCTTCGCAGCTGGCTCCTTAAATACATATAGGTACCATGAAGATCGTAAGTGTCTTGTGTCAGATCTACTGAAAATGATTCAATTCCCTCATCTGGTTTCGAATGATCCAAAACCTTAACATCTGTTTGCATCCTGTCATAATCAAACACATTCCACTGGTCATACTTTCCATCTTTTTCGTCCAGGTGCTTTTCAGAGAGAATAGTCTTGTAATTATCTGGACTGACGTACCCCCAATAGAGGTTATCAACCCCTGCCAACCAACTAAATAACCCAACAGTCCTAGCCTCTACCCTGGTGTGGTAGTAGCTTTTATTCCACTTTTTAGGCATTGTATCCACTATACTCATAGATGCTTCACCCAAAGCAAACCATCCATAGTAAATTTTAAATTCGATTCGTTCGCCAAGTGGAAAGGGTAAATTTTTAGCCTTTTGCCCAATGGATTCAGATACTATTAAGAAAGCCAAAATGGCTACTATAAGTCCTTTTTTCATCTTGGATGTTGTTTTCTCATAGGCTTTGCAAAAACCAGGCCTAAGGTAAGAATTATTAAGGTCATGACTCATTCTTACTTTTATATCCTGAAAGGATCTTTAAAAAATCTGATCATTTTTGTTGAGTTTTGTCAAAAACAAAATTGAATCTAAAGACTGTGCTGGACAAGAATATCTTACTTGAGTTAACCACATTCCGGATGCCATTCGGTAAGTATAAAGGGATTTTGATTTGCGATCTTCCAGAGACATACCTGGTATGGTTTCACAGTAAAGGTTTCCCAAATGGGAAATTAGGTATGTTGCTAAGTACTATGTATGAGATAAGGCTCAATGGTCTTGAACACCTAATCACTCGATTGAAACGGAATTAATCCACTTTCATCTAAGTATTTTACAATTTACTTATTCATTAAATTACTTTCGCTTAAGAATTTTTTATCTATTAGGAGCGTTATTTCTTTACGTGGCCTGAAATTTGCAATTCAAACAGGAAGAATAGGGTGATTATGAAAAAATTAATTGGTGGGTTGTTGTTGATTATGTCGACAAGTATTTATGCCCAAGAAAATACATTGGGATCAGCAATAGATGATCTAACCTATAAGTGGGATGGTGAAGCTAGAAATCTAAATAGCTACGAAGGCTTATCTAAATTTTGTGACGACAAGGAGTATCGAGTGGAAATAATTGACCTCTTAAATGAGATCCATCATTACGATTCTGTACTTTATGATCGGCTTGTAGCAGCTCAGCGATTTAAAAAAGATAAGGAAATAGAAAAAACCCTGGATGAGATTGCCAAATTTGAGAAGAAATACAGCATGCAAACGTTCATCCATTTTCTTCATGAAGAATGTATCTCTCGAAATGAAATTGAAAAACATTCTGATGAGTCAAGAAATGACATAGGGGCCAATTCTTATGATGGTCAGATTTATATTATTGAGACCGAGTTGAATAAATTCATTAAGCATATCACTAAACGCGTTGATCATTTAAGGAAACACGTTCATCATATGCATATAAAATAAACAGATAAACACAGTGGTAGAAACAAAAAGGGGCTGCAATGAATGTTGCAGCCCCTTTTTGTTATCTGTGTGTCATTCTAATGTATGATGATCAGTCGTTTAGGCAACCATTTCTCAGAGCTATTGAAGAAGTGGATCATATACACTCCACTCGGTAGTTCCTTCGAGTTCACCTCTACTTCTAGATCACCAGGTTTCACAAATCCTCCAAGTACTCTTCTACCTACCTGATCGTAAACGATCCAGTTCATCTCATCTTTCGGTGCTACTTCCAGTTGAACTTTAAATGAACTATTCGCTGGGTTCGGGTAGATTTCGAATTGATCAATTGCCAGGTTGCGCTTCTCACCTGCCACAACAGCTTCTACTTTTCCGCTAAGATCAACTTTTACTGCCTGCATTACCCTGCGTGTTTTTGTTTTGTAAGCAGGATCAGACGTATTGTCTAATTGGACAAAAGCAATTACTGAAAGCTGCTCCGGATCATAAACCTGAGAAATCTTCCAGGTCATTGACAGCTCATTGCTGCCATTAAAGAAGGCATTCTGGCCTTCCTGAACAGCACCAACATGTGTAAATCCGGCAGAAGAAGGCAGCATTTTCCTTAATACATTATATAAGGGTCTTCCACCATTAAGGTCAGTAAGTTCCGTTGCAGTAACAACGCGCTCTATAATGGCAAACCTGAATGACACTTCTGTATTATTACCAGAAATATCAACTAGGGAGGTAAACGAAGCATTGATGGTAATTTCATCAGACGCTCCTCCTACATTCAGATTGATCTCAAACTCAGCATCATCAAGAGCTACTGCATTGAATTCATCTACTGTCCAGCCAGGTTTTACACTAGAATTAAAATTACTTTCTCCAGTTAAGACACTTTTTGGCGATTGTGAAATTCCATAGTATCCAGCACGTGCTCCAGGATCGGAAGAATTTCTCAAAGTCAACGGCGATTCTCCATTTTGGTCTGAGTAATAGTTGATCCATATGGCATCATTAGCCAAGGTACCTGTTGTTCTGGCATAGATACTATCGTTCGCTATTCTTGAATTATCATTATCCTTAGTTGAATTAGACAAAACTGAAAATTGTTCAATTAGGATACGTTTGTCCCTATTGAAGATTCTAAAGTCGTCAAAGGCAAACCCATCGAGACCCTCTTTCACACCGGCTGTTGAGGCAAAGGAAAAACGGAACCTGACATTCTCCCATGGCTGTAATTTATGTGCGGAAGTAATCCAACCACTCTGGCTATCCGAACTATTAACTACCGATTCACTCCATCCTTGCCTGTTTTCACCTTCAACGCTGACTCCAGGATTACTAGGAAGATTTGAACTGTTATACCAATTCTTACCAGATCCAGTTCCAGTTCCATCCACCGAGTTATATGCTCCCAAATCTAACCACGATCTTCCGTCATCCTCACTGTATTCTATAACCACAGCATCCTGGTTGGTAAGATCCCGCGCCTGGGAAAAGGACAAGGTTGGTAACTCCATCTGACTCAAGTCAAATGCCGGAGAATAAATCCACTCACTAGCTCCTGCGGTATAATCATCATCGAGATTAGTTGCCCAATGACTGGTTTGATTCCCGTCAATTTCACCACCATAGGTATTAGATTCACTTCCTCTTTGCCATGTTAATGATGACTTCAAAGTCCATCCGCTGTTTTGAGGATCATTTTGACTATAAATGGTTGAATCTACAACCCACTGATAAGGCAGTATACCTGTCACATCAAAATCATGTAAAAACTCATCTGTTACAGTCTCTTTCTCGAGTATAGTAATAACACGAGTTATCGTAGCATCACATTTCGAACTTGATCTATAATAAATCTGTAGTTCATACACTCCAGCATTCTCAAAGCTAAATGACAATGTATCTGTAGAGTTTGGATTAGTCAGGCCATTTGGAAGTGAAAGTATAGTGTCCAATTCTATAATAGCAAGCTCAACATACTCAATATCATACTGTTGGCTCACGGTTGGATTAAGATCCCTGAATATAAAATCAGTCGTCCTGCCCTGTGTGATTCCATCCCATCTAATTTGTGGCTGAGGGGTGGTTCCGATTTCAATAGTCCTTTCAGCTTCACCATAACACGATTCTCCAAGTTCAGAAGGTTGTCGATCATCTATGATTTCCACTCTAAAGAAGTTATTCCCAGCTTCAATCAATGGATTGCCACTCACACTTGACTCCAAAATAGGTTCAAAGGTATACCTTGCTATTGAGTCATTTATCTTTTCAAGTGTTCCACTCTTTAACTCCTGACCAGGAGCTGTTTCCCCTCCATACCATATAAATGAGGCATTGGCAGTACTGAGGTTAGCCAACTCAACTTCCATACTAACCTCTTGTTCATCACAAGCCTGGACAATACTCAATTGATTAGTACCAGCTCTCACAATTTCAGGTCTCGGATAAATATTGATGGCTACTGGAGTTCTTACACCTTCACATTCCACACTTCCAACAGTGACCTTCTGGCTCACCCAGATGGTATCTATCACACCAAACTGGCCAGTTCTTGCCTGGTTAGCTGACTGGGTGTAGTTAAATGCCTGGATATTTTGTCCTTCTGGAGAATTTGGATTTGAAGGGTTATAAGTGACTCCATCAATAACTTTAAAACTACCTGACACTTCACTGGCGTACCATTGGAAGGATGCATTAGCTCCTCCAACAACCACAGCATCACCACTATAGGTAGCACTGTATGTTTGGTTACCATCATCATAGCAACGTGGGTTAGGACTGGTAACATCAGGAGCTGAAGGCTCTTTGATAATCGTAATCATCAATGGTTCGCTGGAGCACCCTTCGAATCCAACCACACCACCATCAAGATCCTGAGTTTGTGAAACGGCAATGTAATAAGCACCGCTACCCGAGCTACCATCCAGACCGAACAATGACTGAAGATCTTCCGGAGTTACCGAATTTCCGGTAGTGACCACATCAACACCCTCTGTGTATGAAAATGACTCATCGGTAATGTACCATCTTAGCTCTTCACTTACTCCCAGACCCTCGGATTGTAAGGTAATGCCCGTTAGAAGTGCATCGCTTTCGCAATAGAAGAAATCCTCATCCTCAATTGGTGTGATTCCATCAGTCACCTTTGGATGGACAGGAATATCATAAATATTCACTGTGAGGAAGGCCATTTCAGAAATCTCTGATTCGCAACCCAAGAAAGTAGATCCATCAGGTCTAATATTTCCTGTTTGTGAGATCAGGAAGTAATAGGTACCCTCAGTTCTGTTGGTTAACTGAAGGGCAGAGGCCGTTACTTCTATCTTAGAATCACTTATATCAAGGTCACCTATTGGCGTAGCTGCGCTTTCCAATGAATTTCCTGCAGCATTTGTACTATAAAAGCTAAAGGTAGAGTTTGCGCTTCCAGTAAGGTCAAAAAACACACTGCTCAGTGATCCCTCACAATAGCTCTTGATCAAATCTCTATCTCCTTCTTCGTCAAATGTCAACTGGACAGGATCCGGGAATACTGTAACGTTTACAGCAACAGGATCACTTTCACATCCTAAGAAATCACTCGCTTCATTGATGTTTCTAGTCTGGGTGACATAATAAGTATTTGTAGTTGTTGTAGTTACCTCGTCTGAGAATCCGGTTAAATCGTCCAAAAGAATTGATCGATTATTGACTGCATCTGATGGCATAATCACAGATAAAGTTTCATCGGTGTACCATGTATATGACGAGCCAGTTGTTCCTGGTGATTCGATTTGGATAAATGCATCCTTGTCACCAGCACACAAATAGTAATTCATCTCATTGTCAACCTTCGAAAACAACCTGCTATTGGCATTCTCTCCACCTCGGAAGAGTGAGTCAACAGGAGCCGCAGGAATCGCAAATACATTTAAAGTAAACTTACGAAGTTCACTTTCACAACCATTAAACTCAGGTCCATCGTTACTCGGGTCGTTATCAAAATCTGTTCGGGAAACATAGAATGCTCTTACACCCGAACCTGCTGTTGGCGAATAGCTCAAGACGGTCTCTAACCTGCTTGATAAAATTTGACCGGTTTGTACTGTGTCAAGTTCCGTCATAGCGTCTTCATCATAAATGGTGAAATAGGTTTCCAGAGGCTCAGATGTAGTTGTGATATTACTAAAGATGATATCTTCAAGAGAAATAAGTGATCCATCATCTTCTACGCAATACTCATATGCATAGCCTTGACTGATGACATTAAGATCATCCTCATCTACTCCTATCACACCAAGATTGGTTTCATTGGTATTTACAGCATTGATGAGGGCGGTATTTACCTGAGGAGCGTTAGGCACAGCCCTTACCCTAATTTCGAGCGCTCTAAGTTCTGATTCACAACCCTCAAAAGTTGATCCATTTGCCTCAACATCAGAGCGTTGACTAAAGTAGATTCGACGGGTAAGCGATGTAGGCACTTTGGTACCAAACAAAGTTTCAGGAGTTAGAACCGAACCTCCAGTACCACCTGATGTCAATTGCGCTGATCGGAAACTATCGTTGTACCAGAGAATGGTATCAACACCAACCAATCCAGCTGTCAAATTTGGAACTGTATCTCCCTGCCTGAATTCCAGTAGGTAATCATCCACATCACCATCGCCATCCAAGTCAATTAATCCTCCAACATTGGTTAGATCGTTTGTTATGGTTGGTAAAGTCGGTTTGGACAGCAGTTCAAAATCAAAAGTGACCGTTGAACCACATTCTGCAGTAGTATAACCTTTTGAGGTGTGAACCAATCTATACTGACCAGATTCGTTCTCTGTTGAGTCTCCGTCTAAATCAACATCTTGTGGATTAAAAAATGTTCCTGATGTATCTAATACCGAAACATAGTCAGTTCCATCAAACTTAAACAGTTCATATCCAGTCGTCAACGTATCTCCTACTCCATTTCCAGTCAAATTAATTCCCTGAGCCCTTACGGAAATCTTCAAATCAAAACCAGTTTCATCCTCGCATATAAAGGAAGAGATATTTGTAAATGAGATTTCAGGCGCTTTGTAAATGATAATTTCCTCTGAAGTCAATTCAGTTTCTCCATAAGGGGCAACGTCCTCAGTCACATAAAGGACAACTTGTATCTGTTTTGAATAAGCTGTTCCAAATACAGAATTTGCTGTATCAAGATTAAGTGTCCACCCAGTTGCGCTAGTTGCCGTACTGTTATCCAAGGTCGGACTAGCCAACAAAAACATTTCAGTCAGGTCATCACCTCTTGAGCCATCTTCAAAATCAAAAACCCTGATTTGGCTGAAATTAGGATTTGAAGTGGTGTCACTGCCCAGTCCAACATCAATATCTGCGATTGGTGCGATTTCAACCTCCTGTGAAATATTGTCTGCGCACAACCCATTGTCTCTGTAATCAGTAACAGTAAATACACCAGAAGTAGAATTGACCAACACCGAAATCCAATATTCGGCACTAATTCCAGAGGAAGTTTTAGTCAAGGTATATTTCACATTATATCTACCGGCATCAATACCCGCATCAGGTCTGAATCGAACCCTCCTGGCCCTATCAAACGGAGCTATCAGGAAAGTATCCGTCACAGTACTAAACAACCCGACATTCCCCTCAGTATCTATATCATAGAATGCTGAATAACCACTTGGATAGGTAAACCTAAAGTTGGTACCAGTCGCATCATCATCCTGAAAGGTAGTCACTCCAGAAGAATTTGTGTAACGAATGACGGCAATAGAAAACTGACTCGTAGCACTTTCACATGTCTTACCGTCTGTTACAGTTACTAAATATGTATTAATGCCAAGATTATCCTTGGTCAATTTCAACTCACTCAATGTTGGACTGTATTCATCACTGGCAGAGGTGAGTGTATATGAAGTTACCAAACTGTCTTGGGTATTATAATAAATAGAGATTTCATCACCAGAGTTCACAGAACCAATGGTCATTGGAGATCTGGAATTATCAAAAGCATCATAATCATAGACAACCACTCCATCTCCTCGGGATTCTCCCAATACAGTACTATCCGTTTCGATAATATATGGCTGATCAGCTGGAGGTGTATCAGATGGCTTGATAATAATTGGTGCGTTAAATGGAGGAACCGAGGTGAATGTTGCAAATACACGAGAGTCACCATCATTTGCCAGATAAACATCACCTGACCCGCCAACTCTTGTCATTTCCGCAGAGGTCACTCCGTCATCTTGAATATCCCCATCATCACTGTTAACAACTTTCACCTCCAAATTGGAAATGGTTAAGGTGTCAAGGTTTAGCATGCTGGATGCACGATACCTTACTGTAAGCTCATTTCCTGCAGTGTTGTAAGTTCTGCTCACAATGGTCAAATCACCTGAATTTACCGTAGCGCTACCAGTGCCTTTGTTAAAAGTGAAGTTTTCAGGTAATCCAAAAGTCAATGTTCGATCCGATCCAGAACTAACAAAATCGGTAGCGATAGTTTCTCCTACCCTAATGTCATCTAACAGTAAGTAATCGCCATCTATACAAATATCCACCAAATTGGGTGCCTCAACTTCCACCCCGCCTGTTTTAATGTCCTGACTGAAAACAGAAGATAAATTCTGTGAGTCAACCAAGTCTTCTACTGCATAGAATAAAACATAATCCGTTTGATCGGTAGCTGAGGTTAAAGTGAATTCTTCAGAGAATTCATCATCACTGAGCACTGTTCCATAGTAAATGATTGTTCCTCCATATGAGATAGTATCCATTAACTCGGCATTGGTGATCGTACTTCCACCTGGTAGCACAGCATAATAGAGATTTCCAACTTCATCAAGAGTAATATCCATATTCACTGTACGGCCCACCAAATACAAAGTATCCAGTGTTGGAACAGGTGGAACATCGTCAAAGGCTATATTGTATGCTGACGAAGCGTTATTAGTATTTCCTGCATCGTCAAATACTTTTCCAGCATCCAGAACAATAGAAACATTCGCATCTGTGCCATTCGTAGGGTCTATCCTAACCGTAAAAACAGGGTTGGCATCCGTAATGGAAACCACTGCACCATTTGTAATGATAAAATCATCGGTGGTTAAGCCCGTAATCTGTTCATCGAAGGTTGCGGTAATGTCAAAAGGGTCCTCGTTTGTTGGATTCTCTAAAGAATGGGAGAAAGTAACGAACGGTTTGACTTTATCTACCTCTACTGAACTTACATCTGTTACTGCTGTAACCTGTGAACCATTATTGCCAGCATCATCCACATAATCTATTGTGAAGGTTACTGCTCCATCTACATCGGAAGACAACACTGTATAGGTCGCCTCATATGAGTTGCCCCCCAATGAGCTTACCATAACCCTTGTGCTGTTTAGTGGGGTTCCACCGCTGGTAAAGTCCACTTTAGGTATTGCTGACAAATCATCGTCAGAGACAAATCTCAGTGTTACTACATCACCTGTAGTCGCATGCTGGTCATCTGTGCCGTTATCCGTGGAAAGGCTCACTGATGTCAAGGTTGGCGCTACTTTGTCTATTTCCATCACACTCCCATCGGTGATATCCGCATGAGTAACTAGGACACCAGAATTCCCGGCATCATCCACAAAACTTATCTCGAAGGTTACAGCCCCATCTATATCCGCAGCATCCACTGTATAAGTAATCTCCCAAATTTCCTCTGTAGAATTGTCCTCAGTAACTATTGGCGTGTTTGTAATTTCTGGGTTCCCACTCTTTATCATAAATGTAGGTGGTGCTGACAGGTCATCGTCAAAATCTATGGTGATCGTTACCTCATCTCCTTCTGCGCCATGCTCATCATCAGTCCCATTATTGCTGGATATAGTCAAGGTCTCAACTGTCGGTGCCACAAAGTCTACCTCTACCGAACTGGTTGCAACTGCAACATTTGTCCCGGCATTCCCAGCATCATCGGTATAGGCAATCTCGTATCCTACAAAACCCTCGGTGTCCGTAGATCCGTCAATGGTATAGGTTGCCGTATAGGTCGGTGCAGAACTATTGTCAACACTTATAGCCCCGTTGACAGCATCCCCACCACTTGTAAAGGTTACCACAGGGTTGGAGGACAGGTCATCATCTGAGGTAAAGGTCAATGTGACCACATCACCATCTGCTCCATGCTCATCATCTGTTCCATTGTTTGTTGCCAAACTAATACCTGAAAGCGTTGGCTTGGTATAATCCACCTCAATTGAACTGCCATTCGTTACAGTACTTGATGTCTTGCTATTTCCTGCATCATCAACTGCGGTGATACTGAACCCTACAGCTCCCTGGTTATCTTTATCAGTACCAAGGTTAACCCCGTCTCCATCCACCGTAAATGTGGCTTCATATTCATTTCCCGATGTATTGGTCACGGTCACTCCACCTACTACCGCTATACCAACTACATTCATTGATACGGTAGGTGTAGCACTCAACTCATCACTCGATGTAAAACGCAAAGTAACCACATCGCCATGTGCTGCATGTTGGTTATTGAGATTATTGCTCGTCAAGATTATTGGATTCAATTCTGTCGATGTAAAATCAACCTCAACAACGCTGGTCACCGACACTTGAGTGGCCTCATTGCCCGCATCGTCAATGAAATCTATCTCATAACCAACCAAACCCTGATCGTCAATATCTGTACCTACTGTAAGGCCCGCAGCGTCAACGGTGAATTTAGCCTCATAGTTGTTCCCAGTGGTGTTGGTCACGGTAACCCCCCCTACTACTGGAGTATTGTTAATGGTCATGGATACCTCAGGGGTGGCACTCAGTTCATCATTCGTCTCAAAACTCAAGGTCACTACATCGCTGCCTTTCGCATGCTCATTGTCGGTGGTGTTGTTCGTGGTGATACTAGAACTCAACAGCTCTGGTGCGTTAAAATCCACCTCTACCGAACTCGCATCGGTTACTGAAGAAACTTGAGTCCCTACATTTCCTGCATCATCCGTGAAATTGATCGTAAAACCTACGCCCCCCTCTGTATCTGAAGATCCATCAATGGTATAAGTCGCCGTATAGGTAGGTGCAGAACTATTGTCCACACTTATAGCCCCGTTAACATCAACACCGCCACTGGTAAACGTGACAACAGGGTCGGATGACAAATCATCACTCGACGTAAAAGTCAAGGTCACTACATCTCCATCGGCTCCATGTTGATCGTCTGTGCCATTGTTTGTTAATAACCCAATTGATGACAATTGAGGAAAGTCATTATCTAATTCAATGGTTGTGGAAGCTGTCGCCGTGTTTCCAGTAACGTCAGATACACTAACATTTACTGTTATTGAACCATCATCTAAATTCGAGATATTTGCATCACTAGTTGTCCATGCTCCGCTTGCGATGATTGCAGTGACAGTTACTGAACTTGTTCCACTATTTGAATCATCTAATGTAACTGATACGGTTTGGCCGTCTTCTATATTTGTAACGATTCCAGAGATTTGAACATCATTATCTTCTGAAGCATTGACCTTTCCATCAACTTCAATTGGTGTAGAAATGGCCACTGATGCAACTTTATCTAAGGTTATGGTGGTTGAAGATGATGCTGAATTAGCAGCATTATCTGTCACACTCGCTTGCACATTTATGCTCCCATCGGTTAAACCCGAAATATCAACATTCCCTGTTGACCAACTACCACCAGAAACAGTTGCATTGGCATTGACTGTTGCTGCCGAGCCATCGGTAAACACAACGTTCACTGTCTTTCCGGCCTCTACACCCCCAGCTGTACCAGACACAACCACTGTTGATGATTCAGTGTTAGATACCCTATCATCGTCTTCAATTGGTGTAGTTATGGCTATGGAAATAGTTCGATCAAGGGTTATTGAAACTTCATCCGTAGTACTATTTCCAGCGACATCTGATACTGAAGCTGTAATATCAATCCCTCCCTCATCCAAAGTAGAAAGATCTATTCCAGTAATCGACCAGGCATTAGATGTTACTGTGGTAGTTGGAGTCAAAGATGTAGTTCCATCAGAAATTGTCAGTGTTAGTGTTTGCGCATCATCAATATCTGTGGTTGTACCACTAATAGTCAACAATGCAGACTCCTCGGATGCATTGACTATGCCATTAGTGGCTATAGGTGTGCTGATTGCAACATCTGCAGTTTGATCCAATGTGATATTATGAGTAGCACTTGCCGTGTTCCCAGCGTTATCACTCACTGAGTAGCTAATGGTAATTGTACCTTCATCCAAGCCACTGATATCAGCTCCTGATGCAGTCCAGGATCCACTACTAACTACTGCTGAAGCGTTAACTACAGGATTACTTCCATCATTGTAAGTAATGGTTACAGTAAGTCCGGTTTCGACATCTGTGGTTGTTCCTTTAATAATCAAACCTCCGTCCTCGGATGCATTGAGAATATTGTCAATTGATATTGGTGTGGTTAAGGCAATTGTTGCAGTAGCATCATAATGTATTGTCTTCGTAGCGGTGGCTGAGTTTCCAGCAACATCTGCTGAGGTCACTGTGATATCAAGATCTGTTTCTGTTAACGAGGTGGAGCTAATGTCAAATGTATACGTCCAGTTACCACTGCCATCAACGGTAGTTTCAGAACCTGATGGATCGAAAGTATTGGTACCATCAGTAATAGAAACGTTTACCGGACGGCCATTCTCAATACTCCCTGATGTCCCACTAATAGTTACTGAGGTAGCTTCTGATGCATTGATGACATTGTCTGTCATCAGTGTTGAAGCTATGGCAATATTGGCTGTTTTATCTAGAGCAAAGTTAACGTTTGCTGAACCACTATTGCCCGCCAAATCCGTAACATCTGCGGTTATCGTTATCGTTCCATCATCTAAACCACTAACATTCACCCCTGTGACAGTCCAGGCTCCTGAAGCAACAGTCGCAGATTTAGATAAATCATTGCTTCCATCATCAAAATTAATAGTTACTGTTTGCCCGTCTTCCGCATCTGTTGAACCTGAAACTGTCAGTGAGTTATCCTCTGAAGCATTAACATTGGCATCATAGGTATCTATAGAAATAGTGACTGAGCGATCCAAGGTAATAGTAGTACTAGCCTGAGTTGCAGCATTACCAGCATTATCACTTACGTTGGCTGTTACAGTCACTGTCCCATCCGTGAGCGCACTGAGATCAATGTCAGCAGTAGTCCAGGCATTACTACTTACACTTGGCAAGGAAGTGGTGATATCCGCTGTTCCACCGTCAGCGTCAGAAAATGTAACAGTTACATTATTTCCATTCTCTACGCCAGTAGTTGTACCACTTACCACTACTGTAGTAGCTTCTGTATTGTTAACATACCCATCTCCTTCTATTGGGGTTGAAATAGCTACTGTCGCACTCTCATCGTATTTCAAGGACTTGCTGGCAGTGGCAGTATTACCAGCATCGTCTGTTACTGAAACATTAACGGATATGGTTCCTTCGATCAAAGAGGTAATGTCTATTCCAGTCACAGTCCAACTTGCACCTGTACCAGTGCCAGACGTACCTGTAGCAGCAGTTGTTGTCGTTGAGCCATCGGTAATAGTCACAGAAATGGTATTACCATCCAATCCATTCGAAGTTCCTGTAATGGTAACATTTGAAGCTTCTGAACCACTAATAATATTATCATCCATTTGGGTTGCCGCAATGAAAACCTGGTTCAATGTATCATAAACAATAGTACGCTGCGCGGCATTTGCTACGTTCTCAGCAGCATCCTCAACGGTAGCATCTACGGTAATATTTCCAGTGGCAAAACCTTCGGCTTTGAAATCCACTTCAGAAGCTGTCCAGGTACCACCATTTACCGTGGCTGTTGCTGTAGCAGTCAGGCCATCAATATCTTCAAAGGTGATTGTAATGATTTTAGCATTCTCGACGTTAGATACGGCTCCTTTGGCTACCACATCCTCGGATTCACTATCTTTCACATAGTTATCTCCCTCTAAAGTCGCATTGATAGCAACAGTAGCAGTGGCATCGTAAATAAAATCTCTTGAATCGGTCGCATTATTTCCTGCAAGATCATCTACTGATACATCAACCGTAATGGTGGTTTCATCTAATCCTGATCCGGCAATGTCAAAAGAATAACTCCATGTACCATCACCTGCTATGGTCGCTTCAGTGCCAACCTCTGGATCGACTGTTGTGCTCCCATCAGATATACTAATGGTTACTCCCTGACCTGCATCAACATCTGAGCTTGTTCCAGAAATAATAATGTTAGCGTCATCTTCTGTACCATTTACATAATCGTCATCTTCGATGGTGCTTATTGCTATGGAAGCGGACTTATCGATAGTAATGTCATCGGAAGTCACTGTACCGGTAAGGTCATTACCCGCGTCATCCTGAATTCCAGAGGTGCTTAATGTAATGCTTATTGTACCGGAACTAACAATTCCAGAAACGGTGTATGTGTAAATATGATTAGAAACACCAGTGGGGCCTGTGAGTGACGTAGACGAATATCCTACGGTTCCGGTTGTATTAATAGTGATATCCGAACTACTTACAGTAGCGGTGTTCACATCAGTATCAAATGTGAGGGTAAACGAAACTGAGGAAGCATTCGTACTTGTACCTGGACTATAGGCAAATGCCACGACAGGGTGAGTATTGTCAACTACAATGTTCTTTTGATCACTCAGGGAACTGCCTCCTGCATTGGCAGGCAAAGTCAAATCTGCAGCGTTGGAAGATGCATCTAAAATAGTCCCTCCGTTGAGTGTTAAATCCGTAGTGGTGGCATACCCGAGATCAGTGGAGGCATCTGAGACTCCTACCGTATAATTGAAAGTCAGGGTATTGGTTCCTGTGCCGGAAGTATAATCTACCGCAGTAGCCGTAGCATTCACTGTTAACTGAGGCGTTCCTGTAACGTTGACAATCTCACTAAAAGTAACCTGAATAGCAATTACATCACCTTCACTATAGTAGCCATTTGCTGTGGATGAAGTGACAGACGTAACAACAGGAACTGCCAAATCTACTTGTGTAATATCAGTATTATCTTCTGCCAATGTGCCTTCTATATCTATCAATGATCCTGCACTATAAGCCACTGTAACGGTAGAGGTTCCAGAGATTTCGCTAGTCAAGTCAAAGGTAAAAACACCATCATTTGAGCCATCATTGGTGTATGTGAATCCGGTACCCGAACCATTAATAGTAAAATCACCAATGACAACTGAAGTTTCATCCACATTTTCATTCATCGTGATTACGATCCTATCCAGCTCACCATTATCATCATCATCGAATTGTGTAGCAGATGTAAAGGTTGGCGCATCATCCTCATTGATAATTGTTCCAAGCCCACTAGCGTCCGAAATAACCACGTTTTTATTATTGGCCTGTAGGTTGCTCAGGGTAACATAAAAGGTCTCATCACCTTCCAGTTTAGCATCACCATTTACTGTGATCACTGCTGACTGTACTTCACCAGTTGTATTGGCAGCAAAATTCAGTGTACCTGAATTACTGTCATAATCCCCATCACCTGACTCATCTTCCGCAGTGTTGTCACTGGTAGCAAAATCCACGGTAAAAGTTTGATCGACGGTCCCAGTCAAGGTCACATCAAAAGAAAAGGTGTCGTCATCTTCATTTTTGCTCACATCTCCTATGGCTATTGAAGCTACATCATCATTTCTTATGGTACCGATAGCCAGAGCATCTGAAATGGTCACATTCTTTCCACCAGCAACTACTGATGACAAGGTGACCCTGAATGTCTGATCATCTTCAACCTTGGTATCACCCAAAACATTTATCGTGATGGTTTCTGTACCGGCTGTTCCTCCTGTGAAGGTGACTGTATTGGAAGCTGCGGTATAATCCGAATCAGCTGTAGTGGCAGAAGCATTGGAGGTTGTGTAATTGACCGTAACAGTTTGATCCACATCGGCGGAAAGGGTCACATTGAAGGTGGCAGAAGTAGTTCCTGAATTACCTTCATCCACTGAAACATCCGCAATGGAAATGGTGGCTGCATCATCATCACTATTGGTGACATCTATAGATTGAGTACCCAATGCCAGGTAATTGGCATCACTTGGCGCCGAAGTAACTGTAATCGTCAAAGATTCAAGGATGTTCCCATCCACTATGGCATCATCCAGGCCTGCAAGCACAATGTTTTTTGTAGTGCTCCAATCCGTATTGTCAAAAGATCTGGACGTTGTAAAACTCACCTCATCGTTGCCACCATCGTCACTAATAGTAAAGGTTACTGTGCCAATAGGTTCAGAAGCCAATACGAGGGTTACATTTTGACCACTTCCATCCTCAGAAGTACTAGCTGTTGTGGCTCCTAGCGTGAAGCCTGCGGTATCATTATCAGTATTGGTGGCTGTGATGGTTTTATTGGCCAATACATCATACAAAGCATCTGTCGTACTTCCCGTATTAATTGAAACCGTCAACACTTCAGCAATGTCCCCATCGTCTATATCA
>JAVJQA010000063.1:0-15431 GCA_040218045.1 Marinoscillum sp.
TGAGATCGGCAATTGTATTTACTAGGAAAGGTATGAGTTCTTTTGAATCAATAACATTGCAAATGATACTCTTTTAAATTTCCGGTCCAAATTATTGATCTACTTTTCTTTTTTAAAAATCAATAGCGCCTGAGTAGTTACTTAATTTTTATCAAAGAACTGATTCATTTTAGTTTCTGTTGCCGCTGCCTCCATATATGATGGACTCAAGGTTTGTTGGCCGGGAAAATTCTCCATATGTAGGGTTTGAGTTGGGAAGGCAAAATTGACTCCAAGCTCCTTGCCCAGCTTAATGATTTCAATCAAAATCTCATGTCTTGCTTTTAGTTCAGCAGACCAGTCAGGAACCTCAAAGAAGATGTAAAACATGATGTTCAAAGAAAAACTGGCCATGTCATTGAAGTAGATATTATAATAGTCCTTTCTTGTATCTGGATGATTTTCCACGATTTTGCGCAAGCCCGTTACAAAGGTATTGATCAGTTCAGGAGGTGTATCGTATGTTACGGCAATTTGAGTGTAGAATCTTCGGTACTGACGCATCCCATGATTGTCTATGGTGCTGTCGGCCAGCTTCCCATTGGGTACATACATGAGGGAATTTCTGAAAGTCCTGATTCTCGACGATCTGAATCCCACCTCTTCTACACTTCCATCAATATCACCTGAGGTGATCCAATCCCCAATCTGAAATGGACGATCAATGAAAATCATCAAAGAGCCAAAGAAGTTTTTAATCGTGTCTTGAGCAGCTAAAGCAAATGCCAGACCTCCTATAGAAAGACCGGTAAGAAGTGGAATGATGGGAATGTCCAGGTTCTGTAAAATGAACAAGGTACCCACCCCAACAACGAAAGTTTTGAGCGTTTTCCTAAGAAGGGGAACCAATTGATCATCGAGTGTACTTTCTGTTCGTTGCGCCAGGTTTTCCAGATACATCGCCAGAATGTCGACCAGACGATAAAAGACAATGGTGGCGAAGAGAGGAAGTAGCGCCCTCAATGTCAGCATAATCCAGTGCGATGCATCTGGGGGAAGTTGAAGTACTGGAAGAAATATCCTGAGGAGTAGGATTACCACAAACAAACTAATTGGCCGGGCCACTGGTAGCATGAAGTGATCAGCCAATCTTTCATAGCCAGCTTTTAACAAGATCCGTGTGATGATTTCTTCAAACAAGACAGAGAAGATTTTGTGGATCAGGACGCAGATTAGGGCAAGAATTAACATACCGAGGTACTGGTACATATAAAGGCCCATTACTTTACGGGTCCCCATTTTGGGTAGAAGATCAAGCAATTCATCTGTTCCAAAAGGGAAGACTTCCTCATGAATACCTTCAATAGCGTCTATTGATACTTTAGAATAAACCCATTCTCCATTCTTCTTTTCCAGGTAAATCTCAGGATAATGGCTTGATATAATGTATTGTGTTCTGTTCCTTATGCTGTCTTTGTAATTGTTATTTCTGGGCAGGTCTTCCATGTTGATGTAGATACCCTCTCCATCCCAAACCTGTTTTAATTTGATGGCACTGGATACCGCATCTTCCTCGCTCACTCCATTTTGGGCAAAGGCTTGCGCTGCAGAAATCTCATTATAGTGATCATCCTGAAGATAGTACAGATGTGTCCTTACAGTCCCATAAGGAGAGGATAAATCAACATATAGTGAATCTTGTGCTTTTGCGAAAAATGTAACAAAACAAAGGCTGACAAAAAGCAGTTGCTTACTCATACTAATCAAAATTTTGTCGCAAAGGTAAAGGTTATTCGAATTAACTTTGTCGCCTTTCGAAAGAGACTAACGCATATGAGTAACCCACTTTTACAACCTTACAATACTCCTTTTGATATAGCACCATTTAGCAAGATTAAGATTGAGCATTATATGCCAGCCCTTGAGAAGGCCATCGAAGAGGCGCGTAATGAGATTTCCAAAATTGTTAACAATGAAGCGCAGGCCACTTTTGCCAATACTATTTTAGAAATGGAGAAATCAGGAGCGCTTTTGGAGCGGGTTACTTCCGTATTGTTCAACCTCAATTCTGCAGAAACCAGCGATGAGTTACAAGCCGTAGCGCGTGATGCGTCACCTGTGCTTTCTGAGTTTGATAATGAGATCAAAACCAATGAGAAGCTTTGGCAAAGAATTAAGTCAGTTTATGAGCATCAGGATCAGTTTAACCTGAACCAGGAACAGCAGATGCTTTTGGACAAAAGCTATAAAGGGTTCATAAGGAGTGGTGCAAATTTGAAAGGTGGAGATAAGGAGAGGTTTAAGGAAATTGCTATTGAACTATCTAAGTTGTCTCTTGAGTTTGGTGAAAATCTTCTAGCAGAAACCAACGGCTTTGTGATGATCCTTGACAAGGAAGAAGACCTGGCAGGTTTGCCAAAGGATGTAATCAAGAGAGCTGCTAAAACTGCAAAGGAGAAAGGAGAGGAGGGCAAATGGGCATTCACATTGCATGCGCCAAGTTATACCCCCTTTCTGGAGCATGCGGACAAGCGTGAGTTGCGTGAGCAGTTGTACAGAGCTTTTATGAGCAAAGCACTTAAAGGTGACGATAGAGATAATCAGGGGATTGTTAAAAAACTGGCACTTTTGAGAGCTGAAAAAGCCAAGTTACTTGGTTTCAAGACTTATGCCGAATATGTGCTGGAGGAAAGAATGGCTGAAAAGCCTGGGAAGGTAGAAGAATTTCTCAATGATCTACTAGATCGTGCATTGCCTAAGGCAAAGGAGGAAGTGGTCGAACTGACAGCTTTTATGAAAGAGCTGGGAGCAGAGCATGATCTTCAGCGATGGGATTGGGCATACTATTCAGAAAAGCTCCGGAAGAAGAAATATGACCTGGATGATGAATTGACCAAGCCATACTTTAAGTTGGAAAATGTAATAACGGGGGTATTTGAAACAGCTGAAAAGCTCTTTGATATTTCTTTCAAAAGAAATAATGATATACCAGTCTATCATGAAGACGTAGAAGCCTATGAAGTAAGAGATTCTTCTGGTGAAGTGTCAGCAATATTTCTGGCTGATTTCTTTCCCAGACCAGGCAAAAGAGGTGGCGCTTGGATGACATCTTACCGGGACCAACGACGGGATGGAGATGAGAAAGTAATTCCGGTGGTAAGCATTGTGTGTAATTTCACTCCAAGTACTGAAGACACACCTTCACTTCTGAAGTTTGATGAAGTACTGACACTTTTTCACGAGACTGGACATGCCCTTCACGGGATGTTGGCCAATACCCATTATGCCAGCCTATCCGGTACACATGTCTATTGGGATTTTGTAGAGCTCCCATCTCAAATACTCGAAAACTGGTGTTATGAAAAGGAATGCCTTGATCTTTTCGCCAGGCATTTTGAGACTGATGAGTTGATACCTGCAGAGTACGTGGAGCGGCTAAAGAAAAGCGCAATTTATCATGAAGCTTTTGCCACAGTAAGACAGCTAAGTTTCGGGATACTAGATATGACCTGGCACAATATACCTTTTGAAAAAGCAGGCACCATTGATGATGTAATGAAAGTTGAGCAAGAGGCTTTCAGCCCCACTGATTTATTTCCAACTGTACCAAACACCAATATGAGTGTTCAGTTCGGTCATATTTTTGGAGGAGGATACGCAGCAGGTTACTACAGTTACAAATGGGCTGAGGTGCTGGATGCCGATGCTTTCTCTGTATTTCTGGAGAATGGAGTGTTTGATAAGGCTACAGCTACTTCATTTAAAGAAAACATTTTGAGTAAAGGTGGTACTGAGCATCCTATGGAACTGTATAAGAGGTTTAGAGGACAAGAACCGACACCCGATGCGTTGCTTAAGCGGGCAGGTCTTAATTAAATACTACACTTCATAGCGAACCCCGCTGTAAATGTTTTTACCACCGTCCTCCTTTAATGAGGCATTGAGATCCTGTATCAGTTGATCGAGTTCGGTTTTGAGTTTGGCTACCTCGTCATTGAGATAGTGGCGTGATCCGAATACGAGTTCTTTTTCAGAAGGAGAAGCCAGTCGCTCGCGATAATTCTTGTCAGTGACCACCCGATTGAGTTGTGCAGATACCACGCCAAGTAACCCCAAGCAATATTCGGAATTAAATTTTAACTGCTTATCGGGAATGGCATAGACCATCGAGCTTATTTCATACCAGTTCAGGTCTATGTCTTCATTAGCGTCACGCTGCAAGGAGAGTAGCAACCTGATGATTTTTTTCAACCCTCCGTTACAACGGGCATCTTTAGCATTGATTCGTGCAATATTCAAGAACGGTAGGTATTTTCTGCGGGTCTTTTTAAGCATGTTGTATTCACAAATGCCCCGGTCAATCTCTCGTTTTGAATTCAGGAATTCTGGATTATCTAACCAAACAGAGGGCAAGATTTTAATTTCGCATTTTGGCTTTGAAGTGGTAAGCTTGATTCGGAGTTTACTGCTATAGTCTATTCCTGTAAAAGTTTGATCACCCGTTAGCACAGACATGGCCTCTTGGGCCATGCGTGAAACCTGGATCCAAGGTTTTGGGGAATAAGTCTTTGATAAGAGCATTAGTTCCACTCCACCATATAGTACGATGTGTGTTTCTGTTTGAATCGGGCCTTGATATCTGAAATCGACTTTTAAATCAATTTCATGAAACACTTTATCTAGCTTTTCCTGAATTCTTTTTGCAATATGGAAAGTCTTATAGGCATAAGAAGGATCTATTTCCTCCATGGCCTCCAACGCATACTTGAGCGAATCGGGGTACTCGCACTCTTCAAAAGCATCAGAAACTATTGACTCTCTGAGTGCTTCATCGTATCGTCTACCGAGCAGATTTTCCAATAAAACACCGTAATCTTTATTCATAGGATAAGGCCGTGATTCTAAGCAAATTAAGTATTCAACGTGAAAATATGAATTTAAAGTTAATAAAGTGGATTTACTCCCTAATTAAATTGGGGCAATTAAGTACAACAAAACTGCCATGAAACATGAATTATCAATAAAAATAATTGGTATAATGCAATCGTAAAAACTAAGAGACACAGGTTGACTTTAGAATATGTTATAAGCTTTACCAAAATATAATTTTTGACAACCACTTGTTTTGATAATAGAAAATTGATTTAATTTGCACCATTATGAAGCTGAGAGCCGTCATATCCATTTCCAATATCTGCTAAAATCCACTAGCAGATTCCTTCTATTCGGTTCATTTCACAATTTTTTCTTATCAATATCATGTCAAAAGTTTTCAGCTTTTTAAAAAAACTATGTTCTCTTTTTGTAATTGCACTCAGGGGATCTGAAACAGAATTCACATCAGGGAGCATCAACAGAGCTATATTTTTACTTTCTATTCCAATGATCGGCGAAATGGTCATGGAATCACTCTTTGCAGTTGCGGATGTTTACTTTGTATCCAAAATCAGTGTAAATGCTGTGGCCACAGTTGGACTTACAGAGTCTATTCTGATGATCATTTATTCTGTAGCGGTTGGTCTCAGTATGGCAACAACCGCCATAATCGCCAGACGTGTCGGAGAGAAGAATTACAAGCGTGCCTCAGATGCGGGCTTCCAATCAATTTTACTAGCGGTGATAGTCGGCTTGGTCTTAGGTGTTGTCGGGTTTGTTTTTGCAGAGGACATTCTAAGGCTCATGGGCGGAGAGCCTGATCTGATTCGTGAAGGAGTTGGGTTTACCAAAATTATGTTTGCTGGCAATTTGAGCATTTTCCTGCTGTTCCTCAACAATGCCATCTTTCGTGGTGCAGGAGATGCGTCTATTGCTATGAGGTCACTTTGGATAGCGAACGGTTTAAACCTAATTCTCGATCCCCTTTTGATCTTTGGGCTAGGGCCAATTCCTGCTTTTGGGATAGAAGGTGCTGCAATTGCCACAACTATCGGCCGGTCTATTGGGGTGATCTATCAGACTTATGGTCTTCTTAACAATCGAGGGATTATTAAAATTGGTATGGACAATGTAGTGATACGGTTCAAAACAATTGTAGAGCTGATCAAAGTTTCAATGGGAGGAATGGGTCAGTTCCTTATTGAAACTGCTAGTTGGATTTTCCTTGTGAAGGTCATGTCACTCTTTGGAAGTGAAGCCCTGGCAGGTTACACCATTGCATTTAGGGTCATTGTATTTACCATTTTACCTTCATGGGGCATGTCAAATGCTGCCGCCACTTTGGTGGGTCAGAACCTTGGAGCAGGTCATCCGGATAGAGCAGAAAAATCGGTTTGGAACACAGCGTTTTACAATATGATTTTTCTGGGACTGGTGTCTGTTATTTTCTATCTGGGTGCTGATCCTATCATTGGTCTATTTGGGCAAGAACCTGGAGTAAATGGTTTCGGGGATGGGAATATTGTACACAGTATCGGTGTAAGTGCTTTGAAAATCATATGTGTTGGATATGTTTTCTTCGCCTATGGCATGGTGATCAGCCAGGCCTTTAACGGTGCAGGAGATACCAAAACACCTCTGATTGTCAACTTCTTTGTATTTTGGGTGATCCAGATTCCTTTGGCCTACTGGCTATCAGTCATGCTAGACTGGCAAGCAAATGGTGTGTTTTTCACCATTGCATTTTGTCACTCGCTGCAAGCAGTGATTAGTATAGTCCTCTTCAGAAGAGGTAAATGGAAAACAGTAACTGTTTAAAATGACACGGAGATGAGTTCCAGGTTTCTATCTACTGCCCGATAGATCTGGAACTCATTTTCATATTGCATGATTGAGATAGGACAGCTCGAAGCTAAAGGTCTTCCTGTTGCCAGGTTTCCATTACGGTCATACATGTAAAGGAAAGAGCCTCCCGGATCCACAAAAATGATGAATTCAATCCCACGACCTAATTGGTAGTACTGGGTAATTAGCTCAGATTTGGTGAAGTAATCCTTTTCGAAAAGAGTCTCACCTGTAGCGTCCAATACTTCGTAGCGTGTTCCGGTTTGTCTCAAGATCACATAGGTATCACCTGTGACATCTGGCATCAGTTTAAATTTGGTTTCAGTGCCTGGTTTGTATAACTGATCTCTCCTCACAAGATCTCCGTCCATAGCAATCTCAATGATTTCTCCGCTATTGGTCAATAAGCTAATAGTTGCATCTTCAAGACTGTTTGCATTTTTAATAAACATGGGGTTTGTGATGTTTGATTCTACGTCTTTCGGAAATCCAGGATAGTTTTCCCCACGTCTGGAAAGCTGCCAAAGCTTGCCATTCGTCTGGAGCACTATGATGACATCCTTGCCATTGATTCTCCTGTGTACTGGCGCCTGCGCTAGTGGGCTATTAAATTTTCTTGGATTCCAACCTTCCAACGGCTTTAGGTTTTTATCAGTTAGATATACAGCTCCGTTTTCATCAGTAATCGCAAAGCGGTACCTTTTAGAATTGTCATAGTCGATGACATTGAAGTGGTTTATAGGTTTATTGTCAACCAGTTTTTTTGGAAACTCAGGGATGTATTTCCCAGTGCGATCAACTATATGAACGCCAGATTTGGTAGTGAAAAGATATTGCATCTTTCCATTGTTATAGTAATCAATCTGCCTTACATCTCCCTTAATTGGCTCATCAATTGGAAGGTCCCACAACACATTAAAGGATTTGTCTATCAGGTAAACAGAATTGGTCGTATCCTGGATAAATACCTCTCTGGACTTATCGTCATGATTGATCACAAGGAATGGTTTGGTTGTGATGTAGTCTGCAAGGGTAAGGGAGTGAATGGTGTTGATTCGCTCAGGTATGGTTCTGTTTGGCAGGTCTGGTTGGTACACATTGATATTTGTGTAAAACTTGTCATCCACAGCACTAAACTGGAAGGCAAGAAATTCTAAATTTTTTAGAGAAAACTGGAATTCATCAAAAATATCAACCCACTCAGGTTTGAGTGATTTAAGAAGTTGATTCCATGCTCTTGGAGTGTTAACAAAGAAGCTGAAATTGGCCTCTTTGTTCGTACGGGAAAGGAACCTGTTGATGCGAATGGATTTGGTCCATGTCGCCTCATCCTCAATGGAAAAAGTGAGATTTTTCAATTGCTGCAAACTGTTGCTGAAAATGAGATAATTCCTAAATTGAAGGTAAAAGGATTCACTAAACCCTGAAGCGACAGAACCTAAAAGTGCATAGGGGAATTCTGGGACAGGGAGTTTTCGTATTTCATAGTCACCATACTGCTCGTGGTATAGCGTGTCACCGGTTTTTTGCATCTTTCGCTCTCCCACAGAATTGAAAAATCTCAATGCTTCTCCCATGTCATTCATCTCTAAAATGAACAGTTGGTTTTTTCTGCCGGTAACCGAAGACTCAAGTGTAAGCAAACCAATTTCCTCATCCAGTAAGTTGTAAGTCTGGTTTACATCAAAATCATTCTCTTTTAAGAGAAGTTGCTGATGGGCTATTACCTGTGGGTCTTTTTTAAGATGATATTCATTCATTTTTGAGCCCAACTCCACCATGTTTTCTGAGCTAAAGTGATAAAACCAGGAGGTATTATTCGGTATGATCTCAGCCATGTCAAAGCTGGCTCCATTGCTATTGGCAAATGAACTCAGAAATTGATCCGGGTCATCTAAGAAGGTGAAACCGGTGAGGTTGATGAGGTCATCAGTGACTTTTAGGTCAACAAAGCTGTTTTTCGCGAGACTAAAAGTATATGACGATTCAGAAGCTACGTTGATCAGGGAGACCACTCTTTTCATGTTCAAATATAGATTGCCCTGGTCTTGCTCAAGTTTTGTGAGGGTTCGTAATTCCGGGTTGTATGCTTGAAAACCGAATTCACTATCAGCACCAACTGTCCGAATCGCATCCTCAACCAGGAAAGCTGAGAAACTTCCAATAAAGTAATTTTTGTAAAAGATGTAAGTGAATGACTGATTGGTTTCGCCATTGATCAATTCTGTAATCGTAAATCCTTCATAGATTCTGGTACGCTTGGTGTAATCCTTGTCATTGAAGTACGCCTGAGCTTTGCTAATGAAGGATTGTTGAGAGAGGTTTTTTATTTCTACAATGTATAGAAAATCAAAGGTCTTGCTCGATGTTACATTTAGTGCAATAAGTGCAGGGTTCTCCTTAAAGAATGTCTTAAAATTCCCCTGACCAGCCAAAGTGTCCAGGATATTTATCGATTCTTCAATGTTGGCGATGCTCCTGATATAGGATAAATTCTTCCAGACTTTAGATTCTTTGATCTCTTCAAGGACAGACAGAGGGCTATCGGATTCATAAATGGCAATGGCGTTGTTGGGTACGAACGACCACAAGGACAGATCAGAATGCTTTACCCATTTATCATAGGTGAAGTACCCTGTTCCAATCAATAAAACAATTGCTAGAAATATTAGAAATTTCTTCAACAGATCGCTGATTTTATTTGCAAGATAATAATAACGACTGCTATTGTGAAACCCAATAAAAAACCCCGGAAGACCGGGATTGGGAGTTCATTTATTTCAAACTTGATGACATATACTCTCGGTTCAGTCTGGCAATATTTGTCAAACTGATTTCTTTAGGACACTCTGCGGAACAAGCTCCCGTGTTTGTGCAAGCCCCAAAACCCTCTGCATCCATTTGTGCTACCATGTTTTGCGCTCTTTGTTTAGCCTCTACTTTGCCCTGAGGAAGCAATGCATACTGAGACACCTTAGCAGCTACAAACAGCATGGCTGAGGCATTTTTACACGCAGCAACACATGCTCCACAACCTATGCAGGTCGCTGCATCAAAGGCTTTATCAGCATCTTCTTTGTTGACAGGCAATGCATTGGCATCCTGAGTGTTACCTGACGTATTCACAGATACATATCCTCCAGCATGTTGTATTCTATCGAATGAACCTCGGTCTATAATCAAATCCTTGATTACAGGAAATGCCTTGGCCCTGAAAGGTTCGATATAAATGGTGTCGCCATCTTTGAATTTTCTCATATGAAGTTGACACGTGGTAATTGCCGCGTCAGGGCCATGTGGCTTACCATTGATCTGAAGTGAGCACGTCCCACAGATGCCCTCCCTACAGTCATGATCAAAAGCCACAGGTTCTTCATCTTTATCAACCAGTTCGTTATTGAGGACATCCAGCATCTCCAGAAATGACATGTCAGGAGAAACATCCTTAATGTTATAGTCTACAATTTTTCCGTTATCTGTTGCGTTGGCCTGGCGCCAAATTTTCAATTTAAGATCCATAGTAATGGTATTTTTTATGGGTAATGAACCTTTCGGTCTTACTTATAACTTCTTTCTTTAACTTCAATATTTTCATACTTAAGTTCTTCCTTATGAAGAACTGCATCTGCTGGCTCGCCTTTGAATTCCCAGGCAGCCACATATTGAAATTCTGGCCTTCTTAGAGCTTCACCTTCTTCAGTTTGATGCTCTTCTCTGAAGTGGCCACCACAGGATTCTTCACGATGAAGAGCGTCTTTGGCGAACAATTCGCCCAGCTCAAGGAAATCAGCAACACGACCTGCTTTGGCTAATTCTTCATTAAACTCATTAGCTGTACCCGGTACAGAAACGTCCTTCCAAAACTCTGCGCGCAATTCTTTGATTTCGGTAATGGCTTCCTTCAATCCCTGGGCATTTCGGGCCATACCTACTTTATCCCACATGATTTTTCCAAGCCTTTTGTGGAAGTGGTCAACTGACTTAGAGCCTTTGTTGTTGATGAATTTATCTATCTGATCCCGAACAGCTTTTTCTGCTGTCTCAAATTCAGGACTTTCCGTGGAAATTGCACCCGTACGGATATCATCGGATAGATAGTGACCGATCGTATAAGGCAATACAAAGTAACCATCAGCCAATCCCTGCATCAAAGCAGATGCTCCAAGCCTGTTCGCTCCATGATCGGAGAAGTTAGCTTCACCGGTTACAAAGCAGCCAGGAATAGTAGACATCAGGTTGTAGTCTACCCAGGTACCACCCATGGTGTAGTGGACCGCCGGGTAAATCATCATTGGCGTCTCGTATGGGTTTTGATCCACAATCTTTTCATACATCTGGAAGAGGTTTCCATATTTGGATTTCACTACTTCTTTACCAAGTTCCGTCACCAATGCCTGATCATCTTCATTCAGGCCTTTCAGGTGAGCTTGCTCTTTACCATATCGCTGAATAGCAGCGGCAAAGTCCAGGTAAACTGCTTCACCGGTTGCGTTTACGCCAAAACCAGCATCACATCTTTCTTTGGCAGCTCGGGAGGCTACATCTCGAGGTACCAGGTTACCGAATGCCGGGTATCGTCGTTCCAAATAGTAATCTCTATCTTCTTCGGCGAGATCGGCTGGTTTCAGTTTACCAGCTTTGATTGCTTCTACATCTTCTTTTTTCTTTGGTACCCAAATCCTACCGTCGTTTCTTAGGGATTCAGACATCAAGGTCAATTTGGACTGATGATCTCCGGAAACCGGAATGCATGTTGGGTGAATCTGGGTGTAGCATGGATTAGCAAACCAGGCACCTTTCTTGTGGATTTTCCATGTAGCAGAAACGTTACTGCCCATCGCGTTGGTTGAAAGGAAGAACACGTTTCCATATCCGCCGGATGCAATCACTACGGCATGAGCTGAATGTCTTTCGATCTCACCCGTTACCAGATTTCTCGCAATAATTCCTCTAGCCTTTCCATCGACCATTACCAGCTCAAGCATTTCATGGCGATTGTACATTTTGATCTTACCACGAGCAATCTGTCGGTTCATGGCAGAGTAGGCTCCTAGCAAAAGTTGCTGACCGGTTTGTCCCTTGGCATAAAATGTCCTGGAGACAAGCACACCTCCAAAAGACCTGTTGTCAAGCAACCCACCATAATCTCTTGCGAAAGGAACTCCCTGAGCAACACACTGGTCAATGATGTTAGCTGAGACTTCAGCGAGTCGGTAGACATTGGATTCTCTGGACCTGTAGTCACCACCTTTTACGGTATCGTAAAACAGTCGATATGTAGAGTCTCCATCGCCCTGATAGTTCTTTGCAGCGTTAATTCCTCCCTGTGCAGCGATTGAGTGCGCCCTTCTTGGGGAGTCCTGGAAGCAAAATGCTTTTACATTGTAACCAAGCTCAGCGAGTGTGGCCGAAGCAGCTCCGCCAGCTAGTCCGGTACCAACTACAATAACATCAATAAGTCTTTTGTTGGCAGGATTTACCAGGTTGATATGGTTTTTATAATTAGTCCACTGGTCGGCTATCGGGCCTTCAGGAAGTTGAGCTGGAAAATTTGAACCTATCTTCATGACTTTAATTAATGATTGATAAAATGATACACCGCAATGAAAATGAATCCTAAGGGAACTATGATTGCGTACGCTTGAGTGAATTTTTTAATGGATGGGGTAAACTTGTTGTTGATGCCCATTGACTGTAGAGATGACTGGAAACCATGCAGCATATGTAGCGCCAAGAGCACAAAGGCTACCACGTAAGCAATCACACGAATAGGGTTTGCAAACTTATGGACCAATTCAGGGTAGTACCTATCTGATACCTCAGGAAGCATCTCAATATACTTGTAGTTCATTTCAGGAATCCAAAAGTCAATAAAGTGAAGGATCAGAAATGCAAGGATTACAAGCCCACTGTAGATCATGTTTTGTGACATCCAGGATGCATTGTCTGTAGACTTCTTAGCATATTTGATTGGTCTGGAGGATCTGTTTTTAGCTTCCAGCACAAAACCTAAAATGAAATGGAAGAAAACTCCAAAGATGAGAATAGGCTGTGCGATAAACTGAATTAATGGATTGGTGCCCAGAAAATGTGATGCTTCATTGAAAGCATCGGCACTAATGACCGAAAGCATGTTTGTCGTCAAATGCGACAGTAAAAACAAGACCAGTAGGAGTCCTGAAAGCGCCATGGCAAACTTCCTGGCGATAGTACTTGAAGACCAACTCATATTTTTATGTGAATTTCATTTTTGTGCGGATTCAAAGGTAGTTCCGAACCGTCGATCTGGCAATCGAAAGTCTTATTTTGAATCTTTCTAAATAGTAAGGTAAATATTGTCACTCAGTTCAGCTTTTAGGAATGATTTTTGTGCAGAACTGAATGTGTTCACCAATTGTTTAACCTACCGATGACAAAACATTTCATTGCAGCAGTCATTTTTTTATTCAGCATTTCAGCTGTACACGCCACACATGTTATTGGTGGGTTTATTTCAATCGTACGTGTTGAAGGAAAAACGGTAACTTTTAGATTTACAGGATTTAGGGAGAAGGGCTCACCAATACTTTACGATTCTGGAGTCTTTAGTTTTGGTGATGGATCTCAGTTGGAAGGTGATTTTGAGGTATCAAAAGTGCCTGTGTCCGAGAATTTGGAATTAGCCATATTTGAAATTAAACATACCTACACTGGAGCAGGTGAATACACAGTTGGCTTTAAGGAGAGTCATCGCAATACTGGGATACAAAATGTCAGTACCACCTCAAACACACCCTTTTATGTCGATTTGAAGTTTCTTTTAGACCCCCTGTTGCCAAACCAGTACCCTTTATTCGATGTGCATCACCTTCTGGATGGACTGGAGGGAACCAATTACGAGCAAGCCATCAAGGTTAGGGAGGAAGATGGTGATCTTGTTGTATTTTCTTTGGTGACACCAAAGAGTTCCGCGAGCAATTACCTTAGTGATCATAGCCTCAAGGGGATGACAATAGATCGCTTTACAGGAAATTTGAATTGGAGTGTTCCGGGATATATACCATCAGTTTCTCATCATAACGAATATCTATATGCAGTACGTGCTTCTGAGTACAGGCTTGTTGATGAAACCTGGATTTTACTCAGTTCTACCACGATAGATTTTAATATTGAGATTGATCATCATAGTGATCTTGTTTTACCAACGCTCGAATGGACTCCCGGAAATTGTGATGAAAGTGGTAGCTATTCACTGGAGATGAACGTTTCAGGAACTGAGTCAACCTTATTTGTTGATGCATCATTTTTAGAGTTGGAGAATGCTGAATCCGCTAATAGCATGTCGGGTACTGTTCTTTATGGTGATTCTACTGTTCAATTATCCTTAATCCCTAGTGATCTGGTAATGCGTTATGGTTTTGCACAACTAGTGACTGATGGGTATTCAACGAGCAGAAATGTACTTTATACACTCGAATGCAAGTACCTTGAAGATATTGCTGAGTTGGTGACAGGAGACCCACAAAAATTAGAGGAGATCAAACTATTCCCGAATCCCAGCACTGGTTTATTTAAAGTAACCCGGTCAAATGCCAGGTTCATGAAGATAATTTCGATTGAATGTAAAACAGTATTCACTCAGGTTTTAGCTTCTCCTGATGTATCTGTAAATTTAAAAAGTCAACTCGATGGAGGAATGTATTTCGTTCATTTTTTTGATCAAATGGGGTTGCTGATAGGGAGTAGAAGGTTGGTAATTGTTCCATAATCAAAACCATAACCAAATGGCGGATCTTGGCCTAAAGAACATATTGAGGAAGGGCAGCTTAAGCTTATTCTTTTGGATCATTTCAATACTTGCTTCTATGGCCACTCACATCCGGGCCGGTGAAATCACCGCAGAAAGAATAGATAATTTGACCAGAACCTACCGATTTACATTCACAGGGTTCAGAGACAGTGGATCCCCCATTCCTTTCGGCCAGGGTGTGTTCCGTTTTGGGGATGATAGTTTTCAGGAGGGAAATTTCAATGTTACAATTACGCCAATAGACAATGAGATAGAAATGGTTCAGTTTCAGCTGGTTCATACCTATTCCTCTTCTAAAAGGTTTATTGTCTCCTATAGAGAAGAAAATAGAAACAGGGATATTATCAATATGGACGCATCGGGAGTTACTCCATTTTATGTGGAATCTATGATCAATGTTGATCCTTTTGCAGGATTGAATAATTCACCAATATTAACTGTTCCCCCAATTGACTTTGCAGCAGTTGGTGTAAAGTTTATTCACAACCCAGGAGCTTATGATCCTGATGGTGATAGTCTTGCTTTTCATATCACGACACCAAAACAAAGTGTTTTCAGTTTTGTGGCCAATTATGTTCCTTTGGATGATTCCAGGTTTTACACAAATCCGAAACAAGGCAATGAGGGGCAAAATCATGATTCAGAATTAACTCTGGACCCCATTAAAGGAGATTTAGTTTGGGATGCTCCAGGAGATTTGCTAAATCAAGGCGATAAGGCTGAATATAATGTGGCTTTTGTAATAGAAGAATGGCGATATAACAAGGTTCTCAAACAATGGAAATTACTGGGTTTTGTCACACGTGACATGCAGATCATAGTCAGGGAGACGGATAACGAGCGTCCAAACCTTCAGGTGCCTGATGATCTGTGCGTGGAAGCAGGCATGACTGTTTCAGAACTCATTCAAGGCACCGACCCTGACGGGGACCCGGTAAAAATA